>JACPEA010000009.1 GCA_016183765.1 Bacteroidota bacterium
ATAGAAGACTGGCGACATGAATACAACCACTTCAGACCGCATAGTTCATTAAACGGAATGACACCTCAGGAGATGGTTGAAATGTACCAAAAGGGAGCCCGGATCTCTAATTTACCGTGTCTGATTATTGGGTGAGGGTCAGATTAATTTGTCATTACTTTTTATGTCTGACAGTTTAAAGGGGTTAATTAATAAAGTTTAAGCACCTTGAAATTAATCCCAACTGTCAGATTAAGTATTGACTATTTCAACTTACACTAACTCGCCACGGTTTTGCCATAGTTCCTTCATTCTTTGCCCGGCTTGTTCTGGCGCAATCTTTATATATCTATAAAAATCTTTTAGACTTTTATGCCCAGAAATTTTCATTATTAGTTCTACAGGGGTTTCGGCCATAAACTCATTAGTACAAAAAGATCTACGGCAAGTATGAGATGTGATCCATTCAAATTTAGCTTTAGTTTCTACTATTTCGCGATTTCCCTTTTTATATGAATGCTTTATTGGTTGGGTTAATCCAGCAAGTTTGCCAACCTCTTTAATGTATTTATTAAACTCTGGATTACTTACCTCAGGGAAAATTTTGTTAAAGCCATATGTATAAATATGGATTGCTTCTTTTCTTAAGTGGATTACGACCCAGTGTTTTGTTTTGCCTTGTTTCTTATATAACATTCCATCACGAACATCGTCTGAACTGATGACTGAAAAATCCGAAAAACGCAGTCCTGTAAGACATCCAAAGATAAACAGATCCCTATATTTTTTCAGATAATCTTGTTGGGACAAATCCAGATTATAGATTGACTTTATTTCACTTGTAGTTAAGTAGATCGCATCTGCTTCCTCTTCGAATATTTTAAATCCTGAAAGATCGAGTTCATTGATAATTCTTTTCAGCTTTCTGTTTTTTAAGAAAATAATAAGTTGTTTAATTGTTTTCCCAATAGTATTTGCTTTAAATCCCTTTTTGACTTCTTTTCTTCGATAATGAGTATGCTCAAATGTAAGATACTGGACAAGTTCCTCGTAGAAGCTGAAATTTATTTGGTTAAAACATATTTTCTTATTTCGGAAGGTTTCGAAGGAGTGCATAATTTTTTTGAGATTTTTAAATACATCCATTGTTCCATCTGCTACTGTTCCTTCTTTAGATCTAATATAGTCGTCCATTTGGAAAAAGAAATCCAGATTGATTTTAGGATTTTTACTGGCGGCTTTAGCGTATGTTTTTTCTAGCTGGCCATGTTCAAAATTTGGAGAAAATGTATTTTTCACAAATTTTACAGGATTTGATATTTTTTTGTATAGTGCAAAACTTATAATGTCTTCTGCCAATCGGACTTGTCTTTGTAATTCTTTGTTTATTTGTTCTGCTATTCCAAATTTAATAGGCATACTTTCCAACACTCGCATATACTTCTTATGCCAATAATTTGCAGGAATGGCTATTTCAGTATTAAGCAGAGTTTTATTCTCAGCGTTCATACAATACTGTATGAAAATCAGGCTAGTGCCATTTCGCCTAGCTTTTGATGCATTGCATATTAGTTTGATAGGTAACAACATATTTAGTTGAATTTTTAGTCGAATTAAGTGATGTTGCGCCTTGTAAAGATAATTAGTCTGAAAATGAGTAAATGTTATAAATTATTCAAAATCAATCACTTACTGTAAGTATAGTTTTAGGTAGGTTAGCTTAAATAGGTATGAATTTATTCCGTCCGGTCCGCAAAAAGGTCTCTACGTAAGTAGAGACCTTTTTGTTTTCATCCCCCAAGCGGACAGATAAACGTTCTTGACAGCGAATTCTCACTGCAGGCTGGAACTGGTCGGCAGTATTTAATATACTTTATTGTAATATAAAAAACACAGGACTGTAATTTTGTATTATGATTTGGTCTATATGAATAAAGCAATTATCTTTTGATTTAAATCACTGACTGCTCCTATGAAGAAACCATTATTGGGCATTTTTTTACTCTTTATACAGTTCATCCAGGCGCAAACCTTTGTCAGTGTCAGGGACTGGCCCATGCCAGCCGGCGACAGGTCCGGACTGGTAACCCCTGGCTTCAAAGTGGTGCCTAATTTTTTTCTTGAAAAAATAGGCACAAAGACCTACCTGGCCCTTAAAATAGACATTACCCTGGCCAGTCCCCGAAATCCCATCGCCCCTTATTCGTACAGGTATATGCGTGAGGGAAAGATCTACACAGACCACAACCTTGGCTTTGATCCTTTTTATCCGATCAGCCTTTCATCGGCTACCTTCAGCGTTCGGGTGCAAGGGCCGGGTATCAACAAGCAGATCAGTTATGAAAGTTTCCTGGGACGGAACCAGGTAGGGGAAGTGGCCAGTGATGCACGACCGGACAACTACGCGGCACATATACAGGGATTGACCTATGTTGCCTACCGGGGTACCGGTGCCATAGAAAAAGCGATCACGGATTATGAAGCCGCCATCCGCAAAAAGCAGGAAGATGCCAAACGGGCGGAAAAAGAAAAAACCGATGCTGACAATAAAAAACTGGATGATGCAAAGCGGAATGCAGAATTAGAAAAGAAAAAGGCAGAAGAGGATAAAAAGAATGCGGATGCCGGAAAGACCAATCCCCAGGCAACTAAGAACAGCGCTGCAAATGACACTGAGAAGTCGAATATAGGCGCAGCAAAATTAGCTCCCTTTAGCAGCTATCCGCAAGGCGATCCCTCCATAAAACCAACGGCTACCCCGCCGGTGGGGAATAAGGCAAAATCTGATCAGAGTTTCTGGTCGGAAAAAAAGCAGGAAAAGGGCGGGCCAATACCGGAACAACCCAATCATAAGAACCTTCCCGATTTTGTACGAACGACTGATGGGGGCTATTTTCATCGGGGAACAGACGGGAAATTCAGGGAAGTGACGCAAAAGGAATACCAGGACGCCAAAACTGCCGCTACAGCCAAATCGCAAAAACCGGTAGAACCGGAACAGCCAACTATGACAGCCGAGGAAGTGCGTAGCCAGGTAAATAAAATGTTTACAGATGCGGAGGCGCAGAACAACGCCATCACGCAAAGGATAGAGCAGAAGGCGGAAATGTGGAAACAGAATTATTATTATGCAGAAGCAGTACGCAATGGAAAAGAGAACCTTGCCGCACTCAGTTCCTTGAATGGTACTTATAATTCCGTTCAGGAGCTGGAATCCGCTTTTCAACAACAAAGCAGCTCCATACGGTCAGAAGTACAGAACCTGGAGCAGGCGCGTAATGCTAAATTGAATAATGCCATCAACGGAAACTTTAATGAGAACAGCACCGAACGGGCCATCGGCCAGAGCATGCAGCTGATCGGCAGCATCATCAATAGCAGTAAGGCTGCCAAAGAGGAAAAGGAAGCCAGGGAAGCGCTGAGGGCAGAAAGGGAAAGGCAACTGGCTGCCATCGCTGCAGCCAAGCAAAAAGCGCGGATAGACATGCGGAACCAGCTCCTGCGAAGTTTTCCCAATGGTGGTACACCGCTGACTTCGCACAAAGTAACATTACCCGAAGTGTACATGTTTGCCTATGTAACAGAGATGGCTTCGTTCGATAAGGAGCAGTCTGTTGTAGCGGTAAGTAATGTTTTCCCGGTTCAGCAGTATTCGGATGGTACATTTCCTTATAAGACCAGCGTGATCAGCAAACTAAAAGGTTATGCACCCGGAGATGTGATGCTGGTGGGCTATTATGGAGAGAAAGATAAGGCCGAACAGATGCGCAAAACTTTTGTGAACCTGGCAGCCCAGAGTGAACTCGCCGTAAAAACATTTGCCATGAAAACCCCGCCAGGGACCACTGCCCTTGTATCAGGTGCTGGTGGCGATTTCTGGGAAACCGGTAAGAAGGATTCTACCGGCACAAAAAAAGCAGCCACAAAAAACGATTTCTGGAATAATTAATTGACTAAATAGAAACCACATGCGTTCGTACATGATCTTTTCTTTTTTATTGGTACTTTCTTTCCCGGCTTTTGCGCAGATAAATGAAACCGAGGCCAAAGCCTCCTATATGCTGGCTGAGGAGAATTATGGCAAGGGCAACTACCCGGTAGCACTTACGTTCCTTAAAAATGCCAAGGCCAACCTGGGTGGCGCCAACTGTAAGATCCTGTATCTCCAGATCCAGATAGAAAGTGAACTGGCCAAAACCAGGAGAAATTACAGGGATAGCCTGCTCAAAACCATAGCCGCTTTTCAGACCGCGCCCGATATCAGGGATTTTAATGAGGACAAGGTATTGGAAGTGGTGAAAATGAAACTGGAATTAGCACAAAAACTAACAGAAGAAAAGGCGTTGCTGGCAGAACAGAAGGCAGCAGAAGAGGCGAAAAATGAAAAGACCTTCAAAGACTGGCGTTTCACTGCGGGATTGAACCTGGGTTTAACGGTCAAAGAAGCGGAAAAAATGTATCCGGCTTTTTTTCGCAGAACAAAAGCGGAACCCAGCCAGGATTATCCCGGAATAGAAATGATCACGTCAAGGCCTGTGGATGCCGCTAATGTGATCACCACTGCTTCCATTTTCATCAGGAACGATAAAATTGTGGGAAACAGGATATCGATTGAATATGTGGAGAGTGGTAGTAAAAAAAATAATTACGAAACCTTCCGGAAATCCATGCTGGATGAGCGGGACAGGAACAACAAACTATTCGGCTTTGAACCGGTCTCTCTGCCTTCTGTTGATGGGTTGGGATTCGTATGGAAGAAAAATGGCAAAACGTTTACCCGTAACTGGACAAAAATTATCAGAAAAGGAGATGGCTTTTATGGTGTCTATGTCTCAGATATAGTGGATGAATCGTATTAAAGAATTTTTCCGGTAAGGTTTGGATAATTACTGAGGCGCTGTTGAATTTTTATCTATAGATGAAATCGGTTTATATGAATGGTACTCAAAAGGTAATGTTTTTTTTTATTGATGCTGTTCTTTGGTCCCCTTTACAGCCAGGTGAATGAAACGGAAGCCAAAGCGGCTTACATGCTGGCTGAAGAGAATTACGGGAAAGCCAATTATCCCGTAGCGCTCACCTTCCTCAAAAATGCAAAACTGAAACTGGGCGGGGCCAACTGTAAGATCCTGTACCTCCAGATCCAGATAGAGTCTAAGCTGGCTAAAACACAGAGGAATTACAGGATAGCTTATGGCAGACGATTGCTGCATTTCAGTCATCACCTGATATTAAAGATTTCAATGAGGATAAAGTACTGGAAGTGGTGAAGATGAAACTGCAAATGGAACAGAAAGGCATCGAGGAGAAGGATCTGAAAGAAAAAAGGATGGCGGATTCTCTCAATAAAGAAAAGATTTTCAGGGATTTTTCATGGACACCTGGGTGGGAATTCGGTCAGACGCTGGAAGACGCAGCAAAAAAACATCCTGATTTTTTCCGCAGGACCTCCAGTGAAAAAAGTGGCCTTTTCCCGGGACTGAAACTGATCAGCTCAAAAGATGTAACGAATATGTCGGTCTATGTGAATGACAATAAGAAAATTGTTGGATTCAGAAGTAACACAGATTATCCAAAACTGATCAGCAAATACCAGGATTATGCTTCCTCCAAAGACCTTAAGCTGAAGATGATAGATACCTATACACAATTGTTCGGATTCTCTCCGGTTAAGGGTTATGTAACTCCGGATGGCTTGCAATATAGCTGGCAAAAGAATCAAAAATCTGTGATCATCTCATGGATGGTGTATAGGAATGGGAATGGCTTTTATGGTAATGAATACTGGTACGTGGTAGATAGTACTATTCAGTAACAAAGCTTTATAAACTGTTCCCGGTCATTTGTTGTGCAAAACCGGTACAAAAAGGATAGTTTCCGTATTTTACCCAAAAACCAACTATGGAACAGCTGGCCTTATTGAAAAAAAGGATCGATTCGATCGATATCCTCCGTGGCAGCATTATGATCCTGATGGCGCTGGATCATGTACGGGATTTTTTTCATCTCGGGGCCATGACCAGCGATCCCACCGATCCGGCAACCACAACACCCATTTTGTTCTTCACCCGTTTTATCACCCATTACTGCGCACCCGTATTCGTATTCCTGGCAGGTACTTCTGCCTTTTTATCGGGCAGGAAAAAAACGAGAAAGGAACAGTCTGTTTTTCTGCTGAAAAGGGGCTTGTGGCTGGTATTGCTGGAGATCACTGTATTTAACCTGTTATTCTCTTTTGATCCGTTATACCATTTCCTGGGGCTGCAGGTGATCTGGGTAACGGGGATCTCCATGATGTTATTGGCGGCATTCATCTATCTGCCCATCAATGTGTTGTTTGTGACAGGGCTTGTGATGGTAGTGGGGCATAACATGCTGGACAGCCTGAACACCACGGCCATGGAAAAAACGAGTGTATGGTGGGGACTGCTGCACCAGCAATATTTTGTGCAATATGCACCGGGGCGTTTCTTCGGAGTGCTGTATCCCTTGATTCCCTGGCCAGGTATCCTGTTGCTGGGTTATTGTATGGGTACCTTGTTCGTACCTGGTTACGATGCCGGTAAACGCCGGCGTAAACTCATTGGCTTTGGGGTAACCGCCACGCTGGCTTTTTTCCTGGTTCGCTGGCTGAACGCTTATGGCGACCCGGTTATATGGACAGAACAAAAGAACAGTACCGCCACTGTCTTATCCTTCTTCAATGTATCCAAGTACCCACCTTCTTTCTTGTATTGCTGTATCACACTGGGGCCTGCCCTGATCCTGCTTGCCTGGTTGGAAAAGGTCAAAAGCAAGTGGACAGAGATAATAGTGGTTTACGGACGGATACCTTTGTTCTATTACCTGCTCCATTTTTTCCTCATCCACCTGCTGTGCACCATCGCCTTTTTTGCCAGCGGATATACATTGTCGCAGGCAGCAACCGGTATGATGTTGTTCCGCCCCAATGATTTTGGTTATCCGCTGGGCATAGTGTACCTGATCTGGATTGCGGTAGTGGCTGTTTTATACCCGTTCTGCAAGCGTTACAGCCGGTATAAAGCCACACATGATCAATGGTGGTTATCTTACCTGTAGACAAATCGCTGCCAAATCAGTAACTTTACACCATGAAGGCAGGTAAGATGGCTCAAAAGGGGCCATTACATACAACACAAGCTGTTCATACAGTACCCGGGTCCATCCACCAATGGTTCGCATCCGATCTGCAGTTTCATCGCTTGTATCCCGAAGCTGTGCAGGCCCAGGCAACTATGCACTGGACACCCCTTCATGTGGCACGCAGGGCGGCCGAATTTCTCACGGCAGATCATAACAAACACATTCTTGATATCGGCAGCGGCGCAGGTAAATTTTGCCTGGCAGCGGCATATTATTGCCCGGATGGCACTTACACTGGTGTAGAACAAAGGGCCAATCTCGTAGCCTGCGCCGAAGATGCCAGGCGAAAGCTTGGTTTTGCCAATGTCTCATTCCTGCATCAGAACCTCCTGCATACCGACCTCTCCGACTATGATCATTTTTATTTTTTCAACGCTTTTTTTGAGAACCTGGACGATAGTTTCCGGATAGACGAGGAAGTGGTGTATTCGCGCGAGCATTATGCACAGTATAACCGCTATCTGTTCCGCCAGTTGGAGAAAAAACCGGTTGGCACACGTCTCGCTACTTTTCACAGCACCGAGAATGAGATACCCGGCGATTACCATGAAGTAGGGGCTACGGCAGATGAACTGCTGAAGTTCTGGATCAAGGTATAGCAGGATTCGTATAAAAGTTCTTTGAGCACAGCGATATACAGTAGAAACATTGCCAATGATGTTGTTCTGTAGATCCATGTGTTAGCATCCATAAACGTACAGTACATATGTTCAAACCCAAACTGGTTGATACGCTGAAAAATTATAACCGGCAGCAGTTCTCCAAAGACCTGATGGCCGGTATCATTGTGGGTATTGTGGCTTTGCCGCTGGCCATTGCCTTTGCCATAGCATCGGGTGTGTCGCCCGAGAAAGGATTGTTCACGGCTGTGGTGGCTGGTTTTATCATATCGGCCATGGGGGGAAGTAAAGTGCAGATTGGTGGCCCTACCGGGGCATTCATAGTGGTGGTATACGGTATTGTTCAGCAGTTTGGTGTGAATGGGTTGATTATCGCCACTTTGCTGGCGGGGATCATGCTGATCATCATGGGTTTTGCAAGACTGGGCGCCGTGATCAAGTTCATCCCGCATCCGCTGATCATTGGGTTTACCAGCGGGATCGCCCTGATCATCTTTTCATCGCAGATGAAAGACTTCCTGGGTTTGCAGATGGGGGCAGTTCCGGCCGATTTCCTGGATAAATGGGGGGCTTACGCGGAGCATCTTTCTTCGGTTAACTGGATTGCAGTCGTAATGGCAGCAGTAACGGTGATCATTATTCAGTTATGGCCAAAAATTTCCCATAAGATTCCGGGTTCACTGATCGCGATATTGCTGACCACTTCTGTCACTTATTTTTTTCACCTGCCCGTTGAGACCATCGGCAGCCGTTTCGGAAGTATCCCTTCCTCGCTGCCATCTCCTGTGTTCCCGCACATAGATTTGCAAACCATCAAACAATTGGTACAGCCAGCTTTTACCATTGCCCTGCTGGGTGGTATTGAATCGCTGTTGTCTGCGGTTGTGGCCGATGGTATGATCGGCGGTAACCACCGCTCCAATATGGAACTGGTGGCGCAGGGAACGGCCAATATCTTTTCCTCCCTGTTTGGCGGTATTCCCGCAACAGGCGCTATCGCCAGAACCGCCACCAATGTGAAGAATGGCGGCAGAACACCCGTTGCCGGTATGGTTCATGCTGCAACCCTGTTACTCATCATGTTGTTCATAGGACAATGGGCTTCTCTGATACCTATGGCCACACTGGCCGGTATCCTGGTGGTGGTGGCATACAATATGAGCGAGTGGGAGAGTTTCCTGTCCGTGTTCAAAGGCCCCCGCAGTGATGTGGCGGTATTGCTGACCACTTTTTTCTTAACGGTGCTGGTAGATCTTACGGTCGCTATCGAGATCGGTATGGTGCTGGCGGTATTCCTGTTCATGCAGAAGATCATCAAGGTGAGCGATGTGAAGAGTATAACGTTACAGGCGGAAGAGAATAGTACAGATGTGGACTCGATCGATGATTACCAGCTTCCCAAAGAAGTGGAAGTGTTTGAGATCACCGGGCCGCTCTTCTTTGGTGCAGCATACAAGTTCAAAGATGCCATGCGTTTTATTGAAAAACCTCCCAGGATACTGATCATCCGTATGCGCAGGGTGCCCATCATCGATGCAACAGGGATCAAGACCCTGCAGGAGGTTCACAAGGAATCCAGGCACCGGGGTACTAAGATCATCCTTTCGGAAGTGCACAGCGCACAGGTATTGCAGGAGCTGAAAGATGCCCGTTTGCTGTTTGCCGTAGGAAAAGCCAATGTAACCGAAACCTTTGCCGCCGCCTTGGAGCGCAGCAAAAAGATACTCGCTGGTTGATTGGCATTTTTACCGGCAAATGATTTGCCAGGTGTAACAACGCTTACTGTGTTGTGAACTTACTTTCCTGCTGGATCAGGTCCCAAAGATTGCCATAGAGATCTTCGAATACGGCAACCGTACCATATTCTTCTACCTGTGGCGTGCGGACGAACCTGATATTTTTGGCACGCATGGCCTCATAATCGCGCCAGATATCATCGGTGTTCAGGAACAGGAATACGCGGCCGCCCGTCTGGTTCCCGATCCTGGATCGTTGTTCTTCCGTTGCCGCTTTGGCCAGCAAGATGCTGCATTCTTTGGCGCCGGGTGGCGCTACCAGCACCCATCGTTTGGTCTCGCTCAATACCGTATCTTCCAGTAACCTGAAATTCAGTTTTTGGGTATAAAAGGCAATGGCTTCATCATAATCACGTACGACCAGCGCAAAATGGGTGATGTATTGTTGCATGTGGGTTGGATTGCTATCAGCTTATTTCAGCAGGTTTTTGATCTCGTTCAGTTTCATCAAAGCTTCTACCGGTGTCAGTCGGTTGATGTCGAGGTCGTTGAGCTTTTTCCGGATCTCATCAAAGGTTTCCGAATGAGCGTCAAAAATGGATAACTGCATTTGAGGTGCGGATATGTTTTTCAGGCTTTGTGCAGTGGGAACCCGCATACTGGCCGGTAGATTGCCTGCCGTTTCCTGTTCCGCATCTCTTCCCGATCTTTCTTCCAGCTGTGCCAGTATTTCGTTTGCCCGGTTGATCAATGCCGGGGGCATGCCGGCCATCTTGGCCACATGAATACCAAAGCTGTGCGTACTGCCACCTCTTGCCAGCTTACGAAGGAAGATGATCTTATTGCCGACTTCCTTGTTGGTGACATGATAATTCTGAACGCGGGGTAATTTCTCCTCCAGTTCGTTCAGCTCATGATAATGCGTGGCAAACAGTGTTTTAGGGGCAGCAGGGGAGTTGTGCAGGTATTCCACAATGCTCCAGGCAATGGAAATACCATCGTAGGTAGATGTGCCGCGACCGATCTCATCCAGCAGGATCAGGCTGCGTTGCGAAATATTATTGATGATACTGGCCGTCTCATTCATCTCCACCATGAAGGTAGATTCACCTCCGCTCAGGTTGTCGCTGGCGCCTACCCTGGTAAAGATCTTGTCGGTAAGCGGCACTCTTGCAGTACTGGCCGGAACAAAACTTCCCATATGCGCCATCAGCGTGATCAGGGCGGTCTGCCTGAGTATCGCGCTCTTACCGCTCATATTAGGACCGGTCAGGATAATGATCTGCTGATCGGCCTGGTTCAGTATAATGTCATTCGAAATATAATTCTCCCCCGCAGGTAAGTTCCGTTCGATCACAGGGTGACGGCTTTCTGTAAAAGCCAATTCAACCCCATCGTGGAGTTCCGGTTTTTTATAATTGTACTGTAGCGCATTCTCTGCAGAACAAACCAGGCAGTCCAGTGTTGCCAGCATATTGCCGTTTACCTGTATCGGTGCGATATAGTCCTGCAAAGCCAGTAAGAGTGTATCGTACAGATCCAGTTCAATGGCCAGTATTTTGTCTTCCGCACCGGTGATCTTTTCTTCGTATTCCTTCAGTTCCGGAGTGATATACCTTTCTGCATTGGCCAGTGTCTGTTTGCGGATCCAGTCGGCGGGAACTTTGTTCTTGTGTATATTGGTCACTTCAAGATAATAGCCGAACACATTGTTGAAGCTGATCTTGAGGGATGAGATGCCTGTTTTCTCCGCTTCCCGTTGTTGTATGTTAACGAGGAACTCTTTTCCACCACTGGCAATATTGCGCAACTGGTCCAGCTCTTCGTGCACACCCGCTTTGATCGCTTCTCCTTTGTTCACAGCTACAGGAGGATTGTCATTGATCTCTTTACGGATCCGATCCAATATCCTTTCACAGCCATCCAAGGCAGCTGCCAAACGCTGAAGGTAGACATTGTCTGCAGTGGCGCAGGTTTGTTTGATCAGTGCGGTCTGTTCCAGTCCCTTGGCAAGTTGCATCACTTCACGGGGATTGATCTTCTTCATCGGGATCTTGCTCACCAGCCGCTCAATATCCCCACAGGTATTGATGGCCTGTGCCAGTTGTTTGCGCAGGTCGGGTTGCAGCACCAGGAATGCCACCGCATCCAGCCGCTCATTGATGCGGTCTATATCCTTTAACGGGAAGATCATCCATCTGCGCAGCATGCGGGCGCCCATGGGGCTCACCGTATTGTCCAGCACTTTCAATAAACTGTTGCCGGTATCGGTGCCGGTATGCAGCAATTCCAGGTTGCGTATGGTGAAGCGGTCCATCCACAGGAAATCCTCCCGTTCCATCCGCTGGATGGAAGTGATGTGCTGCAGGTTGGGATGTTCCGTTTCTTTCAGGTAATATAAGATGGCGCCGGCAGCAGTGATGCCGTTGTGCAGGCCTTCGATGCCAAACCCTTTCAACGAGTGTGTCTGAAAATGTTTGAGCAGACTCTCGGTAGCAAAAGCCTCATCAAAGATCCAGCTCTCCATAGTGTACGTATAGAACCTGGGACCGAAAACCTCTTTAAAATGTTTCTGGTAACTGCGCTGGTAAATGACTTCTGCAGGTTTGAGTCCCTGCAGTAATTTGTCGATGTATTCGTCATTGCCCTCGGCAATAAAGAACTCGCCGGTAGAGATATCCAGGAAGGCGATCCCGGTACCGTTATCGGTAAAATGGATCGCCGCCAGGAAATTATTGCTGTTATGCTCCAGTAATTTATCGTTGGTGGCTACGCCCGGTGTCACCATTTCGGTAACGCCTCTTTTTACGATGCCTTTAACGGTCTTGGGATCTTCCAACTGGTCGCAGATGGCAACCCGGTAGCCGGCTTTTACCAGTTTGTGAAGGTAAGTGTCCAATGCATGATGTGGAAAACCAGCCAGTTCACTGGAGGCTGCCGCACCATTGTTCCTTTTGGTCAGGGTAATACCCAGCACTTTGGAAGCAACGATCGCATCCTCCCCGAATGTCTCATAAAAATCACCCACACGGAACAACAGGATGGCATCAGGGTATTTCTGTTTGATGGCCCTGTGCTGCTGCATTAAAGGGGTATCTGCGCTGGATTTTGACATGACGGACAAATATACAGCGGCGCAGTTTGTGGCAGGAAAGAAAGAAAGGGATGTGGAAAGAAAGTGAGAAGGAGGGAGAGGAGATAAAAATTAATAGTTAATAGGTAATGGTTGCAAAGTCAGGAGGGCTGGAATTGTGCCAGCCTCCTGACCATCGGCCAACTATTACCTATTAACTATTCATTGCTTTAAAACCCAAATACCCCTGCTGGTCTGGGTTTGGGCATTTCTTTTCGGGGTAATTTGCCATCACGCTGGGATGCATTGTATACGAATGCGGCAACAATGGTGGCGATCTGTTTCAGGTCGGCTTCGATCAGGTGATCGTAGCTATCCATATTGCTGTGGTGCGTGCGGGTGTCATATTCTATCGGGTCCTGGATGAACTGGAAACCCGGCAGACCCACCGCGTCAAAAGCCTGGTGGTCGGTTCCGCCTGTATTATTGATAGTCACAGTTGTAGCCCCCAGGTCTTTGAATGGAGCAAGCCATTGTGCAAAGATGTCGCGACAGGCTTCGTTGCCCTGCAGATAGATACCCCTGATCTTCCCGGTACCGTTATCGATATTGAAGTAGGAAGAGAATTTCTCGTGTGCCGGGTTTGTTTGCATGGTAGCAGGATCGGCAAAGGTATTTTTTACATAGGCCCTTGATCCCAGCAATCCCTGCTCTTCACCACTCCACAAACCAATACGGATGGTACGGCGGTTACTGAATCCCAGCGATTTCAGGATGCGGATGGCTTCCATCATCACCGCAGATCCTGATGCATTATCCGTGGCCCCGGTAGCGGTTTGCCAGCTGTCGAGGTGTGCGCCGATCATCACCACTTCCTCCTTCAATGCCGGATCGGTGCCCGGAATTTCTGCAATCACATTATATCCGTTCAGGTCCCTGGTCTGGAACCTGGTCTTCACATCCACATCCATTTTCAAGGTCTCGCCCGATTTGGCCAGTCGCAGCACGGTATTGTAATCTTCCACCCCCAGCACGATATCGGCGAAGTTCTCCGGGTCGTTGGCTTTATAGGCGCCTCCTCCCTGGGCAAAAACGGTTCCGTCGTGACTGCGGGGGCCGCCATTGCTGAACAATGCCACGGCACCTTCTTCTTTGGCCATATTCTTCAGTACTGCCAGCATACGGGCGGCAGGACTGTTAAAACGCGCTGCCATGGCTTCCCGCTGCCTTCTGAGGGCGGCCGTATCGGCGGCATTGGCTTGTCCCTGGCGGGGGGCCGGAGCTTTGGCGTTGGCCATCACTTCCAGTTCCGCATCGGTATACCTCACCGCATCGGGTTTGAATGAGTGTTTGTATGGGGTTGACTGGTCGAGTATCAACAATTTGCCCTTCAGCTGCCCGCGATAAGCCCGCAGTTCGGTTGAATCTTTGGCGTTGATCACCAGTACTTCGGCATTCTTCAGTCCCCTGGTACCAGCAGTCCAGGCTTTAGGGTGTGCGGCAAGCGCCTTATAATAAGGGGCAGTAATGGCTACATAACTTTTTTCCAGTTCCCAGCCTTTACCGAATTCACCCCAGGGCTGTATGGCGGCGTTGGAGAGGCCCCAGCCAGCCAGCGTTTCCTTTGCATAATTGGCAGCGCGCATAAAACCGGGGGATGCTGTAAGGCGGTTGCCACTTTTATCGGTCAGGTGAAAGGCGATCTCCATCACTTGGGAGTTCTCAAGGCCTTCCTTGCGGATCTGCTGCATGATGGCAGGGTCCACTTTTTCGGTCTGAGCCAGGCCGCCAACAGGCAGGGCCAATGCCAGCAGCACCGACAGGCGGATGTTTTTTCTCATAGTTCGGGTTGTTTAAGTTTTGGACTGAACAAAATAATCAATCTTACCCATTTCAGCCGAACCTTTATTTGAGTGGATGGAACTACCTTTGCGACATGCGAAAACTGAGCATGGATGAGCTGGGTCGTATGTCGGTGGATGCGTTCAAGCAGGCCGAAAAGAACCCGGTAATGGTGGTGTTGGACAATATCCGCAGCATGCATAATGTGGGTAGTGTATTTCGCACCGCAGATGCATTCCTGGCCGAAGGGATCTGCTTATGTGGTTATACCCCCCAGCCCCCGCACAGGGATATCCATAAAACCGCATTGGGTGCCACGGAAACGGTCGACTGGATCTATTTCCCCACTACGCTCGATGCCGTAAGGGCCCTGAAAGAGAAAGGGTACCGGATCTATGCCATAGAACAGGTGGAGAACAGCATCCCGCTGCAGCATTTCAACCGGGACAATGATAAAGTGGCATTGGTGTTCGGAAATGAAGTGGAAGGTGTGGATGCCGCTGTATTGCCTTTTTGTGACGGTAGTATCGAAATACCACAATATGGAATGAAACATTCCCTGAATGTTTCGGTGGCTGCGGGGATCGTTTTGTGGGAGATGGTGTGATTAATGAGTGAATGAGTGAATGATAGAATGATAGAATGAGTGAATGTTTTAATTAGGATGATATGACAACAGTAAAAAGATATTTGAGCCTGGTGAAATTTTCGCATACCATTTTTGCGATGCCGTTTGCGTTGATCGGGTTTGTACTGGGGACCTCCCATACACAACTTTCGGGTTGGCATACGACTATCCAATCGCCAACTGCGGGGGATTTGTTTCAACAGGTATTCCTGGAAACCGGGTGGGTAAGGAAATTGCTGTTGGTGCTGGTCTGCATGGTAACGGCAAGAAGTGCGGCGATGGCATTCAACCGGTATCTCGACAGGAGTTTTGACGCAAAGAACCCCCGTACGGCTATCCGTGAGATACCGGCAGGTATTATCTCTGCAAACAGCGCCCTGCGTTTTGTGATCCTGAATTGCCTGTTGTTCGTAACGGCCACCTATTTCATCAATGATATCTGTTTTTTTCTCTCGCCGGTGGCTTTGTTTGTGATCCTGTTTTACAGTTATACCAAACGCTTCACACCACTTTGTCACCTGGTGTTGGGGCTGGGCCTGTCGCTGGCGCCCATTGGTGCGTATCTGGCTGTGACCGGCAGGTTTGATATTTTGCCCGTTCTGTTTTCCTTCGCAGTCATATGCTGGGTAAGCGGCTTTGATGTGATCTATGCACTGCAGGATGTGGAATTTGACCAGTCACAGCAGCTTTATTCCATTCCCAGTGTATTGGGTAAGGCCAAGGCTTTGCGGGTGTCTGAATTATTGCATCTGGGCAGTTCGGTCTGTGTTGTTGCGGCAGGTATCTATGGCGGCTTTCACTGGCTGTACTGGACAGGGATCGGGGTATTTGTGGGTATGCTCATTTACCAGCACTCCATCGTAAAACCCAACGACCTCAGTAAAGTGAATATCGCTTTCATGACGGCCAATGGGATAGCCAGCGTGGTATTCGCCCTGTTTGTAATAGGAGACCTGTTACTGATGTAAAACAGGGGGCTGCACAGATAAAAAGAAGCCCTCTGCGAAAACTCCCTGAACTCTGCGGCTCCTGCGGTGAAAAATCCCTCAACCTGCAGTAACTTTCCACTTCAACCCCAAAACGTTCATTCAACTATGTCCCGGATCATCTGTATCGATTATGGCGGAAAAAGGACCGGGCTGGCGGTTACGGATCCTTTGCAGATCATTGCCACATCTTTGACCACTATCGAAACAAAAGACCTGATCCCTTTCCTGAAGAATTATTTCCTGCAGGAACCTGTAGAACTGATACTCATTGGCGAACCGCTGAATCTTGATGATACCGCTACCCATGCCACGCCGCTGGTGAAAGCAGCGATCGCCAGGTTGAAAAAAGAATTCCCCGCCATACCCATTCAGACCGTTGATGAAAGATATACGTCGAAACTGGCCTCCCGTGCCATGGTAGAAATGGGTATGAAGAAAAAGGACCGCAGGGTCAAGGGAAATATTGACCAGATAGCGGCTACCATCATGCTCCAGGAATATTTACAATCCAGGCATTGATGTTTGCCGGGTAACGGCATTTGTATTTTTTTGGTGGGTAGTCGCTCGGCTCCGCCGAGTGACGCCTATCCTCAGGCTTCCAGCCTGAAAGCCTAAAATCTTAAAGCTACAATACCCGCAATCCAGGCAAACGCATCTATATCTTTTCGGTTTTCTGAAACGCATATCCAGCGGGAATCTGCAAAAAAAATACTTTTGTTGTGTTTACAGCACGGTTTATTCAGATCACTACAACCTATTGATAAACAGCGAAAAAATGGTCGATAAATTTACATATATTAGCCCTGTTGATATTTGGCTTAAGTGATCCTTTTAACTATCTTTAAATATGACAGGACTTAGCCTGTTATAATATTTTCTATCCCCCGCCAATATTCCTGAAAAGCCCCTGGGTATTGTTACCTGTGATCAGCACTTGTTGCGAATTGCAGATTGGCGATACAGGTTTTGCATGAACCGTTTTTTAAGATGAAACAAAAGGGTATCCCCTCGCCCGAATATGAAGATTAATTTTTCTCCATCATTTGATCATGCGCCGGAGCTGTCTACGGAGTATTATGCCCGTATCATCGAGAATGTGCGCGATGCGATCATCATTACCGATGCGGAAATGGTGATCCAGAGCTGGAACAAAGGAGCAGAACTGATCTATGGCTGGACACAGGAAGAAGCCGTAGGCCGCAAGATCAATGATTTGCTTGTTTCAGCGGAAGGGCAGGAGCTATACCGTACAAAGGTGAACGAATTCCGCCGGGAGGGACATTTCCTGAGTGAGGAGACCCGCCCAACCAAATCGGGACGTATCATTCATGTTTCTATCAGCGCTTCCGCTGTATATGATAATCAGGGGAGGCAGGTTGGTCTGGTATCTGTCACTAAAGATATTACAGAAAAAAAACAGATCGAACAGCAACTCCGTTTGCTGAACCAGCACCTTACCCAGGAAGTGAGTCGCAAAACCAACCAGATCAACCATGTATTCGACAGGATCACGGACGGTTTTTTTTCGCTGGATAAAGACTGGCGTTTCCTGTACCTCAACAAACGCATGGGCGAGATCGTTCACCATACTCCCGATTCCCTGGTCGGTACAATTATCTGGGAATCTTTTCCTGCATTGCTTGGTTCAGAATCAGAAAAGATATTTAGAGCTGCCGCTGCAGATGGTGAAAAGAGAGTGCATTACGATTATTATGCGCCCCTGTCTCTCTGGTACGAAGTGCATATTTACCCTTCAGCAGAGGGTCTTGATGTGTTTGTAAGAGATATTACCGGTAAGAAGAAAGCAGAGGAGACCATCCTGAAAAAAACCGCCTGTACCAGTTCATCAGTAGTATCAACCAAATGATCGTTCGTGCTACGAGCGAAGAGCTTATTTTCAAAGAAGCTTGTGATATTGCCATCCAGGTGGGTAAGTTCTCCATGGCCTGGATAGGCAAACTGGATGAAGTAACAGGAATGCTTGTTCCCATTACTTATGCAGGAGAGGAGATGGAACATTTGATTTCGCTGAGCGCCAATACTTCTTTGCGTGAGATATATAATGACACCAGCAGCCCTACCCTAAAAGCCATTAAAGAGGCCCGGCATATTATTTGTAATGACCTGGCCGCTCAGGTTGACAATACGGCCTGGCAGGAAGTTTCTCAGCAGTTTGGTTTCCTGTCTTCCATAGCCCTACCCCTTTTTCTGGATGGCAAAGTGCGGGGTGTTTTTTCACTGTATGCTCCGGTCACAGATTTTTTTGATGAAGAGGAAGTGGCATTATTACTGGAGAGCGCCGGTGACATTTCATTTGCAGTTAGTGTGATAGATCGGGAGAAGAAGCGCGAAACCGCTGAAGAAGAACTCTTATTACTGAATGAAAGGTTTACCCGCATATCGAATGCAACCAATGATGTGCTTTGGGACTGGAACCTTGTAACCAACGAACTCTGGTGGAACCAGAATTATAATATCCTGTTCGGACTGCCGGCCTACACCCTTACACCGGATATAAAACAATGGGAAGCCTATATCCATCCCGACGACAGGAAACGTGTTCTGGATGGCCTGCAGAAAGCGATTGACGGGGGCAGGGCATTATGGTCGGATGAGTACCGTTATGTCCGTAGTGATAAGAAGGAAACGATGATCTACGACCGTGGGTTCATCATGCGGGACGAAACCGGTAAACCTTTCCGGATCATCGGGTCCATGATGGATATCACCGAACGTAAAAAAGCGGAGAAAGAGATACGGGATTATAAACTGGCACTGGATAAATCGGCCATTGTGGCCATTACAGACCAGCGGGGTATCATCAGGTATGCAAACGATAATTTTGCCAGTATTTCAAAGTACAGTGCAGAAGAATTAATCGGCCATGACCACCGTATCATTAATTCCGGTGTTCACCCCAAATCTTTCTTTAGCGGATTATGGGCAACCATTGCCAGGGGAGGTATCTGGAAGGGCGAAGTATGTAACCGCGCCAAAGACGGTACCCTGTACTGGGTGGATACCACTATCGTACCCTTCCTGAACGAACAGGGAAAACCTTATCAATACCTCGTGATCCGGTATGATATCACTGAAAAGAAAAAAGCCCTGCTGCAGACACAACTGGCGAATGAACTGTATGAGAATGTGTCAAAAGCAACCAGTGATACCATCCGCGACTGGGATCTTGTTACCCATACCATCCAGTTCAATACGGGTATTTTCGATGTGTTCGGTTATACAGCTTTTGATTTGAAGCAGGCTTCGAACTTCGGCTGGGATAAGGTACATCCTGATGACAAGGCAAGGGTGGAAGACACACTCTCTGTCTGCCTGGAGCATAAGCTCAGGAATGTGCAGATGGAGTATCGCTTCCGTTGTGCAGACGGATCGTATAAATATGTGTTCGACAGGTCATCAATCGTTTACGACGATACCGGAAAACCGGTCAGGATGGTTGGCGCCATGCAGGATATTACCTGGCAGAAAGAAGAGAATCTGCGTATTACCAAAGCTACGCTGGAAGCGCAGGAACAGGAAAGGAATCTCCTGGGAAGGGAACTGCATGACAATATCAACCAGATACTGCTGGGCTCTTTGCTAAGCCTGGATATGTCGAGGAAAGTGGAACAGGACCGAAGCCCGATTTTCGTAGAAAAAACAATGGGGTATATTACCCAGGCAATTGATGAGATCAGGAAACTGTCGCACAGATTGGCGCCCGCTTCCTTAACGGAACTCCCGTTGAAACAGATCTTTGAAGGGTTACTGCTCACATTCAATATCGGTGATCGTCCGCATATAGTGTTGGAGGTAGATGTATTTCCTAAAGATATGCTGTCCGATGAGATCAGAACTAATCTCTACCGCATTTGCCAGGAACAGGTGGGTAATGTGCTCAAATACGCTGATGCAGAAAACCTGTGGATTCAGGTAAAGCGGTCAGATAACCATATCGTGATGACCATCCGGGATGATGGTAAGGGATTCAATCCACGGGGTAAACAGAAAGGCATCGGCCTCAGCAATATGCAGAAACGCGCAGAACTGCTGCAGGGCACATTCATCCTGAAAACGGCGATCGGGCAAGGCTGCGAGATAACCGTTACGGTACCTGTTCCCGGCACGACAAATTAACGGGCTGTTCACCATTTATGCCCTTTATCCATTTGCCAGTTGCCCGTTTTACGGTATTTTTGCTGCATTTTAGCAAATACTGTAGTCAATGATTTTTCCGATCGTCGCATATGGAGCACCTGTTTTACGAAAAGTAGGCCAGGATATTGAGCCGGGTTATCCCGGGCTGACAACCCTCATCGAAGACATGTGGGAGACCATGTATGCCAGCAACGGGGTAGGACTGGCCGCCCCCCAGATCAATAAGGATATCCGCCTGTTTGTGATGGACAGCACCCAGATCTTCGCCAATCTTGAAAAAGAGGAAGAAGGTATATACCCGGATGCACCCGGCATCAAAAGGGTCTTCATCAACGCCAGGATCCGCTCGCTGGAAGGTGAGGAGTGGACCTATAACGAAGGATGCCTGAGCATTCCCCGCATCCGGGAAGATGTAAGCCGTACCCAGACCGTGGTAATGGATTATCTCGACGAACAGTTCCAGCCCCATACGGAAAGTTTCAACGGTATCACCGCAAGGGTGATCCTGCACGAATACGACCATATAGACGGTAAACTGTTTATCGATTACCTGAAACCCCTCCGTAAGAAAATGCTGCAGGGAAAACTCAATGATATCAGTAAAGGCAAAGTGAGAGTGGATTACAAAATGATATTCCCTAAATAATGCGATATTCTTTTTTCTGCCTGCTTTTGTTGATCACCCTTTCTTCCCTTGCACAGGATACGGCTGTCATCATTGATGAAAAAAGATTTACCCTGAGCGAGGTGGTGGTAAGAAACAACTTCGATTACAAGACACTGCTTACCCAGATACAGGAGGATACCACTTTCTATAAAGCATTCCGCAACCTGCGCATCCTCGGGTTTTCTTCCTACAACGATATCAAGATGCTGGATAAGAAAGGAGCCGTAAAAGCCTCCCTTTCCAGTAAAACCCGCCAGAACCGGGTAGGTAACTGCCGCACCATGGATGTGCTGGAAGAAACAGTTACCGGCGATTTCTACGATCGCAAAAAAGAATACAATTACATGACTCCCGCATTATATGCGAGTCTTTTTTTTACCAAGGGAGAGGTATGCGGGGAAAATAATATCGTAAAAGGAAGGTTGAATGGTTTTAGTGATAAACGGGGCATGGACAAACACCGCGAACAGTTGAAGATGCTGTTCTTTAACCCGGGCAAAAAGATCCCTGGTATCCCTTTTATCGGCGATAAGCTGGACCTCTACGATGAGAGCGCTCATAAGTTATACGATTACAAGCTGGATATTGAGGAATCGCATGGTGGACTGGTGTATGTGTTTTCCATCACTCCCAAAGAAGATAAAGTGAAGAGCGACAGGGTGGTGGTAGACCAGATGGTAACCTGGTTCGACATGAAAACCCTGGAAGTACTTGCCCGCAATTATTCACTCAGCTACAAGGCCGGTGTATATGATTTTGATGTGAGCATGGAAGTGGAAATGACCAAATTCAACGGCTATACCGTGCCTAAAATACTTCGCTACCGGGGTAACTGGGATGTGATCTTCAAAAAAAGGGAGCGGGCCATTTTTACCGCTACTTTGTTCGGCTTTCAAAAATAAAATAAGGGCCGCGAGTGCGGCCCTTTCTATACCCCCCGGTATATGTTCAACAATGAACTTCTTTACAGATCATTCAGATAGGCGATGATCGTTTTTAAACTCTTTTTCTGTGGTATAATGGTGTAACTGGTAACGAGGGATACGCTGCTGATCTCACGGACACCCAGGTAAAGGTCACTGCCGATCTTCGACAGGGATACCAGCCTGATCTTGCTTTTTACCGGGATCTTCCTGGCAAAAAAGGAGCGGGAAGCGTAATCGTGCCTGCAGATCACTACGGTCTTCTGGTTATCAAATACTGCAAACACTGCCGTATTCTTATTGGTGAAGTTCGGAGAAAGGATCGCGGTCACTTTTACGTTGGGGACGGTGCTGTCGATATACCTGTCTGCCGTAACCCAGCGAAGGTTCTTCGACTCGATCTCGTAGCCATAATAAGACGGCACCAGTGGGTTATTGCTGATCTTGCTCCAGGTAGGCAGGTAACTGGTGTTAAAGTCCCGCACCCAGGAAAAAACGGTATCGACCCCTCTCAGCGGAACTGGTACAGCTTCTCTTCCATAAAAAGCCTGCATATCGGTTTTGGCTGTATCAACGTCGTGAAACTTCAATTTAAAACTGGTATTGCTTGCCAGGGTCAGTTCCTTGTCCTCTGTAAAAGCACGTATCAGGAAACCGCCGCCGGTTTCCAGCAGGCTGCCGTCGGCAGTAGTGGTGGGCCTGAATACACGGATAAAATCGCCTTTCCTTCTTAACGGTAACAGCTCGATGCGCACATTACCCTGTGGCGTACCTGATGAGGCCGACCCTACCAGGGTGTTAGGTGCAAATTCAAGTTCCATACTATCGCCAAAATGCAGCTTGCCGCCGTTAACGGCATTCAGGGAATCCACTAACGGCTCTTTGGGGTAGAGAAGATCGAACAGGTCGTATACAGAAGCGGTATTGGCTACATTCCGCACCCAAACCGTATCATTCAACGGATGAGTGACGTACGTGGTAAAATTGTCCGATAACTCCTTCTTGCAGGAAGCAAGAAACAGTCCCGACAAACCAACCATGATATATACAATTCTCTTCATAAAGGTTAACTATCTGTCAGATACCCTTGGTATCGGTATTGTTGCCTGTTGCTGTTATTTCCTGTTTAAGTTGATCCGTAAACCTACTGCCAGTCCACCTACACTCAGGCGCTGGCGGAAACTGGCCTGCGGGCTGGTCATACTAGACAGATTATAACGGAAATAGGGTTCAAAGAAAACATGCATATCATCACTCAAACGTTTCACCACACTGAACCCGCCATACAGTCCCAGCCCTATATTACTCTTGTAAACATTGTTGCCCGACTTGTTCAGCGTTACGGTGGCCAGTGAAGAATCGAGGATCACTCCCTGGTACCAGGAGGAAAGGTTGATCACTACGCCTGCATTGATGCCGAATTTCAGGTCCTCATTGCCAAACTGGTAACCTACCGTAACCGGAATATCAAAGCTGCGGTAGCGGTTACGCACGGTATTGTTGCGGAAACCAATGGTCTGTAATATGCTGGTATCCTGCACGATCACCGTATCGCCAGGGGCGCGGATGATGGTGCGTACCGTAACCACGGTAGTGGTCTTTACTTCATTTTCGGTACGGTATACGTATTTTTCGTTGGCCTGCGAGTATTGCACACCGGCTTTCAATAAGATATTATCCGTGAGGGGTTTTACCAGTCGCAGACCGGCAGAATAACTTACCTGCATGCTCTCACTGCTGTCTTTCTTCAGCAGGAACAACGGTGAGGCAGATACATTGTTTACCGATTTGAACGGCATATCAGGCGATGCATAGGCTTCCAGGTACCAATCGGTATTGCGGCGGCTGTCTGCCGGGCAGATAATGATGTTTTTGAACTGGTTGGTATGGTTAAGGGTCGAGAGATGTTTGTCCTGCAGGCTCTGCCATATATCGTATCCACCCGTCAACGTCGGTATGATGAATGCCGGCAACAGGTTTTGCTGATATGGTTCAATGATTTCCTCATGTGTATCTTCTGTCAGCTGCTTCTCCGTTACCTGGGCCTTTTTACCAAACGGGTCATACAGGGTTGTGGCAAGAGTCCTTCCGGATGGATCTGCCGGGTGCAACAGCTCGATGCCTGTTTTCCTGCGGTTGCCCAACAGGTTTCTGCTGTCTACAGGCTGCTCATCTTTTGCATCTACAGCCGGTGTATGGTTTTCTTCAGTAAGAGAAGGGACAGCGGGATTCGCACCCTGGTGCCGGTTCTCAGAAACGGGTGTTTGGGATGATTTACCCGCGGCGGGTATTGTATTACTGATATTGTTCCCTGTGTCTTTTTGCTGTTGCGAAGTAAAATACATATAACCTCCCCAGACGGCTGCAGTTACGATGCCCAGTATCAGAACGGCGGCTGCCGGATAGCGGAACCAGAGGAAACCGACACGGTCATCGTCCTCTTCTTCCGGCCGGACCTTCTCCCACAGGCCTGCAGGTACAGGCGCTTCCTGGTCGTGTAATTTACCGGCTACAAACTGGTCGAACTGTCCGTCACTGATACGGTCCCACAAAACTGCCGGCACAGGCGCTTCGGATCCGGACAGGGTGCCTGCCACAAAGCCATCGAATTGTTTATCGTTGATCTTCTCCCACAACCCATCCGGAACGGGGGCTTCGGCATCTTTGAGTGTGCTGCCCACGAACTTATCAAATTGACCTTCCACGACCTTATCCCAAAGACCGGCTGGCACGGGCACAGCATGGTCTTTGAATTTGTCGTTAAAGAAGTCATCAAATTGGGTATCGTTCATTCTATACAGCAACTTTTTGTAATTGTAAGATTTGGTATTGCAGCATCTTCCGCGCCTTTACCAACTGGCTGCGACTGGTGCCGGGTTGAATATTCAGCATTTCCGCGATCTCTTCATGGCTATACCCCTCTATGGCATTCAGGTTAAATACCAGGCGGTAGCCATCGGGTAACTGGCTGATGAGTCTCATAAGGTCTGCTTCCCCCAGCTGCGAATAGGCCTGGGCATCAATAGAAGGGGTGTTCTGGCTATTGTCGTCTATGTCTTTGAACTGCAGTTTCTTTTTTTCCAGGTGGCGGATGGCGGTATTTACCACGATACGCCTGATCCACCCCTCAAAAGCCCCCTCGAACTTGAACTGGCCAATGTACTGGAACACTTTGATAAAAGCATCCTGGATCATATCCTCTGCTTCCATCTGGTCCTTGGCGTAACGGAGACATACACTCATCATTTTACCCGCATACTTATCAAAAAGCATACGCTGGCATCGGGCATCGTTGCGGATACAACCTTTTATCAGTTCGTAATCTTCGGTCACCTGGGGAGCGTTTGTATAGTTTGGTATTCAAATAGATACCGCGGCAAGTTACTTCGTTGCCCTGGTTTTCTAATTATTTACCCGGAATACTTATGAGAAATCTGATATATGACAGATATGGATATTTTCTAAGTAGTTGATTATTAAATAGTCAGAAATTGTTCCTGGATGTAGTCCACCACATTTACCAGGCTACCCGTTTGCCGGTACACGGCCAGTTGCCGGTCGGCGCCTGTACCCAGCTCGAATATGCGGGTAATGTATTCGATGGCAGGGCGGCTTCCCAGCTCATCCACCACATCGTCCACAAAATTGAGCAGTTCATAGATCAGGGCGCGGGTATTGACCTCGGTCTCTTTTCCAAAATCGATGAGGGTACCATCGATGCCGTAGCGACTGGCCCGCCATTTGTTCTCATTGATCAGTGAGCGCTGGTAGATCATGAAATTCAGGTTCTGTCCCCGCAGTTTGTAGATCTTGGCACAGATGGCCTGGAACAGTGCGGCAATGGCGATGGTTTCGTTGATGGTCATGGGTACATCGCAGATACGGAACTCTACGGTATTGAAGAAAGGGTGTACCCGAAGGTCCCACCAGATCTTCTTGGCATTATCGATACAGTTGGTTTTGATCAGCAGGTTCACATAACTCTCATAGGCTTCAATATTGTCGAAATAATCGGGTATGCCGGTGCGGGGGAATTTGTCGAACACTTTTGTGCGGAAAGATTTATAGCCTGTTTCCCGGCCTTCCCAGAAAGGGGAGTTGGTGCTTAATGCATACACATGCGGCAAAAAATACCGGGCCGTATTGGCAATATGGATGGCCATCCTGCGGTCTTCCATACCCACGTGCACATGCAGACCGAAGATCAGGTTACTCCGGGCTGCTTCCTGCAGTTCGTTCACGATCTCACTGTAACGGACGTGTTCAGTGATCAGTTGTGTTTCCCAGTGGCTGAAAGGGTGTGTGCCCGCAGCTCCGATCCGGTAACCCAGATCACCGGCTATCTGTGCTATATTGCCCCGCAGGGAAGCTACATCTTTGAAAGCTTCTTCTATGTTGCAGCAGATATCGGTGCCTACTTCCACCACTGCCTGGTGCATTTCTGCTTTCACCTTGTCTTTGAGGATCTTCTGGCCTTCCTGAACAATACGTTGTTCATGGCTCTTCAGCTCCCGCGTATGCGGATCCAGTACCATGTACTCTTCTTCCACGCCCAGCGTAAAATGTTTGTAATTCAGATTTCCCATAACAGCACTTTCTTTATGCGTTGTTGTCGTGAATCGTCAGTAGTGAGTAGTGAGTGGTGAGTAGTGAGTAGGTTAGTTAACATGGATACACTCACCATTCACAATTGACCATTCACAATTGCTCACTCACCACTGCCCACTCACTACTCCCCACTTCCTAATACAGTTTCTTCCCCGCAGCGCTTCTTTTCACATATTCGCCCCAGGTAAGGTTATCGGCGCCATCTACCTGTGCCTGTGCTTTTTCGATGGCGAAATTGGCGGCAGTTTCCACTACCCAGTCAAAATTCTCCTGGCCTACGCTTTTGAGGTCCGCATCCGGTGCGGGGTTGCAGAAATCAATGGCGTAAGGAACGCCGTCACGTACGGCGAGTTCTACGGTGTTGAAATCGTAACCCAGGTATTGGTTGATGCGCAGTACGATGTCCGTCATCTGCTTCAGCCGTTCATCCGAAGGTCTGAAATCAGCTACGTATCGCAGGTGGTGCGGATTACGGGGTTCGTATGACATGATGCGTACATGTTTTCCGCCAATGCAGTAACAGCGGTAATATTCTTCAAATAGGATCTCTTCCTGCAGCAGCATCACCAGTTGGTTGGTTTCGCTGTGTTTTTCAAAGAAATCATCCATGCTGGTCAGCTTGTACACGTTCTTCCATCCGCCGCCTGCAAAAGGTTTCATGTAGGCAGGGAAACCTACATAACGGAAAATACTTTCCCAGTCCAGCGGGTAAGCCAGGTTGCTGAACGACTGGTCAGAGGTATCCGGGGGAAGATCACGCGAAGGAAGGATCACCGTTTTGGGAACAGGCACTTCGATTTTGGTGGCAAGGCAATTGTTGAAAAATTTCTCATCGGCGCTCCACCAGAAAGGATTGTTGATCACCGCGGTGCCGCAGAGTGCCGCATTTTTCAGGTAGGCACGGTAAAAGGGGATATCCTGGCTGATCCTGTCAACGATCACGGAATAACCGCTGGCTTCTCCCTGGAGTACTTTGTCTATCCTCACGGGTTCTGCAATAATACCCGCTACGTTTTTACTATTGATTCTTTCCACAAAAGCCATCGGAAAACTTCTTTCCTGGCCAAACAGGATGCCGATCTTTTTCATATACAACCGTTTGAAAGGTGAGTGGGTTCCCAGCGCAGGTTCCGTAGTCAATTTAGCGAAACTGATTTGAAATAAGAAGCCTGCCGGTATAAATCTTTTCGTTGATACGTGGCGGAATAACCTTGCCTCGCCGGTTTTGTGGAGAGATACTGCAGCAGAATTGTGATCATTCCGTTATTTTTGAAAACATGTCTGAAAGCAGCCGATCCGCCACCTATACTTCTGTTATCACTGAACAATACACCCTTGCTTCCGAATACCTGGAGCGGGAGGTGCTGGTAGATATCTATTTGCCGGTAACGGATCTGCCCATTGACCAGTTAAGTCTTTTACTGATCAACGACGGCCAGGATCTGCTCACGATGTCTTTCGACGCGATGCTGGAAGAACTGGTTACTTCAGGCACTATCGAACCCCTTGTTTGCGTGGGGATCCACTGTGGTGCCGAAAGAAAAATGGAATACGGGACAGCCTATTCGGCCGACTTCAAAGGAAGGGGTGCCAAAGCGGGACTGTATACCAAGTTTGTGTTCGAGGAACTATTGCCTTTTATCCGCCGCACCTGCAAAGCCCCTTCTTTCAAACATAAATCCTTTGCGGGTTTCTCGCTGGGTGCATTGAGCGCTATGGATATTGTATGGAACCATGCCGGTGAATTCAATAAACTGGGATTGTTCAGTCCCTCGCTCTGGTGGAGAAGAAAAGCTTACGAAGATGGATACGACGATGAACTGGATCGCCTGATGCACCTGCAGGTACGGAAAGGTGGTTTTTATCCCTGGCTGCAACTATTCATTGAGTGTGGTAACCTGGATGAAACGGCCGACAGGAACAGCAATGGTGTCATCGATTCTATAGATGATGCACTGGACCTGATCGTGGAGCTGAAAGCCAAAGGATATACCGATGCCCATATCCAATACCTGGAACTGGAAGACGGCAAACACGATGTGCCCACCTGGCGCAAAGTATTCCCTGAATTCCTGAAATGGGGATGGGGTAAATGACCAGGGAGAAACGATCTTGCATACATGACATAAAAAAACCGGGGAAATGCCCCGGTTTTTTTATGTTGGTGTCACATATATTAGAAGATATAACGGATACCAAACTGGGCCTGCCATACATCGTTGATACCGGTTCCTTTACGGTAACTGGTATAATTGATGCTGTTGTTCACACGGTTCATCCTGAATACAGGTACGCCACTTGCATCCACACCTGCTGCTGACAGCGGGTTGAATGTGTTTACAAAGTAGCTCACGCCTGAAGCATGGTTCAGGAGGTTGCCGACGTTGAAAATATCAAACCTCAATTGTACGGTGTGCCTGTTCTTGCCAATATTTCTGAACAGTTCAAGTTGTGTAGAGAAGTCGAAACGTACCAGGTATGGCATCAATACGCCGTTACGCTGAACATATTTACCACGGTTCTTGCTCAGGTAAGGGTCCTGGCTGATGTAATTGTCAAATGCAGTTTTCTGATCTGCAACAGTAGCGGCAGGCGCAGAACCTGAGGCAGACAATGCCAGGAAGTTCATTTCGCTCTGGTCGCGGGGAACATACATCAGGTCGTTGCCGCTTACACCATCACCGTTCATATCACCGCTATAGGTATAAGAGTAACGGCCCTGGTTCTGCGACTGTCCATACAATGAGAACTGCAGGGCAGAGAATTTACCCAGCTCTATACGGTAGTTCACGTTACCGATCACACGGTTACGGATTTCATTGTCGCTATAAGCCATGTCGATATTATTGTTACCACGCACGCTCTGGATGGCTGTCCAGGAACTGAATGCGATAGAACCGGGCGACATATAATCACGCGCCCTGGTAAATGTATAAGCTACCATCCAGCCCAGGCCTTTTGATTTGGTCGGTTTTTCGATCTTGATGGTTGCTGCAATAGAAGTGGCCAGCGGGGCGCTTTCCATTACAGTGGCATCAGAAAGTTTAGGGTTGATGCGGATGGCATTGTTCTGTGCAGTACCTGATAAACCTACTCCTGCAAAACGTGGCCTGTTATCCGGCCCGTTAAAGGTGGCGGTAGAAGGAACCAGGTTGGCATTATAATAATTGATGGCAGACAGGGCCTGTGTAAAGATCAGCTCTCCCGTTGCTACGATGTCCTGGTAGATCTTCTGGTCAACCGCTAAGTTGGCACGCAGTACCTGCGGGAACCGGAAATTCCTCTCAGTGGCAGCGATGTTGTAAGAAGAAGCTGGTACACCGGGATTAGGTGCAAAACTTGGGTAGCTGGACGGTGTATTGGGGTTAAATGGATAGGCTGCGGTATTATTGGTATTCACGCCGCCGTTCAACACGCCATTGTTGCCCATCTGGTTACTGATGAACACAAAAGAAGGACGGCCAGTGAACAGGCCAATACCACCACGTAACTGGGTAGATTTGTCTCCCTTGATGTCATAGTTGAAACCAACCCTTGGGCTGATCATCAGTTTGGCACTGGGTAATTGTGAAGTGCTGAGTTTTACGGAATTCAGGTGGTTGTCAATGAAACTCATATTATCAACCTCTGTATTGGCGAAACCGGAACCTGAGAAATAAGGCACTTCAAAACGGATACCATAGGTAAGGTTGAAGTTGGGTTCCAGGTTCAATTCATCCTGTACATAAGCGGCTATCTGGCGGGCTTTGGTTGTTACCAGCCAGGCACCACCACCAGGCAGGTTGCTGAAGTTGGCACGGTAGTTACGCATGAATACCGGGCTGTAAGTGGCGTTTGGATTGGCCAGGTAAGCATTGGCAGCTGTGTAAAAATCTGTCAGGCTGTTGAATGTGTACACACCATTGATCAACGGGGTGAAACCATTAGTGAAAGTGAAACTTTCATAAGAGATACCTGCAGAGATCGTGTGTTTGCCGGCATACATGGTCAGGTTATCGCTAAACTGCCAGGTATCTGTGTTCAGCAGGTTATTAGGCGTGAACGGATCGTTACCGAAAGAAATATAGTTCAGGCTCTGGCTGGTCTGTGCACCCGGTACAGTAGAACTGCCTGAAGTAGGGGTGGCTGTCAGCGGGTTACTCCCATCCTGGATATCCACCATCGGGAAGTTGCCACCTTTTACAGCCCTGAAATCCCTGTTGGCGGTATAACCGAAAGTGATCTCATTGCTGATCTTATTGCTGAAGCGGCTGTTCAACTGGCCAATAATGCCATAGATGTTATTGTTGATGATATAAGCAGAATTGGCGAATGGCATGGCATTTGTATTGGGTCCCCTGCTACCACTGGTCGTGTTACTGCTGCTGACAACCACGTCTCTTTTTGATTTCAGCAGGTTACCCCTGATGCTCAGTTTGTGTTTGTCGTTGATGTTCCAGTCGATACGTACCACCGCTTTATCACTCTTGGTTACAAAAGGATATCCCTGGTAAGCTCCTGTTTCGTAATTGAATTTGGTTTTCAGGAAAGTTGATAAAGTCTCCAGGTCAGCTACTTTTACACGTGAAGTGTTTCCGCTGATGGGTTGTGTACCGTTGCTGGCATCTGCTGTAAAAAGAGAGCCCACATCATTTCTTCTTTCCCCTTCATAGTTCAGGAAGTAGAACAATTTGTTTTTGATGATGGCTCCGCCGAGACTGGCTCCGAATTGTTTTACATCAAATGCCGTGGTAACCACATCCTGTTTGCCATCGGCGCCGGCTTTTGTTCCTACATATCCTTCGTTACGCACATTGTAGAAGGCAGTTCCGTGCAGGCTGTTGGTACCGCTTTTAGTAACAGCATTGATACTGGCTCCGGTAAAACCTGCGTCTTTCAGGTTATAGGGAGATACGTTGATCTGGATCTCCTGGATCGCATCCAGGGAGATGGGGGCAGAGTTGGTTTGTCCGCCATTCAGTGCACTCAGACCAAAAGAGTTATTGAAGATGGATCCATCCAGGGTGAAATTGATAGCACGGGCGTCCTGGCCTGCAAACGACAGACCATTTGACTGGGGCACCAGTCGGGTAATATCTGTCACGTTACGGCTGATGGTAGGTAATGAGCTGATCAGTCTTGAATTGATATTGGTAGAAGCACCTTTTCTATCTTTAGAGATCAGTGCACCTTTTCTGCCCAGGGTACCGCTTACCACTACTTCTGATAATTGGGTACTGTTGTCGAGCAGGGATACATCCACCACAGAAGGTTCGCCCAGCTGGATATAGACATCCGTAATGATCTCGGTTTTCAATCCAACATAAGTGATGGTGATCTTGTAAGGTCCGCCTACGCGTAAAGCGGGCAGGTTGAATTTTCCGGAATTGACAGAAACTGTTTTGTAACGGGTTCCTGAGGGTTCGTGTACAGCTTCAACCGAAGCCCCGATGAGTGGCTGGTTCTTACTATCTTTTACCGTACCGGTCAGGGTACCGCCAGTTACCTGGGCCATAACTGCTGTTATGGATAAAAGAAGCACTGTCACAAAAAGTGATAGTCTCTTAAGCGATTGCATAGTTTGTTAGTTTTTGAGTGGCAAATATCTGTTGCTAATGCGGCATTAAAAAACAAAATGGAAACATAATAATTACTTAATTCAAAAAAAATGCCTATTTCCGCTGTTGAATCGTATTGGTCGGGCCCCTGTTAGGGGCGATTGGATACGGGAAATAAAGCAAAACCCCACATTTGCGGGGTTTTGCTTTATCTGAAACTTTTTTTCGTTAGAAAGTGAAACGTACACCCAACTGGCTGATCCAGCGTGCCGCATAAGCGGCATTGGTACTTGTGCTCACACCCCATGCAGATGATATGCTTGGGTTAAAGCGGTAAGTAGGCGTCAGGTCGGTAGCGCTCTTGTATCCGGCAAACTGGACCAGTGAAAACTGATCGTTGCTCTGGAAGTACTGGCGGCCCCAATCCCTGTTCAGCAGGTTGCCCAGGTTGAATACGTCATAAGTCACCTGGAACTGGTAACGTTTGCCAGCCACTTTGATATTGAAGTCCTGGGCAATTTTCAGGTCAACGATATTGGTGAAAGGTAAACGGCTTCCGTTCCTTTCAGTATACTGGCCTCGGCGGTTACGCAGGTAATCATCTTTGGTGATATAAGCTTCCAGGGCGGCTTTCTGTACATCAGGAGCGGCAGTAACACCACTACCTGTTACAAAAGTCATAGCAGCCAGGTCGGCGCTGGTAGGTACGTAGATCAGGTCATTACCACCGGTCGAGCCATCATCTCTGGTCATACTGCCAGAACCATATACATAACTCAGGGATGAGCCGGACTGGCCGGTATAAGCCAGGGTAATGGTAGTGGCCAGAGATTTGTTGGCGTACTCGAATTTCTTGCTCATATAAGCGAAGATCCTGTGACCTGCGCTGAAGTCAGAAATAGAACGGCCAATATAGTTACGTCCGTTAACGGTTTCCATGAACCTCCACTGGCTCAGGTTTACAGAGCTGGTTCCTTCGTTCTGAACGGTTGAGTTACCATAGCTATAGTTCAGTTCAAAAGTGAAATTGGTACGGGTACGCTTGGTTACCGTAGCGGTCATACCATAAGAGAAACCGGTCTTTTCTGAGTTGTTGGTCAGCAGGATGGCATTGTCATAAGGGTTAGAACCGTCGGCATTGATCGGGATTTTACCATTGTTAACGGTAGAGTATACCTTACGTGTATCCGGTCCGACTGCATTTGCGGTCGGGGGCAGCAGGTTGATATTGGTATAGCTGATCTCGTTGATGTTCTTTGAGAAGTATCCTTCCAGGGTAGCAGACCAGCCATCGCTGAAACGCTTGTCAAATGCCAGTGAGGTCCTGAAGATCTTTGGTAGTTTGAATTCTGAAGAAACCAGGTTCAATGGTCCTTTAGTGACACCTGCACCCACTTCGCTGGGTTTCCACTGGTTGCTCGGATCCTGGCGGAAACGTATCTGGGCTAACTGGGTAGCATTGGCCGTATATCCGCCAATGAAGATACCGTTGTTGTTGAAAATACCGCCTGGCCATACCAGCGGGATACGACCTACGAACAGCCCAAAACCACCCCGGATGGTCAGGTTCTCATCAGGTATTTTGTAAACGAAACCTACACGTGGTGACAGTGACAAAGGAATCTTAGGTGCTTGTCCGGAACGTGCCCCTTTCAGATCCCAGTACTGGGAGAATTTAGGGATGGCAATAGTGTTGGTATAATCATCAGCCCATGGGATACTCAGGAATTTAGAGTAGTCGGCACGGATACCGAAGTTCAGTGTCAGGTTCTCAGATGCCCTGTACTCGTCCTGTAAGAACAGTGAACCAGAAGCATATTTGAATTTGGCAGCGGCATTGGTGTTATCGCCCTTGCCATTGTCAATTTGCGGGAAACCATAAGTGTAAGCGCTTGGTGCCGCTCCGGTCAGGAATGCATTCAGGTTAGCATAGGTGTAGTTGCCGAATGTGTTCTGGATAAAGGCATTGAACACACTGCTGTACTCCCAGTCAACACCCACTTTCAGGCCGTGTTTGCCCAGGGTGAATTTGAACTCGTCGATAACGGTCCAGTTCTTTTGGGTCAGCAGGTTTACGGTAGAGCTGTTATCTGGTCCGAAGATGATCGCGCCGGAACCGTCATTGATCCTTACGCGGGGGAAGTCCTGTCCCAGCGGGCTACGGTCGTCAGATACGTCTGTAAAGGTTACCAGGAATTTATTGGTGGCATTTCTGCCTACAATACTTTTCAGTTCGGCAGAAGTAGAGTTGCTGCGGGTGGGGAAACGGTATCCGTTGTTGTAGAAGTTGATGGTACCGGTGCTGCTGCTGCTGGTATTCAAACGCTCACCTTTGGTGTAACGGTTGCTCAGGGTCAGCTTGTGTTTATCGCTGATGTTCCAGTCGATACGGGAAGCGATCCTGTCGGCCTTCACTTCTTCTGTATTATCCAGGAAACCGCCTGGCTCATAACCATAAGTGGTACGCAGGGTATTGGCCAGTCCATTCAGGGTAGCCAGGTCCTTAGTGTTACCGTTATAGGAATTGAAATCAAATGGCTGAGGACGGATATCGCGCTGCAGATCTACGTTGATGAAGTAGAACAGTTTGTTTTTCACAAATGCCCCGCCTACACGGAAACCATAGGTCTTTTTGGAGAAGTTACTCAGTTTTACGGCATTCTCCTTCAGGCCTGTGGGTGTTTTACCTGCCAGGTTCTGGTTTTGTAAGAAATAGTAAACCGAACCTTCGGTCTTGTTGGTACCCCCTTTGGTAATGGCGTTGATACCACCACCTACAAAGTGACCCTGGGCCGCATCGTAAGGAGAAATTACCACCTGGAACTGGTCGATCGCATCGATAGAGATCGGGGAAATGCTTGCCTGGCCACCATTGGTTCCGGAAGCAGCCAGACCAAATACGTCGTTATTGATGGCACCATCCACGTAGAAGGCATTATAACGGTTGTTCTGTCCTGCAATGGAAATGGCACCTTCGGTACCGTTCACCAGTTTGGCCTGGGGAACAGCGCGGAGGTAGTCATAAATATTACGTCCTACCGTAGGTAAGTTGGCCATTTTATCACGGCCTACAGTGGTTTCTGTACCTCCCTTACCGGAAGCTTCAGTGGTTTTGCGCAAACCGGTAACCACCACATTGCCCAGGTTGGACGCTTTGGGAGCTAATGCAAAATCTACCTTGTAAGAATCACCCAGGGTAAGATAGATATCTGTCTTTTTCTCGTTGGCAAAGTTGATAAACGATACTTCAACAGAATAAGGACCGCCCGGGTTGAGGTTGCTCACATCAAAACGGCCGGCTGAACGGCTTTGAACGCGGTAGATGGTACCGGTAGGTTCATGGATCACCGTTACAGTTGCACCTACCAGGGGCTCACCTGTGTTGGTTTTTACAGAACCGCCCATACTACTGGTGGTGGTCTGTGCCAGGGCAAACGCCGGCAAGAGCAAAACCGCCAGTATAAATTGTACAATTCTTTTACTTAGCATAGTGTTAATTTTTCAAGAGCAAAGAAAGCAAATATTCTTTTGTGTATTAACAGCTTATATTAACATCTTGTCATTAACCAGGGATGTCTATAAATTCAGTCGAATTATTTGTATTTTCTTATTGATCCTTAATATATAATTATTTTTATCTATTAAAATATTTGTTTCATTATATAATATTCAACCCGTAAGGGAATTTTGTTGCCAAATCCCTCACCAAATTGTTAATTTCCCTTGCCCGGCTGTCTAAAACGGCATTTTTTGTGGGGGTAGTGGCAGGTTCCTTTACCCATTGCTTTTCGGTTTTCGTAAAAAATCGGGTCATAAAACGGGCTTTCTTTCCGATTATTCCGGAAATAAAGACACAGGACTGTAATTTTGCACTTTAATTATTGATTATGTTAGACAGGATTGAACATGCGATTGAAGATATAAGGGCCGGTAAAATGGTCATAGTGGTGGATGATGAGGACCGTGAGAATGAGGGCGATTTTATCGTAGCCGCCCAGCATGCCAGTTCGGAAGTCATCAATTTCATGAGCAAGGAAGGCCGTGGACTGATCTGTGCGGCATTGACCGAAGCGCGTTGCGCCGAACTGGACCTGGGGCCCATGGTCGTTTCGAATACATCCCTGCATGAAACCGCTTTTACCGTATCGGTCGATCTTATCGGCCAGGGTACTACAACGGGTATTTCGGCCCAGGACAGGGCCAAAACCATACAGGCCCTGGTGAACCCTCACACGCAACCCGCGGAACTGGGCAGGCCGGGACATATTTTCCCGCTGAAGGCAAAGACCGGTGGTGTATTGCGCAGGGCAGGCCACACAGAAGCTGCGGTTGACCTGGGCAGGCTTGCCGGATTGGAACCTGCCGGTGTGCTGGTGGAAGTGATGAATGAAGACGGTACCATGGCCAGGCTGCCCGAACTCCAGGAGATCGCTAAAAAATTCGGGATGAAGATCATTTCCATCAAGGACCTGATCGATTATCGCCTCAAGACAGATTCGCTGATCGAAGAACTGGTGCGGGTAGATATGCCCACCAAATACGGCCATTTCACCCTCGTGGCATTCAAAGAAAAAACTACCGGTGCAGAACACCTGGCCCTGATCAAAGGCAGCTGGACGGAAGAGGAAGCAGTACTTACCCGCGTCCATAGCAGTTGCTTTACCGGCGATATCCTGGGAAGTTTCCGTTGCGATTGTGGTGAGCAGCTGCACAAAGCCATGCAAATGGTGGAACAGGAAGGCAAAGGCATCATCCTGTACATGAACCAGGAGGGACGCGGTATCGGTCTTATCAATAAACTGAAAGCCTATAAATTACAGGAAGATGGCATGGATACGGTAGAAGCTAACCTGCACTTGGGTTTTGGCATGGATGAACGTGATTATGGGGTAGGCGCCCAGATACTCCGCTACCTGGGTGTTACCAAGTTGCGACTGATGAGCAATAACCCACGCAAACGCGCCGGTTTAAAAGGGTATGGACTTGAAATAGTAGATACAGTACCCATCGAGATCCGTCCCAACACCCATAACCGGAAATACCTGGAAACCAAACGAGACAAGCTGGGACACGAGATATTGGGAAAATAAACAGTCATGTTCAGTTCTTATGTATAAAAGAAAAGGCCTCAATATCATTGAGGCCTTTTCTTTTTATCTGTGTCCATGATGATTCCCATGTTCTGCATCTTCTTTTTCTTTTTCCTTGTCGTAAGCCCTGATGATGGCTTTTACCAGGCGGTGTCGCACCACATCTTCTTCGGTTAACTCGATATGCGAAATGCCATCGATGTTCTTGAGGATGCGGGTCGATTTCTCCAGGCCGCTGCGCATATTACGCGGCAGGTCTACCTGGGTAGGGTCGCCGGTGATGATGGCTTTGGCATTGGCGCCGATACGGGTAAGGAACATCTTCAGCTGGAGATCATTGGTATTCTGCGCCTCATCCAGGATGATGAAGGCATTGTCCAGGGTACGTCCGCGCATATAGGCCAATGGTGCGATCTCGATGGTGCGGGTGCTCATATAATAACCGAGTTTATCGGCAGGTATCATATCGTCCAACGCATCGTATAAGGGACGCAGGTAAGGGTCGATCTTTTCTTTCAGGTCGCCGGGAAGAAAACCCAGGCTTTCGCCAGCTTCCACTGCCGGACGTGTGAGGATGATCTTCTTGACAACCTTGTTTTTCAAAGCCCTTACCGCCAGTGCTACTGCAGTGTAGGTTTTACCGGTACCCGCCGGCCCGATGGCAAAAACAATATCATTCCTGTCAACCGCATGCACCATCTTTTTCTGGTTCTGCGTTCGGGCTCTTACGGTTTTCCCGTTCGGACCAAATACCAGGATGTCGTTGGGATTGCGGTCAACAAAATTGTCGATGGTCTCTGCATCATCGCCACCAAGGATCTGTTCAAAATAGTTTTCACTCAGGTGCCCGTTGCGTTCCAGGTACTGAATGATGAGGTCGATCTTTTCTTTTGCTGTTTCGATCTGTTCAGGAGCCCCGCTCAGTTTTAATTGCGTCCCGCGGGAGAGGATCTTTAACAATGGAAATTTCTTTTTCAGCAAATCTAACTTTCCGTTATTGACACCAAAGAATTCGATGGGATTAACGGATTCGAGGTTAATGATGGTTTCTGTCAAGCTGATGAGATTTTATGGATTAGTAAGATCTGAACTACTATTCCAAATGTAACTGGAAGACCCTATAAAATCCTAACATTTCTTATACACAGATGTGGATACCTAAGGCGGAAAATTCAGTGTGAAATTTCTGTGAACTTTTTACCGGTATTCTTCCGGTGAGAAGGATTATGTTATATTTTTTTCAGGGCTGCGATTGTGGCAACCGGGTCTGCAGATTTGAAAACGGTATTACCTGCGACCAGCACATCTGCACCAGCCTGCAGGATAGAAGGTGCATTCTCTAAGGTAACACCGCCATCGATCTCGATCAGGGTATTTGCGCCCCTTTCGGTAATGAGTTGTTTGAGTGTCCGGATCTTGTCGAGCGTACGTGGAATAAATTGCTGGCCGCCAAAACCGGGGTTAACGCTCATCAGGCAAACCAGGTCAATATCCTGTATGATATCGGTGAGTTGGTTCACCGGTGTGTGCGGGTTGAGTGCCACGCCAGCTTTCATGCCCAGGCTTTTGATCTGCTGCAGGTTGCGGTGCAGGTGCGGACAGGCTTCAATATGTACGGTAAGGATATTGGCACCGGCTTTCTGGAACGCTTCGGCATATTTACCGGGCTCCAGTATCATCAGGTGCACATCGCAGACCTTGGTGGTGGTTTTGCAAACCCGCTCGATCACGGGGAAACCAAAACTGATATTGGGAACAAAACTCCCGTCCATCACATCCAGGTGGAACCAGTCGGCTTCACTGGCATTCAGCATCTCACAATCTTTCTGCAGGTTCAGAAAATCGGCACTTAACAGGGAGGGGGCAATGATCGGCATAACTCTGATTTGTGGTGCAAAATTGCAAAAATTTATCCTTTTACCCGGATTAAATTTAAGAAGGGCCCAACCGTTTCAATGCTTTACTTGCTTCGGTTAATCCGGGGTCGAGTACCAGTGATTTCTTATAGTTATCAATCGCTTCTGCCGGATGTTTCAATTTTTCCTCACATTTGGCGATCCAGTAATATCCATCCGCATAGGTATTTTTGAGGGTTGTCACCGTACGGAACACTTCAAGCGCTTCCTGGGTTTTCTGTGCATCGAAATACAGAAAACCTTTTTCCATATAGGCTTCCATATAATTCAGGTCGTTCCGGATGCAATTATCAAAAGCTGCTATTGCTTTTGATTGATTGCCGGTTCTTGCCAGATAGACACCTGTAATAAAGTGACAGTGTGCGGTGTATTCTCTACCCATATGCTGATCGGCTACCTGCTGGCAAAGCAACAGGGCGGTGCTGTCTTTTTTTTCTGCCAGCAGATTGGCAGCGGCCAGTATGGCGTCTGGTGAAGGATAGATGCGAATGGCATACCGATAGGAGCGGAGAGCACCATTGGTATCGCGGGAGTTTTCCTGCAACATGCCTTTGCGGTACCAGAAGCCATTATTCAGACTGTCGTTCAGGATCAGTGAATCCATCTGCGCCAATGCCTGTCCGTATGCCCCCAGACTGTCCAGAGCATCTACCAGCTGCATCCGCAGCCGGGTACTGTCCGGGTATTTGTTCAGTTTGTTAAAAAGCTCCTGTACCGGGGCGGGCATCTGTTCCTGGGCAAGACTGCCTGGTGGCGGAACCCTCGCCTCATTTTTACAGGCTATCAGTAACAACAGGCAACAGGCAACTATCCATGATCTCATGCTGCAAAATTATGGGGATAGGGCATGTCGTGACATTTTTCTGACACAAGAGAGGGGCTTCGCACCTATTTTTGCCGAATCTTAACATAAGACTTTATGAAAAAAGGATTGTTTGTATGGATATGTTGTTTAGCAGGGATGGGTCAGTTACTGGCGCAGGCGCCGGCACTTGTATCGGACTCGGTGCTGTTTGCCGGTGAAAAACATTTTAAGAATGTTCGCCAGCTCACTTTTGGCGGTGATAATGCAGAAGCATATTGGAGTTATGATGGTAAACACATCATTTTCCAGCGCACGAACCCCAAAGAAGGGCTCAATTGCGATCAGATCTTTATCGGCAAACTGCCTTCCTCACCCAATGAGAAGTTCACCTATCAAATGGTCAGCAGCGGCAAGGGACGAACCACCTGTGCCTTTTTTCTGCCAGATGGGAAACATTTTATCTATGCTTCCACTCATCAGGGTGCGGATACCTGTCCGCCCACGCCTGACCGTGCAAAATATGGCAACCGTTATATCTGGCCTTTGTACAACAGCTACGATATTTTCATGGCCGACCTGGATGGTAAGATCGTGAAACAGCTGACTACGGCCAAGGGTTACGATGCCGAAGCCACCCTCTCTCCCGATGGAAAAAAAATGATCTATTGCAGTGATAAGGAAGGTGATCTGGAACTGTATATCATGGACCTCGCTTCCGGCAAAGAGAAACGGATCACCCATATGTTGGGTTATGATGGCGGCGCATGGTTTAGCCCCGACGGCAAAAAGATCGTTTGGCGTGCCAGTCGCCCCAAAACCGATGCGGAGATCAAGGAATACAAAGAACTGCTGGCCGATGGTATGGTGGCGCCCACCAATATGGAAGTATGGGTGGCCGATGCTGATGGCAGTAATGCCCGCCAGATCACTAATCTGGCGCAGGCCAACTGGGCGCCCAATTTTACGCCCGACAGCAAACACATTGTTTTTTGCAGCAACCACGAATACAAAAGGGGCTTCCCGTTCAATATGTACCTGACCGATATCAATGGTAAGGGTCTTGAAAAGATCAGCCGCGATAAAGGATTTGATGCATTCCCCATGTTCAGTCCAGACGGCAAAAAGATCATTTTCTCTTCTAACCGTAACAATGGCGGAACCAGGGATACGAATTTGTTTGTAGCGGAATGGGTGGAGTAGGCAGTCGTGAGTCGTCAGTGGTGAGTGATTGCCCTTTACTAAAGAAACTTTCGTGTTTATTCAAAGCCTTGATTATCTTTCTACCTTAAAAAAAATAGTATGCAAACAGGAATGGTTCACTTACATAATTTTCTTCGTTGGGTGATATTGATATTGTTGTTGGTATCGATCATCAAAGCCTATACCGGATGGCAGGGTAAAAAGACCTTTGCTGCGGGTGACAAAAAAATATGGTTGTTCACCATGATCAGCGCCCATATCACTTTGTTGCTGGGACTGTACCAGGTGGCATGGGGCCGTTACGGTTTCTTCACCACAACCTTGCCGGAAGGTACCAGTGTGATGAAAGATCCCTTTTATCGTTTTTTCTGGGTGGAACATCCGCTTGGAATGATCATCGCCATTACCATGATCACGCTGGGTCATGGTATGGCTAAAAAGCCTGTGAGCGATGAAACGAAGTATAAAAAAGCATTTATCTATTTCCTGCTGGCGCTGGTCGTGATCCTTGCCACCATCCCCTGGCCTTTCCGGGAGATCGTGGGAAGACCCTGGTTTCCGGGAATGAACTAAATAAAAAAAGCCGCGTTTTGCGGCTTTTTTTATGGCGGATAGGTATGTGAACATATTAACGGTTGCCCAATTCTATCACTTCACATTGTTTCATATCTTTTCCATCGATCACAAAACGGATCAGTGTTCTTGTTTTATGCCAGCCCTGTTTGCCTGCGGCGCCGGGATTCATATGCAGGCAATGCTGTTTGTCGTCGTACAGGATCTTTAGTATGTGCGAATGACCGCTGATGAATAACTGTGGACGGTGTTGCTGTATCAGCGGTTTGGAGGCCGGGTTGTATTTGGGCGGGTAACCACCGATATGCATCATCAGAATGGTCACCTGTTCGCAGGTCCAGACCAGTGTTTCGGGGAATTGGCTCCGGATATCCTGCCCATCAATATTTCCATACACACCGCGCAAAGGTTTGAATTGCTGCAAGGCTTCTGCGATCCCGGCACTGCCAAAATCGCCCGCATGCCAGATCTCGTCGCAATTGGCGAAATGCCGGAATACGGCTTCATCCAGGTAGTCATGCGTGTCTGATATCAGTCCGATGGTCGTCATGCGCTGCTAAGATACTGGCAGGAACGATAGGAACCGTTGGCTGATTTCTGTATACCTTAGTGGGTACCGGTTCAACCGGGGAACATATGACTAAACGGATTTTCATCGCGATCATGGCAGGTATCCTGCTGCAATCCTGCAGCGGCAGCAGGACCATGTTTTGGCCGGTCTGGAAAGAAGCGCATAATGCACAAACGGGCACAGCTTTTTACCAGCAGGTTGCTGCTGCCCAATGGCGCGAAAGGGACTCTCTTGCAAAACAGGAGATACTTGCCGGTAATATTCCCGGTTTTCTCCGGAAGTTTGCCCGGATCCGGGTTTCGTTGACAGACAGCGTTACCGGTAAAACCATACAGGCGCATTATTTTGTCTCACCGGATTATCTCTCGCTGGGAACCGATAACGACTGGGCAAGAATCCCGCTGACGCCCATGGCTGCACAGGTCATCGCCGATAGTTTTCATTGTTTTCTTCCTACCCGTAAAATGGTGAATGATATTTATGCACAGGCGGTAGTAAAACTGGCGCCGGTTCCCATGTATGCTTGCCGCGACAGCTCGGTTACCATGTGGCAGCATCACCTGATCGTGGAAGGACAGCGGAAAGGACGAAAAGGACTGATAGCTGGGATTAAAAAAGATGTGGTGATCTCAGGAAAGGTTTCGCGCGATCCCCGTCCCGGCAGGGAAGCGATCTATGGCTGGCATAAACTGGATGGCAAGCCGATACAGCCATTGTACACGGGCCATATTAACTGGTGGGTGGATTATAGTCATGGTATCCGCCTCGTATACAGAACCATCTGGGTGAACGGTAAAGCCATGGATTACACCGAAGTAATGAAAGATCCTGTTTTACAGAAATTATTATGCGATGAGGAATGGTGTGATTTTGTGAGGTATTGAGGGGGTAAAGCAGGTTAAAAGGGTTGAAGAGGTTAAAATAGTTAAAAGGGTTAAAAGAGGTTAAAAGGGTTAAAATAGTTAAAAGGGTTAAAATAGTTTAATGTAGTAACATAGTTAGGAAGTTTACGCTTGCCTCCTTTTAACCCTTTTAACTATTTTAACCAGTTTTACTATTAACTACTAACCCACCAGATACCTCTCTTCCAGAACAGCCTTATGATGCAGCAGGTGGCCGAACAGGATAAAACCGATGGCATTGGCGGTTACGGGCAGGTTGCTGGCGGTGCCTTGTTCTGCCAGTTGTTCCTGGCTCAGGGAGGTCAGTAGCAGGTCAGAGGATCTGCGTACGGCAACGAACTCTTCTTTCAGGGAGGCAAAAGACCTTTTATCGGCCTGTGCGTGTTGTGCATAACTGTCTTCGTCAAAGGAAGCCAGCGGGGTTTTGTCTTTCCGGGAGATACATAATATGCGGTAAGCGAAAATTCTTTCTGCATCGATCACGTGCTGCAGTAGTTCCTTAATGGTCCATTTGCCTTCTGCGTAACGGTAGTTGGCCTTGTCTTCGGGGAGCGAGGTATAAAAATCGTTGAGCTCAGCAGCGTAGCGTTGAATGGCTTCGGCCACGCTGTCCGTTGCTACCTGCGAAACATATCTGGCGAAATATGATGGGAATTCAGCGGATTGCGGTCTGGACATTATCTATTGGATTTTGTGTTTTTCTGGACTGGAATATTGGATGGTTTTACCGGTGTTCTCAGGATGACTGCTGCAGCTGTTTTAGTGGTATCGGCACTTACAACGGCTTTGTACGCATTAATGATACCACCTGTTTTGCTTAGCAGGTTAAAAGGCACTTCTTCGTCTTTGGTGCCGGGTTTCACAACGGTCAGGGTGTTCCCGGGTTGAACTGCCGATTCTTCAATGATCTTTTTCACCTGTACTGCGGTCAGTTCGGGATAATACCCGCGTATCATGGCGGCGAGGCCACTTACGATGGGGGCCGACATGCTGGTGCCTCTCAGGTTACCGTACTGGTTACCGCCCGGAAAAGTGGAGTATATCTTTACGCCCGGAGCAAATACATCTACGTTATGCCTGCCATAATTACTGAACTCGGCCGCTATGCTGCCGGTGATCCTGGGGTCGCTGCTTGACCCTACGGTAATGAAATTATTGGCCGTTGTATTCCATTGCTTCAGCCAGGGATTGGGAAAATTCTCTTTTTCATCCAGGTTATTACTTTCGTTACCCGATGCATGCACAATGAGTACATCATGCAGTTCTGCATATTTTACGGCACTGTCTACCCATCTTTTTTCGGGGGAGAAGGATTTGCCAAAACTCATGTTGATCACTTTGGCGCCGTTGTCTATGGCATAATGAATGGCGAGCGCCACATCCTTATCATATTCGTCGCCATCGGGTACTACGCGCAGCATCATCAGCTTTACATTATCGGCCACGCCGTCGACCCCGATCCCGTTATTACGTTGTGCGGCGATCAGGCCCGATACATGTGTGCCATGTTTGGCGCTGCTGATCGGCCCCATTACATCGTTGTTGCCATAAAACCGGTCGGTAATGTCCTCGTAGTTGTCTTTAATGATCTCTGCCCGGTAATCGATCGGCGGCGTATCTTTTGATTCAAAAGCTATTTTTTTACCTTCTACATATTCGTCCAGGTCGGCAATGGTATTGGTATTCTTCTCATCAGGATCCACACCGATCATCTTGATACAGGTCAGGTATCCGAATTTTGCCTCACGTGCGGCTTTGGTCCTGGGTTCAAATTTCTCCAGGTAGTCGGAGCTGTATTCTTCCACGCCCATTTCTTTGCGTAACACTTTGTCGTGACGTTTAATGGCTTTGGCGGTCACTTCCACGAACAACAGTTCCACCTGTTCATCGGAACTGAAGTTGAGTTCGTTGGCTGCTTTTTTCCAGGTAAGGTATTGCTCTTTTTCATTGCCTGCAAGGGTGGTGGTATCTACCGACTGGCCGGAGAATTTTCCTTTTAAACGATGGTACACGCGTGATCTTTCATCGGAAGTACGGCATACATCGCGGCCGTCTTTTCCGCCCAGGAAATTCCAGCCGTATACATCATCTATGTATCCGTTGCCATCGTCATCTTTTCCGTTCCCCGGAATTTCTTTGGGGTTGTGCCAGAGTATATTCTTCAGGTCTTCGTGCGTGGTATCAACACCTGAATCCAGCACCGCAACGATCACGGGTCTGGAGATCTTGCGTTTTTCTTTCAGGAAAGTGTAGGCTTTGTTAAGACTGATGCCATAAAAGGAATCCTGTGCATAATCCATCAGGTGCCAGCCTTTGGGCACTTCTGTCTGCGCATGCCCCTGGTAGAAAAAGAAAGGCAATGCCACTATGGCAACAATCCCACGATGCATCATTTTGTAAAAGTGTTTTCTATGCTTACAAATTTGAGAAATGATAACGATAAAATAACGAGGGTCATCTAGTTTTAGGAAAACCTTAATTACAACCTGAATAACTTTCTATTGTATTGATTATTAATATATTAAAAAGTATTAAATCGAAAATTTCTATACTATTTGCTGCGGTTTTTATCATTGTTTCAGGGTTTGGCCGGCAACAGGTCGGCCGGGGTAACAGGGTTGCTGAGCAGTTTGGCAAACAGTTGCCAGTGTTTGGCCGGGTCCTTATCCGTGCCACCATTGGATTCGATATAGTTTTTCACGAGGTCTTTTCCGTAGTTGTAGTTGATCACATAACTACGGTTGGTCCTGATGAAGCTGATCGATTTTAACGCTGTTTCACGGTTGTTCAATCCGTACTCCTGCAGCCATCGCAGGGCTTCGGTTTCTGTCATGGTGCCATTTAACAATCCTCTTGCCACTTCATTGCGCGCATAATTCAGTTCGCTTTTCAGTTCCAGTGCGGCGAAATACTGATCAAGCCCGGTCGTGTCCAGACCGGCCAGTGGCAGTAGCACTTCCCTGGCGAACCTGTTTTTTTCTTTGCCGGGGAAAGTCACATCAATCCCGTAATTGGCGCTACCTTCGGCGATCAGGGATTGCGGACTGAACAGCGGGTACAAAGAGATCTCTAACCATCCTTTATCCTGATACAGGTTTTTCTCCAGCAGCATATTGTACACGTGATGGCCGGGATAACTTTCATGACTGCCCACATCGATCGCTTTTTCAATAAAGATGTTCAGGTCGGTATTGATCTGCACCAGGCTTTGGTACCTGCCCTTGTACCAGTTATATCCGCTCCAGGGTTTGTTGGTCACATATTCCAGTGTAAAATCTTCGGTAACGGGTAACTCGTAATGGGCTTTGGTCCTTTTGCGGCATTCGGCAATGGCTGCCCTGAAAACCGTATTCAGCTTTTCTTTGGGGATGATGAAGCGGTTGGCCAGTTGCTGGAAACGTTCATTCAGGTTTCCTTTTCCGGGTAAACTGTTATTGAGTTGTGCCACCAGTTCCCGGAAATGTTTTTCGGGATAGGTGGGTACGGTCACGCCAAAAAGTTCTTTGGTCTCTTCTTCAAAACTGGGGTACTGTCCGGAGAAGATCCGGATCCTGCTGGTAAATGCAGTGAGTTGCGCCTGTATCCAGGCCGTCCTTGTCTGTAGCAACGTATCATTTTTACCAAAACGTGCCAGTTCCTGCAGTTTAACCGATAATTCAGCTACGGCTTTCAATAAACTGTCCTTGGGGAACACGGCGGCTTTCGGCGCCTGGGGACGAAGGGAATCCGGGCCATAATAGGCATCAACAAAAGCTTCGTCGTATTGACCAATGGTGAGTCCCAGACGGACATATTGTTCGGCTAGTTGGTTAAGCTGTCCTGTTGTGTTCTGGGCGGGTTTGCTTGGTGAACAGTCCCCAGCCAGGAGCAGTAACGATACGTAAAAGAATTTTTTCATAACAAGCAGGTGTTGGTAAGAATGCCTGCCAATGGCATTTTGCTGGTAAGATAATAAATAACGGTTGTGCCATGAAACAATCCCCTGGGTAGTCCGGATTTGTGATGCTCAGGGTTCAGCAGTGGCGAATGCCCGTACCTGTTGCCGTTGCGCCTTGAGGGATTTGACTGATGATACAGCTTCTGTGGAATGCGCTCCCTCATTTTGACGGCACTGTCTACGCCCGGTACTGGACAAGAATTCCGCATGGCGGGAGGTCTGCTGAAACTGATTGGAAATTTTCATCGATCACCCTTACAGGCATTTTTTATGTTTCTGGCAACAGAGATTTTAAATAATCTAATACAAAGCGTTAATAAGTTGAAAGATGCGTTTTGTCATGTTTCTTTCCGATTCTTTGAAGGAGTTTAGCGTATGATTTCATACGAAAACTTTCTCCATGGATATTTTATTGGCAGGTAAAAAGCTGATGGTTATTTTAGTTAGCGTACTTCTTCTTTTTGAAGGGGGATGTACAGTGTCAGATTCAACTCCGGCAAAGAATGCTGTTGGCATAACGCCCTTGGATCGGCTGGCAGAAGGGAATGCTCGTTTTGCAGCATACCGCCCGGAACATCCTGATGCAGACAGGAAGCACCTTGCAGAAGTGGCCAGCCAGCAACATCCTTTTGCCGCGATTGTTTGTTGTGCGGACAGCCGTGTATCTCCAGAACTGTTATTTGATCAGGGAATGGGCGATCTGTTTGTGATCCGAACAGCTGGAAATATGATCGGCCCGTTGGAATTGGGCAGTATTGAATATGCGGTAGCGCATCTTGGCGTACCATTAGTTGTGGTGATGGGGCACGAGGATTGCGGCGCTATCAAAGCTTATCTTGAAGGAGGAGATGCTCCCGGACACATTCGTGACATTGTTGACAGCATTACTCAGGAAGCTGAAATCAAAGCCCTGCCTCTCACAAACGCGAACCGGGTGGATGATTGTGTGATGGCCAATGTAAGGCATGCACTCCGGCAGCTACAAACACAATCGGGTATCACCCAGGAAAAAATGAGAAAGGGTGAACTGGTAATAGCAGGTGCCCTGTACGATCTGCACAATCTGAAAGCCAGTTTTTTCAAACCTTAACTGATCCGGTCCGGCAACAGCGAAGATTGCCATCTCTAAAATAAGTGTACCAGAGACATAGCAGCTGAAATTTAGCAGCCTGTATGGTGTGTAATTGGGTAAACTCCTTATATTGGGTGAATGATTTTGCCCGGAAGGAAACATCCCTTACCCGATAAACGATTGCTATGCCGTATACCTCTGCTGTCAGTGCTGACTTTGTGCAGCAATGGCTTGCCGATAAACGATCGGTTGAGTCTGTTCAGGACGAACTCCTGCAGTCGGGTCTTGATCCCGATTTTATCCGGGAACGACTGACAACCTACCGGAAACTGGTTCATGCCAGGAGACAGACCGCGGGGTTCCTGTATATGGGTATCGGTGCTTTCCTGGGTTTTGTGAGTTGTGTGCTTACCCTGGTGAACCCTGTTCCTGAATTGTATAACTGGATACTCTATGGCCTCACTTCGGTAGCCATCGGGATTATTTTTGTAGGCTTGTATTTTGTGTTCGAGTAGTGGACTTACCTGCGTGTTTCCCTGATCGCTTTGATCAGTTTCTGGTTCCTTTTTTCGGCGCGGGCATTCTGTAAAGACAGTACTGCCCACAAAGCAGCGGGCAGCCATCCCAGCAGGGTCAGTTGCAATATCAGGCAGATCACGGCCGTGAATATCTTTCCCCGGAAGAAAAATGACAGGAAGGGGAATAAGATCGCCAATAACATTTTGTTGGTTTTAGAAAGCTATCCCGAAAGATACGATACAGTTGCCGGAAAACTACAGGTCAAACACAATGCCCTGTGCCAACGGAAGTTTGTCGCTCCAGTTGATGGTATTGGTCTGCCGGCGCATATAAGCTTTCCAGGCATCGCTGCCACTTTCGCGGCCGCCACCGGTTTCTTTTTCTCCGCCAAATGCACCGCCGATCTCAGCGCCGCTTGTGCCAATGTTCACGTTGGCAATACCACAGTCGCTTCCGGCATGCGACAGGAACCTTTCTGCTTCGCGCATGTTCAGGGTCATGATGGAAGAGGAGAGTCCCTGCGGAACGCCATTATGTAAAGCGATGGCTTCTTCGAGGGTGCTGTAAGACATCAGGTAAAGGATCGGGGCAAAAGTTTCATGCTGTACGATGGCCATGTCATTGTTTGCTTCGGCAATACAGGGTTTGACATAACAGCCGCTTTCGTATCCCTTGCCTTCCAGTATACCGCCTTCCACGATAAAATGCCCGCCCTGCTCTTTACATTGCTGGATGGAGCTGAGGTACATATTCACGGCGTTGGTATCGATCAGGGGGCCTACATGGTTATGTGTATCCAGTGGATCGCCTATGCGCAACTGGCCATAGGCTTTGATCAGTTTCTGTTTGAAGGTCTCATATACCGATTCATGGATGATAAGCCTGCGGGTGGTGGTGCAGCGTTGACCGGCAGTACCCACGGCCCCGAATACAGAGCCGATCAGAGCCATGTCAAGGTCGGCCTCTTTTGAAATGATGATGGCATTGTTGCCTCCCAGTTCAAGGATGCTTTTTCCCAGCCTGGCTGCTACTGTGGCGCTCAGTATCTTACCCATGCGGGTAGATCCTGTAGCGGAAATCAATGGGATACGGGTATCCCTGCTGATCCATTCGCCCACTTCTTTGCCGCCCTGTACCAGTCCGTTCACACCTTCAGGTACCTGGTTCTTCGCAAATACTTCCGCTACGATCTTTTGTACGGCGATACCGCATAAAGGTGTTTTTTCGCTGGGTTTCCAGATGGTCACGTTGCCGCATACCCATGCCAGTGCCGCGTTCCAGCTCCATACGGCAACGGGGAAATTGAAGGCGGAAATGATCCCCACAATGCCCAGCGGGTGCCATTGTTCGTACATCCGGTGTGCAGGTCGTTCGCTGTGCATGGTTAAACCATACAACTGGCGTGAAAGGCCTACGGCAAAATCGCAGATATCGATCATTTCCTGTACTTCTCCATATCCTTCCTGCAGGCTTTTTCCCATTTCATAACTGACCAGTTTGCCCAGTGCTTCTTTATGGGTGCGAAGGGCATCACTCACCTGGCGAACGATTTCGCCACGTTTTGGGGCAGGCCACATACGCCACAGGGCAAAAGCTTCCTGCGCTTTGCTGATCAGGGTTTCGTAGGCTGCGGTATCCGTTTCGGTAACGGAACCGATCTTCACCCCATCAACGGGTGAGAAAGAGCCGATTTGTGCGCCTTTGCTATTGATCCATTCTGTGCCGCTTGAAGTGCCGGCATTTTCTGCAGTGATACCGAGTTGTTTAAGAAATTCCATACAACAAAAGTACCGTCATTCCGGATATCGCCCAAGAATATCGGGTTAAGGTTATGGTGTCCGGTCAGCGTGTACAATAACTGTTGCTCTGTTCATATGGCAGGTAGTATAAAAGAAGGGGAATAAAAAAAGGTACCACCTGTTGAGAACAACCGCTGGTACCTTTCATCAAAACCTTGCATGAAACATTTATGAAAAATGATCCGTACAAATGTATTACTGTTGAAACATTGTTGCCTGGTTAATAGGCGAGCATGCCAACAGAATCGGGGAATTATCTTGTTTTGGAAATAGTTAACAATTGATCATATACCTGGCTGTAGCTGCTGCCGATTGGGATCTCTTTTCCGGCGGTCCAGAGTTTGGTCTTGCTGAATTTCTCGATCCTGGCCAGTGGTATGATAAATGAGCGGTGTACCCTTACAAAATCTCGCGGGGACAGTTTTTCCTGGATGCTTTTGAGTGTCATCAGGGTCAGTACCGGGTTGGGTTTGATATAGATCTTGATATAATCGTCCAGCGCTTCAATCAGCTCAATGTCTTTCAGGTTGATCTTCATGATCTCGTAATTCACTTTCACAAAGATGGAGTTGAGCTGCATTTCCTGTGTACTCAGGAATTCAAGGTACTCTTTGGCCTTGTAACAGGCTTTCAGAAAACGGTCGTATTCAAAAGGCTTCAGCAGGTAATCCACCGCATCCACGTTAAAACCCTCTGCGGCAAAATCCTTATAGGCCGTGGTGAAGATCACAGGTGGTTTTTCGGCCAGCGCTTTGTAGAACTGCATACCGTTGATATCGGGCATCTGTATGTCTAGGAACAGCAGGTCTACCTTTTGCTGCTGCAGGTTTGCTTTGGCTTCGTCTGTATTGGTAAAAGTCTTTTCCAGCTTCAGAAATGAGATCTTGCTGCAGTACTCATGTATGAGTTGCAGTGCTAAGGGCTCGTCGTCGATGGCTATGCAGTGTATCATTGTGTCTCTATTTCCAGGTAAACATGATAGTAGTTGTCTTTCTCAAAACTGGTGAGTTGGTGTTTGCCGGGGTACATCAGCTCCAGCCTTCTTTTTACGTTGTTGATGCCTATGCCCGTATTTTCGGTCAGGTTGTTCTCTGAAGGTACAATATAATTCACCGCCGAAAAATAGATGGTATTTCCCCCGGTCCTGATCCTGATGCCGATAGTGGAGGCTTCCTTGGTACTTACCCCGTATTTGAAGGCATTTTCCACAAAGGGGATGAATAACAGCGGCGCCACCAGCAGGTTGTCGGTAGACCCCTCGGTGGAGAAATCCAGGGTCACTTTATCGGTCAGCCTTACTTTCTGCAGGTCAATGAAATTATTCGTGAAATCCACTTCGTTCTGCAGCGGAACCAGGTCGCGCTGGGTTTCGGTAAGTATATACCGCATGATGGAAGAGAGTTTCATCACGGCTGGCGCAGTTTTCTCGCTCCGTACCACCGCCAGCGAATAAATATTGTTCAGCGTATTGAAAAAGAAATGTGGGTTGACCTGCGATTTCAGGAACGACAGCTCGGTATTCAGTTTTTCGTTCTCGGTTTCTTTCCGGTTCTGTTCGGTCTGCAGCCAGCGTTGTATCACCGATATGCAGGTGCCAACGGTAAAGATCAACAGGAATAAGACCGTATTGTAAGGGTCGGCCACGGGTCTCTGTCTGCGCATATACCCAGTGAACCTGGGTCTACCCTTGAATGCCGGGTTACGGATGAACTCGCGGTTATTAGGATTGAAAGGCTCCGGTTCTGCTATCAGTAATGCGACCTGTTTGGGTGCATACAGGAATACGACCAGGCAGACAATGATCGATAAGATATAAAGAAACCATTTCTCCTTTACCAGGAAACGGGGGATCAATAACAGGGTATTCAGGTAGTAGAACAGCACCAGGAAAACATTATTGCAGATAATGGCCGCCAGCTGGTGGTTGCTCATGCTGAAATCGCGCAGTCGGGGAAAGAATACGAGATAGGGAAGTGTAAAAAAACAAAGCCATGCCGCACTGTGTGCGATCAGTGTCACTGTCTTTTTATTGTTGTTGAAGGGCATACGGCTATTGTTTTAAACGCATGGCTGATGAGATCCTGGTGTCTTTTTCCGACTTTGAAGCCGGCTTAATTACCAAATCTATTCAGACAGGTATCACCCATGAAACATTATGGGTGAAAACAAGGGTCTTATCGGTGAAAAATTCAGTAAGATTCCTGCTGGTTGGGGAAATCCCGCGTTTTTACATCCCGGATATACTGTTGTACCGCCGTAGTGACCTGGCTTTCCAGGTCAAGGTATTGCCGGAGAAAACGGGGCTTGAATTCGTTGTTGATGCCCAGCATATCATGCATGACCAGTACCTGCCCGTCGCATTCCGGTCCGGCCCCGATGCCAATGGTAGGGATGTTCAGGCTCCGGCTGACCGTTCCGGCCAGCTGTGCAGGTATCTTTTCCAGTACCAGGGCAAAACAGCCTGCTTCCTGGAGTAAAAGTGCATCCCGTTTCAGTTTTTCCGCTTCCGCCTCTTCTTTTGCCCTGACCGTATAGGTCCCGAATTTGTAGATCGATTGTGGTGTTAATCCCAGGTGCCCCATTACCGGTATGCCTGCCGATACAATGCGCCGGATGCTGTCGATCACTTCCTCTCCACCTTCCAGTTTGATGGCATGCCCACCTGTCTCTTTCATGATGCGGATAGAAGATGCTACGGCGATATCGGGATTGGACTGGTAAGATCCGAATGGAAGGTCTACCACTACCAGCGAACGGTGTACGCCGCGAACCACGCATTGTGCATGATAGATCATCTGGTCGAGTGTGATGGGGAGGGTGGTATCGTGTCCGGCCATGACATTACTGGCGCTATCGCCCACCAGTATCGCATCAACACCGGCCGCATCAAATAACCTGGCAAAAGAATAATCATAGGCGGTGATCATGGAGATGGGACTGCCCTGCGCTTTCAGTTGCAGTAAAGTATGTGTAGTGACTTTTTTGATTTCCTTGTGGCTGGACATTTGTGTTGTTTTTATAGGAAGTAAGTGGATCAATATGCTTTGTTATGAACGCATATTCCAATGCCGCGCTAAAATTAGGAAGATTCAGCTGATTCCGGAATAATTCAATGGGTGCGTTTGTTCTGAAGGGGGCGTGTATTGTAGCTTTAAGATTTTTAGGCTGGAAGCCTGGGGATAGGCGTCACTCGGCGGAGCCGAGCGACTGCGCAGAAAAAAAAATTAATGCCTTTGCCCTGTGGCTGCCTGGCTTGTCCAGGACTTGCTTGTCAGGAAGTGATGCCCTTGGCGGCAAGCGCGTAATACAGGTGTTGTATCAATCCATCAGCCAGACCGATCTTGGGTACATAGATCTCTGCCGCATCGGCCCAGCGCATGACATTGATGTAGATCTGCAACGCAGGCACGATCACATCAGCACGGTCTTCGCGCAGTTTGTAGATATTGATCCTGTCTTCCAGCGAAAAACTGGCGATCTCCTTGTAATAGTCTTTCAGTAATTCAATGTTCAGCGGTTTGCCATCCTTTCTTTTGCTGAGTGAGAATACCTTGTTGATATTACCCCCGGTTCCGATGGCGGTGATCTGCTTGTATCCTTTTGTTTTGTTTTTGATGGCTTCTTTCATCTCGTTCCACTTGCTGTCATCAACCATGTCCTTCAGCATACGGATGGTGCCGATATTGAACGACTGCTTAAAGACCAGTTTGCCATCAGCAAAAAAAGTAAGTTCGGTGCTGCCTCCGCCCACATCTATGTACAGGTAGCTGTGCTCCGTATCCATGTGTTCGGCCACATGGTTCTCGTAGATGATGGAAGCTTCCAGGTCGCCACTGATGATCTCGATCTCCAGGCCCGTTTCCAGTTTTACCTTACGGATGATATCGGCGCTATTACCGGCATCGCGCATGGCGCTGGTGGCGCAGGCGATCACATTTTTTACGTTGTAGGCATTGATGAGATGACCATAGGCTTTCATGGTCTGCAGGATCATGCCCCTTTTTTCCTTGGAGATCTCGCCTTTTTCAAACACGTCAAAACCCAGGCGCAGGGGCACACGTACCAGGTTCAGTTTATTGAAAAGCGGGTTGCCCTCACGGTCCTGGCTAACTTCTGTGATCAATAACCTTGCGGCGTTACTTCCAATATCAATGGCTGCTAACCTCACTGTTCACTATGTTTTTCTTGTGCAGGTAATGGTAAGTCCCGATCTGGGAACGTACCTGTTTTTTACCTGTGGAAGGTACATAGTTGTTGTTTAAATCATTGTCGAGGATTCTCGCTTTTACGTTATCTCTTAATTGAATGTGGATAATCTCTTTTAATTCTTCGCAAATGCCGGGGTCGGTTACCGGAACAGCGGCTTCCACACGATGGTCCAGGTTTCGGACCATCCAGTCGGCGCTGGATATATAGATCTTTTCTTTTCCCAGGTTGTGGAAGATCATTACGCGGGCATGTTCCAGGTATTCATCCACAATACTGATAGCGGTCACTTCTCCTTTTTCTTTTTTGGGTTCCCGCATCATACAGTAAATACCTCTTACCACCATACGGATCGGAACGCCGGCCCTGGCGGCTTCGCCCAGTTTGGCAATAAGGGCGGCATCACTCAGCGAATTCACTTTCAGGATGATGCCCGATTCTTTGCCTGCTTTGGCATTTTTGATCTCTTTGTCAACCAGCGCCAGGAGGCTCTGCCGCATTTGGATCGGGCATACCATCAATGTTTTACACATCCGCAGGTGCTGTATCCCGGTTTTCCAGTTCTCTAAATAATGGAAAATGCGGTTGATATCTGCCATCACATTCCGGTTGGCGGTAAGCAGGCAATGGTCGCCATACACTGTGGCGGTCTTCTCGTTCAGGTTACCGGTACTCACAAAACCATACTGGATGGTTTTGTTGCCTTTTCTTTTTTTGATGATACAGAGTTTGGCATGGATCTTCATCCGGGGTACGCCCAGCAATACGGTAACCCCTTCTTCTTCCAGGATCTTTTTCCATTCAAGGTTGGCTTCCTCGTCGAACCGGGCTTTCAGTTCCAGCATGACCACTACTTCCTTGCCATTACGGGCAGCGTTGATGAGGGCATTGATCACTTTTGAATTCGATGCCAGCCGGTATGCGGTGATCTTGATGGAGCTAACATCCGGGTCCATCGCTGCTTCGCGAAGCAGGTCTATGATCGCATTGAAGGAATGGTATGGGAAATGCAGCATCAGATCTTTCTTCACGATAACATCAGTCACCCGCATAGAGCTTTGTAAAGCAGGATGGGTAAAAGCAGCGCGGCGTGGGTTCTTGGTGCGGAACACATCCGGGAAATCCATGAAATGCCGGAAATTATGGATTCGTCCGCCGGGTATGATATTGCTTTTGTGATTCAGGCTGAGCCTGCGTATCAGGTATTCCAGCAAACCCGCGTCCATTTCCTTGTCGTACACAAAACGAACCGGTTTGCCTTTGCGTCGGTTCTTAACTCCTTTTTCGATCTTCTCCACAAAACTGGTGCTCACATCATTGTCAAGGTCTATCTCGGCATCCTTGGTTACTTTGAAAATATGTGATTCAAAATGATCGTAACCGAAATAAGAAAAGATGACCGGCAGGTTAAAGCGGATCACGTCTTCCAGTAAGATAATGTGCTTCTCGTTGGTCTTGGAGGGCAACTGTATAAATCTTCCCACCGCTTTGGCAGGCACTTCTATCAGCGCATATTTCTGGTGATAGGCCGAGTTCTTTTTACGCATCACCACCCCGAGGTAAATACTTTTATCGCGCAGGTAGGGTAGTTGTGGCAGACTCTCGACCATCAGCGGGATGATGTTGGAGCGGACCTCTTCATCAAAATATTTTTTGACAAAGGACTGTTGCTCGCGTGTCAGTTGTTTTTCGGTTACCAGTTGTATCTTTTCTTTTTTCAGCTCTTTCTGGATCCCTGTCCATATCCGGTTAAACTCGTTCTGCTGCTGTAATACGATGGTCTGTATCTGGTCGAGGATCTGTTGCGGGTCTTCTTCCATGTGCATGTTCAGCTTCCTGCGTTTTTCGCTGAATTCGAGCATGCGTTTCAAGGTGGCAACCCGAACCCGGAAGAATTCATCCATATTATTGGAAAAGATCCCCAGGAAACGGATCCGCTCTTTTAAGGGAACGGTGAGGTCATTGGCTTCCTGTAAAACCCTTGCATTGAAACTTAACCAGCTGATATCTCTCTGAATGAGTAATTTTTTTGGCATGCGATAAGAGGGTGTTTTGTCAATCATGTGCTTACGAACGAATCGGGAAACCCTGGCATCCACGGATGGGTATACACCTGTCGGCCCTCATACCAAATATAAGAAATACAGTTTTTCAATAATGTTAAGTTTACTGATAAACAGTTGTCTGTTGGCTGAATAAACAGCAGGATCAGGAGAAAGATGCTTTGATCTGCTGGATGATGCCCGTTGTGGAAAAACCCGGAAGAATAGGATTGATCACAACCCGTCCGCCATTGGCTATAACCTCTTTGGCACCCACGATCTGGTCAAGGGTATAGTCGCCGCCTTTCACCAGCACATCGGGCAGGATCGCCGTGATCAGTTCTAAGGGGGTGTCTTCTTCAAAGAGCACCACTGCATCCACGATACTGAGACTGGCCAGCAGCAGGGCGCGGCTGTGTTCATGGTTAACGGGTCTGTCGGGGCCTTTGAGTTTTTTGGTGCTGCTATCGCTGTTCACGCCTACCACCAGGTAATCAGCTTCAGAAGCAGCTTGCGAAAGTGAGGCGATATGTCCTTCGTGCAGGATATCGAAACAGCCATTGGTAAAAGCAATGGTCTTATGGGTTACCCGCCAGCTGGCGATCTGCGCCCGTAACCGCGGTAGGGTGATTATCTTTTTTTCGATGGCGCTAACGGCTCTCATGTTTTTTCTTTTTGTTGTAATAAGGTAGCAGTACCAGGCAAACGGAACCTACCAGCACCACAATAATGAACTGCACGAACCACTGGAGGGTACCGTTGGCAAAACCGATCTCGAAGGGGATATCGTTCTTCTCCAGCACTTTGGCCAGGAAATAGGCATAAGCCCCAATTCCGCCCGGTGTAACGATCATGCCGATACTGGCGAATGCCAGGCCGGAAGTGGCGGTCCGCAAACCAAGATGCGCGGTTCCTTCTGTTGCCAGTAAACCTACCCAGGTTCCCACGATGTATAGTATCCAGATGGCAGCACTGTACAGAATGAAATGTCTTTTTTGCTGCAGGTTACGGATACTGTTCAGTCCTTCCCAGATACCCAGTAATATTTTTTTGGTCACCATCACGATCCTCAGATGCGAGAATTGGTCGAACCAGATCCTGATAGCGATCGTCAGCACGATCACGACCGCCGCCACAATACCCAATTTTACCAGCGACAGGCTGCCGCTGCGGTTCTCGAACAATTGACTGAACAGCTGGTGCGCAAATTCGCCCACTACTTCAAACTGGCTGAACAGGGCCAGCAGGAATACCAGTCCCAGGCTGATCACATCCACGGCTCTCTCTGCCACAATGGTGCCTACCAGTTTTTCGGCGGGTACTTTTTCATATTTGGCAAGGATGGTGCATTTCAGCACTTCTCCCAGTCGCGGTACCGCCAGGTTGGCCAGGTAACCGATCATCACGGCGAAGAAGGTATTGGAAATCGAGGGTCGGTAACCCATGGGCATCATCAGGATGCGCCAGCGCAATGCCCTGAGCAGGTGACTCAGGGAAAGGATCAGGAACACCGGCAACATCAGCCAGTAATTGGCCGTTTCGAGCGAACGTTTGAACTGGCCCCATTTATCATCCGGTATCTGGTGCAGGCTCCACCATACCAGGAATACCCCCAGGCCCAGGAAAAACAGGTATTGTATCGCAAATAACAAGCGTTTCTTCATAGCGGCATATTCGTTGGCAAGTTACACAAGCAATTCTAATAATCCTTTTTTAGCAGGTGATGATCAGTTGGTTGGCTTATCCTACCGGGCTGCCTGTTTCTGTCAGGGGAAGATTGTCAATAAGGCGAACGCCGCTGATGAAAGCCGCTACCAATGCCACCAGCGGACTATGCCCATCCCATTCCGCCACTTCCGAAAGGTCCTGTGCGGAAGCGATGGATACATAATCTATTTGCTCAAAACCGGCGGCCCTGATTTCAGCAACGGCCCTGGTGATGAGTGGCTCCAGGTTACCGGGACGTAGTTCGTTCCGGATCATCTGTAATGATCGGTAAATAGCGGTAGCCGCTTCTTTATCCTTCCCGGACAGTCGCAGGTTACGGCTGCTCAGCGCCAGTCCGGATGTTTCGCGCAGGGTAGGGATGATGCGTAATGCAACGGGCAGCTGCTTCAGGCGGATGAGTTGTTGGACCACCATACATTGCTGGTAATCTTTCTGACCCATGAACAGGAGGGAGGGCTGTACCAGTTCCAGCAGCCGGTGTACTACCTGGCATACCCCCTGGAAATGCCCGGGACGGTATTTACCCTCCAACAGGTTTTCCAGGTAGCCCAGGGCATAGGGTTCCTCTAAGGAAGTTCCTTCAGGGTAAATCTCTTCTATGGCAGGAAGAAATAATATGTCGCAACCAGCCTGCTCCAGCAGATAAATGTCTTTTTCCAGTGTAATAGGGTACCGGGTGTAGTCGTTCGGGTCGTTGAACTGGGTGGGGTTCACAAAAATACTCACCACAGTGGCATCACTGTTTTTTTTACTATGACCGACCAGTTTCAGGTGTCCGGGATGTAATGCCCCCATGGTGGGAACAAAACCGATCCGGGCGCCGGAAGCTCTTTGGGATGCCAGTAAACTGGATAGGTCAGCAGCTGTTTTTATTAGGATCATTTGAGGTCGATTTGGGCAAAAGCCGGATTTGCGTTGCTTTTCGGTGCATTTTACGTAACTTTGCCAACTGATTTTTTCGGGATCGTGCTAAAATTCACGTACTAATGTCAACAAAGAAAAGAATTTTATTCATTGCTACAGAAATGTCGCCTTACCTGGAGCTCACCGAGTTCGCCGAGGTGATCAACAAGCTGGCGATCAAAAGCAATGACAGTGGTTTGGAAGTGAGGTGCATTATGCCACGCTTTGGGGTGATCAATGAGAGAAGGCATCGTTTACATGAGGTGGTGAGGCTTTCGGGCATCAATGTGTCGGTAGATAACGACGATTATCCATTACAGATCAAAGTGGCTTCTTTACCAAACGCCCGTTTACAGGTGTATTTTCTGGAGAACGAAGACTTTTTCAAACGAAAGCAGGTGTTTCATGATGATGAGGAAGCCTGGTTCGATGATAATATACTCCGTACCGTTTTCTTCTGTAAGGGAGCCCTGGAAACCGTTAAGAAATTCGGATGGCCCCCGGATCTGATCCATTGCAGTGGCTGGATGACCGGCCTGATCCCCGCCTATATCAAAACTGCCTATAAAAAAGAGCCGGTATTTGGTAACAGCAAAGTGATCTTCACAATCGGGCAGAATACGTTCAAGGAAAAACTTGGGGCCGATTTTGTGCAGAAAGCCATCATCAACGGCAACATCAAAGACAAGGACCTGGAATCATTCAAAGAAGGTAACAATACGGCCATGTTCCGTGGCGGAGCCAGCTTTGCAGATGCCATCACTTTTGGTGCCGATAAAATAGAAAAGAAACTCGTTGAGGATTTCGCCAAAGTGAAAGGAAAGAAGATAGTTCCTTTCAAGGGATGGGATTCTGATTTAACAGAGTATTTAGAATTGTACAACGACCTTGCGGGCAAGTAATCACTAACTCATGCATTCACTTTTTACGCTGCGTAGAATATTTATTTCCGGTGTTGTTTTGATCGCTTTTCTGACAGGCTGCACGCGTATCTCTTCTACAGATGTTGGTTCGGGACTGATCCCTGCCATTGACGGTGTGATTACGAAAGACACCATCCTGGATATTCTTACAGACACGTATGAAGATACAGATTCTACCCGCATTTACAAGAGCGATAACCAACTGCTCGGTTCAATCAATACGGACCCGCTTTTCGGTAAAACGCAGGCTTCCTTGTTTTTTGAGCTGAAACCTGCCAGTTATCCTTACTTCATTCCGGGGCAGAAGGATAGCATCGTGGTGGACTCCGCCGTATTGATACTCAGTTACAAGGGGCTTTATGGAGATTCTACGGCGCCTATCCGGTTGAATGTGTTTGAGATAGACAACAATACCCGGCTGGACCCTTACCGTGCCTATCCCTCCAATTATGGTTCTGCCGTTAATATCAATCCTGGACAATCGCTGGGGCCGTCCCGCACTTTCGATATCCGGAGACTGGGCGATTCAGTGAAAAATCGTTATGAGAACGCCAAGAACCAGATACGGATCCCGCTGAACAAATCGGTTGCCACGCGTTTTCTCAAGACCTATGATTCCACCAATGCTTATCTGACCGATTCTACATTCCGGTTGTATTTTCCTGGTTTTGCGGTAACGGCAGATGCAGCAGGCGCCAATGCCCTGCTGAAAGTGAATCTGGCAGATACCAATACCAAGTTCGCCCTGTATTATAGTTCCAGTTCAACCGGCGCCACACAGCGCGATACTGCAGTAAGTTATTTTAGAATGAGTACCTTGAGCAGTGGTAATGTGAACCTGGTATTGCGTAACCGGACCGGTAGCGAAGCAGCCAAATACCTGACCACAACGCCCAAATCAGACTCACTGGTCTATGTGCAAACAACACCCGGTACCTATGTAAGGGTGCGGATCCCGGGTTTACAGAACCTTTCCAACCGGATCATCCACCGGGCGGAACTGATTGCAGAACAGGTTCCGGACGATGCTAACCTGAATACGATTGAAAAGCAGATGGTACCACCCAGGTACCTGTTGCTGAGCAGGTTCGACTCTGCGATCAGCAGTAAAAGGAATATCCCCAACGATTATATCATCAGCAGCAGTGGCCCCAATATTTCCAGTTTTGGGGGATATCTTACCTCTAAAGCAGTACAGGGGTACGACAATGTAGCTGCCTACCATTTTGACCTCAGTCGTTATGTACAGGGGATCGTTACCCGGAAAGACACTTCTTATACCCTGCGGATATCGGCCCCCACCAACGATTCGTTGCATTATACCCCCCCTTATCCGGGAAATATCGGTAACTCCCTGTATTACCTCAATCCTTCTGTCGGAAATGATGCAGGGGATGGACGGGTAAGGCTCGGAGGCGGTACCCACTCCCGGTTCCGTATGCGTTTACGGATTATTTTCTCACGGATTTAATAGAGTATTCACATTATTCTATATTTGCACCCATTAAAAACAACCTAATATGCCTTATTTGTTTACTTCGGAGAGCGTATCTGAAGGACATCCGGACAAAGTAGCCGACCAGATTTCAGATGCATTGATCGATAACTTTCTTGCCTTCGACGCACAGTCGAAAGTGGCCTGCGAAACACTGGTCACAACCGGTCAGGTGGTACTGGCGGGTGAGGTGAAATCAAAAGCTTACCTGGACGTTCAGGAAATTGCCCGTGGCGTGATCCGTAAGATCGGTTATACCAAGAGCGAATACATGTTCGAAGCAAATAGCTGTGGTATCCTGTCTGCCATTCATGAGCAGTCTGCCGATATCAACCAGGGAGTTGACCGTAAGAAAAAAGAAGAACAGGGTGCAGGCGACCAGGGAATGATGTTTGGTTATGCCTCCAACGAAACAGATGATTATATGCCGCTGGCACTCGATCTGGCCCACAAGATCCTGATCGAACTGGCTGCGCTGAGAAGAGAGAACAAACAGATCAAATACCTCCGTCCTGATGCGAAAAGCCAGGTGACACTGGAGTATGACGATAATAACCGCCCCGTTCGTATCGATGCGATCGTGGTGTCTACCCAGCACGATGATTTTGATACTGAAGCCAAAATGCTGGCCAAGATCAAAGAAGACATCATCAACATCCTGATCCCCAGGGTGAAAGCCAAATACAAGAAATACGCAAAACTGTTCAACGATAAGATCAAATACCATATCAACCCAACCGGTAAGTTCGTGATTGGTGGTCCGCATGGCGATACCGGTCTGACCGGCCGTAAGATCATCGTAGATACCTACGGTGGTAAGGGAGCACACGGTGGTGGCGCTTTCAGCGGAAAAGATCCCAGCAAGGTAGACCGTTCAGCAGCCTATGCAACCCGCCACATCGCTAAAAACCTGGTAGCAGCCGGTATTGCGGATGAAGTGCTGGTTCAGGTATCATATGCAATCGGCGTAGCACAGCCTACTTCTATCAACGTGAATACCTACGGTACTGCCAAGGTTCAGCTGACCGACGGACAGATCGGTAAGATCGTGGAAAGTATTTTTGATATGCGTCCTTACTTTATCGAGCAGCGCCTGAAACTGCGTACCCCTATGTACAGCGAAACGGCAGCTTACGGTCACATGGGTCGTAAGACCGAAGTGGTAACCAAAGAGTTCACCCTGCCCAACGGTAAAGTGAAGAAAGTAAAAGTAGAACTGTTCACCTGGGAGAAACTGGATTATGTTACTAAAGTGAAAAAAGCTTTCGGCATAAAATAATTCTTCCAACAACCACATAATCAGGCCCCTGCACACCAGCAGGGGCTTTTTGTTTTCCGTAACGAGGTTGAGTAATTTTGATAGGCTCGCAGATAAACCCCGTAGCTGCAACCTTACAAAGACAACGACTGTGAAAGAAACGACTGCTGACTTAAAAAATCAATGCGGAAAGCCCCATCGGGGCAACATCCTAATAGAAAAAATGAAAATCCAAATCAATCAATTCGGAAAACCCCATCGGGGCAACATCCTAATAGGAAATGGAAAATATAAAAACAAAGCCCCGTAGGGGCGAAATAAATTGCAAAACAAATACAAGATGGCAAACACATACACCCAAATATATCTGCATATTGTGTTTTCGGTAAAAGGACGACAAAACCTGATTCAAAAAAAATGGAAAGACGAATTATACAAATACATCTGTGGAATTGTCAATGGAAAAGAACAAAAAGTATATGCCATTGGAGGCGTGTCAGACCATATACATATACTGATCAGTATGAGACCGAATATGGCTATTTCAGATTTAGTTAGAGATATTAAAGCAAATTCATCAAAATGGATAAATGAAAAGGGATATGTAATTGGTAAATTTCAATGGCAGGAAGGTTTTGGCGCATTTTCATATGGTCAATCACAATTAGATACGGTAATAGCCTACATCAATAATCAGGAACAACATCATCAAAAGAGGGCATTTAAAGATGAATATAGGGAGCTCTTACAAAAATTTAATGTTGCATACGATGAAAAATATCTTTTTGAATGGATTGAATGATGCCACTCCTACGGAGTTGGATACATCTCATATTCCATTATTCTATTATTATGATGCTCCTATGGAGCAGAGATTAGGTTTTATGGTTTGACGGAAGAGGAAATTAACATAAATGGCAACATTGGCAATCTGTAACAGCCACACGGATTGGCAAGCCGCACCAGCCGGTGATGAAGACCAGGATTTGGCAAAGACTGTGTCTATCCTATTGCACAACCCACAGACAATCAACACAGAAAGCAGAATGGTAGCAGCTGGCAGCGGATTGGCGTAATAGCAGGTTCAGTGCTAAATTAAACAGTAGTAATTTTAATCAATATTTGTGCTTGGTTAACAGTGTCGTACTCCAATATCCGGCACTACGCCAAGCCGCAACCCACTCAATCAACAGGTATGAAAAGGAACCTTTCCGTGGCCGCTGTCAGTTGTATGATCATGGTCGTTGTCATGCAATGGCAGGGTAGCACCCTCAAAACTCCCACCAGTCCGTATGGTATCGTGGACCTGGAGTTTGCCAATAGCTCCACATTGCTGCAAACAACCCTGACAGGCTGGGACCTCTCTGTTGCCAAAATGAATATCTGGCTCGATTTTGTCTTCATTGTCACCTATGTCCTCTTTCTTTCCCTGGCTGCCGAAATAACGGCTATGAAATGGGCACCCAAAAGCTGGCTGGCACAAACAGGGATATTCCTGGCGAAAGCTACCTGGGTGGCAGGTATCCTGGATATTGCAGAAAACCTGCTGATGCTGAAGACCCTTGCGGGTAATTATGATGAGATGTCGCTGCGGCTCACTTTTTTCTGTGCAGCGGCAAAATTTGTATTGGTGGGACTGGTCATCGTATACCTGTTAGTGTGCCTGCCGAACTCGCTTCGGAAACGATAGACGAAATCAAATGATCAGGAAGCCCTCTTTTCAGAACGGTAATGGAAATAAGTACATTTGCAGATGGCTATCAAACAAAGCTCCTTAATTATTGGCCGGCAGCCGCTGGCAGAAGCCTTGCAAACAGGGAAAGCGATCGATAAGATCTTGTTGCAGAAGAATGCTTCCGGTGATGTGATCAATACCATCCGTAAACTGGCCCGTGACCAGAACGTGCCCATCCAGCTGGTACCGGTGGAGAAACTGAATGGTATGACCAAGGCCAATCACCAGGGTGTGCTGGCTTTTGTTGCGCGTGTTCAGTACATGGACCTGCAACAGGTGATCGATTACGTGGTTTCCAAAGGAGAACTTCCCCTGTTCCTGATGCTGGATGGGGTAACCGATGTGAGAAATATCGGTGCTATTGCCAGAAGCGCTGTCTGCTGTGGTGCACAGGCTGTCATCATTCCCGACAAAGGGGTAGGCGCCTTGAATGAGGAAGCCATGAAAAGCAGTGCCGGTGCACTGGAACAGATCCATATCTGCCGCGTGAACAGTTTGCTGAAAGCGGTGGACACGTTGCACCTGAACGGCATACTCGTATTCACCAGCGAAATGCGGGCGGAGAAAAATGTTTTTGAACTTCCTTTCACCGATCCCTGCTGTATCATCATGGGAGATGAGGGTAAGGGGGTTCAGCCTTACCTGGCCAAAGCTGCAGATCATTTTTTCAAGATACCTATGGCAACCGGTTTCGATTCTTTCAATGTGTCCGTAGCCAGTGGTATCATTTTATATGAAGCCATGAAACACCGTATGGGTAAGTAATGGATACGATCAAAACATCACTCCCCACTCCCCACTCACCACTCACGTTGGTCGAGTGCCCCCGCGATGCCATGCAGGGATGGTCGCGTTTTATCGCAACAGCCGATAAGATCCGCTACCTGAATGCCTTACTGCAGGTGGGTTTTGATACACTTGATTTTGGCAGTTTCGTTTCGCCCAAAGCCATTCCGCAAATGGCCGATACCAGGGAAGTGATTGCAGGACTTGATCTGTCAGGATCGGCAACCCAATTGCTGGCCATCGTTGCCAATACCCGTGGTGCCGAAGAAGCCGTTGTGTTCGATGAGATCCGTTACCTGGGTTTTCCATTTTCCTTATCACCCACATTCCAGTTGCGTAATACCAACAGCAGCCCGGAAGAAAGTGTACAGCGGGTGGAATCGATACAGGAGCTTTGTATCAGGAACAGTAAGGAGATGGTGGTATACCTGAGTATGGGATTCGGCAATCCTTATGGCGATGCCTATACGGAAGATATCCTGCTGTACTGGGCGGATGAGATGCACCGGCGCGGGATCCATACGCTTTCACTGGCTGATACCGTTGGTGTGGCAACACCTGAACAGATCCGATTTGCCTTGCAGACACTCATTCCCAGGTATCCGGATATCCGGTTTGGGGTGCACCTGCATTCCGGCCCCGGCCAATGGCTGGCAAAGACCGAAGCGGCGCTGGATGCCGGTTGCCTCCGTTTTGACGGTGCCCTGAAAGGCATCGGAGGCTGCCCGATGGCGCAGGATGAACTGGTGGGCAATATGGATACGGAATTGCTGATCGGTTATTTTGAACAAAAGGGATTATTGCAGCACCTTAACAAAAAAGCATTGGCAGAGAGTTTGCAGATCGCTGCTGACATATTTGTACACTGACCATGAAGTTTCATTTTGAATTTGATATTAAACGCGCACCCAAACCTGTTCAGCATCCGCAGCAGCTGATGCTGATGGGTTCCTGTTTTACAGAGAATATCGGCGATAAATTGCGTAAACATAAATTCAAAGTGCTGGAGAACCCGAACGGGATCCTGTTCAATCCCGTAAGCGTGGCAGAAGCAGTGGACAGTTATCTTTCCGGAAAATTGTTCACCGCCTCTGATATTTTCCTGCACAACGAGACCTGGCATAGCTGGAAACACCATAGCCGTTATTCCGGCATCACTGCCGAGGAATGTATCAGTAAGATCAATGGCTCCATTACGCAGGCACACCAATACCTGAAACATACCGATCACCTCATGATCACATTGGGCTCTGCCTGGTTATACACGTTAACCTCAGAAGCCGCCAATGCAGTTCCGGGTTCTGTAGCCGCGAATAACCATAAAGCACCGGCCAGCTGGTTCCGGAAAAGACTGATGCCGGTAACAGAGGCAGTTGCATTGCTGGGTGATATGGTCAGGAAATTACAGGCGTATAATCCCTCGTTACAGCTCATTTTCACCATCAGCCCGGTACGACACCTGCGGGAAGGCGTGATCGAAAATAACCGAAGTAAAGCGGTACTCATACAGGCGGTACATGAACTGGTAGACAATTTTGAGCAGTTGTATTATTTCCCAGCCTACGAATTGGTGATCGATGACCTGCGCGATTACCGGTTTTATGCAGAGGACCTGGTACATCCCAACTACCATGCAACGCAATATGTATGGGATAAATTCACCGATGCCTGCATGAATGAAGAAACGCGATCGTTGATGAAAGAGATCGCGGAACTGAACCTGGCTTTTCAGCACAAACCATTCAATCCCGGAACCTCCCAGCACCAGAAATTCCTGAAGACCTACCTGGTTAAGACCCAATCCTTACAGGAACGTTACCCATACCTTGATCTTTCGGGTGAACTGGAATATTTCAGAAATCATCTTTGAGAAATGGGATTAACTACCCGCCGGATCAATGGATCCGGTCGCCCCTGATCTCCAGGTCTTTCATGATCTCGGTCTCGTGGGCCAGCCATTCTTTCCAGCGCTTTTTTACCTTGGTTTTGCCGAGATAGGTTTCAGCCAGATCGATAAATAAGGTATAATGTCCCGCTTCGCTCTCCATGAACCGGCGGTAGAACTTGCGCAGATATGCATCCGGTAAACCTTCGCTCAGTCGCTTGAAGCGTTCACAACTCCGGGCTTCTATCATGGCCATGGTGAGCAGATGGTCCAGCAGCCGGTCTTCCGGACTGCCTCCTTTTTTCTGGAACTCGATCAGTTTGTTCACATATTCATCCCTGCGTTGTTTGCCCAGCTTCAGGTTCCTTTTGTGCAGCTCATTCAATACCAGCCTGAAATGCCCCCATTCTTCCGTCACGATCGGAGCCAGCTCTGCCACCAGCCGCTCTTTGTCTGAATACCGCTGTATCAGGGTGATACAGGTAGTGGCTGCTTTCTGCTCACAATACGCATGGTCGGTGAGGATGGCTTCCAGCGATATATTGGCAAGGTCCACCCAACGGGGATCGGTGGGTAGTTGCAGGCCGAGGATGTTCTTGGTGTGTTGGGAGAGGGGCATGGTTAATGAGTGAATGAGTGAATGAAATGATTTGTGGTTTGTTGGGGCAAATATCTGGTACAATCCGTTAGTTTTGGTATATGTACCGGGATGATTTTTTGCAGAAAAAACTGAATGAGCGGAAGCAGGGGCATGCATTTCGACAACTGCGCCTGCCTGGGGGGAAGACCGATTTCTGTTCGAATGATTACCTGGGTATCGTTCACGACCGGTTGCTGAAAAATCCTGTTGCAGCAATGCATTCGGGTTCTACGGGGTCGAGATTACTGGCGGGTAACTATGCTTTGATAGCGGAAACAGAGCAGCAGCTGGCCCAGTTCCATGAAGCAGATGCTGCACTGATATTCAACTCGGGTTATGATGCCAACCTGGGCCTGCTTTCTTCGGTTCCGCAGAAAGGGGATACGATCCTGTACGACCAGCTCTCGCATGCTTCTATCAGGGATGGTATCCGCTTATCGTTTGCACAGTCCTTTGCCTTTGCCCATAATGATCTGGCTGACCTGCAAAAAAAGCTGGCGCATGCGACCGGCACGGTTTTTATTGTTACAGAATCGGTTTTCAGTATGGATGGTGATACCTGTCCTTTACAGGAACTGGTGAGCATTGCCAGACAATGCCATGCGCACCTGATCATTGATGAGGCGCATGCTACCGGTGTAGTGGGTGAGAAGGGTGAGGGGCTGGTACAACATTTGGGTCTGCAGCGATCGGTATTTGCACGGGTACATACTTTCGGGAAAGCCTGTGGCTGTCATGGTGCAGTGGTGCTGGGATCCCGGGACCTGCGTGATTACCTGATCAATTTTGCCAGGAGCCTGGTGTATTCCACTTCCCTGCCGGAACATAGTGTGGCCATGATACAAAACAGTTACCAGGTCTTTCCGGGTATGCAGGCAGCGCGGTCCAGGCTGCAACAACTGATCCGGCAATTTCAGTCAGCTCCGCTGCGGTTTGAGAAACTGGTATCTGATACGCCCATACAGGTTGTGATCATCCCCGGAAATGAAGCGGTTCGGAAAGTGGCGGATGACCTGCAACAGCAAAACCTGGACGTGCGGGCCATCTTATATCCTACCGTACCAAAAGGAAAGGAAAGATTACGTGTGGTGCTGCATGCATTCAATACACTGGAAGAACTGGACAGGCTCATGACAGCATTGCGTTAATAGGATAAAACCCTAAGCATGAACAGACCCTATACAGAGGACAAAGTATTTGATCGCATCAATTTTACAGAAAAGCCCCTGCTGTTGGGCGATTATGAATATTGCCGTTTTGAGAACTGCGATTTCTCCCGTACGGATCTCTCGGGGATCCATTTTACGGAATGCAGTTTTACCGGATGCAATCTGAGCATGGTAAAACTCCATAAAGCGAGTTTTAATAGTGTACAGTTCAAAGAATGTAAACTGCTCGGTTTGCATTTCGAGGACTGCGATTCGGTGCTGTTCTCAGTGAATTTTGGCCATTGCCAGCTGGATCTTTCCTCTTTTTTTCAACTGAAAATGAAGAAGACAATGTTCAGTAACTGTAGTCTGAAAGAAGTGGATTTTACAGAAGCCGACCTAACAGCCTCTGTGTTCGATCATTGCGATCTGATCCGGGCCATATTCCTGCATACCGTTCTGGACAAGGCCGACCTTCGGACCAGCGTCCATTTTTCCATCGATCCTTCCCGTAACAAGGTCAAAAAGACAAAAGTATCCGCCCTTGGACTGGCTGGTTTTCTCGATGCCTACGATCTTGATATATTCTAGGTCACCGATGGACGCTCTTTGTTAGTATCTGGAAGAAAAAGTGTTATTCACGGAAGAGGTGTTAGTTTTGCAGATGCAATCAACTTTTTTTGCCGAACCCGCATTGTCACGGCTGGGTATACCCGCACTCAATCCCATGCAGCAATCGGCTATTGGGGTAATACTGTCTGAAAAAGAAGTATTACTGTTGTCGCCCACCGGTTCCGGTAAAACATTGGCATTCCTGTTACCGATATGGCAACTCATGAAAGCGGATGAAAAACGCGTACAGTGCCTGATCCTTACCCCTTCCCGCGAACTGGCCCTACAGATAGAACAGGTCTGGAAAAAAATGGCAACAGGATATAAGGTGAGCTGTTGTTATGGCGGGCATGATATGCAGACAGAGATACAGAACCTGGCCGAACCGCCTGCCTTACTCATCGGTACGCCCGGAAGGATCGGAGATCATATCAAAAGAGATACATTTTCCCGCGAAACTTTGACCATGTTGGTACTGGATGAATTTGACAAATCGCTTGCCCTGGGTTTTGCAGACGAGATGTCTTACCTCTTCGCATCCCTGCAGAACATTCAAAAAAAAGTATTCGTTTCTGCAACGGCCTCCATTCAAATACCTGATTTTGCAGCTGTGGGAGAGGGGTTACAGGTGCTGGACCATATTTCTGAGAAACCGGATGCGGATACACTCAGCCTGAAACTGGTCATTTCCAAAGAAAAAGACAAGATCGACCGGTTGGTGGCCCTGCTTTCTTATATAGGCACAGAACCGGTGCTGGTATTCTGTAACCATCGGGATGCGGTAGAACGTACCGCTTCGCTGCTGAAAGAAAAAGGCATTGCCTGTGCCGCTTTTCATGGAGGTATGGAACAGATGCAGCGCGAGCAGATCCTGATCCAGTTCCGCAATGGCAGTGTGCGGTTCCTCGTGGCAACCGACCTGGCTGCCCGTGGACTCGATATTCCGGAGATCAGGCACGTGGTACATTATCACCTTCCATCCACAGAAGCGGAATTCACGCACCGCAATGGCCGTACCGCCAGGATGGAAGCCACCGGAACAGCCTACCTGCTGATGCATAGTGAAGAGCCATTGCCTGCTTATATCCGGCAGAGACCGGAAGAGCTGGATGTGCCGGATGTTTTCTCCCTACCCAAGCCGGCAGAATGGGTAACGATTTATATCAACGGCGGTAAAAAAGACAAACTGAATAAAGTGGATATTGTGGGATTCTTTACACAGAAGGGGCGACTGGAAAAAGAAGAGATCGGCCTGATCATCGTAAAAGACCGCAATGCATTTGTGGCTGTTAAAAAGCATAAGGTAAAATCCCTTTTATCGCTGGTGCAGAATGAAAAGATCAAAGGAACCCGATACAAAATCGTAGAAGCCCGCTGATCGAAACCGCTATACCGTGCTTTTGTGTGGTAAAATATATTCGCTTTCATGCTATTCTGAGAGGTTATGAAACCTGCACAGAAGTTTGTAGCTTTATCCCATACGATTGCCGCCATGCCCTACCACAGGAACTTCACCTACTGGATTGATAAACGCGTCTGGAAATATTATTTCCTCATGCTCTCCCTGCAATTGTCAAGATAACAACTGCAACAGACCCCCATACGTCCTTCAGCTGATAGAATAATCGCAGCAACCCTGCCATTACTAATTATCAATTCTTAATTACTCATTCAATCAACCATGCCGCATTATCATACCCTCGGAAATATTCCACACAAACGTCATACCCAGTTCCGCCGGCCGGATGGGAAATTGTATTCCGAACAATTGTTCTCAACTGAGGGGTTCAGTAACGACTACTCCTTGCTGTATCACTGTTATCCGCCCACCCAGATCATTCATACAGATGAGCCGATTTCCGTCATGCCACGGATAGCCGAAGAGAAAATGCTGAAACACCGGAGTTTTGAAGGGTTTCACATCCAACCGGAAGTGGATTACCTGCAGAGCCGTAAGCCGGTGCTGGTCAACAACGACTGCCATATCGTACTGGCGGCACCGCAGCAAAGCATGAAAACCTATTTCTACAAAAATGCGGATGCCGACGAAATGATCTTTGTGCACGAAGGCAACGGCACACTGGTGACACAGTATGGTGAGTTGCCTTTCAGCGAGGGCGATTACCTGGTCATCCCGCGCGGCACCATTTACCAGATCCATTTTGCCCATGCGGATAACCGCCTGTTCATCGTGGAAAGTTTTAGCCCGATCCGTTACCCCAAACGTTACCTGAGCAAATACGGGCAGCTGCTGGAACATGCACCTTATTGCGAACGTGATATCCGTGCCCCCAGGAACCTGGTCACTTTTGATGAGCAAGGTGATTTTCTGATCAAAACCAAAAAGAAAGGCATGCTGTACGGACTGCATTATGCCCAGCATCCCTTTGATGTGGTAGGTTGGGATGGATGTTGTTATCCCTTCGCGTTCAGTATCCATGATTTTGAGCCCATTACCGGCAGGGTACACCAGCCACCGCCGGTTCACCAGACATTTGAAGCGAATCATTTTGTGGTTTGCAGTTTCTGTCCGAGACTCTATGATTATCATCCCGATGCCATTCCGGCCCCTTATAACCACAGCAATATCGACAGCGATGAAGTGCTGTACTATGTGGCGGGTGATTTTATGAGCCGCAAGAATGTTACCCGTGGCATGATCACCTTACATCCGGCGGGTATTCCTCATGGTCCGCATCCGGGCGCTGTGGAAAAGAGTATCGGTAAAAAGGAAACGCAGGAGCTGGCCGTGATGGTAGATACCTTCCACCCGCTTCAGTTGACCGTAGAAGCGCTGGAAATAGAGAACCCGGGATATACCATGAGTTGGGCTGAGTAACCAATTGGCAGCATGGCTGCCTGTTTGTACGCGGTGGGGCAAACGGGTTTAAGTGGAGCAGTCGCTCGGCTCTGCCGAGTGACTACTATCACCAGGCTTCCAGCCTGAAAAGCCTTAATATCTTAAAGCCTCTACCCCCCTCCACACCCCGAACAAAGCTTGTTTCTTCTCCAAATAAAGCGTAACTTATTCTCCTAAAACATTGCCATATGATTAAATTCAGCGACATCAGAATCGGAGACTATCTGAAAGCGGAATATGAAGGAAAAATGTGGGATGGAGAAGTTGTCCGGTTGAACGGAGACGAAAAACAGGTTTGTGTGCAAACCGATGTACAGGAATTCTGGTTCTCACCCGATCATCTGTACCCGATCGAGTTAAACGATGGGGCATTGGTGAAACTGGGTTTCCAGAAACAGCAGCAGGAGGACGGATCTGTAAAATACCTGAAAGGTTCTTTCAGGATTGTTGTGCCCGGGGCCGGCGACTTCAGCAGTATTGAAATGTGGTACCGCGAAGACAGGCGCCATCATCCGGATGTTCACTTCATACACCAGTTGCAGAACCAGTACCTGGATATGACCAAAGTGCACCTGACCAGCGAACCGGTATAATCAGCCGTTAATACTTTTTAGAAACCCGCTGTCAGCGGGTTTTTTTATATTGGAGAAATCTTTACCTGCAAACTAAAAAGCCCATTAGATTTGTAGGATATCAAATCAATCAATACAGCAGAATGAAAAAAAGTTTATTCTTTGCGCTCATGTCGGTTGTGGTCTCTGTGTCGGCCCAGACCGAGAAACCCTTCCAGGTAAAAGGTGTGTTTACAAAACTGGGATTCCCTGTACAGAAAGTCTACCTATCCTATCGCGCAGGCGATAAGAATGTCACCGATAGTGTGGAACCCAAAGATGGGGCATATATTTTCTCCGGGAAACTGGCAGAACCCGTATTAGGTTTTTTACGTGTCAAATACCAACCCGATGCTGAAGGTAAACCTGTTAAGATGGTCTCGTCCAGGGATTTTACACGGGTATTCCTGAGCGCAGGAACCACCAGTGTATCATCTGTAGATTCGTTCAGTAATACCAGTATCAAAGGGTCGAAGGCAAATGATGACTTTGCTAAACTGGAAGCTGCCCTCAAAACAGTGAATGCCCAAATGCGGGAAGTCAGTGCCGAATACAGCAAAGCGGCCGCAGCCAAAGACGAAGCTGCACGGAAAGCGGCAGAAGACAAATTGGACGCCCTGGATAAAGAGAGCCGGTTAGTGTACAAGGCGTATGTAAAGAATAACCTTAGTTCACCGGTTGCTGTACATGCGATCTCGCAATATGCAGGATGGGATATCAATGCGGATGAAGTGGAACCCCTGTTCAACCAGTTGCCTGCTGCTTCCCGGAGCCTGCCTACCGCCCGTTTGCTGCAGGAGCAGATTACCATTGCCAAGAAAACAGGTATCGGGCGCGAAGCCATGGACTTTACCCAGAATGATACCCTGGGTGTTCCGGTGAGTTTATCCTCATTCCGGGGTAAATATTTACTGGTCGATTTCTGGGCCAGCTGGTGCGGTCCCTGCCGCCGCGAAAACCCGAACGTGGTAAAAGCATTCCAGGCTTTCCGGGATAAAGGATTCCATATCCTGGGTGTAAGTCTGGACAGGCCCGATGCCAAGGACAAATGGCTGCAGGCGATCCACGATGATAACCTGACCTGGACGCATGTATCAGACCTCAAGTACTGGCAGAATGCAGTGGCGCAGCAATACGGTATACAGGCCATCCCGCAGAACCTGTTGCTGGACCCGCAGGGAAAGATCATAGCCAAGAACCTGAATGGAGAACAGTTGCAGGCAAAACTGACCGAAATACTCAAGCCTTAACATCCCCTGAAAATCAAATAACCGTGCTTTTGTGCCTTCCTGTGGAAAGTTTATTCCCACACCTGCACACAAAGGCACGGTTTTTTGTATAGGTTCGTGAGTAACTTTCACGAGCAGATGGTAAAGTATATTGTTAGTACGCTGATTGGCATAGGTACGCTGGTACACTTGCATGCCCAGGAGTTTGGAGGCAACCCTCCTTCCGTAAAATGGCAGCAGGTGAATACGGATACCGTACGCGTGATCTTCCCCCGTGGCTGGCAGGCCCGGGCCGAAAGGGTGGCGCAGGTAGTGCACGGATTGCAACGGCAACAGTTGCAAACAATAGGTGACCGTATCCGTAAAGTGAGTATCGTACTGCAGAACCAGACGGTGATCTCAAACGCCTATGTAGGCCTGGCCCCTTATCGCAGTGAATTCTATACAACCCCACCTCAGAACGCTTTTCAACTGGGCGCCGTAAACTGGATGGATAACCTGGCGGTGCATGAGTTCAGGCATGTGCAGCAGTATAGTAATTTCAATAAAGGACTATCGAGACTGGCAGGTTTTGTGTTGGGTGAGCAGGGACAGTTGCTGGCCAACGCCATGTCTGTACCCGATTGGTTTTTTGAGGGAGACGCCGTATTCAATGAAACCCGGTTTACCAGGCAGGGCAGGGGTACACTGCCCTTGTTCCTGAGCAGTTACCAGTCGTTGTTCCTGGCCAACCGTAATTATGATTACATGAAAATGCGGAACGGCTCGCTGCGCGATTATGTACCCAATCATTATGAGCTGGGTTATTTGCTGGTGGCTTACGGGAGAAAACAATACGGAGAAGATATCTGGCGAAAGATAACCGATGATGCCGTACGTTTTAAACCCCTGTTCTATCCTTTCCAGGGAGCAGTAAAAAAATATACCGGAACCAGCTATGCGCAGTTTGTAAAAAATGCCCTGCAGTTTTACCGGCAGCAATGGCAAACACTCCGGTCAGATACCGTAAACTGGTTTACCCGGCCGGTAGTACATGATGTGGTAAATTACCAATACCCGTATGCAGCTGCAGGTGGTTCCGTGATCGTGTTGAAGACCAGTAACCGGAACCTTCCCGCTTTCTACCGGGTATTGCCGGATGGGGAAGAAAAGAAGATCGCCGTAAAAGATATCTCAGCGGACCGTTATTTCTCTTACAGCAATGGCAGGATCGTATATACAGCTTCCCATCCTGATATCCGCTGGGGTAACCGGGAATTTCAGTCTGTCAGGTTACTGGATGTGAAGACGGGTGTGCAGCGGACCCTGGTAGAAAAGAGCAGGTATTTCTCGCCCGATATCTCCACTACGGGTGATCGGTTGGTGGCGGTGGATATGGGTATCGACGGTAACTCGCGCCTGGTGCAGTTCGATACGGCCGGGATGGTGCTGGATTCTATGTCAAAAGCCGGTATCCTTTTTTCCCAGCCCCGTTTTGCCGCCAATGGTCTTGCCATCTATGTGACCGAAAGAAATGCGGCGGGAGAGATGTCGCTGGTGAAATATACCAACAACTTCCGTGTGCAGGACACGCTGATGGCCCCTGCCAACCGCATCATTGGCCATGTAACGGTGCAGGGAGATACGGTACTGTTTACCACCACCTACCAGCAACGTGATGAACTATGGGCCTATATAGATGCCAAAGCAAAACAGGGTCCTTTCCGGATGGCTTCTTATGCTACAGGGTTGTACCAGGGGGTGTTACGTGCCGATGGACAATTATTATGTCCTGTATTTACTGCGGACGGTTACCGGCTGGGACTGTTCCGTCCCCGCTGGGAGCGGGTGGCATCACGGGATGAACTGAACGCATTGTACCTGCCAGCGGGCGTATATGCTTCGGGGGATCACCAGCTACTGGCGCAATTGCCGGAAGCGGCTTACCCGGTTAGCCGCTACCGCAAATCGTTCCACCTGCTGAACCTGCATAGTTTCCGGCCATTTTACGAGCAGCCGGAATACTCTTTTACTCTCTATGGTGAAAATGTGCTGAACACGTTCCGCTCAGAAATTGCCTATACCTATAATGAGAATGAAGGAAGCCATAAACTGGGTTATAACGGGGTGTATGGCGGATCCTTCCTGCAACCCGTGTTCGGGGTGAGCAATACCTGGCAGCGATCGGCCCTGTTATCCCGGGATACCTCGCTGCATTGGAATGAGCTGGTGGGGTATGTGGGACTACGCCTTCCGCTGAACCTTACAGGAGGGAAGTCTTACCGGAACCTGACTTTCCAGACCACTTACAACCTGGAGCAGGTGAGCTGGACGGGTCTCGCCGGTAAATTGCTGAATAATCTTAGTTTCCCGTACCTGCAGAGCCGGATCAGTTATTCGTCGCAGGTGCAGAAGACCGTTCAGCAGATATACCCGCATTTTGCCCAGAGCCTGGTACTGCAGTACCGGAACCTGCTGAACCGGCAAACGGCACACCAGTTCCTGGCCAGTGCATCCCTGTTCTTGCCGGGCCTCAGTCATACCCATTCCCTGGTACTGACGGCCGCTTTTCATAGCAGGGATACGATGCAGCAATATATTTTCTCCAATAATTTTCCTTTTGCCAGGGGCTATTCCGCCATTGATTTTCCCAGGATGTGGAAATTGGGGGTGAACTACCATTTCCCGCTCTTATACCCGGATAAGGGACTCGGAAACCTGGTTTACCTGCTCCGGGTACGTTCCAACCTGTTTTTCGATTATACGGTTGGCAGAAGTCTGCGCCTGGCCACCGATTATCCCTTCCGGACGGTGGGGGCCGAGCTGTTCCTGGATACCCGCTGGTGGAACCAGCAGCCGGTCAGCTTTGGGATCAGGTACAGCCGGTTGCTGGACAATTCCTTCCGGGGAGCCACCCAACCCAATGTCTGGGAGTTGATATTGCCGGTAAACCTGTTCCAATAAGCAGATTTTTGGTAGATTTGCCCCTTTTGGAGCAAAACCCTAAGGGTTTTTCCACAATTTTGAGATTTTTTTCCACTAATTTTTCTTATTCCGGTTGCATTGTGGTATCTTTGCAGCCCCAAAAATTGTATGTCGAAACAACCACTGATCAAACAAGATGGCGTAATCCTGGAAGCCCTGAGCAATGCAATGTTCCGGGTGAAGCTGGAAAACGGTCATGAAATACTGGCCACCATCTCCGGAAAAATGAGGATGCACTATATCCGGATATTGCCGGGCGACAAGGTAGGTGTGGAAATGAGTCCGTACGATTTGAGCAGGGGAAGGATCATTTTCCGTTATAAATAATTTAAACGCTGACGCTGAAAGCAAAAGCTGAACGCCAAGGCAGGAACGAGATAAAAAACCAAACAATGAAAGTTAGAGCTTCCATTAAAAAACGCAGCGTTGATTGCAAGATCGTGAAGAGGAAAGGAAAATTATTCGTGATCAACAAGAAGAACCCACGCTTCAAGCAGCGCCAGGGGTAAGGGCAATTTGAAAATGAGGCAATTTGAAAATGTGAAAACAATTTTCAAATTCCAGACGCCACTCATTTTCAGATTTTCAAATTTCAAATTTTCAAATTAAACAAAAAATATGGCTCGTATTGCCGGTATTGATTTACCAAAAAATAAAAGAGGAGAAATTGGTCTGACCTATATTTTTGGTATTGGCCGTTCCACTGCACAGTATATTCTTACCAAAGCTGGTATTGATTTCGATAAGAAAGTGAACCAGTGGAATGATGATGAGCAGGCCGCTATCCGTAACATCATCAACAATGAGTTCAAGGTAGAAGGTGCCCTGCGTAGTGAGGTTTCCATGAGCATCAAGCGCTTACTGGATATCGCCTGCTACCGTGGTCTCCGTCACCGTAAAGGATTGCCTGTTCGCGGACAGCGCACCAAAACCAACAGCCGTACCAGGAAAGGTAAGCGTAAGACGGTTGCGGGTAAGAAGAAAGTAGCTAAGAAATAAGCAATTTGAAAATTTGGGAATTTGAAAATGCGGGAATATCCTTTTCAAATTCCCGAATTTTCAAATTAAAATAAAATCCGCCAGCTTGGATCTCTGAAAGGAGGGAGAGTAAAGCGGTTCCCGGCTAACGGGATTTTTTATTGTTAAACCAGTCTGCCGACAGGCAGGGACTACCTCAAAAAAGAAACATGGCAAAACCACAAAAGGCACAGAACAGCGCAAAAGCTGTTGCCAAGAAAAGAATCGTAAAAGTAGATGCAACCGGTGAGGTTCGCATTTCTGCTACCTTCAACAACATCATCATCAGTTTTACCAATAAGGCAGGCCAGGTCATCAGTTGGAGCAGTGCGGGTAAAATGGGCTTCAAGGGTTCTAAGAAGAACACTCCTTATGCAGCCCAGATGGCCGCCGCAGACGCCGCCAAAGTAGCGCTGGAAGCAGGTCTGAAAAGAGTGGATGTATTTGTAAAAGGACCCGGATCAGGTCGCGAAGGCGCTATCCGTTCCATCTCTCAATCTGGTGTAGAAGTAACTTCTATCAAAGACGTTACCCCTTTACCACACAATGGTTGCCGTCCTCCCAAACAACGTAGAGTTTAACTCGGTTTGTGGTTTGTAGTTTGTGGTTTGTAGTTATGCAAACAACCACAAACCACAAACTACAAACCACAAACTATAAAAGGGTGTTTTATCGATTTTAGATTTTTATGATAAAACATCGTCATTAAAAAATCGCAAAACAAAACAAATGGCACGTTACACTGGTCCTAAGACCAAAATTTCAAGAATCTTCGGTGAACCCATCCTGGGTAATGGTAAATGGTTGGGTAAGAACAGTAACCCTCCCGGTCAGCACGGTGCAGCACGTAAGCGTAAAACCTTAGGTGAATATGCCCTGCAGCTGCGTGAAAAACAAAAGGCTAAATACACGTACGGTGTATTGGAGCGCCAGTTCCGTAAAACTTTTGAGGAAGCACAGCGTCTGAAAGGAGTAACCGGTGAAAACCTGATCAAATTACTGGAAGCCCGCCTGGATAACACCATTTTCCGTATGGGACTGGCTGCCAGCCGCCCAGAAGCTCGTCAGATGGTGAACCACAAACACATCACTGTGAACGGTGAGACCATGAATATCCCCTCTTACCAGTGTAAGCCGGGTGATATCATTGCCTATAAGCCAAAGAGCGCCGATAATTCTGCTATCACCAGTAAAAGCCGTGGCAAGAATCCTAAGTTCAGCTGGCTGGACTGGAACGAGACCGAGAAAAAAGGTACGTTCATCACATACCCAGAGCGTGAAAATGTTCCTGAGAACATCAAGGAGCAGCTGATCGTCGAGTTGTACTCTAAATAATGGTGAATAGTGAGTGGTGAGTAGTAAGTAGTAAGCAATAACTGACTACTCCCTACTCACTACTCACCACTCACGGTTCATATATTTTCCTTTTCGCCTCTTGTGGGCGCGAAGACAAACCAAGTAAAAACAAGTTTTAATATGGCCATATTAAGCTTTCAGAAGCCCGATAAGATCGTTTTACAAAAAGCTAATGATTTCGAAGGTCAATTCGAATTCCGTCCGTTGGAGCCAGGTTATGGTCTTACCATCGGTAACGCTTTACGCAGAGTATTATTGAGTTCTTTAGAAGGGTATGCACTGGTTGGTATCAAGATCGAAGGAGTAGACCACGAGTTTGCCACCATGAAAGGTGTAACGGAAGACGTTACCGAGATCATCCTGAACCTGAAACAGGTACGTTTCAAAAAACACGTTGAGCATGATGTTGTCAACGAAAAGATCACACTGTCCATCAAAGGCCGTACAGAGTTCACTGCCGGAATGATCGGTGAATTATCACAGAACTTCCAGGTAATGAATCCGGAACTGGTCATCTGTACCATGGATACCACCGCTAAGATGGACATTGAACTGACCATTGCCAAGGGCCGTGGTTATGTTCCGGCTGAAGAGAACAAAATCAAAGATGCTGTATTCGGATATATCGCCATCGATTCGATTCACACACCTATCAAGAACGTGAAATACGGTATTGAGAACTATCGTGTGGAACAAAGAACAGACTACGAGAAACTCATCCTGGACGTATCTACGGATGGTACCATCCACCCGGAAGATGCCGTAAAACAGGCTTCCCGTATCCTGATCCAGCACCTGATGATCATCACCGACGAGAACATCACTTTCGATAACAAGGAAGACAAGAAAGAAGATGTGGTGGATGAGCATGTACTGCAGCTGCGCAAAGTGCTGAAAACACCGCTGGAAGACCTGGATCTTTCTGTGCGTGCGTTCAACTGCCTGAAAGCAGCCAAGATCAACAGCCTGAGCGAACTGGTTCAGTACGAGCAGGAAGACCTGATGAAATTCAGGAACTTCGGTCAGAAATCACTCTCTGAAATTGAGCAGGTGCTGACTGAAAGAGGCCTGAGCTTTGGAATGGACCTGAACAAATTAGGATTAGACAATTTAGATAACTAAGCTATGAGCCATGAGCTGCGAGCTTCGAGCCAAAAAGCTCATAGCTCGTAGCTCACAGCTCGAAGCTATTCACTCACATCTTGTAATTCCTGACACGGTACAAGATCAAAACCAAAAAGTCATGCGTCACGGAGACAAAATCAACAATTTAGGCCGCAAGAAAGCACATCGCGTTGCTTTATTACAGAACCTGGCGAGCCAGCTGATCACACACAAACGTATCGTTACCACTCTGGCCAAAGCCAAAGCGCTGAGAACCTATGTTGAGCCGCTGATCACCAAAACCAAAAAGAACGAATCTGCAACGCAGATCAGTCACAACCACCGCCTGGTATTTGCCGAACTGCAGGACAAAGCCGCTGTAAAAGAACTGTTTACAGTAGTGGGTCCGAAAGTGGCCGGCCGCCCCGGTGGTTATACACGTATCCTGAAGCTGGGTATCCGTCCTGGTGACAATGCGGAGAAAGCCATGATCGAACTGGTAGACTTCAACGAGATCTACGGTAAGGGTGTGGACAAATCTGCTGAGCCTGCCAAGAAAACCCGTCGTGGACGTGCTCCTAAAAAAGCCGCAGAAGCAGCAGCCCCGGCTGAAGCGCCTGCAGCAACAGAAGAAGCCGCTTCTACAGAAGAAAAAGCAGCAGAATAAGTGATGAAAGTTATTTGATATAAAAGGCAAAATCGTTTCCGGTTTTGCCTTTTTTCTTGTGTACCGGTGTGAGAAAATATATCCGGATTTTTACGCAGGATGTGTTTTTTTTGCAATCGTAAACAGACATACCATGACCCCAACCAAGCAAGCCGCCATTTTATTATTAGCAGACGGACATGTATTTCATGGCCAGTCCTTCGGAAAAACAGGTACTGCCACCGGTGAGATCTGTTTCAATACCGGTATGACGGGTTACCAGGAAGTATTTACCGACCCCAGTTACACAGGCCAGATCCTGATCATGAACAATGTGCATGTGGGGAACTATGGCGTCAGGAAAGCTGATGTGGAAAGCGGCAGCATAAAGATCCGCGGACTGATAGCCCGTAACCTGGAAGAGCAGTTCAGCCGTTTGATGGCCGATGAAGGCGACCTGGATGCGTACCTGAAAGCCAATAACATTGTTGCGATCGAAGGAATTGATACCCGCGCCCTGGTAGCACATATCCGCACCAAGGGAGCCATGAACTGCATCATTTCCACAGAGATACCGGATATTGAACTACTGAAAACCGAATTGGCCAAAGTGCCTGATATGGATGGACTGGAACTGGCCAGTACAGTGAGCACCCAGGAAGAATATGAACTGGGGGATACCCATGCCCCCATAAAAGTGGCCGTACTGGATTTCGGGGTCAAACAGCATATCCTGCAGTGCCTGGTATCCAGGGGGGCGCATGTACGCGTACACCCTGCCAAAACACCGGTGAGCAGGTTGAAGGAGTTCAATCCCGACGGTTATTTTATTTCCAATGGCCCCGGTGATCCTGCTGCCATGCCTTATGCCGTAACCACGGTAAAAGAGATCCTGCAGGAGAATAAACCCGTGTTTGGTATCTGCCTGGGGCACCAGTTACTGGCACTGGCTAATGATATCCCGACATTCAAAATGCACCATGGACACAGAGGCCTTAACCATCCGGTGAAGAACATCATCACCGGGCAGTGCGAAATTACTACGCAGAACCATGGTTTTGGCGTGGATCCTGAAGCGGTTCGTAAACACCCGAATGTAGAAGTGACACATGTGAACCTGAACGATGATTCCATTGAAGGGATCCGCCTGAAAGACAGACCTGCATTCAGCGTGCAGTACCACCCGGAAAGCACACCGGGGCCGCACGACAGCCGTTACCTGTTCGACAGGTTCCTGGAAATGATCAAGGACCAGATGAACTGATCGTTCTCATAAACAATACCTGTAACCGTCATTCTGAAGGGAGAAGCCTCTCACCGGAATGGCGGTTTTTATTTGCAGCGTTTATTTTTAGTTATCTTAGCCACATGAAAATCGCCATCATCAACGGCCCGAACCTGAACCTGCTGGGTAAAAGGGAAACGGATATTTACGGCAGCCAGTCTTTTGAAAAATACCTGGAGGAGCTGAAAACCCTGTTTCCGGCAGTTGATCTTCATTATTACCAGAGCAATGTAGAAGGCGAGTTGATCAATGAACTGCAGCGCGTGGGGTATGAGTATGATGGTATCGTACTGAATCCGGCCGGTTATACGCATACTTCTGTGGCGCTCGGGGATGCCATCGCTGCCATTAAGGCGCCCGTGGTAGAAGTGCATATCAGCAATGTACATTCGAGGGAACATTTCAGGCATTTGTCGCATGTGTCCGGTAAATCTGCGGGCAGCATTTTCGGACTGGGACTGAAAGGGTACGAGTTGGCCATCCGCTGGCTCACCGATCGGAAATAAGGCGTATAAGGCACAGTATTTGCTTGCTTGCATTACAAAATGAATCAATCATATTCCAGAAAAGTAGGGTGGCTCATTCTGATCGTTTCCATTGTGAAAATGATCACCGCTTCGTTGATCGAATTGGGGAACGATGAAGTGTATTACTGGACCTATGCCCTTCAGCCCGACTGGAATCATTTTGATCATCCGCCCATGGTAGGCTGGATGATACGCGCCACAACACTAGACCTGCTTTGGGTGAGCGACCTGTCGGTACGCCTGGGTAGTATACTCTGCGCCGCCATCGCCACCTGGTTCATCTTTAAGACCGGGAAACTGATCGCGAACGAAAAAGCGGGCTGGTATGCTGCATTGATCTATAACTGTTCTGTGTATACCGGTATCATTTCCGGTCTGTTCATCCTTCCTGATTCGCCACAGATGCCTTTTTGGACAGGCGCTATGTATATCATGGGGCATCTCTTTATCAAAAATGATGATCACAAATTAAGTATCTGGCTACTGCTGGGATTGATGATCGGCCTCGCGGCTTTGTGCAAAGTGCATGGCTTATATCTCTGGGCAGGATTCGGGTTCTTCCTGGTACTGTCGCGCCCCAAATGGCTGCTCAACTGGCGTTTGTATGCAGGTGCAGCGGTTACCGTGATCTGTATCCTTCCGATCGTTTACTGGAATGTGATGAATGATTTTATCACCTACCGTTTTCATTCGCAAAGGGTAACCCATACCACTATCCAGTGGGATATGCTGGGCAGGGAAATAGCAGGGGAATTTGCTTACCAGAACCCAATCATTTTTATTTTGTTGCTGATAGCGCTGGTTGCCCTGCTGCGTAAACGGATCCGTTTTAACCGGAAAAGGGCTGCTACCTGGCTGTTATGCATGAGTATTCCGATGATCCTTTTATTCTGGGGTGTATCCCTGCTGAATCCCACATTACCGCATTGGAGCGGACCGGGTTATATTCCGCTATTCCTGGTAGGCGGCCTGTACCTGGAACAACGATCTTTCAAAATTATTCCGGGTTTTATCAAACTGTCGGGAGCTTTGGTGATCATCGTATTGGTGGCCGGTGTTGGCCTGGTACGTTTGTCGCCCGTAAATTTCGGTAGCCATGACAAAGAGAACTATGGCGAATATTGCCCTACACTCGATCTTTCCGGCTGGAAGAATTTCAGCGATTCTTTTGCTGTATGGGTGAAAGAAGATGCCGCCAAAGGCCTGATGAAAGCCCATTCACCCATTCTCGTGAACAAATGGTTTCCCGGTGGGCATCTGGAGTTCTATACTTCCCGGGCAAGCGGATCAAGGGTATTGGGTGTTGGTTTACTGGAAGACCTGCACAAGTTTGCCTGGCTGAACAAGGAGCGAAAACCGCTGCAGCCGGGCGATGATGCGTATGCCATCGTTCCTTCCAATCTGCCATTGAATGTTGCGGATGCGTACGGGTCTTATTTTACCGCGATCGAAAAACCCCAGACCATGAAACAGGTCAGAAGCGGGGGGGTGGTAAGGTATTTTTATGTGTACCGGTTAAAGAATTGCAAGGCGGTTCCTCAACCCATATTGCCGTAAGACCTGGGTTTATTCCGATTGATGATCACGGCTGTTTATTGACGGTACTGTCTGCCGGTGTTTTGATCACCAGGTCTTTCTCCTTGTTGGCAAAAAGTGTTTCAAAATCTTTCCGGTAAGAGATACTTACCCCCTGCCGGTTTCGGCGGCCAAAACTGGCGCCACTCAGGTCAAGGCTGGTTTTGTTGAATACGATCAGGCGCAGTTTTTTATCTTTCGACAGTATGAATTCTATGTTGACGTTCGGCAGCCATTGGGTGTTACCGTTCTGTATGGCGGATGAATTGCCAAAATTGAAATCGATATCGCTGCCGAGTGTTACGATGATCTTTTCATTGGCAAAAGCATAACCGAATTTAAGGTCAACGCGCGTACGGTCCAGTTTACTGTTCGTACCGCTTACACTGCTGCTTCCGGGGTCTATCAGGTTCGAACTGCTGTATACGCTGGTGCCCACATCAAAACGCAGGCTCTTATCACCAGTGATCCTGAACAGCAGGTTAGACAATACTTTGTTCACGCTCTTGGTGAGCATTTGCGAGATCGTATTCACGGTGAGTGAAGTGATGGAATAAGGTGTCAGTGCATTGGCGCTGCCCAATCCACCCGGTGGCTGGAACGAATTGAAGAGGAAGAGGAAAGCCACCTGGTTCAGTATCTCATTTTGGTCTTTTTCCAGCCGGTTCAGGTATTGGTTAAATTCGTTATCGGATTTTACAGGGCTGCCCTGCGGGAAATCGATGCGGAACCTGATATCGGGCCTGCTCAGTTTATCACGTAACTGGGCTATCACGTACACATCGCCACGGTAACCTTTTACCGCCGGGCTTAAATTCAGGTTGCTGACCAACTCGGCCAGGCTGATGCGTTCTGCCGTATACCGGGCATCTATGTGCATATCGGCCTTAAAAGGATCTCCATTCCACTCAATGTAATTACCGGCATCCGGAACCAGCTCAAAGGGTTTACGCAGGATGTCCTGCAGGTTGAACACATAACTTCCTTTATCGATATTGTACCTGCCCCGCATCGTGAGGGGTTCTGTGGTACCTGCTTTGATCCTGAGTTTGCCATAACCCACGGCTTTGATCACATCCCCGGCCAGTTCATCCAGGATCACATCGATCATTACGTTGTTGTTGGCGGTAAGGTCCAGGTCAACAGAAAGGTTAAAATTACTTTTATTGTCGGCTCTCTCCATTTCTGTTCCATACTGTTTGAACACGATGAAATCGGCAACACCACTTTCCTTGCTGACCGAGTTAGGGATGAAAATATGGGAGCTGTCGTTCGATTCTGCGATCAGCTGCATCTGCGCTGCATATTCCGGCCCTGTCATGCGTAACCGTGCGCTGCCGATGGCTTTGCCGTAGAACTGCTGGTTATCCTGCGGCCGGGTATCGATCAGTAATAATTTGTTGGTAAACATGTCCAGGTCGAACACGATATTTTTAAACCCTTTCTCTTTCAGTTTGCCGCTTACCGTACCGGTATTCTGGTACCTGTCGTTAATGTTGAACCTGCCAAAGTCAATACCTTCTTCTGTAAAACGGATATCCGCTGAATCGATCGTGTAATACACTTGCGTGTAATTGACTTTCATGCCGGCGTTCCTGAGTTGGATCCTGCCCAGCAGTTCGGGCGCATTCAGATTTCCTTTGATGGTGAGATTGCCCGAAGCCTGTCCTTTGATGTCGCTGAAGAGATCGGAGAGGAACATGCGCAGGAAGTCGATCTTTGAATGTTGCAGGGCGATATCGGTATGGAATCCGTTACCCGTGCTGTCTTTGAGATCGTAGCTCCCCTTTGCCGAGAACTGGTATCCTTCATTGTTCGACCGAACGGAGAAGGGCAGGCGGCCGGTCCTGGTATCATAAGATGCCTGGATGTTCACCAGGCCCACCGAGTCGTCATTCAACCGGAACTGTTCCGCTTTCAGGTCGGCTGCTGCATTAAAGCTGCCCATCAGATCGTTCAGTTGTACGGTGCCGGAGGCAACACCCTCCAGTCTGGGGTCTTTGAAGAAGATAGAAGTAAGGTCTCCCAGCACCACATTCTTCAACCGCACTACCAGGTTATTACTGCTGCTGCCATCATCCGGGTGGTCTGATTCAATACTAATCTCCTGGAAACCCTGTGTGAATCTGACATTCTCAGCCTGTACCAGTTTACTGCGTACCGTTAATTCGCCTGCTTTCTCAATACTCCATTTTTTGTCATTCAACACAAAAGAGGAAGGCCGGAACCGGATGTGGGCGCCATCGGTCAGTGTGTACACATCTGCCTGAAGATCTGCATCATTCAGCGTGTTATCAGCGCTTGTCTTAATGGATACGATGGAATGATCGTTATTGGAGGTAATGTGAATTTTTGAATTGGGAAAACGCAGGCTGTCGCTCACCTGCACTTCTGTGATATTCCCGTTTACCGATAGGCTGTCTTTATTGCCCTTGCCACCCAGGTCAAGCCCGGTGAAACTGATCCTGTCATATCTGCCCGCGGGAATGGCTGCTTCTATGGCCAGTTGGCTCCTGCGGGTATCTACTGAACCACTGATACTGGCATCATTAAAACCATACAGGCGTTTATCCAGTAACTGCAGGTACGGTTCAAAATGCCCGGTGTTGATCTTGAAAGAGAATACCTGGTTCTGCGGAACCGATTTGGGTTGTTTGATATAAGTGGGATAATACCTGGTAAGAAAGGCCTGGAAACTGGCCGGAAGGTCTTTGATGCTGAAACGGCCATTGATGGTGGCATTGAATTCATTGCTTCCGAGATGCAGGTATTTGACCGAATCAATATAGGTGGAACTCAGGTTCAGTGAATCGAAATTCAGCTCGCTGCGTTCGCTCTTGATATTGGCATTCAGGAATTTGGCACTGCCTAAAAAGTTGTCGATGTTGGTGCCTGTAAAGTTTACGTCGAGCAGGCCGGTGACCAGGATGGAATCTTTGGTCAGCTTCAATGCTTTCAGGTTAGAGTTCACCAGGTCTCCCACAATATTGTAGCGTGGCAGCTCTTTCGAGAGGTCGATCTCTACGGTACTGGTAAAATCCAGGTTCGGATCATCGATCTTTATCTCCCCGTTAAAATATTTTCGCTGGAAGGTCCCGAGCGAGATGATATTGGTATAGGTATATCCATTGTATTCCAGCGAAGTGGCGGTTCCCTGTAACGTGGTCTTCAGTTTGTCAATATTGAAACTGCTTCCAACGATCCTTCCTTTAAAATCAACCAACCCCAGGGAACTGTCGCTTAAGAATTTACCGATGTTGAACCGGGTGGTTTCCAGTGCACCGGTATAAGAGGGCTCTCCGCGGGTAGGCAGTTTCAGGCTGATATTGGTTCTTACTCCCCCCAACTGGGTGCTGAAGGTTCCGGCTGTAACAAAATTCTGTACAGTGCCATCGAAATTTCCCCGGTAAATGATATTGCCCAATGCGGCCAGGTTGGGAGAGGTTACGCCGCGCAACTGAGGTATCAGCGAGCCAATATCGGCATAGTTGGTCTGTAGTGTGCCGTTCTTCAGTTCTATGCGGGTGGTATTGATATCGGGCAAACCTTTCATGCTGAAACTGGAACCGATCACACGTGTGGTGCTGCCGATCCTGGCTGACAGATTGTTCACTGTAAAATCTTCAACGGTACCCAGGTACCTGCCACTCAGGATCACTTCTTTTTTCCAGTCTTTCAGTTCCGGAGCAAAAAAAGCGATATCATCTGTATGCACCCTGGCATTGGTAAAGTTCGCCTGCATCACTACCTGGCTGATATAACGGGCAAAGTCCTTGTTGAAATCCCTGAACTGCATCGCATAATAGTTGGTCAGCCTGCTTTTGTTGGTCTGCAGGTCCAGTTTTGCCAGTTCCATGATCTGCGGGGTAAAGCGGAAGGCTGTTTTCAGTTTGCGCAATTCCAGTCCGCAGCGGTCTTTCACCGAAAGGTCAATATCGGCCCGCAGGGTGTCTTTTACAAACCGGATCTGTTGAAGGGTGCCGGTTAACTTACTCAGCTGTATATGACTGCCATCGAAATGCGGAATGGGTTTTTCGGTATTCCCGTCAATGAACAGGCTCCCGTTTTTAATCGTTACCCGGTTCACGTACAGGGCCATGTTGCCGGCATTCAGGTACATGCCCGTATCCTGGGTAAGTTTGGGACGAAGTGAGTCCGGTCGGAGTCCGTCAAGGCTCAGGATGCGCACGAACGGCCTTTCCAGCTGTACGGAATTGATGTGGAAAATGCTTTTCTTCAGGTCAATATTCTCTGCATCTACCAGCAGGTTGCTCATGGTAATGTCCATCCTTTCACCGATCCAAAGATCGTTTTTCAGGATGCGGACATTCCGCAGCTCAATGGTCTTCAGGTTGAGTTCCAGTCCGCCACTTTGTTTTTTGGGCTGGGGTGAGGAAAAATAATCCAGGATAAATGCATGGTTCCAGACAGCATCTTTTCGTTGCAGTTTGATCACGGCATCTTCCAGTCCAGCATATTTCAGTACGGCTTTTTCCTTCAGGAAAAACCAATCGGTGATCCTTACTTTCAGTTTCCCGGCATAGAGCAGGGTATCTTTCTGCTGGTCCCTCACCAGGGTACCTTCCATATTCAGCCGGTTAAAGAGGGAAAAACTGACGTTTTTAACGCTGACTTCGGTACCCAGTGCCGTAGAAAGCCGCTGTGTGGCGATGCTTACCAGCCAGTTCTGCACAAATGCTGTCTGGATCGCGATAAATACCAGCAGGAGCACAGCCAAAATAACCAGGATCGTACTACGTAATATTTGGAAGAAACGCTTCAGGCCTTATGGGGTTTGAGTTGGTAAAAATACACATTCTAAGCGTAGGCAAATACAATACCAAACCGCTATCTGACCGTGTGTGGAAATAAAAAAAACGGGCAGGAGAGGAGATGCGCGTGTAATCATTATATTTAACCTGCATTCTAACGATCATCCGCCCGCTATGAAAAAGATATTAGCCTGTTTACTCCTGCTGTCCGTGTTTGCCTGTCAGAAAAAGCCCAAACCCGCTGAAGTGGAACAACACCTGAAAAAAGCCATGTCGGAATTCCTGTACCAGTCGGTCAACAACGATTCTTCCCGTGTTAAATTTGATGTAAAGGAAGTGATCTTTTTTGAGGAGGCTGAGGGGTATGAATGCGAGTTCAAAGTGAATATGGTGCAAGCCGGCAAAGATACCCTTGGGGTGATGAAAGCCGTTGTTACCAAAGACTTCACCAAAGTAAGCCGTAAACTGTAACTGCTGTTAAAAGAAGATCCGCTCTTCGGAAGAGTAGCTTTTCTTGAACTCTTTGGGCGTACAGCCTTTTTTCTTCTTGAAGATACGGTTGAAATTAGAGATATTGTTGAACCCGCATTCGTAAGCGATCTCTGCCACGGATTGCGTGGTATCGATGAGCATGCGTGATGCATGCCCCAGCCGGATCTCGGTGAGGCTGTCAATAAAGGTCATGCCTGTCCTTGTCTTGAAGAAACGGCTGAAAGCCGAATCGGCCATATTGGTGAGTTTGGCCACTTCTGATAAGGAGATCGGGTTTTTGAAGTTCTCGTTCAGGTATTCCATCACCCGCTCGATCCTGCGGCTGTTATAGGTAAAATGCTCCATGTTGTTGAACGTGGAATTGGAGAGGATCCGGGAATGGCGCGAGATGGAAAGCTCATGCAGGATCCACATCAGTTCATGCACCGATTCGAACCCGTCTTTTTTACTAAGCCGCATAATGCGCGAGGAAAGCAGCGCCGCCGTTTCATAGGAGAACAGGATCCCCCGCAGGGAATTGTCCAGCATGGTACGGATGAAACTGAACTGGTTCCTGCGCAATAATTTTTCATCGAACAGGTCTTTGTGAAACTGGATGGTGATCTCTGTGATCTCCGGGCTTTTGCATTTATGGGTGAACCAGGCATGCTGCAGATTGGGACCGATCAGCACCAGCTCATAATCGCTGATCTCTTTCACGTGATCGCCTATTACCCGTTTCACGCCCTTACCGTTTTTGATGAAATTCAATTCGAACTCCTCGTGGTAATGCAGAGGGAAATCAAATTCCGTTTTGGTGCGGGCAAAAACGGTAAAACAGTCTGCAGGGGTCAGGGGGGTGATCTCGCGGAGAATGTTCTTCTGCATGGTTCAGATATCGGTTTGACTTTTACAATGGCATCATTGCCGTAAAATAGCCCGTCGGCAGAAGCAGACAGGATACAACTGTTTATTTTACATAACTGCGCTATCTTGTATCCTGTTCGGAGAACAGGCGGGTAGGGGGCGGTTTTACATAAAATAAATCGAAAGCGTTCGGCTGCCTGGCCACTCAGGTAGAATTGCCTGAGTGAGCCCCATGGCGTACGGGTTCTGTTGTTAAGGACAACCATCTGTTCCGGTTCGCTGCAAAGAGTTGGTACTTTTTTATCATTTTCGGATTTTCGGGTGCCGGATGCATGGTGGGTAGTAGGTATTTTCAGACCAATACTCCTGGTGTATACCCTATAATGGATTACTGTTTATGAGACTTACCGTATTGGATATCAGTATTATAGCTATTTACCTGCTGTTGATGCTGGCTATTGGCTGGCAACTGCGGAAAAAGGCGGGTAAGAGTAAGGAGCATTACCTGCTGGGTGGTAAAAAATTACCCTGGTATTTATTGGGCCTGAGTGATGCTTCGGATATGTTTGATATCAGCGGCACCATGTGGATGGTAGCGCTCTGTTTTGTATATGGTATGAAAAGCATCTGGATACCCTGGCTCTGGCCGGTTTTTAACCAGGTGATCCTGATGATGTTCCTCTCCCAATGGCTGCGCCGCTCCAACGCTACCACCGGTGCCGAATGGCTGGCCACCCGCTTTGGCAGATCCGGACCCGCGGTGCGGGCTTCGCATAATGTGGTGGTAGCTTTTGCACTCATCAGCTGCCTGGGTTTCCTGGCCTATGGTTTTGTAGGACTGGGTAAGTTCATCGAAATATTCGTTCCCTGGAGCGAGGTGAAAGCCTATGTTCCCTTTACCGTGGCCCCGCAGTATGTGGCGCATTTTTATGGGATCGTGTTTACACTCTTCGCTACTTTTTATTCCATCCTGGGCGGGATGCATAGTATTGTGCTGGGCGACCTGATCAAGTACCTGATCATGACCGTAGCCTGTGTGGCCATCGGTATCATTGCAGCACAGCACCTGCGGCACCAGCCACTTACAGTACCGGAGGGTTGGCTTACGCCATTTTTTTCGTGGAAACTGGACCTTGACTGGAGCCGTACCATTCCTGCAGTCAATAACAAGATAGCGGAAGATGGATTCGGCCTGTTCGGCTTCTTTTTTATGATGATGCTTTTCAAAGGTGTATTCGCCAGCCTGGCCGGACCTGCACCCAGTTATGATATGCAGAAAATATTGTCTACCCGGTCGCCCCGGGAAGCGTCCAAAATGAGTGGTTTTGTGTCCATCGTGCTGCTGCCGGTGCGTTATACCATGATCATCGGGCTGACCGTATTGGGTTTACTGTATTACCAGGAGCTGAACCTGGCGTCACCCGCAGGGGTTGATTTTGAGAAAATACTGCCCGCCGTCATCAATGGTTATTTACCTGCGGGTATATTGGGCCTTGTGCTGACAGGGTTGCTGGGGGCTTTTATGGGTACTTTCTCGGGAACGCTGAATGCGGCACAGGCATATATCGTGAACGATATCTATGTCAAATACCTGGATCCGCAGGCGTCTACCCAAAAAGTGATGCGGATGAATTATACGGCCGGGATCCTGGTGGTGATCACCGGGATCATCCTGGGATTTTTTGCAAAGAATGTGAACAGCGTATTGATGTGGATCGTGGGGGCACTGTACGGTGGATATATTGCAGCCAACCTGCTCAAATGGTACTGGTGGCGTTTTAATGCCAGTGGTTTTTTCTGGGGCATGATGAGCGGGATCATCGCGGCGCTGCTCTTCCCTTATGTATTTGAGGGCCAGCCATTGTATAACTGGCCGCTACTGTTCCTCATTTCACTGGCGGGTTCCATTGCGGGTACCTACCTGGCACCCCCAACCGAAAGCAGGGTGCTGCAGCATTTTTATGTGACCGTAAAACCCTGGGGCTTCTGGAAGCCCGTGCTGCGGGAAGTCAGGAAAACAGATCCTTCCTTTCAACCGAACCGGCATTTTGGCCGGGATATGTTCAATGTGGTGTTGGGTATTATTGGCCAGTTATGCCTGACCATCCTGCCCATGTACCTGGTGTTGTGGATGAAACTTCCGCTGCTGATCACTGCGGCGCTCCTGCTGCTGGTCGTACTGATCCTGCATCGGACCTGGTGGAAAAAACTGGAGGACTAGTGTGGTAACTCCCTAAGCGCTTTGTGACCGGTGACCACTGCACGGTAGCGCAGGACCTTGGCGCCGGTTGCCAGGTTCCCTTTAATCAGCAGGCTTTTGCTGATAAACCCCGTAACGGATTTGCGCGTATCAAAAACGACTTTGATGCTGTCTGTCGTGCCCGTTGCAATAGCAGTGCCGTTAGGGTAAACCGATGTACAACTGCAGCCGGTAAGTATTTTTTGCAGGATCAGTGGGGAAGGGCCGGTATTGGTGAACCTGAAATAGAACACCACGGAATCGCCCATTGGTATGTTGCCCAGGTCGAGGCTGGAATCACTCCAGTGAACTGTGGTTGACAGGGTTGGGACTCCTGTGGTTTCGATCGTTTTTGACTGAGGATGCAGGGGAGCATTGCTACAAGACGATGCCGCTATAATTAGTAAGAATGATGCTAATATGTGTTTAAAATTCATCGTTTTTAAAAATTGCAGATTCATGCATGAATGTACATAAAAACGCAAGTTTCCTGAAAAGCTTTGCTGTTATTGCATTTTGAGTGGCAAGAACACTCGTTAGTTTTTTATAATGTGTATAATATACATAGTATAATTGATAAAATCATACAACAAATTGTTAAAAAAACACATTGCGTCATTAACAAATCGTTATAAATTTATCCAAGATTGCTATAATCCTTTAACAAACAACCAAATTGCTATGCCAACGAAAATTAACCTGCTTGTGCGGAGTTACCTCCTCGCGTTGTTTCTCGTCTTTTTCAGTTTCAATGTATTTGCCCAGAAGACTGTAACCGGTAAAATTACCAACAAAGCAAACGGCCAGCCGATTGCGGGTGCTACCGTACAGGTAAAGGGCACCACCGTGATCTCCCTTACCAATAATGATGGGGTGTACACCATCAATGCCGGCGCTAAAGCGGTATTGGTTGTAACCGTGGTGGGCTTTGAAGCCGTAGAACAGCCTGTATCTGGTAAATCTGAATTCAACTTTGCCATGGTGGAAACCACCAGTCAGTTGAATGAGGTGCTGGTGACAGGTTATTCTGCCCAACGTAAAAAAGATATCACGGGATCCGTTTCCGTGGTAAATGTAAATGAGCTGAAAGCCGTTCCTGCCGGTAGCCCCGTACAGATGTTACAGGGTCGTGCTTCCGGTCTGAACGTGATCACTTCCGGTCAACCGGGTTCGGGTAGTAATATCCGTATCCGTGGTATCACATCTTTCGGTAATGTTGACCCATTAGTGATCGTGGATGGTGTACAGGGAAGTTTGAACAACCTGAATGCTTCAGAGATCGAATCTATCCAGGTGTTGAAAGATGCCGGTGCTGCTTCTATCTATGGTGTACGGGGTGCTAACGGTGTTATTGTGGTGACTACCAAAAAAGGTAAGTCCGGCCGCGCCACCGTAACCTATGATGCCTATATCGGTACACAAAGACCTGTAGGCGGTAATGCCTTTAACCTCCTGGGTACGCAGGGTATGGCCGATCTTACCTGGCTGGCATTGAAAAATTCCGGTCAGCCCACTACACACCCTCAGTATGGTAGCGGTGCTACACCAGTTATTCCTGATTATATCATGAATGGACCCAGTGGAGCCGGTATCGTGGGTACCATTTCTGCTGCCGACCTGGCCAAATACAATGTGACTGATTTCAACAAGGGTATTTACCAGATCACTGCCGCCAACAAAGTAGGTACAGACTGGTTCCATGAGATCTTCCGTCCAGCTTCTATCCAGAGCCATACCGTTACTGCCAGTGGTGGTAATGAAAAGAACACCTACCTGTTCTCTCTGAATTATTTCAACCAGCAGGGTACTTTGATTGGTACTTACCTGAAAAGATATTCTGCCCGTGTTAATACCACTTATAATATCAGCAAGAATATCCGCGTAGGAGAGAACCTGTACATCTTCAACAGGGACAATCCACAGATCGGAAACCAGAGTGAGGGTAACGAGATTTCCATGTCTTATCGTGAGCAACCGATCATCCCGGTATTTGATATCAATGGAGGATTCGCCGGAACTGCAGCAAAAGGTCTGGGTAATGCCCAGAATCCGGTTGCGATGCGTATGAGGGCCAATGATAACAAAGGTAACTCTTGGGATATCCAGGGTAATATGTTTGCAGAAGTTGACTTTGCCAATCACTTCACTGCCAGGACTGCTTTTGGTGGTACTATGAGTAATTTCTACTATTATAACTATGGTTTCCGTACCTATGAGAATGCGGAGAACAATGGTTCCAACTCATTCAGTGAGAATGCCGGTTATGACAGGCAGTGGACCTGGACCAATACTGTTAAGTACAGCAACGTATTTGCCGGTAAACACGCCGTGACTGCACTGGCTGGTGTGGAAGCTGTTGAAGCCTATGGTCGTGGTGTAGGTGGCGGAGCGCTTGGTTACTTCACAGACAATCCTAACTACAGAACTCTGAGCGGTGGTTCTTCAGGATTTACCAACTATAGCTATGCTTACCAGAATTCACTGTTCTCGGTATTCGGCAAAGTTGATTATGCCTATAATGATAGATACCTGTTGGGTGTAACAGTTCGTCGCGACGGATCTTCCAGATTCGGACCGGAAAAGCGTTATGGTGTTTTCCCTGCCTTTGCTTTGGGATGGAGGATCTCCCGTGAGAACTTCATGAAGAATATCAACTGGATTGATGACCTGAAGATCAGGGGAAGCTGGGGTAAGATGGGTAACCAGGCCAACGTAAATCCTTCTAACGCCTTCAGCCAGTATGGAAGCCGTGCCGGAAGTTCTTTCTATGATATCAATGGTACCAGTTCCAGCTCTGTACAAGGTTTCTACGCAACCCGTATCGGTAACCCTAAGACCGGATGGGAAGAAGATATCCTGACCAACTTCGGTATCGATGCACAGTTGTTCAAGAATAAAGTAGACTTCTCTATCGAATACTATGAGAAGAAGATCAACGGTCTGCTGTTTACCGACCAGGCTCCTGCCACAGTAGGTGGTGCAGCCTTGCCCAACGTAAATATCGGCGATATCCAGAACAAGGGTGTGGACGCGTCATTGACCTATCATGGCACTGCCGCCCGTGACTGGAAATATGATATCGGAGCCATCTTCACTACCTATAAGAGTAATATCGTGAATATCCCCGGTAACTACTTTAATGCGGGTGGATCACGTATTGGAAGCTTTGTAAGGAACGAAGTGGGACATCCGATCGGTGCTTTCTATGGATACGAAGTGGTTGGTTTGTTCCAGGATGCAGCTGATGTGTCAAAATCTGCTACTCAGGATGGAGCCAAACCAGGTCGTTTCAAGTATAGGGATGTTAACGGTGACGGTAAGATCACAGATGCCGACAGGACTTATTTTGGTAACCCCAATCCTAAGTATACACTGGGTCTGAACCTGAGCGTTAGCTATAAGAGCTGGGACTTTTCAACTTTTATGTATGCTTCTGTGGGTAACGATGTTATCAACTACGTACGTTACTGGACTGATTTCTATCCTTCTTTCCAGGGCGCGAAGAGCATCGACGCGTTGACCAAATCATGGTTGCCTACCCGTACGAATACCAATGTACCTATCGCAGAGAACGATGCCAGCTTCAGTACCAACCAGGTACCTAACTCTTATTACAGAGAGAATGGTTCTTACCTGAGATGTAAGTCCATGATCCTTGGTTATAACATGCCGGCTTCCCTGTCTAAGAAATGGGGTATTGAAAAACTCAGGTTTTATGTGCAGGCTGCTAACTTATTTACAATTACAAAATACACAGGGTTAGATCCTGAGTTGTCTGGTTCTAACGCAGCTTTTGGAATTGATTATGGTAACTATCCCAATAACCAGAAAAATTTCAACTTCGGCGTAAACGTAACCTTCTAATTAACCCATTTAATTGTATTTAAACATTGCAATATGAAACAATCTAAATTCAAAATATTACTGGTAGGCGTTACCACTTCGTTGGTGCTGTTCTACGCATGTTCTAAGAATTTCCTTGATAAATCGCCGATCGGATCATTAGACCAGAACACTTTGGCCAATAAAGCCGGTGTGGAAGGTGTACTGATCGGAGCTTATTCCATGCTGGATGGTTACGGCGGTGCCGGTGGTGGCTGGCAGAGTGCTGGTTCCAACTGGGTTTACGGTGGTGTGGCATCTGATGATGCTTACAAAGGATCTGACCCGGGTGACCAGGCAGATATCGTGCCTATTGAAACCTATTCGCCAACAGCATCCAATGGTTATTTCAACCAAAAATGGCAGGCTGTGTATGATGCCGTACAGCGTTGTAACGACGTGCTTCGCCTGATGGCTGCTGCCGGCGATATCAATGATGCGGACAAAAAGCGCATTGGCGCTGAAGCCCGTTTCCTGCGTGCACATTATCATATGGAAGCTAAGAAAATGTGGAACAATGTGCCTTTTATCGATGAGACCATCACTTATGCAGCCGGTAACTATAATGTGGCCAATACAACAGATATCTGGCCCAATATTCTGGCCGATCTGGATTATGCCATCGCTAACCTTCCTGCTACGCAGAGCTCTGTAGGCCGCGCCAATTCATGGGCTGCTAAGTCAATGAAGGCAAAGGCGCTGATGTTCAAGAAGGATTATACGGCAGCTTTACCAATCCTGAAGGACGTGATCGCCAATGGTGTTACCACTAACGGTAAGAAATATGCTTTGATGCAGAATTTCTTCGACAACTTCAATGCGGAAACCAAAAACTCTGCAGAAGCAGTATTCTCCTGCCAGCAATCTGTAAACGATAACTCAAGCGGTGATAACGGTGGATGGGGAGATGTATTGAATTTTCCTTACAATGGTGGTCCTGGCGGATGCTGCGGATTTTACCAGCCATCTATCAGTCTTGCCAACTCTTATAAAGTTGATCCTGTTACCGGCCTTCCTTTGCTGGATACCTGGAATGCGACTGATTTCAAGAATGACCAGGGATTGACTTCTTCACAGGCTTTCACACCTGATGTGACCACTCCGGTTGACCCTCGTCTGGATTTCACCATCGGCAGAAGGGGTATCCCTTACCTGGATTGGGGTTTACACCCGGGTAACGACTGGATCCGTGACCAGAATAACGGCGGACCGTATGCACCTATCAAGCACGTTTATTACAAGCGTCAGGAGGGGGCTTTAACAGATAAGTCATTCTGGACCGCAGGTGTAACTGCGAATAACTACACGATCATCCGTTTTGCCGATGTGTTATTATGGGCTGCTGAGTGTGAAGTTGAAGTAGGTTCTCTGGCCAATGCCGTAGCTCTGGTAAATCAGGTAAGATCAAGAGTAAAAGACAATCCTGGTACCTGGGTGAAACAGCCAGGCGGTGCCAATGCAGCTAACTACCAGGTGGGATTGTATCTGGTATTTCCAGACCAGGCTTACGGTCGTAAAGCCGTTCGCTTTGAAAGGAAACTGGAACTGGCTATGGAAGGACACCGCTTCTTCGACCTGGTACGTTATGGTACCGCAGATGTTGAGCTGAACGCCTATATTGCCAAAGAAAAAGCCAAGCGTACTTATCTGACCAGTGCCACGTTCACTAAAGGAAAGAATGAGTACTTCCCGATCCCGCAGACGCAGATCGATCTGAGTAAGGGTGCTTTGAAGCAGAACCCCGGCTACTAATCACTGACTGTTTTGATCATAGTTATTTTGCGAAAGAGGCAGTGTAAACACTGCCTCTTTCATTTTTTTTAAGGATATTGTAGTTCCTTATTTTGTTATTGCCAGAACCTGCTTTCCAATGAAATATCCTGTAACTCTTTTTCTTTCTTTTTTTTTCTGTCTCTTGTCTTTTCTGCTGATTTCCTGCAAACGTAACCAGCCGCTTTTCACAAAAATAGATGCAGGCCAGTCTGGAATTCATTTCAATAACCAGATCCGGGAAAACGATTCTGTGAATGTGCTTGATTTTGAAAACGTATACAATGGCGGAGGTGTTGGTGTGGGAGATTTTAACAACGATGGTTTGCCTGATCTGTATTTTTCAGGGAACCTTGTACAGAATAAACTGTACCTCAATAAAGGCAATTTCGTTTTTGAGGATGTTACCGATAAGGCGGGCGTGAACGGAGATGGTAAATGGTGCAGGGGTGTATCTGTGATTGATATCAATAATGATGGTTTGATGGATGTTTATGTGAGTGCCACTTTGCTGAAGAATCCAAAACTCCGTGAACACCTGTTGTATGTGAACCAGGGAAATGATAAAGACGGGGTGCCTCATTTCAGGAACCTTGCTGCCGAATATGGTCTTGCCGATACCACCCACGGAACCATGGCCGCTTTTTTTGATTATGATAATGATGGTGACCTGGATGTATACATGGTCAACAATGAGATCGTTAAAAATGATTTTCCCAACCGTTTCAGGCCCATTCTGAAGGATGGCAGCCATAAGAATACGGATAAATTATTTCGTAACGATTGGGACAGTACATTGAAACACCCCGTTTATACAGATGTTTCGAAAGAAGCAGGTATACTGGTGGAAGGGTATGGCCATGCGGTTACCATTGCTGACTTCAATAAAGATGGCTGGAAGGATATGTACGTTAGTAATGACTACCTCTCGAACGACCTGTTATGGATCAATAACCGCAATGGTACTTTTAGCGAACAGTTGAATACCTATTTTAAACATACGGCTGCCAATGCAATGGGAAATGATGTGGTGGATATCAATAACGATGGATTGAGCGATGTGATCACCCTGGATATGAACCCGGAAGACAATTACCGGAAAAAGATGATGATGAACGCCAACAGCTACCAGACCTACCAGAACAGCGATTATTTCGGATATCAATACCAGTATGTTCGGAATATGTTGCAACTGAACCAGGGACCAAGGGTAGGGCAGAACGATTCGGTGGGTGATCCTATCTTCAGCGATATTTCTTTTTATGCAGGCATCGCGGAAACAGACTGGAGCTGGACCCCGATAGTAGCCGATTTTGATAATGATGGTAACCGGGATATTATTGTCACCAACGGTTTTCCCAGGGATGTGACCGACCATGATTTTGTGGCGTTCAGAAACACGGCTTATGCAGTTGCTACCAAGAAACAATTGCTGGCCCAGATACCGGAAGTCAAGATACACAATTATGCATTCAGGAACAATGGCGACCTGCATTTTACCAATGTTACCCGGGACTGGGGATTGACCCTTCCCAGTTTTTCCAATGGGGGCGTATATGTTGACCTGGATAATGACGGCGACCTGGATATGGTGGTTAACAACATCAATGATGAAGCAGGACTGTACCGCAACAATGCACAGGAGCAGTCGAAAGGCCAGAAAGATACCAATCATTTTCTGCAGGTACAGTTGCATGGTGACAGTCTGAATAAAGGAGGCTTGGGAACCTGGTTGGAATTGTATTATGGGAATGGAAAAAAACAATTCCTGGAGCATACGCCTTATCGCGGCTATTTATCATCAGTAGATGCCAAGGCACATTTTGGACTGGGTAAAACAACCGTCATAGATTCTCTGATTGTTCGCTGGCCAAACGGAAAAATGCAGCGGCTGCGCAATGTGAAAGTGGATCAGCAACTTACAGTGAACTATCCAGATGCTCAGGAGACTTATCAATTCAAACGGGAAGCTTTTGTAACCGGGGCTTTGTTTACGGATGTCACGGCCGCGGTGAATATTCGGTACATACATCCAGAAAAAGATTTTGTTGATTTTAATATCCAGAAACTGATCCCGCATAAATTCTCGGAATATGGTCCGGCACTGGCCGTGGGCGATGTGGATGGAAATGGGCTGGATGATCTGGTAACGGGCGGTTCTTTTTCGTATAGCGGTCAGCTGTTCCTGCAGCAGGCAGATGGAAAGTTTGTGCAGAAACCGCTTTTACCGGGAGCGGACATCAATACCAAACGATGGGAAGATGAAGGCATGCTCCTGTTTGACGCGGATGGGGATGGCGACCTGGATCTGTATGTATCCAGCGGTGGTTACGAGAATGAAAGGAATACACTGGTTTACCAGGACAAACTGTATGTGAATGACGGGAAGGGTAATTACACGATCGATAGGAAGGCCCTGCCAACCAATATGACCAGTAAAATGTGTGTGAGGGCAGTGGATTATGACCATGATGGCGACCTGGATATTTTTGTTTCGGGAAGGGTGGATCCCTGGAATTATCCCAAGCCCGTTTCCAGTTTTATCTATCGAAACGATTCCCGCCCCGGGCAGATCCGTTTTACAGATGTAACCAGCCAGGTGGCAAAACCATTGGAGAATATAGGCCTTGTATGCGATGCATTGTTTACTGACTTTGATAACGATGGCTGGTCTGACCTCATACTGGCAGGCGAATGGATGCCGGTCACTTTCCTGAAAAATGAAAAAGGGATATTTACTGATGTTACGGCCCGGTCAGGCGTACAGAAACAAACCGGCTGGTGGAACACCATTGCACCGGGAGATTTTGACAATGATGGCGATATCGATTATATCGTTGGAAATATGGGGCAGAATTCTTTTTATCGTGCCAGTGAAAAATATCCGGTTCATATTACGGCTGCTGATTTTGACCAGAATGGCAGTTATGATGCTTTTCCTTCCTTGTTCCTGCCGGATAAAAAAGGTGTGATGAGAGAATTCCCTGCACAGACCCGGGATGATGTTGTGAAACAGATGATCAGTATGCGTACCCGTTTCCAGAATTACAAGAGTTATGCCGAAGCCACGATGGATAAACTGTTCCCGCCCGAGCAGTTCAAACAGGCGCAAAGGGTGGAAGCCAATACTTTCCAGTCTGTGTACCTGCGAAACGAAGGCAACGGAACTTTCACCATGATCGAATTGCCGCAACAGGCACAATTCTCTGCATTAAATGGCATGTCAGTAGCGGATTTTGACGGCGATGGGAACCTGGATGTGGCCATCAATGGTAACGATTATGGAACCGAAGTGTCTGTGGGCCGCTACGATGCCCTGAATGGCCTGGTATTGAAAGGCGATGGTAAGGGAAATTTCAAGGCATTGTCGATACTGCAAAGTGGTATGTTCCTGCCCGGTAATGGAAAAGCATTGGTACAGTTGCGCGGGAAAGACGGCACTGCGCTGGTAGCTGCCAGCGAAAACAGGGGGCCGTTGCGCGTGTTCAAGCAGAAGCATCCCGTAAAACTGGTTCCGGTAACGCCTGCAGATATCAGCGCCACTATTTTTCTGAAAGATGGCCGGAAACAAAAGCAGGAATTGTATTATGGTGCATCGTTCCTGTCGCAGTCGGGCCGGTTCCTGCAGGTTCCGCTGAATGCCGGGGGACTTGCTATCAAAGACACGAAAGGGAATCTTAGAAAGATCCAGTTGAACTAAAGTAAATAATCACGATATGAAAAAACATGTTTATGCGGGTGAGATGATGGTAATGGCTATCTGGCTGCTTACCGCCTGCAGTGGTAAAAAAGAAACGGCTATTGATGAAGCGGCGGTATTGCATAATAACCAGGATCAACTTACACAAATCATCATCTACGATATGTTTACCCCGCCGGTAAGCAGCAGGATCTATGTCTATTCTTCTCTGGCTTCTTATGAAGCCATCCGTTTTGCCAAACCGGGAACACCATCTATTGCTGCAAAGCTGAATGGTTTCAAGCCGATGCCGGAACCGGAGAAGAACAAAACCTACAATTATGCGCTGGCGGCCACACAGGCGTTTTTTACGGTGGTCCATAAAGTGATCTTCTCACTGGATTCATTGAGCAGCTATGAAAAAGCTACTATGAGCCGGTTCAGATCTGCTATGGATGAAGAAACTTTTAAGCGTTCGGTTGCTTTCGGAGATACCATTGGCAAAACCGTACTGGCACGTGCTGCCAATGATGGGTATACGGCTTCGCGTGGGAAACCAAAATTCCTGGGTAACAATGAGCCCGGGCAATGGCATCCTACACCACCTGATTACCTGGATGGGATAGAGTGGTGCTGGAATACCATGAAACCCATGCTGCTGGATTCGGCGGCACAGTTTAAACCCGCAAAGCCACCCAAATACAGTACCGACAGCAACAGCTTTTTCTTTAAGGAAGTGAAGGAAGTGTACGCTATTTCCAATCACCTGACCGAAGAAGAAAAGACCATTGCACGGTATTGGGATGATAATCCTTTTGTAATTGAACATTCAGGTCATATGATGTTCGGGAACAAAAAGATCACTCCCGGCGGACACTGGATGGGTATTGCTGCCATTGCGGCCCAGGTGAGCGGGGCAGACCCGGTGAAAACGGCCCAGGGATATACCTTAACGGCGATCGCTTTGTATGATGCTTTTATTGCCTGTTGGGATGAGAAGTACAGGAGTAATGTGGTGCGTCCGGTGACCGTGATCAATGAACATATTGATAAGGGCTGGACCCCTTTCCTGCAAACGCCTCCTTTTCCGGAATATACCAGCGGGCATAGTACCATCACTGCGTCCGCTGCTGTGGTACTGGCGCATTTGTATGGCGAAAAATTTGCCTTCCAGGATACCAGTGATCTCCGTTATATCGGGATGCAGCGTCATTTCAATTCGTTCCAGGAAGCGGCAGCAGAAGCCTCCATCAGCCGGGTGTATGGTGGAATCCACTACCGGAACAGCGTGGATGTGGGCGCCGAAGCCGGTAAAAAGGTGGGCGCCAATATTGTTAACAAGCTATTTAAATAAAGCCTTATCCAATGGCGGTAAAGACCGTTCCGTTGGGTGTGGTAAAAGTTCTTTGATGGATACGGATCTCCGCAAAATCGCTGATCACATCCTTGGCACCGTGAAGACAAAGGTCCTGCCGGGCCCAGTCCTTACCGATACCAATACTGTGCATACCTGCATTTTGAGCAGACTGGATACCACTGATGGCATCTTCGAATACAAGACAATCACCGGGATCCAGTCCCATTTTGCTGCTCATGGCCAGGTAGGGTTCAGGATCGGGTTTGCCTTTGCTAACATCCTGTGCCGTTACAAAGTGAGTGAACCGGTCATGGATATCCAACTGTGTGATCATGTTCAGCATCCGGGAATGGTGCGAGCTGGTAACAAGGCCAACGGGTAAGGAATGATCCCGGAGTTGGCGGATAAACTCTGTTACCCCGGCTACGGCTTTTGGCGTAATGCTCAGATCGAATTGGTAGGCGGCTTCCCGGATCTCCTGGTGCCGTTCTTCGGAAAGATGCCCGAACAGTCCGGCGAGTGTATCACCCACTTTTCTGCCGTGGATCCAGGTCCGGATGGCGGTATCGGTAAGTTCGATGGCTTCCTGGTCGGTAACGCTTTTCCAGAAGCTTTCAATGGCTGGGTTGGAATCAACGATCACACCGTCAAGGTCGAATAAAATAGCACGTATGGAATACATAGTTGTCTGATAAAGATGAATAGGAACTTAAAAATATTTATTTGAACCCATTTTTTACTTTTTATATTAATACTTTTCAAAATTTTCTGCATGAAAAAAACATTAACGATCTGCTGCCTGTTCTTTTGTCTGGCAGCTACTGCCCAGTCTGCAAAAAAGAAGATTGCCGTTATTCCAGAACCGGTTTCGGTTAAGCAGGGTGAAGGCGTCTTTAAACTGCCTGCCAATCTTCGCATTGAAGCACCTTCGAATCCCGGATTGGTACAGGTGTTGGCTACGCTGAAAAAACATTTTTCGGCTACAGCAGGTAGCTCGTATACCGTGAGTAATCAATTGCCGGGTGCTGATATCAGGCTTGTGTTGAATAAGACAGAAGACAAATCCATCGGCAAGGAAGGATACCAGCTGTCTGTTACCACCAAAAACATAGTGATCAAAGCCAATGAATCTGCCGGTTTGTTTTATGGTGTACAAACATTGCTCCAGTTATTTCCGAAAGAGATTGAAAGTGCAACAAAAGTAGCGGGTGTAAAATGGGAGGCCCCGGTAGTAGAGATCACCGATACACCCCGTTTTGGCTGGAGGGGTCTTATGTTCGATGTGGCCCGTCACTTCTTTACCAAAGCGGAAGTGAAGCAGTTCATTGATGACATGGTGCGCTATAAATATAACCTGTTGCACCTGCATCTGACCGATGACGAAGGCTGGAGATTAGAAATCAAAGGACTGCCAAAACTTACGGAACTGGGTGCCTGGAACGTGAAGAAAGTAGGCTATTTCGGTACTTTCAGTAAGCCAACACCTGATGAACCCAAAGATTTTGGCGGGTTTTATACACAGGATGATATCAAAGAACTGGTGCAATATGCCAGGGAACGATTTGTGAATATTCTTCCTGAAATTGATGTGCCTGGACATAGCCTCGCTGCTGTGGTATCTTACCCCGAACTGTCCTGTACACCTGAAGCCAATACTTACCAGGTTCGTTCCGGTGAAGAGATCATGGACTGGTCGCATGGTAATCCACCCACCGCGATGGTAGATAATACCCTTTGTCCGGCCAATGAAAAAGTATATGAGTTTCTGGATAAGGTAATGACACAGGTGGCTCAGTTGTTCCCCTTTGAGTATATCCATGTAGGTGGCGATGAGTGTCCGAAGAATTTCTGGGAAAAATCTGATGCTGTTAAAGAACTCATGAAACGGGAGGGACTTACGCATATGGAAGAAGTGCAAAGTTATTTTGAGAAGCGATTGGAAAAGATCGTATCATCCAAAGGAAAGAAATTTCTTGGCTGGGATGAGATACTGGAGGGTGGCCTGGCTCCCGGGGCAGCTGTCATGAGCTGGCAGGGTATGAAAGGCGGTATCAAAGCAGCACAAATGAAACATGAGGTAGTGATGAGCCCGACCACATATGCTTACCTGGATTATATGCAGGGTGATCCTATTGTGGAGCCACGTATTTACGCTTCGCTCCGTTTAAACAAGACCTATGAGTTTGAACCTATGCCTGAAGAAGTGGATCCCAAGTACATCTTAGGAGGGCAAGCGAATTTATGGACCGAGCAAGTGTATAACATGCGTCACCAGCAATACATGACCTGGCCGCGAGCATTCGCTATTTCTGAAATCTTATGGTCGCCCAAAGAAAAAAAGAACTGGGAGCATTTCTTCGGTAAAGTAGAACAGCATTTTCAGCGCTACGATGTGGCCGATAAAAAATATGCCCCCAGTGTATACGATCCCAGCTTTGAAGCCAGTCTTACCAGTGATGGTCAACTGAAGATCGAACTGGGCAAAGAAGTAGCATCGCTGGATATTCATTACAGCTTTGATAACAGTTTTCCCGATAATCATTATCCTGTGTACAGTTCCGCACTGATCCCACCCAAAGATGCGGTCATGCTGAAAGTGGTTACTTACCAGGATGGAAAACAAAAGGGACGCATTATTGCGATGCCTTTGTCGGAGCTGCGGGCCAGGGCTGAGAAGAAAAAATAAAAGATGGATCCGGGTAAAAAAAGGGCTGCTGTATTACAGTGGCCCTTTTTTATGACCTGCCTGTTCTGTAAAATCCGACGGGTATTTATTCGTATTTTTAAGCGGATAATCATTCACTGTTTCGATTGTACGTGCGTGGTCAGGAATCACATCATGAAAAAAAAGCTGTTCCATCTTTTATTGTTCTGTGTCTGCTGCTCCCAGGTGAGAGGGCAACTCTGTAACGGCAGCCTGGGCGATCCTGTAGTGAATGTGACTTTTGGCTCCGATGCAACACCCAGGGGGCCACTGAAAGCAGGAGTTACCAATCTCAATTATACCACCAGTGCCTGTCCCAACGATGGTTATTACACCCTCACCAATGCTTCTTTTGGTTGTTTTGGTAATACCTGGCACCTGATGGTGGGAGATCATACCGGTGATGTGGGGGGCAGGTTCATGTTAGTGAATGCCTCGCCCGATCCCAGTGAGTTTTACGTAGATACAGTAAGGGGTTTATGTACCAATACTACTTTTGAATTTGCTACCTGGGTGGCCAATGTATTAAAACCTTCTTCCTGCGGGGGCGCAGGGGTGAAACCCAATCTTACTTTCCGTATTGAAACCACCACAGGGATTTTACTGAAGAAATTTGATACCGGTGATATTCCATTTGAAAACCAGAAGGTATGGAAGCAGTATGGCACTTTTTTTAAAACACCACCCGGTATCAATACAGTTGTATTAAGGATCACCAATAATTCACCCGGCGGGTCTCAATGTGGGAATGACCTGGCATTGGATGATATCACTTTCCGACCCTGTGGTCCCAACATCATATCCAGCGTAAATGGTAGCATGCAGCCAGTTGTGGATCTATGTGAGAACCAGCAGGCCGATCTATTGTTTACCACCAGTTATCCTGCTGAATATATCCAGCCATTGGTTCAGTGGCAAATTAGCCTGGATTCGGGTAAAACCTGGAAAGACATTGCCGGGGCCACATCACTCAACTTTACCCGGAAAACATCCGCCGGTGGTATGTATTATTACCGGGCAGTGATGGCGGAATCGGTTAATTTCAGTTCACAGTCTTGCCGCATTGCTTCCAATGTTACTGTGGTGAATGTAAATCCTTTACCTCCGTTAAGTGCAAACCCCAAACAGGTAGGCTGTATAGGTGCAGACTTCAGGCTGGATGCGGTTGATGGGTCTGCTTTTACCTATCAATGGTCGGGTCCTGACGGTTTTACTTCACAGGTAAGAAACCCGTTTATCTATAACGTTACAGAAAAAGATTCAGGATGGTATACGGTTCTGGTTAAAACAGAACCCGGCTGTACCCGTATTGATTCATTTCACATTACGGTATTTCCTGGGGTGAAAGCCGCGGTTAGTGCGGGTGTAGCTATTTGTGAAGGGTTCAGCACCCTTTTGTCGGCTTCAGGAGGTATATCTTACCGGTGGTCGCCTGTTAGCGGATTATCTGATAGTGCATCGGCCAGTCCTCTGGCTTCGCCATTAGATACGACTGTGTATAAGGTAGTGGTGTCTAATCAATATGGATGCAAGGATTCAGGTTATGTCAGGATAGGAGTTTTCAAACGTTTGATCGTGAATGCGGGCCCCGATAAAGCCATTTTTGAAGGAGATACGGTAACCCTTAACGGAACGATACTGGGTATGCCACTGGATATTTACTGGACGCCTTCCAGCAATATCCGGAATGGCAATACGGTAACCCCGGTTGTGAATCCGGTAGATAATACTACCTATACCTTATCTGCTGTTTCCGGTTCGGGTTGCCCGGTTGAAACGGATGCGACTTTTGTGCGGGTATATAAGAAACTGCAGATACCGAATGTTTTTTCTCCCAATGGTGATGGGATCAATGATACCTGGATCATCCGGAATATGGACACCTATCCTTTGGCTGTCCTGAAAGTATTCAGCAGGGATGGACAGGTGGTATTTGAAACAAAAACAGGTGGCAGGGAGTGGGATGGTACCTATCGTGGTAATCCCTTGCCCCTTGCCACCTATTATTATGTAATTGATCTGAATACAGGTCAGCCGCCGGTTTCGGGCTGGGTGATGATTATCCGGTAATGTTTATCGAACAACCTTCAGTCTGGAAGCTGCTTTGTATAAACAAAAGTTTCTTTAGGCTTCTGCTACTTCGCGCAGGTATTGTTTTTCTTCTTTAAAAGCTTTTCGGGGCGTTAATCCCAGTAGCTGGAACATGGCATTGTCAGCTTCAAATCCCGGATTAGCAGTGGTTAATAATTTTTCTCCTGCAAAAATAGAATTGGCTCCTGCCATAAAACAGAGTGACTGTTCTGCTACACTCATATCATTCCGTCCGGCGCTCAAACGTACCATGGTCTTTGGCATGAGTATTCTTGCAGTGGCGATCATACGGACCATATCCCAGATATCTACTTTGGTATTGTTCTCCAGTGGGGTACCTGCAACAGGAACCAATGCATTGATGGGTACACTTTCGGGGTGCTCGGGCATGGTGGCCAGTGTATGCAGCATTTTGATCCGGTCTTCATGTGTTTCTCCCAGTCCGATAATACCGCCACAACAAACGGTTACCCCCGCTTTGCGCACATGGTCGAGTGTTTGCAAACGATCATCATAAGTGCGGGTGGTGATGATATCGCCGTAATGTTCCTTGCTGGTATCGAGGTTGTGGTTATAGGCGTACAGGCCGGCATCTGCCAGCTTTTGTGCCTGGTATTCGGTAAGCATGCCCAGGGTGCAGCAAACTTCCATACCCATTTCATTCACGCCTTTTACCATATCCAGTACACGGTCAAAATCGCGGTTATCCCTCACTTCTCTCCAGGCTGCGCCCATACAGAACCGGGTGCTGCCGGCTTCTTTGGCTTTCTGTGCATAGCTAAGCACTTCTTCTTTCTGCATCAGGGCCTGTACCTCAACGCCGGTGTTGTAACGGGCCGCCTGCGGGCAGTAGGCACAGTCTTCGCTGCAGCCACCTGTTTTAATACTTAATAAGGTGCAAACCTGCACCTCAGCCGTATCGTTATAGGTTCTGTGAAGGGTGGCAGCGCGGTAAATCAATTCCAGCAAAGCGGTGTTGTATACTTCTTTGATTTCAGCGAGTGTCCAGTTGTTTCGGATATCAGTAGGCATGGAATAAAAAATTTTATAGGCAAATATAAGAGGGTATCTGATACCCTGATAGCTGATATTACCTGTGGATTAACTTATTCGTTTCTGTGACTGATATAGTTTCTCCATTTTTCGATCACACCCTGCATATCTTCCGGCAGGGGAGATTCGAACAGCATTTCTTTCTGTGTAACAGGGTGAATGAACCCCAGTGTTTTTGCATGCAATGCGCAACGCGGGCAGATCTCAAAGCAATTGTCTACAAACTGTTTGTACTTGGTGTAAATGGTGCCCTTCAGTGCCTTATCACCCCCATATTCCCAGTCATTAAAAAGCGTATGCCCGATATGTTTCATGTGAACACGGATCTGGTGAGTACGGCCGGTCTCCAGTACACATTCCACCAGGGTTACATAGTTGAAGCGTTCCAGGACTTTATAATGGGTAATGGCATGTTTGCCTGTTTCGCCTTCGGGATACACATCAAACATTTTTCGGTGTTGCCGGTGGCGGGCAATATGGCCGGTAATAGTGCCTTCATCCTGTTCCATATCTCCCCATACCAGGGCCACATATCTGCGTTTTACGGTATGCTGAAAGAACTGTTTGGCCAGGTGCGCCGCTGCTTCCGGTTTCTTGGCAAGAACGATCAGTCCCGTTGTGTTCTTATCTATCCGGTGTACCAGGCCGAACCTGGGTAAAATGTCTTCATCAATACCCGGGTTCTGCTGCTCAAGGTGATAAGCGACGCCATTCAATAAAGTGCCGCTGAAATTACCCACACCCGGATGCACCACCATATTGGCGGGTTTGTTGATCACCATCAGGGCATCGTCTTCATAAACGATATTCAGCGGAATATTCTCTTTCTTTAAAACGGTATGTTCGGGGTTAATCAGGCTCAGCAACAGGATCTCATCTCCCGGTTTGATCTTGTAATTGCTCTTGACGGTTTTGCCGTTCACGGTTACAAAACCAGCGTCAATGCCATTCTGCACTTTGTTACGGCTGGCGCCTTCTATATGCATCTGCAGCCATTTATCAATGCGCAGGGGTTCCTGCCCTTTGTCAATGGTGAAGGTTTTACGTTCATAAAGCGATTCCGATGCTTCTTCCGGCGAATTGTCTAGTTCATCCAACATGCGGCAAAAATAAAGGATTGAGGGCAGACGGGGTGTTTTGCCAGGGCTGCAGGATATCCTGCCCCAAATTCTTCTTACTTTCGTTGGATGCAACAGGAAGTATTGTTCCAGGATCTGGGTCGCCGGCCACATTACAAAGAGGTATGGGACTACCAGGAAAGTTTATTGAAAGAGAATGCCGACCGAAAAGCCCTTTTGCGATCGGCAGACCCATCGGTATCGACGCATTTATTGCCAACGGAGCATCGGCTGTTGTTTGTGGAACATGAGCCTGTGTACACGCTGGGTAAAAACGGGAAAGAGGAACATGTACTGATCAGTGACGAGGACCGGGAGCGGAAGAACATCGAATACTTTCACATCAATCGTGGAGGAGATATCACTTTTCATGGGCCGGGGCAATTAGTGGGTTACCCGATACTGGACCTGGAAAAATTCAAAACCGACCTGGGTTGGTACCTGCGCAGCCTGGAAGAAGTGATTATCCTCACCATGGCCGAATATGGACTGAAGGGCGAACGGAGTGCCGGGGAAACCGGTGTCTGGATTGATCCCGCTATCAAAGGACAAGAAAGAAAGATCTGTGCCATGGGCATCAAGTGCAGCCGCTGGATCACCATGCATGGCTTTGCATTTAATGTGAATACGGACCTGGATTATTTTGGACATATTGTTCCCTGTGGTATAGAAAATAAACAAGTGACTTCCCTGCAAAAGGAACTGGGCAGGGAAATTTCTTTTGGTGAAGTAAAGCAACAAGTAAAAAGGAATTTCGAAAAAGTATTCCAGGTTCACCTGGTGGAGCCGGGCAGTGCAGGATAGGCGCTTATTTGGGTAAGAAAAACTTGTTTTTCTCTTTCAGCTGATCATCCTCGAATAGCTCAAAATAGAACCAGCCTGAGTGTATGAAATCGGTTTTGTCCAGAATCAGTTCGGGCTCTTTTACCGCTTTGATGCGGAACAGTTCTGAACCATCCTCTTCATAAAAGATCACCTGGTATTTATGTTGTTTTACCAGCGGTAATAAAATGGTCACATACCCTTTGTTATTGGTGAATATGTAGTCGGAGGGCTTCCATACATACTTCGGAACGAAAGCGTGGATCTTCACATGTTCATTGTCTATCACATACAGGGTGTCTTTTGTCTGGGTGGAGACAGAATCCCTGAACAGCCGGTATCGGGCAGGTTCCAGCGTTTGCAGCAGGCTGTCGTTCCGGTAAATGAAGACCATTTTTTTAGCAGGCTCAATGTACGGCTTCAACTGTATATGATTGGCATCCGCAACATACAGGGTGTCTTTTGTCCTGTACCTGATCGAGTCTTTGAATTTCTGGTATGCTTTAGCGTCCAGTTCTGCCAGCAATTGCTGGTATTGGTAAATAAAATACAATTCCTTTTTGGCCGGGATCCATTCCACGGCTTTTTCGTTCAACCGTCGCAAAGCGTCGTTGGTTTGGGTATTGATGGAATCCTTGAAACGTTGATACGCTGTTTTATCCAGCTGAAACAATAATGTCTTTTTCAGGTAAATGCCGGTGAGGTCTTTCAGTGCAACTTTTGCAGGAGGGATTATTTTTGGCAATGTTTCTTTACCAGGCCCATCCGTACGTGGAACTGTCACTCCAGGTTTCGCGGGTAACTGTGTTTCTATAGGAATGGCCCTGGTAAAGAAATAAGTGCCATCTTCCATTGCGTAGAAGATCCGGTAATAATTTGTAACACCTGGTACTGGCCGGTTATCCACGTACCCGTTGGAAGCCAGTTCGGGTGATTGTGAGGAGAAGATGGTCCGGAAATTCTTGCTGCTGTCCAGCGAACGCTGAATGGCCAGTTGCACGCAGTTGCGGTAGGGATTGTCCCAGCTGATCTGGATCTTTCCCTTGGTCAGTTCTTTCACCGAAAAATCGGGAAGCAGTCCTTGTGCGCAGACAGGGATCGCTGCCAGCAGAACAGCAATAACGAAAACGGAACGGAGAATCGGCCTCATGGGTAGCAAATATAAAAGCAGATCACTTAAGAAAATGGTAATGTGCCGGAAGGAAGCGAAGCATTTCCCTGTAATCCGCCACTGTGGATCAGCAGGAGCCTGCTTCCGGCAGGAAAGTACTGATGGGCCAGTAAATGTTTTACTGCAAAAAGCAGTTTCGATGTATAGACGATATCGGTAGGTAACCGTTCCTGAACCCAGGTCTCTTGCATGAACCGGATCAGGTTTTGCGGATGTTTGGCATATCCTCCGAAATGAAAATCCTGCTCAATGGTAAATGAGGCCAGTCCTTCTTTTTGGGGGAGCAGGGACCGTACTTCCTGTTCCAGTCCGAAATGATTCTTCAACACACTGATCCCGACCAATTGCTGGTGAGGCAGAGCTGCCTGTACCAGTCCGGCCAGCATGGTGCCGGTGCCTACGGCGCAGATGATATGAGAATAGCTGCTGGTATCTGTAACCGACAGGATATCTGAAGCTCCTTTGGCCCCCAAGGTTCCGAACCCACCTTCCCGGACCCAGTAAATGCCGTTGTTGGCGGTTGTGGCCATGATCGCTTCAGTATTCCGGAACGTTTCTCTTGATACATATTCCAGTTTCATGCCATACTCCATGGCATTGCCCAGGGTGGGAGACAGGGGGCTGGTTTCCTCGCCCCGGATATACCCGGTACTGGCCAAACCCGCCTCCCTTGCTGCAAAAGCCGTGGCCACGATATGGTTGGAATAAGCCCCGCCAAAACTGGCCAGGCTATGGTAATTCCCGGCCAGGGCCTCTGCCAGGTAATACTTCAGTTTATACCACTTATTACCCGATACAACCGGGTGTACAAGGTCAAGCCGCAGGATATCCGTTTGGGTATCACCAACCGAGAAATGGGGTAATGGCTGAACCTTGATATTTTGTAATTTTGCATACATTTTAAACAACAGGTCATTAATTTGACAACACAATCTTAACCATTCTACATGAAACCGACCCTTGTGATTTTAGCTGCCGGAATGGCCAGCCGTTATGGAAGTATGAAGCAGATCCAGTCATTTGGCCCCTCGGGCGAAACGATCATGGATTACTCCATTTACGATGCGATCCGTGCTGGGTTTGGCAAGGTCGTTTTTATCATCCGTGAAGAATTTGCCGAGAATTTCAAAGCCATCTTCGAACCCAAGCTGAAGGGCCGTATAGCCACCGATTATGTATACCAGCACCTGAATGCGTTTACCGGCGGAAGAACCATACCGGCAGAAAGAACCAAACCCTGGGGTACGGCACATGCGGTGCTTTGTTGTAAAGGCAAAGTGAATGAACCATTCGCCGTGATCAATGCCGATGATTATTATGGCCGGGACGCTTTTGTAAAAGCGCATCAGTTCCTCACTACCCAATGTAATGAGCAGACCTACTGTATTGTTGGTTATGAGTTAAAGAATACCCTCAGCGATAACGGCAGCGTTAGCCGTGGAGTTTGCGATATCGATGCCGATAATAACCTTACCGATATCAACGAACGTACCAGTATTTTCAGGGGCGAAAATGGCAAGATCACCTACCAGGATGAAACCGGTCTGCACGAAGTGTCGGAAGATAGCCTGGTCAGCATGAACTATCTCTGTTTTGCCCCGGGCTTTATCGATCTCTGTGAGACAGCGTTCCACGAATTTCTCGATAAACATATGAACGAACCCAAAGCGGAATTCTTTATCCCTACCGCCACTAAACAATATATACAATCAGGCAAAGGGGTGGTTAAAGTGATCCCCACTTCTGCCAAGTGGTTTGGTGTAACGTATAAGGAAGATGCACCCGGTGTGCAGGCCAGCATCAATGCACTGGTAGCTTCCGGGGAATACCCCACTTCTTTGTGGGCGTAACTTTCTAAGACTTGATTTAAACAGAAAGCGGAGAAACAGGTATGTTCTCCGCTTTCTGTTTAAATGATATTGGCAGTGTTAGGCAGGGTAAAAAAATAGCCCGCATCTGCGGGCTACCAGAAACCAACATCAATGGTAATTATTTTTTAAAGGCTTTCACGTAGAAAACAGACTCTTCCAAACGGGTGATCTGTTGTTTGCGGTTCACGCCCTTCAAGGTTGAACGGGTAGGTAATTTGATCTTCGCCACATTGGTATCGGTAGCTTTCAGCTCATCAACCATGCGGTAGATATTCTTCGATTTTACAGCGAATGCAACCCCTTCGGCCTCTGCCTGGCGGGTGCTTAAAATACCGATCACTTCGCCATTGCTGTTGAATACGGGGCCACCGGAGTTGCCCGGATTGGCGCTGATCTGTACCTGGTAGGTGAGTGAATCGCTGTTATAACCGCTTCTGGCGCTCAGGTAACCCTCTCCGTATACGATATCATTTCTGGGATAACCCAGGGTAAAGATCTCTTCTCCCAACTCAGAACTATTCCTGCGGATGGTATAGGGCAGCGATTTCTGCGGACTATATTCGGGGTCGTTGATCTTGATGATGGCAAGGTCCCTGTCTGTATCGATGTGCGCAATGGTGGCATTGAATTCCTGCCCTTTGCTGTTCACCACTACGGCGCCCGAACCTTTCAGTACGTGTGCATTGGTGATGATATATCCTTTCGGGTCGATCAGGAAACCGGAGCCACCGCTGATCAGCCTGGCATTTTCCGGTATCTTGCTCTTGACCTCATTGATGAGGGTGCCCTGGTATTGCTGGTTCTTTTTAATGACTTCGATGGCTTTGCTCAACTGCTCTATCTGGCTGCCGTTGACCACCGGTGAGAAATAAATGGCCAGGCCGCTGATCACGAGGGCAATAACGCCACCCACGGAAGCTGCAATAGCGGTCACTTTCTTGTATTTGTTCCAGAGCTGGATCACTTTACCTTTGGTGGTCAGTTCTCCACCTTCATTGATATCGCCGCGCTCCAGTAATTTGGTATGAGAAGCCTGTAAGCTTGCCCGCAGGTTGCGGTGCAAAGCGTAAATATCCATCTGGTGCAGGAACATACCATGTTCTACCACCATCTGGTCTATTTCCGGGGTATTTTTCCGGAGGGTCTCGAAGTAGTCACGCTCAGCAGCTTCCATGTCGCCGTGGAGGTACCGTTCGATCGCTTCCAAAAGTAAAATGTCGTCCATCATAACTTAATCTCCGATATTGTACTGCGAGAAGAACAATTTCTTCAGGCGCATCAAACATTTGTATTTCTGGTTCTTGGCATTGTCGGCATTGGTATAGCCAAACTCTGCCGCCAATTCCTGCATTCCCATTTTCTTCAGGTAATACCCTTCCAATAAACTCTTACACGGTTCACCCAGGCTGTTCAGCGCCCGGTCCATGATTGCAAATTCTGCATTGCGTTTTTCGTGTATCTCCAGGTCCTCTTCTACGGGTACTGTTTCTTCCAGGTTATCCACCCGGTTGGCATATCTCCCCAACTGTTGCAGCCGTTTTAACCACAAACGCCGGCAAATAGAGTACACATAGGTCTTGATCTGGCTGGTAAGCACGAATGATTCGCTTTGCGCTTTCTCGTACAGGGCGATCATGGCTTCCTGGAAAATATCCCTTGCGTCGTCGTATGAACCGTTGTTCTGCAGAATAAAAGCCTGTACCATCGAAAAATTATCCCGGTAAATGGTTTCGATGGCCTTAGAATCGTTCAGTGCCAGTCCCTTCAGTAATGCTTGTTCGTTAGTATCGGCTTTCACTATCTGTACATTTAATACGGTAGAGGGGGTAAAAGTAACCCAAAATAGACCTAAAATAATTTTTTTGAAAAACCCGGTTACCCCGGGTTACCTTTTATCACATCCGGGTATTAATAATAAATTCACTCACAACAAAACAAACAAACATGAAAAAGCTGTTATTCGTACTGGCTCTGGGCGCTTTTGCTGCCTGTAACTCTGGTGAAAACCAAACTCCTGCTGCTGACAGTGTAAAAACTGATTCTGCTGCTGTAGCTCCTGTTGACACTGCTGCTCACGCTGCTGACACAACTCACGCTGCCGCTGACACTACCAAGAAGTAATTTTCGGTAAAGCTACGTGTGTAAGAACTGAAGTGACTTAGCTTGCCGGTCGGAACAGCTTTCAAACTTTTTTTCATATGGCAAGCAATCGTTAGAGGGCGCTCCGTTTCCACGGAGGGCCTTTTTTTGCATTTATTCCTGTTGGCGATCCGGGGTTCTGTGTAATACCCATACCCGGTATGGGTTCTAACTAAGGTTTGTTAGTATAATTTTTTTTGAAAATTTATTTTTTGAATACGATCCGTACTTATATTTGACATCACATGAACAACATTACCACAAATACTTTCTTTTTCTTTTTTTATTACTTCTTTAAACAAAGGAGCCGGGTAGTATTTGCCAAAGCATAAAAGCGAAACAAATTAAGATACGATCCCGGCTCAATAGGCCGGGATTCTTTTTTTCCGGCATCGCCGGGAAACTGAAACAGGACCTGTTTATGACGATACACGCGAAACAAAATAATGCAGCCCCTAAAACACCTTCTCAGGAGAAGGCAGCAGGTATCTGCATCCAGGGTTACGAGGGAAGTTTTCACCAGGTGGCTGCCCGTTCCTTTTTTGGCAAACAGGTGGAAGTGATCGCCTGCGCCACTTTTCGTGACCTTATCCGGATCTCTTCCGATAAAAAACAATCGGCAGGCGGCATCATGGCCATCGAGAACTCGATTGCCGGAAGTATCCTTCCCAACTATAACCTCCTGCAAAAAAGCAAACTGAAAGTGATCGGGGAGGTCTACCTCTCCATCAGCCAGAACCTGATGGTGAATAAGGGTGTGAAACTGGAAGATATCCGGGAAGTGCATAGTCACCCTATGGCCATCCTGCAGTGTCTCGATTACCTCGAGAAACACGACTGGAAACTGGTGGAAACAGAAGATACCGCACTCAGTGCCAAACATATCCACCAGAAACACAGCAAACATGCCGCAGCCATCGCCAGTAAACTGGCCGCGGAATTGTATGATATGGATGTGATCGCACCCAATATCCATACCCTGAAAAATAATGTGACCCGTTTCCTGGTGCTGCAAAGAGAGAACGAAGTGAAGGAAATTCCGGATGCGGACAAAGCTTCCCTCTATTTCCAGACCAACCATTCCAAAGGGATACTGGCGCAGGTGCTGACACAGATCGCAAAAGGAGGCATCAACCTGAGTAAACTGCAGAGCATGCCGATACCAGGAAGTAATTTCAAATATGGTTTTTATGCAGACCTGGAGTTCGAATCAAGAAAACAGTTCGATGCAGTGCTGGCTTCCATCGAGTCGCTGACCAACAGCGTAAAAATATTCGGCATCTACCAAAAAGGAAAAGTTGTAAAAGGATAATATATGACAGTAGCTACTTCAAAAAGGCTGGAAGGCATTGGCGAATACTATTTTTCGCAGAAACTGCGCGAAATAGAGCAGCTGAACAAGCAGGGTAAGAACATCATCAACCTGGGTATCGGCAGTCCCGACCTGCCCCCGCACCCGGATGTGATCAAAGTATTGGAAGAAGAGGCTGAAAAACCCAATACCCATGCTTACCAGAGCTACAAGGGATCACCTGTATTGCGCAAAGCCATTGCCGACTGGTACGCTACCTGGTACGGCGTTACCCTGGACCCCGATACGGAAGTGTTGCCACTGATCGGCAGTAAAGAAGGTATCATGCATATCTGCATGACCTACCTGAACGAAGGGGATGAAGCCCTGATACCCAACCCCGGTTACCCCACCTACAGCAGTGCCGTAAAACTGGCAGGCGGTAAAGCGGTACCGTATGAAATGAAAGAAGAGAATAACTGGGAACCCGATTTTGCAACATTGGAGAAAACAGACCTCAGCAAAGTGAAACTGTTATGGGTTAACTACCCCCATATGCCCACCGGTCAGTTGCCTACCCGGTCCTTATTCGAAAAGATCGTGGCTTTTGGTAAGAAACACAACATATTGGTTTGTCACGATAACCCTTATAGTTTCATCCTGAATCCCACACCCATGAGCTTGCTGTCAGTAGATGGCGCCAAAGAAGTGGTGATCGAACTCAACTCACTAAGTAAAAGCCAGAACATGGCCGGATGGAGGATCGGAATGATCTGCGCAGCCAAAGAAAGGGTAGAGGAGATCCTCCGGTTTAAAAGTAATATGGATAGCGGCATGTTCCTGCCCCTGCAACTGGCTGCGGCCAAAGCGCTGGGGTTGGGGAAAGACTGGTACGATGATATCAATGCCATTTATACGGAACGCCGGGAAAAGGTATTTGAACTGCTGAGCCTCCTGGGCTGCGAATTTTCCAGGAACCAGGTAGGACTGTTTGTCTGGGCAAAGATCCCGTCACGGTACGGCAGCGGTTATGAGCTGAGTGATGAAGTGCTTTACCAGGCCAATGTATTCATTACCCCCGGAGGCATTTTTGGTACTGCCGGAGATGGATATATCCGGGTAAGTCTCTGCGGAAGCATCGAAAGATTCGGGGAAGCGATACAAAGGATTCGCCAAAGCCGTTGACTATTCCCATTACTAATGACTAATTTCTCATTATCATGACAATAAGCATAATCGGTGTCGGTTTGATCGGTGGCTCAATGGCCCTGACACTGAAGGAAAAAGGTTTCGCCACCAAACTGATCGGCGTGGATGCCAATCCCGAACATGCACAGAAAGCGCTTGCGCTGGGACTGGTAGACGAAGTGAAAGAATTACACGCTGCCGTTCAGGAATCCGGGCTGGTGATACTGGCCACCCCCATTAATGCGGCAGAAGCGTTGCTGCCGATGGTATTGCAAATGGTGGACCAGCAGGTGGTGATGGATGTGGGTTCCACCAAAAAAACGATCTGTGAAGCGGCATCGCAAAGCCCGAAACGCGGACGTTTTGTGGCCACTCACCCCATGTGGGGAACCGAATACAGCGGACCAGAAGCAGCTGTTAAAAATGCTTTTGAGAAAAAAGCCACGGTGATCTGCAATAAGGAAGACAGTGATGCTGATGCAGTGGCACTGGTAGAGCAAGTGTACGGATTGCTGGGTATGCATATCGTATACATGAATGCGGAAGACCATGATGTGCATGTGGCCTATGTGAGCCATATCTCCCATATCACTTCTTTTGCCCTGGCCAATACGGTACTGGAGAAAGAGCGGGAAGAAGATGCCATTTTTGAACTGGCCAGTGGCGGTTTTGAGAGTACGGTGCGTTTGGCCAAAAGTAATCCGGCCATGTGGGTACCTATATTCATGCAGAATAAAGACAATGTGTTGGACGTGCTGAATGAACATATTGCCCAGTTACGCAAGTTTAAATCCTGCCTGGAGAAGGAGAATTACGAATACCTGGCCGAATTGATAGAAAAAGCGAACGGGATCCGGCGGATCTTGAAATAATGACGGATCTGCGGAAGGTTGGGCAGGAAGTACAGGAGTGCGACGCAACGGAAGCTGAAATCCATGCTGCTGTTGGGTTTCAAACAAAAAAAGGGTAAAGAGGTATATAAAAAGTACCTTTGCACCAAATTTTTTATTACATGACGACATTTGAAGCGTTGGGAATTGATGCTAGATTGATTCAGGCAACGGATGAGTTGGGGTATGTGAACCCGACCGCAATACAAGAACAGGCAATCCCCGTATTGCTGAGCGGCACCAAGGACTTTATTGGCCTGGCGCAAACGGGAACCGGCAAAACAGCGGCTTTTGGCCTGCCTTTGCTGCATATTATTGATGCCGCGGCAAAATATCCGCAGGCGCTGGTGGTTTGTCCTACAAGGGAACTCTGCCTGCAGATCGTAAAGGAAATAGAGCTCTTTAAAAAATACATGACTGGCGTATCGGTAGTGGCTGTGTATGGTGGTGCTTCTATCGGATTACAGATCCGCGACCTGAAAAGGGGCGTACAGATCGTGGTGGCAACACCGGGCCGTCTGATCGACCTGATCGAGCGTAAAGCGATCAACCTGGAGCAGATCAGGTATGTGGTACTGGATGAGGCAGATGAAATGCTGAATATGGGTTTCCAGGATGATATCGAATTCATCCTCAAGAATACCCCGGCAAGGGAAAGTACCTGGTTATTCAGTGCCACCATGCCACCCGAGATCCGCAAGGTGAGCAGGAAGTACATGAGTGACCCCAAAGAGGTAACTGTGGGTAAGGTGAATACGACCAACAAAAGCATCGATCACCAGTATTATGTTACCACGGCACAGCACCGTTATGAAACGCTGAAAAGGATCATCGACTTTAACCCGGGTATCTATGGGATCATTTTTACCCGCACCAAGGCTGATGCCCAGGAGATCTCTGAACGTTTGACAAGGGAAGGATACGATATCGATGCCCTGCACGGCGACCTTACGCAACAACAGCGCGACCGTGTAATGGGTCAGTTCCGCGATAAGAGCCTGCAGTTGCTGATCGCAACCGACGTGGCTGCCCGCGGTATCGATGTGGCCGGTATCACCCATGTGATCAACTACGAGTTGCCGGATGATGTGGAAGTATACACACACCGCAGTGGTCGTACGGGCCGCGCGGGTAACCAGGGGATCTGTATCTCTATCGTACATGCGAAAGAGATGTATAAGTTCAAACAGATCGAACGTATCAATAATTCGCAGTTTCACAAGCTAGACATACCCAGTGGCAAAGATGTATGCCGCAAACAGTTCTTCTTTTTCATGGATAAATTACTGTCGGCCGATATCAGTCACGGTGATTACGAAACCTATGTTCCCATGCTGGCAGAGAAATTTGCCGATGTGAGCAAGGAAGACGTACTGAAGCGTGTGGCTGCAATGGAATTCGACCGTTTCCTGAAATATTACGAGAACGCCGAAGACCTGAACCTGCGCAGTCGCGACCGCGACCGCGACCGTAAGGAGCCCGGCAACAGGGAGGATTTTGGCAAAAGAAGGGATGACAGGAACATGGGTAGGGGAGATGGCCGTAAAGAATACACAAGGGGCGGTGGTTACAGCCGTTTGTTTGTGAACCTGGGAACCAAAGATGGCTTCTTCAAAGCCAGTTTCCTGCAGTTCATCCTGGATATGAGCGACCTGAAAAAAGAAGTGCTGGGCAAGATCGATATGAAGGATATGAACAGCTGGATCGAGATAGAACGCGGTGTGGCGCAGCAGATGATCCGCTCACTGGATGGTAAAAGTTATAAGGGCAGACGTATCCGTATGAACGATGCGGATAGTGGCGGCCCGGCAGGATATTCCAAACGCCCCAGGAGAGGAGAAGAGTAAAATGAAGGTGAGGGTTGACCTGTGGACTGGTGATAGATTGCCGGCCAGCACATGGGTCGACCCAACACCGATACAACAATATAAAACATACAAACAGTAACAAAACACAACATGGAGCAAGCAATTGAACAGGCAACATCCGTGGAGGCATTATTACAGAAGCGTCCACTCATCATTTCAGGCCCCTGCAGCGCCGAAACAGAAGAGCAGGTAATGCAAACGGCCTTACGTTTGGCCGCAACAGGTAAAGTAGATATCCTGCGTGCAGGTATCTGGAAACCCCGTACCCGTCCCGGAAGTTTTGAAGGTATTGGTACCAAGGGCCTGCCCTGGTTACAGGCTGCGAGAAAAGCTTCGGGTTTACCCGTGGCAGTGGAAGTGGCTACCGGCAAACAGGTAGAAGATGCGTTGCATTTTGGCGTGGATGTACTTTGGATCGGTGCCCGTACCACGGTTAACCCGTTCAGTGTGCAGGATGTAGCCGATGCCCTGCGTGGTGTGGATGTGCCCGTACTGATCAAGAACCCCATTAACCCCGACCTGGAACTCTGGATCGGCGCTATGGAGCGTGTGGCAAAAGCCGGTATCAAACATATTGGACTGATACACCGTGGCTTCAGCTCTTATGGGAATACAGAATACCGGAACGCCCCTATGTGGCACCTGGCCATTGAAATGAAACGCCGTTACCCGGAACTGCTGATGATCAATGATCCATCACATATCTGCGGAAGAAGGGATATTCTACAGGAAGTGGCGCAGACAGCGATCGACCTTGATTTTGACGGACTGATCGTGGAAAGCCATATTGATCCGGATAATGCCTGGAGCGATGCCAAACAGCAGATCACCCCGGAAAAACTGGGTGAGATGATCAGCGGTATCCGCTGGAGAAAAGAAGACGTGGCTTCGGAAGAATACCATGCTGCACTCGAAAAACTACGCCAGCAGATCAATAACCTGGATGATGAACTGATGCAGATCCTCGGACAGCGTATGAAAGTGGCCGAAAGCATCGGTAAATACAAGAAAGAAAACGATATCACTATCCTGCAGACCAACCGCTGGAACAATATCCTTGAACGCGCTTTTGCCAAAGGGGATAAGCTGGGTCTGAGCAAGGAGTTCGTGACCAAATACTTCGATGCCGTACACATGGAAAGCATCAACCACCAGAACAAGATCATGAATTCCTGATAATGCATTTACCGGTTGCGGATTGGCGGATTCCTGAATTAGCCAATCCGCTAATCCGTCAGCTGAAAATTCTGGAATCCGCTAACCCGTTTTCTCCATGAAAAAAAGAAGTTTTACATTCTCGAATACCACGGTCGCCTATTATTTCGATGCCGAATTTTCGCAGGTAGAGAAACTGGCGCCGAAAGAAAAGGCCATCATCGTTACGGATGAGCATGTTTTTGCCAAACACAAGAAAAAATTCAAAGGCTGGAACACCATTGTACTGAAAGCCGGCGAAAAATACAAAGTGCAGCAAACGGTGGATGTGGTGATCGACCAGCTCATCGCTCTCGGGGCCGACCGCAAGACCACCCTGATCGGCGTTGGCGGCGGTGTGGTAACCGATATTACCGGTTATGTGGCCGGTATCTATATGCGCGGCATCCGTTTCGGTTTCGTACCTACTTCCCTGTTGGCTATGGTGGACGCATCCATCGGCGGCAAGAACGGGATCGACGTAGGGGTGTATAAGAATATGGCAGGATTGATCAGGCAACCCGCCTTCCTGCTGTTCGATACCTCGTTCCTGGCAACCCTGCCCAAAACTGAATGGCAGAACGGTTTTGCGGAGATCATCAAACATGCCTGCATCAAGGACGCGGTCATGTTCCGCCAGCTGCAGAAACACAAACTTGCAGACTACCAGAAGAACGGGAAACTCCTGTCGGCGCTCATTGAACAGAACGTACTGATCAAAACCAAAGTAGTGCAGGGAGATGAGTTCGAACAGGGTGAACGTAAGCTATTGAATTTCGGACATACGCTGGGACACGCCATCGAGAATATGTATGAGTTAAGCCATGGCCAGGCCATCAGTATCGGAATGACTTATGCAGCGGTGATGTCGCAGCAACTCAAACATTTCACCGGTGCCGAACTGGTGGTAAAAGTGCTGGAACAATATGGTTTACCTACCCTAGCCCAGTTCAACACCAAAAAAGCCTTCAAGATCCTTATGATGGACAAGAAGAAAGACAATGTAAGCATCAACTATATCCTGTTAGAGAAGATCGGGAAGGGGGTGGTGCAGCCATTGTTGTTCGTCCAGCTCCAGGATATCTTTAAACAATTCGGAAAATAAAACAGGAAAGACACCTGATCCGTCATCCGCTATTCCAATAATGATCGTACAAATACAACCTTCACAACTTTCGGGGCAGATCCGGGCAGCTGCCAGTAAGAGCAGCATGCAGCGGGCCTGTGCCGCAGCGCTGCTGACGGTGGGCGAGACCATCCTTCGTAATCCCGGCAACAGTAACGATGACCTTGCCGCTATTGATGTGATTCAAAAATTGGGCGCTGAGATCTCTTATGCCGAAAATAGAGACCTCCATATCCGGTCAGGAGGCATTCAGCCCAGGCATGCAGAAGTGAACTGCGGAGAGAGTGGACTGGGCATCCGGATGTTCACTCCTGTAGCCGCATTAAGCACTGAGCCCATAACGTTGAACGGTACCGGGAGCCTGCTCACCCGCCCCATGGATTTTTTTGATGAGATCCTGCCGCAGCTGGGTGTTTCCGTAACATCCCGGCAAGGGAAATTGCCCCTCCGGATCCAGGGGCCCTTGCGTCCTGCCAATATTGAAGTGGATGGGTCCCTGAGTTCGCAGTTCCTGACCGGTCTGCTTATGGCTTTCGGAGCCGCCGGAGCCGATGATGTGACCATTACCGTAAAAGACCTCAAAAGCAAACCCTATATCGACCTTACCCTCCAGGTAATGAAACAGTTTGGCTGGGAAGTGGAAAATAACGGGTACCGGTCTTTCCATTTCACCCGTTCCCGTGAATTGGTTCCGAACCGTGCCCCGGTTGTGTATACGGTGGAAGGAGACTGGAGTGGAGCCGCTTTTCTGCTGGTAGCCGGCGCCATTGCAGGTCCGATTACAGTGCAGGGACTGGATATTGCTTCCACACAGGCGGATAAAGCGGTGCTGGAAGCACTGGTGGCCTGCGGTTGCCAGTTATCGATCCGGCCCGAAGAGATCGAGATAGGGCCCTTGCCTTTACAGGCCTTTCATTTCGATGCGAACGATTGCCCGGACCTCTTTCCGCCACTGGTAGCGCTGGCTGCCTACTGCGAAGGCACTACTGTTATTGAAGGGGTGCACCGGCTTGCCCATAAAGAAAGCAACCGTGGCCTTACATTACAGCAGGAGTTTGCTAAATTGGGTATCGAAATCAACCTGCAGGATGACCTGATGCTGATCAAGGGAGGAACCGGCGTAAAAGGTGGGCTTACCCACTCACGCCACGACCACCGGATTGCCATGGCCTGTGCTGTTGCCGGTTTAAAAGCCGGCAGCGGGGTAACCATCGAAGAGGCGGAAGCGATCAATAAATCCTATCCCGCCTTTTACCGGCACCTGCAACAACTGGGCGCTACCGTTACCCAATAAACAAGAGAACGAATAAACCCATAAATCAACAACAGTGAACAGTTTCGGCCGCATATTCCGTATTCATATTTTTGGCGAATCGCATGGAGAATCCGTGGGCCTGGTGGTAGATGGTTGTCCCGCCGGTCTACCTCTTTCCGTCTCCGATTTCCTGGAAGATATTGAGCGCAGGAAGGGTGGTGTCCAAAAAGGCACTACACCCCGTAAGGAAGATGATCTGCCCATTTTTAAATCAGGGGTCTTTAATGGCCATACCACCGGGGCGCCCATCACCATACTTTTTGAGAACAGGAACACCCGCAGCGGGGACTACGAGAAACAAAGGGAAGTGCCGCGCCCGGGACATGCCGATTTTACCGCACATGCCAAATACGGCGGTTTTGAAGATTTCCGGGGAGGTGGCCATTTCAGCGGCCGGCTTACTGTGTGCCTGGTAGCTGCCGGTGTGATCGCCAAAAAATTACTGAAGGGGATCGATATCCGGTCTACCATACTTGAGATAGGTGGGGAGACCGACCTGGAAAAGGGACTGGAAAAAGCCATTGAAGCCAAAGACAGTATCGGTGGTATTGTAGAATGCCGGGTGAATGGTTTGCCGGTAGGACTGGGCGAACATTTCTTTGATTCGGCAGAATCCCTGCTGGCACATGCCGTATTCTCCATTCCGGCCGTAAAAGGGGTGGAGTTCGGGGCTGGTTTTGCCGCTGCAAAGATGTTTGGGGTAGACCATAATGATCCGATCCTGGATGCCAGTGGAAAAACCAAGACCAATCACGCAGGCGGAATTGTAGGAGGTATAACAAATGGCAATGAACTGGTTTACAGGATAGTTATAAAGCCTACTTCGTCTACTCCTAAAGAGCAAACTACCCTGAATTGGGAGACCAACCAGTTGGAAAACTTCTCCGTTAAGGGGCGTCATGATCTCTGTATTGCCCTCCGGGTGCCAGTGGTGATGGAGGCGGTAACGGCAATGGTATTGGCCGACCTGATGTTGCTTAACCAAAAAATAAAGCTGGTACAGCCTTAAATACCATCCCTAAACAATAAGTTGCTGTCGTTACCCGTTTCAATCGTTACGGATTGACTTACCTTAAAAGAAAAATCAATGGAATCAGATTACATATACCATATTACCACCCGTGAACAATGGGTAGAAGCGCAGAAGCTGGGTCATTACGATTCGGACACACTGGCTACCGAAGGTTTTATCCATTGCAGTACCGAGGCGCAGGTTGCCGGTGTGCTGGACAGGTATTACCAGGGGAAAACCAGCCTCGTTAAATTAAAGATCGAAAAGGTCAAAGTGCAGCGCCCCCTCGTATTTGAGTTGGCAGGATCCATCAATGAGGTATTTCCGCATATTCATGGAGCTTTAAACCTGGATGCGGTTGTAGAAGTTGCTGAAATATAATATCTTATGCATAGTTACCTAATAAACGCCTCTATCCAGTTATTGCCTGTTGTACAAGACAGGCACCCATACGAGTGGGTGGACGAGGCTATCGCGATCATCCGGCAATCGGGTATCAAACACGAGGTAGGACCTTTTGCCACCGTGCTGGAAGGTACTTATGCAGAAGTTATGGCCGTCATTCACCAGGTAAATGAACACCTGGTGGCGCGTGGTTGTGCCGAATGGATCACCAGTCTGCAGATACAGATCCGCAGTAACGGTGATATGACCGGTGCTGAAAAGACCGATAAATTTATGCCTTAATCCTCCTTGGTGGCTGAATCAATGCCTCATAAGTCCGCTCTCCCAATAGAATAGTTATCCCACTGGATCTTCCATACATTGTTCCGCCCGGCAGCGTACAGGTAAAACCATTGTGCTCGCCTAATTGATAATTTATGTTAATTATTGATTATCAATATTTTAGTTATTTTAATTTATATTAAATTATTAATATAGTTTATAATATATTAATAATAAATATATTATATTGAAAAATATTTTATTAAGCTGGCTATGTAGCAGGTTGGTTTGGATAAGGGATTTGTTGTTGGGTTGTTCAACTCTTTATTGACATCTTTTGCGCCAGTAAGCCTGCGAAGAAAAGAGTAGCAGGCAAGTTGGGCTGACGCTAATTGCCTCAACTGTTGCGCGGATTTTCAGCGATTTGTCGCTTTAGTTATTAATATTTAAGTTATTGATTATAATAATATTATAATCAATAATTGTTATTTTAATGTCTCTTTCTGGGGGAAAATCCCTCGCCTTCAGGCGAAGACTTTAGTTTAATATCTTAGGGATATGGAAAATTACCGAAAGACAGCCCATACGCTCTATGATTGTAAGTATCACATTGTATGGATTACAAAGTA
>JACPEA010000010.1 GCA_016183765.1 Bacteroidota bacterium
TCTACTTGCATGTTCTTTCAGTTAAATAGGTGATTACTTCTGGATTAAAACGATGGAACCGTTATGGCCAGGAACCGAACCGCTGATCAGGATATAATTCTTTTCAGGGAAGATCTTAACCACTTTTAAACCTTTCATTTTCACGCGGTCACCGCCCATGCGGCCGGCCATCCTCATTCCCTTGAATACACGGGAAGGATAAGAGGAACCACCCACAGAACCGGGTGCACGCTGACGGTCGTGCTGACCATGCGATGCCTCACCCACACCGGAGAATCCGTGACGTTTTACAACACCCTGGAAACCTTTACCCTTGGTGGTACCCACCACTTCAACACTTTCTCCTTCAGAGAAAATATCAACCGTAATGGTTTCGCCCAATGCTTTTTCTATGGAATAATTGCGGAATTCTTTTACGAATTTCTTAGCGGCAGTTTGCGCTTTAGCGTAGTGATTCAGCTCGGCTTTTGTGGAGTGTTTTTCTTTCTTGTCGCCTAAGCCTAATTGAATGGCAGTGTACCCGTCAGACTCGATTGTCTTCACCTGGGTCACTGTGTTGGGAGCAGCTTCGATGATGGTGCAGGCGGTCTGCTTTCCATCGGCGGCGAAGATGCTGGTCATCCCGATTTTTTTACCAATAATACCTTTCATCTTTTGCGGTTTATAGCCCCGCTTGGTTATGAGGACATCCCGATGATGAAATCGGGATTCAATCCTTGTTCGCTACCGACCTTTTCCGTTGTTTTCCCACTGCAAGCGGGAAGAGGAAGTACCGGTAGTAAACAAACCTCGAAGGGCCTGTTTATATGTTATGATCGCGGATTGTATGATTTTGAAGGATTCATATGATGAAACCTATCTTTCAAATCCGGACCGTTTCTATTCAGAGCTGCTTTCTCCAGCATGAAGCGGGTTTGGCAGATGAAAATAATTTATAAGAACTAAGTGCAGGCCAACAGCTTTTAGCTATCAGCTCACAACTGTTTTATCAGGCTTTGATCTCAACTTCCACACCTGAAGGCAAATCCAGTTTGCTCAGTGCATCTACAGTTCTTGAAGAAGAAGTGTAGATATCCAGCAAACGCTTGTGTGTGCACAACTGGAACTGCTCACGGCTCTTCTTATTCACGTGTGGTGAACGCAGAACAGTGAAAATTCTCTTATGAGTGGGCAAAGGAATAGGTCCTGTTACCACGGCACCGGTACTACGCACGGTTTTAACGATCTTTTCGGCAGATTTATCCACCAGGTTGTGATCGTATGATTGTAATTTGATCCTGATTCGTTGAGACATAGTCGAAACCCAATTTTCTGATTACGAAGACTCATTTGTCATTTTTCTTTGACTTCGTGAATCTTCGATTTGGGGTTGCAAAGGTAAGAGCCTGCAACTGAATGGACAAGTATTTTGGAAGTTTTTTTGTGTATTTCCCAAATAAATCGGGGAAAATATCCCCAAAGAGGCTTTTCAGCCGGGATGAACCGGTCCTGGAAAAGCCGGGGGATCCCATTACCAGGGGCCAGCCGCCGGTATCTCCGGGCAAACCCGCATAAAGGAATGGTTCCGGACGTTTATCAGGCGGTAACATTTCCCCACCCATTCAAGGGTGATTGTCAGGGAATAGTTCCAATTTGATAATTTTACGGCAAGACTACCATCATGGCAAAGATAACCAAGACGAAAGAAAGTAAAGCTGCTCATTCACAGACAGTTACAGCATCCCAGGGTTTTAGCTGGCAAACACATAACCTGATACCCCTCGTAACGGCCCTGCTCTATTTTGCCATCCACTTCGTGCCTGACCTGGGGGCGTATGATGCCATGGGCTCGCAATGGTTATATATGATCATGGTAGATATTCTGGTGGTCATTTTCATACTTGCGCGTAAGAATGTTTACGACGAAGCTGCTTCACAGGTATTTGGCAACCTGTTCTCCCGGTTGTACATAGCTTTTTTTCTTTTGGCAGGCATCTCCATAATTACAGCCATCAATCCTACCGAAAGCTGGGTCTGTTATGCAAGGCTGATCGCAACAATCGTGGCTTTTTTTAATGTGAGCATCCTTTTATATAAGCGAAATGACTTATTTAAGAACCTGTCACAGCTGCTTGCCCTGGTATTACTGGTCGAATCCTGCCAGGCCATTGCTCATTTCCTGAAAGGTGTTGAAACAACGGACATGAACACGGTTATTCTTGAGCTAAAAGGCACTACCGGCAATAAAAACATTTTTGCGGCAAGTACCATTGTCAAAATACCTTTTGCCATTTATTGCATTCAGTCATCAAGGCTGGTTGGAAAAATACTGAATGCCATCATCCTGCTGCTGGCGGTTTTGACCATTTTCCTGGTGAACGCACGCGCCAGTTACGTCAGTTTAGCATTGATCACAATTGTCTACATCCTCTACTGCCTGTGGAATTACCGGGCAGAGAAAAAGACAGAAGAAATGTTATCCCGCCTGGGTTATGTGCTGATACCGGTTATAATGGCGTTATTTATTTCGCAGGTGGAATTAAGTAATGTAAAAAGTCTCCAGGAGCAGAAAGAAGAAGTCTTCGGAACTGTGGCAGAAAGGGTGGCTACGTTTACCGTCACCAGCAACCAGGTCAGGATCGATCTTTGGCGCCATGCATTGGATTATACTTCGCAACATCCCTGGCTGGGTTGTGGTTATGGCAACTGGAAAATCGCCTCTATCCCCTACCAACGGGTAATTACCAATGACCTCTATGTTCCGATCCATTCGCATAATGATTTCGTGGAGCAATTTGCTGAAATGGGCATTGCCGGCGGTTTAATTTACCTGGCCATGTTCACCTGCATCGTTGTGTTCACTGTTAAAACTTTTTTTGGCAGGGCCCCGGAAGACACCAAACTGATCTCTCTGATCTCCTTCCTGGCTTTTATCGGGTACTCGGTCGATGCATTTTTCAACTTCCCCATGGAAAGACCGATCAGCCAGATGTTTTTTGTATTCATTACCGCTCTGAACATATCCGCCTTTATTTCCGGTAAAGAAGCCTCTGGGAACACTTCCTCCGGAAGCAAGCCCGTTAAAAAAGCCGGGGCTGCCCTGTTTGGCGTAACCGCATTACTCCTGTTACTACCTGCCACTTATATCGCCTACCAGACTTACCAATCGCTCATTGTACAAAAAACAGTGCTGGCCGACCTGAACAATGAACCACTTAAACTGGATTGGAAAACGACCATAGCCTCCTTCCCTCCCCTGCCCAACCTGACCGCAACAGCGCAACCCGTTGACGCCATCAAAGGAAGGTACCTCTATGAAGCAGGAAAATACGAAGAGGCCCTGGTGCTGCTGGACAAAGGCCGCATTGCCAACCCCCTGATCGGGTACAGTGAATTTCTGAAAGCGGGACTCTATTTCAAAACGGGTAAGTTCGACAGCGCTGTAAGAAATGCCACGTATGCCTATTATACACGTCCGAAAGCGAAAACCTATTACCAGACCCTGATCGCGGTATTGGCCAAAGTGAAAGATACCAGTGGCATCAAAAAAGCTTTTGCTGAATTTGACAGATACCGGCACGAGCCCATTGGATGGGATCTGTACCTGCGCGGCATGCTGAATGCCCAGGGCCAGGGCAGCCAACACCTGCTTTTGATGGCCGATAGTGCCTTGAAGATGTTTGCCAACCAGGAAGGCGTGGCTGCCATTGCAAAAGTGAGGGAAGAGATCATCCAGTTCATGAATACACCAGCGTCTGCCACAACTGCAGCAAATGGCATCAATACTGCAGATCTTGCCATAGCCAACAAATATTATACTGATGGTGTTGCCGCTTTCGGCGCCGGTGTCTTGGGCAAAGACGATCTGGAAAAAGCAGCCAGTTATTTTTTAAAATCCGCTGCCCTCAATCCCGGTAACTATGTAGCTTATGAAAACGCAGCCATCTGCTATTTTAATATGAAGCAATGGGAAAAGTCGATCACCTATTTTAATAAGGTATTAGCCTCCAAACAATCCACCAATGGCAAACCTGAATATTTCAAAGGGGTTGCCCTGTATAACCTGGGACAGAAAGATGCCGGCTGTACCAACCTGAAAGCTGCGCTGGCCAAGGGATGGAAAGATGCCGAAACCATCATAAACGCCAATTGTAAGTAGGGAGTGGTGAGTGGTGAGTCGTGAATGGGCAATTGTCAATAGGGTTGAGTTGTCTTACTACCTACTCACCACTCACTACTCACGACTCACCACTGCCGCTGTCATGAAAAAACCCCGTTACGATAACGGGGCTTTTTCTTTCTTTATTCACTTCACAAAATACTAATCTTCCACTTTTACTTTTCCTTTGCTCTTGGCAACCACTTCTTCTGCAACGTTGTTTGGTGCAGGAGAATAATGGCTGAACTCCATGGTTGAAGTAGCACGGCCTGAAGACAATGAACGTAACTGGGTCACATAACCGAACATTTCGCTCAAAGGAACTTTCGCCTTGATCACCTGCAGGTTGGCGCGGCTGTCCATACCTTCCAGCATACCGCGGCGACGGTTCAGGTCTCCTGTTACATCACCCATGTACTGATCGGGAGTCAATACCTCCACACGCATGATTGGCTCAAGCAGGGTTGGTTTGGCTTTACGGCCGGCTTCACGGAAACCTGACTTGGCACACAATTCAAAGCTCATCGCATCAGAGTCCACATCGTGGTAGCTACCATCGAATACGCGAACTTTCATGTTGTTAACCGGGTAGCCTGCCAGGACACCTGTAGACATGGCGGTTTCGAAACCTTTGGTGATGGCAGGAACGAATTCTTTAGGAATAGATCCACCGAACAGGTCGTTCACGAACTGGAAATGTTTTCCTTCGTTCTCTTTCAGCCACTCTTCATCAGCAGGCCCGATGGCAAACTGGATATCGGCGAACTTACCACGACCACCCGACTGCTTCTTCAACACTTCGCGGTGTTCAATAGTGTTTCCGAATGCTTCTTTATAAGCAACCTGGGGAGCTCCCTGGTTTACTTCCACTTTAAATTCGCTGCGCATACGGTCGATGATGATCTCCAGGTGCAGTTCTCCCATTCCACGCAGGATGGTCTGACCGGTATCTTCGTCTGTATTGACACGCAGGGTAGGATCTTCTTCTACCAGTTTGGCAATGGCCATACCCATTTTATCCACGTCGACCTGTGTTTTAGGCTCAACAGCAATCGCGATCACAGGCTCAGGGATGAACATGTTCTCGAGGGTGATCGGATGATCTTCATCGCAAAGGGTATCTCCGGTTTTGATCTCTTTAAAACCAACCGCAGCAGCGATATCACCAGCTTCGATGAAATCCACCGGATTCTGCTTGTTGGCAAACATTTTCATGATACGGCTGATACGCTCTTTCTTACCACTTCTTACGTTCAATACATAAGAACCGGCATCGAGGTGACCAGAGTAACACCTGAAGAATGCCAGACGACCTACGAAAGGATCGGTCATGATCTTAAATGCCAGGGCCGCAAATGGCTCTTTGGCATCGGCTTTACGAATTTCGGTTTCACCGGTATCTGGGTTGGTACCTACAGTATCTTCAATATCAACAGGAGAAGGCAGGTAGCGGCAAACGGCATCCAGTGCTGTTTGTACACCTTTGTTCTTGAAAGAAGAACCACACATCATCGGAACGATGCTCAGGTCGATAGTAGCTTTACGGATCGCTTCGTGCATCTCTGCTTCAGAAATGCTGTTAGGATCTTCAAAGAATTTCTCCATCAGTTTGTCATCATATTCTGCTACCGCTTCTACAAGGCTCTGTCTCCATTCGTTGGCTTCTTCCACCATATCAGCAGGAACCTCGATCTCATCAAAAGTCATTCCTTCTGTTTCCATGTGCCAGATGATCCCTTTCATTTTGATCAGGTCAACCACACCTTTAAAGTTGTCTTCCGCACCGATCGGCAGCTGCAAAGGCACCGCTTTGGCTCCCAGCATTTCCTTCACCTGTTTTACCACGTTCAGAAAGTCTGCACCGGAACGGTCCATTTTGTTTACGAAACCGATACGGGGTACTTTGTAACGGTTAGCCTGGCGCCATACGGTTTCAGACTGTGGTTCAACGCCATCCACAGCAGAGAACAGGGCGATCAGACCATCCAGTACACGCATAGAACGCTCTACCTCTACGGTAAAGTCCACGTGTCCGGGAGTATCGATGATGTTGAAATAATATTTTTTGGTATCGGGGGTTACTTTACCCAGTACAGTTGGGAAATTCCACTGGCAGCTAACGGCCGCAGAAGTAATGGTAATACCCCTTTCTTTTTCCTGCTCCATCCAGTCGGTGGTAGCGGCGCCATCGTGTACCTCTCCAATCTTGTGGATCATACCGGTATAGCGCAGGATACGCTCGGTAGTGGTGGTTTTACCGGCGTCAATGTGGGCGGCAATACCGAAGTTGCGTTGAAATTTCAAGTCAGCCATAAAAAAGTTCTTGTTTTAAGTTTGATGTTTGGCCAGGTGTCCAAATTTTTTCGAGCCGCAAAGGTAGGAATTCTAACGATTGTTCGATTTTTTGGCAGCCATTAAATTCTCCTGTGGAAAACTAGTTAAATGCAAAAGTCAAAAGTAAAAAGTCAAAAAAAGTACTTACCCCTTTTGACTTTTTACTTTTGACTTTTGGCTTAGAATGATTAATTATCTGATTATCAATAACTTAATTATTTTCCTGGCTTCACATTAACCAAAGCGATATCATAAATCACGGCCGAATTTGGGGGGATGGTAGTGGTTCCTTGCTCACCATAGGCTGTAGCGGCAGGTAAAATGGCGCGGAAAATGGTTCCTTGCTCTACCCTGAACAGCACATCGCGCAGGCCGGGGATCATTTCGCCGGCAAGCGCCATATAGGAAGACTTGGTTTTATTATAGTCATCCACTACGGTGCCGTCGGGTAAAGTGCAGACCACATTGACAACGATCGTATCCGTAGCCGCAGGGCGGATACCAGAACCGGCTTTGGCAACCGTGTACATGACCCCGCTGGGAAGTTGGGTAAAACCTTTCTCTGCCCTGGCCTTCTCGAACAACAACGCTTCTATCTGGCGGTTACGGTTCAACTGGTAGGTTTTCTGGTAGGCCAGCAGGCGATCCTGGGTGGTTTCGGGCTTCACCATCAGGGGTTTGTTGGCCAGTACATCATCGATCGCTTTTTTGAAGAGGGTGGGATTATTGACCACAAAACCGGTTTTGGCAAACAACTGCTGCATCATATACACGCCCAGGCTGTACTGAATGGTATCCTCCACCGGGTTGGCTTTGGCTTTGACCGGTGTGGGTGTTTTTTGGGCCAGAACAGCTGAAGACAGCAGTATGAGACCTGCAGAAAGAAGAATTGTTTTTTTCATATATCGGTATTTATTTTTTGTGCGCATATTTAAGGTATGTATCGGATGTCCTTTTATCAAGACCTAAGGGTTCAGTATGGTTACGAAACCCGTCCAAACCCGTTTTTTCCTGACCAATTGCTGTTTACCGGGGGGAATGGTACAGCCAATTGTTATCTTTTATGCTTTATCTCTATCAGCTCAACCAATATCATTAAGGCGCTGTTGGGGGGAATCCGGTTATTGCCTTTTTCGCCGTAGGCCAATGCCGCAGGAATAAACGCCTGCCAGATAGCCCCTACCGGCATCAATTGCAGCACTTCATTCAACCCGGGTATTACCGTAGCAGGTGTTGTGAGTACGGGTTCATTGGCAGCAAACGTATTTTCAAAAACTTTACCATCCGGCAGGGTTCCCTTGAAGTGGATCAGCACCGAATCCGTCTCTTCAGGTTTGGGTCCTTTGCTGGATTTAATGATGGTATACTGTACTCCACTGGGCAGTTTTCCTACACCCTGCCTGTCTTTCAGCAACTCGAACATTTCTTTTTCCAGTGCCTTAGTTTTCTGGTTCTGGAAATTTGCCTGGTAGTCAGCGATCAGCGGATAGATAAGACTATCACCGATTTTACGAGGGGTGTTTTTATACCTGTCGTTCAGTCCGGATAAAAACTGATCCAGTTTAAGGGTCATGAATCCTCCCTTAACCAGGTATTCGCCCATGTATACGCCAAGGGCGTACTGGACAGAGTCTTCATAGTTTTTCAGCCTGGGAGATGTTGTGACAATTTTCTTTGTGACAGGACTTTTTTGGGCATACCCTGAAAACACAAAAGAGAAAAACAGGATTGTACTGATTGTTTTCATGTTGACCCATCAATATTGTTACAATTTATACATCTTTCCCGATACCTAAAAACCAATTGATCTGACAGGATAAACGGATCTTGTATATCCAATAATACTTTCCAAGATTTATCCTACCTGAACTCCCTGATAATAATAGTTCCGGCGCTTCCCGCACCTCCGTTTCTGGCCACAATGGTACCGGCAGCCCTGTTCGTACAAGCCCCGCCTCCACCGGCACCAAAACCTCCGGCATCATCGCCAACGAAAGAATTACTGGTAGAGACCATTCTGAACGCGCCCCCATCGCCATACCTGGAACTGGCCCCAAGACCAGAAAGACCCGTAGTAGCAGTAGCCCTTACACCTTCTCTACCGTTACCACCGGGAAAATTCAATGTTCCACCTGTTGCAGTACCACCGGTACCACCCGTGGCCAGTGTACCGATTCCTGTACCGCCGACCATAAATGTACCACCAGCTCCTCCTCCCGCGGTAATTACGCCAAAAGTAGACTGCGTTCCATTGGTTCCATTGGCACCACCCACACCACCAGCTCCGCCTCCACCAATAGAATAGCTAAAGGTTTGACCGGGCGTTACGGCATATGTTTCAAAAACCATACCTCCGGCGCCACCACCGGCACTGGCTGCACTACTATTAGTAGTAAGCGCTGCAACTCCACCGCCGCCTCCACCACCGCCCAATACCATTACTTCAATGGAATAAATGCCCGCAGGAACGGTATAAGTACCTGAATTGACCAGTTGTACAATATTCTGAATGGCACCCACCCCATTATAAGTAGTAGCTGAAACAGTTCCCGCCGTAACTGTTCCGGACACATTTAAGGATCCCAATGTACCTACCGAAGTAATATTCGGTTGCGCAGCGGTTCCTAAGGTACCATTTACGGTAGTGGCACTTACGGTAGCTGCCGAAACCGTTCCCGTTACATTTAATGAACCCAAAGTACCTACCGAAGTAATATTTGGCTGTGCAGCTGTACCTAAGGTACCATTTATTGTAGTGGCACTTATGGTAGCCGCCGATACGGTACCTGACACATTCAACGAACTTAATGTACCTACAGAAGTAATATTCGGCTGTGCTCCCGTATTTAAGGTACCGGTCAAAGTAGTGGCACTTAAAGTAGCTGCACTGGCCGTACCAGATACATTCAAAGTGCTGAGTGTACCCAGTGAAGTGATATTCGGCTGTGCTCCTGTACCGATGGTACCATTGATGGCAGTCGCGCTCAAAGTGGCAGCAGTTACCGTTCCTGTTACATTCAAAGAACTTAATGTACCCAGGGATGTGATATTCGGTTGCGCTGCAGTAGTGATGGTTCCACCGAGGGTTGTACCTGTGATGGCACCCGATGCCAAAACAGAAGACGGTGTGATGGCTCCCAGGGTCAGTGTAATGGCTGGTGTAGTGGAAGCATTGGCTACTGAACCGCTGACACCATTGGCTGTTGTAACCGACACCGTGGTAACCGATCCTCCCCCGGCTATGGATGCCCAGGTATTATCGCCTCGTAAATAAGTTGTGGCAGAGGGTGTACCCGTTGCAGACAGGCTGGCAATGCCCACGATGCCATTGGCAAGGGTACCGCTATAAGTACCTCCCTGTATGGTACCACTCACACTCAAACTGGCCAGCTGACCTACACTGGTAATATTGGGTTGTGCAGCGGTCTGCAAAGTACCTTTCAGGTTGGCCGCACTAACTGTTCCGGTTGCGGTAAGATTGGTGAGATTGGCCAGGCTGGTAATGCTGTTCATTGCCGAAGCCGACAGTGATCCATTCAGGGTACCCGCCGTGACGGTGCCCGAAACGGTGATGGCGGTCAAGTTAGCCAGGCTGGTAATACTATTCAATGCACTCGTTGAAAGTGTACCGCTCAGGGTTCCTGCATTCACAACACCGGATACGCTGATGCTTCCTGTCTGCATGGCAGAAGCTACGATCAATTGCAGTTTACCACCCGCTTTGACAGAAGGCGTAACGCCATCCGGATCCAGTGGGCTGATCAGCAGAATATTATCATTGGTAACCAGGTCGGCGTATTTAACCACATCACCATAACGTGCATATCCTTTTGAATCATTTCCGTAACCCTTGATCGGATCATAATTATTACGAGCATCACCAGCAAGCATGGCTGCAGTATCCGATGCGCTCAATACACCTACAAAGGTCCCGGAGAAGGTTCCGCCGGTGATAGTCTGGTTAACAAATATCTCATCAAAGTGACCGGTTACAGTTGTTATACTGGTTTTTACAAGTAAGTTACTATCGATCACAGCGCTTCTTGAGAGCGTAAGGTTTTTGGCGCTGATTCCGTTTTTCACATGAATAGAATCCAGGTTGGTCAGACTACTGATACCATTTAAGGTTCCGGCAGACAAGGTACCACTGAACGTGCCACCAGTGATAGTACCGGGTACAGCCAGGTTGGTGATAGTGCCACTGTTACTACTCAGAGAGCCGGCAGCGATATTGCCGGATGCGGTCAAAGCAGAGAGATTACCGAGGCTCGTGATATTGTTGAGTGTTCCTGCACTTAATGTACCACTGAACGTGCCACCGGTGATAGTGCCTGGTACAGTCAGGTTACCAATCGTAGCTGTCGTGCTGCTGATATTACCTGAGTTCACTGAGCCACTTACCGTCAGGTTACTTAAAGTACCTACACTGGTAATATTGGGTTGTGAGGCAGTTGTCAGCGTACCCGCTAAAGTAGTTGCAGTTATACCGCCGTTAACGGTTAAACTGGTCAAGCCGGTTAAACTGGTTAAACTAGCGCTTGCTGAACTGATAGAGCCCGCAGTTACATTACCCGTTACAGTTAATGCACTTAAGTTACCAAGACTCGTAATATTGTTTAATGTACCATTAGACAGGGTGCCACTGAACGTACCGCCTGTGATAGTTCCAGGAACAGTCAGGTTACCAATCGTAGCTGTTGTAGAACTCAGGTTACCAGAGTTTACTGAGCCACTTACCGTCAGATTGGTCAAGGTACCAATACCCGTGATATTGGGCTGATCTACTGTGGTCAACGTACCCGCTAAAGTAGTGGCAGTTATACCGCCGTTCACAGTTAAAGATGTAAGACCAGTCAGACTGTTGATAGTTGCAGAGGTCGTGCTGATGGAGCCCGCAGTTACATTACCTGTTACAGTCAAGGCACTTAAGTTACCAAGACTTGTAATGTTATTGAGTGTTCCTGTACTTAATGTACCACTGAAAGTACCACCTGTGATAGTGCCTGGAACAGTTAAATTACCGATAGTAGCTGTTGTAGAACTCAGGTTGCCAGAGTTTACTGAGCCGCTTACCGTCAGATTGGTCAAGGTACCAATACCCGTGATATTGGGTTGGTCTGCTGTAGTCAGCGTACCAGCTAAAGTAGTGGCAGTTATACCGCCGTTCACAGTTAAAGATGTAAGACCAGTCAGACTGTTGATAGTTGCAGAGGTCGTGCTGATGGAGCCCGCAGTTACATTACCCGTTACAGTCAATGCACTTAAGTTACCAAGACTGGTAATGTTATTGAGTGTTCCTGTACTTAATGTACCACTGAAAGTACCACCTGTGATGGTTCCAGGTACAGTCAGGTTGCCAATCGTTGCTGTCGTGCTGCTGATATTACCTGAGCTCACTGAGCCACTTACTGTCAGGTTACTTAAAGTACCGATGCCCGTGATATTGGGTTGGTCTGCTGTAGTCAGCGTACCAGCTAAAGTAGTGGCAGTTAAGCCACCGTTCACGGTTAAAGATGTAAGACCAGTCAGGTTGTTGATAGTCGCAGAGGTCGTGCTGATAGAACCAGCAGTCACATTACCTGTTACAGTCAATGCACTTAAGTTACCAAGGCTCGTAATATTGTTTAATGTACCATTGGACAGGGTGCCACTAAATGTGCCGCCTGTGATAGTGCCGGGTACAGTTAAATTACCAATCGTAGCAGTCGTAGAACTCAGGTTGCCGGAGTTCAGTGAACCGCTTACTGTCAGATTGGTGAGTGTTCCAATGCCGGTGATATTAGGCTGCACCCCAGTGGTCAGTGTGCCACTGATCGTTGACATATTTGCAAAACCCGTAACCGTAATATTACTAAAAGTCGAGATACCCGTAATACCCGCCAAAGTACCGGGCGACAAAGTACCACTGATCATTCCTGCTTCAATCGTACCCGTTACCGACAAACTACTTAACCTACCCAGCGAAGTAATATTCGGTTGCATCCCGGTTGTCAGGGTACCAGCCAGCGTAGCCGCGCTGATAGCCCCACTTGTTGTCACCGAAGTGGGTGTAATGTTCCCTAAACTCATCGTAATGGCAGGCGTAGTGGTGGAATTAGCCACTGTTGCAGATATGCCGTTGGCCTCCACCACAGATACCGCAGTGACACCCGTAGCAGGTACATTCCCCGTACGTACGTAACCGCTTAACATGGCAGCAGTATCGGAATACTTAACAACTTTCGAAAGCATGGCGGCAGTATCACTCACACGCAGAAGGTTCTTCAGCATGTTGGCCGTATCCGTTACAAAAATAAAATTGCTGGATGCCACTTTCCGTAAACTGCCATTCAGCGTAGTAACCACGGAATCTGTTTTCAGGCCTGTGCCAGACAAACTGATCTGCGAAATAGACCTGGGCTCCCACATGGCTGTTGCTGCATTCCATTGTAATACCTGGCCAGATGCCGGCAAAGTTCCGGATATCGCCCTTCCCACCAACTGGTTCGCATTCCAGATGGCAGCTGTATTATCTGCTACAATCGTTAACGCATTGCCATTCTTGGTAACAGAAATCCCGTTATTATCACCGTTCACCGTCACATCACCCAGTTCTCCGTTCAACGTGGTTACACCGCCGCTGAAAGTTCCAAACGTGACCCAGACCCCTCCCTGGCGCACATAGAATTTATTATCATCGGTCTGGTATACCAGCATACCATTCACCGGTTGCAGGATCAATGCAGTATCAAAAACACGCGGTATCAGTAAAGCTTTGTTGGATGCGTCGATCTGTAAGGCCACACTGTTATTCAATACAGTGGTGTTACCGATCACAATGCCTTTGGCATTCACAATGAAGTTATTGGTCATCCGGAGGGTGTCGGAAGCACGATGCGTTCCCAGGTTATCTCCTAAGCGCTGCGCATTGGTTACTGTCACCAATGAGAAGAGCATGGCACAGGTAACTATGACATGCCTGGTAAAATTGCTTCTCAACTTAATCACGATCAATTTGGTTTCTCCGTTAGTCTTTACTTTATTGAATATGTCTGATAATGTCCGGCAAAACGATCATCGCTGAAATATTCAATACTTATTTAATTATTACTATTTTATACTGGCTTCCTAAAACCGGCACCGGCTGGGCGGTAAAATTGGCAAACCGGATCCGCACCACATCATCCTGCGCCACCCACGAACTGTATACCGCCCAGTCCAGATAATCATCCTGTGGCGTAACGATAATAGGATCTCCCTTCCGTACGCCCGGAACAGCCACTGTAACCACCGCAGTTGTATTGGGCGGAATATTCACATTGGTTCCACCAAAAACATCCAGTTTCAGGCTAAGATTCGTAATGGTTGTTACCGATTGATTGGCAGCCTGCGGTGTTTGCCAGTTCACATTACCCAAACTATCTGTAATCAGAAACGTATTGGGGGGTCCCGCCTGGATACTCGTATTCACATTCGTAACACTCGCATTACCCGCAAATAAAGCAAAGGGTACACTCAGCATCTCCGTAGTGCCCATATCCAGGTAATTATCTGCAGCTACCCACCAGGCTGCAGGAACCGATGGCTCAACCGCCACTTTGGTATTCAGAAAAAAAGGGCCACTTGCCCAGTCGATCTTTCCGATATCCTGCAAAGTAGTTGTGGGCGACTTGGTTCCCCTGCCAATCACAACCGTAAAAACCCCGTCATCATTTGAATTACCCACGTGCGACTCTTCCCATACCTTGGGACCATTGGTAGGAGAAGTCTGGTAAATGATGATTTTCGTATAGATTTTGCGATTCTTAGCTACATTTCCAAGGGGATCTTTGGCTACCAGCTGGTAGTTCATAGCAGGAGGTGGTTGTGCAATGATCGTCCCGGCTACGAACAGCAGGGAAACGACCAGCAAAGTCCTGACTAACACAAGTTTCATAAAATAAATTTATATGAACTAAACTATATATAAAATGATCTTATTGACAATATATTATACATATACTATCACTTTACGAAATAGTTTTTCATAGGATAAGAATTCCAAAAAATGGTTTTTCATAGGATATATGGGGAATCAGAAATAGTTTTTCATAGGATATATGGACTATTTACCCCCCAGTAAATTAGATATTCAAAAGTTCAAACCTAACCAGCGCTCAGCCTGAACTGTAGTTGCGTTACTACAAATGTACCGATTAAGGTCTAATCCCTCTCCCGGTGCTATTATAATTTTATCAACTTCAGATTATAATGCTGGTTCATAAAATCAACACCGATCGCATACACGCCAGCAGCATAAGTCCCAACATTCAGGGTATAACCCGCCTGCAGTTCTTTCATGGGTACCATTTGGTTCATCATCACCCTGCCTTCCATACTAACTATCCTTACCTGGCAAAACAGACCCGCATCAAACTGCCCTTCACATTTCAGGATACTGGTGCTCCTGGTCGGATTAGGATATACCTTCAAAGAAGTCATGCTCACGAGCACCGTAGCCACCGGCGGCACTTCTGTACAGGAAGCGCCAAATACCCCTTTGGCATTGGTCGCCTGCGATAACGTGGATAACCCGGAAGAAATATTCAAACACTTGCCTTTACCATCACCCACAAATGGACTGCCTCCGGTAGTGGTCACAGAACCTGCAGACATCGCAAATGATGAAATGCTGAAAGTGGCCTGTGCCTTGCCCGTTGCGTAGGTAAGCATCAGCGCTATAAAAAGATATATGATCTTCTTAATAGGCATAATACACTTCGCGCTGGGTTTTCATGTTCAGGGTATACTCTATATCCAGTTTATCCGACGAAACATCATTGATGATAAAATTGATCGCTACAGGACCGGCAGGGTTGTTGGTGAAAGTTTCATACAGGGTTTCACCACCTCCGATCAGTTTCCAGCTGCCATGATAGCCATCAGAATTTACGAAAGAACCACGGGGCCTGGCAGGGTCTGTATTGGCAGGATCGATGGTATATGTCTTGGTAAAACGGAGCTGCGCATCTGTGAGTACCTGCTTTACCGAATTCACATAAACCTCTTTCAGGTGCCAGTATTTATTACCCGCACCGGTGAGATAACCAACCACTTTTTCTTCTCTTGTTTCCAGTACATCGGAACTCTTGGTACAACCCGTTAAAATGATGATACCAAGCAAAATGAATAAAGTGGTTAGTCTTGTTTTCATATAACTTATCAAAAGCTGTCTTATAAACTTTTACTTACCATCCAGGTCATGGGGCAACCAGGGTTGTTTTTCAGAAAATGTCTGATGTAAGCAGGCTAACAGAGGGAACTATTCTTCAATAATGCGAATAACACGATCCAGGGGCCCGATTTCGGCAGGAAAACCGATTGATCCGGGAGGATGTAGCGTTGAACTTCCATTACAATCAAAGAATACGAATAGATTGGATTGCAAAGACTAGCTTTTACAAGGACTTGGATTGGACTTGTAACTACATTATAATCATTAAGTAGTAATTACACTACAAATATATAGATACATAACCACACTTGTAGTGATTTTCCAAGTTTTTTTTCAAAAAAAGTCTACAAATAAAAAAGGCCCTGATAATCAGGGCCTTAGCAAATAATATGGAATTACTTAATTTATACTTTAAAGTGGGAGAAAGCTTTATTAGCTTCTGCCATACGGTGGGTATCTTCTTTTTTCTTGAAAGCAGCGCCTTCGCCTTTGGCTGCAGCCATGATCTCATTGGCCAGTTTATCTGCCATGGTACGGCCATTCCTTTCGCGGCTGTAGCGGATCAGCCATTTCATACTCAGGGAGATCTTACGGTCAGCGCGAACCTCGGCAGGGATCTGGAAGGTAGCACCACCAATACGGCGGCTACGTACTTCTACAGAAGGGGTAACATTAGCGACCGCCTTTTTCCAGGTCTCATATCCGTCCTCACCAGTGGCTTTGGTCACTTTATCAACCGCATCATAGAAAATATTGATAGCGGTGCTTTTTTTACCCTGCCACATCAGGTTATTGATAAAACGGGTAACCAGTTTATCATTAAAACGTCCGTCCGGAGCGAGAGGTAATTTTTTGGCTTGTGCTTTACGCATGTTCTAATTTTTACTTTCGGCTGAATTTCTTCAAGTATTAAAACTTTACTCAGCCTTTTATTGAGAAATTATTTTTTTGCTTTTTCTTTCTTGGTACCGTATTTAGAACGGCTTTTCTTACGGTCTTTCACACCAGCAGTATCCAGGCTACCCCGTACAATGTGGTAACGTACACCCGGTAAGTCTTTCACACGACCACCACGGATCAGTACGATAGAGTGCTCCTGCAGGTTATGACCTTCACCCGGGATATAGGCGATCACTTCTACCTTATTGGTCAAACGCACTTTCGCAACTTTACGCAGCGCCGAGTTTGGCTTTTTAGGCGTAGTAGTGTACACACGGGTACAAACACCACGACGTTGTGGACATGCATCCAAAGCCCTGGATTTACTCTTAGCCCTGATAATTTCGCGACCTTTTCTTACTAATTGCTGTATTGTAGGCATTCTAAACCGTTTAAAATTTCGGACGGCAAAGGTAATGGCTGGATCGGAAAAATCAAAATGTTTTCCAAAGTTTTCCTGCCAAATGTCCAAAACCCGGGTATCTATGCCCAAAACAGGCCTTCCGGGAAACCTTTTTTGTGGATAAGAAAGTTTCTCCAACCACTTACCCCCGTATTACTACCTGACCGATCACCCGTTTTACCACCCAGTTTTTCCAATGCTATTGGATTTGGCTCCTGCCCCCTCTAATTTTACCCCGTAACCCTTCCCAACTGGATCATTGTTCATCTTTAAAGATAACCAGATGAGAAGTTTTTTCCTGATCCTGGCCAGCCTCTTTTATTGGGGAACCTCTCTTTGCCCGGCCCAAACCGGCCTGGTACCGGTACCCTACACCACGGTCGGATCTACCTACACACAGAATTTTGACGGATTACCTGCTTCGGGCAGCTTTTCCCTTACGGGGAAGGGCCCGTTTACCCTATCTGCCCCCCCTATCCGCTCCCTGAACCTCGCTGGTTGGCAGTTGCTGATGACAGCCGGATCCAATGCAAATGCCAGTTTTGCCACCAGTACGGGAACTTCTACCGGAAATGGCGTGTACAGCCTGGGAAATGCTGGTTCAACAGAGAGGGCACTGGGTTCACTGGCTTCCAGCACCGGCATCTATGCTTTTGGGGTGATCCTGACCAACCAGACCGGATCCCTCCTCAATAGCTTCACCGTGAGTTTTACGGCCGAGCAGTGGCGAAAAGGGGGATCCACCCATAAAAACACCTGGACCTTCCGGTATAAAACCGGCCCGGTCAGCCAGTTATCAGACAGCGGACTGGTTGCTGAGCCCCGGCTCAATTTCAGCTCCCTCATTACCACCAGTCCGGCCAGCAGCCTGAACGGCAACCTGCCCGGTAACCAGCAGCGGATCTCTGTTACCCTTTCCGCTATCAGCTGGAAAAACGGGGAACAGTTGTTACTCCGCTGGGGCGATGCCGACGAAAGCGGCAGCGACGACATTATGGCCATCGACGATTTTACTTTCTCAGCCAGCCTGAACAGCGGTCCTCCCCTGCTCAGTGATCCGGGCGCAGATTCCATAACCACGGGATCTGCACGGCTGTCCGTTTCAGCGGATGATCATTTCCAGCACACGTCTATCCGGCTGTTTTACGATACCAATAGGGCTTTTCGCAGCCCTGTCATGTTACATCCTGTGCCGGATACATTACCAGGCGGCAGCGGAAATACGGTCGTCACAGCCAAGTTAAGCGGCCTTGCAGCAGGCAGATCCTACTATTATTATTTTACAGCGGCCAACCTGCACGGGGAAGACAGCAGTGCCATCAACAGTTTCACCACTGCAGTTAGCGCCCCTTCTGTTACCACGCTGGCACCTTCCTCCGTCACATCATCCACTGCAGTATTGGGAGGATCTGTTTTGGATGAAGGAGGCGCCCCGGTTACAGACAGGGGCATTAGCTGGAAGATCGTTGGCGACAGCACCGCGGAAGAACGGCTGATCAGCATGGGGTCGGGTTTGGGTAATTTCTCGCAAAACATCCTTCAACTCCCGGCGGGAACGCAGATCGAAGTCAGGGCCTATGCTATTAACAGTGGCGGTAAATCGTATGGCCAGGTATATCCGTTCGTTACACCTGTCACCATTATCTCACTCGGCAGTTTATCCAACACAAGAACCAATGCCAGCCAGGTTGCCTTTCTCTTGCGAACCAGCCACACGATCAGAGGCTTGCGCACGACCCATTTTATACCAGTCAGTGAAACAATCACAGGAGCAGGCATCAGGTCTGTTACGGGTGACACATCGCATTATACCATCACAGTTACCACAGGTAATGGGGATGGCACCTTATCTATCCGCCTGCTGAACGACAGCGGCATTTCCATTCCGATTGATAACACACCATTTACCGCAACAACTTCATATCAGATAGACAAAACACCACCGCTGATCAGACAGGTCCGTATCCCGGATACTACCTTCAAGATAGGTGATACCATTTGGGTCAGTCTCACCATGGTTCCGGACAAAGAAAACATCCGGCTATTATCCGGAACGATCGCCGGCTTCCCGCTGATGGGTTTTACAAAAGTGAACGACAGCAGTTATAGCGCATACAGTATCATAACCAATAATGGAAAGGAGATCGCTGCAGCAGACAGCATCCCGGTACTGATCTCCTTGCAGGATGAAACTGGCAATACAGCCCAATACCAGCTGGGCATCCACCAGTCTTCCGACGGGATCGATGCACGCAAACCCAGTATTCTTTCTGTCAAATATCCACCCGGAAACCTTTACAAAATGGGAGATACACTGGATTTCTGTATGCGGTTCTCTGAAAAAGTATGGCTCAGTAAGGGAAGTCCCTCTCTCACGCTGACCATCGGCACCCGCTCCCGGCCGACCAGCTATGTAAGCGGATCGGGCACTGACAGCATCGTATTGCGTTACATCATACAACCGGGCGATGCTGATGCGGATGGCATCAGAACAACTTCTTCGCTTAACATGGGGAATTCCTTACTGAGCGACAGTGCAGGCAATACAGCGAATACCAGTTTTACCAACACACTACCTGCAGGATCCATCCTTGTGGATGCAGTGCTGCCCGTAGTTACAGTTGTCAATCCACCAGAGTCAAACACATACCTGACTGGCGATACCCTTTGCTTCCGCATCAGTTTTAGCAAAAAGGTATGGGTAGATACTACGCTTGACATCCCGTCCATTGAACTTTCGTTCGGCAGCAAAAAAAGATCTGCTGTCTATCTATCAGGCAGTGGCAGCAATACGCTTCTTTTCCAATACAGCATCCGGCGGGGCGATGCGGGCACCAATGGTATCAAACTTGGCAATGCTATTTCCGACAGTGTTGCCTCCTTACATGATTCTATCGGTAACCCGGTGAACCCCATCCTACGCAACACCGGGAAACTCGATAGTATTTTCATCAACCCGGTCAGGGCAACTATGAACGAATTTCAGTTTCCCGAAGAGCGGGTATATGCAGCGGGCGATTCGTTGTTTTTTGTGGCGACCTACTCAGAAACGATATGGGTTTCTACGATGACAACAGTTCCCTACCTCGATCTCAGTACCGCGTCTGGCAGCCGGAAAGCCATATATGTCAAGGGTTCCGGCACAAAACAACTTTATTTTGTCTACAGGGTCCAATCCGGGGATACGGACAAAAAAGGCATCAGCCTGCCAGCTGTCATCAGTCCGGGTCAGGCAGCCATTACAGATGCGAACGACAATCCCGTACCTCTTAACCTGCCTTTCTCAAAAAACGATACCCGCATCAGGCTGGATGGTATCGCACCGCAATTTCTTTCAACAGGAACCGATACGATACAGGTCTGCGGGAGCAGTGCATCTGTTTCCTTATCCTCCTTTCTCACAGTTACAGACGATGAGATCAATGACACACTTAGCTGGGAGATCAGGCCCGGCTCCCAAACAGCCATCATTACCGGCAACCATTTCTCTGCAATAACAAAAGGAAAAACCAGCAGGCCGGAAAATATCCACTACCGGGCATCGGAGAACGCAACAGGTATGGACACACTCACCGCCATCATCAGCGATGGAACTAACCGGTCCGCCAAAAAAATATTGGTTCAGATCACCCCCGTTATCCGCAACAATTTTATTACCGGGCCAGAGATGATCTGTACCAGTGAAGCACTTCCTATCCTGCAGGGATCCTCCCCCGAAGGAGGCAATGAAACTTTTACATTTACCTGGGAATCATCTGTGCTGCCGGATAACAAACTGTTCAGGAAAATCAACGGTCTTGAAAAAAATGGCCTGCCACCTGCATTTACCGGGAGTAACTGGTTCAGGAGGATCGTGGTATCGGGTGCCTGTACAGACATATCCACTCCCATCCGCATCATTGCAGTGAATAACGGCCTGTGGTTAGGCAAAAAAAGTAACAGCTGGCACCAGTCCGGCAACTGGTGTGACGCCCTGGTACCCGGCCCTGCTACATCGGTACATGTGTACCCTGGCACCGACTACCAGCCGGAGATACATGATACTGCCAGCTGTGGCCATTTGTTCATGCACGATAACAGCAAACTCAGTATAGCGCATGTATTACGCATCTGCGGCGGGATCAGTGCCGACAACCAGCAGATCGATGCCGGAAAAGGAACGCTTGTTTTACAGGATACCATACAACAACTGGTCTCCGGCAGTTCGTTTTTTCAAAACAGCATACAACGGTTACAGATCAGCAACCCCGGTGGCGTAGAGCTAAGAGATACCCTTTTCATCAGCAGGGAACTTGGTTTGCAGAAAGGCTTTTTATCTACAGGAGATCGTTTGCTGATGCTGCAGGGTGCACGTATCGGTGCATCGGCAGCCGGTACTGGTCTATCAGGAAAGATCAGCACTGTGCAGTCCATTACAACAGGGAGAAGAGTTTTTCATTTCTTCAGTCACCCCTTCACGCACAATACCGGGCTCTCGATGATCACCGACAGTATCGATATCACCGGCGAAAACGGGAACCAGAACGGTTTTACCAACAGCCAGACACAAGCGCCTTCCGCCTTTTATTATGATCCCCAAAAAGGCAATGATTCCACCGGGGCAGAAACGGGATGGACAGCATTCACACACACTAATGGACTGGCAGAAAACAGCTGGGCACCGATGCAGGGGATCCGGTTACTGGTCAGGGGCAGGCCCGGACAGGGACTTGACGGAAAACCCGCCGGTGACGGCACCCATGGCACTTACCTGCCCTTACCGGTGAACCTGCACTACACAGGCAATATGGCTACAGGCGACCAGGAACGCCAGCTGAACGGTTCAACGGATGGCGCTTACCAGGTGATCGGTAATCCTTATCTATCCAATATCGATCTGTCGAGGATCAGCCGGAGCAGCGGAGTGAGCAGGCATTACTGGTTATGGTATCCCGGCCTGGGTAAACAGGGTGGATACAGCAGTTACCCATTTGCAGTGAATACTATACTACCCGCTTTTGGCGCTTTTATGGTTGAAACAGCTGCAGGTGCCCGACAACAGATCCTCTTTACTGAAAACAGCAAATCGGCAGATCCACCCTGCGATCCGCTAACACCGGTCCGGATCGACGACTGGTACCATATAGAACTCAGGCTGGAAAGTGACAGCATACTCTGGGACCGTTTGTTATTACTGCAAATGGACAGCGCCCGTTTTGGTTACGACCGGAATGATGCATCCAAACTGCTGAATCCCGATGTGAACTTCTACAGCCACACTTATACCGGTAAACAATTGTCGATCGATGCCAGGCCTTTTACCAACGAATCAACGATACCACTGGGCCTGCAATGCCTGCAGCCGGGGATCTTCCGGATACGGGTGGCGGCAGTCAACCTGCCTGCAACCAACACACTGATGCTGCATGATAAATTGCTGGATAAATGGATACCCTTACAGCAAGACAGCAACTATCGTTTTCTCGTAAGAATGGATACCCTTACACAGGGAAACGATCGTTTTGAGATCTGCAGCCGTAAAAAACAGGAAGATCCATGGCTTTTAACCGAACCAATGGAACTCAGCCTATCTCCGGTACCGGCCACAGACCGCCTTCGCATTTCTTTCCGGGCAAAAGAAAAAGGGAATACCACTGTACGGATCCTTGGTCTGTCAGGCAGGCCTTTGCAAACCATTTCACTGGGGATACAGAAAGAAGGACAGGCATGGATACCGTTGGGCGGACTGCTCAGGGGCATCTACCTGCTTGAGCTGCGTTGCGGGAATTATCGCAGCAGCAGGGTAATCATGAAAGACTGATGTAAAAAAAAATCGCCACAGTATTACAGCAAACCTGTAACCTGTGGCGATCAATTATGTTTAGTGATCTATCAGATCCGGAACATCCAGCCGTGTGTATCGGGTGTTTCTCCTTTGCGGATGGCATCCAGGCGTTTTTTCAGCTCTTTGGATACTTTCCAGGTATCCGTGTCAAAATGCATGATATCATCCTTGTACTTCAATTCCCTGATCAGTGAAATGGTAGCCGCTGTGCCGGTACCGAACACTTCGCGCAGCTGACCTGCTTTGTGGGCCGCAATAAGTTCATCTACACTGAATTTCTTTTCCACCACTTCCAGTCCCATTTCTTTTAAAACCGCAATGGCACTGTCGCGGGTAACACCGGCCAGGATGGTTCCATCTTCCAACGAAGGAGTGATGGCCTGGTTACCGATGATGAAGAACACGTTCATGGTGCCCACTTCCTGCAGGTATTTGTGTTCAAAAGCATCCGTCCATAAAACCTGGTCGTATCCCTGTTTTTTGGCCAATGCCGTTGCGTGCATGCTGGCGCCATAGTTGCCGGCATTCTTCGCAAAACCAACGCCACCGGGTGCTGCACGGGTATAGGTTTCTTCCACATAGATCTTCATCGGCGCTGCGTAGTAAGGGCCGGTTGGGCTGAGAATGATGATGAACTTATACGTTTCAGAAGGTTTTACCCCGATCACCGGATCAGAAGAGAACATAAAGGGACGGATATACAGGGAATGCTCCGGTAAAGAAGGCACCCAGTTCCTGTCGAGATCGATCAGCTGGCGCATCCCTTCAATAAAGATCTCTTCGGGTACGGTGGGCATTTCCATCCTTTCCGCAGAAATATTAAAACGCCGGAAATTGTCGAAAGGGCGGAAAATGGCCACCTGCCCATCTGCTTCCTTATAGGCTTTGATACCTTCAAAGATCGCCTGGCCATAATGCAAAGCGGCCAGTGAGGGTTCCATCAAAAGAGGCTGGTACGGTTTGATCTCCACATTTTTCCATTCGCCGTTCACATAATCCGCTTCCAGCATGTGGTCTGTAAAATACCGGCCAAAGGGCAGGTTCTCCAATGAGGTTCCTGTTAACTTACTCGTCTCAACTTTCGAGATCTTTATGCCTGCTGCTGCTACCATAGTTTTATATTTGACGCAAATAAACAAAAAATTAAAAACTAACGACTGTTAATATTTTCAACGGTATGAGTGAAGAAAATACACGGTTACCCGATTTCCTGCTCGCGGATCTGTACAAGAACAGTCTGGTTATAACCGAAGATGAACCGAAGGCGGAGAGGAAAACGCCCCAACCGGAGAACCCGGCCAGTGAGCGTCAGTGGTATCTGGGCAGCAATTTACGAAAAATTACGCTTTTGGTGAGCGAAAAAGATGCCGTGTACCTGAAAGATGAGTCACTCAACTTCCTTTCGGCCATCCTGGGCGCCTGCAAACTGAACCTCGGGGATGTTGCCATTGTGAACTGCCAGCAGGAACCTGTTACCTATCCCCTGTTAAAAGAAAAACTGCAGCCCGCATTTCTGCTTTTGTTCGGCGTGGATGCCCGCGATGTGGCATTGCCCTTTACCATACCCCATTACCAGGTACAGAAATACGATAACTGCCAGCTGCTGCTGGCCCCCGCTTTGGATACCATGCTGGGCACATCGCAGGATGCCAAACTCGAAAAAAGCAAACTCTGGCTCTGTCTGAAAAAAATGTTCAACGTGTAAATGCGTATGCCCCTGTCCGAAAAAGCAATCAGTATGTCCACACTCATTTTTGCCACGAATAACCAGCACAAAGTAGACGAGATCCGTTCCGTGATCGGCTCCTCCTTCGATATCATTACCCTGAAAGAAGCAGGTATTGATATAGATATTCCTGAACCACATGATACGCTTCAAGCCAATGCTTCCGAGAAATCACAGACCATACATCGGTTAACTAACCAGGATTGTTTCAGCGAAGACACCGGCCTGGAAGTGGAAGCGCTGCAGGGTGAGCCCGGAGTCAAAAGTGCACGTTATGCAGGCGAGGGCAGGGATTTTCAGCAGAACATCGATAAACTGCTGCAGAAACTCGGCAATAACCCCAACCGGAAAGCCCGGTTCAGAACGGTGGTATCACTGATTCTCAATCACCAGGAATACCTGTTTGAAGGCATCTGTACCGGAAAAATTGCGGAAGATCAGAAAGGTAATCAGGGTTTTGGTTACGATCCGGTTTTCATACCCGACGGGGCCACTAAAAGTTTTGCCGAAATGAGCCTGGATGAAAAGAACCAATACAGCCACCGGCAGAAAGCCGTTACCCAGCTGATCGATTTTTTACGCAAGACAACCTTATGAACCGGATCAAACTAAACTTACCCGATCAATTTTCCTTTGCCACTACGCTGCGCATACGGGTTACGGACCTGAATTATGGCGGTCATGTTGGCAACGATAGTTTTCTTTCACTGATACACGAAGCCCGGCAACAATACCTGTTATCCTTCGGTTACCGGGAATTATCTGTGGGTGGTGTGGGACTGATCATGGCCGATGTAGCCATTGAATTCAAAAAAGAGCTAAACTATGGTGATGAGGTAAGGATCTCTGTAAAAGCAACTGATTTCGACAAACTGGGATTCGATCTTTTTTACAAGATGGAAGTCATGCAGGATATAGAATGGATTCTTGCCGGCAAAGCAAAAACGGGTATGATGTGCTACGATTACAGCGCCGGAAAAAAAGTGTCGGTACCCGACGAAGTGGTCAGCCGGTTATCTGCCGGCTGATCAGCTGTTCCAGATGCGCCAGCTTTCTTCTGCCTGCAGCACCAGCATTTCCTGCCCGTTCTGTACGGTTGCACCTTTTGCCTTGCCATTTGCCAGGAACCGGGTTTCCGCCGGGTTATAGATCAGGTCGTATAAATGATGCAGGGGCGTTAACCATTGATAGGGTAACGGCGGACAGTCTTCCAGGTTCGGATACATGCCCAATGGTGTTGTGTTTACAATAAGATGATGGGAAGACAGCAACACTTCATCCACCTGTTCATAAGCAATGGCCTGATCTGAAGCGCTGCGCGAAACATATTGAACAGCGATACCCAGTTGTTGCAGCACATATACCACTGCAGCAGAAGCGCCGCCGGTTCCCAGCACCAATGCCCTGGTATGATGGGCTTTCAGGAAAGGCCGGAGCGATAGTTCAAAACCTACCACATCGGTGTTGTGCCCTACACGTTTTCCGTTCTTTATGTTCACACAGTTACAGGCGCCGATGGCTTTTACCACGGGAGAGACTTCATCCACAAAAGCCAGTACCTGCTTTTTGTAAGGGATGGTGATATTGAAACCGCGCAGGTCTTTCTTCGATTCCAACACATCGGAAAGTGCAGTGATATCGGGCAGAGAAAAATTCTCATACACACAATCGGTCAATCCCAGCTGTACAAACTTGTCTGTAAAATATTTCTGTGAGAAAGAATGTGATAAAGGATATCCCAGCAATCCGAAACGACGCATGGCTTATTTTTTATTGAGATAAAGATCAAAGGTATCTCCTCTCAGTCCGATACGCATGGATTCCAGCGGGATCACTTCATTGGGAGCAATATTACCCAGGTTCACATTACAACCAATGAGTTCAAGGAAATACAGTTGCTGCGCTTTCTGTGGCGCTTCCCAGATGATCTTTTCGGCGGGGATCTGTGTCAGGATCTCCTGTACCAGCCCTTCCCTTACTTCCCCGCTGCCACGGTAAATACCCACATTACCTGCTTCCCTGGCTTCAGCGATCACATAAGAGGAACCCGCTTCCAGTTCTGCACGCATCTGTTCTATCCATTTGTAGGGGGGAATGATATGTGCAGCATCCTTACTGCCCACTTCACTGAGCACCGTTGCGTGTTTGGTCAGTTTTTCAATGTAGCCGCATTTTTCTGCGTGGGGTATGCTCACAGATCCATCACTCACTTCCACATAAGTGATCCCGTAATCCTTGCATACAGCAATATAATCGTCGAACTGGTTGCGGATCAGGAATGCTTCAAACAAAGTGCCCCCGAAATAGATTGGAATGTTATAGGAATGATATACTTCTATCTTCTGTCGCAGGTTGGGCGTTACGAACGATGTACCAAAACCCAGTTTAACAATATCAACATGCGGCCCTGCCACACTTACAAAATCATGTACTTCGTTAATGCTAAGTCCCTTGTCCATGACCATGGTCAGTCCTGAGGTTCTTGGCTGTGCGGTACGTTCGGGGATCTGGGTGAGGTTAAAATTCATAGTTCATTACATTTTTCCGGCGCAAAAATACATGAAACGGATGAGTGTAGGATTCACGGATCGGCATCGCTGCAAAAAACGATCAGATCTTTCTGCCTTTTTTGTAACGCGCCACAATATCTACCACCTGGTTATTCTGGAGGATGGAAGGATTGAGTTCGATGAATTTTTTTAACTGGCGCGGGGCTTTCTCCATGGCCATTTCCAGTTTCTGCAAAGCGTCTTTGGATTTACCCTGTGCAAACAAGATGGTACTGTAATAGAACAGGAATACCGCTTTACCATCGGTGGCTTTCATCGCTGCCAGGCACTGTTCAATGCCTTCCTCATACAGTTCCGCTTTGATCAGGCAGCGGATCAAAGCTTCCCATCCCGCCACATTCTTGGTTTTGTGGCGCACCACCGTTCCAAAATACTGGATCGCATCCTTGTACTGGTGCAGGTGCATTTTACATTCGCCCATGGCCAGGTTATACTCCGGTATGGAACGATGGATCCGCATGGCATTCTCCAGTTGTTTCACCGCAGACTGCCATTGCTCTTCCAGCATATAAGTAACGGCAATTTTATAATGCAGTTTGCTGTCTTCGGGGTTCAGGTGCACCGCTTTCTTGTAATGGAACCTGGCCTGCGCATAGTTGCCCATCCGGTGGTAACAGTGGCCGATGGCTTCGTATATCACATCTTCCGGCCGGGTAAGTTCCAGCACTTTCTCCAGCACTTCGATGGCTTCCTTGTATTTGCGCAACCGGAGATAGGCATCACCCATATTGCGGTAAGCATAGTCGAACTTTTCGTCGATAGCCACCGCATACTGGTAGGCATCGATCGATTTCTCGTAGAGCTTAAGTCCCTGGTAAGCAGCAGCCAGGTTAAACCAGGCCAGCTCACTGAAAGGATATTCCTCAATGATCTGCTGGTGCAACCGGATACTTTCCTCGTTACGGCCGGTAAAATCGGTCCAGAAACAGATCTTATACAAAGCTTCTTCGTTATTGGGCTCCGCTTCTAATACCAGTTTCAGGCAGTCGAACACTTTATCAAACTCCTCATAATCATCATATACGTCCGCCAGTTCGAACAGGAGATCGATCTTTTCCTCTCCTTCAAACAGGTCTAAGGCAGCTTCGAGCAGTTCCACCGCTTTGGCTTGCTGATCCAGCGCCATATACGCATCTGTTTTTAAAATATATAAGTTCAGGTCGCGGCTATCATAGAGTTCTGCCATTTCCAGCACATCCAGTGCTTCCCGGTATTTGCGGGTAGCCAGCAGCAGGTCGGCCTTTTTGATCATCAGCTGGGATGAATAGGGGAACTGGGACAAACCGGTTTCTGCGGCCTCGAGCGCCTCGGGAAGGTCATCTTTTTCGTCAAAATGGTCGATAATGCGCTCAAAAGCATCCTCTTCCAGGAAAGCATGGGTTCTGCCGTTCTTGAGATTCTGGTACTGTCTGAGTAGTTCTTTTAGCTCTTCGCGGTCTTCGCGATACGGATTTTCTCGCATTGGCTATTAGGTTGATACAATTTATGGATAAAAATCAGCTTTTTCAGGCTTTTTTGTAACTTTCTGGCGTTGTTAACGTTTGTTAATAAAATGAGAATTGTGTTGGTATTAAGAAAAATAATACCTTTGTACAAATGAAACGTACCCAAAACATCAAAAAACTTGGTATTTGTGCCCTGCTGCTTCTGGGCATACAAGTGGCTTATGCGGCGTTCTCATTTACAGGGATCGCGGATGAAAAGATCAGGACCAGCAAGTATTCTTTCAAACACCTGAGCTCCTTATCGCACAAAAGCCTGTCTTTCTCCTCTCTTAAATCGAGTCTGCAGTACAAAGGACCGCAAACTTCTGTCTCCAAAGAGAACGGCAATGGTACGGAAGTAAGTTCGATGCTGCGTTTCGATAACGGGAATACTACCTATGTATATCCTTACAAGTTCAAAGTAAAGGCGCCTAAGTTCAAAACGCCAGCTCCTCCGCAACACTAATTCAGGATACGATATCCACTTACCGGAATATCAAAACGTGAAGCCTGTACCGGGCTGAGATTTATTTTGGTAGCAGTATACCTGATCTTTTTGCCATTGGCTTCCTGCGATTCAAATTCAAGTACGAAACCGGGAATATCCTTGAACTGGTATTCGAACTCTTTTACGGAAGGAACGATGGCTGAAGCATAGTACAGGGTGAGCACTGACCCATCTTTCAACTGTATCAACGCTTTTTTGCACTCATAGCCCAGGATGGTTTTGGTATCCGAGTTGACCAGCGACACGGTCATTCCCTCATATTTTTTATTCTCTCCCAGCCATTGGGCCCTGTCCAGCCTCGTCATGAATTTATTGTTCCCGAACTCCCGCAGGATCACTGCAGCACCGGTTGACTTGTTGTAGATCAGCGACTGGGTGAAGGACGGGCTTACCAGGTCTGCGCGACTATCATTCCCTTTGATATATACATTCTTGGTACTTGCTTTCAGCGATTCCGATACGTCTTTATCCATGGCGTCATCCTCGGCGCTGATCGCATAACTGATGGTACAATCTGCGATCACCCTTTGCGCCTGCACGCCGGTAACCAGCAGGCAGATTATCATAACGGAAATAAAAAAATGTTTCATGTGCTTTTGTTTTCTGTTACCAGGTTCTTCCCAAGATACTAAAATAGAATATCGTTCCCGGCCGTATACTGTTAAAAAAATTGGGGAATTCCTGCGCAGCTATGCCACTTGGAATTCCCCAATTCAACCAATTACTTGTTTATTTCTTTTTCTGTGTTTTGTCTTTCAGGTCCTGCAGTTTTTTCTGACTCTCCATCATCTGCTCATAACGCCCCTGCCATTTGCTCTTGGTTTTGGGGGCTTTCCGTTTCTCTTCAATCTTGGCCAGTATCTTGTCGTGATTGATGATATAGTTCTGGATCACGAATTGTAATCCCAGGGTTACCACGTTGGAAACCGTATAATACCAGGTCAGGGCCGAAGGCAGTTTGTTGAAGATGAACAACAGCATGAACGGGAAGATATACGGCATATACTTCAACGCCGGGTTATCCTGGGTTGGCGTCATGCTCATGTTGTAGATCGAGATCAGGAAGCTGGTCGCCACCGCGGTAATGGTGAACAAGCTGATATGGTCACCAAAAGCCGGAATAGTAAACGGCAGATGGGCGATGGAGTCGTAAGAGGACAGGTCATGGCTCCACAGGAATTCCTTACCCCTCAGGCTGATATTCGAGTTAAAGAAGCTATACAGGGCAAAGAAGATGGGGATCTGCAGCAAAGCCGGGATACATCCGCCCAATGGGTTCACACCCGCTTCGCGGAACAGTTTCATCTGCTCCATGGCAAAGCCCTGCTGGTCGCTGCCGAATTTCTTTTTCAGCTCATCCAGCTCGGGACGTAACACTTTCATTTTGGCCCCGCTCAGGTAACTGCTGTAGGTAAGCGGCGCCGTTACCAGGCGGATGAACAGGGTCAGCAACAATACCACCCATCCATAATTCTTCACAAAACCCGCGAAGAAATCAAACACATTCATGATGATGTATTTGTTGATGGGTCGCACAAAAGAGTACATATCCCGGCCCAGGTTCACGATCCTGTCCATTTCCGGGGCCTGCTTCTTCAGTATTTTGTAATCGCTGGGACCATAATACAACTGCAACGGTACACTCACCGAACTGCTTACCGGCAATTTTGCCTGCAGGCTTACATCTGCAGTGGCCAGTGCTTTACTGGAATCGGTTTTACGGGCCCAGTTGATCTGTCCGCCGGTAAAATTATTCCTGGCCACCAACGTACTGTTAAAGAACTGCTGTACCACACTCACCCACTGCACCGGTTTCTCAAATTTCCACTCGTTCTTGGCAGAGATATAGTCGAACCCATTCCCTTCCGAGAAACAGATATTCGACATCTGCCTTTCATAATCATGCGCATGTTCCACCTGGAAAGTCTCTGCGCGCCAGCTCATATTCAGCAAGCCCTGGCTCAATAATTTATCCGCACCGTTCATCGACACATTCCAGTCGAGCATATAGTCTTCCTCTTTCAGGATGTACTGGTGGGTAACCGACTCGCCATTGGCGCCGGTCAGTGTAAAACTGATGGCCTGGCTTTTATCCGCATTGGTCACAGGTGCAGAAGCCGTAAAGAACAGGTTGGTGGTTTGTGCAGACTGGTTGGCTGCGGTATTGATGGTATAACCCAATTGGCTGTATTCGCCCAGCACCACTTCCTTTTGATCTACTGAAGACTGGTAATTCTTCAGCTGCACTTTTCTTACCTGTCCGCCCTTGTTACTGAAAGTGACTTTCATCACTTTGTTCTCAAGGGTAACCAGTTGTTCTGTCCCGATTCCTGCAGTAGTGAAATCACCGGCAGCAGATACGCGGGTTACAGAGTCCCTGTGCAAAGAATCCATCCTGGCCACGAGGGTATCGGTTGCTTTGATACTGGCAGCCTGCACACGCCTGATAGAATCTTCCTGTTTTTGTTTGGCACCCAGCATTTCATTCTGCTGTTTATTGCTGAACCAGAAATAGGCGAAAAACAAAAGTCCCAGTAAAACAAACCCAATGACCGTATTCTTGTCCGTCTTCATACTAGATTTTATTGAGCGGCAAAGGTAGTATTTGGAACGAAGATTGGGTATACCAAGTTGCCAACCCGTTAAAATAGCGATAAATCGGCCGGAAGGGGTGAAAATGCCGGTTTTTCATCGTTTCTTTAGGCCACTTCAACCCAGGGTAACACCCAACTTCTACCGGTCATTCATTACGAAAGCTTTTTTTATGCAGGAAAACACGATGCCTTTTTCCCAAAGGGAGGGCTATGTACCGGACAGATGGACCCGTTTTCTCTGGTGGCTCTCCACCGCCGAGCCCCAAATACTGGCCGGTTGTGTGGTAGACCGGAGCCGGTATGCCATTGTGGGCATGACCGTTCTCGGCACCTGGGCCTTTGCCACACTGGCCTGGTCTTATTTTTTCAGCACGGTGGTGACTCACTGGTTGGTTGCCGTTTTACTGGGTGTATTCATGGGTGGTATCATCCTCACCATCGACCGGGCATTGATCAAAGGCATCAGCCGTTCGAACAAGAAAAGATTTTTACCATTAGTCTTCAGGGCGGCCCTGGCCCTGGTGATCGGTCTGTTCATGGCCCAGCCGGCTTTGTTATACCTGTTCGACAAAGAGATCCATGTGCAGATATCGCTGGACAATGAACAACGCAGGCGTGATAAACTTGGCAGGCAGGATACCTTATACTTTGCCCAAAAAACAAGGCTTCAGCAGCAAAAGAACAGCCTGCAACAGGAACTCAACTCCCGGTATGCGGAAGTAAGTGCCGCAAGGGATGCTTTCATCAGGGAAACAGACGGAACAGGCGGCAGTAAAAAGATCGGTTTAAAAGATATTGCCCAGGCCAAACAAAGGGAGTACCAGAAACTGGATGCCGATTACCGTTTAAAAGAGCAGCAACTGCTTCCGCAGATCAAAACCAGCGACAGCCTGGTTGCAGCAATAGACGCCGCTATACAGAAAGAGCAAAATGCTTTTGCAACTTTGCTGAATGACGGTTTCATTACCCGGATCGAAGCGTTGAACCACCTGGTACAGAACAATGTTTCTGTGGCATTCCGGTATTATTTACTGGTGGTCATCCTGCTGTTGATAGAACTGATGCCGGTGATCACCAAAACCATTTTGCCTGAAGGGAGTTACGATAAAAAACTGGAGTTACAAGAAGCGCTTGAGAAGGAACTCGCACAAAAAAATCACGAACGTGAAATTGCCATCAAGGAACTGTACAACCAGACCGCATTTGAGCAGGACAGCGGGTTTATCAAAGAATTTTTCGCGCAGGCGGAACAGGAAAGAAAACAGAAACTAAACACCCGGATGCAGGAATGGAAAGAGACCGATAACAAGGCCTTTGACGAACTCTGGGAAGATATGAAACGGGATATGCTGTCCCGACAGGAGGATTAATTCAGCGTTCCTTGTTCATCATTCAATATTCTCATCTTCCTCCCGGAGGACAATAGGTTCTCAGGTAATTGGTATACAGCTGGTTCAGATGCGGAATGGTTCCCTTACCTTCTGAAATACTGTGGGTACGGTTGGGATAACTCATCATCTGGAATTGTTTTCCGTTAGCGATCAGTTCGTTGATGAGCTGTTCGGCATTATTATAATGTACGTTATCATCGCCGGTGCCATGGATGTATAACAGGTTACCGCGCAGGTTCTTTGCATGGGTGATGGCTGAGCCTTTTACAAAGTCTTCGCGGTTCTCCTGTGGTAATCCCATATACCTTTCCTGGTAAATATTATCGTACGTCAGCTGGTTGCCCACAGCCGCGATCGAGATACCGGTTTGATAGATCTCCGGATACAGGAACATCAGTCCCAATGTGGCTGAGCCACCACCACTCCAGCCCCAAACGGCTAAACGCGAGGTATCCACAAAAGACCATTTCATCACTTCTTTGGCGGCCATGGCCTGGTCGCGCAGGTTGATCTGTCCGATCTTACGGTAGATGGATTTGCGCCACTCCCTTCCTTTCGGTGCAGGTGTACCGCGGTTATCCATGGTGATATAGATATAGCCATCTTTGGCCATATTTCCCGTATACATGCGGTTCATACCGGCGCCCCACTGGTCTTTGGCATTTTGTCCGGCAGGTTCTGTGTACACATAAAACACGACCGGATATTTTTTGGTAGGATCGAAATTCTCCGGCTTGGCCATCCAGCCATCCATTTCAATACCGTCCACCGTTTTCACCGTAAAGAACGAAACATTCGATTTTGACTTATCGGCTTTGGCCACAGCCGCATTCACCTGGTCGCCATTGAATGCCTTATGATCGGGCAGGCTTACCCACTCGCGGGAAGGCTGTGTATAATAATTGGAGAAAGAATGTTGTGCAAATTTAGCACCGGGCGATACAGTGTAACTATGCGTACCATTCTGGTTCATTGGCGAGATCCGCTCTGCCGCGGCTGAACCATCGAGCCTGGCACGATAAAGGTAACGCTGTGTAGCATTACCGGGCGTAGCATAAAAATACGCATATCCCCCAGCTTCATCCAGTGCAGTAACAGCCATGATATCATAATCGCCGCGTGTGATCAGCGTTTCAGATTTACCGTCCCTGCTGATGCGGTACAGGTGGCGCCATCCGTCTTTTTCACTGGTCCACAGGAACTCTTTACCGCCATTCAGCCAGAACTTATCGCTCAGGGAAGCCACTGCATCTATCCAGGCTACATCGGTCTCCTGGTAGATAGAAGTGGATTTACCCGTTACAACATCACTCAGTAAGATATTACTCTGGTTCTGTTTGCGGTTCAGGTGCTGCATGATCAGCTGGCTGCTGTTGGCGGCCCATTCCATACGGGGCACATACGATTGAAGTACAGGGTCGGTAGGTATCTGCATCCAGTTGGTTGTAGCGGTGCTGATATCCACTACACCGATCTTATAAGGTGAGGGTGCTTCACCCGCAACCGGGTATTCCAGCGGAACGGGGAAAGGATAGATAGAATCCGTCATATTCACCATCAGGTAATTCTTTACGTTAGACGCATTGATCTGCCAGTAAGCGATCTTTTTGCTGTCCGGACTCCAACGGAACCCGTCCAGGCAGCCAAACTCCTCTTCATAGGCCCAGTCGAACGTACCATTGATGATCTTCCGGTTACCGCCTTTCGTGAGCGCTGTGATCTTGCCGCTGGCGAGATCTTCCAGGTAAATATTGAATTCACTTACATAAGCCACTTTCTTACCATCCGGCGAGAATTTGGCAAACATCAGCGAGGAAGCAGGGCGCCCCCTGCCCAGCTGGCGCAGTGTTTTATCTGCCAGGTTCAATACCCAGTAATCGCCACGACTATCCTGGCGCCATACTTTTTTGGTGTTGGTGTAGATCAGCACCTGTTTATCATCGGCTGAAAAACTGAAATCACGGATCGACAGCGATGCTGTATCCTGTTTGGGTGTTACCAGTGTTTTGGTCACCAGCACTGTTTTAGCCAGTGAAGGCAGTTCATTCTTAACGATCTCTCCATGTTCGATCGTATAAAAAGCATTACCATCGCGTGTCCAACGAAGTCCCTGCGAACGTGCCGGCACCGAAACAGCGACCAGCAACAGCAAGCATACAGAAATCATCCAATACCTTCTCATAGTTGTCATTTTAGGACCTTGAAAGTACTGAATCCGGTTTATAATTACGAACACGGCACTGCCTTTGTAACCTGTCCGGGCCCTCCTTCCACACTTCCGGAAAAAAGAACGCCCCGGACAGGTTATCCGGAGCGTTGTCAGGTATTGCGATCAGTGATCAGATCAGGGCATCCTGCAAAGAACTGCTCTTTACTGTACTCTTCTTTTCATTGTGCTTTTTAGCCGCATCAATAAAACTCACGAACAGCGGAGCAGGTTTTACTACCGTACTTTTCAGTTCGGGGTGATACTGAACCCCGATAAAGAATGGATGGTCAGGGATCTCCATGATCTCAACCAGTCCCGATTCAGGATTTCTTCCGCTGGCGATCATTCCTTTGCTTTCGAACTGGTCCAGGTACTCGTTATTGAATTCATAGCGATGCCTGTGACGTTCGGTGATCAGTGTTTCTCCATAGATCTTATGTGCCAGGCTATTGTCTTTGATCTCACAGGGATAAGAACCCAGGCGCATGGTACCTCCCATCATCCTGATCTTTTTCTGTTCTTCCATCATATTGATCACGGCATGCCGGGTATTGGTATCCATTTCAGTGGAATGTGCATCTTTCAGTCCCAGTACATTTCTTGCATACTCGATCACTGCCATCTGCATACCCAGACAGATACCGAAGAAAGGCAACCCTTTTTCACGTGCGTATTGAACCGCCACTATTTTCCCTTCAATTCCCCTATGCCCGAAACCCGGCGCCACCAGCAGGCCATCCAGGCCATCCAGTTTTTCTGCTACATTTTCAGGGGTAATGAATTCACTGTGTACATTCACCACCTGCACTTTTACCTCATTCATGGCGCCGGCATGTACAAAACTTTCGAGGATGGATTTATAAGCATCCTGCAGTTCAATGTACTTTCCGATCAAACCTACGGTCACCTTACTTTTGGGGTATTTCAGCTTATCGAGGAACCCTTTCCATTTATCCAGCTGCGGCTCACCGTAGTTGGTGATCTTCAGCTTTTTCAAACAGATCAGGTCCAGTTTCTCGCGCAGCATTTCCATGGGCACTTCGTAAATGGTGGGGGCGTCCATAGCTTCTATCACCGCTTCCTGTTTCACATTACAGAACAGGGCGATCTTTCGCTTGATATCGTTATTCAGCGGCTCTTCGGTACGGCACACGATGATATCGGGATGTACCCCTGTTTCGCTGAGCATTTTCACACTGTGCTGGGTGGGTTTGGTCTTTAATTCCTTGGCAGCTTTCAGGTAAGGGATCAGGGTAAGATGCACCACCATCAGGTCTTCTTCGGGCAGTTCCCACTGCAGCTGGCGAACCGCTTCAATGAACGGCAGGCTCTCAATATCGCCTACGGTACCTCCTATTTCGGTCAGGATGATATCGTACTGGTCATCTTCGCCCAGCAATAACATCCTTCTTTTGATCTCATCGGTAATATGGGGCACCACCTGTACGGTCTTACCCAGGAAATCACCCGCGCGCTCCTTGTTGATCACCGTCTGGTAAATACGGCCGGTGGTTACATTGTTGGCCTGTGAGGTATAGATATTCAGGAAACGTTCATAGTGACCCAGGTCAAGATCTGTTTCAGCGCCATCTTCGGTCACATAACACTCCCCATGCTCATAAGGATTCAGTGTTCCGGGGTCTACATTGATGTAAGGGTCGAATTTCTGGATAGTCACCCTTAATCCCCTTGCCTGCAGCAATTTTGCCAGCGAAGCAGCAATGATCCCTTTTCCTAAACTACTGGTTACCCCTCCGGTAACAAAAATAAACTTGGCCATAATATGGTTATTAATTGATACGTATATATTACAATTAGTATTATTCTGTTAGTGTTCTTCCACTTTCAATGTATACAGCAACCCCAATCCCATAGCTACACAAACCACAGGCCACCAGAAAGCAATACCTGCTTTTTGCGACCAAAAAAATCAAAGAATATTGACCCTGGAAAATAACTGTGTGAGGAAAATTTCGGAGGTCGTACAAACCTACAGCAAAAAACTTGTTCTAAAAAATAGCAGCCCCCGCTACAACCATTTTTTAACCTAAAGTGTTAATTTGACGTGCACATCTTTATCTCCTAAAAAACCAATATGAAAAAAATCCTGCTCCTAAGCCTGGCAGCGCTGGGCACTGCCGCTTTTTTGAGTCACCGCTACAAAACACCCGAACCTGCCTTATTGAGCCCGGAATGTTATGTCAGCTGTTTCAACGGCGATATCCGGGAACAGTTCAGACAGGAAGCCGGCACCCTGGCATTTGCCGCCATGCACGAAACACCCAGTTATTACCAACTGGAAAATCCTACCGGCAAGACCGTCAGTTTTGCGGCTGCTGACGGTTCTGCGGCCATGGGGTATGAGATCAAAAGCAAGACCAAAAGCAACCAATGGGTATTCGTGATACAGGAGTGGTGGGGACTGAATGATCACATCAAAAGGGAGAGTGAAACCCTTTTCAGAGAGCTCGACCATGTAAATGTGATCGCCCTGGACCTGTACGACGGAAAAGTAGCGACCACACCCGATAGTGCCATGAAACTGGTACAGTCCGCCCAGACAAACCGTCTTGAGAACATCATTAAGGGTGCTATCGCTTATGCTGGAAAAGATGCCCGGATCTATACCATCGGCTGGTGTTTTGGGGGCATGTGGAGTTTACAGGCCAGTATGCTGGCAGGCAAACAGGCAGCAGGCTGCGTGATGTATTATGGCAGACCGGAAAACAATAGGGAGAAGTTACAAAACCTGAACTGTGATGTGATCGGTTTCTTTGGCAACCAGGACCGCAGTCCCTCTCCCGAGTTGGTGTCCAAATTTGAAGCAGACATGCAGGCAGTGGGCAAAAAGCTGACCGCCTATAAATACGAAGCTAACCATGGTTTTGCCAACCCCAGTAATCCAGGTTTCAACAAAACCGCCACAGAAGATGCACATGCCAAGGCGATCGCCTTCCTGAAAGAACGGATGAAATAATGAATATTGAACAAGGAATGATGAACATCGATCGGAGTGCCACTTCAACATTCATCATTCCTTGTTCAATATTCGATATTTCTTCCCTGGCGGAACTACATATCGTTCACGATTTTCCGGTAGCTGGTCACAATCCCTTTGATCAAAGAGGAACTGAAGCCCTGGTGTTCCATTTCGTTTAAGCCGGCGATCGTACAACCTTTGGGTGTGGTCACTTTGTCGATTTCCTGTTCGGGGTGAGTATTTTTCTGCAACAACAGTTCGGCAGCGCCTTTCACCGTTTGTGCCGCAATCAAAGAAGCCGTAGCGGCGCTGAAACCGATCTCGATACCTCCCTGTATATTGGCACGGATATAACGCATGGCATAGGCTGTTCCACAGGCGCCCAGCACAGTAGCGGCATCCATTAATTTTTCTTCTATGAAGACCGATTTACCCAACTGATCAAAAAAGCCGGCAACAAAAGACAACTGGTCCTGGTTGGCGCCATGTGAGCAGATACAGGTCATACTTTCCTGGATGGCAATAGCGGTATTGGGCATGGCGCGGAACAGGGCAAAATTATTACCCACCATTTCCTGCATGTCTTTGATCCATACACCGGTAACCACACTGATGAGTGAATGTTTCTTGTCATCCAGGTGTGGTTTGATCTGGGCAAGCACTTCCTTTATCTGGAAGGGTTTAATAGCCAATACGATCCAGTCGGCGTACTTTACCGCTTCCACATTATCATTGCTGATCATCACACCTTTTTCTTCGAGTGATTTCAGCGCAGAAATGTTACGGCGGGTTACGATCAGGTGTTCTGGTAATACAAACCCACTGCTGATCAAACCTTCGGCCATGGCAACACCCAGGTTACCTCCACCAATGATGGCTATTTTCTTGCTCATAACGATTGCTTTGCGTGAAGATAAGAAATAGTGAACACAAGCTGCTGGCAGCACATTGCAGCAGAGGCAAGTCCACAATACTACAGGTATTGACCGGTGCGCAGGTAATGACGGACATAATCATCCACACCCGCTTCCAGTGTATAAAAGGCCTTTTGGTAACCCGCCTCCCTGATCTTTTTCATGTTGGCTTCTGTGAAATACTGGTATTTATCACGGATATCTTCGGGCATATCGATGAAAACGATATTGGGGGCCAGGTCGAGACCGGCAAAAGTGGCTTTTACCAGGTCAATGAAAGAACGGGCTGTTCCGGTACCCAGATTGTACAAACCGTTCCTGTCAGCCGTCCAGTTGCCGTTGAGCATCGTCTCCCTGATCCAGCCGATCATGGCGGTCACATCCTTTACATACACAAAATCGCGCAGCTGTTCCCCGTCTTTGAACCCTTCCTTGTGACTCCTGAATAATTTTACCACCCCATCTTTTTTGATCTGATTGAAGGAATGCCAGATAACACTTGCCATACGGCCTTTGTGGTATTCGTTAGGACCGTATACATTAAAGAATTTCAAACCTGCCCAACAGGGAGGCGTACTGGTTTGCGTAAGCGCCCATTTATCAAATTCATTCTTGCTGACACCATAAGGATTCAGAGGCTTCAGTTTCTCTACCACTGCATGATCATCATCATACCCCAGCTCACCTGCACCATAAGTGGCTGCAGAAGACGCATAGATCAGCGGGATCCTGTTGGCTGTACAGTACAACCAGATATCTTTTGAATACTGCACATTCAGCTCTTCGTGAATGGCATAGTTGAATTCGGTGGTGTCGGTTCTGGCACCCAGGTGTATCACGATCTCTACTTTGGGCTGATGGGCGTCGAGCCAATCAAACAGGTTGTACCGTTCTACGATCTCTGAATATTTTTTCGACTCCCAGTTCTTTCTCTTTTCTTCAGATCCAAAATCATCCACCAGTATCAGGTTCTCATAACCTGCCTCATTCAGGTACTGCACCATGCAGGACCCGATAAAACCGGCTGCTCCCGTAACAATGATAGCAGCTGAATCGGATGGTCTGTTATGTGAATGATGGTCTGTCATAAGAATGCTACCTGTGTTTTATCAATCCGGATGCTGACAAAAGATTTAGTGCAGCAATTTTTCTATCGCTGTATCATATTTTTCTTTCCAACCATCAATGGTGCCCCAGTTCTCACCGTTTACGGCTATATTGCCTGAAGTAACGGTACCCAACCTGCTGATCTCTATTCCGGCATCTTTTGCCAACTTCATTATACGGTCTTCCTGCGCTGCCGTACAGGATACCACTACCCTGCCTTGCGCCTCACCAAACCAGTAAGCATCTTTACGCAAGGAACTTTGTGCAGACACACTGAATCCCAGGTTCCGGTTAAATCCACTTTCCAGCAAAGTAATGGCCAGTCCACCCTCGCTGATATCATGGGCACTCTGCACCTGTTTTTCTTTGATGAGTGTCGCTACCAGCTGCTGTACGGCCAGTTCTTCCTCCAGGTTGAAATAAGGGGCCGGTGAATATTCCACCTGCTTCAGTTTGTGCAGGTATTCTGAGGAACCGATATCGTTCTGTTGTTTACCGATGAGCAGGATCACATCACTTTCCGATTTGAAATCCAGTGTCATGCGGTTAGTGAAATCATCCAGTATCCCTACCATACCGATGGTGGGTGTAGGATAGACAGGACCTTCCGGGTTCTGGTTATAGAAACTTACATTACCACCTGTAACCGGCGTATTAAATTTACGGCAGGCATCACCCATACCGGTCACTGCTTTCACAAACTGGTAATATACTTCCGGGTCGTAAGGGTTGCCGAAATTCAGGCAGTTGGTCACACCAATGGGCTCGCCGCCACTGCAGACAATATTACGAGCTGCTTCCGCAACGGCGATCATTCCGCCCGTGTAAGGATCGGCAAAAACATATTTGCTGTTACAATCCACCGTAATGGCCAGTGCCTTTCCGGTTCCTTTGGCCAGTACTACAGAAGCATCGCTGGGTGCATTGGTAGAGGTATTGGCTGCGCCTACCATGCTATCGTATTGTGTATACACCCAACGTTTGGATGCAATATTCGGGATCTGTACCAATTGCTCGGCAACCGGTTTCAGTTCAGTGATATCCTGGATACTGTTCGCGTCAAAGGCTTTGATCTTTGCAAAATAAGCGGGCTCTTTGTAATCGCGTGTGTATTGTGGGGCACCGCCACCCAATACCAGCTCGTGTGCGGGTATCTCGGCTTCCAGTGTGCCGTGCATATAAAATTTCAGCAGACCATCATCGGTCACCTGCCCGATCTCGCTGCAGCTCAGGTCCCATTTTTCAAACACTTGTAAAACAGCAGCTTCCTTACCTCTTTCTACCACCACCAGCATACGCTCCTGGCTTTCGCTGAGCAGCAGTTCCCAGGCTTTCATATTTTTCTGGCGGGTAGGTACTTTATCCAGGTCGATGCGCATGCCCACACCACCTTTGGCGCTCATTTCTGCTGTTGAACAGATGATGCCGGCCGCACCCATATCCTGCATACCGATAACAGCGCCGGTTTCGATCACTTCGAGACAGGCTTCCAGCAGTTTCTTTTCCTGGAAAGGGTCGCCCACCTGTACAGCAGGAAGCTCTTCCACGCTGTCTGATGTGATATTGGCCGAAGCAAATGACGCTCCGCCAATACCATCTTTTCCGGTAGCACTCCCTACAAAAAACACGGGGTTACCGGTTCCTGCAGCAGTAGCGCTGACCATTTTATTGGCCTGCATAATACCTACACTCATGGCATTCACCAAGGGATTGGTATGGTAGCAATCCTCAAAATATACTTCACCGCCTACAGTAGGTACACCAAAACAATTACCATAATGACCGATACCATGTACCACACCGCCCAGGAGGCGCTGTGTTTTTTTATCTTTCAGGTTACCAAAACGCAGGCTGTTCAGGGAAGCAATGGGACGTGCGCCCATGGTAAAAATATCGCGCTGAATACCACCTACACCGGTTGCAGCACCCTGGAAAGGTTCAATGGCGCTGGGGTGGTTATGACTTTCGATCTTGAATACAACACCAAAGCCGTTACCCATATCCATCAGACCCGCATTCTCTTCACCTGCAGCAACCAGCATACGGCCGCCGTTGCGGGGCAGGGTCTTCAACCACTTGATGGAGTTTTTATAACTGCAGTGCTCACTCCACATGCCGCTGAAAGCACACAACTCGGTAAAGTTGGGGATGCGGCCTAATTTCTGTTTGATGAGTTCAAATTCTTCGGCCGTAAGACGAAGTTGTTCGGCGGTTTGGGCGGTTATTTCCATGATGCCGCGAAGGTAAGAAAGTAGCCGTAAGAGGCAAGATGAAGTTTTGTAAAATGGGTATCAACAACCTGATGACAGTTTATTGCAGGAACCAGTCAACCGGTTACCAATGGCCAGGGTCAACCATTTTTCCAACCAAGCTCGTGCACAGTTTTTTTTTATAACCCATTCCCATATCCCCATTCACAGATTTGCCAATGTTTTCTTTATCCATTATACTGCCCATAAACCGTACCTATACCATACATAACCCGTCTCTTTAAAGAGGCGGGTTATCTGCAGCTTATCCTCCTGTTATGTACGGATAATCAATGAGTTAACCCACTTTTAACAGCAGGCAATTATGTAAGTAACTGATTATCAATGTATATGCAGGAAAATAGGGATAGTTGGCAGAGATGCTATTGGCCGGTAAAGATGATAAGGGGATGGTTTATTTTCGGCCTGCTTGGTTTGTTAAGCAAATGGGGTAATCAGCCCTGGCCTTAGACCCATATTGTATATCAGCCGGGGCAGTTCGTTTTTCTGTGACCAAATATATTTCTCGTTTTTACCTGTTTGGTTATACAATGATTATCAGGTTGATCAGGGTTGGGTATCCGGGGTGGACAGGAACTGATGAAAGCGTTCTCAGCAAACAGCCTGAATTGACTATTATTTCCCGATAACGGATGTTTTGCGTTAGCCAATTACTGAGAAATTACCTCACTGGCAAACAAATTAAAATTATATCTATGTTTTGATTTTTCCACATTTTTGTCATTTTACACCCCATTTAAAAGATAAAAATTACATTTTACAGAATATTATGCTTATTTTTGGTCAGTCAAAAAAAATAATCTTATGTCATTACGTTTTTCAGCAATCGAAAGTATCGCCAAAGAAACTGGTGATGCACCGGCTCCAGCCAGCCCAAAGATCACTACCATTTTCAATGAAAATGTGTTCACACTGAAAACCGCCCGTGAATATTTGAGCGACGAAGCTTATAAAAGCCTTGCGACCAGTATCCGTGGTGGTAAGAAGATCGATCGTACCGTGGCTAACCAGATCTCCAATGGGCTGCGTGCCTGGGCAGAAAGCAAGGGTGTTACCCACTATACACACTGGTTTCAGCCGCTGACAGGAACCACTGCTGAAAAACACGATTCTTTTTTTACCCTGAAAAGTGATGGTACCGCCATTGAAGAATTTGATGGCGCCGCGCTAATCCAGCAGGAACCCGACGCTTCTTCTTTTCCCAGCGGTGGTATCCGCGCTACTTTCGAAGCCCGCGGTTATACTGCCTGGGATCCTTCTTCTCCTGCATTCATCATTGAGATCGGCCATGGTAAAACATTATGTATCCCAACGATCTTCATCTCTTATACCGGGGAATCGCTCGACTACAAAGCGCCGTTGCTGAAAGCGGTAGAATCCCTGAGCAAAGCAGCTGTGGATGTTTGTAATTATTTCGACAAGAACGTTACCAAAGTAACTCCTACCCTGGGTTGGGAGCAGGAATATTTTGTGATAGATGAAGCTCTTGCCACTGCACGTCCCGACCTGATCCAGTGCGGCCGTACCGTATTTGGTGCTTCACCTGCCAAGGGCCAGCAATTGGAAGACCACTACTTCGGTTCTATCCCTGAAAGGGTATATGCTTTTATGCGCGACTACGAGCAGGAAGCTTATAAACTGGGTATCCCTTTACGCACCCGCCACAATGAGGTAGCCCCTGCACAATTCGAGTGTGCCCCGATCTTTGAAGAAGTGAATATTGCTGTTGACCATAACACCCTGCTCATGGATGTGATGAGCCGTGTGGCCAAGCGTCATAAGCTGGTGGTTTTACTGCACGAGAAACCTTTTGCGGGTATCAACGGTAGCGGTAAACACAACAACTGGAGTATGGCCACCGATACCGGTGTGAACCTGCTGGCTCCGGGAAAAACGCCCAAGACCAACCTGATGTTCCTTACATTCTTTGTGAACACCATCAAAGCGGTACACGATTACGCAGATATTCTGCGTGCAGCCATTGCTTCTGCACCGAATGACCACCGCCTGGGTGCCAATGAAGCGCCTCCGGCCATTATCTCCGTATTCGTAGGACAATACCTCGCCAAAGTGCTGGCCGATGTGGAAGCCAGGGTGAACACCAAATTCGACGAGCAGGATGAAGCCATCCTGAAACTGGACCTTCACCGCAGCATTCCTGAGCTGATGCTCGACAATACCGACCGTAACCGTACCTCTCCTTTTGCCTTTACCGGTAATAAGTTTGAGTTCCGCGCGGTAGGTTCATCTGCCAACTGCGGTATTTCCATGACCGTTCTGAATACCATCGTGGCAGATACCCTGCGCAAATTCAAGACCGATGTGGATGCCTTGATTGAGAAAGGCGACAAGAAAGAGATTGCCATCATGCACGTGATCCAGAAATACATTGTGGAAAGCAAAAAAGTATTGTTCGAAGGAGATGGTTACAGCGACGAATGGCACCACGAAGCAGAACGCCGCGGTCTGCCCAACCTGAAGACCACACCGATCGCCCTGGACGCTTTACTCACTGACAAAGCCAAAAAACTGTTCGAAAGCACCGGTGTTTATTCTCATACAGAACTGGAAGCCAGACACGAGATCGAACTGGAGAAATACATCAAGAAAGTGCAGATCGAGGCACGCGTGATGGGCGACCTGGCCATTAACCACATCATTCCTGCCGCAATCAAATACCAGAACCAGCTGCTGAACAATATCAACGGATTAAAAGCAGCCGGTTTACCGGAAACCGCTTACAGCAGCCAGCTGGAGATCCTGAAAAAAGTAAGTGAACATATCCAGGTGATCCACACCAAGGTACATGCCATGGTGGAAGCCCGTAAAATTGCGAACAACATCGAAAACAGCCGTACCAAAGCCATCGCCTACGAAAGCCAGGTCAAATCTGCTTTCTTTGATGAGATCCGCTACCACGTTGACAAACTGGAACAACTGGTTGACGATGATATCTGGACCTTACCCAAGTACCGTGAAATGCTGTTCTTACGTTAATACCTTTAACTTGAGCAATACAGCCCTGTTCCTTTACCGGAACAGGGCTTTTTGTTTTGCGGGATTAAAGAAACGTTAAGGACCTGTTGCTGCCGACTACTGACCGCCATTGACCGAATACCTGTTGTTCCGAAAAAGATTTGCAATAATTTTCTATACTAAACTCTTAAAAAGAACTGTATGAAAAAATTATTTGTATGCATGGTTATTGTACTGGGCTGTTCCATGACAACCGTAATGGCCCAGGGACCAGGTGGTGGTCAGCAAATGACACCCGAAGAAAGAATTGCCATGATGAAAGAAAGACTGAAACCATTGGGTCTTACCGAGGTTCAGACAGATTCTGCTGTAGCGGTCATGACCGACCGTTCATTTATGGCCAACATGGGTAATTTCAGGGAAATGGCTCCGGAAGAAAGACAGGCTAAGATGAAAGAAGTTGCCGAAGCAAGAAAAAAAAGACTGGTAAAGGCCGGATTATCTGAGGAACTGGCTACCAAAGTGATCGAAACCATGTCTATGCGCCCGGGTGGGGGCAGAGGTGGTGGGGGCAGGTAATAACTCCCGATCAAAACAAGAAAGGCGTTCCCATAGAATGCCTTTCTTATTTTAACGAATCCATGTTTTAAATTGTTGGTATTTTAGACAGTACAATTTGTGTTTATGAAAGTACGATATGTAGCCGCCGTTATCTTATCTATCCTGTTATCAGGTAATCTCTCCGCACAGGAAAACAGCATCAAACGTTCTTCGGAAGAAATGCGGGAACTGTTTGGGTATTGCGATAAACCGGCGCTCATCAAAGAATGGAAATTATCTGCAGCACTGGCTGATAAGATCGGGGATATCGATCACTGGGCCAGGCAACAACAGGCTGCCATTGATGCCAATACAAATGAAGTGTACGCTACCCAGGGTGAACTGATGCAGGATGTATCTAAAAAGTACAAATCACTGGGCCTGGCAGCCGACCAGGTAAAAACCCTCTCTGATCCCAAACGGATCTTTGAGATCAGCACCCGGACCTGTCCAGTGATCACCCTGCAGGCGAATCCTGTTTTTGATACCCTGAATGCGCAAAAAGCCCTACTGTTGTATAAAACAAAATATCGCAAACAACTGATCGAGAAATTAGGTGTCAATGGCCGGCAGGCCGATATGCTGCTGGAAATAGAAGTATGGAAACAAAAAGAAGCCACAACCATTGCCGCCATTCCGGAAGCAGATTTTAACCGCATCCGTAAAACGGTGGCCATGTATGCAGAAAGGCAACGGAGATGGAAAGTAGTGGGTATTGGCGAAGAGCATTTTGAAACCATGACCCAGTTCTTCAGCCAGAACACCCTGTAAACGAATCTCTTTAAAAGTAAAAGCCCCATTTTTCAATGGGGCTTTTTATTATTTCATCTTGAATGATTCCAGGAACTTGGTGGTGAAGTTTCCTTTCCGGAAATCCTCGTTCTGCATCAGTTGCAGGTGAAAGGGAATCGTGGTTTTCACACCTTCAATCACATATTCGCTCAAAGCCCGATACATGGTATCAATGGCTTCTTCGCGGGTCTGTGCCACGGTGATCAGTTTACCGATCATGGAATCGTAATAAGGCGGGATCACGTAACCGGCATATACATGGCTGTCTACGCGAACGCCATGTCCGCCGGGCGTATTCAATACCGTGATCTTACCAGGCGACGGTCGAAAATCGTTATACGGATCTTCGGCGTTGATACGACATTCGATGGCATGCATCTGGGGTTCGTAATTTCTGCCGGAGATCTTTTCGCCCATGGCGATCTTGATCTGCTCTTTGATCAGGTCAAAACTCACCACTTCTTCCGTAACGCAGTGTTCTACCTGGATACGGGTATTCATTTCCATGAAGTAGAAGTTACGGTGTTTATCTACCAGGAACTCGATGGTTCCCACACTTTCGTAATTGATGGCTTTGGCCGCTTTGATGGCCGCATCTCCCATTTTCTGGCGCAGTTCGGGCGTCATGAACGGTGAAGGCGATTCTTCCACCAGTTTCTGGTGACGGCGCTGGATGGAACAGTCGCGCTCGCTCAGATGGCAAACATTGCCATACTGGTCACCGGCTACCTGTATCTCTATATGCCGGGGTTCTTCCACGAACTTCTCCATATAGATACCATCGTTCTTGAACGATGCGGCAGCTTCCTGTTTGGCAGTGCTGTAAGCTTTTTCGATTTCATCTTCATTCCATACCACACGCATCCCTTTACCACCACCACCGGCAGTTGCTTTCAGGATCACGGGATAACCTACTTCTTTGGCAAGTGATTTGGCCTGCTCCACACTTTCCAGCAATCCTTCTCCACCCGGCACCACTGGTACACCTGCACGGATCATAGTGTCCTTGGCAGTGATCTTATCCCCCATCTTATTGATCATCTCCGGCGTAGGCCCGATGAACTTGATGCCATGATCGGCACAGATCTGCGAGAACCTGGCATTTTCGGCCAGGAACCCGTAACCGGGGTGTACGGCATCTGCATTGGTGATCTCTGCAGCGGCCATGATATGTGGAATATTGAGGTAAGAATCTGAACTGGCGGGTTTACCGATACAAACAGCTTCATCGGCAAATTTTACGTGGAGACTGTCTTTATCGGCAGTAGAATAGACGGCCACCGTTTTGATACCCATCTCACGACAGGTGCGGATCACCCGGAGTGCAATCTCTCCCCTGTTGGCAATTAATATCTTCTTAAACATCCTGTGAATTTGAAAATTTGAAAATGGGAGAATAGGAAAATACCGGCATGAACTGAGAAATTTTCGAATGGGGTGGTCGCCCCATTTTCAAATCTTCGCATTGCCTCATTTTCAAATTTCCTAAGCTGGTTCTACCAGGAATAAAGGCTGGTCGTACTCAACCGGGCTGGCATCTTCTACCAGTACCTTTACAATAGTGCCTTTGATCTCTGCTTCAATTTCATTAAAGAGTTTCATGGCTTCGATGATACAAACCACTTTACCCGGCGCAATTTCAGTACCTACCTCTGCCAGAATGGGCTTATCGGGTGCTGAACGACGGTAGAAGGTTCCGATCATCGGGCTTTTGATCGTTACCAGGTTGTCAGCTTTGGGGGCTGCGGCGGCAGGTGCCGGAGCTGCAACAGGAGCCGGCTGGGGAGCCGTTGTAAATACCTGTGGGGAAGCAGCGGCAACGGTTACCACCTGTTCCTCTTTCTGTTTGATGGTCACCTTACCATCCTTATCTTCTATACTTATCTCACCGATATTACTTTTATTGATGATTTTGATTAGTTCGTGAATTTGCTTTAAGTCCATAAATGGCAAGTTTTAGGGGTAAAAACAGTGATTTTTGCTCAAATAGAGGGGCAAAATAGCCCTTTTTTGACAAAAACGGGTATTTTCTTTATTTCCTGGGCCAGGTGTTTTTTGTACCCGGAGCCCGGTCCGCAGGGCTAAAAAAGGACAGCCTGGGCTGCCCTGATATGATTGACAATGGACTTAACCGGCCGGAACGGGCCAACGAGATCCTATTTTTCCTCTTTTACACGCTCTATATAAGAGCCATCCTTGGTGTTCACACGGATCAATTCCCCATCTTCCACGAACAGGGGTACCATTACGGTTGCACCGGTTTCAACGGTTGCCGCTTTCAGCGCACGGGTAGCCGTATCACCACGCAGACCCGGCTCGCAATAAGTGATCTTAACCACGATCTTCTCCGGCAGTTCCGCACCGATGGGTTGCTCGGTCTCGGTGTTGATAAAAACGAATACCTCCGCACCTTCCATCAGGAACTGGGGAGACTCGATCATTTCCTCACCTAAAGCAATCTGCTCAAAAGTCTCATTGTTCATGAGGTTGTAGCCGGTATCATCTTTATATAAGAACTGGAAAGCTTTTTTCTCTACACGAACCGGAAAAATGTTCTCTCCGCTGTTCCATGTCTTTTCAATAGAACGCTTGTTATCAACGCCTTTTAATTTGGCCCACACTTTTGCAGCGGCACGGGCTGTTTTGTTCTCTCCAAATTCCACTACAGAATATAAACTGCCGTCTAATTTCAGGATCATACCACGGCTGATGTCGGATGTTGTTGCCATTGTGTTTGTTTTTTAATGAATCGTCCTCTCAGACTGGCGCAAAAGTAGGGATTGGCGACCAAAAACAAGAAAGCTTGTTTGGGGAAAGTTCGGCCCCCTGAGCCCATGATTCGCACGAATACAGCGTCTTTGGAGGGCCTTCTGTGAGATGGGCGGTCAAAATTCCACCCCCGGATAGGCTGCAATCTGCCACACAGGGGTATCTACCTACACAGATAACCACACCTTATGAAAACAACTCTACGCCTGTTTTTGATCAGCTTTCTCCTGTTGGTCACCCATCATTTGCTGGCCAACACCGTGATCGTAAAAGGAATATTGAAAAATGCCGCCAACCTTCCTGTTGCCAATAAAAAAGTAAAGATATACAGTATCGACAGCACCAATGGCGGCTGTGCCCTGATACATACTACGCTGAGCAATCCCAACGGTTACTATACCGATACCCTCACCTGTAACGGGGATATCCGCAAACTCCTGATACAGGTGGAAAACTGCGATGGCACCCTGCTGCAACGCGATCCCACAGTAGGCACCAGTAACCTGGTAGAAATAAATTTTGTGCTTTGCCTCAACAAACCTGCACCCGTATGCAAAGCCGCATTCTCGTACACATCGGTTGCAACCGGTATCAAATTCAACGGAGCAGGGGCCGCGGCAGCTGCGGGCGACAGCATCATCAGTCGTACCTGGACCTTTGGCGACAGCAGCGCCGCCCTGACAGGCAACCGGGTAGATCCCACACATGTATATGTCAAGGCCGGTATTTATACAGCCTGCCTCACCATTACCACCAAACTGGGCTGCCGGAGCAGTTACTGTCAGCAGGTGGTTTTCACACCCGCTTCCAACGATTGCCGGGCCGTTGCTGCTATTACCGTTGAGAAACTGGCTCCCAAGAAATTCCGCTTTAACAGCAGCCAGAGCAGTACGTTACCGGGAGACAGTATTTTCCAGCGCATCTGGAAATTTGGTGATAACAGCTCACTTGACGGCAACCTGGTAAATCCCTTAAAAGAATTCCGCGACACCGGCAATTATACCGTTTGCCTGAGTATCCGCACGGTAAAAGGCTGTGAAAAGCAGATCTGTATCAACCTGTTGGTAAAAGGCAGCATCTCCGGTACAACGGTTCCTCCCACCAATTGTAAGGCACAATTCGGTCTTGCCATGGAAGGTAAAACGGTCAAATTCAACAGCACCAATGCCTATGCGGGAAGTGGTGGCGACAGTATCATTGGCCGCACCTGGGTATTTGGAGATGGTTATGCCCCGCTAACCGGCAACCGGGTAGACCCATCCCACAGTTACAACAAAGCGGGCAGGTACACGGCCTGCCTGTATATCAGAACAAAAAACGGCTGCGAAAGCAAGACCTGCCAGGAATTCGACATCAAAGACAGCACAATCATTCCCAATACCTGTAAGGCCTATTTCACCTGGGCCATCAAAGATTCGCTGGTCATGTTCAACAGTGCAGGTTCAAAAGCAGCCGGCGACAACGACAGCATCATCAGCCGTACCTGGTATTATGCGGACAATAGTACTTCCGTATCACTGGGAGGCAATGTGATCAGTCCTTCGTACCCGTACACCCTGCCTGGCTCCTATACCGTATATCTTATCATTAAAACAAAAGCAGGCTGCGAAAGCAAGTATGCATCTACCATTGTGATCCAGCCGCACCAGACAACCGGCTGCCAGGCGATTGTGAAATACAGCGTACAAAACAATGTTGCGTATTTCACCAGCGGACAATCACGCGGCACCAGTCTAACCGACAGTATTCTCAGCCGCACCTGGTTCTTTGGCGACGGTTCTGCTGCAATGCAGGGCAACCGTATGGATCCATCGCATACGTATCCCAAACCCGGGAAATACCTTGTCGCCCTGTACATCAAAACCCGGAGCGGTTGCGAAAGCAAGTATTCAGATACGGTCACCATTGGGCCTGTTAACTGTCCAGTAGACCTGAAGTTCACCGCAGAGCGGATAAGCCTGAAAAAAGTAGCTTTCAACAGCGGCCAGAGCAAAGCCCTACCCGGCGACAGCATTATTCAGCGGGTATGGAAGTTTGGAGACAACACGGTTCTTTCAGGTAATGAGATCACAACGGTGAAAGAGTTCCCTTTACTGGGGGCTTATACCACCTGCCTGCAGGTAAAAACGCTGAATGGCTGTGAAGCAAAAGCCTGCAAACAGATCGTGATCGGGGATACCCTGAATACGCCACAGTCGAGCGTGGACTATATCAAGATCCTCCAGATCAACCCCAACCCTGTGGTTACACGGATGATGGCCACCCTGTATAGCCGCAACAGCAATGTGGAAGCAGAGATCACCGTTTTTGATATTTACGGAATGGCGAAACTCAGGCTGAGGAGAATGCTGCAACAGGGTAATAACCAGGTAGAGATGGGTTGCGAATCATTGTACCAGGGTCCTTATTTTCTGAAAGTAACCACTAAAACGGGCAAAGACAGCAAGCTGTTTTATAAGCTGTAATACCCGTTCAAATTACTGGAGATGGTAACCCTGTCAGGCATGTTATAGTCTCTGTTTTTCTCTTAAAATAAACTTAAAAGCAATTTACCATTAAACCCATCAGAAATAAAAGGGTCTTTTATTCATTATCAACTAAAAAAAACATCATGAAAAAGATCCTGTTTGCTTCTGTAGCATCCTTACTGCTGGCAACAACTGCCATGGCCCAGGCCACAACCCCTACCGCAAAAAATGCCGCAACAGAAAAAAATGCGCCCGGAAAGGAGAAAAGCCAACACCACAAGGAAATGAAAGAAGCTGAAAAAACCACTGCCAAAGCCAGTCATGCCGATAAAAAAGAGGCAAAAGAGGAAGCCAAGGAACAAAAGAGCGCTGCCAAAGCTTCTGCAAAAAAAGCAGAGAAGGAAACGCCAAAAGAGAAGAAACACAGATAACAGCTACCCCATAAGCGCCGGATAGAACCCGGCGCTTATTTTTTTCTCCAGGAACCGCTCCAGTTCCGCCCAAGCTTTCGGGAATACTGCCCGGAAACTCCACTCCGGCTTCACTGCTTTTACCCCGGAAAAACCTTCTTTTCGGGGCCTGCAGGTAAAAAAACAACAAAGTTTAGCCTTCAAATAAGGTCGCCTTGGCTGTTTTAACCTATTTTTGCCGCGAATTTCAAAACCACAGAAATAATTTCCCATGGCAGTATTAGTAAATAAAAACTCGAAGATCATTGTTCAGGGTTTTACCGGTACAGAAGGAACTTTCCATGCAACCCAGATGATTGAATATGGAACCAACGTAGTAGGTGGTGTTACCCCAAACAAGGGCGGAACCACGCACCTCGACAAGCCCGTATTTAACACAGTGGCCGATGCCGTTAAACAAACCGGCGCAGATGTAAGTATCATTTTTGTACCGCCGGCTTTTGCAGCTGATGCCATCATGGAAGCTACCGACGCTGGTATTGCGCTGGTGGTATGTATCACAGAAGGTATTCCGGTACAGGACATGGTAAAAGTGAAGAACTACCTGCTGGGTAAAAACACAAGACTGGTCGGGCCTAACTGTCCGGGCGTTATCACTGCCGGTGAGGCAAAAGTAGGCATCATGCCCGGCTTCATTTTTAAACCAGGCCGCATCGGTATCGTTTCAAAAAGCGGAACCCTTACTTACGAAGCTGCAGACCAGGTGGTAAAAGCAGGTCTTGGCATCAGTACCGCCATCGGTATCGGTGGAGACCCCATCATCGGAACCCCTACCAAAGAAGCCGTGGAACTGCTGATGAACGATCCTCAAACCGACGGTATCATCATGATCGGCGAGATCGGCGGCAGCATGGAAGCTGAAGCAGCCCGCTGGATCAAGGATAACAAAAGAAAACCCGTAGTAGGATTCATTGCCGGCCAGACAGCGCCTCCCGGACGTCGTATGGGACATGCCGGAGCCATCATTGGCGGTGCCGACGATACAGCCGCTGCTAAGATGAAGATCATGGCAGAATGTGGCATTGAAGTAGTAGCCAGCCCTGCCGATATCGGTATCACCATGGCTGCCGCCCTGAAAAAATAAATTGAATACCCGCTTATATCCGAATCCCGGTCAACCTCTGACCGGGATTTTTTTGCCTTTATGCCAGTCATAGGTGCACTACCTTTATGATCCCTCCGGAGATGTACAATCTTTTGTTAATCGGGCAAACATGTGTGAATTAATCAGCATGTTTGCATCCTGACCTGAAAGGAATTGTTTCATTGAAATATGCATACATGAAGTTCAGAAAACTATTGACTGTTGGTACTCTTTTCCTGGCTGCATCAGCTTCTGCGCAAAATACAGATACGGCTTTTCAGAATGAATGGCTGCGGATCGATACCCTGATCGTACAAAAAGACCTTACCAGGACGGCGCTGGACAGAGTAGCGGCTGTATACAAAAAAGCAAAACAGCAACAATTGCCGGCACAAAGCATCAAGTGCCTGATCTACCAGTACAGTCTGCAACAGCGGCTGACCGACAGGAGTCCGAACCTGTTTCTGAAACAGGTTGAGGAAGAGCTGGTACATACCCGCAACGAAACGGAACGGGCCATCCTGCATGCGCTGCTGGCCAAGTTATACCTGCAATACCGCAACAATGCGTTCTGGCAGATCAGTCAAAGAAAAAAAACGGGTACACCCGGAAAGGATATCACTACCTGGGGATTGGACGAATTCTCCCTGGCCATTGATCAGCATTACCTGAGCTCTCTGAAGAATGCACAACAACTGCAGCAGGTTCCGGTATCGGCTTACGATGCTGTGATCAAAAAAGGCAACAGCCGACTGTTGCGCCCCACACTTTATGACCTGCTGGCGCATGAAGCGCTGGATTATTTCAAGGCAGGCGAATATTCCGGGGGGCGTGTTAGCCCCATCCTGCCTGCCGATCGTTTCCTGATACCCGTTCAGCAGGCGCTGGCACCTATGGAGGTCTTTACCACCCATCGCTTCACAACCAAAGACAGCAGTTCATCGCAATGGCAGACGCTGCAACTGTTTCAACAGTTAATGCGATTTCACAGGAATGATGTGAACAAAGAAGCATTACTGGAATTAAACACAGAGCGGATACAATGGATATACCAACAGACAGACATATCCGGGAAAGAGGACCTGTATACCGCGGCTCTGGAAGAGATGACGAAACTGTATCCAACTTCTATCAGTACCTCACAAGCCTGGCACCTTCTTGCCAGGAAGGAGGCCGACAAAGCTGCCAGTTACCAACCCTTCCAGGATACAACGCATAGATGGGCCTACCAACGGGCCAGAGAGATAGCAGAAAAAGCACTGTTGCGATACACAGAAACAATAGCACACCCGGGCATCAGTAACCTGCATAACCTCCTGGCAGAAATTAAACAGAAAGAACTGAGTACCCAGACAGAAGCCGTAAACCTGCCGGGTAAAGCCTTCCGGGCCCTGGTAAGCTACCGGAACGTAGACACAGTATATATCAGGATCATCCGGTTGGCCAACAAACAGGTAAACGAAAAAACAGATAATGTACACAGACCCTGGCAAAAGATGCTGGAACAGGCGCCCGATCATGAGTTACGGTTAGCACTGCCGGGTTCCGATGACCACCAGTCACATGCAACCGAAATCATGCTGAATAAATTACCGGTAGGACAATACGCTTTGCTCTGCTCAGACAACAGTAGTTTTAACGACAGCCTGCATAAAATAAGCTTGCAGTATTTCCAGGTATCACAATTAAGTTATATCCGCAACGGCAGGGATTATTTTGTATTGAACCGTGCCACGGGCCAGCCCGTTCCCGAAGTGAGGGCAACCGTTTATGAATACCGTTATTCCCTCGGAGAAGGTGAATACACCAAAGCAGCAGAACTGATCACGGATAAAAACGGGCATTTCAGGTATGCTGATAACCAAAGAGCCGCCAATACGAAAATAGAACTGACACTGAAAGAAGACAGGTTGCTGCCAACCATTTCAGAACATGTTTATTACAATTACGAGATGTCGCCTGCGAACAGAGACAGCATTTCCTACGAGATCAATAACAGCAGGGTCTTCTTTTTTACAGACAGGAGTATGTACCGGCCGGGGCAGACCGTTTTTTTCAAAGGCATTGCCGTTACAAAAGACGTACATACCAAAAGCAGCAAACTCATTACATCTACCGAAAAACATTGGGTGTACATGAATGATGTTAATGGGAAACACGTGGATTCGATCCAGGCAGTGCTCAATAGCTATGGTTCATTCAGCGGCAACTTCCGTATACCGGCGCAGACACTTACGGGCCGCTTCAGCATTACGGTACGGTACATACCTGCAGAGGGTAATACTTTCTCCGTGGAAGAATACAAACGGCCCGCTTTCCAGGTTTCTTTTGAAAAAGTACAAAAAGCTTACCGTCTGAATGATTCCATCACCATAACCGGAAACGCGGTAGCATACGCAGGCAACACCATCAGCGGAAGTAAAGTGGTCTACAACATTACGCGTACCAAACATTACCCCATGCCCTGGGGCTATCGTATGAACTACGACCGTGGCAGTGATGACAGGCAGATCACCAGTGGCGAATCAGTTACGGATGACAGCGGACATTTCGCCATTTCCTTCAAAGCGCTGGCCGGTGATATTACCAGCCGTTCGAACAATACTTATTTTTCTTACAGGATAACGGCAGACATAACCGATAGCAACGGAGAAACCCGAAGTGCTGAAACAATGGTCCGTGCGGGATCTGTATCGCTGCTATTATCGCTGAATATGCCTGAAAAAATCGAGGTCGACAGCCTGAAAAAGATAAACCTGACCACCACCAATCTCAACAACGAAAAGCTGCCTGCCCTTGTACAGATACAGATCTATTCATTGCAGGAGCCTGGCCGCGTTATCAGGAAACGTTACTGGGAGCGGCCAGACCAGTTTGTGATGCAGGAAGCTGATTTTATAAAGATCTTCCCATCCGATGAATACCATGCTGAATCCGACTATCGCACCTGGCCCACGCATCAACTGGTGCATACAGGCAATGTGGACACCAAAGAGATGGATGCCTATCCTGTTACCGCAGGAACACTTGCCCCCGGGTTTTACAGGATCGAAGCCACGGCTACCGATCCCTACGGACAAAAAATAAGTACGGCCAGTTACCTGCAGGTATACCATGCCAACACCCATGCATTCGGCAACCACACCCTTGTGTTCCATGACTTAGAAAAAAAATCCATACAACCCGGAGAAACGGCTCATTTTATCAGCTATAGCCAACCTGCGGACTTGTTTGTCATCAGGCAAAAAAAACAAAACAACCAGCAGGAGAATTACCAATTCATTCAAAAAACAAAGGGGGTGGAAGACATCCGTTTTACGGCTACTGAAGCAGACAGGGGCGGCATAGGCATTACAGAAACATTTGTATGGGACAACCGGGTATACAGCTTTCTGTACCATATGGAAGTACCCTGGCGCAACAAAGAACTTGCCATCCGTTATGAGACCTACCGGAACAAAACAGAACCGGGCAGTAAAGAAACATGGACACTGACCATTAAAGGCAACGGGGGAGAAAAAACCACAGCCGAGTTACTCACAGCCATGTACGATGCTTCGCTTGACCAGTTCTCCCGGCATGAATGGCATATCCCTTACCTCTGGCGAAACAACTGGATACAAAATGATTTTAGCGGGAACAGCAACTTTACGGAAAACATTTCTACCGGCAATTACCTGCATCCGGACCCATCTTCTTTTACAGTACTTGTATTTGATCAACTGGCAGAAGACGCTTCTCTGTTATGGAACCAGAACCTGGCTCGTTTATTGAATCATCCGCGCCATCTCCTCTCCAGGTCACTAAGAGAGAAACTGGTCGAAATGAATGATGGAATAGTGACCGGGTATGCTAACACCGGGAAAAAAACAATACCGAAGATGACAAATGCCCTTCCAGTCAACAGCATGCATATTTTACAGGAAAACGAATCGAATAAAATCTCCAACAACGCCACTCAAAGAATGTTGGCCAAAACGCCAGCACCCGATAAAGAGGAAGAGATAAGAACACAGCAAGCGCAATCGGCAACGGGTATTGATCTGTCCAATATCACCCCCCGTAAGAATTTCAAGGAAACCGCTTTCTTTTTTCCACAACTCTATGCCGACTCAACGGGCAAATACAGTTTTAGTTTTACCATGCCCGAAGCGCTTACCCAATGGAAATGGATGAGTTTTGCCCATACCCGGGAACTGGCATTGGGGTATACAGACGAGTCATCTATCGTTACCCAGAAAAAATTAATGGTACAACCCAACACTCCTCGTTTTTTACGTGAGGGCGATCATATTGAACTGAGCAGCAAAATTGTGAACCTCAGCGAACAGGAACTGACCGGCCAGGTGAGCCTTGAATTACTGGATGCGGGCAACAACAGTTCTGTGGACGGATGGTTCCAGAATGTATTTCCTGTGCAATACTTTACCGTAGAAGCCGGCAAGGCCACTGTTGTCAAATTCCCCATCCAGGTACCTTTTAATTTCAACCGACCACTTACCTGGCGCATCAGGGCGGGGACAGCATTGGTAAACGATGGCGAAGAAAACACCATACCGGTTGTAACCAACCGACAATTAGTAACCGAAAGTCTTCCGCTATTCATCAAAGGTGATACCACCCAAACCTTCAGATTCGACAAACTGCTCCATAACACCAGCGAAAGCCTGTCGCAGCAGGGACTAACGGTTGAATTCAGCAGTAATCCTGTCTGGAATGCGGTACAGGCGCTACCCTACCTGATGGAGTATCCCTATGAATGTGCCGAACAGAGTTTTAACCGTTTGTACGCCAATCTGTTGGCCTCATGGATCGTAAACAGGAACAGCAGGATCAGGAAAGTGCTGGCGCAATGGCAGCAAGACAGCAGTTCACGGCAAAGTACACTCCAGAAGAATGAGGAACTGAAACAACTGCTGTTGCAGGAAACGCCCTGGGTATTACAGGCAGAAAACGAGGAACAGCAAAAGAAAAACATAGCCCTGTTATTCGACCTGGTAAAACTCGAGAACCAGGCGGCCATCTGGATCGATAAACTTGCACAAATGCAATTATCCAACGGCGCTTTCAGCTGGTTCAGGGGAGGATATGAAGACCGGTACATCACCAATTATATACTTACCGGTATTGGTAAACTGAAGCGCCTGGGGGCATTATCGCCGGAAATGGCGGGAAAAATGCGCAACATTACGGTGAAAGCCCTCCGTTTTCTGGATGGAAAGATCCAGGAAGATTACCGGGTTATGCAGAAAAGCGGGCTCAGCAAAAACACAGAAATCAAGGGAACCCATGCCGATTATCTGTACATGCGCAGTTTCTTCCGGGATATTGCACAGCAATCCCCGGAAGCTTACCAGTTCCTGCTGACACAGGCTAAAAAATACTGGACAACACAAAACAGTTTTTACAAAGCAAAACTGGGACTGGTATTCTACCGTACAGGGAACGAGCAAACTGCCACGAAAGAAATACTTCCCGCATTACTGGAGAATGCCATAACCGATCCGCAACAAGGTATGTATTGGAAATCGGCCTACGCCGGAAACTGGTACCAATCGCCCATTGAACACCAGAGCATGCTGATCAGTTTTATGAGTGAAATTACCCAGGACACCAAAAATGAATGGTTGAACGAGCATGTCTATGATATGAAAACCTGGTTACTCCTGAACAAACAAAGCAACCACTGGAAAACAACTATCGCAACAGCTGATGCCTGTTATGCATTACTGGCAAATGGAACAGACTGGCTGAATACAGAAAAAAAAGTCGCCATACGCCTTGGCCAGACAGAGATCCACAACGACCCGCAGCAATCAGAAGCGGGTACAGGTTATTTCAAAAAAAGGATTGATGGCAACAAGATCGATAACCAGATGGGAAATATTACCGTTACCGTTCAATCTTCATCTCCTGCTTCGGCATTCAATGGATCTGCGGTTTCCAAGTATTCATCTCCTTCATGGGGCGCTGTGTACTGGCAATATTTTGAAGACCTGGATAAGATAACACCTGCTGCTACACCCTTATCGCTCACCAAAAAACTATTCATCGAAAAAAACAGCGGGCAGGGAAAAATACTGCAGGTTTTGAAAGAGGGGGAACCGTTGCAGATTGGCGACAAACTGATCGTTCGCCTGGAGCTTCGCAGTAACAGGGACCTGGATTATGTACACCTGAAAGATATGCGTGCAGCCTCCATGGAACCCACAAATATATTTAGTGGTTACAGATGGCAGGATGGACTGGGCTACTATGAAAGCACCCGGGATGTGAGCAGCAATTTTTTCATTGACCATTTACAGAAAGGAACTTATGTATTTGAATACCCGATGTTCATCACCCATACCGGGGAATTTTCTGCAGGAATAGCCAGCATCCAGTGCATGTATGCACCGGAATTTACGAGTCATTCGGAAGGTATCAGGATCAGGGTAACCAATCCCTGATGCGGCAATTGTGCCTTTATCTGCCTGACTTATATTCGCGTGAAGGCACAATAATTTTGTCCACAGATCCTGTTCTGGCTGATTGACAGGCTTTTTATACATCTTTGCAGGTATGCAAGTGGATTATATCATAGTAGGCCAGGGTATCTGTGGTACGTTTCTTAGTCACGAACTGATCAAAGCCGGCAAATCCGTACTGGTGATCGATGAAAGCAAACCCAATTCCTCCACCAAAGTAGCCAGTGGCGTCATCAACCCGATCACCGGCAGAAGAATGGTTCGTACCTGGGAGATCGAAAAATTAATGCCCTATGCTGTTCAGGCATACCAGGATTTTGGTGAAGAACTGGGCATACCCCTGATCAGGCAGTGCAACATTCTCGATTTTCATCCAACCCCACAGATGGTGATGGCATTCCGCGATCGCCTGCCGGAAGAGCAGGAATACCTGCACTACCCGGTAGATCCAGATCACTGGAAGCAGTATTTCCATTTTGATTTCACGATCGGCGAAATAGCTCCTTGCTGGCTGATAGACCTGCATGCATTATTGGCCAGCTGGCGGAAAAAACTGCAAAGCCAACAACAACTACTGGAAACTTCTTTTCAACTGGACGATTGCACCATTGGCCAGGATGAAGTGCGCTACCAGCAGATACAAGCAAGAAAAATACTATTCAGCGATGGCGTGGCGGGTTTCGATAATCCCTACTTCAAAAACCTTCCCTATGCAAGAAATAAGGGGCAGGCGCTGATCGTGTGCATACCCGGCTTACCCCGGACCCATATCTTTAAACAGGGATTTGTAGTGGTCCCCTGGCAGGAACCTGACCTGTTCTGGGTAGGCTCTACCTATGAATGGGATTTTACAGATACAAAACCATCCGCAGATTTTCGCAACAAAGCAGAGGCACACCTGAAACACTGGCTCAAACAACCTTTTGAAACCTTGGATCATATGGCGGCTGAACGGCCAGCCAATATGGAAAGAAGACCCTTTGTGGGCCTGCATCCACTTACACCCACTGTAGGCGTATTCAACGGAATGGGAACCAAGGGATGTTCACTGGCCCCCTATTTTTCCAGGGAGTTCGCGAATTACCTTGTGCAGGAAAGTCCCATCCACCCACAGGCTGATGTGCGTAGGTTTACTAAGATTTTAAGTCGCTGATTGCTTACAAAAAATTAATATTGTATCCATCAAATCACTGCTAACGTCTTTTCAATGGATACGCTGAAAACCCCTGTCATCAGCAATGCTGACAACAGTTATATCATCCCGCTACGCTACCGGAAAATGGAAAACCTGCATATTGTTTTCTGGTTGTTCAAAGATGTGGCATGGTGTATGGTATGGAAACCGCTGGGTATTGTCATGATCCTTCCTACCCTGGTGATATCGATCATTATTGCCTGGCGTACCAGGCAGTATATGTCGGAACTCTGTCATAACCTGGCCATCTCCATCTGGATCACTGCCAACTCGTACTGGATGCTGAGTGAGTTCCTTGGTTTTGACCACTATGCACTGATCGGCGAACTTACTTTCAAACACCTGGCATTGATCCCTTTTGCGCTCGGGATACTGATACTGGGCTTCTATTACCTTATCTGGAAACCCCGCCACCCGAACGAACTTGAAACCATGTAGCAAAAAAGCCGGGAAAACCGTCATTTTACCGCTCATCAAACATACTTTACCACTTGTGAAACCGCAAGTCCCGTTTAACCCGGATCCGTTTTATGGTGTGCTGCACTTCGCCATATCTTTACGCTATCAAAGTAAATGGAGCCTCGCTCCCATGTAATATGAACCACTTGCCCGAATCTCTGCTTTTTAGGTTTCGCCAGCACATCAAACCACCGGGATTCTAAATCCTCCGTTCCACCCACCTTTCCGGACAAGAAAACAAGTAACACCAGCCGTTGCTACAGTTGGTCATAACTGCCAGCGTATGCCACGACAGGTGTCACCCATCCTCGCATCCCAGGTTACCGCAGCGCGGTAGTGGACCCGTATTCACCCAACCAACTTAACTACTTATGTTCTTATCAATGAAACCGATCGTTCTCGCGATTCTGGGAGGTGCCATCCTGCTGTGGTTATTCACCTCTTCCCATGAGCCTAATACAGGCACAAAAGCAGCCAAAAAAAATATCACTTCACACACAGCGACTCTTTTGAACAGATGAGCAAGGAACTGATGAACAAAGAATGGGTAAAGGCATGCTTTCTTCTGCTACTACAACATTCCTTGTCCCTTGTCCCTTGTCCCTTGTCCCTTGTTCAATACCTTCTGAAGGTATAACGGGCAATCGTATATCCATTATAATTGGTAGCGATGAGGCGGCTGCCTGTATAAGTGATATCATCAAACACCAGGTCCGCCGAGCCAGCAGTAACCGGATCGTAAACATGGATCTCGAACGAATCGTGCAGGTCGTTGTAATAGTTGCCATACTGGTCGTAATAACCCGACTGGATAGTACGGATACGCCAGCTACCGCGCATAAAGTTGTATCCATCATCGTATTCGGCTGTACCGTTGTTGTAAAAACGGAATACCCCGTTTTCAAGCCCGGTATTAAAATAGTACCAGCCATTACCACTGTTGCGCGAAGATTCGCTCAGCACCCAGGATCCGGCCACAGGTGGCTGCGTGGTGCCAACCACCGTTTTTACACAACTCTGTGTCAGGAACAGCACAGTAATCAGCATCAGGTAGTGTAGACTTGTTTTCATAACATGGGGGTTTTGGTGACAGACCTTATTTCTGTTACCTATCCAATTCTGTTACCAGAAAACAATTTCTAAGAATTAAGTCGGGCTTTTATCGTTTTTTTAACAGCGCCCATCATTCATCCCATTTGATCCGGGATGCAAGAACGGTAGTACCCAGTCCCAACACAGCGATCAACGTGAACGACCATCGGAGACTGAATGCCTGCGCCATAAAACCCACTACCGGCGGTCCCAGGAGAAAACCCAGGAACCCAATGGTAGATACGGCGGTCAATGCCACTCCAGGCGACAGTGTCTTTGATTTTCCTGCAGAGCTATATACCAGGGGAACCACTGAAGAAACGCCGATACCCACCAGCAGAAAACCGATGGTTGCCGGAACTATATAAGGAAACAACACTGAGATCAGCAATCCGGTAGCAATGGTGATGCCACTGCTTTCCAGCACCAGCTTCTTGCCTATTTTGGTCACCAGCCAATCGCCCAGGAACCTGCCTCCTGCCATGGTGCTCATGAAAGCAGCATAACCCAGAGTGGTCATTTCTTTGGGAACGGCCACCACTTTTTGAAAATATACGCCACTCCAGTCGAACATGGTTCCTTCGCAAACCATGCAACTGAAAGCGATCAGGCCAAGTTTTAACAAATGTTCATCCGGTTTTACAAACAGGGGTTGATCAGGATGGCCGGCATCTTTGGGTAAAGCATAATTGCGGACAAGGATCACGCTGATAATGCAGGCGGCAGCAACAAAACAGAAATGAAGCAATGGGGTAATATTATTAGACACCACGAATGTGCCGATAGCCGCCCCCGTAAAACCGGCCATACTCCAGATACCATGAAAGGAAGCCATGATGGAACGCCCATACAAAGCTTCCACCCCAACGGCCTGGGTGTTGATGGCGATATTGCAGAGATTGCCCAGCAATCCGAAAGCAAATACCATGGGAACCAGCTGCCAGATGGTTCCTGCCCAGCCGATCAGGACCAGGCTGGCGGGGTAAGCAATGGCCGCTACGGAGATCACCTGTTTACTACCAAACCTGGCCACCAACCATCCCGCGAAGGGCAGGCTGATCATGGAGCCCACCGGCAAAGCAAACAGAACACCACCCAAAGCAGCATCGTTCAGGTGCAGTTTCAGCCTGACATCAGGTATCCGGCTGGCCCAACTGGCAAAATTGAGCCCGGCAATAAAAAAGAAAGCCGCTACCGCCAAACGATGGGCTTTTCGTGATACAGTGCCTGGTTGCATGATACAAAGATGCTATCTAAATCAACATTTCCCGCTTTTTGACCCCAAAATCCCCGGATGGGCCATTTCGGTTATATTTGCGGTCCGGGCGGGGATCGTGAGTGGTGAGTAGTGAGTGGGAAGTGAAATACCACTTACTACTCACTACTCACCACCACCCCTCACAAATCAGCAATCGAAAAATCAGCAATTCTATGTATCGTTCACACACATGTGGAGAGTTACGGATCAGTGACGTTAGTAAAGAAGTAACCCTGGCAGGATGGGTGCAGACCGTAAGGAAATTTGGCGCTATCACTTTCATTGACCTGCGCGACCGTTATGGCATTACCCAGCTATTATTTGGAGAAGAACTGAACAGTTTGCTGGACAGTAATCCGCTAGGAAGAGAATACGTATTACAGGCAACCGGGAAAGTATCGGAAAGAAGCAGTAAAAACGCCAATATACCCACCGGCGAGATCGAGATAACAGTTACCTCTTTCAAAATACTGAACAAATCAGCCGTCCCCCCGTTCACCATCCAGGACGATACGGATGGTGGCGATGACCTGCGCATGAAATACCGCTTCCTGGACCTTCGCCGTAATGCGGTGAAGAAAAACCTGGAACTGCGTTATGCGGTGAACCGGTCTGCCAGGAACTATCTCCATGAAAACAACTTCATGGACATTGAAACCCCATTCCTGATCAAATCCACGCCCGAAGGCGCCAGGGACTTCGTGGTTCCCTCACGTATGAACCCCGGGCAGTTCTATGCCTTACCACAATCACCACAGACCTTTAAACAGTTACTGATGGTGAGCGGTTACGACCGTTATTACCAGATCGTCAAATGTTTCAGGGATGAGGACCTGCGTGCCGACAGACAACCCGAATTCACGCAGATCGATTGTGAAATGGCTTTTGTGGAGCAGGAAGATATCCTGAACATGTTTGAGAACCTGATCAAACGCATTTTCAAAGACGTAAAGAATATCGACTATACCGAGAAAGTGGAACGCATGAGCTGGGAAGATGCCATGTGGCAGTTTGGCAACGACAAACCCGACATCCGCTTTGGCATGAAGATCGCCAACCTGAAATCGGCATTCCTGAAAGGCGGTACAATAGAAGCTACCGGCGAATTGATCAATGGTGCCGGTTTTGGGGTATTTGATAATGCCGAGACCGTACTGGCCATTGCCGCCCCCGGCTGCAGTGAGTATACCCGCAAACAAACGGATGAGCTGACCGATTGGGTGAAACGTCCGCAGATAGGGATGCAGAGCCTGGTATACATCAAATGCAACACAGACGGTACCTACAAGAGCAGCGTAGATAAATTCTATACAGAAGACAAACTGAAAGCTATTGCCGACGCTGCAGATGCCAAAGCAGGTGACCTGGTATTACTATTGGCCGGCCGCGAAGAAAGAACCCGTAAAGCCACCAGTGAACTGCGCCTGGAAATGGGCAAAAGACTGGGCTTCCGCAAAGACGACGAATTCAAACTCTTGTGGGTGCTTGACTTCCCTCTCTTCGAATATGCGGAAGAAGATAACCGCTGGGTTGCCCGTCACCATCCGTTCACATCGCCCAAGCCAGACCAGATCGAAGTAATGATCCAAAACAACCCTCTGATCGAAAACGCAGATAAATACCTGGAACACCCTTACTCCAATATCAAAGCCAATGCCTACGACATGGTATTGAACGGAAATGAGATTGGTGGCGGCTCTATCCGTATCTACCAGCGTGAACTGCAGGAAAAAATGTTCGCCGCCTTAGGTATGAGCGAAGAAGAAGCGCTGCATAAATTCGGGTTCCTGCTGGGAGCTTTTGAATATGGTGCACCACCGCATGGAGGTATCGCATTCGGGTTCGACCGTTTGTGTTCCATCCTTGGGGGAAGTGAAAGTATCCGGGATTTTATCGCGTTTCCTAAAAATAACAGCGGTCGCGATGTTATGCTGGATGCACCCAGCAGCATTGACGACAAGCAGTTTGATGAACTGCAGATACAACTGAACCTGAAAGGATAATCCGGTAACCGTACATACCAGCCGACCGGTATGTACGGCCATACAAATAACAGGCAATATGAAACAACTGACCATTTTCCGCATACTCACTTTTATATTGCTGCCCATAGCGGCCATGTTCGGTTTTATGGATCTCCTGTTCCTGTTCAGCGCCCTGGTGAATCCCGCCTTGTTATTGATGGTGTTCGTATTGGCCGCTTTTGTGATCTATACTTTTGCCAGCCTGAAATTCCTGACCAGGAGCATTGACGTGGAACAACCCTGCAAAGCATCGCTGCGCGACTGGATCCGGGTGAATGCTTTTGTATCGCTGTTCATGGGCATCATGTTCTTCCTGAATGCGGTCAGCATCATTTTCATGGGCGATGTGAGTCTCCGTCAGTTCGTGAACCAGTTCCGGGAATCACAGCCCAATATTCCTGCTATGCTCACCACCGACCTGTTCATTACCATTATGAAAGCCGTGGCCTACTTTATGCTCTTTGTAGGTGTGGTACTGGTAAGCCATATTATGCTCAATTTTAAGATCCTGAAGCAGTATGGCTATCTTTTCGAGACATCCCGTCCTGAATAATTTTTTTGAGCAATCACCATCCACGACTCCGTTCACACCCCCGATTTTTTGTACTTTTCCAGTGTGAACAGCAGCACCCCACTGGCAGAAAGAATGCGTCCGGTTACACTTGACGATCTGGTTGGACAGGAACACCTGACCGGCAGGAACAGTATTTTACGGAAATCCATAGAGCAGGGACGTATCCCTTCCATGATCCTCTGGGGGCCTCCGGGCGTAGGTAAGACCACCATCGCCAATATCATTGCGCACAGTCTGCAGTTACCTTACTTCCAGTTGAGCGCCATCAGCAGCGGTGTGAAAGAAGTGCGTGAAGTGATCGAAGAGGCCAAACAACATCCGGGAACCATCCTGTTTATCGACGAGATCCACCGCTTCAATAAAGGCCAGCAGGATGCTTTGTTGGGAGCGGTAGAAAAAGGTATCATCACACTGATCGGTGCTACAACGGAAAATCCTTCTTTTGAGGTGAACAGTGCATTACTAAGCAGATGCCAGGTATATGTTTTGAAGGCTTTACAGGAAAAAGACCTTATAAAACTCCTGCAACAGGCGATTGAGAAAGATGAAGCCATCAAACCTCTCGGCATACAGCTACAAGAGACAGAAGCCCTGCTCACCATCAGCGGTGGCGACGGCAGAAAACTATTGAACCTGTTCGATCTTGTGATCCAGCATCAGTTATCAGCGAATACGGCAGCCCCATCTCTAATGGTGATCACGGATGCACTGGTCATGGAAGTCGCCCAGAAAAAGATAGCACTGTACGATAAACAGGGTGAGCAACATTATGATATCATTTCCGCCTTCATTAAAAGTATGCGTGGCAGCGATCCTAACGGAGCACTGTACTGGCTGGCCCGTATGATCGAAGGTGGTGAAGACGTGAAATTCATTGCCCGACGCATGCTCATTTTTGCCAGTGAAGATGTGGGCAATGCCAATCCCAATGCCTTATTACTGGCCAATGCCACATTCGATGCGGTTTCCAAGATCGGTTACCCGGAAAGCCAGATCATCCTGTCGCAATGCGTTACTTACCTGGCTTCTTCCGCCAAGAGCAATGCGGCAGTGGTGGCGATCGGGGCCGCTTTAAGTGCCGTACAAAAAAATGGCGACTTGCCCGTTCCCCTGCATATCCGGAATGCCCCCACCAAACTGATGAAGGATATGCAATATGGAAAGGGATATCAATATTCGCATTTGGGCAAGGGCAATTTTATAGACCAGGAATACCTTCCTGAAAAGATAGCAGGCACTAAATTTTACGACCCCGGCAACAATGCAAGAGAAAACGAACTACGCAAATTCCTGCGTGAACGGTGGAAGGAGAAATACGGGTATTGACGCATAACCATATCAACCTGCTTTGGCCTGCGATATGAAATACACATTGATGGCCACGTAGACCACCAATATCACCTGTGCGGCAACCATGTCGAAACGGTTGGCTTTTACCAGTTGATTCTGCTTTACCAGGCGTAATGAATACACGGATGAAGCCACTACCAGGAAAATAAAAAACAGGGTTATGCCATGTAACATGTCTACCAATGTAAAAGTGGTTGATTCTGGCAAAGAGGAATCAATGATATACTTATTACCGATAGCTGCAAATAATGAACCGACACTCAACCCGAAACGGGAATCAATATTATCAGCATGGATGTAGAAACAGATATACGAGATCAGGAATGCCACATACATTCCCAGAAACATTTTCCAGAACAGTTCCGACGCGTCTCTGGCGATCGATATGTGTACACGGTAGGCCCCATAGTCCATATGCGGTTTCAATACACTCTTGTCGCCAAAATCGGTTTCATAGGCTTTGATGCCAGGTGTAATGATAAAGCTGTCGATATTCCATCCGCGCAGCGTAAAACGGGGATCATAGCTCTTACCCGCCGTATCGGCTGCAAAAACCAGTGATTTTGCATCGTACTGCGAGTTTTCTATCGACAACCGGAGCTTCTGTTTATCAAAAGGGAAGTTTCCGATCTTCCAGGAGTCTTTCATCACACATTGCAACTTCATCAATACGTATATGCCGCCATCACTGGTATCTACTGTCGTATACAGTTTGGTAAAGGATTTCGCCTGGGGAATCTCCAGGTTCTGTACAAAGTCGAATTCTTTTCTTTTATACCGCATCCACAACCAAAGATTGGTCGTGTATTCATTCTGTTTAAAATCGATATCGTGTATACTGGTGATATAGATACCGGTATATACCGTATCGGGCTTTTCATCCTGCGCCTGCACCACTGTGGTCAATACCAGAAAAAGGCCAAGCAGGCAGACAAAACGGAAGAGCGTTTTTTGCATAAAAGGATCCTTTATGTACAGAAAGATAAATCATTTTCAAAAACCATGCCCGGTGCCACCTATACAAACAAAGGCCGCAGAATAGTTCTGCGGCCTTTGTTTTATTGACTCATCAATTACTGATCTTTTCAGGAACCAGCCTGCCCAGCACTTTCTGGGTTTCTTCTGCCCCCCTGTCGCCCCCTTCGTGGTATTCCGCGTCCTCATTCACTTCCCAGAGGTCGTACAGTTCTTTACCGGCAACAATATTCTTGGCTGCCAGCATTGCCGTCATCATGCTGTGATCCTGGTTATTGTATTTGTGCATACCGTTACGGCCAATCAGGTACAGTCCAGGATATTGTTTCAGGGCTTGCCGGATATCATTCACGTGCTCTTTATAACTATGGTCATACACAGGATAAGCTTTGGGCTGATGTACCACGTAGCCGTCCACCACGGCACTATCTTTGGTCAGACCGATCTGTTGTATCTCTTTTTTGGCAAGGTTGATAAGGGTCTCATCGCTGCTGGTCCATAACCCATCTCCTTCAAAACAGAAATATTCCAGTCCATAACAAGCCATATTCTGATCCGGCACCATATAAGGACTCCAGGATTTGAAGTTCTGGATACGCCCTACCTGTACGCTCGGGTCATGGATATAGATCCAGTTATCGGTAAAAGCATCTTCATCCTTACAGATCAATACCACCGTTAAAAAATCTCGGTAACCCAACTCCCTGGCAGAATCGAACGCTTTCTCCGGGAACCGCGGTGTTACAGAAGCAACCAGTTCCCGCATAGGTGCAGTTGATAATACATAATCAAAACCATCTATCGTTTTACCGTCGGAGGTACGTACACTCCATGTACCGTTCGCTGTGCTGATCTCCTTTACCCCGCAATTCATTTCTATCTGAACGCCCATGGCTTTGCTTTTGGCAGCACAGGTCTCCCACATCATACCAGGACCATATTTGGGATAACGGAAAGAATCGATCAGTGTTTTGATCACTTTATCCTTATCACCACCACCTGTCTTGGGTTTAAAGATCGCATTCCAGATAGCGCTGCTCAACGACAGGCCTTTGATCCGTTGTGCAGCCCAGTCGGCAGATATCTCTTTACAGGGTATGCCCCATACTTTCTCGGTATAGGTCTTAAAAAATATATTGAACAAACGCTGTCCGAACTGGTTCACCACCCAATCTTCAAAATTGGTCGGGTTCTTTACCGGAAAAGCTTTTGCCTTGAGATAACTCATTACACATAAGCCGCTTTCAATCACACCCAGTTTATTCAAAGCCTCAAAAGCCACCAGCGGGTAAGAAAAGAATTTCTTGTTGTAGTAAATACGCGAACTGCGCGGACGTTCCAGCATCTCATCGCCCAGGATCTCGGTCCAGAAATCCTCCACTTCTTTCGATTTGGAGAAGAAACGGTGCCCACCAATATCGAAATGATATCCTTTGTACGATTCCGTACGGGAAATACCTCCTACGTACCGGGGATCTTTTTCAAAAACCGTTACCTGCTGGTTTTCCTTACCCAGTAAATAGGCAGCTGTTAAACCTGCCGGTCCAGCACCGATGATGGCTACTTTTTTTGACATATCAGAATGTTAACAGGAACGTATTCCCGATTTGGTGGCAAAGGTGTGAAATTATTGTGGTTCTACCGCTATTTTTGTACCGCAATTGAGGCCGGAGCAGGCTGTTACAAGATAAATCCCTGAAAATGTCCCACCACAACTTCACCAGCAGTTACAAATTCTTCGATGATCTCACAGCTCATGAACTGTACGCCATCATGCGCCTGCGCAGTGAAGTGTTTGTGCTGGAACAGCAGTGCATATACCAGGATGCCGACAATAAGGACCTCTCCGCCTATCACTTGATGATACAGGACGGAGGAACCCTGATCGCCTATGCCCGTTTACTCCCGCCAGGGATCTCTTATGAATATATGTCTATTGGACGTGTCATCAGCAAACAGGATTACCGCAGAAAAGGTGCCGGCCGTTTGCTCATGAAAGAGGCGATCAAAGCCTGCCGCGAACTTTTTGGCGAAGGTCCTATACGCATAGGTGCACAACTATACCTCAAAAAATTCTACGAATCATTTGGATTTGTGCAAACAGGAGAAGTATACCTGGAGGATGATATCGAACATATAGAGATGACAAGACAATAATACAATGATAGAATGAGTGAATGAGTGAATGAGTGAATGATAGAATGTCTCCATCCACTCATTCTATCATTCTACTATTAATCCCCTAGTTCTATTTTCAGGAATCTCGCCGTATGGCTTTTGGTTAGGTTCACCATTTTTTCGGGTATACCTTCGAACAGGATGGTTCCGCCGCCATCACCACCCTCCGGTCCCAGATCGATGATATGATCGGCTACTTTGACCACATCGAGGTTGTGTTCGATGACCAATACGGTATTACCCCGATCCACCAGTTTATTCAATACATCCAACAGGTGTTGAATATCCTGGAAATGAAGACCGGTAGTGGGTTCATCGAGAATGTAAAAAGTTTTGCCGGTATCTTTTTTACTCAGTTCGGTCGCCAGCTTCACGCGCTGTGCCTCGCCCCCGCTAAGGGTTACAGCCGACTGTCCCAATGTGATATAACCCAGTCCCACATCCTGTAACACTTTGATCTTACGGTACAGGTAACTGATAGGTTGGAAGAATTCACAGGCTTCATCCACGGTCATATTCAGGACATCACTGATCGATTTACCTTTGTAACGGATCTCCAGTGTTTCCCGGTTATAGCGCTGTCCATTACATTTTTCGCAATGCACATATACATCCGGCAGAAAGTTCATTTCAATCACACGCATCCCGCCGCCTTCACACACATCGCATCGGCCTCCTTTCACGTTAAAGGAGAACCTGCCAGCGTTATACCCGCGTATCTTGGCCTCCGGAACAGCGGCGAACAATGTGCGGATCTCTGTAAAAAATCCACAGTAAGTGGCAGGATTACTTCTGGGTGTACGGCCGATGGGCGACTGGTCTATCTCGATCACTTTATCAATATGTTCCAGTCCTTTGATGCTTTTGAAAGGCATCGGTGTTGCTTTGCTGTCATAGCAATGTTTGGAAAGTATCGGGTATAAGGTTTCATTGATCAAAGTGGATTTACCACTGCCGCTTACGCCACTCACGACGATCAGTTTACCCAACGGAAAAACAACATCCACTTTTTTTAGGTTATTTCCGGTTGCCCCTTTCAGTTCCAGCTGTTTGCCGTTACCCTGCCGGCGTTCCTTAGGTACTTCAATACTCTTTTTACCGCTGAGATACAGTGCTGTGTCGGACTTGCTCTGTAATACCTCTTTGGGTGTACCCGCAGCGACAATGGTTCCGCCATGAATGCCAGCTTTGGGGCCAATATCGACCAGGTGATCGGCCGCCATCATGATATCTTTATCGTGCTCTACCACCAACACGCTGTTACCGATATCGCGCAGGTTCTGCAGTGCCAGGATCAGCTGGTGGTTATCACGCTGGTGCAAACCAATGGAAGGCTCATCCAGTATATAGGTGATGCCCTGTAATTGTGAGCCTATCTGTGTGGCCAGACGTATCCGCTGCGATTCGCCACCACTCAGGCTTCGGGATGGCCGGTTTAATGAGAGATAGGTCAAACCCACATCCAGCAGGAACCGAACCCTTTCCCGTATCTCTTTCAAAATATCTTTTGCTATCGCATTCTGTTTTTTGCTGAGCCTTTTTTCAATATCATCGAACCAGGCATGCAACTTATCCAGGTTCAGGTTGCTGAGCTCAGAAATATTTTTTTCTGCCACTTTAAACCAGAGACTTTCTTTTTTAAGTCGCGCTCCGTTACAGCTGCTACAGGTTTTCAGTTCCATGAATTTTTCTACCCATTCCCGGAGAGACTCGCTGCTGTTGGCTCCGGAGAACCACCTTTTCAACATGGGAACAATTCCTTCAAACTCACCTTCGTAGGGCTGTCCTTCTGTTTCATCATCCATATCGGAGATATCAAGAGAAACACCTTCGGTATTGCCATACAAAAGCGTGTTGAGTGCCGCAGGTGACAGGTCTTTGATGGGCTTATCCAGGCTTATCTTATTCTTTTTGGCCAAGAGTTCCACACTACGGTACATATGCGCATCACGCTGCTCGCCCAGTGGAACAATCCCTCCCTCTTTTACACTGCGGGTCTTATCTGGGATGATGGCTTCGAGGCTGACGCTATACACATTACCCAATCCTTTGCAGGTAGGGCAGGCTCCATAAGGCGAGTTAAAAGAGAATGCATTGGGAGAAGGTTCCTCATAACTGATACCCGTATCCTCGCACATCAGTTGCTTGGAATACTGCACGGTTTTGTTGCTATCATTCAGCAACAGGAACATCAGGTCTTTTCCCATTTTCAGGGTTTGCTGCACGCTCTGGCTCAGCCGTACCCGCATATCATCCGTAACCTGCAGACGGTCTATCACCACTTCGATGTCGTGGATCTTATAACGGTCTACCTGCAGTTTGGGGGTAAGGTCCAACACCTCTCCATCCACCCTCACTTTTAAAAAACCTTTTTTACGGATATCTTCAAACAGTTCCCGGTAATGTCCCTTACGACCGCGGATCAACGGGGCCAGTAAACTGATCTTTTTATTTTTGAACCTGCTGAAAATATTTTCAACGATCTCTTCCTCGCTGAATTTGATCATTTTTTTCCCCGTGTTGTAGCTATAAGCTTCTCCGATCCTGGCATAGAGCAGACGGAGAAAATCGTACACTTCTGTAACCGTACCAACAGTAGAGCGTGGATTTTTATTGGTAGTTTTCTGTTCGATAGAAATCACCGGCGACAAACCCGTGATCTTATCAACATCAGGCCGTTCCATATCGCCCAAGAACTGGCGGGCATACGCGCTGAAGCTTTCCATGTACCGGCGCTGGCCTTCGTTATAAATGGTATCGAATGCAAGAGATGATTTACCACTGCCACTGACACCGGTAAATACGACCAGCCTGTTCTTGGGTATAGAGATATCAATGTTCTTGAGGTTATGCTCGCGGGCACCAAATACTTCGATCCGCTCTTCGGTAGGTATTCCAATATCCGGTTGTTTTTTTCTGCTTGCTTGCTTCGCCATGCCCATAATTGATAAGGATCAAATGTACTAACAATCAAAAAGTCAGGCGGTTTAAATTATAGCAGCCATCCATCAAAAAAAACATACCGTGGCATTATATTTGATAAATTACAATATAAATATGGCTTATGAGAAAACTTTTTTTCCTGTTCATGCTGCTACTGTCCCTTCAATCAAGGGCCCAGCTGGAAAAGGGCGCCAGGCTGGCAGGACTACAGACCAACCTCATTATCGGCGATATCTATGCCACCAATCCGGATCTGAATTTCAGTCAAAACACCAAACGATACGGCCTGAACCTGGTTCCTACCCTGGGATGGGCCGTGCAGCGAAACTGGATTGTGGGCGGGCAGGCCACGCTTGGTTTCTGGCACGAACGCAGGGTGCCTCCTTATTCGCCAGGTATCAACTACAATGCCGATAATTACTACGATCTGGGCATTGCACCTTTCACACGTTTGTACCTGGATATCACCCGAAACAAAAAATGGAAGGGGTATGGACTGGCTTCCATAGAATTAGCCACCGTTCAGCGAGTCTATAAAACCAGCTATCAGAACGGTACCACACAAAGCACCAAAGACAGTTTTGTTGACCTCAGGGGCAGTTTGGGTGCCGGGCTTGCCTATTTCGGACCGCAATTATCGATCGATCTGAATGCAGCAATTACAGGTCTGCGGCTGGGTGTGTACAAAACCATCGCTCCCGGCAAAAAAATATTTTAACAGACGAAATCCTTTACAGCAAAGGAATACAGCCATATTCCAACTGCTAAAATAGACTTATGTTTTGGAAATATGCGAAAGCCCCCCTTATCTTTGCACCAGTTCTTTAGATCACTTATCAAGAAAGGCAGAGGGAATTTGGCCCGATGAAGCCTTGGCAACCCATACAAACCACTCAGTTGTATGAAGGTGCCAACTCCGATCCCGCCGTATGGCAGGAAAAGATAAGTCAGAGTAACAGTTTGCAAATGCCCACGAAGGTGGAATATCATATTCAAGCTCATCTGACTTACCGGATGAGCTTTTTTTATGCAACAGACCGTAAGCGTATGGCTGGGCATTAAAAGCTGATCAGGTAAGTTCCGCTCGCTTCTCTTGTTAAGTTTTGAAAAGAATTTTTACAAAATTCCCAACCGCTTCCGGTTCCATAGCAGGATCGAAGCACAAAACTGATTAACAATGAGCACAGCCACAGAACTGATCCACAGCATTCCCGTAGACCCATTAACCGGAGCGATCTCTGTTCCGATTTACCAAACTTCCACTTTTGTGCAGGAAGCCCCTGGTGTAAACAAAGGATATGATTATGCCCGTACCGGCAACCCTACCCGTGCCACACTGGAGCAGCTGATCGCACAACTGGAAAAAGGCACTGTTGGTGTGGCTTTCAGCAGTGGTCTCGCTGCCATAGATGCCATTGTAAAATTATTAAAGACAGGAGATGAGATACTGGCTGTAGATGATATCTATGGCGGCGCTTTCCGTCTCTTTACCCAGGTGTATGAAAAGTTCGGTATTAAAGTAACGTACGTAGACTGTTCAGATGTGAACAACCTTGTTGACGCCATTACACCTGACACCAAACTGATCTGGCTCGAAACACCCACCAACCCAACTTTAAAAATAGCCGATATTGAAGCCATTGCCAGGCTGGCAAAAGCCAACCAATGTTTGCTTTGCGTGGATAATACTTTTGCTTCACCTGTATTGCAACAACCTCTTTCACTGGGAGCTGATATGGTGATCCACAGTGCCACCAAATACCTGGGCGGGCACAGCGACCTGATTGCAGGCCTCGTCGTTACCAAAGATGCCGATCTGGGTGCCAGGATCAAATACCTGCAGAACGCCTGCGGCGCCATTCTTGCACCTTTCGACAGCTGGCTGGTGATCCGGGGCATCGAAACCCTGCACCTTCGTATGAAACAACATTGCAGCAGCGCTCTGACCGTAGCGAGATACCTGGAGCAACACCCTGCCGTAGACAAAGTATTTTACCCAGGCTTACCCACACACCCCAACCATGAAGTAGCCCGAAAACAATCCAGCGGATTTGGCGGTATCATTTCCTTTACACTGAAAGAAGATACGGAAGCAGCGGCTGTAAGGTTGGTTACACAAACCCGGTTATTCAAACTGGCAGAAAGCCTTGGAGGTATCAAAAGCCGGGTATCACATCCGGCGAACATGACGCATAAATCTATTCCTGCAGAAAAAAGGAGAGCAGCGGGAGTGCAGGATAGCCTGATACGGCTGTCGATAGGTCTGGAAGATGCAGAAGACCTCATCAACGACCTCGAAAAGACTTTCCTGCTCATCAGTAACCAACAACAGGCAGCAGTTTCAGCAGCCTGCTAAATCATAACAATTGTATGACATTGATCAGCAGCAACGGAAGTAATTTTGCAGACCAAAACAGGCATCCGCTTCGGATGCCTGAAATCCGTTTTGCAACCAACCCTGCTGTTCAGCCAACTGTTTTTTGACCCCCATAAAATAATTAACAAGTACGAAATGGAAACACACAAACAATTGACGATCGGATTATTTGGATTTGGCGTAGTAGGTGAAGGTTTATACAGGGTTTTACAGCAAACACCTTCCTTAAAAGCAACCATCAGGAAAGTATGTATCAAGAACCCGGGCAAAACAAGAAATGCACCGGCATCCTTGTTTACAACAGACAGGGATGATATCCTTACCGATGAAAGCATTAACGTAGTAGTAGAAGTGATCGACGATGCCAATGCCGCTTTCGAGATCGTTTCGATCGCACTTAGAAATGGCAAAGCCGTAGTAAGTGCCAGTAAAAAAATGATTGCTGAGCACCTTCCCGAAATACTCGCATTACAACAGGAGACCAATCTGCCTTTTCTTTGCGAAGCAGCCGCCTGTGCCTCCATCCCTGTTATCAGGAACCTGGAAGAGTACTACGACAATGACCTTCTGCATTCCATCAAAGCCATTGTGAACGGATCCACTAATTTCATCCTCACTAAAATGTTCGAAGACAAACTGGATTTCCAGGAAGCCCTGTTACTGGCACAACAGCTTGGTTTTGCAGAAAGCAATCCCAAACTGGATATCGAAGGTTACGATGCAGTGAATAAGTGGACCATCCTGCTGAACCACGCTTATGGCATTGTGGAACATCCGAACAACCTGCTTTTTAACGGCATACAGAACATACAACTGAGCGATGCAGTGGTAGCCAAAGAAAAAAATCTCGACATCAAACTGATAGCCCAGGCGCAGAAACTGAAGAACGGGAAAGTGGCTGCATTTGTATTACCGCAATTTGTAAAACTGAACGAGCCGCTTTCTTTTGTCAAGAATGAATACAACGGCGTAGTGATCGAGAGTGGCTTCGCCGACAAACAGTTCTTCTACGGAAAAGGTGCCGGAAGTTTCCCAACCGCCTCTGCCGTATTGAGTGATATTGGGGCTCTGCGCTATGATTACCGATACGAATACAAGAAACTGTACCACCAGCAACCCAACGAACTGACTCACGATTATTACCTGAAAGTGTATGTGAGTTTTGACGATTGGAAATACATACCCCGTGAAAAATTCGAGTGGATCGAAGAATGGCATGCCGAAGCCGAAAGGAAATACCTGATAGGCGTACTCCATGTGAAACACCTGAAAGAAAACAACTGGTGGAGAGAGAACGGCAGTTCACTCATCCTGGCCAACGAACCTATTATTGATAACCTGGATATCGTGAACCTGAAAAAACGAAGTCTCGAACTGGCCGGTATTGCTTAGTCATACCAGTGTTTGAGTTTTTAATGAGTGCCCTGCCAGTACTGGCAGGGCTTTTCCATCTCATTTACGCCGGCAATCTGTAGATTTGTGCAAAGACCCATACATGTTCACCAGATCCCCTTTCCCCAACCGGAATTTTGTGATCGGATTCCTGCTCACACTGATAAGTTCCCTGTTCCTGCTTGTCAATTCTTTTGTCATTGGCAGGATCCCTTTTTTCCTGATGCTGAATACAGATCTTGGCAAAACCGGCGATATCTTTTTTTATTACTGGACCAACCTTGGCGATGGGGCCGTATGGGTATTGGTAGCGATCCTGTTCTGGTTTTTCCGGAGAAAACAATTTCCCTTACTGTTGGCCGCCATTATTTTTTCTACCCTGATCGCCCAGGGAGCCAAGCGGTTCCTCTTCCCGGAGGAACTGAGACCCACCGCCGCTATTACCGACCTGGGTTCCATACACACGGTGGCCGGCGTTGAATTGCACAGCTCACACAGTTTCCCTTCAGGACATACCACTACTGCTTTCACCATCTTCCTGCTTGGCTGCCTGCTTATCAGGAACAGATGGTTTATTCCTGTTGGTTTTATCTGTGCATTGCTGGTGGGATACTCCCGCATTTACCTGGCGCAGCATTTTCCCGGGGATGTGGGCGGTGGTATGATGGCCGCTCTACTAACACTGCTGGTATCCATAGCCATACAACAACAATGGGAGAAAAGAAAGACAGCACAATAAATCCCGCATATACACAAAGAAGCCGCAGTATCATACCTGCGGCTTCTTTGTTCAAGTTATCGGCAATATCAATCCTTCCATCTCCAGTCACCCGCGATCTGCAGGGGCTCTTTCAGGTTGTTTTTGATCAGGAAATCCCGTGTTTCAGTATCGGTAAGATGCCTGGCTTTGATCTCTTTCGCATCTGCGATGCCATACAGTAGCATAGCATTGAAGCGGACTGTATTTTTCATTCCCATTTCATCTACCAGGTTGAAGCCATCGCAGTCGGCATGGTAACAGGGGCCTGAGTTATTCGGTAAAGCACCACCAGCAGCTCCTCCTGTCGGAACACCATGCAGCATAAAGGGCTGGTGATCGCTATGCAAACCTGCACCGCTGCGGAAGCTATTCTTAAATGAAGTATCAATGGAATGTGCAATAGCTCCGATTGCCTGAAACAGTTCTTTACTTTCGTCAGAAGAACTGGAATAGCCTTTAGGATCATTGGTCATATCATAATTAAGCATGTAACGGACCTGGTGGATGCTTTTATCTTTGACAGACTGGTCCACATAAGCCCTTGAGCCCAATAGTCCCTGCTCTTCACCCATGAACAGAACAAATTCCACAGTTCTCTCCGGACGAAGGTGTAATGCCTGAAAGGTTCGGGCCATATCCAGTACCGAAAAAGAGCCGATACCATTATCGATGGCGCCGGTTGCCAGGTCCCAGCTGTCGAGATGGCCACCCACCACAATTTTTTCATCAGGCAGGCTCTTTCCTTTGATCGTGGCGATCACGTTCCTGGCTTTGATCATACCGGAGAAGTTGGTAAGCGCAATATGGCTGTAAACTTTCCCGGTTTTCAATTTTTCTTTCCACGCCATACCGTCTTCCTTACCGATGCAAACGGCAGGTATCGGGATCAGCTTGCCCGTTACAGAAGCCGTACCGGTTAACAGGATACCGCCGGCTGCCGTATTGATGATGATCACTCCTTTGGCTCTGTATTTTGTGGCGATCGCAGTTTTTTCAGAACGATGCAATGATTTGGTTCCGGGTTTTGATCCGGGCAAAACACCCAGGTATACAAGGGCTATCTTCCCCTTCACTTTATCCGGATCGGCTGCATAATCCTCTTCCAGTCCATTGCCCATATCCACCACTTCCAGTTGCACATCTGCCTTAACGGGAGAATGTGCCAGCGATACGGATTTTACCTCCTCTAACTGGTTGGCATCTGTACCCATCTGTACATGTATGGTTCCGCGACTCCAGCTTTCCACTTCAAAAGGTTGATAACGCAGATCAGTAAATCCATAGGACTTCAACAGGTCGAATGCGAATGTTTCCGCTTTTTTCCCGTTGGCAGAACCGGTCAGACGATGTCCTACGGTTTCAGTAGCTTTTTTAAGACTGCTATACGCCTGTGAATGATTCAACACTTCCTGGTTGATCTTGCCGAATACCGACTGCCATTCAGGTTTATCCTGCGCAGCAACAGGCAACAGACCCACCAGGGAAAAAAGGGCAATCATGCCGCTGATTTTTTTCATATAGTACCGTTAGTTTGAGTTGCCAATTTATTCAATAATTCCCACACATTGTTCATTCTAGAAGTAAACAGATACAACTATTATGAGCGGCAATAAGCAAGATGATAATTAATGAAACACAAAGGAACTCCTATGCTGCATTACTTCTTTCACATCCGCTTCATTACCACAGAAAGGACCGGAAGCTTCTATTTTGGCGGTAGCCATGGCGGCTGCAAAATTGCCGGCTTTTTCTACAGAATCACCTTTATACCTGCGAAACAGGTAACCGGCCATATAGGTATCTCCACAACCGGTTGCATCAACCACCTGCCTCGGCACAAAAGCGGGTATCACATACAAATGACCATCGTGGTAAATCACAGACCCTCTACTGCCCAGGGTAATGATCACTTCGGGTACGCCCCAGTCAACCAACTGTTGAATACCGGCTTTGATATCGGCAGTACCGGTAAGTTGTTCCATTTCCGTTTCATTGGCTTTCAGGATCGAGATGTATGGAAGCGCTTCCCGTTTTTCAGACCAGTCAACCGGGTACACCTGCTCCTTCCTTACCTCGCGCAGAAAACCCTGCACATCAAGCGAAACTTTTCCCCGCGAAGCAAGGTGCCGGATCAACCCAACCGGAATATCATCTGCCAACAGCGGTCCCAGGTGATATATGCCGGCCATAACCGTTTGCAATTGTGCTACCGTAAAAGGGTCTGATTTATGCAATACACGCTGGGTACGGTTGTCCTGGTTTTCTCCATAGATATTCTCAAAAAAAACAGTTTGCTGACTGGGAAATACGGTAACGTCAATGCCCGAGTCTCGAAGTGCCTGCACATAGGGCATTTCTGTTGCTGCTACTGCGGTTATCAGCTGGTAACGGAGGGGCATCTGCCTGATGGCGTTGGAGAAATAAAAAGAGGTTCCGCCAGCCATATGCACCACCGATGCAGGGGTGACGATCTTGTCATGGGTGATATGTCCTATGCAGCAGATATCGTACTTCATCATTCCTTTTCAGGCTGGCTTTTATAAAACAAGTTGGTGAAACAGGTGGTCCAATGCTTTTTGCGGATCATCGCATAAACCGGGATGTACTTTGGAGGTTTGTAATACGGTACTCCGGGCTGCCGTTAACCAACGAAAACGGGAAGCTTTATCCAGTGCCGCAATGGGGCCACCCTCTGAACTGCCTTTGCAGATCTTTTCAAAACTGAGCAGGTATTGCTTCAGTTCCTCTGTATTCAGCATCTCGCAAAAAAGGCGGATCTTTTCTTCGGGTAACACATATTTCATTTCCAGGAAATCCTGCTTCTTGCAAAATAGCACTACCCCAACGTTGAAGAATTCTTCACGCTCCACTTTGGGCACGATGCGTATGATGGCATACTCAAATATGTGGTTCTCGGGCATATTTTGCTTCTTTTACAAAATTGTCGGCAAGCCGTATCCTCGTGTTCAGGAAGTTGGCATATACGTTTCTTCGTTCTTCGGGTAACAGGTTCTCTTCACCTGGCTGTAACCATTCATCAGGTAACAAAGCCACAATGGCGCTGATCAGTTCCGGTGTCAATACAGCACTGGCTTCTTTTTGCACTTCCTCCAGTGCAGATGCCCAGGGCAACAGTACATGATCTTTTACCTGTATAAAAGGTTTTGCCGCATACAGTTCCCAATCCTGCCAGGAATGATGAAAATAGAGCGCCGCGCCATGGTCTATCAGCCAGAGCTCTTTTTTCCAGATCAGCATATTGGTATTGCGTACGGTCCTGTCAACGTTCATCAACAGGCCATCCAGCCAAACGATCCTGGAAGCAAGTCTTGCATCGATCGGCGTAACATTTGGATCAAAAGTGATGGCGCCTGAGAGATAGTGTAAACCCAGGTTCAGTCCTACGCTGGCTTTCAAGAGGTCCTGGATCTCCTCATCGGGCTCTGTTCTGCCGAATACGGTATCCAGGTTGGCGAAAACGATCTCCGGCACCTTCAATCCCAATGCACGCGCCAGTTCTCCCCCGATCAGTTCTGCGATCAGGGCTTTTACTCCCTGGCCCGCACCCCTGAATTTCAATACATACAAAAACCCATCATCAGCCTCGGCAATAGCTGGCAATGAACCACCTTCCCGCAGGGGCGCTACATAACGGGTTACCGTAACGGTTCTTATTTCAGGTGAATACTGGGCCATGGCCATTATTGCAGGTTAAGCTGTTGAAAAGGATAAATATACCGCAAAAAAAGAGTCTTTCATTGCTGAAAGACTCTTTGTGGTCGGGAAGACAGGATTCGAACCGCCTTGTTTTATTTAATTATTTTTAATTTATATATGTATCTAATTAACTGATTTTAACCTATTTTAATATATCTGAAATTAACTATAACTAAACTAATAGTCATCTAAATTAAGCAAATCTGTCCGAAATCTGTCCGAAATAAGTTCGATTCCTCGTAACTTTGAACCTATGGCATTTATCAATTATTACCTAGACAAACCATTTTCCCCAAATGTTGCAAAAGAGAAAGTTAAACAGCTTGTTGCAGAGTGTTCAGCGAATAATAAGCCGTACCCAAAATTTATCCTCAATGATAAGCAGACAGCGCTATATTTATTTTTTACGTTTGAGAAAGCGTCAAGGATTAAAATAAAGACTAATTACCGGGTATTGCCGGAACATTGGGATTTCAAAAAAGGCAAGTATAAAAGCAGCACCCGTGGCAGCCTGGAATTGAATAATGAATTGGAGACTTTATCTAACTCACTTCTTAGACAGTTCAGTAAATTGAAAGATGACCAGGCAACAATCGAGCAATCAACTATACACAAGTTGCTCAGTTCTGCCATAAACGGTAAAACAACCGCAAAGGCAAATGCCCTTACCAAAGCAAGAGCCGATTTTCAAATTAAAAAACAACAGGTATTAACTGAAGGGACACTAAAAGAGTACAGGACTGTATTCAAAAGTCTGGACGATTACGAGGATGAAGAAAAGCTGGTATTAACCTTTCAGAGCTTCAATCAAACTTTTTTTAATGACTACGAAAAATTTCTTGTATGCAAACAAAACCCTTATAAAGAGGAAAGAGGGTTGCTAAATGATACCATTGCTAAATATTGTGCTACCTTAAAATCATTTTTACAATGGGCCTTTGAAAACAAGTACCACAATAATGCCGGTGGATTTACCAAGATTAAAACTCAGATCAAGCGAAAAAATAAAAATGAAATTGTGGCCCTGACTGAGGACGAACTGTTTAAAATCCTCAACTTTGATTTTTCTGGAAATCTTAAGCTTGAGAGAGTCCGTGATCTTTTTTGTTTTGGCTGCTTCACCGGTCAGCGTTTCTCCGATATCATGCGATTTAATCCCGATGATTTTGATGGCAAAAAATGGAGTTTTGTATCAATTAAAACAAAGAAAAACACAATTGTTCCCTTTACAGGTTTCATAGCAAACGCCTTACCGATACTGGAAAAATTCAATTACCTTTTTCCTGACATCTCCAACCAGAAATTCAACGAATACTTAAAAGACATTGGCAAGGTCGTTAAAATCGATACCCCTGTTCGCATAATTCGTTTCAGCGGCGTAACGGAAGTTCAGATACGTCAGCCTAAACATGATTTCATGTCATCCCACATGGCTAGACGAACATTTGTAACTTTAATGCTGGAAAAAGGCGTTCCTATGACAGTGATACAAAAAATAACACAACATTCTGATATCCGAACCCTTTTGAAGTATGAAGGTCATGGAGAAAATGCTTTATTTGAAAGTTTAAAAAATACTTGATCTATGTCGATACGCAGCTTCTTGATGAATAGTATGGCTTTCCGGAATATGATGTTAATATCGGGTTATGAAAATAATTACAGCCGAAAAAAAGGAGCCTTCACGCCGTATTTTAATTATGTAATCGGCCCTTATCAGCAGGATAGTTTTCTGCTTACTTTTCCTAAAGAACCTTACGCGCAACAATATTATAATGCCATTTTTACTAAGTTATTTGCTTACAACGCCTCAGATGCTATTCATTATATAAGTATGCATTATGATTTGTATCCCGATCAGCATGCATTTTTAAATTTTCTACGACTGGAATTGCGCCATCGGATTAATTGGCTTGGTCGTGATGCAAAAACTGCCAATATGATTAAATGGCTATCAATAATGAACTTAAGCCTGGAATGGGTTGATAAGAAATTAGATGATGCAAGCGATACAAGCAAACAATTGATGTATAACCAATTCGTTCGCAATGATCTTACTGTGATGGTAAAAAATGAGTTGCAGGGATCGGGCCCAATAGATGATCTCCATTTAGATAAACTGGTTATCCGGGTAAGTGATAAAGTTCAACCTATTGTTGAAAAAATTATGGATAAGGTGGAAAGCAGACTGGCTTGCCAGCAGCAAACCGGTTCAATCGCGCTTGCCAACACTCATTCAAAAGATAAGTTAATCGGCCTTTTTCACGCTTTGAAGGAATTACAAAAAGACGCAAAAACCAAGAACTCTTCTAAACACCAGCAGGGTGAGCCTCTATTTTCTAAAATGGATAACATAGACATAGCACATTTATTGCTCAATTTTGCGCCGTTTAATCAATCAAAATTAGATGCCGCTGAACAGCAATATTACCGGGTACGTGGTAAAATTGACCGGGATGATCCCGTTTACATGCAGCTAACAAAATCTCTCCAAAAATACTTTTTTGGATAAGGTGCAAAATCCGATTGCAACGCAGTAAATAGCCCCTAAGTCCTTATTTCAATTGGATCTGGCCGTGTTGATCATGACAAGCATCTGCGCACTGGGTACATTTTTCCCCACAAATTTTGCAGTGCTCATGTTCATGTTTACTACATTCTTCGGCAGAATGACGGCAAGCTTTTTCACAAATAGCCAATAACTCATGAGCATATTCACTGTCCCGCGTCAGCAATTTAGCGGCCAGATAACAGAGATCAGCACAATCTCTGTCAATCTCAATGCAATGTGCCATTACCGTAACATCCTGTTCATCAAGACAAGATGCTGCGCAAACCTCACAGGCCGTTGCGCAATCCAATAATTGCTGAATTAAAGCAGCATGTTTGTGACCTGAATGATGATGACCTGTGTGTTCGTGTTCCATTTAATTTGATTTTATGGGTAATAGGCTACTATCTCTGTAACTATTACACAATTCATGCCTGAAATCTAATTGCCGGAAAAGTATGAACTTTCAGCCTCTTCCATGCCCGGATAAAATATTCTTGACTTAGGAGTAGCAAATTTTCTCATCTGCCGCTGTATTTTATTATTCTACCATTGAAGATAACTCCCCAAAGATATAACTACAACTTGCCAGAAACTACTGTTTAAGGCCCGCAATGGTGTTAATAGTTAATGCTACAATAATGGTATTGAAAAAGAAAGAAATTAAGCTATGCATTAAAACAAAGCGCCTGATGACCTTGGAACTAACTACTATATCGGAAACTTGAAAAGTCATACCTATAACAAAAGAAAAGTAAGCAAAACTGATGTAATCCGGATCTTCCCCGCCAGGAAAGTCGATGCCACCGATATTACTGCCAGTATTTAGTTTATTATGATCATGATACAAGTGTGCATATCGAATGGCAAAAGTTGTATGCAGTAAAATCCATGAAAGCAATACCGGGGAGAGGGAGATAATGGTATGAATAATCTTATTAAATGACGAGTCACCCTTACTGTTTAACAGCAACAACGTACCAAATAGGCTCAGACAGGCAGCGACGAGGACTATCATAAAAATTATTTTAGGACCATCATCCTGTTTTTCTACCATAGCGCACAATTCATCGTGTGAAGTAATAAAAAAAAGAATCCAGCTTTGCAAAATCATAAAAAAGCAAAATGTATCCCAAGCCAATATTATCCGGCTCTGTGGGTCAATTTTTAAAAAAAATAAAACAGTATACAAAACAACTGAAAGTAGCATACAAATCAGTAATCGTTCAACACCGCTTATATTTTTAAGCCACTCTTTTTCTTTGCGTTTTGTCTTTTTTTTCATAAATATATTTAGAGGTTAAATAATCATTCCTAAAATCAAAACCAGCAGGAACCCAATGAAAAAAGCCGAGGTATGCCACACGGTTTCTTTTTCCTCATGCGCTTCCATTAATAATTCTTCAGTTACTAAAAAAAGCAAAGCTGATAGTCCAAACGACAACACATCTCCATGGCACTATCTGATAAATTATGCAGCAAAGTGGCCCCTAATACCGCACTTGCAAAAAATACAATAGCAAACATTGAAATAACAACTATAGATTTCCTTTTATTTCATTTCGCCTGATCTAACTCAGTGGCCGTTGCCATGCCTAGAGATAGTAATTCAACCGATAATGCTATAGCAAGTAACATCCCTTCTGTATTTCCTGCAGAAAAACCAATGTCTAGTAATAAGCCATCTATAAAAATGTCGACACCGATAGCGACTAACAAACTCATAGATAATTTCCCCGAAAATACCGATCCTACTGTTTCGCCTTCTATCTCGGCAAATTTCTTGATAAATAACATACATATCAATCCCAATGCAAAACCAATGACAACCTGGAAAGGCTTATGTTCTTTAATAATATTGGGCAACAATTCAACTGCTTCCACAGAGAACACGACGCCTGCTGCAAAATGCAAAATCAGACTCCGTATAATGCCATTAGGTCATTTATAAATGGCGACTATACTGCCACTAAACATAGAAAAAACAGGTATTAATGAGAACAATATTATTTTTTGAAATAATGGAGTCCTCTTTGTTAGTTATTATCAAATTAATGCGCCTTTATAAGATAGCTTGGGTAAACAATTCTTATTCGGCAGTTTTTTCTGCGTCATGTTTGTGTACCATTTTATTCTTCCATTTTACATACCACTTCTGATGGTGTAACGACAGCAAAAAGAATAAAGCCATAGCACTTACTGTTGCGATGATGAACATATTTAAACCTACCGCCGTGCCAACCGCAGCCGTGCACCAGACTGTAGCTGCTGTCGTCAATCCATGTGAGGAACCGGCGGTACTATTACGATAAATGATACCTGCACCTAGAAAACCGACGCCAGTAATAATATTGGCGATGATTCTTGAAACCGCAGCAATATCATTTATCAGATGAGCCCCTATGGCAGTAAATAAGGTAGCACCAATGCATACAGCAGCATAGGTTCTGATACCGGCGTCACGGCCATGCCTTTCACGGTCCAGTCCGATAAATGCACCTAATAAAAATGAAACAATCAGTTTTGATACAATAATCAACTCAACTTTTATATCCACAAATTTGGCTTTAGTTAACACATTCTATTTTACCGGACTATTGTTAGCGACACAAAGCCAGTTCACAGCACATTACTTTCATCACCCGTCCCATATGCAAGTTTTCCTGCAATTGAAACATTTGTACTTTACGTTATAAAAAATCCCTTATTTGGTTTTCCGTTTTGAAAACTGCATCTTATCAAAACCAATTAACGACATACCTGCTGCAAATACACTACCGTTAAACTCCTTGTTCGAGCCATAGTTGCTATTCCCAAAAACAAGCCTATATCCAGATTTAAACGTTAGGTAAAAATCGGGTTCGTACCTAAATGAAAAAAGCTTATAAGCAACATCAATACCAGGCTGAAGCAGGTAATAATAATTAGTAGCTATCAACTTTGATACATTCTTGCGGCCGTATCTTGTTCTTATGCTTTCTGTCTGAGATTTATCTCTAAGCTCCGAAAAGAGTAATCCATTTATGATATTAATCCCAACTCTTAATTTTTTTGCTTGTAAAATGTCATACTGATTAAGCCACCCAATTTCCATGTAAGTAATCGTAGGAATACCAATATTGAATGAAAACGTTTCCGGTATTTTCCTCTCTGCACCTGCAAGTGAAAATCCTGTTCCCCATTTTTTCGATAGGTAATACTTCATAGTTAATCCGCCGCCCCAAAAATCAGTATTTAATAGTGAAGTATTTAGAGCATAGAGGTCAATGGAAAGTTCGTGGCGATTATTCTTACTTTCTTTTACAATTTCATAATATGTGGCGGAGTCTGTTTGTTTTTGCAATTGCTCTTGTGTATAACGATATAGGGGTGAATCGGGGGTAGCGCTAAAATAATAATCTGTATATTTACCAACACGTTTGATGTACTTATATACCGGAGAAAGCTGAACTAATTCGTAAAAATATCCATCAACAATACGAACAGGATAATCGTTTTTTCTTCTAATTCCCCAAATAGAATCCTCTGAAACATATTGTTTAGAGCCGTCTTTATATCTAATATATAATTTATTCGAGAAAGAAGTTGTGCCCACTTTTTTTATTGTGCTATCACATTGTTCCCACATTAGCTGGTAAGAATGATAGATGATTTTCGGACAACCTTTAACAGGTGACTGTGCATTTAAACAAGCCACTGTTAGTATGAAATAAAAGAGTATAAATAGTTTCATGAAATTTGAATTTAGGTATCAAGGTTTTTAGCCTAAATCTTTTTAGTATCAATATTTAACCTAAGAAATCCCTCAAAAAAGATTAACGACTATTTAATGTGATTAATATTATAGCACCACATTTACAACAGATTAATTTTGCAGCCAATTAATTTTGTTTTCAGAATCGTATTCATTTTTAATGTTATGATTAAATCATTGGTAAAACCATTTAGTCTCACTGTTTAAACCTTGACTCTAACTGTTGCAGTTCCTCTGCTTCCGCAGATAGAATATTTCTTGCATAAATTTTCAAAGTTTGGTGAGAGCCATATTTCAACTCTGCTTCTACTATGTTTATCACTGCCTGATGAAATATAATCATACATTGGATATACAAATTATCTATTCCACTTTCCTGCAAACCCAATGCACCTTTCATTTTGGACACAGATTCATCGACACTTTTTTGAAATTCTTTAATAAATGGCGATGTATCATTGGGCTCTTCCCGGAGAAAGAGGTTCATTTCGTTTATTTCCTCTCTTCGCCTGGTAATAATTTCATTTACAAATTTTCGCAATACATCAGTTTTACTTTTTGTCAATAAAATATTGGCCATGCCAATCGCTGCATGGTTGAAGTATTTCATTATTGCAGCAAAGCGCCTGTCAATATTCACGCTTTCAGCGTGATTTTGTAAAAGCTCAACTGTAGTATTAATAATTTCGCTTATAGAACTGTCTTTCTTGTGGCGATGTTTCTCGGTTGTATCCGGTCTATCTGACTTTTCTGAATCACTTGTCTGGTTACTATTACTGCATGAGCTCACGGTTATGCATATGAACAGAGGAATTAAGATAAAGCACAGCTTCATATGATTAACTTTAATGCACAAAATTCAGCATCGTACTTCCTACGCTATTGACTGCTACCAACCATTTTACTGCGAGTGACAAAATACGTTATTACATAAGATTACAAAAGCCAGCAAGAGCAACATAAATCAAGATCGCCAAAATCAGACCTTCATTTTCTGAATTCGTACCGCATTTAAAATTGCCAACAAAGCAACACCAACGTCAGCAATCACCGCCTCCCATAAATTGGCTACTCCACCTGCTCCTAAGATTAGTACAATCACTTTTACGATCATCGCTAGTATGATATTTTGCCAAACGATACTTCTAGTAATTTTGCCTATCCTGATTGCTGACACGATTTTGGAAGGCTGGTCGTTTTGTATAACCACATCTGCGGTTTCAATAGTAGCATCACTACCTAATCCACCCATCGCAATACCTGCATCTGCCAGGGCAACTACCGGCGCATCATTCACTCCATCTCCAACAAAAGCGATATGCATTCCTTCATTCTTTAACTTTTGCACTTTCTCTACTTTGCCTTCGGGAAGCAAATCGCCGTAGGCTTCATCAATTCCCATCAGTTTTGCAACATTATCAACTACAGCCTGTTTATCACCCGAAAGCATAACTGTTCTTATGTTGAGCTTGTGCATTTCTTTCACGGCTTCAATCGCATCTTCCTTAATCTCATCTGCAATTGTAATATAGCCCGCATAATTATTATCAACCGCTATAACTACAACTGTATCTACCAGGTTTTCGACTTCTACAGGATATGCAATGTTGTATTTTTTTAGCAGCTTCAAATTACCCGCCAAAACTTCTTTGCCTTCAATAGATCCTTTCAAGCCATGTCCAGCAATTTCCTCTACGTTGTTTGTAACTGTATTGCCGATGCTGTCACGAGCATAGGCTATGACAGCATTTCCAACTGGATGAGTTGAATTTTTCTCAAGTGCAGCAGTAAGTCTCACAAGTTCTTTTTCATCAATCCCATTTGCCACTACTTGCTGAACTTTAAATACACCTTTGGTCAGGGTTCCAGTCTTATCCATTACAACAACATTGACTTTTGTCATTACGTCTAAAAAATTACCGCCCTTGAATAGAATGCCATTTTTTGACGCTAAACCAATTCCACCAAAATAACCTAAAGGAATAGATACCACCAACGCACAAGGGCAACTGATAACAAGGAATACCAGCCCGCGATACAACCATTCTCTCAAAACATAATTATCTACGAAAAAATAAGGAACCAATACAACGGCCAGGGCAAGAAAGAAAACAATAGGAGTATAGATCGTCGCAAATCGTGAAATGAATAATTGTGTTTGAGATTTACGTGCGGTAGCATCTTGTACCATCTCCAAAATCTTACTTAGTTTACTATCTTTGAATAGAGCACTAACTTTAACTTCCGACACAGTGTTGAGGTTGATCATTCCTGCTAAAACCTGCTCACCTTTATATTTTGTATCGGGCCTGCTTTCCCCTGTAAGAGCAGCGGTGTTAAATGATGAGCTCTCTGAAATAAGTTCGCCATCAAGTGCAACTTTTTCTCCTGGCTTCATTTGTATGGTTTCTCCTAACTGTATGTCAGCAGGATTTAATACTTCACTTTTCCCATTGCGTATAACAGTTACTTCATCAGGCCGAATATCAAGTAGTGCCTTGATGCTTGCTTTTGCTCTTTGTACGGCCGCGTCTTGGAACCATTCACCAATAGTATAAAATACCATTACTGCAACACCCTCTTCATACTCTGCAATTACAAAGGCTCCTAAAGTTGCAACGCTCATCAGTACAAATTCATTGAAGATGTCACCCCTTTTGCCTTTGCGAAATGCCATTCGCAATACGCTTAAACCGGCTAGCAGGTACGCTATTGCATTTACTACAAAAGAAACAGTTTTAGGAATCGTTATCTTAAAAGCATATTCCATTACAAGCAATACAACAAGAATGAATAAGGCAGCCAACAAATTCAAATGCTCTAACCATTGAGGTTTCCCAGAAGGCGTTTCGGACCCGTGGTCATGCTCATCATCCTCATCGTCTTCTTCATGGTCGGCATGGTCGTCATCGTGACCATCGCCTTTTGTATGAACATGTTTAGGCTTCTCTCCTGTAATTTTTGAAAGTTGATCCTTGGATAAACTGGTTGTTTGTTTCTCTTCGTGCTTAGATTTCATAAAAAACAATTAATGAGTAAAAAAGGTTATTACGCCGACGAATATTAATACCAATCCTGTAATGCGTTTTTGATTATGTTCTATAAAATGAGAATTAATCATATTAATTCCTTTATGCCCAAGGAGTACCAGCGATACTATCGCAAAAATGCTGGTTGCTGCGTATACCATCGCCAGGATCATAATACTATTCAAACCAAAAGGGCCAGCAGCAAGAAAAAGGCTTTCTACCTCAAGGCATGGAGATAAAAACATCATGCCAGTAAAAATCAATATCCACCTTGTTTTTGATTTCTTACTATTTCGTACATATTCTTTACTCGAATGATTACTATGCGACATATTAATGAAAAAATAAATAAGCCCCAATACAATCAGTAACACAGGGGTTATCAGATGCACATATGTGTCAAATTGGTGTGCAAGTTTGGAGCCTAGAAGCCATAATATAATTCCCAATAAAACTGTACCTAATACATGTGCAGAAGCGGTAAGACTTGCAACAACCATCAATTCTGCTTTTTCCCAGTTCTCAGTTTTCGCAATAGCTACCAATGGCAACCAGTGGTTAGGAATCAGGGCATGAACAAAAGCCAACAATAATATTCCGATAAGCAGCTGCGTCATGTATTGATATAGAAATTATTCAATTTGTTAATTAAGAATATTTTTGAGAAGCTGTACGGTTAAGGCACAATTATTCTTTTTGCTTATACCTGTTTTTTTTGTTGAGCTTATAGATATTTATTACAGATGAAGCCGTAAATCCAAACATTCCTATAGCCATTTCCATCTGCCAATTTTCATCACGTTCAGAATGATATGAATGGAAAATCATCATAGTACTTACAAAGCCAATTATTAACGGGAGTAAAGACCGGTGGCTCTTGTAAGAGACATTGATTGCAATTAATGATATGACTACTAGCGCCTGAAATATCCACCACGTTAGATAGCCAAATATTTCAAACTTTACCCATCCCACCGACTCAAGAGAACACATAAACCATATAAAGTAGCAAATAGATAATATTGCCATTAATAGAATAGTAAAACTTCCTTTTTGGTTTAGTCTTTTGAGTAGTTTATTAAGCATCGTTTTAAAGGGGCTTAAATTGAGTTTAATTGCAATGCTTTAACCATGGCATTAGTGCTCCTTAACTTTATTATTTTGATCCTTTATCATCTATGTCAGCAAGTCGTTTTGTCCAAAAATTGAATTTTTCATTTCACCCCTTTTTAATAACAATTGGCGGGTGTAAACCCTGCCCCATGTTCTATGTGGTAACAGAGAAATGGAAACAGGGTCCACCCATATAATTATCATGACTTATTCTTCTTCAGCAGAATTGTTCATTTTCGATAACAAATCATAGGCGCCTTTTATCACAACTTTCTTTTGTAGATCAAACTTTTCGGGAAGTATAACTGCAGTAAATCCGTTTTCAGTTACTCCTATTGCTATTTCAACCCTGCGAAAAGCATAATGGCTCGCTTCTTCCTTAGTTTGTGAACCGTCTTTTTTACCGGCTGATGCAGGTTTCGGATCTTTATGTTGTCCAAAAGTTTCTTCCAATACAAAAATATAATTCTTACCACCTGCCTGCACTACTGCCTGCTGTGGCAAAGCGAGTGTTGCAGCGGCACCTATTTCTAATATTGCATTAACGAACATCCCGGGAAACAGCTTTGATGACGGCGTGGTTATACGTGCCTGCACTTCAATGGTACGGTCTTCATGGATGTCTTTTCCCATTAAAGTAATAATAGCTAATCGCTCAACCGTGTCGCCGGTAGCTCGGAACCTTATTTTCTGACCTACACTAATTCTTGGAATATCTTTTTCGAATACATTAATGCTTACCAGCATGTTGTTGGTGTTTGCAATGTCTGCCACCACTTCATTGGGGCCTACAAATTTTCCAATGTTTGCTAACACTTTAGTTACGTACCCACCTTGTGGAGAATAGATATTAACCCTTGATGTGAAATTTCCTGAACGAACACTTTCAGGATTTACATTAATCATTTTAAGCTTAGCCTTCAACCCTTCTACTCTTGCATTTATAGTATTGTATTCACTGCTTGCTTTTTGTAATGATTTACGTGCGGCAATGTTTTCTTTAACCAATTCCTCCTGTCGGGCTAGGTCTTGTTGTAAAAAAGATAGCTGACTGTTACTCTCCAAATAATCTTGTTGTATTTGCAAAAACTCAGGGTTTTCTATAGTCGCCACGATCTGCCCTTGTCCGATGTATTTGCCTTCGAGAATGCTTGTAGTTTTAACAATACCTCCATATGGCGAGGTAATACTAATAAGTTGCTGCGGCGGCACCTTAATTGTACCTGATGCTTTAATGTAATTGCTAAGATTGGTATTGGTAACATTACCGAGCTGTATGCCTACTGCATTGTACTGATCGGACGAAAACTCCACAACTTCGGCTTCATGTTCAGGTGTCTTTGTAACGGCGGTTGCAGTTTCTTCTTGTTTTTTTGACCCGCAGGACGTTAAGAATAAAGCCAAAATTAATAATGATGTATATAGTGATTTAAGCATGATTTTTTGATTTTAATTTTTACAATCCAGCCAGTAATTCCAGTTCAATGGCTTTCTGGTTATATTCGTTTAGTGCTTCAATAAATTGGCGGCGTACATCAACTGCGTTGTTGATGGATTGTGAAAGCTGGTAATAATCCAGTTCACCTGCCTCAAACGCCTTTTGTGACGTTGTTATAAGTAATTCGGCTTGTGGTAAGGCTGTGTTTCTAAAGAAATCAATCTGAATTCTCAGTCGCCTTAAGTCAGACAACAATGAAGTCCCTCTTTGATTTAAGCTAAAGTAAAATGCTTCTACTTGTGCCTGTTGTATTTGTTGACTAATTTCCGCCGCCCGTATCCTGGCTTTTTGCGGCTTGGCAAAAAGAGATATGCTAATACCAGCTTCAATTCCCTGAAAACGCTTACCTATCCCATAGAACTTAGTGCCACCACCGCTAACTTCATGCTGACCTACTAACGATTGATTAAAATAACCAATGCTGAAATCAGGAAGTAGCTTTGCCCGCTCTACACGAATTTCCCTGGAGGCTACTTCAATCTGTGCTCGCAGGCCCTGAAGTTCAGGATTATTTGACAACACCGAACTGTCGAGTAAAAGGGCAACTGTTTTCTCATGCAACGTAGTATCCTTAATATTTTCAATGGCATCGTTGTTGGTAAACTGGCGCAATTGCAAGATGTGGGATTTTATATATTCCTGCATCTGTTGCATTTGAGCATTAGCTTCCTGCAAACGGGTATTGGCATTGTACTTTTCAAGTATGTTTGTTTCACCAGTTTTAAACCTTACATCTGCTGCTTTTAAAATACGCTCATATAGCGTAACCAGTTGTTGGTTTAATCTTTTTTGCTCCATACGATACAGCAAATTGTAGTAAACACTTTTAACTTGGTAAGCTATCTGGCTCTGAAAGATGCGCGTTTGAAAACCGCTGGCGTTAACGTTCGCCTCAGCCAATTCCGATAGCCGCCGCAGATAGGCCGGATTTGGTATATTCTGCGATATGGTTATATTGTTGTCATATTTGTAAAGACTATTGTATTGCCCAAAGGTCAGGTTAATATTTGTCTTTCCGAAGTCTCTAACCGACCCACTTAAAGCCTGTTGATATTGAATTCCCAATGTACCAACCCTTGTATTAGGGTTAGCCAGCAATGAACTGCTGATGGCGGTTGATAGGTCAAGCGTAACACCCGCGGTTGGAGTGTTTGCTCGATTGCTGATGATGGATGTTTGTGCTTTGCCAGCTATACCAATTCCGATCGCAAGTATAAGCATCATTATTACCGGTGTGGGTATTGCCAAACTTTGCTTTTTCCTACCTGCTTTGATTTTTTCAACATAGGTATAAAAAACCGGAAGAACCACTAATGTTAGCAATGTGGCTGTAAGCAATCCCCCAATTACTACGGTGGCTAATGGTTTTTGTACTTCCCCACCTGCACCAGTAGATAAGGCCATTGGCAAAAATCCTAACGATGCAACCGTAGCTGTCATCAGAACCGGCCGTAAGCGTGTGGCAGTCCCTGTGAGTATAATTTTATTTAGATCTCTCATTCCATCCTTTTTTAACCGGTTAAATTCTGTTATCAAAACAATGCCATTCAATACCGCTACTCCAAACAATGCAATAAAACCAACACCTGCTGAAATACTGAATGGCATTCCCCTTAACAAAAGGGCAAACACACCACCGATGGCAGACATGGGTATGGCAGTGAAAATGAGCAATGCGTATTTGAAGGAACCAAAAGTGAAGTACAGAAGCAGAATAATTAACCCTAACGCTACAGGTACGGCAACAGATAAACGCTTGTTTGCTTCTTCCAAATTTTTAAACTGGCCTCCATAAGTTATAAAATACCCCGTCGGCATTTTAACGTTTTGAGCAATTTGGGTCTGCATATCTTTTACCACAGAAGCAATATCTCTTCCCCTGACATTAAAGCCAACAATGATTCTTCTTTTTGCATCCTCCCGCTGTATTTGATTGGGTGCTAATTGAAAGCTGATATCTGCAACCTGTTCTAACGGTACCTGATTGCCGCTGGCCGTCGTAATAAACAGTCGTTTGACATCCTCAATATCCTTTCGCTCTCCCTGTTCTAACCTTACAACCAAGTCAAATCGTTTTTCTCCTTCAAAAACAATTCCGGCTATGCCGCCCGCAAATGCAGTATTTACTGCATTGTTTACGTCAACTACATTCAAGCCGTATTGCGAAAGCTTATCCCTGTTTATTTTTATCGCAATTTGCGGCAAGCCAGAAACCTGTTCTATATATAAATCTTCGGCACCTTTAACGGAAGGTACCAACGAACCTATTTTCTTTGCCATATCTGCAAGTACCTGTAAATCTTCTCCAAATATTTTAATACCTACATCCTGCCTCACTCCGGATATCAATTCATTGGTACGAAGTTGTATAGGTTGCGAAAAACCAAAGGTTACTCCCGGTATCGCTTCCAAGGTTTTCTGCATTTTTTCAGCTAATTCTTCCCTTCCTTTTGCACTTGTCCATTCATTTTTTGGTTTTAGCAGGATGGTTAAATCGCAAGCTTCAATGGGCATGGGGTCAGTAGGAATTTCAGAAGCGCCTATTTTGCCTACTACTTCTTTTATCTCAGGAAATTTTTTCATCAATAGACTTGAGGCCTGCGTCACCTTATCAATGGTTTGGCTAAGCGAGCTACCCGTGAGCAATCTTGTTTCCACTGCAAAATCTCCTTCTTCAAGCGTTGGTAAGAACTCGCCACCTAAAAATCTAAATGAGAAAACTGCTACTGCAAGAAGTGCAAAAGCAAGCAGCGCAACAGTTTTTTTAAATCGTAAAGCTCCTTTTATCAAAGGAGTGTATGCCTTTTGGATCTTCGCCATCATCTTATCCGAAAAGTTTGGCTTATCCGAAATGTTCTTACTTAAAAACAATGCGCTAACCATCGGCACATAAGTCAACGATAAAAGAAAAGCCCCTAAAATGGCGAATGAAACTGTTTGCGCCATTGGACGGAACATTTTTCCTTCTATACCTACCAAAGCCAGGATTGGTAAATAAACAATAAAGATGATTATTTGGCCGAACGCAGCAGAGTTCATCATGCGCTTTGCAGAATGCCCAACTTCTGCATCCATTTCAGGTTGGGTAATCTTTCCCTTTTTCCGATGCGCAAGGTGATGCATGGTTGCTTCCACAATAATCACAGCTCCATCTACAATTAAACCGAAATCAATTGCCCCTAAACTCATCAGGTTTCCCGAAACCCCGAATACGTTCATAAGCGCTATAGCGAAAAGCATTGCCAGGGGAATAACAGATGCGACAATCAATCCCGAGCGTATATTACCGAGGAAAACAACGAGTACAAAAATCACGATCAAGGCCCCTTCCATCAGATTCGTCTTTACCGTGTCAATAGCTCGACTGACAAATGCACTTCTATCCAAAAAAGGTTCGACGATTACACCTTCCGGTAATGACTTTTTTATTTGTTCCATCCGTGTTTTAACCCTTTCAACCACGGCCGTTGAATTACTTCCTTTGAGCATCATTACTATACCACCAACTGCTTCTTTATCGTTTCTGGTTAATGCCCCATACCGATTAGCGGTGCCAAATTGAACAGTAGCCACATCGCGGATTGTTATGGGTAATCCTGTTCCAGTGGATTTTATCACAATCCTTTCTAAATCGCCTAAATTAGTAACCAAACCTTCGCTTCTTATAAAATAGGCATTCGGCTTTTTATCAATGTAAGAACCTCCTGTATTTTGATTATTTTTTTCAAGAGCAGAAAAAATATCCGAAATGGAAAGATTGTAACTTCGTAACCGATCTATGTTTATAGCGATTTCGTACTGCTTTAAAAAGCCGCCAAAACTATTTACTTCGGCAATGCCCTGGGTACCTAATAGTTGTCTCCTAACAATCCAGTCCTGTATAGTACGTAATTCTGTTGGACCATATTTTTTTTCAAACCCAGGCTTTGGATGTACTACATACTGGTATATCTCTCCCAGGCCGGTGGAAATAGGCGCCATCTCAGGATTTCCCATTCCTTCAGGGATATTATTTTTTGCTTCAGGCAAACGTTCCGCAACCTGTTGCCTTGCCCAGTAAATATTAGCATCATCATGAAAAACTATAGTTACTACTGACAAGCCAAATCTTGAGATCGATCTCACTTCCTGAATTTCAGGAATTGTTGACATGGTTTGTTCTATGGGATAAGAAATAAACTGTTCTATTTCCTGTGTGGCCAGTGAAGGGCTAAGCGTAATTACCTGTACCTGGTTGTTTGTTATATCAGGTACAGCATCAATAGGTAATTTTTGTAATGATACTACTCCCCAAATAATTAAAGCGAAAGTGAATATCCCAACTACTAGCTTGTTTTTAATTGAAAAATCTATGATCCTATTCAGCATATCGTAAAGAGTTAATGTTTAGTGACGAGGTGATAATATCTAATGACAATAGATATCATAGCGCCAATCAGTACTATTGACAGGACGATTATAGAAATGGTCCTGATAATTCTGAATTGCGGACGTGAAGAACCTTTTGGTTTCTTATTACTAAACTTTTTGGTCACGGGAATAATTAATAATCCAGGGTATTTATACCTGGAAAAATAAAAAATGTTATTTTAGCAGCTTAATTCTTAAACAACGCGGGGGGGTTGCCAAAAGTCGATGGATACTTTGCTAAGAAGCGAAGAAGAGGCTTCAGAGTGTTTTACAATAGAAACTACGGGTGTTTCCAAGTCTGCAGCCACTATACAAGCGTTCGTTATATTTGTTCCGCAGCAAGAGCAATTACAGAAAGGTGTACAAATATCATATGCCCTATTCTGATCATTGTCAGGACACTTTTTACTATACATAGCAGAACCATCACCTGTCTTTGTTTGGTCGGAGCAAAATTGACTCACGAATGACAAAGACATGAAGTAAATGCTTAATATGTACCAGATGAATTTCAAGAATGCAAAGATAAGAATAAGGTTTTAATAAATTCCTAATTAAAATTGGTTCATTGTTGCAATTATCTGATCGGAGCGAATTATCAAATTTTTGCTTGTTCGGACATCATTAAGGCTTAATCCTTCAGTTGTAACTATCTCAACCAATCATCTACCAATCAAGGTAGATGTCATTGCCGTTCCCAAAAAAGAAAATGAAAGAAAAACAGCCCTGGCAAATAGATAAGGAAATTAACCACTACATTTAAAACATGCTACAGCTTTTGACAAGTACCGGGCTAATGGCCCTCATTCAAGTACTGATCCCGAATCACTGGTTACCACTCATCGCTCTTTCGAAATCTGAAAAGTGGGGGAAATCAACTTTGGAAACAACAACCAGTATCTCCGCATGTGCACATGTAATGGGTACATTGCTGCTTGGAATCCCATTCGGATTAGCGGGAGCAAAGTTATCACATGAGTATGAAAACTTAATCCACCTTACCGCTCCTGTGCTTTTGATAGGATTCGGACTATTTTACTTCTTTGTAAACCGGGCAAGACAAACGGATGGAGGATTCGATGACCAAGACAGCCGTTCACAAAAAAGATGGATTACTGTTTTTGTCGCGTTAATGCTTTTATCACCTTGTATCGAAATGCATGATCTTTTTATTGGTGCATCGCAATATGGTTTTGACAGTATTTTACTTTTGGCGTTATTATATGCTGTTGTCAGCATTGCAGGAACTATATCATTAGTTATCATCGGATCCCGATTTCTGAAATTTTTACAGGCAGATTACTTTCAGAGAAATCAAATAGGAATTACCTCCCTCGTTTTGATTAGCGTTGGTATACTGAGTTTTTTTATACATTGAACCAAGAAGCTGGTATATCCTTACTCAGATAGTTACCTTGCTGATAATTCAATCATATTACTATTTAATTTCTCCTATATCGGTCTCCAAAGCAAATTCTTAACCACATTTGATCGTTCCTAATCGGTTACTGACACAATCTCTTATTCTATGCGCTCAAATTTGGGTAAAAATTTAATCCCATGTCAAGCATTGTAGTATTAGAAGAAAGTGAGTTAAGAAAACTTGTAAAGGAATCAATGGCCGAAGTTCTGCATTCCGGACAAAGCAGATCGTCAGAAAACGGACTAAATTCTGCAGAAGAGCCTTTGTTAAGCAGACAACAAATGGCTGCCGAATTAAATATCTCCCTCGTCACCCTAACGGACTGGATGAAAAAAGGTCTCCCGTATTTACGCCTTAATGGCCGGGTTTATTTCCGGCGGTCTGAAGTGATTGCTTCAATGCGTCATAATGTTCTGAAGTAAATCATTAGGTAAAATTCAGAAGACTAAACTCAAGACAGGATTTCGGTGTGATGAAAACCCAAGGGCGTTTTGATCACACCGAAATTATCACCGGCACCAGATCGCCCCATCAATTTTCATCGGCAAAACTCACACATGGCAACGCCAACCAATAATTCAATCACACCGAAAGTCGGCAGACCAAAAAAACAGTTGAAAAAAGATCAACGTCTAACGGTGGTGTGTACAGAGTCAGAACGTTTTTATATCTCTAAATGGGCAAAAGAAAAAGGCCTGACTGTTTCTGATTATTTACGATCGACGGCATTCATACAGGTAGAGAATAGCAATAGACCCGAATTCTCACGTGAAGCAAGACCACTTCTGGTACAATTAAATTTTTTGATCGGAAAGTTGAAAGAATTGCTGGAGCATGACCAGGGGTTGCCTTTTACAGCATTGAAACAAGCAGGTATCAGATCCACCCTACAACAGATCAATCAGCTGCAAACCACATTACTTCCGTATGTCAACTGAACCCATATGAACACAGGAAAATTTTCCCTAACAGAAGCAAAGCAATTAGACATGGTGGACTACCTGGAAAAGTCCGGCCACACGCCTGTGAAAATAAAAAATGGAGACTACTGGTACCTCTCACCTCTAAGAATTGAAAAGACACCATCTTTTAAAGTCAATCGAAAACTAAATGTATGGTACGATCATGGGTTACAAAAAGGAGGCAACCTGATTGATTTTGGCATTCTGTTTTACGGATGCAGTGTCAGTGAATTATTAGAAAAATTGACTCAACAAAATAGCCTTTCTTTTCACCAGCAAAAAACACCGAACCATCCGCCTTTTCACCCGGCTGGTGAAAAAGAAAAAATTGTTGTTTTGGATACAAAGAATTCTATCCGTTCGTTATCCCTGCGGCAATACCTGTTATCAAGAAAAATTCCACTGACTATTGCTGAGCGTTTTTGCAAAGAAGTCGACTTCAAATTGTATGATAAAAAGTATACTGTTTTAGGGTTTCCTAATAGATCTGGCGGGTATGAACTACGTAGTGAGAATTTTAAGAGGAGCGGCAGCCCTAAAGATGTTACTCTGCTGACTAAAAATACGGCAAGTAAGATCCTTGCTTTCGAGGGCTTTTTTGATTTCCTGTCTTATCAAGCTATGCATGAAAGTAAAGTTTTAATTATGACAAAACAGCAGTCAGATTTTTTAATACTAAACTCAATTGGATTTATGGAAAAGATGAAACCTTTCTTACAAAAGTATTCTTACATCCACCTGTTTCTTGATCATGATAGTAAGGGTTTGAATGTCACTAAAGATCTAGTACTGTCAGATAAAAAATATGTCGATGAGAGTTTGCTGTATCAAAATCACAAGGATCTAAATGAGTATTTAGTAAGAGAAAGTTTTGGGCTACGGCAATCTCAAAGGAAAGGAATGGGTCTTTGAATTTTTCGGAGCGAGCTATGTTTCGGGAACCCCGAAACGCTCGCTCCATTCATGCTATCGCATTCATGGAGAAGGTTCGCCACCGGCGAACCTCAACATTACTAAAAGCAATGGAGACAACAAAAAAACATAAAAAATCCAAAGGAGGCAGACCTGCAAAAGAGGTCAAGCGCAATAAAACGATAACTGTGCATTGCAGTGCTTTCGAACAAAGATTGCTCAAAGAAAAAGGAAAGGATGCCGGAATAACCGTCTCTGAATATCTGCGGGAGATCGGGCTGGCCGGAAAAATTGACAGGCCAAAAAGAGAATTTCCCAAAGATGCTTTATTGCTGAAAGGAACACTAAATCATATAGCTGCGAACCTAAATCAGATCGCAAAAAAAAGAAATAGCGGAGAAAATTTGAACACATATATGCGGGAGCAATTGGAAGAATTATCCGCACAGTTACATACGCTTACAATCACCATCAGAAACTATTTTTCATGATCGGAAAAATAACCATTGGAAAATCATTTGGCGGTTGTATCCGATACTGCCTCGAAGATAAGCTGGAACTATCTCATGAAGAGAAGCTGTCCATGAGTAGACAGGATGGTTTGAAGCATGAACATCGCGCCGAAGTTTTGGAATATAATATGTGTTACGGAAATAAGAAAGAATTGACCCGGCAATTCAATGAAGTTCGGGCACTTAGGCCACAACTTTTAAGTCCCGTAATGCACATTACTTTAAGCCTTGACCAGGAGGATATTTTTACAAAAGAAACGCTACGCCAGATGGGTCAAGATTTTGCGCGTGAATTCGGCTTTGAAAACAATCAATACCTCGTCATTTACCACCAGGATACCAAACACCCTCATCTGCATATTGTGATCAATCGTGTGGGGTTTGACGGGACCAGGATCAACGATTCAAACAGTTACCGGAAAGTTGCCAACCTCTGCCGCAAACTGGAACTGAAATATGAGTTAAAACAGGTCTTAAATCCGGAGAGGTTTATGACACTGCAGCAACGCCAGGAACATAAACAAGAACAAAGAATCGATCAACGCAAGGAACGATTGAAACAAAACATCCGTGACTGTCTTTTAAACGCTACGAACTTTTCTGATTTTATACGAAAAATGGAACAACAAAAAATACAGATTATTAAAAGCCGTGGAATCAGTTTCATTGACGATAAGAAAATGAAGGTAAAGGGTAGCGAGGTTGGATATTCTTTAAGCACCATTGAAAAGGTATTAAGCCATTCTTTTGAAAGGCGGCAACGGTTGTTTCAAAAATTGGAACAGGAGAAAAAACAATCACCAGAAATTGACCACAAGCAGCAATCTAAATCTTTGTCCTTTACTATATCAAACCACCTGGAGCAACAAAAGGACCTGGATCTAAATAAATTTCTAGAACTACTACTCAGACAGGAAAGGGATTTTAATCAAATACCTTATGAATTAATACACCAAAAAAGAAAACGTAAAAATCAGTCACAACATTTATCAAGATAAAAAATTGAGCATGGAACAAAAAACCATCGAAAAAGTATTGAACCAGATTTCTGAAGAACGGTTGCAGGACAACCAGGAGTTAAGAAATCTAAAAGCGGTTCAGGAAAAACAACATCAGTCACTAGAAAAGGACCGGGAACAAATCAATTTATTAAACAGGAACATGGAAACATTGAAAACCGAAAATCAAACACTTTTGCAACGGGCAACTGCGCCAATTCAACAAATGGAGGCGTTTGGTGCACAGATCAAAGAACACGCTGAACTCTTGAAAAAACCGCTTACGCAAGAGATAGTCCATGTGCATCATGTGTCCAGTTTATTGATTGCAACAATAGTCTTGTTCTGTATTGTGATAAGCATCAGCGTAGGCTGGTATCAAACCGGCCAACGTTTGAGTCAATACCAGAACAATGACACTAAATGGAGAAAGTTGACACTCGGGGCCAGCCCTCTGCTGACAAAAATTATGCAGGAGGTTTCTGATAGTGTTGAGCAAGATCCGGACAAAGAACGAAAGTCTGTCAAAGCTGAAGAAGATCACAACATGGAGGTTTGGAACTTACAGCAAAAAATGAAAGCCGATAGTGCCAAAATGCGTTCATTGGAACCCAGCCTTCCTCATGTCGGCAACAGTAGTAGTCGTGCTGATAAGAAAAAGTAAAACCGAGACTGGAAACAGCATATGAATGTCAGTTTGTAGTAATTTTACCTCTATGCAAGGGCCATGCCTCCATAAGAGATTATTCTGGGAATTTGACTTTGACCGGATCGACTGGCAAAAAGACGCTGTCAGTATTATTCGTCGGGTCATTGAACGGGGTACTCAGGAGGAATGGAAGGAGCTAATCCGCTTTTATAGCGAACAGAAGGTAATTAGTACATTAAAAAATGACATTAAATTTTTGCCGGATTACAGCATCGGAGAAGTCTGTCATTATTTTAATCTACAACCCGAAGAGTTGCTATGCTACACAAGGAAACAGTCGAGACCGGGACACTGGATCTGATTCACCGGTTAATGGATGATGAACGCTTGAAAGAGTTTACCCTGGTTGGAGGAACCGCGTTATCCCTGCAAATTGGTCACCGCAAATCGGTCGATATTGATTTATTTAATAAGCGTGAATTTGACTCCGAATTGCTCAAAGTATATCTTACTGAAAAATACGAGGCTATTAATATCCGCTACGGTGTTAATTCAGTCCTTTGTTTTATTAATGATGTAAAAGTAGATATGATCAGCCATCGTGTTCCTGATACCAGGCCTACAGTTTATGATGAGGGTATAAGAATGGCTTCTCTTGAAGACATCGGAGCTATGAAATTAAATGCAATTACACGTGATGGTTCCAGGTTTAAAGATTTTGTCGATATGCATGTATTGCTAAGCCATAAACCCTTAGAAGTATATGGTGCTGCATTTGAAAACAAGTATGATACAATATCCCGTGCCATTGCATATTATTCTCTGACGTATCACAAGGACATTGAACTGGACAAACTTGTTTTCATGGGCAAAGAATTGACTTTGCCTATCATTGCTGAACGGTTACAACAGGCAGTACATAATCCTTCACATATCTTCGATAAATACGTTTTGAACTTAAAACAATCACAGGAATTGAAACAGGATTTAAAAAAAGAGCAACAGCTGGAAAAACAATTGAAACAATACAGGCAAAGACCGGATAGCGGTCGCGGCTATCGCATGTAAACAAAGCCTGTCTTTTGTACGCGCCTGCCGCGCACCTCGGCATTTGTAAAAAGCCATTCACCTTCACGGCTTGGCCCTTTTCGTTTAGGTGGAATATGGCATAAACTGCAGTTATTCGCCCGGCAGTAGAACGTGCCATCTTCCACCTAAACGAAAAAATAAATTAGTTCCCCTATCCCATTTACTCATTTTGTTATCTTCGATAAAAACGCAATACCGGTTATGCGTAATGATATTTTATTCCGCATTATCACACTGCTAATTATTGTAATTCTCTTTGTGATTGCTCGTAATGCCGAGCGCAATAAAAAATACAAAACATCTTTTACCTTATATATACTGATGGCAATCCTGTGCCTTGTGATGTTTTTCGGTGTAGCGCATACAAATTTGTAATGGCTTTTTTTTGATTTTTAGTTTGGGGAGGCCTGAAAAATAAATGAACTGTCCGAAATATGCCCGAACAGTTCATAAAACATTGATAATCAATGCTATTTGTCGGGAAGACAGGATTCGAACCTGCGACCCCCTGGTCCCAAACCAGGTGCGCTACCGGCCTGCGCTACTTCCCGAAACCTCTACCGGAATGGATGCCGATACTTTCTTCCAGGTAAGGAACCCAAAAGAAAGCGGTGAGGGAGGGATTCGAACCCTCGGTACAGTTTGACCCGTACGGCAGTTTAGCAAACTACTGGATTGAGCCACTCTCCCACCTCACCGTTCCTGCTCTTTTCAGAGAGGGCTGCAAAAATAGGATGCCCGTGCTTAACTGCCAAAAATGTATCGTAAAAACCTGAAAAATAAACCTCCCGAACGGGATGCGTCCGGGAGGTTATCATCATCTCTTCGAATAGCAGCAGGGGTTACATTGCGGCTAACTGTACTTTCTGGGTCAGCTCCATCACATTCTCGCGGAAAATGGAGTCCGTATCCATCAGGTCTTTTACAGTCTGGCAGGAATGGATCACCGTGGTGTGATCGCGTCCCCCGAAATGTTCACCGATGGTCTTCAGCGAGTTCTTGGTAAAGGCTTTGGCCAGGTACATGGTGATCTGCCTTGCCTGTACGATCTCGCGTTTACGGGTCTTCTGTAACAGTTTATCGTAAGAAACATCAAAATATTCACAAACCATCTTCTGGATCGCATCGATGGTGATCTCTTTACTGCTGGTCTTAACAAAGTTGCGGAGCACTTTTTTAGCCAGTTCCACATCAATATCCTTTTTGTTCAGGGAAGACTGTGCCAGCAGTGAGATCAATGCACCTTCCAGTTCACGCACATTGGTATTGATATTATAGGCAACATACTTCACCACTTCTTTGGGCATATCCAGGCCATCGTTCTTCATTTTCTTTTCCAGGATCTCGATACGGGTTTCGTAATCCGGGACCTGTAGGTCGGCGCTTAATCCCCAACGGAAACGGCTCAGCAAACGTTCCTGCATGCCATCCAGGTCCTTGGGTGGTTTGTCGGAAGTCAATACCAGTTGTTTGCCGCTCTGGTGTAAGTGGTTGAAGATGGCAAAAAATGCATCCTGGCTTTTTTCTGCGCGACTGAAGAACTGCACATCGTCGATGATCAGTACGTCTATCAGCTGGTAAAAATGGATAAAGTCGTTAATGGCATTGTTGCGGCTGTGATCCTGGAACTGGTTGATGAATTTTTCGCTGCTCACATACAGGACCACTTTCCCGGGATGCTGTCTTTTCACTTCATTACCAATGGCTTGTGCCAGGTGGGTTTTTCCCAAACCTACACCACCATAAATCACCAATGGATTGAAAGAATTGGCCCCGGGTTTCTCTGCCACGGTTTTACCGGCACGTCGGGCCACACGGTTACAATCACCTTCTATAAAAGATTCGAAAACATACATGTGGTTCAACTGCGGATCAATCTGCATTTTCTTGAGCCCGGGAATGACGAAAGGATTTTTTACCGGGTTATCAATCACCAACGGGAAATTCATCTCGTTGTTATTGTAAGTTTTCATATTGCTGGCAGGAACATCCATAGAACCATTGCGCCCATTTGTATTGCCACTGTCAACCATGATCCTGTATTCCAACCTTGCTTCTTTTCCCAGTTCCCTTTTCAGTGTTTTGGCAAGCAGGTTCACATAATGCTCTTCCAGGTATTCATAAAAGAACTGACTGGGAACCTGAATCATTAAAACATTGCCCTTCAATTCCACAGGGGTGATCGGCTCAAACCATGTTTTAAAATGTTGCCATTCTACAATGTCTTTGATGATCTTTAAACAATTGCTCCAGACTGATTCAGCGTTCTTAGCCATACAAAAAGAAAGAATTTATAATGAGTTATATTATTCTGCTTTATTACTTATCCCAAGGCTTCAAGTTATCGTTTTTTTTCCACATGTGGATAAGTAAAAAAATAAATTGGGGGTGCGAATATGTAGACTTTATGTTGAAAAAAAAATTTTTTATTCCCTTGTTTTTTTCCCTATAACTACAGTATGGGCCTTTGCCAGATTTTTCTTTTGGGGGCCCGAGAAACTGTAATCCAGCCGCCCCAGCTGGATCCCCGCCCAGCCCACCTGGTTCACTACCGTATCTGCACCCCTTCGATTAGGGTATTTACGGGGTTGCTCAAAAAAACGGTGGGTATGCCCGCCTATGATCAGGTCTATATCGTAACTCTCTTTGGCCAGTATCTCATCGCTCACCTTGTCATCATCGTACTTATCGCCCAGATGCGATAAACAGATCACCATGTCGCAGCCCTGTTTTCGCAGCAGTTCTGCTGTCCGGTTGGCGGATTCTATCGGGTTCAGGTACACGGTTTTACCGTAGAGATGCTCAGGTACCAGCCCCCTCAGTTCAATCCCCACTCCCAGCACACCGATCTTCAGGTCGCCTTTCTGGAAGATTTTATAAGGTTGGAACTTTGATTCCATCGCCGTTCCTGAAAAATCGTAGTTACAGATCAGGATGGGGAAACTGACATGCGTTAACTGTGTTGCGAAATTTTCGAGCCCGGCATCAAAATCGTGGTTACCCATGGTAGCGGCATCATAGCCCATCTTTTCCATCGCTTTCATTTCGGGTTCGCCCTTGTACAGGTTAAAATAGGGTGTACCCTGAAAAATATCCCCTGCATCCAGTAATAATACTTCTCCGCCTTCGGCCCGGATCTCCTCTATCAGGGCGGCCCTGGCAGCTACACCCCCCAGTCCCTGGTTGCGGCCACCATCCATCGGGAAGGGGTCCAGCCGGCTATGTACATCATTGGTATGCAGAATTGTGATGCGTTTTACAGTTGCTGCCGCTTCCGCCCCGGAAGTGGGCAATACCGCAGACAAGGCCAGTACTCCACCGGCCAGCGCAGATTGCTCAAGAAATTTTCGTCGGTTAATCAACATGTACCACCCTGTTTTCAATTTGATAATCCAATGGTTTGCCCTGGCGGGTCAGATCCGCCACAAAGTCGATCAACGCATCCCGTATCAGGTAACCTTTGTTCTGCTGGGGGATCCTGCGCAACATTTCACAATCACTGCCCCCATTGGCCACATAATCAGAATTGGCGATCACATATACGACAGTTGCATCCAGTGGTTTGCCATTGATCTGAACATTCACTGCTTTTTTGTCTTTGATACCCATGGTCAGGCCTGCTGATACCGGCCATCCGCCATCCGCAGCCATCTTATCCAGGAATTGCTGTAAGACAGAACCCTTTACTTCCTGGATCACCAGTAAATTATCGAAAGGCATCAGTTCAAAGATCCTCCCCACTGTAATATTGCCCTTGGGGATATAAGAACGGATACCTCCCTGGTTCATGAATCCGGCATCTACCCTCCGGTCAAATTTTTTCTCAGCCATGCTACGCATGCAATCGGCCATAAAGTTTCCCAGGCCGCTTTCCGGCTGTTTGGCCGAAAGCTGGTTATTGGAAAAACCGATCACTTTGTTCATCGACTCATTCAGCGCCGCACTGTAGGGGGCCAGCATACGGACAATGGCCGTATCGGGCTGAACTGATTTCTCTATGCGGTAATCCTTGTATTGAACAGTGGTAACAGTTTGGGTACTGTTGCAGGAACTGATCCAGAAAATAAGGGTCCAGAATGAAAAGAAACTCCTGTTCATGGGTAAGCGGACTTGTGGTATGAAAGATACAATATTAATGAACCTTTAAAAGCGTTTTTTTGAAGGGTTAGCAGATTTTAATCCTACTTTTGACCACTTTAAACAAAGAAGTTATGTCTTACGAAATTGTTGGAAAACTGGTGGCTGTATTTGAGATCGTACAGCGCAAGGAAACATTCAAAACACGCGAGTTTGTGATCGAAAAAACAGAAGATATTGGAGGGCGCACTATTACCAATTATGTAAAGTTCCAATGTGTGCAGGACAGGACTTCCATGCCCGACAGGTTCAATCTTGGCGACGAGGTGAAAGTGCAGTTCAACATCAAGGGAACCAAATGGGTAAAGGATGGCAGGGAGAACTATATCACCAACCTGGATGCCTGGCGTATGGAGACCGTAAAGCTGGGGCAAACCAGTAATGGTGGCGATTCCGCGGATTATCATGATATGCCTCCTCCGTCAGACAATATAGACGACCTTCCTTTTTAAGGGAGCTGCCCGGCTTGGGCAAATTCCTTAGAATTTCTTTTTAGGATAAACACCTAACGGAATGCAAAAAGATATCCAACTCAAATTAAAGCCGGCTGATGCAGCCAGCGACAGTGTCATCAGCCAGCAGATTGCCGCTTCGATAGGTATTACAGAACAGGAGATCACCGGTTTTCAAAAGCTGAAGCAATCGATCGATGCACGGAGCAGGAGCCAGGTATGGATCAACCTGACTGTTAAGGCTTTTGTGAACGAGCCTTTTGAAAAAAGATATTCTCAGCCGGTTCACTTCCCGGATGTAAGTAAAGCCAGTACAAAAGTCATCATCATCGGAGCGGGTCCGGCCGGACTCTTTGCCGCACTCCAGCTTATTGAAGCCGGTATACAGCCCATCGTTCTGGAAAGAGGCAAAGATGTCAAAGCCAGGCGCAGGGATCTTGCCGTGCTGAACAAAGAAGGTGTGGTAAACCCCGAAAGCAATTATTGTTTTGGAGAAGGGGGTGCCGGCACTTATAGTGATGGCAAATTGTATACAAGAAGTAATAAACGGGGCGATATCAACCGTATCCTGCACCTGTTCTGGCGATTCGGGGCAGACGAACGCATCCTGTATGAAGCCCATCCGCATATTGGCACCAACAAACTGCCTCACATTATCACCGCTATCCGTGAACAGATCCGGTCATGCGGCGGGCAGTTTCACTTTGAAAAAAAAGTGACCGACCTGGTGATCGAAGGCGACCGTCTGACAGCAGTCATCACTGTTGACGGCGAGAAAATACCGGGTGATGCGGCCATACTGGCCACCGGGCATTCGGCCAGGGATATATTCCATCTGTTAGCCAATAAAAAATTATTGATAGAGGCCAAGCCCTTTGCCATGGGCGTGCGTATTGAGCACCCGCAATCGCTGATCGATTCGATACAATATCATTGTACTGTAAGAGACGGAGACCTGCCTCCCGCTTCATACGGATTGGTGGAACAGGTGAACGAGAAAGGTGTTTTCAGCTTCTGCATGTGTCCAGGAGGCATTATTGCACCCGCTGCCACTGCACCCGGTGAGTTGGTGGTAAATGGCTGGAGTCCGAGTAAAAGAAACAATCCCTTCGCCAACAGTGGCATGGTGGTCCAGGTAGAACTGGCCGATGCCATGGCCCACCTGAACAGGTCTTCACGAAAAGAAAAAATTTCGGAGAAAGATCCACTGGCACTTCTCTATTTTCAGCAGGAAATTGAGCAGGCAGCTTTTAGGGCCGGTGGCGGACAGTTACAGGCGCCAGCCCAAAGAATGGCAGATTTCTGCACCCATACAATATCACAGGACCTTCCTGACTGCAGTTATTTACCCGGGGTAGTGACAGCTGATCTGAAAACGGTATTGCCCGGTTTTATACACCAGCGCCTGCAAAAAGGATTCCAGGCTTTTGGGAAGAAGATGCGGGGGTACCTTACCAATGAAGCCATCGTGGTGGCCACAGAAAGCCGGACATCTTCACCGGTACGTATTCCGCGGGATCCGGATCTTTTATCACATCCACAGGTACAGAATCTATACCCCTGCGGGGAGGGTGCCGGTTATGCCGGAGGTATCATCAGCGCTGCAATGGATGGGGAGCGTGTGGCACAGATGATCATAAAAAAAGAGAGATGATGCTCATCTCTCCCCTCCAAAAACAATTGAACAGCCACTTGCCAAACTGAAGAATTGCCAACTCATGCTATTAGAAAAGAGGCAGAAATAGCGGGACCAAATTCCCCCCGGTATTGGGCCGCTACTTCTGCGTAACAGGCAAACCTTTCGGCCTACCTTGTTAGTTCTCTTTATATTGTAAAACTACATTGCCGGACCGAAACGGCATACGGGAAATTTCCCGTTTTTTTGAAAAAAGGGGCTCAACAGCATTAAACCTCTATAAATCCGTTACGGATTGCATAAATGACTATACCCACCCTGGAAGTTACGTTCAGCTTCCGGAAAAGGGAATCCCGGTAACCATCAATCGTTCTCGGACTAACCTGCATCTCTACAGCAATTTCTTTATGTGTAAGGTCTGTACAGGCCCATCGTAAGAAACTGATCTCCTGTGTGCTTAAGGCAGTACTATCCTCTGAGATATTGCTGGTTCGCATACCCCGGGTAAAGAGTTCATTATAATAATACCCGTTCTCATATACAGAGGTAATGGCATCCTGCAATTCAGCTGGTTCGCAGTCTTTTAATATGTAGCCCCTGGCCCCTATTTTCACCATCTGTAATATTACCGGATCACTGCGAAGCATGGTTACCACCAGAATTTTAATACCGGGGCATTCCTGTTTTAGCCAGCGGGCCGTTTCGGTCCCATCCATTCCGGGCATGGTAATATCCAGCAGTACCAGATCGGGTTCTGCATTTTTCTGTAACTGTTCGATCAAATGCAGTCCGTTATCGGCTTCTAACACCACTTCGAGCCCAGGTATGTTGCCCAACATGACGCTAAGGCTTTTCCTTAGCACTACATGATCGTCTACCAATGCAATCCTGATCATACATTCTTTTGCTTGAATCTAAATTGAATAGTGGTACCAACCCCGAGTTTACTGTTCAGTTCCATTTGAACATTGATCATGGCAGCCCGCTCCTGCATACTCACCAGTCCTATACCCGGTTTAAAAGAACCATCTGCACTATTGAAACCCTGGCCATTGTCCTTCAAGGTAATGCAAACTTCCTCTCCTTTCCTGGAAATACTCAGGTCTATTTTATCTGCTTTTGCATGTTTCACAATATTATTCAATGCTTCCTGGAGCATCCTGTATAAAAAAATAAGTGCGTTTTTGCTGATCTGCAACCTGTCATATTCAGAATAAAAGGTTGTGGCGAACATACCCGTTTTCTGTAGTTGCTCCAACTGCTGTTTTACGGCATCGACCAGCCCCTGTTCAGCAAGGCGGTCGGCATGATAGGAATTACCGAGATACCTGAGTTCCGCCATCGCTTTATTGGTCTGTTGCCGTAAGTTCTCAACGATCTCATTGTCTTTCAATGCCAGGACAAGCAGGTTGACATTCAGCTTCACCAGTCCGAGTATCTGCCCTACATTATCATGGATCTCCTGGGCGATGGTACGGAAAGTATGCTCCTGCATTTCCAGCTGCGCCTGCAACAATTCTTTCTGATAAGCGATCTCACGGGCTTCTTTTTCCTGAAGGAGTTTCCTTTTACGACGGACATAACTGACCACTACCAGGAAACTGATAAATCCAAACAGCAGGACAAATAAAGTACCGCTGATGATGGCTATAATGATATCCTGGTTTTCTTTTTGCATTGGATGATTGCTATTGAAATACTGAGATATAATATTACACTCAACACACGAGGAACAATATGATGCAATTTGAGACCGAATACCGAAAGATTATTCTTGACAATGATATCATGTAAAGAAAAAACAATACAAACACCGGAGAAGAATATCGATACACCAAAAGCAATCCAAAACTCTGGTTCTTCAATAAGATATGCAGAATCATCGTCAAGAAATCTTGAATATAGATATACTAAGGATATAAACGAAAGTATCAACCCTGAAAGAACTAAATTAATGTATAATAAATCGGGATCTGATGGAAATAAAATTAAAGAGATCATGTAGCAAAAGATACTTATTATAATCAGTCCCTGAGTCAACTTCCTTAAAAGACTACTACGCCCAAGAGTATAAAAAATATAACCATAAAAAACAGATTCTACTATTCCAATAATATAATTAGATGCAATTGTTGTTCCACCCAAAACGTGGCCAATATATTTTGTATACAATTCACTCAAAAAAATAAAGATCAAAAAAGGCAACACCCATCTCATAAAAGTACCTTTCAGATAGGGATAATAGATAATTGCGATCAATAAGCAGACTAGTTCTGCCAAATTATTTAAATACCATTTCATTAATTCTCAATTGTTTTTTCTCAGGATATACTTCAAAACCGCCCCAAAATAAAAAAACGGTTATCACCAGACAACCGTTTTTACACCCTATTTTACTAAGTAGTTATACTTAATTGGCATGTTCTTCCTTTTCCTCTCCCTTTTTAGAAAGTAACCATCTGTTTTCCAACAACTTATTTTCCCTGAAAGCTTTCAATTCTCTTTCCAGCTGCTGTTTTGCCGCAGCTGTCCAGCCGTTGGCGATGGTATTGAGGTCTGGTTTTCCGGCATCTACCCAGCTGGTATACCAGAAATCAGCAATCAGGTCTGCAGAATTACGTAACTGGTCATTAATACTCGGCGCCAGTGCTGCAGCATACGCTCGGGCAAATGCGGTAGTATAACTCTTTGATTCCCTGCCCCTCCTGATCTGTACCCTGAATTTTTCCTGTTCCGTAAAACCCTTGCTCACTTCTTTTTCTTTCTGCAACATATCCGGAACCAGGCTCGCCGCCCCGCGAAGCGCTTTCCAGATCGCCTGCGACGGCTTTTTCAGATAAGTAGCTTTATGCGCCGAATACAGATCATACTTACCGATCTCCAGTTCGGGGATCATGGATTCCCATAAACTATGAATCCCCTTCTGATCGGTCAGCTGGCCGTCATAATTAACCGTGGTATGCAAGGGCACATGCGCGTCTGCAATATAATGGCCCATATCGGTTGCGTAAAACAGGATACTGTCCCTGTTACCGCTGCGGAATGCCTGGGTCAGCTTGTCTTTCATATACATAACATGATAAGGCACATATCCATATTTCAACAGACTGTCTTTGGTGTATTTTTTAACTGCCCGGTTCCAGTCCATAGGCATTCTGGTTGCCGCCCGTTCTCCAAACATCTCAAAATCGATAAAATGCCTGGTAGCTTCCATACTATCCCGGTTTCGGCGCATATCGGGCCGGGGGGAATTGCTTACCAGGTTTTCCATGGCCGGGTAAAAAACCGGCATCATCTCATCCGGCAACTCATATACTGCCAGTTGATGAATGGTCCTGTGCGCCAGGAAACCCCAGCTGGTTGAAAGAACCCCTATTCCCACTATCAATGCCGTAAATCCCAACTTTCGTAACATAACTTCTTCGTTGACTGGTAAAGGGGCAAATGTATTATTTTTTCTATCCTGACTGTAAGAATTAGGTGAATGGCGCTACTAACCAGCCAGGAAAATAAACATACATTTGAGAACAACCTTTGGCTTATGAATACCCTACTTGAACTCAGTCACCTGAAAAAACACTACGCTACCCAAAAAGCGGTGGACGATATCAGTTTCTCCATCGAAAAAGGGAGCATTTTTGGCTTACTGGGACCTAACGGCGCCGGCAAAACCACTTTGCTCCGGATGATCACAGGTATTTTTTATCCCGACAGTGGTCATATCCGCTTCGACGGAAAAGATTTTGATCCTGCCAATGACATCATCAAGATCGGGTATATGCCGGAAGAGCGGGGCTTGTATAAAAAAATGAAGATCGGCGAACAGGCTCTTTACCTGGCCCAGCTGAAAGGCCTTAGCAGAAGCGAAGCCATGGACAAAATCCGGTTCTGGTTCAAAAGACTGGAAATGGAGACCTGGTGGAACAAAAAAGTGGAAGACCTGAGTAAGGGCATGAGCCAGAAACTCCAGTTTGTTACCACAGTTCTGCATGAACCCAAGCTGATCATCCTGGATGAACCATTCAGCGGGCTGGACCCTGTTAATGCCAACCTGATCAAAGATGAGATCTATAGCCTGGCGCAAAGAGGCAGTACCCTTATTTTCAGCACGCACCGGATGGAGCAGGTAGAAGAGATCTGCGACCATATTGTACTGATGAACCTGGGCAAAAAGATCCTGGACGGCACTGTCAGCGATATCAAACAGACATTCAAGGAAAATAAATTTGCCATCCAGCTGGCAGAAGTACCTGCCGGTCTTTCGGCAACCTCTTTCGAAATAACGGAACAAAAGGCAAACCGGCTAACCGTAAAGATCAGGGATGGATACAGGAGTAATGATGTTTTACAATACCTGTTACAGCAAAACCTGACCATCGAAGCCTTTCACGAAGTATTACCCTCTCTGAACGAGATCTTCATCAACCTGGTGGAAGGCACACGGGCTACCAGCCGCGCTTTTCAAACCGTTCAATCCTAATACCCACCTATTTTCAAACTGCTTATATGAACAAGACCTTACTTATCATACAACGTGAATACCTTACCAGGGTTAAGAACAAAAGATTCGTACTCACCACCATTCTTATGCCACTGCTGATCGTGGCACTGATCGCCGGAACCACATTTTTATCCATCAAGGGCAAGGACGAACGTAAGATCGCAGTCATCGACAACAACGATTTCTTCAAGGGCAATATCAAAAGTTCTCCACAACTTGCGTTTGAGTTTCCTGACAAGGTAGACACCAGCAATTATCTGCAGAAAGGCTATACCGACATCATACTGATACCCAAACTGGGAGATACGGAAAAAACAACCTACCTCATCCGCTCCAAAAAAAGGATCAGTATCACAACGGAATCGCAGATCTCAGAAAGGATCAATGCCGCTATTGAAGACCATATGCTGCAGACCGCCGGAATCGACAAAGCCCAGCTGGATTCCATCCACAAACAATCACAGTTTGCAGAGCTGAAAGCCGTGGAGGAAAGTGAAGGCAGTGTAAAAGAAAGTAGCGCCGGATTATCGTATGGCATTGGTTTTGGCAGCGGTATGCTCATTTACATCACCATGTTCATTTATGGCGCCATGGTGATGCGGGGCGTGATGGAAGAAAAGACCAACCGTATTGCAGAAGTGATGGTCAGCAGTGTAAAACCTTTTCAGCTGATGTCGGGCAAGATCATTGGTATCGGCGCAGTAGGTTTAACCCAGTTCCTGATGTGGATCGTGCTGATCATCGGATTGACAACTGCGGCGCAGGCTTTTGTTCCGCATGACGTAATGGAACAGGTAAAGAACCTGCAACAGGCCAATGGACAATTACCTGGAAACAATATGGTCCAGGCCGGCGAAGCGGCACAACAGATCTATAAGGTACAGCATACATTCAGCACCGCTAACTGGCCGGTGATCATTACCTGTTTTATTTTTTATTTCCTGGGAGGATATTTATTCTATGCGGCACTGTTCGCAGCAGTAGGCAGCGTAGTGAACGAAGACCCCCAGGATGCACAGAGCCTGATGCTGCCCATCACCATGCCGATCATCTTCTCATTCATCATCATGACGAATGCCGTACAGGACCCCAGCACTCCCATGGCCGTTTGGGCCAGTATCATTCCCTTTAGCTCACCTATGGTAATGATGGCAAGGATCGCCTATGGTATACCCGGCACCGTACCTTACTGGCAATTGGGAGCAAGTATGCTGTCGCTGATCGGCGGCTTTTTACTGACCACCTGGCTCAGCGCCAAGATCTACCGTACGGGTATCCTGATGTACGGAAAAAAAGTAAGCTGGAAAGAAATGTTCAGGTGGGCTTTCCGGAAAAACTAAACTAAGCCGCGTTCTTATACAAGAAAGCCTGAACGATTCCGGGATCGTTCAGGCTTTTATCTTATCTCTATTGAGCCAATGATATTCTAATATTGATACCCGCCTTGGTATTAGTGATGGGTGCAGAAGTGGAGATATACGGGATCACTTTCCGCTGATCGAAGAAGAGCTTGATATTGATCCGGTTATTCAATACATAATCGATGGATGGCTGGATGGAGATCTCTTTCTGTCCACCGGTTCCATAAGCATTGGCCTGGTCAAGTCGGCTATTGCTGGTGGCCACATCCCGCATGGAAAGGTCAAGACGTATGTTCAGATCATTCTGCAGTTTCTTACCTTTTCCACCCGGCAAAATGAATGGCAGGTTCACCCCTTTTTTCCGGAGACCCGCGCCAAAGATCCATTCCGTACTTCGGCTTTCGCTTAGCTGGTAGTCGATCAGGCTCAGACTCAGCTGCCGGCTCTTGCGGTATTCAAATTTTACATTCAGCTGATCCACGGTAGTAACGTCTATCCCTATCAAAGGCTCGAACCCTTCTTTGATGGTGATATTCGGCACCAGGAAATAGGGAATATAGTTACCGCTGACCGTATCAATAAATCCTGGTGCATTAAAACGGAACGGATCCTGGTACAGCAATGCACTGTTAAAGCTGTTCATACTCAGGTTACCGTTGTAGCCATGTGTGATAACGATATTGCTGAATACGGATGCCAATGCAGGATATTTACTCAATCCCGTATAGGTCATCTTCCAATTGGGCTTAGGCAGGATCCCGCTAAAAGGATTGGAACTGATCTTTGCATTGGACTGGCGTATCAGCGGGATCGTATTGGGATCTTTTTTTGTATACGCTGCCAGGAATGCCGGAACCAGCACATCCTGTGCATACCTGCCATACCCTGCGGCATACCCATCGGCAGCGAATTTCTGTCCCGCAGGCAACTGCTGCCAATAAGGATTCTGCTCGGCAACCCGTTTACTCACAACCAGGCGGTTGTCTTCAAAAGACTGGAAAGTCTGCGATATCTCGTTGGGATTTTGTTGTCCGAATAAAGTATTAAAAGAAATATAAGACACGCTGAAACCACCGCTGGCCAATGGATTCAGGTGACGCAGCCCCGATCTTCCCGTAGTGTCTTTATACAACTCCGAATACTCTTTGGTAAAGGTTTTGTCGAGATTGACATCGATCACCAGCTCCCGGATCGGCTCCAATTGCGCTGTTATGCTGAATCTTTGTTCAAAACTCTGCCGGAACAGGAAATTGAAGGTACTGTCGCGTGTGATCAAACCCTGGGCTGCTTTTTTATTGAGCCAGTTGCTATCGGGCTGTTTGCCAAATACATAATCCAGTCCGGGCGCCATGGAGCCCCAGTTCTGCCCCATGAAGCGGGTGCTGTCCATATAACCCGGCAAGCGGCTTCGGTAGTTCTCTGTATATTGAACATTCACATTACGCACCATGGTGATCAGTTTACCCACCGTTCGTGTAAAGCCATTCAGTTCGATCGATTCATTGCCTTTCAATAAGCGTTCTGCAATTCGGGCATCGCGTTTCATCTTACGCCACTTCTTCAAAGCTTCCCTGCGTTGTTTACCTTTGAGCCCTTTCACCACTTCTGCCTTGGTTGGTATTTCTGTACCCAGTGCATTCTTCCGGGTGTCTTTCACCTCAGCAGGTCGGTTAGGATCCGGTTTGGGTTTGGGCGACGGAATATTATCGAGGGCACGCAACCACTTTGACTTATTATACAAATTGGCAAAATTGAACTGCGCAGTAAGGCTGTTCTCCTGCGAGTTCTCGATCGTATTACCCAGGTTCAGGGCCAGCCTGCTGGCGCCTATCCAGTTATAGGAAGTACCATATGTGTACCGGGCATTGATCCAGTCGGTAAGCGGGAACTTGCTAAGCGGCAATGTATATCCCAGCGTTGCTTTCTGCTGGTACAACGTATTTCTTCCGCCTTTAAACAGGTTATTGCGAACGGTATCCTTTTTGGCCTGTGTATTCAATCTGCCATAAGGTTCATCAATACGGGCATTATTGGTGGCAGTAAAATCCAGGTTCAATGAACGGGAAAGATCCCAGCGCAACCCATAATACCTGTCGAACGTGAAATATTTATCATAGGTCGTATCTACGCGTTCTACTTTGCTGTCAATAGTATTAACGATACGCGGAATGAACTCTCCGAACTGCCGGTTGATATCAGCCCTGAAACTTAAGAAAGAAGGTTTCAGGTTAAAATTGAACTCGCGGAACAAAGCAAGCCACGGGGTCTGCGTTCGGATGATCTTACTGAAAGGTTCGATATAAGAAGATGATCCCACATAGGTATAACCCAACCCGCCTCTTTGCCTGGTCACTGAATTCTGCAGGATCACCGGGTTGGTCTGTGTGATCTGCGAATATGAATAACTGAAATCAAAATTGCTGATGTTCAGTAAACCTGGTTTTGCCTTTCCCGGTAATATGCGCACATTGGTAAAGTTGATGGTCTTGATGGTTGTCTGATCCAGGGCCGCATTTCGGATAGAATCCCGTTTATCCTTAGAAGCTGCATTCAGCTTGTCTTTATAACGAACATCCAGATCATACGGATCGAACTGTGGGGTCAGTACCGTACGGTTGATGCTTGCATATACAGGCAATGAGATCCTGGCTTGTTTGGGCAGGAGTTTGCCTGCATCAATGCTTGCTGCCGCATCAAACTGCAGCAGGTTTTCTTTGGCACGTTCGTTCACCCTTTGTTCGATGGTTCCAAAACCCTGTGTATGTGTATTGGCCGATACGGTAAGCGTACCCAGGTCGGCCAGGGTAAGGTCCACCCTGCCCAGTGCGGCCCATCCACCGTTTTCGTCCAGTTGGGAAAGCCTTAACTCATTGGCCCATACTTCCGTATTCACAATGGCACCATCCTGCTGCAGGGGATTCTCTATCGCAAACAGGATACCACGTACTTCGCCCAGGTTGGGGTTACCCATGATGGAGATGGTCTTATTATCCAACACGGTCCGGAATATCCTGGTAACAGAGGCGCCGGAATTGTTCCGTTTCAGTTTCAGATCGATCAGTGACCGCAGACTGATGTCGAGATTATTGACTGCGGGCCATACTTTATCTTCCTGTCCGCGTGGATAGGTACCCGGTGCCGTGATCTTGAGCGGTATTTTGATCTCATAATAGTTGTTCAGAAAATCCTGACCGATCCGGATAACGGCATTCATCTCATTATCTTTCAAAGGCCGTTCTCCCGGAACCGATTCGGCATGCACGTACATGGAAAGTTTACCAAACTGGCGGATATCCAGGTTCATGGTCTTGAATACACCACGCGAATCGCCTGATAACAGGTTCCGGATCTTCAGGCTCATGGCCTGCTCGTTCTGCTGCAGGTTCACCCCGTTGTTACTCAGCAATTGTACCCTTTCAACCCCCGGCGGCATCAGGTAGTTCACCGGCTGGCGGCTGCTGTTCTCCTCCAGGTTCACGGCCAGGGTATTCAAGCTGGTACCTCCCGAGTTATTGATCGGCGTATAGGAACCTGTAGTATCAATATTGTAAATAAACTGGCGCCATTGATTACGTACCAGGTCCAGGCGCGCCAGGCGCAATACCACCGAATCCTCAAAGTCGGTAAGGTACAGACGTGCAAAACGGATCGATTTAAAATCAGGTATGCTACCGATCTTCCTGGCATATCCCTTGATCGGGATACGGAACAGGAACCAGTCTTCTGTACGACGGATCCCATCTGCTGAATTCACACTCACCGTTCTTTTATCCGTGATATAAGGTGTGGCGCCCACAGCCATACCAGGCTTTAGTTCTATCTGATATTCATAATACGATTCCGTTTCATTCAGTGTATTATCCCTGTTCAGGTCCTCGTTGTCCGGGTATAAAGTGGCAGCAGAAGTAAACTGCCCGCCGGTAGTGGCAATGGGCGAGTTGCCCTGCGGATTATTGAAATTCTTGTAACGACCGAGAATACCGGTGCCCAACGGATCAAAGCCGGGATCACGGTACCATTTATAATTATCGCCTGCAGGATCGGCAAGTGCTTTCTGGTACACGGGGGAGGCGGTACCGAAATTAGCGGCAAGCTTATTCAGCACATACCTTTTTTTTCTTCTCTCTGCATCGTCATCCAGGCCATCCAGTCCCACATCCTGGTATGGACGGTCATTGGGGTCATTGCTGAAAGCCTGGGTGATCTGTATAGGGTTCACAGGCGTTTTACCCCAGGTATTCGTACTGTCTACCGCCGAGGGGATATTCGGCGTATTCATCCCGTTCTCATAAAAACGTTTTCCATCTTTCAGGATATCCTCGCTGATATTACCCAGGTTCAGGAACATTTTACCGCCCTTGCTGGTGGGGTTCTTGATAAAAGGATTCTGCATCCAGAATTCGATGTACTCGATATTTCCGGTTTCAAAATCGGTCTGGTCGATGGAACGCATCAGTCCACCCCACCTGCTGGCGGGTCTTACCAGGTTGCCATTGGCATCCAGTTCTGTCCTTCTTGTTTCAAAATTATAAGGTCCTTTTTCTGAAGGATAATAGGCCAGGTCAAAAGTGGACGCCTGTACATCGGTGATATTGGTGGTACGCTGTGGAAACAGTTCATTGGTGAACACCTGCCGTACACGCGGATCGCTCAGTTCTGCCAGGTTCCTGCGCAGGGGGTTATTCGGACTATTCTTATCCTGCAGATTGGGTTCAATATTGTACCAGGCAAGTTTGGCACGGTTATAATTATAATCCACCGAATCGTTCAGGGTTGCTTCCGGGAATTTAGGATTCCCCTGCGGTGTGGAAGCCAATGCCCAGGCCACCAGCGGAAACCGAAGATCGATGCTGGTGCGCGTGCCTTCGAAATCATCCACAAAGATCAACCCGTTTTCCCCGCTACCGATCTGCGAAGGGTGGCCCGGTTTCAATACCGCCGCTTCTCCGTAAGCTGTGATACTCGATTTGGCCTTGGTGGAATAAAAAGGAAGTTTATCCAGCAAACGGGTAAGTCCCGGCAATTCCGAACGGTAACTCACATCAAATCCATACATGCTGTTCCGGATAGGATCATCTCCATAACCCATTTTGGTAAAAAAGGGCCGTTCCGACAAGCGCATGAATGTGGTACCCAGTGTGAGTTTCTTATTAGCCACATAATCTAACCTGAGCCCGGTAAAATTCCGCTGCTGTATACCAAAACCCGCATTGTTCTCGTATGACACTTTCACCGGTATATTGGAACTCAGGATGCCTGCATTCAGGATCTTGACCACGCCGAGATTATAATCGATCGAATAATCCAGTCCTTCGCGTAATATTTGTCCGCCAGCAGTTACCGTAACCGATCCCGGCGGAATATTAAAAGCATTCAGGTTGATCTCTGATCCGCCGGCGCTGCCTTTTACCTGGCCCTGCATCACAAAACGGTTCAGGTTGGCATAAGTCTGTGCGATGGCTTTGATGGAATCATACAACTGGTAATACACATACTTCTTCTTCATGGCCGTACTCTGACCGGCAAATGCCATGGTATCCAGGTCGCGGCCAAAAGGCTCCAGTACAGGGAAGATGACACGCCCCATTTGTGGCAGAATGGTAAATCCATCCACATAGTCGAACACGCCATCGGGTTGGGGATCGTTCCGGTTATTCAGCCGGTCAAGGTTCAGGATGCGCAATAAGGATTTACCATCCACTGCAGGTGAAGATTCCGGCAGGTACCTTTTCAGTCCACCGCTGGGTTCTTCATACAGGACGTTCAACTGAAATCCATCCCGCTGGATACCGCCAAACAGGTCCAACGCATACACGTTCTTCATCATCCAGCCCCAGGTAGGCAGTTCAACCCTTTGCGAAGTGGCTTTCAATAATTTCAGGAACAATACTTTCTGTACACCCCGGGTAGAATCGAGCGCCACATCCTGCGATAGCTCTCCTACCTGGAATACCTGTCCGTTAAAGGTGTATTGATAGGCCACTGCCAACACTTCATCCGACTGCAACTGCACGTTCACTGAGAGAAAACCGGCCTGGGGGTTAAAATAATATTCTGAGGGATTGAGCTTGCGCGCAAAGGTCTTTTCATAATCATCCACCGGCCGCAGACCCTTTGCCAATAAAAGAGAATTGATGGCAGCGGGATTTCTCGACATGGGATTACCCGCCAGCGAAGCATACAGGTCATTCACACCATTGGCAGGTAATGGGGAAGTAGTTAAAGAACGTACGGATGGATTATAGGGTTTTGATTCTGCCAGGTCCATCAATCCCACAATATCCCTTGCATCGGTGGTGGCCCCCGTCCGGTTGGTCACCCATACTTCCATTTTCTGTATCTGTACCTGCGAGTTGACCACTGGCAGGTTTGACATGGTCTTGTTATAGGTATCCCGGAAGTATTGTCCCAACAGGAAGTGCCGGTTCTCTTCATAATCGTCCAGCCGTTTCTGGAAGTTGGTAGTGGCGGCGCCACCTTGCAATCCTACCGACTGGCGTGTTGACCGCTGATTGGCAATGGCTCCTGTAACAAATAATTTACCGAACTGCAACTGCGCTTTGATACCAAACAGGTTCTGTGCACTGGGCATGAGCGTGCTTCTCGACTGGAAAGAGATATTACCTGCTTCCAGACTTTTGATGATCTCATCGTCCATGCCTTTGTAGTCCAGCTTCAGCTGGTTATCAAAGCCGAAATTGGACAGCGTATTATAGTTGATGGGGAATTTCAGTTTCTCGCCGATATTGGCATTCACATTAAGTTTGGCGTTCATGTCAAAATCAAACCCGCCATTCCTTCTCGCCCGTTCGGGCAGTGTCGGGTTCTTGATATTCTGGCCCTGGTATCCCGCCATAATGTTTACTTCACCGGTTGGCCTGATATCAACCTTCAGTCCATTCCCTGAAGTCCCAAATATGCGATCAAACAGTTTGTCATAGACCTGCATTTTAGGTCTGGGTGATTTCAGGTTCAGTGTGGTCAATGCCGCAGCCCTTTTCTTGAAATAATCCGTTTCCGCTTTTCTCGACTGGATACGCCAGAACTCGTCATAGCTAAGTGATGTAGGCGTACGGTAATACTTGCTACCGATCTTTTCGATCACATAGTATTGCCTGGTTTTGGGATCGTATTCGATCTCGCGCTTAATCAGTGGGCTTTCGCGGAGATCAAAGGGGTTTTTGCTCTGGTTAGACAAAGGATCGCCTCTTCTGTCACTGATGGGATAGTGCACAGAATCTTTCTGCTGCGCAAAAACGCTGGTCGCAGCTTGCAACAGCAACAGGGCTATCAGTAGATGACGAATAACTCTCAAACAGTTACGCTTGGTTAGGTAAAAGTGGGACGATAATACAAAAAATGGTTAGGTAGAAAATAGAAACAATAGACTATACATTTTTGAGTGCGTGTTTAATGATATCCTCCAGCGACATATCCTGTGTTTGTGCTGCCAGGGTCTTTTTCACGGCCTGTTCTGCCATGGCTTTGCCGATACCCAGTGCCACCAGCGCGTTCACCGCATCTGCATCCACCGACTGGAAACCGGTCACCTGCGGTGCAGTGGGGTCCAGCGGAAGTTTACCCAGTTTATCCCTCAGTTCCACGATTAGCCTTTCTGCCGATTTCTTTCCAATACCCTTGATACCTTCCAGTTGCCGGGTGTTGCCTTGTACAATGGCCCTGGCAATTTCATCTGGACGCATCCCGGACAGCATCATACGGGCGGTAGCTGCGCCCACACCGGATACGCTGATCAGGTGCAGGAACATTTCTTTCTCGGCCCATTCAGCAAAACCAAACAGGGTCTGGGCGTTTTCCGTAATATGCAGGTACGTGAACAGCTGACCACTTTCCTTATTACTGATGGCCGAATAAGTGTTCAGGCTCACCTGTAACTCATATCCCACCCCATTTACATCCACCACCACCCGGGCGGGGGTTTTTACAGCAAAATTTCCTCTTACAAAAGCGATCATAGCTTTTTCAAAAATATGTTAAAAAACCTTGCTACAACTAACTTTATTGCCCCTAAAAGACATGTATCAGCCCCCTTAACCGGTCGGAACTGCCGGATCGCCGGTCCGCTAACAGTTGTTAGAATCCAATGAATTTCACTGGCGGGCAGTCCCATGTGTAAGATAATTTGGAAATCTTATGGATATTTGCGCCAATCTTAGCAAAATCTATGGACAAAATCAGAGCAGCGATTACCGGTGTAGGCGGCTATGTACCAGAAACCAAACTCACCAATTTCGACCTCGAAAAAATGGTGGATACCAACGATGAATGGATACGTACCCGAACCGGTATTGAAGAAAGAAGAATTTTAAAAGAGCCCGGCATGGGCAGCAGCGATATGGCTGTACCGGCCGTACAGGAACTCCTCCGGAAAAAAGGCCTTGCCCCGACAGATATAGACTGTTTGATCTGCGCCACCGTTACCCCGGATATGGTTTTCCCGGCAACCGCCAATATCATCTGTGATAAGATCGGCGCCACCAATGCCTGGGGTTATGATATGAGCGCCGCCTGCAGCGGTTTCCTGTTTGCCCTTACCACCGGCGCCATGTACATTGAAAGTGGCCGTTACAAAAAAGTGGTGGTGGTAGGTGTTGACAAAATGAGCGCCATTGTAGACTATACCGACCGTGCTACCTGTATCATTTTTGGCGATGGGGCCGGCGCCGTGCTGCTGGAACCTTCTACCGACGAAAACGGTATCCTCGACAGTATCTTACGTACCGACGGAAGTGGCCGCCAATACCTGCACATGAAAGCAGGAGGCTCCGTAAAACCCGCTACCGTAGAAACCGTTCTGGCCAAAGAACACTATGCCTACCAGGAAGGACAGCCCGTTTTCAAATTCGCCGTAAAAGGCATGGCCGATGTAAGCGCCGAACTGCTGGAACGCAACCACCTTACCGGCGATGATATTGCCTGGCTGGTACCTCACCAGGCCAACCTGCGCATCATTGATGCAACAGCCAACCGGATGGGCCTGTCAAAAGACAAAGTGATGATCAATATCCAGAAATACGGTAACACTACAGCTGCCACCATCCCCCTATGCCTGTGGGAATGGGAAAACCAGCTGAAAAAAGGTGACAACCTGGTATTGGCCGCTTTTGGCGGAGGTTTTACCTGGGGCGCTACCTGGGTAAAATGGGCCTATTGACCGTTCTTACAAAACCTAACTATCTGAATGTATCACACAACATCCTCCCATCAAGGGGGATGTTTTTTTAGGTCATATACCCCAACAGTTCAGATCCTGTTGAACAGGATATAATCCGTTTGTGGTATAGCGGGTACCCCTACCTGCCGGAGCATGGTAACCAATTGTCCGCGGTGATAAGTGCCATGGTTATTCAGGTGTAACAGGATATCCTTTACTGACTGCTGGTAATGTTCGCCTTTCATGTTCTTGTAAGGAAGTATGTCTTCCAGTTGTGCGTCTGTGGCAGCGTCTATCCAATCGATCCATTGGTCGTCCTGATGCAGGATGCCATTCTCAATATCTCTCATGGAAGGATGGAAACTCAAACTGGGCACCACCACCTGCTCATGCCGCTGCAACCGCTGCCACCAGATACTGGAAGCATCCCAGAGATGCAGCCAGGTTTTCTGTATGGAGGGGAAACTGCTGATGAGCTCCTGCTGTTGCTGCGCTTCGGTAAGCGTTACTGATACATCGAGGAGCTTTTCATTGGCCCATCTTTCGTAACGGGCAAAAGAGGTGATTAATTGCTTCATGTTTAATCCTACTTTTGAGGTGGCCGCTCCGGCCGGTTTTGAAAACAATCCTATACCAATTTAAATATAATGAATAAAAAATTCCCATTCACCGGTATCAGCTCCGTGGCCATGCACGCATCCGGACAGGAGAATGCCGATTACGCACACCTTACACCGATCTATGCTACTTCCACCTTTACTTTCGACTCTGCCCAGCAGGGCAGCGACCGTTTTGCAGGCGCCGATAAAACAAAGATCTATGGCCGTTGGGGCAACCCTACTTTTACCGTTGCCGAAGAGACCATTGCGGCACTGGAAACCTTCGGGATCAAAAATGCCGATGGCAGTCAGCTGGAAGTGAAAGCCCTGCTGCATGCCAGCGGACAGGCTGCCATGAGCACTTTGTTCCTGAGTACTTTGCAGGCAGGCGATTCGGTTCTCTCCCATTATTCGCTGTACGGCGGCACACACGAGATCTTGAACAAACTGCTGGCCGATACAGGCGTAAAAGCCACCATCATTGACATGCGCAACCTGGAACTGGTGGAAGATGCCTTGAAAAAAGATCCGAAGATCAAACTGGTCCATATTGAAACACCGGCCAATCCCACCATCCAATGCGTGGATATTGAGGAAGTGACCAGGATTGCCAAACGGTACAACAAACTGGTATCGGTTGACAATACATTTGCGACCCCCTATCTGCAACAACCTTTCCGGTATGGTGTTGACTTTGTCTTTCACTCAACCACCAAATTCCTGAACGGGCATGGTACCGCCATAGGTGGCGTATTGCTGGGCAGGGACCTGGAATATATGCGTACCAAGGTCTGGAAATGGCATGTATTATTGGGTGGCAACAGCAATCCCTTCGATGCTTTCCTGTTAACGCAGGGTATGAAAACACTGGAACTTCGGATGGACCGCCATTGTGCCAATGCCATGGAAGTGGCCGCTTTTCTCGACAGGCATCCCGGTATCGCGCATGTCAATTATAACGGGCTCTCTTCACACCCAGATCATGTCATCACCAGCAAACAGATGAAACACCCGGGTGCACTGATGAGCTTTGAGCTCAAAGGCGGACTGGATGCCGGCCGCAAATTCATCGATGCTTTACAAATGTGCGTAAGGGCGGTATCGCTGGGAACCGTGGATACACTGCTATCACACCCTGCCACCATGAGCCATGCGGGACTGAAAAAGGAAGAAAGGATCCAGTTCGGCATCACCGACGGGCTGATCCGCCTGAGTGTGGGCATCGAAAACATTGCCGATATCCTGGCCGATATGGAACAGGCCCTGAAGAAAGTATAAGGATTCACATAACAGAATTGCTTTTAGCCCGGTAACTGTTTACATTTATCGGGCTTTTTCATACCAAAACTTGACAAAATGAGAAAAATCGTATGGGTAGTTTGCCTGATGGTATTGGTCTTCCCCGCCATTGCGCAGAAGAAAAAAAACACAACGGTCATTGACCGTTTCGCAGGTTTGGATACTGCATTTGAGCGGGTGCTGAAAGACTGGCACGCTGCAGGTTTTGCCGTAGCGGTCGTGGAGAAAGACAAACTCATCTATGCCAAAGGCTTTGGCTACCGGGATGTTGAAAAGAAATTACCCGTAACTGCCAATACCTTATTTGCCATCGGCAGCTGCACCAAGGCCTTCACTTCGTCAATACTCGGTTTGTTGCAGAAAGACGGCAAACTGCAGTACGATAAACCGGTGCGCGATTACCTGCCCGAACTTAAGTTCTACAACGATGAAATGAACGATCTCGTAACAGTTCGTGATATGATGAGTCACCGCACAGGTCTGCCCCGGCATGATTTTTCCTGGTATGCTTTCCCCAGTTCCTCGCGCGACAGCCTGATGAAGCGGATCCGGTTCATGGAGCCAACTTTCCACGTACGCGAGAAATGGCAGTACAACAATTTCATGTTCCTGTTACAGGGAATGATCGCTGAGAAGCTGATGAACGAAAGCTGGGAGAATGCTGTTCGCGATAATTTACTCAGACCACTCGGCATGAACCGGACGGTCTTCACCATTGGCGAAATGGAAAAGAGCGACGATGCCGCGATCGGATACGGGCTCAAAAAAGACAGCATCCTCAAGAAACTGGATTATTACCATATCGATGCCATGGGACCTGCCGGCAGCATCAACAGCAGCATAACAGAAATGTCCAATTGGCTCCGCACCTGGATCAATGGCGGGAAACTCAATGGAAAAGAGATCTTGCCGGCCACCTATGTTACAGAAGCCATGAGCGCACAGATGGTGATCAGCGGCGGAATGCCCAGCAAAGAAAAACCGGACATGCATTTGGCCAACTATGGCTTCGGATGGATGATCAGCTCTTACAAAGGCCATTACCGCGTTGAACACGGGGGCAATATCGATGGATTTTCAGCCAGCACCAGTTTTTATCCTACCGACAGTATCGGCATCGTGGTACTGACCAACCAGAACGGTTCAGCCCTGCCATCCATCGTAAGGAACCTGGTATCGGACCGGTTGTTGAAATTGCCTTATTTCGACTGGAACACCGACCTGAAACGCAGTTCCGACAGCGCAAAAGCAAAAGCCAAAGAAGTGGAAAAACTCAAAAGCGGTAACCAGAAAGCCCATACAAAACCTTCCCACCCGTTAAAAGATTATGAAGGCATTTACCAACACCCGGGATATGGAAGTTTTGAGATCAGCCTTGTGAACGATTCTTTGTTCGCAAAGCTGGGTAAAGACCTGATGTGGCTCCGCCATTATCATTACGACATATTTGAACCTTTCGGCAAAACACCCGGCGAAGCCATTGATACTACTGAAAAAAGTCCATTCAGACTGCAGTTTCATATGAATGAAGCCGGCGATATTTCCCTGGTAACACAACAGCTTGAGGCAGGCCTGGAACCTTTCAAATTCATCAAAACACCCAAACCCAAAGCCATCACCAAAGAAGAACTGGAAAAATATGTGGGCGAATACCTGCTGGGAGGCGCCACCGTAAAAGTATATATCAAAGACAATAAAACGCTGTATGTACTGGTACCTGGTCAGCCCGACTATGAACTGCTTCCCGTTGAGAAACATAAGTTCGCCCTCAAAGTGGCCAATGGGTTTTTCCTGCAGTTCGAGGTAAACGAGAAAGGCGAATCCGTGAATGCCACATTTATACAACCCAACGGAAATTTCAAAGCAATCAGAAAACAACTGTAACCCGCTCAATCAAAATAGTATGCAAAAACTCGCCTGTTTACTGATATACGCCGGATTGATCGTATCGTGCAGCGATAAAAAATACGATACCATCATCCGCAATGGCCTGGTATACGACGGCAATGGCGGCAAACCCTTCAAGGCCGATATCGCCATTCAGAATGACACCATTGCTTTTATTGGCGACCTGTCTAAAGCGTCCGCCAACAAGGAAGTAGATGCCAAAGGTTTGGCCGTATCGCCCGGTTTTATCAATATGCTCAGTTGGGCGCCGGTATCGCTGATCGAAGATGGAAGATCGCAGGGCGATATCAGGCAGGGGGTAACGCTGGAAGTATTCGGCGAAGGGGAAAGCATGGGACCGCTCAATGCAAAAATGAAGTCGGACATGCAGCATGACCAGTCGCTGATCAAATTCGACGTAACCTGGAACACACTCGGCGAATACATGCGGTATATGGAGAAACGAGGCATCAGCACCAATATTGCGTCATTTGTTGGCGCCACCACCATCCGCACCCATGTGATCGGTGAAGACAACCGCGATCCTACAGCAGAAGAGATGCAACGCATGAAAGCCCTCGTAAAACAGGCCATGGAAGAAGGCGCGCTCGGCGTGGGCAGTTCCCTTATCTATCCTCCTGCCTTTTTCGCCAAAACACAGGAACTGATCGAACTCTGTAAAGCCGCGGCACCTTATGGCGGCGGTTATATCTCACATATGCGCAGCGAAGGCAACAAATTGAACGAAGCGGTAGAAGAACTGATTACCATTGCCAAAGAAGCGGGAGTTCATGGCGAGATCTATCACCTGAAAGCGGCTGGCGTGAGCAATTGGGGAAAAATGGACAGCGTGATCAGGAGAGTGGAACGCGCCCGCAAGGAAGGGATTGACATCGCCGCCAACATGTACACCTATACGGCCGGCGCTACCGGTATGACGGCAGCTTTGCCTCCCTCTTTGCAGGACGGCGGTTTTGGTAAACTCTGGCAGCGGCTACAGGATCCCAAAACGCGGGAACAAATGAAAAAAGCCATGAAGACCAACGCGGCCGACTGGGAAAACCTCTATTATGGTGCAGGCTCTGCCGACAAAGTACTGCTGCTCGGTTTCCGCAGAGATCCCCTGTTCAAATACACCGGCAAATCACTGGCCGAAGTTGCCAGGATCAGGAACACCACACCGGAAGACGCCGCCATTGACCTGATCATCCAGGACAGCAGCCGGGTAGAAGTCGCCTATTTCCTGATGAGCGAGGAGAATGTAAAAAAACAGGTAGCCCTTCCCTGGCTGAGTTTCGGATCCGATGCGGCTTCTATGTCTACAGAGGGCAATTTCATCAAACAGAGTTCTCACCCACGTGCCTACGGTAATTTTGCCAGGGTGATCGGTCATTATGTGAGAGATGAAAAAGTGCTATCGCTGGAACAAGCCATCCACAAACTGGCCAAAGTGGCTGCCACACATCTTCACATCGCAAAAAGAGGCGAACTGAAAACGGGCAACTATGCCGACATCCTTATTTTTGATCCTGCCAAAGTAAAAGACAATGCCACTTACGAGAATCCACACCAGTATGCAGCTGGCATGCTGTATGTTTGGGTGAACGGCACACAGGTATTGAAAGAAGGCGAACATACGGGAGCGAAACCGGGAAGGTTTGTGAAAAGAGCAGGAGCGGGACAATGAAAGAATGAGTGGATGAGTGAATGATAGAATGAGTGAATGAGTGAAAGGCAAATGTAAAACAGCTATATGGAAATATTGATCAGGCGTGCGGAAAGAAAAGACTGTGCGCGTTTACTGGAACTGATACAGGAACTGGCAGATTATGAGAAAGCGCCACAGGAAGTGACCGTAACACTGGCACATTTTGAAGACAGTGGCTTTGGCTCCAATCCTGTGTGGTGGGCCTTTGTGGCCGAAATAAATGGACGGGTGGAAGGTTTTGCGCTTTACTATATCCGATACAGTACCTGGAAGGGACAATGCCTGTACCTGGAAGATTTCCTGGTGACTGAAAAACTACGCGGTTTAGGGGCAGGTAAATTATTATTCGATCGCATTATACAGGAAGCGAAAGACAAAGGATTCAAACGAATGGTATGGCAGGTGCTCGAATGGAACGAGCCCGCCATCAATTTCTACAAAAAATACCAGGCAACCCTTGATCCTGAGTGGGTGAATGGCATCCTCGATTTTGAGTAGTGAATTACGGATTGCCGAATTATCTGATGCGCTCATTCGGCAATCCGTAATTTGCAAATTCCTCAATTCACACCCGCTACTATGGCTTCTTTGTAGATCTTCTGTACCAGTCCCTGCAATACTTTACCGGGGCCTGATTCGGTAAAATGGGTGGCTCCATCGGCAACCATGGCCTGTACGCTTTGTGTCCAGCGAACGGCGCCGGTCAACTGGTCTATCAGGTTTTGTTTTATTTCGGAAGGATCGGTAACGGCTTTGGCAACTACATTCTGGTAAACAGGGCAGGTGGCCGCATGGAAGGTAGTGGCTTCAATGGCGGCAGCCAGCTCTGCTTTGGCGGGTGCCATTAATGGTGAGTGGAAAGCACCTCCTACAGGCAATACCAATGCACGTTTGGCCCCAGCCGCTTTCATCCGTTCGCAGGCAATTTCGATTCCTTTTACCGAGCCGCTGATCACCAACTGTCCGGGACAGTTGTAATTGGCAGCTACCACCACTTCTCCGGTCTCTTTACTGACTTCGGCACAGATCTCTTCCACTTTCTCATCGGCCAGCGCCAATACGGCCGCCATGGTAGAGGGTTGCAGCTCACATGCTTTTTGCATGGCTTTGGCGCGGATGCTAACCAGTTTCAGCGCGTCTTCGAACTGCAGAACACCATTGGCTACCAGTGCAGAAAACTCTCCCAGTGAGTGACCGGCTACCATATCAGGTTGCACATTATCCAGGGTTTTAAAAGCGATCACCGAGTGCAGGAACACCGCAGGTTGTGTGATATTGGTCTGCTTCAGTTCTTCATCCGTTCCGCCAAACATCACATCGCTGATACGGAACCCAAGAATATCGTTGGCTTTCTCAAACAGGTCTTTCGCAACAGGGTTGGTCTCGTAAAGATTCTTACCCATTCCACTGAACTGTGAGCCCTGGCCGGGAAATATATACGCATGTTTCATATGAGATAAACTTTGCAGTAAAAATATTGTATATACGGACGCACAGCCAAATAAAATCGTCATAGTTTCACAAGCCGACACAGTAGGGTTCGCCTATGCAGAGCGATGTATCCATAACGAATAAATAGCAGCTATTAATCCAGCTTTTTATTAATCAGCTTCAGGAACTCGCTGCGAGTAGTGTTCTTCAGAAACTCTCCATCAAAAGCGGAAGTGGTGGTCACAGAGTTTTGTTTACCCACTCCCCGCATCATCATACACAGGTGTTTGGCCTCGATCACAACCGCTACACCCACCGGGTTCAGTGATTCTTTAATGGCTTCCAGTATCTGTGTGGTCAACCGCTCCTGCACCTGCAGCCTGCGTGAATATACATCCACTACACGAGCCAGTTTGCTCAGACCGGTGATCCAGCCGTTGGGTATATAAGCAATATGCGCTTTGCCAAAGAAGGGCAGCATGTGGTGCTCGCACATAGAGTACAGCTCAATATCCTTCACGATCACCATCTCACTTACCGACTCTTTAAACTTTGCCGAATTGATGATCGCGATCGGATCCTGGTGATAACCCTGTGTCAGGTACTGCATGGCTTTGGCCACCCGTTCGGGGGTTTTTGCCAGCCCCTCCCGTTCGGGGTCCTCTCCCAGCAGCGATAATGCTTCGTGGTAATTCCTGATCAGACCGGCAGTAACGTCTTCATCGTACTTCTCAATTTTGGTATACGCCATAGGGCTGTTTTTGTGTTGGTGATTTATACAGGATATTCTACAAAATTTCTTTCCGTCTCATACAAACGGATCTGCAGGTCAAGTTTCGCATCGATCTTCGGACGCAGCAAACCATAGATCACGATGGCAATGTTCTCCGCTGTAGGATTCAGGTTGGCAAACTCTACCGTATCCAGGTTCAGGTTCTTGTGATCAAAACGGACCATCACTTCATCCCTTACCAGGTCGCTCAGCAATTTCAGGTCGATCACATAACCCGTTTGCGGATCTGGCTCACCTGTCACTTTCACCACCAGGTCATAATTATGACCATGATAATGAGGGTTATTGCACAAGCCAAATACCCGGTCGTTCTCCTCGTTTGTCCACAACGGGTTGAACAGCCTGTGTGCCGCATTAAAATGTTCTTTCCGGTAAACCGCTACTTTGTTTGCCATGAAATCAAGATTCATTGTCCAGCTCCTGTGCATATCTCCACACCGGTTGCGTCGCACACTTGAACTGTACAACAGCGCTGAACTTTATTTGAAAAAATTTTCAAGTGGTTCTGTCATTGACTGCCGGCACTGTTTCAGAAGTGTGCTGATCAAGTGGCCGGACATCAAGAGGCCAGGAAATCAATGACTGAGCTTGAATATCTATTCCGATCATCTCCTCTAAAGTTACACAGGATACTAATAACCCATATACCCTTTCTTTTGTTTGCCAACCGGAAAATTATTCCCCAAAATACTCCACGTAGATCCGCTGCGTTTCGTATAATTTGATACAATGCAGGTTCACCTCGGCCGGCAGATGGGGAGCCAGCTGCTGCCAGATGGCGATGGCCAGGTTCTCCGTACTGCACATTTTGTCTTTCATGAAATCCACATCCAGGTTCAGGTTCTTATGATCCAGTTTGTCTATCACATACGTTTTGATCAGCTTGCTCAGTTGCTTCACATCGTATAAAAAACCGGTATCAGGATGGGGCTCCCCTTTTATTGTCACAAAAAGGTCATAATTATGCCCATGCCAGTTCTCGTTGGCACAAACCCCGAAAACAGCCTCATTCTGCTCCCTGCTCCATTTGGGATTGAAGAGCTTATGCGCTGCATTAAAATGTTCCTGCCTGGTTAAATACACCATTCGCCTCAAAAATTTCGGCAAAGGTAAGAAATGAGGGGGAATCGTGAGTCGTGAGTCGTCAGTCGTGAGTCGTCAGTCGTGAGTGGGGAGTGGGGAGTGGGGAAAGTGAATGGGCAATGGTGAATGGGCAAATTTACCTCCTACTCCCTACTCCCCACTCACTACTCACCACTCACAATTGACAATTCACAATTGCCTACCTTTACCCCATGCGAGTCATGATCACTGCCGCCACTGTTGCTGAATGGATGCCGGGTTTTCTGTCACTGGACCCTTTGTATGCCGGTGAAAGTCAACGTTTAAAAGTGCAGTTTCATCAGAGCGGCGTGGGTATGCTGGCATCTGCTGTTTCACTTACCCGGATGGTACTGGAAGACAAACCCGCCCTCGTAATCCAGGCTGGCATTGCCGGCAGTTTTGATACCAGCCAGCCATTGGGGAAAGTGGTGGCCATTTCAGAGGAATCCCTTGCCGATATGGGTGTGCAGGAAGATGGCAAGTGGAAAGATATTTTTGACCTCAAACTGGAGAAAAGCAGTTATCATCCCTTTGAAAAAAGAAAACTGCCCAATCCCTGGCTCCCTGCATATAACCTGCTCAAATTGCCCGAGGTAAGCGCCATTACCATCAACGAGATCAGTACCGATCCCGAAAGGATCAAACAACTCATCAAAAAATACAACCCTGTTACCGAAAGCATGGAAGGTGCCGCACTGCACTATGTATGCCGCGAAGCACAGGTACCGTTCCTGCAGATCCGCGCCATCTCGAATTATATCGGCGAACGGAACAAAGCCAACTGGGACCTCAAAAACGCCATCGAAAACCTCAACCAGACCCTGATCAAATACATCGACAAACTCTACAAACTCAAATAACTTCCATCATTCACTCACCCACTCATTCACTCATTCACTCATTCACTCATTAAAAAGATGACCCTCGCTTTCTCCCCCTGCCCCAATGACACATTCATCTTCGACGCGCTGGTAAATGGCAAGATCGATACGGAAGGCATTTCCTTCAATGTGGTACTGGAAGATGTGCAAACCCTGAACGAATGGGCCAGGGCCGGTAAGCTGGATATTTCCAAGATCAGCTACGGCGTTTTGCCGCTGGTGCTGAATGAATACAAAGTATTGAACAGTGGTGGTGCCCTGGGTATGGGCGTGGGGCCTTTATTGATCTCTAAAGGCGAAACGAAGAAAGCCGTAAAAGATATGCTGATCGCCATACCCGGAGAAAACACAACGGCCCATATGCTGTTCTCACTGGCCTACCCGGATGCCAGGAACAAACAATTCCTGGTATTTCATGAGATCGAGGAAGCGGTGCTGAGCGGACGGGTGGATGCAGGTGTCATCATCCATGAGAACCGTTTCACCTACCAGGACAAGGGCCTCAGTAAGATCCGCGATTTGGGCGAATATTGGGAAGAGACCGTAAAAGTGCCGATACCACTGGGCGGCATCATCATCAGGAAAGATATTGATCCTGCGCTGCAGTGCACCATCGACAAACTGATCCGTAAAAGTCTCGAATATGCTTTTGCCAATTATCCGCAACTACCAGACTATGTTCAACAGCATTCGCAGGAAATGAGCGAACAGGTAATGCGCCAGCATATCGATCTTTACGTGAACCATTATTCACTGAACCTGGGTGATGAGGGAAAAAAAGCAGTGAATAAGCTACTCGAAGTATACCAGAAACTCAACAATACTTCTGCCGTAGACGCTTCCGGAATTTTTGTTGCATAATTTTTTATGACTTCAATGCTTTCGCGTAAGCATCCAATACGCGCTTACGCGCCAATTCATGCTGAACAATGGGTTGCGGATAGGAAAGCTCCTGGAACTCGGGCACCCATTTTTTGATATACTTGAGTTCCTTATCAAATTTTTCCGTCTGTAAAGCTGGGTTGAACACCCTGAAATAAGGGGCAGCATCGCAGCCACTGCTGCTGGCCCACTGCCATCCGCCGTTATTGGCAGCCAGGTCAAAATCGAGCAGTTTCTGTGCAAAATAAGCTTCTCCCCAACGCCAGTCGATCAGCAGGTGTTTCACCAGAAAGGAAGCCACGATCATACGAACCCGGTTGTGCATGAACCCGGTGGCATTCAGTTCGCGCATACCTGCATCTACAATTGGGTATCCTGTTTTGCCTTCGCACCATTTCTGAAATTCCTCTTCCTTATTCCGCCACTCGATCATTTCATAAGCAGGTTTGAAACTTTTACCCTTGCCCACCTGCGGAAAATGCCAGAGGATCATATGGTAGAAATCGCGCCAGATCAGTTCGTTCAGGTAGGTCTCATTGAGGGCTTTGGCGCGGCGGGCCAGTTCCCGGATACTGATGGTGCCAAAACGCAGATGCACCCCCATTTTGGAAGTACCGTTCTCCAATGCCGGAAAATTTCTCCGCTCGGAATAATGCCGGATCACTGCATCTTCCAGTTGAAGTGAAGGGAAAAGCTGGCCAGTTTTGCTGAAACCGATGGTTTCCAGTGCAGGTATCGGTAAAGCAGGCTGTTGATAAAAATGACTGATATATTTTTCGGTAGGATAAGAGGCCAGATCAGCATCTTTTAGCTTTGCCTTCCATTTGTTCGAATAAGGGGTGAACACTGTATAAGGTTTGCCATCGTCTTTCACCACTTCATCCTTTTCAAATATCACCTGGTCTTTGTATGTCTGTAAGGAAACATGCTTCGTTGCAAGCAGCGCACTGATCAATGTTTCCCGTTCAAGGGCATAGGGTTCATAGTCGTGATTGGCGAATACAGTTGATACCCGGTATTTCTCCATCAGTATCGCGAACACCTGCTCCGGAAAACCATCATACACTTCCAGGCTGCTGCCCAGTTGCACCAGTTGTTGTTGCATTTGCATGAGGGCCGCATGTATAAATTCCACGCGCCTGTCTGTCCTGTCATCCAGCTGGTCAAGGATATTCCGGTCGAAAATAAAGACAGGCACCACCGGCAGGCCTTGTTGCAGGGCATAATACAGGGCCGCATTATCCGTTAAACGCAGGTCCCGCCTGAACCACATGATATTCACTTCGGGTTTCATATGGCTGTAAAACAAGTGTGGGAAGAAAAGGTTTATTGGCTGATGGGGTTATTGACCATAGCCAACTTTTCTGCCAGTAATGGGAGAATGAACTTTTTGTATAAATGGGAAGCTAGCTGGTGTGTATAGCCATTCTGTCCCAACTGCCTTACCCAGCGGATACCGTAAATGGAGTTGGTGAGGAACAGTTCAGATGCCTGTTCCAGTTCTTCCAGCGTTAATGCTCCTTCTTCCACGGGTATATTTTCTTTCTGCATCCTTTCTAACAGGTAACGGCGCATAATGCCATTGATGGGGCCCTCTGTTAATGCCGGGGTCTTTACCATACCCTCTTTTACCACAAAAACATTGGCGATGGTGGCATCAGCCACCCGTCCGTAAGGGTTCAGCAGGATCGCATCATTGTATTTTTGCTGTTTGGCCCATAAGGCGCCCATGGCATAACCCAGGTAATTATTGCTTTTTACCGAAGAAAAATGGTCGCACACTTTTTTGGCATCCGGGTAAACACCGATCACAAGCCCGTTCTCGTTCAGGTGGTTGTTGGCGGGGTTCAATTGCCAGGTCTGTATGAGGTGATGGGGAAAATGGTTCTCCACATCGTATAACCCGCCATCGCCGCGGAAAATAGTGATGCGAACCCTTGCCATTTTATGGTGGTAATTCTTTTTGGCCAGCAGGCAGATATGCCCGTACAGGTAATCCGGAGTAAAATAAGAGGGCTTCTGAAAATGTAACAGGTCCAGCGAGGCAAACAATCTTTCAAAATGATGGTCGGCCAGTATGACCTTCCCATTCATCAGTTTCATCGTTTCAAAAAAACCATCCCCATACCGGAACGAACGGTTATCCGGAGAGATCAGGGGTTTACCTGCCTTGCTTATCCGGCCATTATAAAAAAGAAAATTGCCCGCAGCCATACACTCAAAGATAGGCTGCAAAACAAGTTTATCAACCTCCGTTTAAGCTTTTCTCCTATTTTTACCCCACCCCCTATTTTAACCCTTTAAACCAATTTACCCCCCTTTAACCCTTTTAACCCTTTTAACCAATTTAACCCCTTTAACCACTTTAACCCCCTCAACCCCACCCATGCAAATCATCGATATCATCCGCCAACTGGAGAAAAAAGCGCCGCTTTCCCTGCAGGAGAGTTATGATAATGCCGGTTTGCTTACCGGAAGTTCCGACTGGGAATGTAAAGGCGTGTTATGTACACTGGATGCCACAGAAGCCGTGATCCTGGAAGCCAGGGAACGGGGTTGCAACCTGGTGGTGGCGCATCACCCGATCATCTTCGGCGGACTGAAAAAGCTGAACGGAAAGAATTATGTAGAGAAAACCGTGATAACCGCCATCAAGAACGATATCGCTATTTATGCTATCCATACCAACCTCGATAATGTGCTGGATGGGGTGAATGACCGGATAGCTGACCGATTGGGGTTGATCAATCGCCGGATACTGTTGCCAAAAGCCGGCCAACTGATGAAACTGTACACTTTTGTACCCCATGCCCAGGCCAACCAGGTAAGGGAAGCCCTGTTTGCCGCCGGGGCCGGACAGATCGGCGAATACAGCGAAACCAGCTTTAACGGCGAAGGTACCGGTACCTTCAAGGGATCTGCAAACACCCATCCTTTTGCGGGTGAACCGGGCAAACGACATGAGGAGAAGGAGGTGAAGATAGAAGTGATACTGCCAGCCTACCTGCAGCAATCCATTGTAAGAGCCCTGTGGGAAGCCCATCCTTATGAGGAAGTTGCTTACGACCTGGTTAGCTTATCAAATGAAAATCAACGAATTGGGAGTGGATTGCTGGGAGAATTGCCTGAAGCGCTGGACGAAACCGGCTTTCTGCACATGCTGAAGACCTCTTTTGAGCTGAAATTGGTAAAACATACCCCATTATTGGGTAAAAAGATCAAAAAAGTGGCCGTTTGCGGCGGTTCGGGCAGTTTTTTAAGTGGAAAAGCACTGGCTGCGGGTGCGGACGTGTATGTGACATCCGACATCAAATACCACGAATTTTTTGACGCCAATGACCGGATACTGCTGGCCGATATCGGTCACTGGGAGAGCGAACAATTTACCACCGAGCTTTTGGTTGAGATTTTACAGGCGAAATTCCCTACCTTTGCCGTCCTCAAATCAGGCGTAAAAACCAACCCGGTTCACTACTTCCTGGGCTGAGGAAGGTTCGGAACCCTGAAGTGAGTGACACAACCGGCGATGCCAGCAGCACCTGGCCCGGACCATCACCACAAACAACAAACCACAAACAACAAACTAGTTATGGCCGCAGTTAAAGATTTCTCTGTTGAAGAAAAGCTGGTAACCCTGTTACGATTACAGAAGATTGACAGCAAACTGGATGAGATCCAGATCCTGAAAGGTGAACTTCCGATGGAAGTTAGCGACCTGGAAGATGAGATCCAGGGGTTAACCGCCCGCCAGACCCGTATCGAGGAAGAGATCAACGGTATCACGGAGTTTATTGATGGCAAAAAGAACGCCATCAAGGAAAGCGAGGCCCTGATTGCCAAATACGAGAAGCAGAGCGAGAACGTGAAGAACAACCGCGAGTTCGAAGCCATTAACAAAGAGATCGAAATGCAGCAGCTGGAGATCAAGCTGTCTGAGAAACATATCCGCGACGCCAACGAAGAGCTGGCCGAGAAAGTAAAGAACCTGGAAGCTGCCAAAAAGCAGGTAGCTGTGAAAGAAGGTGTACTGAACCACAAAAAAGGCGAATTACAGAAGATCATCACCGATACAGAAAAAGAAGAGACTGCTTTCAACAAGCTGAGCACAGAAGCCCGCAGCCATATTGACGAGCGTTTACTGTACAGCTACGACCGTATCCGCAAAAGCTACCGCAATGGCCTGTCCGTTGTACCGGTTGAGCGTGATGCCTGTGGTGGTTGCTTCAATTCTATCCCGCCACAGCGCCAGAGCGAGATCCGCCTGCACAAAAAGATCATCGTTTGCGAGAACTGCGGACGTATCCTGGTTGATGCAGACCTGAACGACAGCGTGGAAGCCAAATAATATCGCTGATTACGCAGATTGTAGTATGATTTTTATGATAGTTGGAAAGGCTGCCGGTGGCAGCCTTTTTTATGTGGGCACTGATAAGGCTTCCTCATATTAACATGCAGGTATATGGTAGTTGTCTTATTTTCGGGGTATGGGTAAATGGCTGATCATGTTTATTTTCTGCCTGGGATACAGTTCGCTGTGCAGCGCGGAGAAAGTGTACGACTTCAACAGTACCTGTTTACAGGCTTACCAGGAGATCACCAAACTGAAGATCAGCAGCGGACTGGCACTGGCAGAAAAAGCCAGGCAGCAGAACCCCGATAACCTGATCCCCCTGCTGCTGGAAAGTTATGCGGACTTTTATGTACTGTTCCTGAACGAAGACCCCAAAGAATTTGACCTGCGTTATCCGCATTTTGCAGAACGCTATGCCCAATTACAGGAAGGGCCCAGGAACTCACCATTTTATCATTACTGTTTGAGCATAAGCAAACTGCACAGAGCCGGGACCGCTATTAAGTTTGGCAAATTCTGGGATGCAGGCTGGGATTTCCGTAAATCTTACCAGCTCATCAAGGAAAACAGGAAACAGTTCCCCCATTTTGTTCCCAACGAACTTTTATACGGATCATTACAGGCCGTAGTGGGCACCATTCCCAAAGGATATAAATGGATCGCCAGCCTCTTTGGCATGCGGGGGTCTTTAACGGAAGGCATGCGTATCGTAAGAGGTTTCATCAACAGCAACGATACCTGGGCCAAAGCATTCTTTAATGAAGCGGCTTTCATGTATCCCTATCTCCTCTTCTACCTGGAGAACAAAAAAGAAGAAGCCCTTGCATTTACCCAGCAACACAAGCTGGATCTGGTCAATAATCATCTGCACGCATACATGGCCGCCAACCTGGCCATCAACAACAAACAATCGGAGTATGCAAAGACGATCATACTGAACCGGAACAGATCAGACGAATACCTGAAAACCGGTATCTGGGATTTTGAATTGGGCTTCACCAAAATATACCACCTGGAGACCCAGGAAGCAGCCCGGCACCTGGAAAATTTCCTGGCCGTTTTTAAAGGCAAGTTCTATGTAAGGGATGCTTACCAGAAATTGAGCTGGTGTTATTACCTGCAGGGTAACCAGGCCAAAGCAGAAGAAGTACGAAAAAATATCCTGAAAAAAGGGGGCACAGATGCGGATGCCGACAAACAGGCATTAAAAGATGCCAGATCGGGCAAATGGCCCAATAAACTTTTATTAAAGGCAAGACTACTGAGTGATGGCGGTTATGCCATTGACGCAGCTGCCCTGCTGCAGGGAAAAACAGAAGATGATTTTGACCTGGAAGAAGAGAAACTGGAATTCGCCTACCGAGTGGCACGCATTTATGATGACCTGCACCGCGAGGACGATGCCATCCGCAATTACCTCATCGCCATACGGCTGGGTGAACACCGGCAGGAATACTATGCCGCCCGCTCCGCCCTGCAGGTTGGGCAGATCTATGAAAAAAGAGGACAGAAAGCGCTCGCCATCACTTATTACCAGAAATGCCTGGACATGGATGACCATGAATACAAAGATTCGCTCGACCAAAAAGCCAAATCAGGCATCGCCCGCTGCAAGGGGGAATAATCCGTATTTTCAACAGGTATTCATGACAGGCCTTTGCGAAACAGGCTTAGTAACCTAAATTGCAGGCACGGTCGTGAATCGTGAGTCGTCAGTAGTGAATAGGCAAAGGTTCCCAAAACTTACCACTTACTACTCCCCACTGACGACTCACAATTCACGACTCACGATTCATCATTGCCCATTCACAACCATGCTTCGTAAACTGATCATACAGAACTACGCCATCATCGATGAGATCGGGATCGATTTCTCGTCGAAGCTGAACATCATTACTGGCGAGACAGGTGCGGGTAAAAGTATCCTGATGGGGGCATTGAGCCTGATACTGGGCGAGAGGGCCGACAGTTCCGTACTGGTGAATACCGAAAAGAAATGTTTCATAGAAGGTTATTTTGCCGTGAACCATAAAAAACAGGTGATCCGCTTTTTGGAAGAGAACGACCTGGACGTGGAAGAAGAGCTGGTATTGCGGCGGGAGATCGCTGCCAATGGAAAATCAAGGGCATTCATCAACGACACGCCTGCCACACTGCAACAGTTAAAAACGCTGGCATCGCTGCTGGTTGACCTGCACCAGCAGTTCGACACACTGGAACTGGGCGATGCTGATTTTCAGCGCGAGGTAATGGATGCACTGGCGGGCAATGAAAATACACTGTTGGGTTACCAGAAAGTTTTCCGTCAATGGCAGGCAGCCTGCAAAGAGCTGGAACTGCTGCAACAGCAAAAAGCGGCTTTTACCAAAGAGCTCGATTATAACCAGTTCCTGTTCGATGAGCTGAACGAGCTTGACCTGAAGGAAAATGAACTGGAAGACCTGGACAAGGAACTGAAACTGCTGACGAATGCGGAAGGCATCAAGACCAGTTTATCAAAAGTATATTTCGACCTGAAAGAAAGTGAACAGCCCGTGGTGCAGTTACTGAAACAGTTGCTGAACCAGTTACAGGGCTACGCTTCCTATCATACCAACTTACCGAACCTGATAGAACGCCTGCAAAGTTCACAGATAGAACTGCAGGATATTGCCGATGAAGTGGAGCATATCAACGATTCGGTGAATTACGATGAAAAGAGGATTGAATGGATCAACCAGCGTTTGATGGACGGCTATAAACTGGCCAAAAAACACAATGTACAGAACACGGCCCAACTGCTGGAGATACGCAACCAACTGGAAGAGAAACTGAAAGCCGTGCTGGATATGGATGATGCCCTTGCGGCCAAAGAAAAACAGACCGGTCAGTTACTGAACGAAGTTAACCAACTGGCAGACCTGCTCTCTCAAGCCCGTCACAAACAAAGCCAACCCCTGGAAGAAAAAGTGAATCAACTGCTGGCGCAGGTGGGTATGCCCAATGCCCGCATGAAAGTGGAACTGAAAGACAATACCCTGGCCCTTTCGGGGAAAGATCATATTGATTTCTTATTCGATGCCAATAAGAGCAACCGTTTTGAGCCTATCCGAAAAGTAGCCAGTGGTGGCGAACTGAGCCGTTTGATGTTATGCATCAAATCGCTGGTGGCGCAATCCATTGATCTGCCTACCCTGATCTTCGACGAGATCGATACCGGCATTTCAGGTGAAGCCGCCAAACAGGTAGGCCTGATCATGAAGGAGCTGGCCGCCAGCAGGCAGGTCATCTGCATCACCCACCAGCCGCAGATAGCCGGCAAGGCCAATGCACATTTTTTTGTGTATAAAGAGATCAGGAACGATGCGGTCAAGACCAATATTCGCCTGCTCAATGAAGACGAACGGATCACTGCCATCGCACGCATGCTGAGCGGCGAGAAACCCACAGCAGCAGCGCTGGAGAATGCACGGGAAATGATGAATTAGGGAATCACAGATTGGCGGATCGGCAGATTCCTGATCCCACTTCGTAAATTGCCAATCCGTAATCTGTTAATCCGCAATCCGTCAATTCGCCAATTGTTCCAGATATTCTATACTTTTACCCCGTAATCATTCTAAACAAACGAAGACTATGGCTTACAACTTATTAAAAGGAAAACGCGGTATCATAACCGGTGCGTTGGATGAGAATTCCATTGCCTGGAAAGTAGCAGAGAAAGCACACGAGGAAGGTGCCAGTTTTGTATTGACCAATGCCCCGATCGCCATGCGCATGGGTGAGATCACGAAACTGGCCGAAAAGACCGGTTCAGAGATCATTCCGGCGGATGCGACCAGCGTTGAAGAGTTGACCACTTTATTTACAAAATCCCAGGAGGTACTGGGTGGTAAAATAGATTTTGTGCTCCACTCCATCGGTATGAGCGTGAATATCCGCAAGAATATCCCTTACACAGAATCCAACTACGATTTTTTCATGAAGGGTATCGATGTATCAGCCCTGTCGTTACACAAGATGCTGGCAGTAGCCAAAAAATTAGACGCCATCAATGAATGGGGAAGCGTAGTGGCCCTGACCTATGCCGCCGCCCAGCGTACTTTCCCGTTCTATACCGATATGGCCGATATCAAAGCTATGCTGGAATCCATTGCCCGCAGTTTTGGATATCATTACGGACTGGAGAAAAAAGTACGCATCAACACCGTATCACAATCGCCTACCAAAACCACTGCCGGTACCGGTATCAAAGGTTTTGGCGACTTTTATGATTATGCCGATGCCATCGCCCCGCTGGGAAATGCTTCTGCAGAAGATTGCGCCAACTATTGCATCACCCTGTTCTCTGACCTGACCAGGATGGTTACCATGCAGAACCTGTTTCACGATGGTGGTTATTCTACCACCGGCGTGAGTACTGAAGTCATGCAGAAACTCGGAATCTCTTAATCATACCATTTAACGCCCTGTGTAGACGGTCCCAGATGTCCGGTATGGACACAAGAGGGACCGTTTCCGCAGAGAGTTTTCCTGTAAAGCCATACCCATGCCTACATTACTGGAGATCCCCGCCAACCTGGTTGAGTATATCGGCTATTTCGGGTCCTTTCTTACGGCGATCACTTTCATTCCGCAGGTATATAAATCCTGGCAGTCGAAAAGTGTGGGCGACCTGAGTATCTGGATGATCCTGATCGTAGTTACCAGTACCATCGTCTGGCTCATCTATGGTTTTGCCATTCACAGCGGGCCGGTGATCGTTGCCAATACCGTGGTATTGCTGCTGACCCTGGTTTTACTTTATTTCAAATACAGTTTCAAGAAACTGGACTGACAACTGGCCATTTTGTTCGCTACAGTCAACAAAAAAGCCATCACGCTGCAAAGCATGATGGCTTTTTCATCATATCAGTTACCCTACCCTAACCAGGGTATGGATTAATACTCGTCTTCATTGAACATGAAATCTTCCTGGCTTGGATAATCCGGCCAGATATCTTCGATGCTCTCATATACTTCCCCTTCGTCGTCCAGTTCCTGCAGGTTCTCCACCACTTCCAGCGGGGCTCCGCTACGGATAGAATAGTCAATCAGTTCGTCTTTGGTTGCAGGCCAGGGTGCCTCTTCCAGGTAACTTGCCAATTCTAATGTCCAGAACATATTTTACCTTTTAATTTTTTGCAAATGTAGCCGTATAAACGAAACCACCAAATGCGAGTTTTTCAGCCTGTGCAAAGAAATGTTTAAAAATTGCCCGTTAACCCGCCCCCTGTTGTAGGTTTGTAGCTAAAACAGGCCCCCTTCCGGATGCTGAAAGCAGAACATATTACCAAGAGATACGGCAGTGTACAAGTGCTCAAAGGCGTTGATATTGAGGTAAAAACCGGCGAGATCGTAAGTATTGTAGGCTCTTCAGGGGCCGGGAAAAGCACGCTTTTGCACATATTGGGTACCCTTGACAGGGCCGATGAAGGCCAGATCTGGCTTGACGGGCAACGGGTAGACCTGTTACAAGGCAAAAAACTGGCTGCTTTCCGCAACCGGCATATCGGTTTTGTGTTCCAGTTCCACCACCTGTTACCTGAATTTACCGCCCTGGAGAATGTTTCCATCCCCGGCTGGATAGCAGGACGAAAAAAGAAAGAAGTGGCCGACAGGGCCGTGGAATTGTTAACAACTTTAGGGCTGGCCGACCGCATGGAGAACAAACCCCAGGAACTTTCCGGGGGGGAACAGCAGCGGGTGGCTGTGGCCAGGGCTCTGATCAATCACCCTTCCATCGTGTTTGCCGATGAACCCACCGGCAACCTCGACAGTATTCACGCCAGGGAACTGCACGAATTATTTGTGCAACTCCGTAACGACTTCAAACAGACATTCCTCATTGTAACCCACAACGAAGAACTCGCCGGGATGAGCGACCGGCTATTACATATGAAAGACGGGAAAATAATTTGAGAATTGGTGAATTTGAAAATTGGCGAATGATTCTTAAAAAAAACATTTTCAAATTTTCAAATTCACCAATTCTCAAATTAAGATACCCTTGGTTTCCACGGGATCTCCGCCACCTGCAGCAGGTGACCGGTGTAGCGGGAGAGTACAAATAAATAATCGCTCAAACGGTTCAGGTATTTGATCACGAGCGGGTCTACAAAAAGTTCATGCTCCTGCATGTTCACACACAATCTTTCTGCCCTTCGGCAAACACAACGCGCCACATGTGTGGTAGATACGGCTACATGACCACCGGGAAGTAAAAAGGATTTCATGGGTGGCAGCACTTCATTCATCGCATCGATCTGTTTTTCCAGGAGGGTAATATCACTTTCCTTCAGATCGGGCATTTTCATCAGGGGCTCTTTGTCCGGATCGCAGGCCAGGGAAGAACCAATGGTGAACAGGCGGTCCTGTATTTCTTTAAGGGTTATCCGGGAATGATTGTCGCTGGTGTGATCGCTCACCAGTCCTATATATGAGTTCAGTTCATCCACAGTGCCGTAAGTTTCAATACGGATATGACTTTTAGCCACTTTGGTTCCGCCTATCAGAGAGGTTTTGCCCAGGTCGCCTGTTTTGGTGTATATTTTAAGTGCCATGTATGTTTGTCGTAAAGATGAATAACAGGTATGGAACAAAATCCTATCGGAAAAGTTCGGAGAACCTTCGATAAAGGAACACTATGCGTCGATCAATGGTGTATCGTTGTAAACGCCTGCTCTTTATCGCTTTCAACCAGTCCATCCCGCAAACGCACCACGCGGTGGGCATAGTGTGCAATATCCTCTTCGTGCGTTACCAGCACCACGGTATTGCCGGCTTCCTGTATCTTTCCAAAGATCTCCATCACTTCCACCGACGTGCGCGAGTCGAGGTTACCGGTAGGCTCATCGGCCAGCAACAGGGAAGGATTGTTCACCAGTGCACGGGCAATCGCTACCCGCTGGATCTGTCCACCGCTGAGTTCATTCGATTTATGGTGACTTCTTTCTTCCAATCCTACTTTCTTCAACGCTTCCATAGCACGTTCATATCTTTCCTTTTTCGGAACACCGGCATAGATCAGGGGCAGTGCCACATTTTCTGCTGCTGTTAATCTCGGAAGAAGGTTGAATTGCTGGAATACGAAACCGATTTCCGTATTACGCACTTCGGCCAGGTCATCATCCGGCATTTTGCTCACGTCTTTTCCGTTCAGGATATAGCGGCCACCGGTAGGAGAATCGAGGCAGCCCAGGATATTCATCAGGGTACTTTTACCACTACCCGAAGGTCCCATCAGCGCCACGTATTCATTCTTAAAAATATCCAGTGTGATCCCTTTCAGTACCGGGATGGCCTGGTTACCCATGAAATAACTTTTCTGGATATCTTCTAAACGGATGATCGCATCACTCATAGAAAGGGTTTTGGTAATCGGTGTCGAATTTATTTTTTGATCACTTTGGGCACTTTAAAAAACTCCGGATCAGCCACCGGCGAATTCAATAAAGCTTCTTCGCGGGGGATAGAACCACGCACCACATCTTCTCTCAGTACATTGGCCGCATCACTGATATGCAGCAGGGGCGTCACGCCGGAAGTATCTATGGCCTGCAGCTTTTCTACAAAAGCCACCATTTTCTCCAGATCGGTACGGATCGCTTCCTTCTCTTCCGCTGCAAAACGCAACCGGGCCAGGTGGGCCAGATTGTCTACCATGTTAGCATCAATAGTCATATAAACAAAAATAACAGAATCAACGGCAAAACCGTGTCGTAATTTTTAAAAGGTCATTAGGCTTAAAGGACGGCAAATCAACGCCATTCCCGGTTAAAAGAGGTTGAAAGCGAGGCGAATAGCGATTTAACAGAACATTCGCGCTGTTTTAACGAACAATAACGCTATCCACAGGTCTTAATAAATAGTGTTGCCGTGGAAAATGTTTTATAAGTATATTGGCTTAAATTAACATTAAATCCCCCGCGTATGTTAGTATTTGTACTGGTTGTTGTATACCTGGTATGCCTGTATATGGCGTATAAAGGTGCGGCAACAGCCGAAGAATGACCAACCACTGTATTCACCAAATGAGTTGAGTACTCCCCATAGTTAACTGTATTACCCCCCAGGTACCACAGTTAACTATTTTCATTTTACTCCTTCCGTTTCATTTTACCGCAATAATATCTTCCAGGTGCCCCTTATAAAAAAAATTGCCCCTATTTGCACAAATTAGTTGCATAACTAACTATTTTTACACAAAGCATTGTCTTATGAAACGATCTATCCGGAAAGTGGCTGTTTTAGGTAGTGGTGTAATGGGCTCGCGTATTGCCTGTCATTTTGCAGGCATTGGTGTGCAGGTATTGTTGCTCGACATGGTACCCAAAAGTGCCGAAGAAAGCACCCGCCCCGCCGAACGTAACAAACTGGTGAACGACGCATTGCAGGCGGCTGTCAAAAGCAACCCCTCACCCGTATTCACCAAAGACGTGGCAAAACACATCACTACAGGCAATTTCGACGATAACATGAAAGATATTGCAGGCTGCGACTGGATCATCGAAGTGGTGGTGGAGCGACTGGATATCAAACAACTGATCTACGAAAAAGTAGAAAAGTTCCGTAAGCCTGGCACCCTGGTCACTTCCAATACATCGGGCATACCCATTCATATGATGGCCGAAGGCAGAAGTGACGATTTCAAGAAACATTTCTGCGGCTCCCACTTCTTTAACCCGCCGCGTTACCTGCGGCTGCTTGAGATCATTCCTACCCCACATACCGACCCTGAAATTGTTGACTTCCTGCTGCACTACGGTGATCTGTACCTGGGCAAGACCACCGTACTGTGCAAAGACACCCCTGCGTTCATTGCCAACCGTATCGGCGTGTTCAGCATCATGAGCATTTTCCATATCATGGACCAACTGGGACTGAGTATTGATGAAGTGGATGCATTAACCGGCCCCATCATCGGCCGTCCCAAATCGGCCACATTCCGCACAGCGGATGTAGTAGGTATCGATACCCTGGTGAAAGTGGCCAAAGGGGTTGCAGATAACTGTCCCAATGATGAGGCCAAAGCTATTTTTACCATCCCCGCATGGCTGGATACCGTGGTGAACAATAACTGGCTGGGCGATAAAACAGGCCAGGGATTCTTCAAAAAAACCAAATCAGCCGCAGGCAAAGAGATCCTGACCCTGAACCTGCAGACCATGGAATATGGCCCGAGGAGCAAACCCAAATTTGCCAGTATCGATGCCGCCAAACCCGTGGAGGACCTGAAACAGCGTATCAAGATGTTGTCGGCTTCTCCGGATAAAGCAGGCGAGTTCTACCGTCAGTTCCATTTCTCCTTGTTCTCCTATATCTCGCACCGTATCCCTGAGATCAGCGACGAGATCTATCGTCTCGACGATGCGATGATGGCCGGTTTTGGCTGGGAGATCGGCGCTTTTGAAAGCTGGGATACGCTTGGCGTGGCCAAAACCGTAGCAGCCATGAAAGCTGCCGGTTACTCCGTAGCAGCCTGGGTAGATGAGATGCTTGCCGGTGGCGCCACCAGTTTTTATAAAGTGGAAAACGGCAAACGGATGTATTACGATGTGCCGACCAAAACATACAAAGCCATGCCGGGTGGCGATGCATTTATCATCCTCAATCACCATGCAGACAAACTGGTATGGCAGAACAGCGCCTGCCGCCTGTACGATATCGGCGATGGGGTGGCAGGTTTTGAATGGAGTACCAAGATGAACAGCATTGGCGGTGAAGTACTGGAAGGATTGAACAAAGCCATTACGACAGCGGAAGAAAAATTCAAGGGACTGGTGATCGCCAACGACGGGCCAAATTTCAGTGCGGGCGCCAATGTAGGCATGATCTTCATGCTGGCCATTGAACAGGAATACGATGAACTGGATATGGCCATCCGCATGTTCCAGAACAGCATGATGCGGGTACGCTACTCATCAGTACCGGTGGTTACCGCACCGCATGGCTTATCACTGGGCGGTGGTTGCGAGATCAACCTGCATGCCGACAAGATCTGTGCAGCAGCAGAGACCTATATCGGACTGGTGGAACTGGGGGTTGGACTGATCCCCGGCGGCGGCGGAACCAAAGAGTTCGCATTACGTGCCGGTGATGAACTGCACGAAGATGAACCCGAGACCGTAACCCTGAAAAACCGGTTCTTCGCTATTGCCACGGCCAAAGTAGCCACATCGGCACAGGAAGGTTTTGATATGGGCATCTTACGCAAAGGACATGATGAAGTAGTGATGAATACGGGCCGCAGGATCGCAGAAGCCAAGAAATCGGTGATCGAGATCTATGATCAGGGTTATTCAATGCCGCAACCCCGGAAGGACGTAAAAGTAATGGGTCGCCAGGGACTGGGCGCCATGCTGGCCGGTATTAACGGTATGTGGCGGGGTGGTTATGCAACCGATCATGATGCCGTGGTAGCACGCAAGCTGGCTTATGTCATGTGCGGCGGCGACCTGAGCAACCAGAGCCTGGTAAGTGAACAATACCTGCTTGACCTGGAGAGGGAAGCATTCCTGAGTCTCTGCGGCGAAAAGAAAACACTGGAAAGGATCCAGAGTGTTTTAAAAAGTGGCAGACCTGTCAGGAACTAGAACATAACATATTCTCTATTCTTATAAGAGGGGCATACCAGCAGATAATCTGGTGTGCCCTTTCTGTTTAGAGCAAGTATGCATCATGCCGACAATAGCAGTTTCAAACTGAAATAGGTGCCGGCATCCCCACCACCAGTATACACCAGTTCACTGTTCATATCCTGCAGTAGCCTACGGCAGAGAGTAATAACAGAGTCGGATAATTTTGTGGTAACAACAACGGGCACTTCTATTTCGACGATACAGTTTTCCTCGCCCCGGGTAAGGTATATGCGGACCGGTTCGCCCCGAAGTTGGTCGGCCAGGTAATGAAAGATCAGCATCAGTACCTCTTTCAGAAAAAAAGGATCGGCCTGCACCGATATTGATTCGGGTGGCACATGCAACTGAATGGGCAACCCCGGTTCCTGTTGAAGCAATAAAGATACCAGCAACTCTTCGAGCAAGGGTTTAACAGGTACGGGCTGGCTATCATAACGCAAGACCAGTTTGCCGGCAGTATCCTCACTACCCATCCGTTTCTCGATATTGCTCACCAATACCGCTTCATAAGGTAAGGGCGCTGCCTGTTTCAGGTCGTTCAGTATCACACCCAGGTCCCTACTGTAAAAACGGTTACGCATGGAAAGTAAGATACAAAATAGCGATGTACTTGCCGGAACCTATCTTTTTTACCGCTTATAAACAAAGAATAAGGACTTATCAATATTGCCGATATTTTTCTGATAACTGAGTATCTTCGGAAGACATCCTTAAACAAGGTTATATGCAACCTGTACTAACGCTGAATGGCATTTCCAAGTCTTATGGTAAGATCCAGGCATTGAAAAACGTTGCTTTTGAAGTACCGGAAGCTGCGGTCTTCGGCATCCTCGGACCCAATGGCAGCGGCAAGACCACGATGCTGAGCATCATACTCGATATCCTGAAAGCAGACGCCGGCAGTTTTGCCTGGTTTGGCAAACCCGGTACTCCTGAGACACGCAAACAGATCGGCTCTTTGCTGGAAACACCGAATTTTTACCATTACCTGTCTGCCGTTGATAACCTCAACATCACCCATGCCATCAGCGGGCGTGGCAGTGCAGCAGATATAGACCACGTATTGGAGATCGTAAAATTATCCGAACGGAAGCGAAGCCGCTTCAGTGCCTACAGTCTTGGTATGAAACAAAGGCTAGCCATCGCCGCCGCCTTACTGGGCGATCCGCAGGTATTGGTATTTGATGAACCCACCAACGGACTGGACCCCGTAGGCATTGCAGAGATCAGGGAATTGATCAGGGAACTGGCAAGGCGCGGCAAGACCATCATCATGGCCAGCCACCTGCTGGATGAAGTAGAAAAAGTATGCACCCATGTGGCCATCCTCAAAAAAGGGACCCTGCTAACTGCAGGACCGGTAGATGAGGTCCTGACCAATGAAGATATTGTAGAACTCTCCTGCAGTAACCCGATACACCTGCACGATCTGCTGATCGGTTTTCCGGGGCATACCCATATCAAACTGGAAGGGAACAAGGTTCAACTTTTCTTCCCCATCGGCACTGCGCCCATGGAAGGTATCAACCGGTACTGCTTTGAGAAAGGTATCACGCTGAACCTGCTTTTTGCTAAGAAGAAAAGTCTGGAAACCAAATTCTTTGAATTAACCAACGACTAAAACACTGCCCATGTTTGCCCTGATCAAAATTGAATGGCTCAAAATAAAAAAGTACCCTGCCTTCTGGTGGATGCTGGGTATTGTGGCGCTCACCTATCCTGGTATCAATTCGATGGCTTATGTGGGGTACCTGAAAGCCACTACCGGGAAATCGCTTAGTAATAACCTGGCAAAAATGTTTTTGGGCAACCCTTTTGCCTTCCCGGATGCCTGGCATTCCGTTGCCTATTTTTCATCATTTTTCATCCTGCTGCCTTCGATTCTGGTGATCATGATGGTGACCAATGAATATACTTTCCGCACCCATCGTCAGAACATCATTGATGGCTGGAGCAGGTCGCAGTACATCACCAGCAAACTGTTTGATGTACTGATCATTGCTGTCATCGTTACACTGGTATATGTCTTGGCGGCAGCGGGGTTTGGTGTTTATGCAGACAGTACTTCTGTAAACCGCTGGACAGAAGGCCTGCAGTTCATCCCCTTATTCCTCTTACAAACCTTTGCGCAGTTATCTATCGCATTCCTGTTAGGTTACCTGATCAAAAAAGCATTTATTGCGTTGGGTATCTTCCTGTTTTATTATCTCATTATAGAAAATATTGCGGTTACCTATGCCCGGTTTAAAATGAATGATATCGGCAGGTTCCTTCCTTTTGAAATGTCTGACCGTTTAATACCCGCACCACCTTTCTTCAGCCGGATGGGTAAGGATGCCAAAGAAGCGTATACCCGTTTGATCGATCTGATCCCCGAGCATGTGGCGTATACGATCGTCCTGACGATCCTCATCTGGATCATCTGTTATGCGATACATAAAAGAAGGGACCTGTAATACTGTTAGCCCGCAAGCAGGTGATCGAGTGCTTTATCGATAACCGGATAGCTGAAGTCGAAACCGGCCTGCTGAATTTTACGGGCACTTACATGGGCGCTTTTGAGCACTTCAATGCTCATTTCGCCCAATACAATCTTCAATACAAACGCCGGAACATACACCGGTATATAAAAACGTCCGCGAAGTTTTTGGGCAATAGTCAGCGTGAGGGTCTTATTGGTCACAGGATTCGGCGCAACTGCATTGTAGGCCCCAGCCAGCGAATGGTTCTCAACAGCAAACAAAAACATGCTGCAAAGATCCTCTACATGGATCCAGCTAACTACCTGGTTACCGTTACCCAGGATGGCCGCCACGCCACCCATGACCGGTTTCCGGAATTCTGCCAGTGCTCCACCCCGATCACTCAGAACAATGCCAGTTCTTAATTTCACCAGGCGTTTACCTAAACCAGTCACCGGTTCTATGCTGGCTTCCCATTGGCGGCAGGTTTCGCCCAGAAAAGCGGTATCGGCTGGCGCCTCTTCCGTAAAGCCCTCTTTCAGGCTCCTGGGCGTATCTGGCCCGTACCAACCAATGGCGGAGCTACTGATCACTGACTGAACCTTATTAGGATATTCCTTCAATGCTTTTACGATCAGCGCACTGCTTTCTGTACGGCTACGCAGGATCTCCTGCTTGCGTGCCTGGCTCCAGCGTTTATCCGCAACACCAGCGCCTGCCAGGTGGATGATGTGATCTGCTTTTCCGATGGCATCCCGGTCAATTGCCTGCGCATCTATATCCCAATTGGCATAACTAACACCTGGCGATGGGTGATGTTTTGTTGTATCTCTTGTAAGGATAATCACGTCATATCCTCTGTCTGCCAGCATTTCCGTTAAGCGGGTACCGATCATGCCTGTGCCACCTGTAATCAGTATGGTTGCCATTCTGTTGATTTTTCACAGCGTTTTTGCTGCTTTGCGGGGGATAGCTCGCGAAGGCGCAAAGGCGCAGTTGTTGTTTTGCAAAGATCAGACTTATCGATCAGAATCAACACAGTGTTTGCAGATCTGTTGGCAATATCCTTTATAGGTGTTCAACAAAAACCCCCGGTTATTCACCGGGGGCCACAACTAAAATCACCATTTTAAAACACAACTATCGCAAGCAAGGGATTAGTCTGGTTTTTTACCGTCCAGGAACGTGTTGATCGTTGAGATCTGCGTCTGGTCGTTCTCATCCTTACCCACCGTGTATTTGCTGTAGAAGTTCTCTACAGAAGTCAGCGTATTGCCAAACAGTTCCATATTACGGCGTACATAAGCGGGCACTGCATCAAACTCATTATTGGCATCGGCTGCATTATTCATGTTGAACGACAGGTTACGGAGTTTCTGGATCCTTTCTGCTGCCCTTTTCTTCTGCTCTTCTGCTTCATCAAAACTATCTTCCTGGAAAGCAGCCTGCATAACAGGGTGCGCTACCGGGGCCGGCGTAACCGCCAGTTCCTTTTCCACCAGTTGAAATTCCAGATCCGACTCTTCCGCTTTGCTTACGGGTGCGGGCTGGGACTGTGGTTCTGGTTTTGGGGTCTCCACTACCTGAACCGGGGCTGGTATCGCCTGATGCACAGGCATCTCAGGCTCTGCATAAATATTCAGCGGTTTACTCAGAAAACTCATGGTAGTAATGGGAGCCTGTGGTTCTTCTTTCTCAGTTACCTCGAAACTGGTCAGCTCTTCCATAACTGTTTTGGGAACATATACTTCTGCAACAGGTTCTTCCACTTTTACTTCCTGAGTGATCTCGGTGCTCAGCTCAAACTGCAATACGCTGGTCTCTTTCTCTTCAGCTACTTCTTCATATACCTGTATTGGGCTTGACGTGAATTCCGGTTTGCTGAATACGGTCAGCATATCTTCCAGCGGCATTCTCTCCTGCATGCTGGGAGCCAGTTGGTCATGGGGTTCTTCCACCACCGGAGCCGGCGCAGGTGCTACCGCTTCCTTTACAGCAGTTACTGCGGCTGGTGTTTCTGTTTCCAGTACCATCACGATCTTCTCCGGTTGCGGTTCCACTTTTTTGGCCTGCACGGGTTTGGCAAAAGGATCTTTGTGCTCAAACCCTGTCGCGATCAAAGTGATGCCGATCTTCTTATCCAGTGTAGGATCATAACCCATACCCACGATCACGTCGGTATTTTCACCGGCCTGCATACGCAGGTGGTTATTGATGATCTCCAGTTCGTCCATGGTGCACTCGTGTTCACCTTCGGCGCTGTTGATATTGATCAGTATCCATTTGGCTCCGCGGATATCGTTATCATTCAGCAGGGGAGATGACAAAGCCTCTTCTATGGCACGCTGGGCGCGGTCTTCCCCTTCCAGCTCGGCCTTACCAAGAATAGCTACACCGCCATTCTTCATTACGGTACACACATCGGCGAAATCGACGATGATATGCCCGCGGCTGTTGATGATATCCGTGATACATTTGGCAGCAGTAGCCAGTACATTATCTGCCTTGCCAAATGCTTCCTTCATTTTCAGGTTACCATACTGCATGCGCAGTTTATCGTTGCTGATCACCAGCAGGGTATCTACATAGGGCTTCAATGCCATGATACCTTCTTCCGCCTGTTGGTGACGGCGGGGACCTTCGAATCCGAAGGGTGTGGTAACAATACCCACAGTAAGAATGCCCAGCTCTTTACAGATCTGCGCAATGATAGGAGCGCCGCCGGTACCGGTACCGCCACCCATACCCACGGTAATGAATGCCATTTTGGTATTCACTTCCAGGATACGGTTGATCTCTTCCAGGGATTCTTCTGTTGCTTTTTTACCTACTTCGGGATTGGCTCCGGCACCCAGTCCCTGTGTAAGGTGTGGTCCGAGCTGAATTTTATTGGGAATATTACTTTGTTCGATGGCTTTCGCATCCGTATTACAGATGATGAAATCTACACCTTCGATATTCTGTTCAAACATGAAGTTTACGGCGTTACTTCCACCTCCGCCCACACCCAACACTTTGATGATGGATGATTTCTGTTTGGGAAGATCGAAATGAATCATAGCGTACTTTTTAAATTGAATTAACGGGTTTCTTAGAAGGAGTTTGGGTACTAACGATGATCAGCACCGTTTTATTTTATCACCTGGTCTTCTTCTTCCTTGAAGAGATCGATCAGGTTGTTCTTGAACTTGTCCCAGAACTTCCCTTTTCTTCCAGACACATCCACAGATGCAACAGGAGCAACGGTTTCAGCCGGAGCAATGGCCTGTTCAACTGTGAGTTTCTTTGGCACTTCCACTTTCCTGAATTTTTCGGTGAACTCTTTGTGTTTGTGATCGAAATCACTGTATCCTTTCAGGATCAGTCCCAGGCAGGTAGAATACATCGGTTTCTTCAGTTCTTCAATATGGTTAGGTGCCAGGTGCTCATTCGGGTATCCGATACGGGCATTCAGGCCTGTGGTGTATTCGGTTAACTGGATCAGGTGTTTCAGCTGCGATCCGCCACCCGTCAGGATGATACCGCCATTCAGCATGCGGCTGTCGAGACCTACCTGCTTCAGGTGATAGGTCACAAAATCCAGGATCTCGCTCATCCTTGCCTGGATGATGGCTGCCAGGTTCTTTACGCTGATCTCTTTGGCAGGCATACCCTTCAGGCCGGGTATGGTGATATAGGCATTGGCTTTTGCCTCATCTGCCAGGGCGGAACCGAACTGCACTTTCATGGCTTCGGCCTGGCTCTTCAATACACCCAGACCCATGCGGATATCATTGGTGATGTTCTCGCCACCAAAAGGTATTACGGCAGTATGTTTCAGGATACCTTCATAAAATACGGCCAGGTCACTGGTACCACCACCGATATCAAGGATGGCCACACCCGCTTCCATATCAATATCGCTCATAACAGCACTCGCAGAAGCCAGGGGCTGGAGAACCAGGTCTTTGGTGGTCAGGTTGCTTCTCTCAACAGCACGGTTGATGTTACGGATCGCGTTGCGGTCGCCGGTGATGATATGGAAGTTCGCGCCCACTTTCACCCCGTTGTACCCGATCGGGTCTTTGATGTTCTGGATATTATCCACATGAAAATCCTGGGGGATCACATCGATGATCTGGTCGCCGGCAGGAATGAAGGTCTTGCGCTGGTTGTTGATCAGTTGTTCGATCTCGGGGCGTTTGATCTCGGTATCCGCGTCCTGGCGAACAATATCGCCGCGGGTCTGCAGGCTCTTGATATGATGCCCGGCAATACCTACATATACTTCATTGATCTCCAGATCCGGATTACTTTCATAACAATTCTCCAGGGCCTGCTGTATGGCTTTGATGGTCTGGTCGATGTTCAAAACCTGTCCATGCTGCACACCATTGCTGTTGGCGCGGCCAAAACCCAAAATCTCCAGCTTGCCATATTCGTTCTTACGGCCGGCAATGGCTGCGATCTTTGTTGTGCCGATGTCCAGGCCAACAATGATGGGTGATTCGTTGTGATTCATGTGTTGTGTTTTAGTTGTTTTTAATGGGTAGTTGTTATGTTATCGTTCGTGGCAGGTAGTGAACAGCGGCGAAAAACCTTCCCCCATCCACAACCGCCGGTCACGGTTATTGATTTCTGGTCATCACGGCTTTGGGTTTTTTGTTCCTGGCAGCAGGCTTTTTTTGTACTGCTTTTTTAGTCCCGGCTTTCTTCACATTCGTTAACGATTTATTAATCACTTTATTGTTTGTGACCGTTGCAGAATTTGCTTTTGCAACAGGTTTTAACGCCGTGGTAACTACCGGCTTTTTTACCTCTCTATCTTTTTTAACAACAGGCACCGGACTGCTGATGCGATTGCTATCCGGGAGACCCTGTATCGGCTGCTGCAGCATTCCCTGCATCAAAGCGTGTGCTTTTGCAGAATCGATACGGGCCTGGGATATGCCTTTACGGATGGCGACCACCTGGTTATCGTATTGGATATCCAGTTTCTCATAGGTGTTGATCCCATTCTGCAACCAGGCTTTGTGGTAGAAAGTGCTGAGCTTCCGGAACTTTCTGTCCAGGTCTTCCACATTTCCCAACATGACCGTATGATCGCCCAGCACAGGCACCAGCTCAAAACCGGTACCCGGCGTGATATCTACCTGCGCCACCTGTGCCATCCAGAAAGAGTCTGCCAGGATATATTTTCCAATGCTGACGATATCATTCAGCAGCATGCTATCCGGCTTGGCCAGTAAAGATCTATCCGAAGGGAAGCCGGTAAAAACAGGCACCCTTGCCGACAGTTTCTCACTCAACGGCAGGCGTAGCGCATTGCTATCCAGGTAAAAGGAATTGCCTCCCAGCGTAAACACCCTGGCTACCGGTTGGCGCTCTTCTATCTTCACCTGTAGTGACTGGTTGTTGTCGAGGAACATTTCGGCGTTCTTTACCCAGGGATCTTTCTCTACCAGCGATTCCATCTGCCGGAGATCCAGCGATCCGATACGGCTGCCGGTAATCCGCCCCACTGAGTGTAACATTTCCAACACATCTTTTTCATCAATGAACATATGTTGCTCAACCCCGGTGATCTCAATGGCAATATCGGTACAGGTTCTCTGGTTTTTCTGCTGCATGGCGGCGCCCAGCAGCACCATCGTTCCGATGCCGGCTAAGATCCAGAGACCATTCAACAGTATTTTTTTCCAGTTGTTCTTCCGCATGTTTATCCTTTCAGCAACAATTCTTTTACGGGTTGCACCAGCGCATCAATATCACCGGCTCCGGCCATGACCAACAGCTTGGGCTTGTTTACAGCCACCCAGCTTTTCAATTCTTCCTTATCCAGCACCTGGCGTTTAGCCACGTTCATCTTACTCATCACCAGTTCACTGCTCACACCCCGCATGGGCAGTTCGCGGGCGGGGTAGATGGGCAACAGTATCACTTCATCAGCCATATCAAGACTCAGGGCAAATTCGTTGGCCAGGTCGTTGGTGCGACTGAACAAATGCGGCTGAAATACCAGCGTCAGTTTTTCTCCGGGGAAAATACTTTTCACGCCGGTGATCAGTGCGCGCAGTTCTTCAGGGTGGTGCGCATAATCATCGATCAGCACCTGGTCTTCTGTCTTCAACGCATATTCAAACCTTCTCCTCACCCCTTTAAAATCAGCCACTGCCGCTTTGATCTTATCATCATCGATGCCCAGGTATTTGGCCACAGTGATCGCAGCCACACAGTTTTCAATATTATGCAAGCCCCCCATATGCAGTACCACATCCGGTATGGTCCAGTTCTGATTCACTACATCAAATACATAACTGCCATTCAGCACTTTTCGGTTGGCCGCATACACATCGGCCCGGGCGTCTTCGAAACTGTAGGTATACAGGTTGGCTGCGGTAAGTTCTCCGCCACGTTCCAGGTCGTATTTAGCAATCAGGCAACCGCCGGGTTTCAGTTTTTGGGAGAACTGGATGAACGCATTCACCACTTCTTCGGGTGTGCCATAAATATCAAGGTGATCAGGATCCATGGCCGTGATCACCGCCACATCGGGAACCAGTTTTAAAAAACTGCGGTCATATTCGTCGGCTTCCACCACCACCACATTCTTCTCGCTGCTCCAGAAATTGGTATTATAATTAGCTGCAATGCCTCCTAAAAATGCATTACATCCATAACCTGTGTGGCGAAGCAGGTGCGCCGTCATGGAAGTAACCGTGGTCTTTCCATGGGTTCCTCCCACGCAGATATTGAAAGAGCCTTCCGTGATCCACTGCAGCACATCGCTCCTTTTCACTACGGTATAACCATTCTCCCGGTAAAACACCAGCTCCGCATGCTGTGCCGGAATAGCGGGCGTGTATACAACCGTATCGGCATCTTTAGGAGCCAGATCTACCCGTTCTTCGTAATGAATAGCGATACCAGCCGCTTCCAGCTCGCGTGTAAGCGGCGTTGATGTCCTGTCGTAACCGCTCACATCAGCTCCCTTAGCCTTGAAATAACGGGCCAGGGCACTCATGCCAATTCCACCGATGCCGATGAAATAGATCTTTCGTATGTTGTTCAATTTGCTCACCTGATATGTTTCAATATTTCTTTGGCGATCACTTCGTCCGCATTGTTCACGGCCAGCGCTTTACAGTTGATATGCAACTGTTGCTGCAAGGCTTCGTCTTTCGCCAATGCGATCACCGTGGCCACCAGTTTTGCTTTTGCTTCCTTATCGTTCACCATCAATGCGGCCTGTTTATTCACCAGGTTCATGGCATTGGAAGTCTGGTGATCCTCTGCAGCCAGCGGGAACGGAACAAATACCGTTGGTTTGCCCACTACACAGATCTCCGTTACCGACATGGCACCTGCCCTGCTGATGACCACATCGGCTGCCGCATAAGCTATTTCCATTTCTTTGATAAAATCATTCACCCATACATTCTTTCTCCCGCCTCCTTTCATCATATATTCAGCGGCAGTGGTTTTCCCGGTCTGCCAGATCAATTGCAGGTCGTTCAGTGCAAACTCGTCCAAATGCGGGGCCAGCGACTCATTGATGCTGCGTGCACCAAGACTTCCGCCAATAGCAAGCACCGTTTTTTTATTGGGATCCAAACCAAAAAAACGGAGGGCTTCTGCATGGTCAATCTTTGATTCAACAATGGTCTTCCGCACAGGATTCCCTACCACAAAAAGTTTTTCTTTTGGAAAGAACTTCTCCATTCCATCTGTTGCCACAAAAATCGCTGTGGCTTTTTTACCCAGCAGTATATTGCTCTTACCGGCAAATGAATTGCTCTCGTGGATGAATGTGGGGATCCTTTTGGACTGCGCATAGCGCAATACCGGGAACGAAGAATATCCTCCCACACCAATGACCGCATCGGGGCGGAACTTATCTATGATCAGCCTTACCTGTAAAAAACTTTTCACCAGTTTGATCGGAAGACTGAGGTTTCTCCATAAGGATTGCCTGTCGAGTCCGGCAATATCCAGTCCTTTGATTGGATAACCGGCCTGTGGAACTTTCTCCATTTCCATTTTACCATTGGCCCCCACAAAGAGGATCTCGATGGCATTGTGTTCTTGCTTTAAAGCATTGGCAATCGCGATCGCCGGGAAGATATGTCCACCCGTTCCTCCTCCGGCAATGATCACACGGATCAGCTTCTGCGCTGCGGCAGCATCGGAATGCGTTGTGGTATGTGTATGTCCGCTCATGATTTCTGTTCAACTGGTTTAACAGGTTCTTCAGGCACTGGCTGCGTTACGGCAACCGGTTCTACTTTTCCTTCCATCTGTTCCACATTTCTGGCCACACTTAATATAATTCCAATAGCACCACAGGTAAACAGGAAGGAGCTTCCTCCCATACTTACCAGCGGAAGCGTTACCCCTGTAACCGGCACCAGGTTCACATTCACCGCCATATTCGCCACTGCCTGTATCACCAGCGTAAAACTCAATCCCAATGCAAGAAATGCGCCAAACGCATAAGGGCATCTCCGGAATATGCGGATACACCGGAACAGGAAAACGAGGTAGATGAATATCATGAACGCACCACCCAACAATCCATATTCTTCTATGATGATGGAATAAATAAAGTCGTTATACGCCTGTGGCAGAAAGTTCCGCTGACGGCTATTGCCAGGGCCCAATCCCACCAGCACGCTGCCGTTGGCAATGGCGATCTTCGCCTGCTGCACCTGGTATGGGGTCTCATTGTCTTTGGCGTACATGAAATCCTGCACCCGACGTACCCAGGTACCGATACGGCCGAAGGATTTGGCTTTTTCAGCAATACCTGCTTTTTTGGTCTCGTCGCTCTGTTTGCCATCATAGGTGAATACGGCCACCATAATGATGAGCGCCACAGGTATCAGTGCCACGCCGATGGTCATCAGAATATGTTTGATACTGACCCGGCCAATGAACATCAGCAACAGCGCAGTGGCGCCGGTCAATAAGGCATTCGACAGGTTAGCCGGCATGATCAGCGCACAGATGATCAGCACCGGTGTAACAACAGGAATAAATCCTTTTTTGAAATCTTTGATCATTTCCTGTTTCTTACTCAGCAAGCGGGAAATGTACATGAACAATGCCAGCTTGGCCAGGTCACTGGTCTGGATGGTCATGTTGATGATGGGCAATTTGATCCAGCGGCTGCCGTCGTTGATCCTGGCACCGAAGAACAAGGTATATAATAACAGAGGTATCGAGATCAGGAAAAGGATCGTGGCTACCCTGGAAAAAATAGTATAGTTGATACGATGCAGGAAATAGATCACCAGTAACCCCACCAGTGAAAAGGACACCTGCTTAAAAAGGTATACATTGGTATTACCCTTATACATCTTATAGGCCAGCGAACCTGTTGCACTGTATACCACCAGGATAGAGATCAGCGATAGCAATACCACGATACCCCAGATATATTTATCGCCCCGGGTACGGTTCACCAGCTGCCCGCGCATTCCACCAATGCTGGGCATCTGTGAAAACAAGGTATCTCTGATCTCTGACATTTCGGTTTTGGATTAGGTGGTGTGAAGCACGAAACATGGTTCCTGCCTCACGCCACAGACTTGTTATTTACAATTCTTTTACTGCATCTTTAAACTGCCGGCCCCTGTCTTCATAATTTTTGAAGAGGTCAAAGCTGGCACAGGCCGGACTTAATAACACCACATCACCTTTTGCTGATAATCTAAAAGATGCATTCACCGCTTTCTTGGCCGAATCGGTCTCTATGATCGTTGGCACGATATCTTTGAAAGCCTCTATGATCTTTTTATTGTCCACTCCCATACATACTATGGCTTTCACCTTCTCTTTTACAAGGTCGGCGATGAGGCTATAGTCGTTTCCCTTATCGGTACCACCCAATACCAATATGGTCGGCTTGTTCATACTTTCCAGGGCAAACCAGGTGCTGTTCACATTGGTTGCCTTACTGTCGTTAATAAACTCAACACCCCTCACCATGGCCACGAACTCCATGCGATGCTCGAGACTATGAAAGTTCTTTACTGCCTCGCGGATCTTCTCTTTGCGGATGCCGAGCGTAGCGGCTGCGATTCCTGCTGCCATAGTGTTGTAGTTGTTGTGTTTACCTTTCAGAGCAAAGTCATAGATACTCATGCTTACTCTTTCTTCCTGGATTCTCAGCATCATCTGGTCGCCCTTGATGTAGCCGCCTTTTTTTACTTCTTGTTTCATATAATGGGTTAGTATGAATGGTTAGTAATGGGATTCTTTGCATGATCACTTCATCATCCAGACAATAGATGAAATGATCTTTTTCTGTTTGGTTACTGATGATCCTGAACTTACTGTTGATGTAGTTCTCGAACTTGTACTCGTACCTGTCGAGATGGTCTTCGGTAATGTTCAGCAACACCGCTATGTCTGCCCGGAATTCTTTGATATCGTCCAGCTGAAAAGAGCTCACTTCCACCACGTAAACCTCTTTGGGATCGAGCGCCACCTGTTTGGCAAACGAGATCCCGATATTGCCCACCATGGCACAATCCAAACCGGCTGTCTGGCAGATATGGTAGGTAAGCGCCGTAGTGGTGCTTTTACCGTTACTGCCTGTAATAGCAACGATCTTACTGTTGCCCTTGAACCGGTATGCCAGCTCTATCTCGCTGATCACTGGTATACCTTTGGCCCTGATCTGTTTCACCATCTCGTTCTTCTCAGGGATACCCGGGCTCTTCATCACTTCGTCTGCCGACAGGATCTTTTCAGCTGTATGCTGTCCTTCTTCAAATGCAATTCCGTTATCAAAGAGCTCTTGTTTGTAAGATGTTTTCAGCTGGCCACCATCGCTCAGGAATACATCGTAACCCTGTTTCTTTCCCAGGATAGCTGCACCTATGCCGCTTTCTCCTCCGCCCAGTATCACCAGTTTATGCGCCATCTTTTTATCTCATTTTCAGTGTTACAATGGACAGTACCACACAAATGATGGTAATGATCCAGAACCGCACTGCTATTTTACTTTCGTGAAATCCCTTTTTCTGGTAGTGATGATGCAGGGGACTCATCAGGAATACCCTTTTTCCTTCACCATATTTTTTCTTGGTATACTTGAAATAACTTACCTGGATGATCACGCTCAGGTTCTCGATCAGGAACACACCGCAGAAAATAGGGATCAATAATTCTTTACGAACAATAATGGCAAGCGAAGCGATGATACCGCCCAAAGCCAGGCTGCCGGTATCGCCCATGAATACCTGTGCCGGGAAGGCATTGTACCAGAGGAAACCAATACAAGCTCCCACAAATGCACCCACAAAAATGGATAGTTCACCCAGGTTGGGGATATACATCACATCAAAGTAGTCTGCAAAAATGTAGTTACCGCTCACATATACGAACACCCCGATGCCCGCACCGATGATCGCACTCACACCGGCCGCCAGTCCATCCAGCCCGTCCGTTAAATTGGCTCCGTTAGATACGGCCGTTACGATAAAGGTTACGATCAGGATATACACCACCCAGGTATACTTCTCTGCACCCGGGGCGATCCAACTGATCAGTTTGCTGTAGTTGAACTGGTGATTCTTTACAAAAGGGATCGTCGTAATAGGCGTTTTCACTTTCACAAACTTCTTTTCAATACCGTTCAGCTTCCGCACAACGATATTGGAATCCTTTGCCAGGCGCTCTCCCTGCTGCAGCTGTGCCTGCGGACTGGTGATCACTTCCCTCTCAACGGTCACCGCATTACTGAAATAAAGGGTCAAACCAATGATGACACCGAGACCGATCTGCCCGATGATCTTTGAGATACCGGCCAAACCATCACTGTCTTTCTTTTTATAGGCTTCACCTCTTTCCTGGGCAGCTTTCCTGGCTCTGATCTTGAAGAGATCATCCAGGAATCCGATCACACCCAGCCATACGGTACAAAGTATCATCAGGCGTATGTATACTTTATCCAGGTTGGCAAACAGCAGGGTGGGTATCAGGATACTCAGCAGGATGATGATACCACCCATGGTAGGTGTCCCTTTTTTCTGCGCCTGCCCTTCCAGTCCCAGGTCGCGTACACTTTCGCCGATCTGTTTTCTTTTCAGCAGCAGGATGATCCGTTTACCATACACCGTTGCCAGCAGCAATGACAAAATCACCGCCATCGCAATACGAAATGTAAGGAACTGGAACATGCCCGTACCCGGAAGGTGAAACTCTTTGTTAAGCCAGCTGAATAAGTAGTATAGCATAGTTAAAGTTGTTAGTGTTAGCTGTGGCTGCCTGCCCATTGTCTGCCAGCCATCACCTGTCATCTATTTCACTTTCCTAATAATTCAAACATTTCTTTTAAAACTTCCTTATCATCAAAAGGATGTTTCACCCCGTTGATATCCTGGTATTTCTCGTGCCCCTTGCCTGCCACCAGGATAATATCATCGCGGTTGGCAAAACTCACTGCCGTTTTAATGGCTTCTTTCCTGTCTGTGATCGAGATATATTTTCTTTTGGCAGAACTGCTCAACCCTGTTTCCATATCGCGCAGTATCTGAGCCGGATCTTCTGTCCGGGGATTATCGCTGGTCAGTATCACCCTGTCGCTCAGGTCACAGGCCGTTTGGGCCATGATGGGGCGTTTTGTCTTGTCCCTGTCACCCCCACAGCCCACAACCGTGATGATCTGTTCATGCCCCTTGCGTAATTTTTTGATGGTCATCAGCACATTCTCCAGCGCATCGGGCGTATGTGCATAATCCACGATACCGATGATCAGTCCACTGCTGATGCTGTAATCAAATCTTCCTTCGGCACCACTGAGCAGACTGAGTGCCGTTAACACCTGTTCGCTCTCTTCACCCAGGCAAATGGCTGCACCGTATACCGCCAGCAGGTTATAGGCATTGAACTCACCGATCAGCCGGAAATGCACTTCCTTATCATTTACCAGCATCACCAGGCCGGTCAATGCATTCTCCAAAATCTTTCCTTTGAAGGCCGCTACCGTTTTCAGACTGTACAGGTATTTTTTGGCATGAGTATTCTGCAGCATTACTTCACCTCTCTTATCATCCGCATTCGAGATCGCAAAAGCAGTGGAAGGCAGATGATCGAAGAAACTTTTCTTCACACGGATATATTCATCGAAGGTTTTGTGATAATCCAAATGATCATGGGTGATGTTGCTGAACAGCGCCCCGGTGAACTGCAAACCCGTAATACGGTGCTGGTGTATGGCATGACTGCTGCATTCCATGAACACATGGGTACAACCCTCATCCAGCATCTGTTTCAACAATGCATTCAGACTAACCGCATCCGGTGTGGTATGGGTGGCCGGAATGATGGTTTCTCCTATCTGGTTCTGCACGGTGCTTACCAATCCGCAACGGTAACCCAGTTTGGTGAATAACTTGAACAGAACCGTTGCGATCGTGGTTTTACCATTGGTTCCGGTAACACCCACCAATTTCATTTTGGCAGACGGCTCTCCATAGAACTGGTGTGCCATATAGGCAACAGCTTCACTGGTATTATTCACCTGCAGGTAGGTAACACCTTCTGCAGCCGAAACAGGCATTTCCTCACAAACGATCGCTGCAGCACCAAGCGATATGGCTTTATCGATGAACTGATGCCCATCAGACTGCACACCGCGGATCGCCACAAACACATTACCGGGAAGCACTTTCCGCGAATCGATCTGTATGCCGTTCACTTCAATACCCGTAGCTCCTTGAACCTGCTTCAGGTGCACTTTGTATAATATGTCTTTAAGTATCGCCATCATTTTACGCCGGACCATTTGTGTCCTGCAATCATTTTATCGTTATCAATTCAATGCAACATTCACCAACTGTCCTTTCACCACTGGCTGACCGGGCAGGATCGACTGTTCGGCCACTTTGCCTCTCCCCCTCGCATTCACTTTCAGGCCCATGTTCTCACAGAGAAGCACCACATCCTTCAGGCCCATACCCTTTAACTGGGGCATGGTATTTTTATCTACCGGTTTTTTATTGAGTACCACCACCGCATCTTTTCCTTTCATATCGATCCACTCATCCGTCCTCGCGGTGGAATCGGAATAGGACAAACGCAGTTTTTGTGACAGGTACGCGATATCTTTTTTATTACCGGCATAATTGAATACACTGCTGTCTTTTTTAACCAGTGCGGCAACCGTATTGGTTTGCCGGATATACGTACTGTACAACCTGTCTGCGATCTCTTTAAAAACAGGCCCTGCCACAGCAGCGCCATAATATACCGGCGCATGCGCCTTGTTCTTGATGATCACCACACAGGTATACTGCGGGTTCTCTGCAGGAAAATAACCGGCAAAGGAGGACTGGTAGATCTTATCGGCATATCCCCTGTTACCGTCTGCCACCAATGCTGTACCCGTTTTGCCAGCTACTTTATAAGGAGAATTTTTAAACAATTCTTTCGCAGTTCCGGAAATACAAACCCCTTCCAAGCAGACTTTCAACTGTTGCAAGGTCTGGCTGCTGCAAACACTTTCATCGATCAGTTTCGGGCCAAACTCCTGTAACAGGATGCCTTCTTCTTTTACCGCACTTACCAGGTATGGACGCATGATCTTTCCATTATTGGCGATCGCATTGTACAATACAGTTGTCTGCAGCGGGCTTACCGACAGGTTATAACCAAAAGCCATCCAGGGTAACGTGGTAGGACCCCAGAATTTACCACCGGGTCTGTAGATCACCGGCTTTCTTTCACCGGAAAGATCAATACCGGTAAGCGTATCCATCCGCATCTTCTTCAGGTGCTTCAGGAACTGGTTCGGGTTGGAAGCATAATGCTGCGCTGCCATCTTAGCCATCGCCACATTGGAACTCAACTCAAAAGCATGCTGCACGGTCACATCATTTTCTTTATGCACTTCAGAATCATATACCGTCTGACCCGCGATCTTCCAGGAACCATGTTCCAGGGTGATCATCTGGTTCAGCGACACTTTCTTGTCTTCCAGCAAAGCCAGCATGGTAGCCAGCTTAAAGGTTGATCCGGGTTCTGTAGGACTGATCGCGTAATTGAAATCTTCCCAATAGCTCCCGTCGCTTCTTTTTCCCAGGTTGGCAATGGCTTTGATCTTACCGGTCTTCACTTCCATCACAATTGCACAACCGGTCTGGGCCTCGTTCTTCAACATCATCTTCATCAATGCGTTCTCTGTCACATCCTGAATGAACACATCGATCGTACTCACAATATCTTTTCCGGTTTCAGGTTCTATCTCGTAAGTATCATCAACAGGAACATTCACTCCACCTGCGATCCTTCTTACGAACTGTTTTCCGTTCCTGCCCTTCAGTACCGAATCATAGGTCATTTCAAGTCCCACTTTATTGGAATCCCGCGCCAGGCCGATCGTCCTGAATGCCAGCATCCGGTAAGGGTTCAGCCTGATGGTCTTCTCCTGCGCTATCAACCCACTCTTATATCTTCCCAGCCTGAACAGGGGAAAATGACGCAACTGCTCATATTCACGGAAAGAGATCTTTTTCTTCAGCGGAAAATATCCTTCTTCATTTTTATATCCTCCCCGGAGCAATGTTTTGTACTCCCCAGCCGACATATCCTTAAACAAACCTGCCAGGTTCTCACTCAAAGAATCCAGGTTCTCACGAAACAGACGGCCATTCTTTGCCCGCAAAGCATCCACCCTGAAATCGATATAGAGATCGAACTGGGGGATACTGGTACTCAGCATCTGCCCGTCTTCGCTGTAAATGGTTCCCCGTTCCGCTTCTATTTCATCCAGTTTCTGATGCAGGCTATCGCTCATACTGCGCCAGTGACTTCCCTGTACCTGCTGTATATAGATGGCTTTCCCGAAAATGGCCACACAGGCAAGCACCACCAGCAGGTAACTGAGGTAAACTCTCCAGAGTATGTCGCGTTTTACGTCCACCTTTTATTGATTAGTTGATTTTCATTTTATGGTTTTTCAGCCTGTAACCGGCGGGGCATATCCTTGCTCACTTTCAATCCCATCGGTGCTGTTGTTTTTACGATCTGCCCCTCTTCACTTCTGAACATCACTTCGCTTTTCAGCGTTTTGAATTCATACTGCAGATCCTTCAGTTCAGATGTTGTACTGTTGATCTTACGTATGGTCTTATCCGCCCTATGCCCGTTGGCGATATACAGGATCGTTAACACAGATAAGAACAGGAAGAACGGAATGTTCTTTATGATCCACTGGTAGTTAAACAAACCTTTCAGCGGGTTCTTTGTGGTCTTATCGGTTAATGGTTCGGGCACTTTCGGTTAATTGTTTAATTGACTGATCAGTTGCTGGTCTATCGGCTTCCGGTCCTGTTGCACAGGGCTCATCAACCAACACACCCGGCTCTTTATATTTTCTCCGCAACCCTCAGTTTTGCGCTGCGGCTCCTGGTATTCCTTTTCAACTCTTCCTCTGAAGCGGTTACCGGTTTTCGGGTAACGATCCGGAACACTTCTTCCTTCACCACAGGCAATAAGGGGTTATCAGGTGTTTCGTCGAAACTGCCCTGGCGGAAGAAATTCTTCACTACCCTGTCTTCTATAGAATGGAAGGTGATGATGGCAACACGGCCACCGGGTTTCAGCACAGCAGGAACCTGCTGCAGCATGTCTTTCAAAGCACCCATTTCATCGTTCACCTCAATTCGCAAAGCCTGGAATACCTGGGCTAAGTACTTGTTAGGATTTCCCTTCACCACGGGACTGATCAATGCCTTGAACTGCTCAACGGTCTCGAACTGCAGATGTTTGCGTTCGTGCACGATATGTTTCGCCAGTGTTTTGGAGTTGGTCACTTCGCCATATTGCTCAAACAGTTTATGCAACTGCTGCTCACTATAGGTCTTGATGATATCAGCAGCCGTGGCGCCCTGTCTTCTGTCCATCCGCATATCCAGCGGGCCGGAAAAACGGATAGAGAAGCCGCGTTCGCCTTCATCGAACTGGTGACTGCTGACGCCGAGATCGGCCAGTATACCATCTACCTGTGTGATCTTGTGCAGGCGAAGCATCCGCTGCAGGTGCCGGAAATTCTGCGCTACAAAGATGACACGGTCATCCTCAGGCAGGTTCCGCTGCGCATCTGCATCCTGGTCAAAAGCGATCAGTTTTCCTTTAGTACTCAGCTGTTCCAGAATCCCCTTACTATGACCACCACCGCCAAATGTGCAATCCACATACACACCATCGGGTTGAATGGCCAAACCGGCAAGGGTTTCATGGTATAATACAGGTATGTGATAATTCATTGAATTTGACAATTTGAAAATTTGAAAATTTGAAAACGAATGAAGCTGAGACCGGTGAAATTTGATCGTCGACCTTGTCGCATTTTCAAATTCGCATATTGTCTCATTTTCAAATTTTTTCAGCCATCACTTCCTGCGCCAGGTTACTAAAGGCCTCGGGTGAAAAATCCTCAAAGAGCTGTTTGTACTTACTAGCATCCCAGATCTCGAATCGGTCCAATGCGGCGGCAAGAACAATATCCTTGCCTAAGCCGGCAAATTCCCTCAGTGTTTGGGGAAGCAACATACGGCCGGCAGCATCCAGCTCTATTTCCGTTGCTCCGCCCAGGAACTGGCGGCGAAATTGACGTACCTTGGGGTCGAAATCATTCAACTGGCTGATCTTGGCAATAATCAATTCCCAACTTTTGATCGGATACAACGTGAGACATTTTTCAAAACCACGGCTGAGGATGAAACGCCCTTCCCCTTCAGGCAACTGTTTTTTCAGTCCGCCCGGAATGAGGAAGCGACCTTTCGCGTCTACCGTTGCTTCATATTCTCCGTGAAATCCGTTCATTTGGGTATAAATATTTTCAAGTTTACCACTTGTTGACACAAAATAACACCTTTTCCCACTTTTATCTCTATTTTGGGGCATTTGTATTTATCCACAGAACGGATTGACCTGTAATGCAATGCAGCAAAGCGTTTGAAGTGAATTTTTTCATCCCGGCTCCTAACAATTGTGAATTACTGTGGATAACCCGTGAATATACAAGGCAAGACTGTGAATTAGTGGTGATTTTCATTTATATCTAACTAAAAATCAATACTATCGGTTTCAAGGACTTGATCAGGTACAGCCCATTGGAACAGTCCTTCCAAACAGGCAGAAAAGTCACTTTTTCAGCTAGGCAGGCTTTTTTACAGCTTTTATAGAGTTGCATTCATGGGAGTGGTAAAAAGTGGTAATGTGCATGGATATTACCGAAGAGCGTATCTATGAGACTTTAGATTTCCCAGGCTGGAAGCCTGGGGATAGGCGTCACTCGGCGGAGCCGAGCGACTGCCCCCGGATGCATTTCCTCTCAGGATTACGCGGATTAATGATAGCTGAATTTGAACAGTTGCTTTAGCTTCGCGCAGATCATCCAACAATCATATCAAATCACAAGCATCCGTGATCAAACACCCCCAGGAACTTTCCATTCAAGATTTCAGTTACGATTTACCGGATCACCGCATTGCCAGGTATCCACTGGCAGAAAGGGATCAGAGCAAATTACTGGTCTACCGCGAGGGTATCATCCAGGAAGACCTGTATGCCAACCTTGCGGATCATCTACCAGCCAATAGCCTGTTGGCATTCAACAATACCAAAGTGGTGGAAGCCCGGTTACTCTTTGAAAAACCCAATGGTAGCAAGATCGAGATCTTCTGCCTGGAGCCACATGAGTCCTACGGGGATATTACCAGCGCTATGTTGCAAAAGGGAAAAGTTCTGTGGAAATGCCTGGTAGGTGGCGCCAAAAAATGGAAAGAAGGAACGCTGATCGCGCAGATAAAAAGATCTGATTCAGCCAGGCTTGCCCTGACCGCCCGAAAAGTTGAACAGCTGACGGATGCTTACCTGATTGAATTAAGCTGGGACGATCCCCATCTGAGTTTTGCGGAACTGCTGCATATCGCCGGCGTGATCCCCTTACCGCCTTACCTGAACCGACAGGCAGAAGAAACCGACCAGGAAAGGTACCAGACCATTTATGCCAAACACGATGGCTCAGTAGCCGCACCCACTGCAGGCCTGCATTTCACCGATAGTCTGTTTGACAAACTATCAAAAAAAAATATCAGTCACGCTTTTATTACCCTGCATGTAGGTGCCGGCACATTCAAACCCGTGAAGAGCGAGACCATGCAACACCATGAAATGCATGCAGAGTTCATTGATGTAACCGCTGTGTTCATCCAGACACTCTTACAACAACTGACTGATCCGGTGATCGCTGTGGGAACCACATCACTTCGTACGCTGGAAAGCCTGTATTGGCTGGGGGTAAAAACAATATTGTATCCTGCCATCAGTCCGGAATCACTGACCCTTACACAATGGGAAGCTTATTCACTGGCTGATAAGCATATCAGTACTGCAGATGCATTGAACGCATTGCTTAGCTGGTTGCAGCAGCACCATACAGACAGGCTGATCACCCGGACCCAGATCATCATTGCGCCCGGTTATGTGTTCCGCGTGGTAAAAGGACTGGTCACCAATTTTCATCAGCCTCAGTCCACCCTGTTATTATTGGTGGCGGCTATTACCGGAAACAACTGGAGAAATATCTACCAGTACGCACTGGATCACGATTTCCGTTTCCTGAGTTATGGAGACGGGAGCTTGTTATGGCTATAGAAATCGTCAGGCTTTGTCTTCCTGTAATAAGATCATATCAATGGTAAAAGTGGTGCCTTTGCCCAGGGTACTGTCTACTTTGATCTTGCCTTTATGTGCATCGATCACGGTTTTCACATAACTCATACCCAGCCCGAAACCTTTTACATTATGCAGGTTACCGGTATGTGCCCGGTAGAATTTTTCGAATACTCTTTTCACGGATTCCTTGCTCATACCGATCCCATTGTCCGACACCCGTATCGCGATATGATTCTTGGTGCTGTGTGTCGATATCATGATGTTAAGCCGCTCCTTTGAATACTTGATCGCATTATCGATCAGGTTGGAGAACAGGTTGGTGAAATGCACTTCATCTGCTTTCACCATATCGTTGCGGGCATTCAGCAGCAATTGTATATTTGCCCCTTTCTCCTGTAACTGCAGCTGGTAATTGTCCAGTACGGCCTGTATCACCTCATGCACATGCAGTGAAGTCAGGTTCAGCTGCAGTTCCTGTTTCTCCATGAACGCAGCCTGAAGAATGGTTTCCACATGTTTGTTCATGCGCACATTCTCTTCCTTGATGATATTGCTGAAGTATTTCGTTTTCTCCTTATCGTTCTGCACTTTCTCATTCCGCAAAGCATCCACTGCCAGCGATATCGTGGCCAGGGGCGTTTTGAACTCATGCGTCATGTTGTTGATGAAATCGCTCTTGATCTCACTGAGTTTTTTCTGGTATAACAGTGATTTCACGGTCACATAGAAAGCGGCAACGATCACCAGCATGAATACAACAGCACCGAATATGACCCAGCGCAATGCATCCCAGATCTGTTTGTCAAAATCGGGTACCACAATGATCAGCATCTCAGGGGTACCGATCTCTATATCCTGGTTATTGATCGGGATGATCGGGAAATAACGGCGTTTGTTATTCACCGTATCAAAATATTCCTGTGAAAAGTTCTTGCTGCCCAGTTCATATTCATCTTCCGCATTGGTTACGGCAAACTCGAATTCCAGTTTTTTCAGGTTGTACCTGTCGAAATTGGCCCGGATCTTTTCGTGTACTTCCTGCGAAGTAAATTTTTCGCCGACCAGTGTAGGTTTGAGAAAATGGAAATGCGGGTCTGAATTGAAGGTCATACCCCCCCGGCGTGGCAGCCTGAGCATGGGCTTGGATGTGCTGTTAAACAATTCATCTGCCACAGTAGCCCCCACCTGTGTGTAGTTATTGTCATACTGGTTCCGCGTGGTCTCCAATAAATTATGGAACCATGAGATCTGAAGCAATATCAGACCGAAAAGTGAGAGGGAGATCAGTATGACGATAGCGGGGAAAGTTCTCTTCATCCTTACAAATATAATGGGAAGCCCAGATACCTGCTACGGAAGGGGAAGCTTTATCAGGATTTTAACTGCCGCTTTTCCCCCGGGAATTGCGTAACTTTCTATCCGATTATGACCGATCTGTCAGCTGGCATATTACTCATCTCGAATCCTTTCCTCAAGGACCCGAACTTTATCCGTTCCGTGATCTTTATCTGCGATTACCGGCAGGATGGGGCTTTTGGTTTTGTCGTCAACAAGACCTTCGACCATGCCATCGGCGAGCTGATCGAGGGTGCCGAGGGTATCCGTTTCCCGGTATATGAGGGCGGGCCGGTACAGAAAGAGACCCTCCATTTTCTTCACCAGCGCCCGGACCTGATCACCGGCGGTATGGAGATCACCAAAGGCATCTACTGGGGTGGCGACTTTGCCGAAGTACTGAAACTGCTCAGGGAAGACAAATTAAGCAAGACCGATATCCGCTTTTACCTGGGTTACAGCGGCTGGGACCAGGGACAACTGGAAGATGAACTCAAAGAAAAAAGCTGGATCACCCGTGATGCCAACCCCGACCTTGTCTTTACCAAAGATCCCGACCAGCTCTGGAGAACTGCCCTGGAAGAATTAGGCGGCGAATACAAACAGATGGTCAATTATCCGATAGACCCGCAGCTGAACTAATGAGTGAATGAGAAGATAAGTAAATTGAATCCTGTATGTACGATATAAATGAGCGACCCCGGGAAATCCCAGGGTCGCTCATTTATTTTCAAACCTTAAAAAACATTCACTCATTCACTCATCCACTCATCCACTCATTCACTCATTGATCAAATCGCTTCCGCCCCTTCTACCAGAACAGTTACTTTGTTGTTGAGGACTTCTACAAAACCGCTCTGGATGGAGTAACGTTCTGCGTCGTTTTTGGCTTTCAGGATCTTCAGGGTACCTTTTCCCAAAGCACTTACCAGCGGTGCGTGTTTGTCGAGAACCTCGAACAGACCAGTGATACCGGGCAACATTATGCCGTATACTTCGCCGCTATAGAGTTTTTTTTCGGGAGTTAATATTTCTAATGTCATTGGGTCAATTTGAAAATTTGGGAATTTGAAAATCTGAGAACGCTTCTGATGCGGGATGGTTGTATCCATCATCACATTGTCACATCTTCAAATTTTCAAATTAATTATTTCGCTGCTTCCATCATCTTCTTACCCTTCTCGATCGCATCTTCCAGGGTACCTACCAGGTTGAAAGCGGCTTCAGGATATTCATCCACTTCACCGTCCATGATGGCGTTGAAAGCGCGGATGGTATCGTTGATGTCTACGAACACACCTTTCAGACCGGTGAACTGCTCAGCCACGTGGAAAGGCTGGCTCAGGAAACGCTGTACTTTACGGGCACGCTGTACGGTCATTTTATCTTCTTCACTCAGTTCATCCATACCCAGGATGGCGATGATATCCTGTAACTCCTTATAACGCTGGAGGATCAGTTTTACACGGTTGGCACAATCGTAGTGTGCTTCACCCACGATCGCCGGTGTCAGGATCCTGGAAGTGGAATCCAGTGGATCCACCGCGGGATAGATACCCAGGTCAGCGATCTTACGGCTCAATACCGTAGTAGCATCCAGGTGGGCAAAAGTGGTTGCGGGAGCAGGGTCAGTTAAGTCATCCGCAGGTACGTATACCGCCTGTACGGAGGTAATAGAACCATTTTTGGTGGATGTGATACGCTCCTGCATCAGACCCATTTCTGTAGCCAGGGTGGGCTGGTAACCTACCGTTGAAGGCATACGACCCAACAGCGCCGATACCTCAGAACCTGCCTGGGTGAAACGGAAGATATTATCTACGAAGAACAGGATGTCCTTACCTTTTCCGGTACCATCTCCATCACGGAAATATTCAGCGATGGTCAGACCGCTCAGTGCCACACGTGCACGGGCTCCCGGTGGCTCGTTCATCTGTCCGAATACGAAAGTCGCTTTAGACTCTTTCAGGCCTTCCATGTCCACTTTGCTCAGGTCCCATCCGCCTTCTTCCATGCTGTGTTTGAAAGCATCACCGTATTTCATGATACCCGCTTCGATCATCTCGCGTAACAGGTCATTACCTTCACGGGTACGCTCACCCACACCGGCAAATACAGACAGACCACCGTGGCCTTTTGCGATATTGTTGATCAGTTCCTGGATCAATACGGTCTTACCTACACCCGCACCACCAAACAGACCGATCTTACCACCTTTTGCATAAGGCTCGATCAGGTCAATTACTTTGATACCGGTGAACAATACCTCAGAAGAAGTACTCAGGTTCTCGAATAACGGGGGTTTATTATGGATGGGGCGACCATTGTCTTTATTCAGTTGTGGCAGACCATCGATCGCATCACCTGTTACGTTGAACAGGCGACCGTTGATACCTTCACCGATTGGCATAGCGATGGCTTTACCGGTATCGATCGCTTCCATACCACGCACCAGGCCTTCGGTTCCGTCCATCGCAATGGTACGTACACTGTCTTCACCCAGGTGCTGTTGTACTTCCAGTACCAGCTTTTCACCGCTCTCCCTGGTAATTTCCAGGGCGTTATAAATTTCAGGAAGGGTATTATCGTCGGGGAAGTGTACGTCAACTACCGCACCGATAATCTGTTTGATCTTACCTTTCGTAGCCATATCAGGAGATATATTATGGTTTTAAAATGAGCTTTTTTGTGTCGGGAAACCGGGATTTTCCAACTTGGCGGCAAAGGTAAGGGGATGCACCGTTAATTGAGAAAAAACAAGGGGAAAATTGGAAAAATGTGGGAAAGAAAAGGAATTGCAGGGCATAGGGTGACGCAAGTACGCAAAAACCTGTCCTTTAACTCCTTATTTGGTTGGTAGAAGGGGGTTCTCGCGGAGACGCAAAAGTACGGAATAGTGAGTCATTTGCCTTTCCAGAGGCCGAAAAGCAGTTTCAGGGCCCCGAAAAGTCCCAGTTTCCTGGCGCCGCCCAGTAAATCCGCTTTCCAGTCGCCGGTATTTGCTGCCTGGTTGCCGGATTTCCGGCTCCGGATCAGCTCAAAAGCCCCCTTGGCCAGTTTCCAGGCCCCGGTGGCCAGTTCACCCCCGAGGAACAGCGGAACAACCCCTGCAGCTACCGATTTGACTACCTCACCCGGCAGGCTCTGCAAGCGGGTAGCCAGACCGGTCTCCCGTTCTTTGATCCGCAATTGTGTCGCCTGCATTTCTGCCTGCAGGTCAGCCAGTGACCGGATCGTTCTATTCGTCTGATTAAGCATCTTTTTCGGGTGTTTTGTCAAAGAAGATACGGATCACCAGATCGATCACTTTCGCCTCGATCCGTTTCCGGCCCAGGATGATGGCCACCAGTAACAGGATATACAAACCGGTGATGATACCAAAACCGGTGAACAGGCTACCGGTAAGCCCGGAAAAATAATAACCGGCCATGAGGCTAAGGAACAACAGCACAAAAAAGGACAATAACCCGATGAGCAGGATCGATACCAGTACGGCAATGATCCGGGAGATCTTTTCGCCGGCCTGCAGTTTGAGTAACCAGATCCGGTCCTGCACATACCCTTCCAGATCTTTTTTTGAAGCCGCAAAAAAGCTTTCTGTATTCTCTTCCATTCTTCAGTTTTTAAGCACTGGTTTGCTGGGATTTCTGTTCCAGGTCGTTGATGAATGCCTTGCCTTTTTGCAGCAGGTCGTTCACCGCCGTATCAAACCCATGCAATTTCTCTTTCAGCTCTTCCTGTATTTTATCGGCACCCTCCTGTACATCGCTTACCAGCTCCTGTCCTTTCTCTGTTTTCAGGAACAATGCCAATGCGGCACCGGCCACTGCACCCAGCAGCAGACCCGCCATGATTTTTTGATTGTCTGTCATAAGATCAAGTTTATAGGCCGAACAACAGGTGTCCGAAACAGGGGGTAACATGCAGTAAAACTGCTTTCAACATCTGCTATTCTGTGAATGAAATTTAGCGTTTCTTGGTTATCTTCACGATACGATCGGATTTCATTATACAAGTTACATGGAAAACGCGCAAGAACATAAGATTAACCGGTATTTTTTCCTGGCAGGCATCCTTTTGTTCGCCTTGTTTTTACTGTACAGCCTGCTGGAATTCTTTACCGCTTTCCTGGCAGCTATCATGTTCTATGTGCTCAGCAAACATTCGGTGGAATGGCTCATCAAAAAGAAGGGCTGGAACAAGTCTGCCGCCGCGGTACTGGTCATCGTTGTATCGTTCTTCATCATCCTCCTGCCCGTTTCCCTGATGGCCGCTTTACTGTTCAAAAAGGCGCAGGCCATCGGTACGGATATCCAGACCGTAGTGGTACAACCCCTGCAACACCTGGATGCGGTGTTACAGGATCATTTTCAGGTAAAACTGATCACGGAAAAAAATATTGCCGAAGCACAGGCTTTCATCACTTCCTTTATCTCTTCGCTGCTGAACCAGGGACTGAACCTGTTGGGCACGATCACGATGATGTATTTCTTCCTGTATTTCCTCATCGTGAACATCAACCGGCTGGAAGCGGCCATTGTTTTTTACCTGCCCTTTAACCGGAAAAAGATAGAACTGTTCGGACAGGAATTGAAAGCCCAGACCTTCAGCAATGCCGTGGGAGTTCCCCTGGTAGCGCTGGCACAGGGAACGGTGGCCTATTTTTCTTACCTGATTGCCGGGGTGGATGAACCCGTTTTCTGGGCCGTTTTCACGGGTTTCGCTTCCATCATACCCATCGTGGGTACAGGACTGATCTGGGTGCCGATGGGTATTTATATACTGGCCAATGACCAGATATGGCAGGGTGTTTTCCTGCTTGCCTGGGGACTGGTTATCCTGAGCAGCGTAGATAATGTAGTGCGTTTTGCGCTGGCCCAGAAAATGGCAGACGTACATCCGATCGTAACTGTATTGGGTGTGATCGTGGGTATCCGTTACTTCGGAATCACGGGGCTGATCTTTGGGCCGCTGATCATTTCTTATTTCATCATCCTGTTACGCATCTATTACCTGGAATACCAGAAACCGCATCCCGCGAGGAAAAAGAGAACCCATGTTACGCCGTATTTCAACATGCCTTTCCTGAAGAGCAAAGAAAAACACAGCAACACGAATCCTTAGCGGTTAACGTGTTGTTAGTAAACCCTCTGCGTAAACTCCCTGTTCTCATGTTCTCTACGGTGAATAACATTCCGAACATTAGCAACCGGACATTTTTTAAGTTTTTTTTTCACCGCAGAGAACATGCGGAGCAGAGGTTTCGCAGAGGGTCTCCGGTTATAGGTTAATACAACATGTTAGATTGTATTCATCATACACCCTACAACAGCAGTCCTTTTAAATTAGGATCATTGTAAATTATCAATAACAAAAATGATAGTACTTAAGCGATCCACTGGTACACAAAAGCAGCGAGTACGGCACCTGCTAAAGGACCCATCACCGGTATCCAGGCGTACCACCAGTCGCTCCCACCTTTATTACGGATGGGCAACAAAGTGTGCATGATACGTGGCCCCAGATCACGAGCGGGATTAATGGCATAACCGGTGGTCCCACCAAGGCTTAGGCCGATACCCAACACCAGCAAAGCTACCGGTAAGGCATCCAGTGCTCCCAGCGAACTCTGTGATTTGGTGATGAACAAGATCGCCAGGATGAATACAAAAGTCCCCACGAACTCAGACAGGATATTATCCAATGGTTTTTTAATGGCGGGACTGGTACAGAAAACAGCTCTCTTGGTATCGGCATCTTCCGTAGCATTAAAATGCTGGCGATACACCAGCCATACCAGGAAGGCGCCCAGCATGGCGCCCAGCAACTGTGCCAGCAGGTAAGCAGGCACCAGTGCCCAGTCAAATTTTCCGATAGACGCCAACGCCACGGTTACCGCCGGATTCAAATGTGCTCCGCTCACGGCAGCAGTGGCATATACGGCCACGAATACCGCAATTGCCCATCCGAAAGTGATGGAGATCAGTCCCCCGTTGTTTCCTTTGGTCTTATTAAGTACCACATTGGCCACTACGCCATCGCCCAGAATAATGAGCAATGCGGTACCGGTAAGTTCTGCAACAAATGGCGTCATAGTAGCAATCGTTTAGAAGTAAAAGATAGGGAAATTATAGAAGCAAATACTGTTCTGCCAGTTCAGTGACCTGCTTCACCTGTTGGTGCATCCAGTTCTCATCCTTATTCAGCTCGCGGGACATGAATGCGGCCACTTGGGGAGCCAGGGCTTTTGCTGCGGCAGCATCGAGGAACAGGATCCGGGTTCTGCGGGCCAGCAGGTCCTCTACTGTCTGGGCCATTTCAAAGCGGATCGCATAACGTAGTTCTGCCCAGGTGTAGGGTTGGGTGGGTATGAGCTTCTCACCCATGGCAGGGTCTTCGGTGATGATCCGGGCAAGTCCCTGTTCCCGCCACGCGGGATCCCCTATTTTCAGGTCGCGGGTAATACATTCACGCTGGGCAAGACGGGCCACGAATATGGCATTGTTCACGGCGTCTTCCGCCATCTTCCGATACGTGGTCCACTTGCCACCCGTGACCGTGATCAATCCGCTGGCAGCGATCATCAGCGTATGGTCTCTCGACAACAGCGCCGTACTGCCACCGGAACCTTTGGCTGTTACCAGGGGCCGCAATCCCACAAATACACTTTTCACATCCCTGCGTGTGATGGTCTGCGTGCCGTACTGGTTAATATGTTTCAGGATGAATTCAATTTCTTCTTCCAGCGGCCTGGGTTCAATTTCCGCAGTTTCCACAGGCGTATCTGTAGTTCCCAACACCACTTCGCCATGCCAGGGCACTGCAAACAATACCCTGCCATCATCCGTTTTGGGGATCATCATGGCATCATTACCCGGGAAGAAATGTTTGTCCACCACCAGGTGAATTCCCTGCGACGGGGATACTATATTTTCCCGCTGCTCATCATCCAGCTGCAGCAAACTGTCTGTAAATACCCCGGTGGCATTGATCACCACCCTGGCGGGTACGGTATAGTGGTTGCCTGTCAACACATCTTCCAGCTGCACCCCCCTGATCTTTCCTTTTTCTTTTTCAAAACCGATGACTTTGCAATAAGTCACCAGGCTGGCACCGAAGCGCATGGCTGTTACAGCCAGGTCGGTGCACAAACGGCTATCGTCGAACTGCCCATCATAATATAAAATACCCCCCGACAGGTCTTTTGCCTGAATGGCGGGCAAACGCTCCTGCGTTTCTTTTTTAGAAAGTATCCTTGTTTTGCCAAGCGACAGTTTTCCCGAGAGCAGGTCATATATCTTCAAGCCCAACGCATAATAGGTTTTCTCCCACCAGCTGAAAGCCGGCACAATGAATGCCTGCACCGAAGTAAGGTGCGGTGCGTTACGCAACAGATACCCTCTTTCGCGCAGCGCTTCCCTTACCAGTTTAATATTGCCCTGCTGCAGGTACCGTACGCCCCCGTGCACCAGTTTGGTGGAGCGGCTGGATGTGCCTTTGGCAAAATCATATTGCTCCACCAGCAGGGTCTTGTATCCGCGGGAAGCAGCATCCAGCGCCGCCCCTAAACCGGTGGCCCCGCCACCGATAATTACAATATCCCAATAATCGTTTTGCGCTTGTCGCAAACGGCTCAGTAAATCCTCTCTATCCATTTTCGTTTTTACCATTATTTGTCTTGTGATAAACCTATACAATTTACCGAAACCAGCGCTTCTTCACACCGGATTTTATCCTGCGCTACCCTTATTTTGTCAGCACCTCACTTGACTTTACGCATCCAGAATGAAGAAGGTTCATCGTTCTGCGTAAGGGTGGTCAGTACCCGGGCTGTATCCTGACAGGCTTCGTGTTTTAAAAAATTCGCTGCATACATGATCTCAAAATGATCATTGAAATACAAAAATGCCTCCAACAGGTATTGCTCGTTCCAGAAACGGAATTCGGTATCCAGCCAGTCGGATCTGTAATGCCTAGGTGTAAAAATATCATGGACATGAATGATCACACCTTTTTTCAAACGGGGCAATACGGTAAGGTATTCAAAGAGTACATCTCCTTCCGGCCGTATCACATGTGACGAATCTATGAACAGGATATCGTTCTCCTCCAGGGTTTCAAACAGGTCTGGCGATACAGTTTCTACCGTTTGCCTGATCAATGTGATATCGGGCAGCGTCTCCAGCCATTTGTTTTCGTAAGGCTCAATACAGGTCATTTTGGTAAGAATTCCTTCCTGCCTGTTCTTACGGATGGCTTCATGGGCGACCAGGGTGCTGAAACCCGAACCGATCTCAATAATATTCCGGGGTTGGTGATTCCTGATAAGCAAATAATAGAGGTCCCAGTCTCCCGGACCAAAATTGGGATTCCTTACATAAAAACCACCGGCCACTGCCGTTTCGGGAAAAACTTTCAGTTCCTCTGAATATTGCAAACGGTTCAATGCCTGCAGCTGTTTTTCCAGGGAAAGATCAAGTTTTAGTTCCCGCTTCTTCCCACCCTCAAAATCTTTGGGGAGCAGAAATAGCGGCTCATAATAATGATCCCTGATCGGGAAAACCCCCTGGCGCAGGAACAGGTACCTGCTTAGCGGGAAATATTTGACCCCATATCGCCTGATCATGCGAAACAGGGGAACACTGAGTATCATTAAAGGGAACACGCAAACATCCACCAACCGGAAAATTGTTTTTTTGAGTGGCGTGTTCATCTATGCTGTTATTTCAAAATTTTGACAAGACAGTAATCAATGGTAGCAGAATAGTATGTTTCTTTTTTTAAACGCTCCAACTGATAGTGGTGTTAATGGCGCGTGTCCAGCCTGCGGTTAGCGCTGCCCGTTCGCTTTCTGGCATTTGGGGAGAAAATACCCGCTCCATCTGCCATTGTTGCTGTATATCATCGGTGCCACTCCAGTAGCCTACGGCCAGGCCGGCCAGGTAGGCCGCACCCAGTGCAGTGGTCTCTACTACAGTAGGGCGTACCACATTGGTGTGCAGGATATCGCTCTGAAACTGCATCAGCAGGTTATTGGCGGTGGCGCCACCATCTACCCGCAATTCTTTGATGGCTATACCTGAGTCGGCTTCCATGGCTTTTAACACATCCATGGTCTGGTAGGCAATGCTATCGAGGGCTGCCCGGGCAAAATGTGCTCCCGTGGTGCCCCTGGTAATACCCACAATGGTACCACGCGCATGCTGGTTCCAGTAAGGGGCACCCAGTCCCGCAAAAGCCGGCACCACATACACGCCTTCGCTGCTGCTCACCTCGGCAGCGAGACTTTCCACTTCTGAAGAATTGCGGATGATCTTCAAACCATCGCGCAGCCATTGCACCACGGCCCCGGCAATGAACACACTTCCTTCCAGGGCATACTGTGTAACCCCGTTCACTTTCCAGGCAATGGTGGTCAACAGGTTATTGGAAGAGGGCACTGCTTTCTCCCCCGTATTCATCAGCATAAAACAGCCTGTGCCATAGGTGTTCTTCACCATACCGGGCTGTGTGCACATCTGGCCAAACAAAGCGGCCTGCTGGTCGCCGGCAATCCCTGCAATTGGAACATTGTGTGCCGTCAATACATGTTGCGTATGACCGTATACTTCACTGCTACTGCGCACTTCGGGCAGCATGGTCGCAGGCACATCAAAAAGCTGCAACAGTTCTTCATCCCAGGCAAGGGTATGAATATTGAACAGCATGGTACGCGACGCATTCGACACATCTGTTGCATGTACCTTACCATTGGTGAGTTTCCACAGTAACCAGCTGTCAACCGTTCCGAAACAAAGCTCTCCTTTTGCAGCCCTGGCGCGCGCGCCTTCCACATGATCAAGGATCCATTTCACTTTAGTGGCCGAGAAATATGCATCCACCACCAGGCCCGTTTTCTGTTGGATCATCTTGTCTTTGCCTGCAGCTTTCAATTCGTCACAGAAAGAAGCGGTGCGTCGATCCTGCCATACAATGGCATGATGAATTGGCATACCGGTACGCTTATCCCATACCACCGTTGTTTCACGCTGGTTGGTGATACCGATAGCTGCAATATGCTGTATGGTCAGTCCCGCCTTGGTAATGGCTTCCGCTGCAACACCCAGCTGAGTGCTCCATATTTCATTGGCATCATGCTCCACCCATCCCGGCTGCGGAAAGATCTGCGTGAACTCTTTCTGTGCCACTGAAACAATGGCCCCTTTTTTATCAAATACAATCGCCCGGCTACTGGTGGTTCCCTGATCGAACGACAAAATGTACTGGTTCATAGAAAGCAAGCATTTTGTTGAAGTTAGGGATTTTGGGGGAAAGGGTTGGAGGGGTTAAAATGGTTAAAGTGGTTAAAATAGTTAAAAGGAGGGGAGGTTAATGGGGATATGATTAAAAGGAGCAGAAGGGTTAAGGAGGTTAAAATAGTTAAAAAGGTTAAACTGGTTAAAGGGGAGAAATGAAGAACTGGACATGTAATCCTCTTCTTGACCTTTTTAACCCTTTTAAATACTTTAACGAACCCTGCATCTTTCTGGTTAAAGAGGTTAAAATAGTTGAAAGAGGTTAAATTGGTTAAAGAGGGAGAAATGAAGAACTGGAAATGTAATTCTCTTCTTGACCTTTTAACTATTTTAACCCTTTTAACCTCTTTAACCATTCTAACAAACCCCAAGTCATTTCCTTGGCTTCAGCCAATTCTCCGGGTCTTGTTGTACGAGTTTATCGTTCATGATGGAGAACAGGAGCACGCCTTCCCCATCAATCGAGGTTCCGGTGCGGCCCAGGACGGAGCCGGCTTTTACTTCCTGGTCTTTGGATACGGATACGGAGGAAAGATTCTGGTATCCGCAGAAATATTTACCGTGTTGCACCACCAGTACCTGCTGACCGTCTACTTCACCGGCATACAGTACTTTTCCATCCGCCACAGAACGCACTACGGTGCCGATGGGCAGCGATATTTCGATACCGTCTGTACGGCGACTCAATTTGGTTCCGGCAATTCTCTCAACGCCAAAGTGAGCTGTTACCACACCTGTTGATGCCGGCCAGGGCAGACGTCCTTTGTTGTTCTCAAAATTGATCGACATTTCCCTGCCTTCCGGGGTTGACTCAAGCGGGGTATATACCCTGTCGCGTGCGGGAGCTGCTACGCCGGTCACCGGTTCATTGCTCAGTGTGGCGGTCGAGGGTTTGGAAGTAGCTGGTTTATTGGCCGCATTGTTATTTTTGGCAGCATCGGCCAGGGCGTTTTTCTTCTGTTCTTCCTGTGCTTTCTGGCGGGCCAGTTCTTTTTTGCGGGCATCTTCTATCTCCCGGCGGATAACGGCATTGAAAGCCTGTTGTACCCGCTGGCGCTGTTTTTCTTTATCGTTGATCTGTCGCGAGAGTTCTTTTTCCTTTCCTTTATACTGGGCCACTACCTGGTCCTGTTCCTTTTTATCGGCTTCCAGCACTTTCAACTGCTGGCTCTGTGTTTGCAGTGCGCCCAGCCTTTCTTTTTTGTTGGAGCTGAGCAGGCTGATCTTGTCCTGCAGCAGCTTGTCCGACTGCATGATGGCGTTGGCCTGGGTTTCGCGGTTCTGGCGGTAGCTTTTCAGGTAAGTGATCCGTTTAATGGCATCATTGAAGCTGCTGGCCGAAAACAGGAAGTTCAGGTATTCGTAACTGCTCCTGTTCTTGTAGGCGAACACGATGCTTTTGGCATATTTCATCTTCAGCGTATCCAGTTCCTTACGCAAACGGTAGATATCCCGTTCATTGGTGAAAATGGTCTCATCCATCTGTCTTACCTGGCGGTTGATGCTGTTGATGAGTTCTTCCCGTTTATTGATCTTGCTTTTGATGAGGGACAGCTGTTTTAAAGAGGTCTTTTTGTTGTTCTGCGTTTCCTTGAACATCCGGTTCAGTTCGGCGATCTCTTTCTGCAGCTCTTGTTCTTTTTTCTGCAATTCTTCCCTGGTATTCTGGGCAAACGCACAGACACTCATGGTGATGATCAGGAAGAGTACAGAAAAAAGCCTTGTATACATATTGTCAGGGTTTAAAACAATGAACACGCCCGTTATAGAACGGCTAAGTTGCAGGTAAATTACTTACGCTTGTATTTTTTGGGTGGTTCAAAATTGTATTTTAACGGTTCGTTTAGGGTAAACTCCTTAAAATCCAGGTAAATATCCAGTTTGGATTTCTCGGCCACAGAGATACTCCGGTAAGCCGCAAATCGGTAAGGCCCCATGGCCTGGTAGTTGCCGAATGTGATATCGCAGGTACGGTTACGCTGTATGTCCACATCATCCAATTTGCTGTGCAGTACTTTGTAATCGGTATTATCGAGGGTCAGCAGGTGTTTGAACACGTTGCCCACCATCAGCACCAGTAACTGGCTGGCGCCGGCTTTATAAGAGACCACATTGCTGTCTATGAACACCGGGTTGCCGATCAGGATATCCTGTATCGTAGCAAAATCGAAGGGTATCTGGGTCACTTCGGGCAAGTAGTTGATGGAGCGGTTCATTACGTATTTCTCACCGGCGTGGCGCACAATGAGCACGCTGTCTTTTTTGATCTTGGCCTCCAGTCCCAGCCCGGGTATGCCCAGGAAAGTTCCGGTTACCTTGATCAGTATCACACTGTCTTTTTTCATACCCAGGTATACAGTGTAGTTATCGCTTTTTTCGGCGCTTTCATAAGACACTTTGATCTTGGCATTGAAGGTATTGAACGCTATTTTGCTCGATGTCACTTTACCCAGGATCTCTTTTACGATCGCTTCAGAGTCTACATGCGGCGATTCCTTGATCAAAATGGTCTGTGCCGTATCTTTTTTGGTGATGGCTTCCTGTATGACCTGTGTTTTTTTCACCGTGGTACAGGATGCCGCTGCCAATACAAGGGCGGCAAGGAGCAGTATGGATTGTTTCATCATAATAACCTTATTTACCGGTATGGCCAAAACCTCCGGCCCCTCTTTCGGTTTCAGAGATCCCGTCTACGGGTTTCCAGTTTATTTTTTCTACTTTCTGTAATACCAGCTGGGCAATACGGTCGCCGGGTTGAATGTTTTGTTCCTCACCCGAAAGATTGATCAGGATCACTTTGATCTCTCCCCGGTAGTCCGCATCAATGGTGCCGGGTGTATTCAGACAGGTGATGCCCTGTTTGATGGCCAGTCCGCTGCGGGGCCTTACCTGTATCTCATATCCTTCGGGGATCTCTGCAAAGAGACCAGTGGGTACCAGTACCCTTTCCATGGGTTTCAGCACAATTGTTGTATCCAGAAAAGCACGGATATCCATACCGGAAGCACCGGATGTGGCATATTCGGGCAGGGGGTTGTTGGAGTGATTGATGATCTTAACGGTCACAAAGGGGTTGATCATGCGCAAATGTAGGGAACTAATCAAAAACATCCCCGCAATGGGTGATTCAAATAATGGACACAATATTTACCTGCCGGCCACCTTCAACTGCAAAGTTTCATTAGATTTGAGCCTCCGTCTATATACATACTATTATGAATAGCATAAAGGGATCCATATTATACCGTTTTCCGCTACTGATCATCCTGTTTGCCATTACCCCCACTGCCTGTTTCAAAAGCCTTACGGTCACCAATATCGTTTATCAGAATAATTTCGAATCATCCCAGTTAAACGACCTGAAAGTATATGGATGGAATAATGGGTTGTTCGGGCAGGTAACGCAACCGCGTATCAGCTCTTTCAATGAAAGCAAAGTACTGGGCATGCTGAACAGTAACCAGATCAAACTGAATCTCTCCAATCTGCCAGCACACCAGTCGTTACGTGTTGAGTTCGACCTGAACCTTCACAACAAATGGAAAAACGATCTATGGGCCATGCAGTTTGATGGCAACTACCGGCTGATCACCGGTTTTTCTACCGATCCCGGTATCCAGCAATCCTACCCGAACTGGATTGGCAACGGATCTGCCCTTAGTCCTGCCGGAGTCAATTCCGAAACCACTTCACTTCCGGGAATTTGCAGTCTTATCAATAGCCCAACAGGAAGCACCCGTTACAGGATCGTAACCACTATTCAACATACGGCATCTACTTTCGACCTCGACTGTAACGACGCGGGAGGTGTTTTTAACGATACCTGTCAAAGAGGCTGGTCAATGGATAATCTCAAAATCAGTGTCTTTAAGAACTAAGCAACCGTCAACAATGCATAACCATACGGAACAGGAAGAAAGTATGACTTGCCCATGATAAAGAACTTTTTCTATACGATCCTACTGTCTGTAACTAATATCCTTTTCCCGCTCATCAGTTTCCCCTATGCTTCCAGGATACTGGGGCCGGTAGGGATCGGGAAAATGCAGTTTGTCGTATCCTTTTCCCAGTATTTTGCTTTGTTTGCCGCATTGGGCATTCCGATATACGGGATCACCCAGGCAGCCAAATACAGGCAGGATGCAAAAAAACTGGCTAACCTTTTTGGAGCATTGACCACTATTTTTTTCATTACCAGCTGTATCGTATCTGTCATCTATCTGCTGGTGGTTTTGTGCGTTCCCTATTTTGCGGCAGACAGGCATCTGTACCTGGCAGCCGGTTCGCTGATACTGCTGGGGTTTTGTTATACAGACTGGTACTACTCTGGTATTGAGCAATTTAAAGTGATCGCATTACGGTCTGTTCTGGTAAAATCCATCTGCCTGGGTCTGTTATATTTCTTTATCCGGACAGAAGCCGATTATGGCAAATACCTGCTGATCGTGCTTTTTTCTATTTTAGGGAACCATGTGATCGGTCTGGTGACCATTGCTGCAAGAACCCGTTTTTCATTCAGGGAACTGCAGTTACGGGAACATATACAACCACTGCTGTACATTTTCAGTTCTACCGTTGCAGCCAGCATATACACCACCCTGGATACGGTCATGCTGGGTTTTCTGGCCAATAACAGGTCCGTAGGACTCTATACGGCTTCTATCAAGCTCACCAAACTTGTCATACCCTTTGTAACAGCCATGGGTGTGATCCTGATCCCGTCGATCTCCAAAGGTTTTGCCAGGAATGATCTGGAGGAAGTTAAAAAATCACTCGATAATTCATTCTATTTCCTGGTGTTTATTGCCATACCTGCCGGAGCTGGTCTCTGTTTACTGGCCCCCGAATTGATCCATATCTTCTCGGGCGATCGTTTCACTGATGCTACACTGAGCATGCAGATCCTTGCCTGGTTACCTTTAATAATAGGCTTTGGACATTTTTTTGCATTCCAGATCCTGGTCCCGGCCGGAAAAAACAAGGAAATGTTACTGGCCATGCTGGCCGGCGTGGTTGTTTTTTTTGTATTGAACTTTTTACTGGTACCCTCTTTACAAGAAACAGGTGCAGCCATCACCACCGTTGCTACCGAGATAGTGGTGAGTGTTTCCTATTTCTATTGTATCAAAAAATACTATTCCTTCACGTATCATTGGAAATTCCTGTTTGAATCGGCATTCGCCGTCCTGTTTTTCTTTCCTGCAGTTGTTTTGATCCGGCATATCTCTGCAGAACCTCTTATGATCGTACCGGCGTCTGTGATCATTTGTGCGGTTATCTATACAGCCATCCACCTACTTCTTTTCAGAAACCATTTTTTGTTTAATTTTATCAAACCCTTTCAGGCAAAATACAGATCCGCCTTCCGGGCCAAACCAATGAAAAATGAGTGATAAGGAAATGCGCTACCCACCGGTCTCTGTTGCCATGGCCACTTTCAATGGCGGGAAATTCCTGGAAGAACAGATCCTCTCCCTTCTTTCGCAAACCCATCCACCCGCCGAGATCATTGTCACAGACGATCTTTCCACAGATCATACCCAGGATATTCTGGAAAAATACAGTCGCATGGGTGTATTGCAATATTACCGCAACCAGGAACAGCTGGGCGTGGTGGGTAATTTCAAGAAAGCCGTATCGCTTACTACAGCGGGCAACTATATAGCGCTTTGCGACCAGGATGATATTTGGCTGCCGGAGAAACTGGAAACATCGCTTGCTGTTCTGCAGCAAACAGAACAGGAGGCAACCCCGGCCATGATCTATTCGGATCTCTGGCTTATGAACGAGCAGGGCAAACATCTGAATACCACGGTTCAGCAACAGTTGGGACACCATAAATACAACCACTGCCTTGAAACCCTGTTATTTGGCAATTTCGTACTGGGCTGCACGGTTCTCATGAACCGGCATATGAAACCCTATTTCGCCGATATTCCCGAAGAATTCCCGTTTAACCATGATGCCTGGATCACACTGGTAGCTTTCTGCCTGGGCAATGTGCGGCAGCTTGATAAACCCCTGATCCAATACCGGCACCATAGCCACAATGTCACATTCAAACAGGTAAAACAGATATCCCGTTTACAAAGACTGCTGCAGCATGCCAGGAACAGTTTCCTGAACCGTGAATACCTGGAAGAACAATTCGTACTGGTGCAGCTGTTCTATGAAAAATATCATACCATCATTCCTCCTGAACAGGAAGCCATGCTCAAAAGATTCCTTTCTTTGAGAAACAAAACCTACCTGCAAAAAAAACTTGCATTTGAAGTGGCTTTCGGTCAAAAATGGAAGAACCGATTTTAATATCTTTACCGGGCATGAAGCGATTAATCATTGAAATACAGAAAGGCGGACTGGGCGATCATCTTTTTTACAGTCATCTCCCCCGGATCGCAAAAGAGTCTGGCGCTTTTTCTGAAGTATATATTTCCGATCATTCCATTTTCCGTAATGAACAGAACCGGCAATTGATCTGGGAAAGCAACCCATATATCAACGGTTTCACCAGCGAAAGAGGCATCTACCATCTTCCCGAAACACTGGAAGCCGGCCAAAACCTGCTCGATCATATCATGCTTGCCTATGGAATGGATGATGGCAAACGTTTTCATGAGCCCGAAGTATACTATAAGCCGGCTCAAAAAAAGGAACTCGCTGATGCGGTCATTTATGATCCCAACTACATTTCCTATACTGGCGATCTTGCCAATGGGCAACCTATCGAACAATGGTTTACCCAAAACGGGGAAATGGTGCATTACCAGATGAAACAACTGAACAATCGCTATCTGCCCATCCATACAGCCCTGGACACCCTTGCTGCCGAATCCTTATTCGACCTTTGTTCCATACTCGTATCTGCCAGGCAGGTATATTGCCTTAACACGGGTACCGCCACCCTTGCCGCCGCACTGGGTGTTCCTGTCACCGTCTTTTATGGAACAGGGCTTGAAAGCAGGTACAGGCATTCCCGGCTTCACCGCTATGTGCACCTGGGCAGCAATTATGGACCTATCGACCTGGCAAAAAAATGGGTAACGGTTTTCCTGCGGAAATTTATTCCCATGGGAACTCCCTAAGGCTTCTTATGTTTGCACAGGTGTGGCAGTCAGCATGTAGGATCAACTTCCAAACACCATTGTCATTAATCAAACAGCTTCATGTTTTTATTTCCACTGGTATATATCTTTTTATTCCTTATGGCATTAAAAAGCCTGGCAAACAGGAATACCAGGGGCATTACCGCTTTTCTTGTTTTCGGCTTACCTATTTACACAACGGTCATATCGATCACCCATAAATATGGTTTTACCAAACTGGTTCCGCTACTGCAATCTTTCAAGGAAATTTCCATCGTAAGTTGCCTGCTATACCTGCTATACCATCTTAACCGAAAGATCCGTTTCCACAGTATTGATTATCTCGTGTTGTTCCTGTTCTTTTACACATTCCTATACATTTTTTTACCCCTGGGCAGTTACGGTTTTTTTGAAAAAGTGATCGCTTTTAAGAGCCTTTGTTTCTTCCCTGTGGTTTATTTTGCCGGAAGACTGATCGATATACGAACGATCAGTATCACTGAAATTTTTCATTATGTATTTCTCCTGTCCATCCTTTCTTCCGCCCTGCTACTGTATGAGATAGTAACTTATACGCATTTTCAAACCTACACAGGTTACGCCGAATACCTTACCTACTTTTTCAAACAGGATCCCAGCGGTAATTACGGTTTATCCTGGACCTTCGAGATCGAGAATGGAATGAAACGTTTTGCCAGCTTTTATTCAACCCCACTGGAGCTGGCGGCGGCCACTTTGGTTACCATTGCCTCCCTGGCAGCCAGTGTTACCGGCAATAATAACCGTCTCCATTTTAACCGCTTCACAACGATCGCTTTTCTCAGTTCTCTTTTTACCATTGCCTTTGCGCTTTCAAGGGCTTCCTTTGCCAGTTATTTCATCATTATTTATACCTATGCCATCATTACCAGGAGAAAAGAGATCCTGAAAGTCTTTCATTATTCCCTGATCCTGCTGGTAGTTGTATTTTCCATCATTACCATCAAAGGAGACTTTTTTGAATTCATCCTCAACACCATTACGTTCACCAACGCTTCCAGCGTAGGCCATGTTGTTGAATGGGTGAATGGCATCCAATCAATGGCTGCCCATCCGCTGGGTATCGGTCTTGGAGAATCCGGCCGCATATCCGGACTCGTGGGAGATAACACAGGTGGTGAAAACCAGTTCATCATATTGGGCGTACAGGTAGGCGTGATCGCAGTTCTGGCATACCTGGCCATCTACATCCAACTCATTCGAGCTGCAGCAAAAACGATCAGAACCCGTACCGGAAGAACCCGTAAACTGGGAATTTTTATTATCCTGATCAAAGTTGGATTGTTCATTCCCTTATTTACGGCTGAAGTGGAATCCTATATTTATATCAGCTACCTGGTCTGGTTCCTGTCCGGAATATTCATGAGTCTTTTCATGAGCAAAGCAGCAGCCCCGTTTTCCACCAAACCTTCCTTACCTTTAGCCGTCTAATTATCCGCAGCAGTATGAGTTTTTTCAAGCTTTTAGTCAATCATCGCTCTCCCGGCTCATTCGTGAACAGGATGCGAAAAAAAAGATTCGCATTACTCGAAACCCAGATCGAAGCATTAATTGCTCGTAAAGGGAAGATCAAAATACTGGATATTGGCGGAGAAAAGCGGTATTGGGAAAACATTGGCTGGCAGAACCCCAATTGCACTATCTACCTGCTCAACCTGGATATGGCAGATAATGCGGAAAACAGTCCCGGTTTTGTTACCGTAAAAGGGAATGCCCTGTCACTGCCCTACCAGGCCGGTGATTTCGACCTGATCTTTTCTAATTCAGTGATCGAACATGTAGGCAGCTACGGGAACCAGGAATTATTTGCCGCTGAGGTAAAAAGAGTCTGCGATCATTATATCATTCAAACCCCTTCCTTCTGGTTCCCCCTCGAACCGCATAGTTTACTCCCTTTTTTCCAGTTCATTCCACATGCACTAAGGGCCTACCTGATCATGTGGTTCCATATCAATTATTTCCCCAAAGCCAGCAATTATAGAGACGCCCTCCAGGTATCCAGGTCAACCATCATGTTCACTAAAAAACGTTTCCAAAAACTGTTTCCTGACGCTGAATGCCAGGTTGAACGACTTTTCGGACTGCCTAAATCCTACACGGTCGTCAAACTATAACCACAGTCGTTATCGGTATAAAGAAACGCTGACCCTAACACCTGTGTAAATCATATGAGTTTTATTCTAACTTTACAGGCCCCATCAATGCCAATTTGATACACCATTTGTACCACCGTAATCAGTATGTATGCCGAATGAGATACGTGTAGCAATAGATATCCGGGACCTGCGCATTTCTAAAACCGGTGCCAAAACCTACCTGGAGGAGATTGTCAAAGAACTCAGCAAAGGCAAAGAGGGGTTTCGATTTTTTTTTATCAACCCATGGATCCCTCCTTTTAAAAGCAAAAACAAACTGTTCAAGGTGATTGAACACATACGCTTTTTCACCTGGAAACAAATTTCACTACCCCTGATCTGTGCATTGAAAAAATGCGATATCCTTTTCTGTACAGATTATTTTGTGCCATGGTGTAAGTTCAATTGCAAAACAGCCGTTGTTTTTCATGATGCTTTTTTTTGGGAATACCCGGAACAATACAATCCCCTGTGGCTACAGATGCTGAACAGGATCGGAGTTGCTGCAGCCAAAAAAGCAGATGCCATCATTACGGTAACTGAATACTCAAAAAAACAGATAACCCGATTCACAGACATTCCGGCAACCAAGATCTTCCCTATTCACCTGGCACCCAAAACACTAGAACCACTCAGATCAACAACAGGTACTGCCAAGCAACCGGCAAGGAAATATATTTTACATGTGGGCGTAATGGAGAAAAGGAAAAACCTCCTTACCCTCATCAGGGCTTTCGACCTGTTATTGAAAGAAGGCTATGCCGAATACGACCTGGTACTTGTAGGAAGCAGCATTGACAAAGAATTGATCGACGACAGTAAAAATATCCTGAAACTGATCCAGGAATCGCAACTCCAGGACCGCGTTATTTTACCGGGTTTCGTAACTCCCGACGAGTTAGCTGCTTATTATCAAAATGCCGTGGTATACGCGTTTGTTTCAACGAACGAGGGGTTTGGCATACCCTTATTAGAAGCATTCCAGAATCATTTACCTGCATTGATCGCCAATAACAGCTGCCTGCCGGAAGTAGGCAGAGATGCCGTTATCCAATGTGACCCCTTTGATGCGTTTGACATAAAAGAGAAATTAAAATTAATAATAGACAACCCCGATCTTCAACAGGAAATGATCAAAAAAGGGAAAAATAGGCTATGTTTATTTTCCTGGAAGATCACTGCGGAAAAGATATTGAGCGTGTTTCAGCAGATACACGCTAACTAATCACACCCCATCCAATGCAAATATCAGACCATTGCCCAATTTGTAACAGCAGCAGGTTATACCCCTATTCGATGAAGTTCCAGCCGGGATTCCCGCATTTATCAAGAACCGGCTGCCAAGACTGTGGCATTATTTTCGCCAATCCCATGGCATCGAAAGAAGAACTGATGTCGTTTTATGCCAACTATTATGACAAAGGTAATTTCGGATCACTGGATTATAAAAACAGGGTACGCAACAAAATCACTACGATACAAAACGGGAACCATTCCCTTAGCAAAAAAGAAAAATCCATCCTGACATATGCCCCAAAAGGTAATTTCCTGGATTTAGGTTTTGGTCTCGGCGAAGAGTTAGCCCTGTTTTCGCAATTGGGATTCTCTGTCTTTGGGACTGAATTTGACCAGGATTGTATTCAATTTATCCAGCCAATATTACCTAACGCAACATTATTTCAAGGCGACCTGCTTGAAACGGGTTACCCTGACAATTTTTTTGATGTTATCCATATGTATCATGTAATTGAACACCTGCTGGATCCCAATGCATATATACGGGAATTGAACAGGATCTTAAAACCCGGCGGCATTCTTATCATTGGCACCCCCGACATCGGATCTGCCGCTTACAAAATTTTCAGGTTACTGAATTTTATCACATTACGCGTGCCGCTCATTGTAGACGGACTGGAACATACGGTCATATTCAATCAAAAGAACCTTTCCGACCTGATCAAAAAAAATGATTTTGACGTATTAGATCATTACAGTGAAAGTGTCGGGGACAGTTTCTCCAATATCTGGTCAAGTAATCTATCCCTCAAAAAGAAAATCGTTAGGTACCTGCAAACCTTTGTAAAGATCAACCAGGTGATCATTGCAAAAAAGAACTAGCTGATCAAAAAACTTTGCCTTATTGCAAGGGCATCCTCTTTTCCAGACGATGCCTGAAAGCAGTTATGCAATCAACGAATTGGGTGGTTTGATTTGGTTTTTGTAGTATCATTGTGAAAACAGTTCCTACAAATGAATGACTTTACGGTTACGGAAGCCCATGTCAGAGAATTATTCGGTACACGCAACCTTTCCGCAGAGGAAAGCAGGTATCTAAATTATCATGCAAAAAGACTTGCCTATACCACCCATTTTGTGCAGTCGGTAGCCAATCAATCAGAGACCCCGCTTAAGATACTGGATGTTGGTCCACACTTTCTTAGTTTTTCCATAAAAAACCTTGTTCAGCCAAGACCCTTACTGTATACAATGGGATTTGCGAATTACCACCTATTTCCCGAGAGCCAGACCGAAAAACATATTGAACTGGACCTTAACGAGTGTGAATCGCTTCCAGAAAATGCGATTGAAGAAAGGTTCGACCTGATAGTCATTTCTGAGACCATTGAACATCTCTACACATCTCCTAAGATCATATTCGCTTTCCTGGCCAAACTGCTTACCGATAATCCCGGTGCCGGCATCCTGGTACAAACGCCGAATGCTGTAAATATCTATAAAAGGATCAAGATGCTGCTGGGCAGGAATCCATACGAACTGATCCGAACCGACCGGACCAACCCCGGACATTTCAGGGAATACACAATGAATGAATTGATCGACTATGGGCAGGAAGCCGGTTTCACCATCGGTCTTCACGAATACTGCAGTTATTGGCCCATCAGGAACCCTTTGATACGGGTTATGAGTATCATCCCCTCTTTCAAAGAAGGGATCAGTATTTTTTTAAAGAAATAGATGCTACCAGGAGGACCGGATAAGCATATCATTCGGCACTGTAACCGAAACCTCCGAAAAATTTGTACTTCCACCGTTGCAGGTCGCCTGACCTGCAACCTCACGTTGTTTCAGCTTACGTTATAAAAAAATACTCCTTCGTGCAGAAGTATCAGGGAATAAATGCAGACAGCTCACTTCAACTTTTCTGCAGCTCCGCGTTGAGCATTTCTTTTACAATATCCGCCAGGGTGTATTGTGATTTCCATTGCAGTTTTTCCGCCGCTTTTGTAGGGTTTGCCCGGCCGATCATCAGATCCGTAGGTCGCAGTAAGGATGCATCACTGACCACATATTTTTCCCAGTCAAGTCCCAATTGGGCAAATACCATGGCAATATATTCTTTCAACGAATGGGTAACCCCGGTGGCAATGACAAAATCATCCGGCTGCTCCTGCTGCAGCATACGCCACATGGCATCCACATAATCTGGTGCCCAGCCCCAATCCCGTTGGATATCGATATTACCAAGATGCAGCTTTTCCTGGCTGCCCTGATAGATCCTGCAGGCTGCAGCAATGATCTTTTTGGTCACAAAGCGATCGGGGCGCAGCGGTGATTCGTGGTTAAACAGGATACCTGTACAGGCAAAAATGCGATAGGCTTCCCGGTAATTGGCTACCTGCCAGTGCGCAGTTGCTTTGGCTATGGCATAGGGGCTTCTGGGTTTGAAGGGGGTCTCTTCATCCGCAGGCATGCCGCCTGACTCACCAAAACATTCACTGGAACCAGAATTGTATAAACGGACTGGAAGACCACTGAATCGAATGGCTTCCAGCAGGTTCAAAGTACCGATGCTGACACTCTCAAAAGTTTCTACCGGCTGTTCAAACGATAGTCCCACAGAACTCTGTCCCGATAAATTATATATCTCATCCGGTTGTACACGGATAATGGTTTGCAACGTACTTCTGAAATCAGAGATATTGATTGAGACCAGGTTGATCTTCTCCTTCAGGTTGATCCTTTGCAGATTGGCAAAACCATTGGTCGTAGCATCACGCGAACCACCATATACCTCGTAGCCCTTATCCAGCAATAACCGGGACAAATACGCCCCATCCTGTCCTGAAACCCCGCAGATCAGTGCCTTTTTCATGATACAATTTTAGGATAAATAGGTGAAGGAGCAATGGTAGGGGGACATAATGATAGAGTGATAGAATGATAGGATGATAGAATGCTTTAATTCGTTAATCTGCAAATGCGGCAATCGTGAGTCGTGAGTGGTCAGTAGGGAGTAGGAGGAAGTTGCTGGGGGGGATACTGGATGCTCATAGCTCGTAGCTCGTAGCTGGGTGAGAGTATCAATGATAGAATGCTTTCGAACAGAGGAACAGATGAGCAAGGAACAGATGAGCCTGACTGAGGATAGACAGGCAGGCAACGCCTTGGTGGCCTAAAAAATGATGAAGTACCGCGCCCCCTCTGCGCAAACTCTCCAAACTCTGCGGCTCTGCGGTGAAGAGCATAGCGAATAGGATGAGACGCAATAATAGAATGCGTCAATCGTGAGTGGGGAGTGGGGGCTGGATGCTGGATGCTCATGGCTCATAGCTCGTAGCTGGGTGAGAGTATCAATGATAGAATGCTTTCGAACAGAGGAACAGATGAGCAAGGAACAGATGAGCCTGACTGAGGGTAGACAGGCAGGCAACGCCTTGGTGGCCTAAAAAATGATGAAGTACGGCGCCCCCTCTGCGTAAACTCTCCAAACTCCGCGGCTCTGCGGTGAAGAGCATAGCGAATAGGATGAGACGCAATAATAGAATGCGTCAATCGTGAGTGGTGAGTAGGGAGTAGGGAGTGAAGTTGCTGGGGACTGGATGCTGGGGGTTGGATGCTCATGGCTCATGGCTCATGGCCCAAAACCAACCTGCCAATTTTAAAAATTTCCCATTGCTGATAACAGGCAAAAAAGAATATTTGCATATCATATAAGCGAATCCAATAAAACCATCATTTATCAGCATCCGTAACCAGATACAGAACCGATTCAAGGGACAGTGGACAGGCAGAGACAAGGGGATTACCCTGGTCCGGCTTATCTGCTTTTTGGTGAGGGGGTATTACCAACGGCTGTTTTTTGCCAGATCCAAGGGCATGGTACTGGTAGGCAAAGGGGTTTCCATACGGTATGCCCATTACCTGGAAGCGGGGACCGATCTGATCGTGGAGGATCATGCGGAGATCAACTGTCTCTCCAGGCAAAAGATCCAACTGGGTGATCGGGTAACGATCGGGAAATTCGCCATTATCCGGCCCAGTAACCTGTACGGCGGAGAAATCGGGGAAGGATTGAAAGTGGGCAACCACTCCAATATCGGGCCCTATTCCTATATCGGCTGTTCCGGCTATATCGAGATCGGTAATAACGTAATGATATCACCACGGGTCAGCATCTATGCCGAAAACCATGTGTTCGACAGCAATGAGCACCCCATGAAAGAACAGGGTGTCAAAAAACAGTTCGTCAGAATTGAAGACGATTGCTGGATCGCTGCCAACAGCATTATCCTGGCCGGTGTTACCATTGGCAAAGGTTCTGTAATAGCGGCCGGCAGCGTGGTTACCAAAGATGTCCCCCCTTATAGTGTAGTGGCTGGCGTACCTGCCCGGGTGATAAAACAAAGGGGATAAACACATGAATATACTTATCCTGCACGGCTCCTCAGATCTGTATGGTGCCAGTAAGATCTTACTGGTCACAGCACGCATGTTACGCAAACAGGGGCATATGCCCATTGTGGTACTCTCCGGTCCCGGGCCTTTGGCAGCTGAGCTGGAAAAAGAAGGCATTGAGGTGCTGTTTGTGCAACTGGGTATTTTACGCAGAAAATACAAATCCATCCCCGGTATCCTGAACCGTTTGTGCGTATTGCGCAAAGCCTTCAATACCATCCGGCAACTGATCCGCGATAAAAACATCCAGGTGGTGTATTCCAATACCACCGCCGTTATTGTAGGCGCTTTTGCCGCAAAAGCCACCCATACCCGGCATGTATGGCATGTGCATGAGATCATTGAAAAACCCAGGTGGGTAGCCTGGTTCCTGGGCAAACTGGTGAACAGGTACAGTACCGCCGTGATCGTTGTTTCACAGGCGGTGGCACAAAACTGGGGCCGGTATGTTGCAGCACACAAACTGAAACGGGTATATAACGGGATCGATTATGCCCCCTACCAACACCCCTCCAACCAACTAAGAACAGAACTGGCACTGCCGCCCCACACCCTGATCGTAGGTATGGTGGGCAGGGTTCACCACTGGAAAGGACAGGATTATTTTTTACAGATAGCAGCAGAACTGGCAAAACAGGTATCTTCTATTCATTTCGTCATGATCGGGGATGTTTTTCCCGGATATGAATACCTGTATGAAAAACTGTCTACCCAGAAAAAAGAAGCCGGTCTCGAATCGCTGGTCACCGATATGGGCTACCGGACTGATGTACCTGCCCTGTTACAGGGATTTGACATCTTTGTTCTACCTTCCATCCTGCCCGACCCCTTTCCTACAGTTATACTGGAAGCCATGGCTTCCGGCAAACCAGTGGTGGCTACCCGCCATGGCGGCGCACTCGAAATGGTCGATGAAGGCAGAACAGGTATCCTCATCCCGGTGAACGATGCCCGTTCGGCAGCCGACCTGATGCAACCCTGGATCCTGGATCCATTGCAGCGATCTGCCATGGGTGAGGCTGGCAGACAAAGGGTCTTAACACATTTTTCTTTGGAAGCTTTTGAAGCTGAAATGATAAAAGTATTGGAATGACAGTTGCGATCATTGGTTCACGCGGTTACCCCTATGTATACAGCGGGTATGAGACCTTTGTAAAAGAATTGGCAGAAAGACTGGTTCAGCGCGGTATCCGGGTAAGGGTATACTGTCACAAAAACCTGTTTACCAGTTACCCGGCCAACGTGAACGGTATTGAACTGGTGTATATCCCCACCATCGAAACCAAGAGTCTCAGTCAGCTCATCCACTCTTTTTTTTCCATGGTACATGCCTGTACCCGTTCTACAGACGTGATCCTGGCCGTAAATGCTGCAAATGGTCCCTGGGGACTGATCGCCCGCCTGTTTGGCAAACCTACCTGTATCAACGTGGATGGCATGGAATGGCTGCGGCCCAAATGGAAGGGACTGGGTGCCCGTTATTTCCGTTTCTCCGCCTGGCTGGCCACCAAATGGTACGACAGGATCATTACCGATGCGGAAGAAATGCGCAGGGTATACCTGGAAGAATTCAAGACTGATTCTACCGTGATCGCCTATGGCGCCAATATCCGTTACCCGCAAAACCCTTCCTTACTGGACCAGTTTCAGCTCAAAACCGGAGAGTATTACCTGATCGTAGGCCGAATGATCCCCGACAATAATGCCGACCTGCTCGTATCTGGTTTCCTGGAAGCCCATTCGGGGAAAAAACTGGTGATCGTGGGAGATGTTCCCTATAAAGATCCCTATGCCGATAACCTGAAAGCAAGGGCCAATGACCAGGTAATCTTCCTGGGATATATCACTAACAGCGAGCTATTGGCCGAATTATACCACCATTGTTTCGCGTATTTGCATGGACATGAGTTTGGTGGCACCAACCCTACCATGTTAAAAGCCATGGCCTATGGCTGTGCCATCCTGGCCCTCGATACCCGGTTTAACCAGGAAATGCTCTCCGGCGGCAGTTATGGCCTGTTTTTCCAGAAAAACAGCCAGTCCATCGCGCAGCTCATGCAAAAGATTGAGAACCAGGAATCTATTGTAACAGACCTGAGAACTATTGCCAGGAACGGCTTAACCGCTAAATATCATTGGGATACTATCACGGATGCTTATATTGCGCTCCTAAACGAGCTGGTTGCCGGGAAGAAGTAATTGCTGTATGTATGGCCAAAGCATATCATCGTTATACTATTATCCGATATATCATAGACACCCCGATCGTGGGACTGTCTTACCTCCTGGCGTCTTCCATCACTTCCGGGCGCGATTTTGGGAGTATGAGTCCCAATATGTACCTGTTCACCCTGATCGCTTTACTGGTCTGGTATATCTCGGCCTCTTTTTCCAGGTTATATGCCGACAGGCGCTCCAACAAGTATTCCGAAGAGATCATTTTCATCATTTATACCATTATCCTGTTCACCATCCTGCTGAGCTCGGCCTCTTTTTTCCTGAAAGACAGGTTCCAGTTCGCGCCACATTTCTTTACCTGGTTTCTCGGCATCCTTTTTTTCCTGATGTCGTTCACCAAATACGTGATCCGGAAATACCTGCACTCCGCCATTTACCAGGGTAAACTGTTCGATAATATCCTGATCGTAGGCTCAACCCCTTCGGCCCTGGAATACTATGAAACCATCAACAAATACTATTATTACGGCTACAAATGCCTGGGTTTTCTCGACAATACCCATAATAAGCTCAATGGCTGCCATTATCTCGGCAAGATCGGTAACCTGGGTCCATTGCTCAAAGACAGGAGAATTGACGAAGTGGTCATTGCTTTACCCAATGCCCAGAACGATGAGATCCAGCAATGCCTGGAGATCTGCGATTATCATGCCACCAAAGCCAGGATCATCCCCGACCTCTACCAATACGCTTCTTCCACGGTGCAGGTAAACAATATCGGGCTCATGCCCGTGATCAGCATCCGCTCACTGCCGCTGGACAAACTGGAAAACCGGGTACTCAAAAGAGCTTTCGATATCGTTTTTTCGGTCATCTTTTTTCTCACCCTCGGATTCTGGTTATTACCGCTGATCGCCCTGGCCATCAAACTCAGTTCCAAAGGGCCTGCCATCTTTAAACAGGAACGATGGGGACTGAATAACGAAAAGATCATCTGTTATAAGTTCCGCACCATGGTATCAGACAGTTCCGATATCGATGCCAACGGATATTACCACCAGGCCAGTAAAGACGATCCCCGGGTTACCCGGCTGGGTGCCATTCTGCGCAGGACCAATATGGATGAACTGCCCCAATTCTGGAACGTACTGTTGGGTAATATGTCAGTGGTAGGTCCCCGCCCCCATCCAACCCCGCTGAACCTGGAGTCCATGCACACCGTAGAAAATTATATGCTACGCCACCTGGTAAACCCCGGTATCACCGGTTGGGCCCAGGTAAATGGCTCCCGTGGCGAAACCAAAGGCCCCGGCTCCATGCAACAAAGGGTCAATTTCGACCTCTACTATATCCACCGCTGGACCTTCTGGCTCGATAGCCAGATCATACTCCAGACCATCATCAATATTATCCGGGGGGATCAGAATGCGTACTAGGGTTAATGAGTTAATGAGTGGATGAGTGAATGAGTGAATGAGTGGATGGGGGGCGTGAGTGGTGAGTAGGGAGTGAATTGCCAACTTTCACTCCCTACTCACCACTCACGATTGGCGCATTGGCTCTTTTGGAACGCCTGCCTGCGGCACGCGATTAGAAAGGTAGCTGTATTCAGCTATGAGCTGCGAGCCTTGAGCTGTGAGCAGCCGGCAACTTTCACTCCCTACTCCCTACTGACCACTCACGATTGGCGCATTGGCGCATTGGCCCTTTTGAAACGCCTGCCTGCGGTACGCGATTAGAAAGGTAGCTGTATTCAGCTATGAGCTGCGAGCCTTGAGCTGTGAGCAGATTAGAAAGGTAGCTGTATTCAGCTATGAGCTGCGAGCCTTGAGCTGTGAGCAGTCGGCAACTTTCACTCCCTACTGACCACTCACGATTGGCGGATTGGCGCATTGGCGCATTGGCCCTTTTGAAACGCCTGCCTGCGGCACGCGATTAGAAAGGTAGCTGTATTCAACTATGAGCTGCAAGCCTTGAGCTGTGAGCAGCCGGCAACTTTCACTCCCTACTCACCACTGACGATTCACCACTGACGACTCACCACTCACGACTCACGATTGACGCATTTACAGATTAACGAATTAAAACATTCTATCATACTATCATTGATTCTCGCCCGCCAGCTATGAGCATCCAGCATCCAGTATCCAGCCCCCACTCCCTACTCCCCACTCACGACTGACGACTGACGACTGCCCATCCACCCATCCACTCATCCACCCATTCACTCATCCACTCATCCACTCATTCACTCATTCACTCATTGCCCTCCAAAATCCCGGCATACTAATTGGTAATCTTGTATATCACGTTATCTTTGATCCTCCCCCAACAAAATAGATCAGCATTTATTATTTAAGCTGCAGACCTTATGCCACAGTTAATCCGTAGAAATATCCTGCCCTGTTTACTCTGTACCCTGCTTGTTGGTACCAGTCACCTGAATGCCCAGGTGGTATGGGAAACACATACCAAGGAAATATACCCCTACCTTTCACGGATGGCCCAGAAGGGTATGATCCAGTTCGATGATAATATCAGGCCCCTGAGCAGAAAATATATCGCCGATTGCCTGGATTCATTATCCAATCATTACAGCCAGCTATCAGCTACGGAAAAAAAGGAACTGACTTTCTACCGGAAGGAATATGGTAATGAACTGGCCCCTGACACAGTCGACTCAAGGGAGCAGGTCCGGTTCTTCAGAAAAGATCCTTATGAAAGATGGAGAAGTTTTTCTGCTACCGGTAAAAAAATGCTGTTGCAGATAGATCCCGTATTTTCGGCCGCTACCATCCGGGGATCTGGTAAATCAGTTACCCAGTCAAGTTCCGGACTGCATTTCTGGGGATATGCCGGAAAACATTTCGGATTCCAGTTCTTTTATGACGATATCACCGAATCCGGAAAAGGCATCGATTCCACCCGTCGCTTTACACCGGAGACCGGTATGATCCGGAAAGACACGACCCTGCACAGCAGTCAGAATTTTTCTAGGTTCCGCGGAAGTATCTCCTATAGCTGGAAAAACGGCTCTGTCAGTTTTGGGCAGGACCACCTGTTATGGGGATATGGACAAGCCGGCAAGATCGTTTTATCCGATAAAGCTCCAGCCTTCCCTTTTATCCGTCTCGATTACCAGCCTTTTTCCTGGCTGCGCTTTAATTACACACATACCTGGCTGAACTCTGCCATCATCGATTCCAGCCGTACCTATCCGACCGGCAATACCATTTTTGGCGGACAGCGGAATATATTCATCCCGAAATTCATGGCCACCCATAGTTTCCAGATCAGGCTCAACAAAGGCCTTTACCTGGCAGCAGGTGAATCCATCGTGTACAGCGACCAGTTAGATATCGGCTACCTTTTCCCGCTCATGTTCTTTAAAGTGTACGATAATATCGTCAACAGGAGTAATATCCGGGCCGGCTCCAACGGCCAGCTGTTCTTCCAGCTGAGTTCCAGGAACCAACTACCCAAAACCCACCTGTATACCACCGTCTTCATTGATGAAATACGGATATCCAGCATCTTCAACAAAACCAAAAGCAGGAACCAATTAGGATTCACGCTCGGGGCTTCCGTTACCGACGTGGTCCTGCCCTATTTAACACTCGGATTAGAATATACCCGTGTCAACCCATTCGTCTACCGCAACCTTATTCCTGCGCAGGACTATACCAGTCACGATTATTTCCTTGGCGATTGGATGGGCAATAATTTCGACAGGCTTACCTACACACTCCGGTATACGCCGGTTGCCCGTTTCAAATGCCAGCTCAGCTACCAGACCAGTCGCAAAGGAGGCTCCGGCACCCTTGCCCAACAATATTTCCAGCAACCACAACCCGATTTCTTATTTGATCTCCAGCACAAACAACAGGAACTCGCCGCCCGCTTTTCCTACGAACTCATCCATAACCTGCAGCTAAGCGCTTTCTACAGCTCACTTACCACTGACAACAGGGTGACATTTCAAAAGAGTACGGTACAGACGTATGGTGTAGGGTTTAATTATGGATGGTGAGGCAATCAATGAGTGAATGAGTGAATGAGTGGATGAGTGGATGGGGGACGTGAGTGGTGAGTAGGCGGATTGGCTTTTTTGAAACGCCTGCCTGCGGCACGCGATTAGAAAGATAGCTGTATTCAGCTGTGAGCCGCGAGCTGTAAGCAGTCGGCAACTTTCACTCCCCTACGCCCTACTGACCACTCACCACTCACGACTCACGACTCACGATTCACGATTGACAATTTCCCTTAAATAGCAAATATTCTCGATATTTGTCAGAACCAATCAATTGTGATGAATCGTACATCCTGGATAAAAATCGGTTTTGGGGCACTCTGTATGGCCGCGGTATTGGCATCGGCGCCATCGGTTGCCCAAACAAACAATAGTACTACCGGATTAATACCCGGCAAAGCAAGTCAGATGTCAGACCAGCAACTGATGCAGTTATGGCAGCAGGCCCAACGATCCGGTCTTTCTGAGAATGATGCCATCAGCTTACTGGTAAAAAGAGGACTTCCGCTATCAGAAGTCAATACCATTAAAAAAAGACTGGTACAGCTGCAAGGCAAATCCAAATCCGGGGCACCCCAAAAACTGATCAGTGATACGGCCAGTTTTTTACTTGATTCCAGCTGGGTCACCGAGATCCCGGCCATTAAGCGTAAGAGTCAGTACTATGGTTTCGACTTCTTCAATAACCCCAACCCGGCTTTTGAACCCAATCTCCGTCTGACCACTCCCAAAACCTATGTATTGGGACCAGACGATGCATTGACCATCAACTATACGGGCATCAACGAAGCCAGTGCAGACGCTACCATAGAACCGGGCGGTACCATTAATATCCCCTATGGCGGCACCATTCAGTTGAATGGATTAACCATTGAACAGGCCACCCAGAAGATCAAAAACAAAATGCGCCAGGCATACCCGGCCATCGCTACCGGTAAAACCCAGGTATTCCTGACGATCACCAATTTTAAGACCATCCGGGTAATGGTCATTGGCGAAGCAGAAGGGCCAGGTGCTTACCAGGTTTCTTCACTGGCCAGCTTCTTTAACGTATTGTATCTCTGCGGAGGACCTTCTGAAAATGGCTCCCTTCGTAAAATAGAGCTGATCCGCAACAACAAAGTCGTAGAGACCATCGATTTCTATGCCTTCCTCCAAAAGGGATTATTGGGTAAAGAGATCCGCCTGGAAGACCAGGATATCATCCGTTTCCCCTTTTACCAGAAAAGGGTGGCCCTGACCGGAGAAGTCAAAAGAAGCGCCATCTACGAACTACAGGAGAAAGAGACCCTGGCAGAATTGCTGCAACTGGGCGGCGGATTCAGGGAAACTGCGGTGAAAGATATCGCCAAGATCGTTCAGATGGGCGACAGGGAAATGAAAGTGCGCGATATTGCCGCAGCGGATTTCAATTATTTTATACCTCGGAACGGCGACTCGGTATTTTTTGACAGGATCCTGCCCCGTTATACCAATCGCGTGTACCTGAGTGGCGCTGTATTCCGTCCGGGTAATTACGAATTAACCGAAAAACTTAGCCTGGCAGCACTGATCAAAAAAGCTGATGGATTGAAAGAAGATGCTTTCCTCGGCAGGGGATACATCAAAAGACGCAAAGAAGATGCGGAAAGAGAACTGATCTCCTTCCATACTGCTGACCTGCTCAATGGCAGACAGGCGGATATCCTGTTGGCAAAAGAAGACTCTGTTTTTATTCTGTCGAAAGAAAACCTGCAGGATATACCCACGGTGACCGTCAGCGGAAATGTACGGATGCCCAATAGCTTCCAGTACCGGGAAGGCATGACCCTGGGAGACCTGATCCTGATGGCAGGTGGTTTTACCAATGAGGCCGCTACACACAAAGTAGAGATCTCGAGACTGGAAAAAAACAAATCAGATACCCTCGCCAATAAACTGATCGACCTGATCACGTTGGATATTGATTCCAATTTTTCCAACCTGGAAAGTAAGACACCCGTAAAACCGCTGGACTATATTTTTGTCCCCCGTTTATTAAACTATCGCAACTTAGGCACAGTTAAGATCAGGGGCGAAGTGCTGTACGCCGGCGATTACGCGCTGGAAAAAAGAAATGAGACCATCCAGGAACTGATCAAAAGATCTGGTGGCATCTCTCCTTTTGCCTCTATGAACGATGTGCAGGTATTCCGCAAAGGTCTCCGTGTGGGCACCAACCTGCTGGAAGATGATACGCAGCCGAAAGAGCGTTTCCTATTGCAACCCAACGATAGCATTTATATCCCCAAGTATACACCCTTTGTTGAAGTGCAGGGTGCTGTATTCAATCCCCAGATCCTGAGTTATGAATCGGGCCGTTTCCTGTCCTATATTTCAGATGCAGGCGGGGTAACCGATAAGGGCAACCTGAAAAAAGCCTATGTGCAATACAGCAATGGCATTAACCGGAAGATCAAACATTTCCTGTTCTTCAGGATGTACCCAAGGGTATACCCGGGCAGTAAGGTTATTGTTCCGGAACGGGCCGAAAATGCCAAAAAAGGACTGAATGTTTTCGAGATCTCAACCCTGTTGGGCTCCGTGGCTACCCTGGTAGGCCTGGTGGCTGTTTTGAAAAAATAAAAAGAACCCATGCAATCACAATCCACCCATACGCCTTATTCCGATGTTGACGCTGAAGAACCGGAGTTTTCATTCCGTAACCTGGTACAGCAATGGATGAACACTATCCGGCACATCCTTATCCGTCACCTACGTGTCGTTTTGGTCATTTCCATCCTCGGCGCCCTGCTGGGACTGGGGTATGCCTGGATCAAATCGCCTACCTATACTGCCAGACTAAGTTTTGTGGTGGAAGAATCCAAATCCTCCGGCGGATCCATTGCTTCTGCCCTGGCCGGTCAGTTCGGATTCGATATCGGCGGCATGAGCGGCACCAGCGGTATCCTGGCGGGCGATAACGTTCTGGAACTTTTAAAAAGCCGTTCCCTCATCAAAAAAACTTTACTGACCTCTTATAGAGATTCATCCGCTGTATCCCTGGCAGACCGTTACGCTGATGTATACCGATGGAAAGAAAAATGGGCCGGGAATGCTGCCATTGGCAAACAGGTAAACTTCACAGCCAACGCAACAAAATTTTCCCGACTGGAAGACAGTCTTTTGCAGGTGATCACCAAACGTATTGTGGAGAAAGAATTATCCATTGCCAAACCCGACAAAAAACTGGGGTTCTTTGAATTACAGGTCACCACTAAAAACGAAGAGATCAGTAAACTGTTCTGCGAAAGGCTTCTGAAGATCGCCACTGATTTTTATATAGACACCAAGACCAAACGCCTCCGCAATAATGTGGCCCGTTTACAAAAAAGGGCCGATAGCCTGGAAGCCGTGCTGGATAAAAGAACTTTTTCTGCAGCCGAAGCCAACCAGTTATTGCTGGATGCCAACCCTGCCTACGCTGCCCCCACTGTGGGTGCTGAAATCAGTTCAAGAAATAAGTTCATTCAAAGTACCGTTTACGCCGAGATCGTTAAAAATCTCGAAGTAAGTAAAACCTCCCTGATCCAGGAAACCCCTACCGTACAGGTTGTTGACAGTCCTGATCTGCCTTTACAGGAAAACAAAGTCAAATGGTACCTCGCCCCCTTGATAGGGGCACTGGTTGGATTTGGCGGAACGGTTTTGTTGTTGTTTTTAGGGGAAGGAAATTCAAAAATCAAAAGTTAAAATCAACTAAAAACAAAAGACCAAAGACTAAAGACTAACCCACTTCGAATTGAACGATCAGTGCAGGTCGTGGGATTTCTCTCCCGCCGATGGCGGGATCGAAATGACGGGTGTCCTTAGAAGGAAGCAGCCAATCACGGAATCAAATGCTAACGTAAACCGCATGCCGAAGGCAAGCGTTTCAAAGCCAAATGCTAAATGCCGATCACCTTTCCAATCAATGACCTACTTCTTCTAACCTACTCCCAAATAAACCCAAATGTAGCCTTCCCTGAAGGCAGGCGTCCCAAAAGCCAACACGCCAGCTCCTCAAAAGCTCAGACGCTGAAAGAAGCACTCAGAACCTATACGCTACCGAAAAATTCCCATGAAAATTCAAAACATCATACCCATTCTTAAAATATCCCAGATCAGGGAAAATGTACCATTGATAATTCAATGAACGGATCAGGCCCATCCTGCCTGTGAAGAGAAAACGATGGAACTGCCAATCGGCGTGAAGTGTAGTGGATATATCGATCCAATGCCTGGTAAAATCAGGTGGAAATATAAAGGCATTGTAATAAAAATCATTATTCCTGGCTATGCGCTCAAATTTTATACCCAGTTTACGGAAGCCTTTTACCCAGCTGATATCTAAAAGCTGGCTATTGCTGCCAGGGCCAATACCGGCACCTAACACCTGGCCTTTCTGGGTATAGCCTTGCCGTACGTAGGGATGTGCATACCAGCTGATCCCCCGTTGGGTAAGATCACCGGTGGGCATTTGTAATTGGGTGAATTCAGCTGCAAATTCAATGAACTGATCCGGTTTGCGGGTGGCAAATAGTTTCCGGAATCCCGCTATATAAGCGCGGGGATATCCGTTATCGCCAATGATATTCAGCAGGGTGGGCGATTTGTCGTTCCTGCCAAATTCAAAATATAACTCTGCACGTTCTTCGGGCATCACATAACGGGCAAACAAAGAACCCGTAGCCGCTTTTTTCCCGTTCTTTTCTGCATTTGAGGTAATGATACCCTCCAATGGTAAGATATCAGCAATACCCGACACATCCGTATGATAGAGATACGATACTTTCGTGAAGCCTATGAACAATCCCCTCATCCACTTGGGTTGCCAGCTCAGCATCAGTCCTGTGAGATAACGTGATTCCTCATGTTTAGACTGGTACAATCTTACTCCATTAAAATAGCGATTGGTATCCGGAAGCGTAATGCCGGAAGAGCTAAGACTGCCCGCAATCAACTGTCCCTCAAATGAGCCAATAGGAGTAACAATGGGTTTACGGGTATCCAATGTATAATGAATGAATCCGGGAGCCTGGTTACTCATCACCAGTGCATAATACCTGCCCGGTCCCCACCAGATATTTTCCGTAGAGATCCCTGTAGAAATGGCCCCGGTATTGTAACGGATAGCCGACTGCCCCAGTCCTATTTTTTGATAACTACCCACCCCAAACTGCTCGGGCAGATCAATGGTATTCAGTAACTGGTAATATTTTGACCACTGCAGGTCATAATGTTCGTGCGGGAAAGTTTCAAAATTCGTATTCTGCGCATATAGCAGCTCTGGTTTCAGCTGTAAAGAAAACTTACCGGCTTTCAGTATCACCCCCCCAGCAACCATTGCCTGCAAACCCCTCGCGGGAATCATGGCGCCATCATTGGATCCATAGGGATGATGACTATTGTATTGCCCGGTAAACGTAACCGGTAACCATTGCAGTTGGATCTGCTTTCGTCCCCCAGCTTTCCTCCCCTCCCCTCTCTGCCATTGGGGCAATAAAGAATCCGCAGCTGAAAAGACCGAAAAGAACGATTCCTTCATCAAACTGAAACTGCCTGCCACCCGTCCCGTCAATTGTTGTCTCCGCACATAATCCTGTACCCCATCGGAGAGGAAAGAACTATTCTGCGCACTGCTCAATACTACGGAGAAGAGGGTGAGCAGGACGAGCAGGTATTTTTTGGCGTATTGGCGCGTTGGCGCATTAGCGCGTTGGGTTTGTTGGGAGTAGTTGAGGGTAGCTGGTGACATGATTTGAATTAGAGGGTCTTTGGCTTATTGGGGGATGATTGGATAGTTAGTTGATGGCGATTTTATTTTTGGCGTATTGGCGCATTGGCCGATTGAGGGGGGATTGGTTAATTTGTTGATCGAAAGCTTAATTTGTCTTAACTGGATTAAAACATTCACTCATCCACTCATTCACTCATTGGTTCGGCGCATTGGCGTATTAGCGCATTGGCCGATTGAGGGGGGATTGGTTAATTTGTTGATCGAAAGCTTAATTTGTCCTTACTGGATGTAAACAATCACTCATCCACTCATCCACTCAATCACTCAATCACTCATTGATTCGGCGCGTTGGCTGATGGGGGGGGGAGATTGGTCGATTTGTTGATCGAAAGCTTAATTTGTCCTAACTGGATTAAAACATTCACTCATTCACTCATCCACTCATTCACTCATTACTTCATGATCGGAGACCCTCTGCGAAAACGCTACTCCTCATGTTCTCTGCGGTGAAAAAAAACTTAAAAAAAGGGTCGGTCGCTATTATTCGGAATGTTATTCACCGCAGAGAACATGAGAACAGGGAGTTTCCGCAGAGGTTTTAATACAATACGTTAATTCTAATCTAATAACTACTCACTTCATGAGTTTTCTCTCCCGCCGAAGGCGGGATCGAAATGACGGGTGTCCCAAAGTAAGAAGTTGCTGATCCTGAATTCAAATACCAGCATAAACAGCAAGCCTAAGGCAAGTCAAAAAATGAGCGAATGAGTGGATGAGTGATTGAGTGAATGTTTAATACGCTAATCCGTATGCCGCAGGCAGGCGACCGGGATTAATGAGTGAATGATAGCATGATAGAATGCTAAATGCCAACCGCCTTTCTAATCAATGAACTGCTCTCCCAAACTACTCCGAACAAGCCAAAGACCAAAGACAAACCAATGAGTGAATGAGTGGATGAGTGAATGTTTAATACGCTAATCCGTATGCCGCAGGCAGACGACTTAAAGCCAAATGCTAAATGCCAACAGCCAAATGCCTTCCCCATCAATGTCCTACTCCCCCCAAACTACTCCGAACAAACCAAAGACCAAAGACAAACCAATGAGTGAATGAGTGGATGAGTGATTGAGTGATTGTTTAATACGCTAATCCGCATGCCGCAGGCAGACGACTTAAAGCCAAATGCTAAATGCCAAAAGCCAAATGCCTTCCCCATCAATGTCCTACTCCCCCAAACTACTCCGAACAAGCCAAAGACTAAAGACCACCCCCCTCCCCTCATTTCCCACACAAATACCCCACTTGTAGCCTGGCATGCAAGTTCCACCGGTTCACATCTTTATCCCAGGCATAGTTACTGCTGTGGATCATTTGAAGGATCCCTGAGAAAACAAAGCGGTCTTTTTTAAATTGGGGCATACAGCCAATACTCAGGTCGGTCCATTTGGCGGCATGGTATTGTGGGTCCCGTTCTACCCGTTCCAGTAAAAAGCCCAAACGGGCGTGTTCTTTTACCCAGGTGGCAGTTACGCTTTGTACATTGGTGCCCAGTCCTGCGCCGGCACCCAATATCTGGTTCTGGTGGGTATATCCCTGTAATACCTGTCCATGTACATACCAGTTACCGGCTTCCCGCACCAGGTAATCCGGCGACTGGCTCATCTGCGTCATTTCAAAACCCAGGTCAATGTATTTTTCCTTACTGAGGGCTACTATTTTCTTGAAGCCAACGATATAAGCTGCCGAATGGGTGGTGCCCATCAGGTAATCACGTACATTCTGGTTATAATCATTATAGCCCCATTCTACATAAAATTCAGCCTTAGCCTTTGCCAGCACCCAACGCAGAAAAAAAGAAGCAAGCTGATCGGTACGCATGGTATCGTCATACTGGGCATTGGCTTTCTGAAAAGATTTGGTGAGAACAGGGATGTATTGGTTCAGGAAAGAGGTACCCGATAATTTGATATCCTGTTTATAGCGTTGTAAGGCCCTGGTCATACCCAGGAACAACCCGGGTACCCATTTAGGGTGATAACTGATCACATAGGCACTCAGGTAACGCCAGTCTTTGGGTAAGGGGCTGGAGGGGGTGGTCAGGTTAAAATTCTCATAGGCCCGGTTATCATCCGATGTCAATTTACCGCCGATCAGTTGCCACTCAAAATCACCCACCGGCGTATGTAACGGTTTTCGGCTGCTGATGAATCCATGTACAAAACCCGGAGCATTGTTACTCATTAACAGAGCACTCCTGGTTCCCGGTCCCCACCAAAGATTCTGCGAGGAAAGACCTACAGACACCGCCCCGGCAGACAATTTAACATACGATTGTCCCGGAAACAGTTTCTGGTAAGCACCTCCGGCATTGCTGCCATAAGCAGTATTGGGCGCATAGGATGCATTATTAGCATAGACCATTTCCGGCTTCACCTGAACCTCCAATGAACCATACTGCGCATGCACACCAGCAGATAACATGGCCTGGTAACCTTTCGAAGCCATCATAGCCCCATCATTCCAACCATAAGGGTGATGACTATTATATTGCTGGGTAAACACCAAAGGCAGCACTGACAGTTTCGGCTTTTTCCAGTCTGTGCTGCGGTTCTGGTACAATGGCCGCACCGTAAAAGACACCGAAGAATCATATTTACCCAACAACTGTTTCTCACGTAATTCCAGATCCTCCACAGATCCTATAACGATACTTTGCGCAGAAAGAGAGATAGAAATGGAAAGTGAGAGTAAGATGAAAAGCAGTTTAGGCATGGGAAGGTCTTTAGTCTTGGGTCTTTGGCTAACTGGGTATGATTGGATAGTTAGTTGATGGCAAGTTTATTTTTGGCGCATTGGCGCATTGGCTGATTTGGGGGTGATTGCTTAATTTATTCATCGAAAGCTTAATTTGTCTTAACTGGATTAAAACATTCACTCATCCACCCATTCACTCATGCACTCATTGATTCGGCGCATTGGCAGATTTGGGGGTGATTGCTTAATTTATTCATCGAAAGCTTAATTTGTCTTAACTGGATTAAAACATTCACTCATCCACCCATTCACTCATGCACTCATTGATCTTCATTGATCTCAAAGGGCGCGTGGCACGGCAAAATGCGCGGAGTCACGCCAATGGCGTGATTTGCCTTGATTTTTTTTGTTACTTTTTTGTATCAAGACAAAAAAGTAAATAGCGCCTGAGCAACACGGCAACTTCCAGATGCTGCTAAAAAGTACACAGAATAAAATCGATTAGCAGAGCCTATTAAAGAAAGTAAAGGTTTTCTAATCATAACTGGCAAGCACCTCCTCAAGTGCTTCGAATTGAACGAAGAGTACCAGTCGTTAGATTTCTCTCCCGCTTTTGGCGAGATCGAAATGACGGGTGCTCCAAAGTAAAAAGCTGCTAATACTGGAATCAACTCCCAACATAATCCGCATGCCAAAGACAAGCGAGTAAATCAATGAGTGGATGAGTGATTGAGCGAATGTTTAATACGCTAATCCGCTTGCCTTTGGCAAGCGTTAAAAGGTAATGCGCTAATGCGCCAACTCGCCAGTGCGCCCCCTCCTAACTCACTTTCGAAATAGAAACCACACTCGCAGCCCCCACTTCTTTCTTATCCAGGCTCTCAAACACAGAATTGTTACTCACAAACTCAGGAACCAGTTCCTTCATTTTAGCAACCATGTTCATCGCACCCTGTTTTTGACGGGCGAGTTCGATCAATTCTTCAAAATGACATTGAAGATCAACCAGGTGGTGTCTCACTTTGGCGATCATGATCTTTTCGTGGTAGGTGGGTAGGGTATTTTCGGAATCTGTTAAGAGTTCTTCGTATAATTTTTCACCGGGACGTAAACCGGAATATTTGATCTCAATGTCGATGCCTGGTACCAGGCCATAGAGGCGGATCATTTTTTTAGCCAGCTCTACAATGGCTACCGGTTTACCCATGTCAAAAACAAAGATCTCACCGCCCTTACCCATGGAACCGGCTTCCAATACCAGTTGACAGGCTTCAGGGATGGTCATAAAGAAGCGAGTGATATTGGGGTGGGTCACGGTAACCGGGCCTCCTTTTTCTATCTGTTCTTTAAAACGGATGATCACCGAACCGTTGGAACCCAGTACGTTGCCAAAACGGGTGGTGATGAATTTGGTTACGGAGCTTTGTTGGGTATGGCCGTTATTGGCAACTTCCGGATAGTTCAGTTTATAATGCAGTTGCTGCACATAAGCTTCGGCCAGGCGTTTGGAGGCACCCATGACATTAGTGGGGTTGACCGCTTTATCAGTGGACACCATGACAAAACGCTGTACCTGGTGTTTTACGCTCAGGTCGGCAATGATCTTGGTGCCCAGTACATTGGTCAGGATAGCTTCTGTGGGGCAGAGTTCCATCATGGGAACATGTTTGTAAGCCGCAGCATGGTATACATAATGCGGTTCAAACAGGCTGAACAACTCTTCCATGCGTTTCTCATTCCGGACATCTCCCAGGAAGGATACACAGTTGGTGGTGGTTTTCATATCCTGCAGTTCCAGTTCCAGCTGGTGCAGGGGCGTTTCAGCCTGATCGCAAAGAATGATGGTCTGGGGATTGAATTTTAATAACTGTCGAACAATTTCACTGCCTATTGAACCCGCTGCCCCCGTAACCAGTATACGTTTGTTGCTGATCTGGCTGGCAATTTCCTCGTTGTTGATGCGTATGGGGTCGCGTTCAAGCAGATTCTCAATTTTAATCACTTGTAACTGGCGGGCTGAGAACTGGCCATTAATCCATTTGTCCAGCGGCGGAACATTCAGAACTTTAATATTATGGTCCAGGCAAAAATCCACCAAGTCATTTTTTTTAGCTGGAGGAAGATTAAAAGCTGCAATAATGATCTCATCTATTTTCTGTGCTTGGGAAAGCAATACTAAGTCATGTGTATGGTGAATTCGAATACCGTCTACTACTTTACCCACTTTACGGGTATCATCATCTACAAATGCTACAATATTTACGTTCGTGGTAGTATCATGTTCCAGCACTCGTTTGGTGGCAAAACCAGCTTCCCCAGCCCCATAGATGATCACATTTTTCCTGTCCATTTTATAGTTACGCAGGTAACTGAACGCATATTTCACCAATACCCGGTAAGCGATCAGGAATAAAAAACTGAACAGGGCATAAATGATCAAGGTCACATTCGAAAAAACCAATGCCCCACCCGAATTGGCAGCCACCAGGCTGATAAAAAAAAGTACACAGGTGGTCATAGTAATGGCATAACAGATGCGCAAAGCATCCTGCACGCCCGTATACCGGATAATACCAGCATAGGTCCTGAAATTGATAAAGACAATGGAATTAATCAGTACCAGTATCAGCAAATTCCCACTCAGGTCCTTCAGATTAATAGCTTCAATGGTCAAATTTACCCTGATCAGGTAAGCAAATACCAAGGCAAAACAGCATATGCTGAGATCGATCAAAAAAATAATCCAGCGGGGAACAATGTTTATTTTTTTAAACATAATTCACAATTTGTATTAAATCAATTAACAGTTGTAGTTGAATCTTGACACAAGACAATGAATAAAGATAGTATAGATTGCAAGAAATTCAAAGAAAACAGATATCTCAATAAAGTAAGTGATCTCAAATAGTAATGGCAAATATTATATTAATGAAATAATACAACACAATAGTGTAATATCGAAATGGATCAAAGTATAAGCCATAACAGATAAGAATTCCATTCTCCAAGGCTTAAAATAGATTAATTAATCTATAATTAAGCTATGGCTCCAATTCGCACATTTGGGATTTTTATAGAAACCTCTTATAAAGTATACCAAGAGCAATAAAGGTGTACAACTAAAATGATAATAACTCAAAACCATTTGAATATCCAAATATATTATATTTATTCTTAAATCATAAATAGTTTTTTGTGATATACATTTTATAAAATATATAATATGTTGTTTTTACTATCGAAATTATCAAGCTATTTTCTGTCTCCTTTTGTCTGGCTAATCGGAGTGCTTGTTTTCGCTTTATTAAATCGTAATTCTCTTAAAAAAAAAGTTTATCTATATCTGTTTATATTCCTTTCTTACTTCTTTTCTTGCCCCATAGTACTTCAGTTTGTGGGAAGAGCGTGGGATATAAAAACGACTAAAATCATACCTACTCACTATTCCTGCGCGATTATTCTGGGGGGATATGTAGGTAATGACAGGAATGGAAATGGTTTTTTCAGTTCTTTCAGTGATAGATTTATACAGGGTGTTCGTCTATACAACTTAAAATATGTTGATCACCTGTTGGTTTCAGGCGGGAACAGCAATATCGGGAAAGACACACTTTTCAAAGAGGCTGATTATGTCGCTGTAATTTTGCATGAAATAAATATTCCTGATAGTGCCGTGCTAAAAGAAAACAGGGCACGCAACACATATGAAAATATGATCTTCTGCGGACAATTATTAAAAGAACGGAATCTAAAACCGCCTTACCTACTCATCACCTCTGCATTTCATATGAGACGGTCACTGATGCTATTCAAAGAAAAAGGAATACCTGTAGTACCGTATTCATGCGATTACATAGTCAGTTATAATAAATTCAAGTTAACCGACTTACTTCCCAATATAGAAACACTGTCCACTTGGAATATCTATATACATGAAATGGTAGGGCTACTGGTTTACCAATTAAAGTCTAAAGTTGTCTGATTTGTTTACACAACCAGCTGGTCATAGAATTTTTTCCAAGCATCCATGACAATCCTATCTTGGAAAAAATGGGCTGTATACTTCCGCCCATTTTCTCCGGCTCCGATACGAAATTGCGGGTCGGTTATCATTTTTATCATACAATCTTGTAATGCTATTACATCACCGGCAGTATGCTTTAAGCCGGTTTCATTTTCTATTATTGTACTTTCTAACCCGTAAATATTACTGCAGATTACGGGCAATCCACAGGCAGATGCTTCTATCACACTCGTACCGAAACCTTCTCTGTAACTTGGCAGACAGAATATATCAGCAGCTTGATAATATAACTGAGGCTGTGTGGTTTCTGCAATAAACGCATAGGTATGTTGAGGTAATTGTTGGATGATTTCGCCTCGTAAATCTTCCTCGTCAATTCCGACAATCAGCAAAAAAATGTAAGGATAGTCATTCTGTACACACTTGAAAGCTTTCACAAGGTCCATAATTCCCTTATCGCGGTTCAACCTGCCAAGAAACAAAAAAACCAGCCTTTTTTCGTCAATCTTTAATTCTTTTCGAACATTACTTCTGCTTAATGAATCAGGTAAAAACCGATTAATATCCACACCATTAATAGATCCATTTCCTAGTACGCTTGATTTGGAGGGAGAAATAATTTTTTCAGTAATCAAAAAATTCAGCTGGCCAACACTGTCTACCAGTAGATGTGTTGAGAGACAATTGATCAGTTTATCACAGCCACGCAAGATAGATCGCATAATCCCATTACGTGTTAACCATACTTGTCCTGTAAAAATATGTATCCGATACCTGATACTTGCCAGCTTTGCTGCAAGGGCAGTAATCAAACCTGCTTTGGGTGTTACGGAATGAACAATATCGAATTTATGCTTTCGAAAATATCGATAAAGTTCTACGACAGACCGAATATCGTGCCAAAGGCTTATTTGACGGACTATAGCAATACATTTATAATCTTCAAGTAAAAGCTTGTCAAGCTCTGTTTTATCCGATTCTGAAAAATTTCCGACAAGATGGACACTATAGGTACTTGAAAGATTATTTATATGATTCCGCAAGAAAACGCGAGCAGTTAAAGCACTTGATACAATAAAACAAATACTTTTTTTTTCTGTAGGCATAGATCATACACTTAAACATCCATATATCACATTTACCACCCTTTCTAAATCTTCATCTTCCAGATTGCTTCCGCTCGGAAGACACAGCCCATTATTGAACAACTCTTCCGAAACATTGCCCCCGTAATACGGTGAATGCTGAAAAACAGGTTGTAGATGCATTGGTTTCCACAAGGGCCTGCTCTCTATGTTCTGTGCAGCCAATGCCAACCGGATATCTTCTCTTGTACATCCGGCAGTCTTTGGGTCAACAAGAACAGCGCTCAGCCATCTATTGCTTCTGGATAAGACATTTTCCGTTTGAAAAGATATCCCTTTTATAGTATTGAAAGCGTCTTTATACCTCTCAAAATTCTTTCTCCGCTGAGCTACACGCTGATGTAGTACTTCCATTTGTCCACGGCCAATACCAGCGCATATATTACTCATTCTGTAATTATACCCTATTTGTGAATGCTGGTAGTGTGGTGCCTCATCACGTGCTTGAGTAGCCAGGAACCTGGCTTTTTTGATATGGCCGTCATTATCCGACAGTAGGGCACCACCGCCGGATGTAGTAATGATTTTATTACCATTGAAAGACAATACGCTCATAGTACCGAAAGAGCCACAGGCCTTTCCATTATAAGTAGACCCCAATGCTTCTGCTGCATCTTCAATCACAGGAATTTCATATTTTGCAGCTACTGACATAATATCGCTCATGTTTGCAGGCATGCCATATAGATGAACCACAATAATGGCTTTCGGCTTTGATCCAACTTTCAGCCTTTCTACAATTGCTTTTTCAAGTGATTCAGGGCACATATTCCAGCTATCCTTTTCTGAATCAACAAAAACAGGTTTTGAACCAACATAAACGATAGGATTAGCAGATGCAGAAAATGTCAAACTTTGACAAAGCACTTCATCACCTGGGGTAATTCCCAATATAATCAATGCCAGATGCAAAGCTGCAGTTCCCGAAGAAAGTGCTGCTGCATACGGAACTCCTGTAAATTCCACTAAATCCGATTCAAAACCGTCTACATGAGGCCCCATAGGGGATATCCAGTTAGTATTGAACGCCTCCTGGATATTCAACAATTCAGTGGAACCCATATGCGGAGAGGATAACCATATCTTTTTATTATTCATCATGCCTGATAATTGAATTTGATAATCTTAGCTGGACTGCCTACGGCAACAGCATAGTCTGGAATATTCTCAATTACGGTGCTGCCCGCACCGATCACAACCCAATTCCCGATTTTGACACCGGGTATAACTACAGCACCGGCACCAATTTGAGAGCCCTCACCTACTGACACCCCGCCGCAAAGCGTTACACCGGGAGATATATGGGCAAAATCACCGATAATACAATCGTGATCAATTGAGCTGTTTGTGTTTATAATACAATGAACCCCAATTGAGGTAAATGGATTCACTATCGCACCGGCCATAACGACCGTACCGTCACCAATTTCCACTTTTGTCAAAGAGATACATGATGCCGGGTGAACAGCCTTAGCATAACGGGCATTAAGGGTTGACACTACTTTTTTGCGCGTTAAATTATTCCCTATTGCAATGATTACCGATTCTGAAAGTCGATCTGCAGACAACGAATCAATCACACGATACCCCTCGACCTGCGCAGACGGATCCTGATCAACGAACAATACTTCTTCTCCATGAGACTGACGAATGATATCTGCAATCACTTTACCATGCCCTCCTGCTCCGTATAATATCATAACGAATTGCCTTTAAATTTGTCTATAGTAAGAGAGCCCTTCGCATTGATACCTTCCCTTTTAATCACTTTATAAAAGGTCATAATAATAATTTTCAGATCGAGCAAAAGGCTTAGATGATCAACATACCATACATCCAAGGCCAGTTTTTGCTCCCAGGATATCGCGTTCCGTCCATTTACCTGAGCCCAGCCTGTAATACCAGGTCTTACTTCATGTCTTCGCTTTTGATTCGCATCATATAAAGGAAGGTATTCTATCAGCAGCGGCCTCGGACCAATCAGGCTCATATGTCCACATACAACGTTCAGCAGTTGTGGCAACTCATCCAACGATGTCCGTCGTATAAACAGACCCACTTTCGTCAGACGTAAGTCGTCAGGTAGAAACTCACCATTGGAATCCTTCAGATCATTCATTGTCTTAAACTTGATGATACGAAAAATTCTGCCATTCTTGCCCGGTCGCTTCTGCACAAAAAAAGGATTACGGCATGTTGAGAGCAGTAGCAAAATAGTGATCAAACCCAGTAATGGCATTAAAAATACGAGCAAGACTATTGATATTATCAGATCTGAAGCTCGTTTAAAAAAAGGTCTATACATGTAACCTTTAATTAATTTCTGCTACTTTGCAATTCATAAATTGACATCATCTACTCCATCATTGTTTACAGTATGTCTTAATTTCCACTCTCCGTTTACTTTAGCCCAAAGATGGGGGGATCTGAATTTGTCAGACAATTCATAACGGAAGTAATCTGGATCCATACCGATATAATTCATAACATCCAGGAAATAGCGTTCTGGAAACTCTCCTTCAAATTTCTTAACAAGGGCTTTCCCTTCGTCACGGGTCAGGTGTTTATTTCTTATTTCTTGAGATGCATCTTCTGTACATCTCCCGAAACCAAACTTTATAAAGTAGGTGTAATAGTTAATGTCATCAATCTTATCATCAAGACTAAGGTATTTACTATACGTTCCTTCTGTCCTGAATGGTCTGGCTTTAAAACCTGAGTGTTCTACAGCATAGTAGTAAGATTCCTGCGGTAGCCATTTCAGATAATAGCCCAGATAAGTTACTTCTACGTTCGAATTTTCGAATTCCTTTTCTGTAGGGGGAAGGAATGTCATTAATTCATTAAGAGAGATATTATAGTTATCCTGAAGTTCCCTTACAGAAACACCACCTAAAAACAGGTCATCAAGGTTTTTATAAGTATGATAGGAGGCATCGCGGAGGGATGATTGGGTTTCTGCAATCGGGTTACCAAACTCAGATTCATGTTCACCATAAAAAATCAGGGGAATTTTATATTTGAGCGCAATTTTAGGTGCCAGGTTCTTTTGACCTAATATGAATGTCTGGAATGGGTGAAATAAGTTTTCGATGGATAACCTGGTTAAGGTCTTCATCACTCTCCCGTTCTGGTTGAACGATATATTATCAAATCCGCCGATCTCTATCCAGTTCCTGAAATTTCTGTATCCATAATCAGTATACATGATCGGGGGCCAGGTTACCGTCAGCGGATGCATTCCATATTTATATTTCAAAACATGCGCAGCATATACACTGTCCTTGCCGCCACTACCGGGAACAATACAGTCGTAGCTACCATCGTTTTTCCTGTGTTTATTACATAAGTCTATTAATTGCTTTTCCCGTTCTACCCAGTCTATACTATCCTTTACTTCTGCAAATCTACAGGCATCACAAACGCCATGCTCATCAAAAACCATTGTTTTCTTTTTGGTTTCTGAGGTGTGCTTGAATTCGATTTCCGAAGAAGGGCGTTGGTTAGAATATAAACATTTTTTACAAAAAACCACTTCTTCTGGGAGACCATATAAAGTTTTCATAATCAATTAGTTAGTAGGTTTATTGAGATTTATTTCCCGTTAATTAATATGCCTTTGCTACTATTTTACGAATTTGTCATACCAGTTCATGAAAATATTTAATCCTTTCTTCCCGCTTTTTTCCGGGTGAAATTGGCATGCAAATATATTGTTGATTTGTATACTGGAGCAAAATATGAATCCGTCGTAATTTGTGGTTGTAAGAACAGCATCAGCAGATTCCGGCATAACATAATAGGAATGTACAAAATACATGGCATCTTTATCGATACCCTGCAGCATGTCTGTATTAGTTCGGTTTACTCTCGAAATTTCATTCCAGCCAATATGCGGCACTTTTAAGTCCATATCAGATCCTTGATCAAACTTTTTGACTGTGCCGGGTACCAAACCAAGTCCTTTGCTATTCCCAAATTCCTCGCTCTCATTAAACAGCAGCTGCAAACCAAGGCATATTCCCAGAACAGGTTTCCCGGATTTACAGAAATTACTGAAAGTTTCCACGAGATCCAGGCGTCTAAGATTATCCATGGCTTGGCCAAATGCACCAACGCCAGGTAATATTACCGCATCTGCAGCAGCAATTACTGCTTTATCAGAGGAAATCGTTGTTTCCACACCAAAGGATAGAAAAGCGTTTTTTACACTAAACAAATTACCCATTTCATAATCGAGAATGACTACTTTTTTATTCATACTTCAAATTAAATTCTACAATGAACGCCTTCTGAGGACAAATACTCTTTCATAGCCGGAATACTGGTTGTATCGAATTTTGAAAAGCCCGTACCACTCATAAGGAACGCTATATTACCTTCCTTGTTAAAAGCCGACGGGTTTATATCCATCTGCGAACGGTTATAATGGAGCATGGAAGCAACCGCCACGGCATCTACGTTTGTATCGTTGAACAAATCTTTAAGGTGTTCCAATTTACCAGCCCCGCCGTGAGCAATAACAGGTATAGAAACGGCAGCCGATACCTGCCTGATCAACTCAAGGTCGTAACCTTGTCCTGTTCCCTCATTATCAACTGATGTGATAATGATCTCACCTGCTCCGAGTTCTTGCAATTCCCTGGCCCATTTTACTACTTCGAGTCCCGTATGTTCTCTTGCATTGTCCGTATAAGCCAGATAAGATCCGTCAGGCTGTTTAATCGCCTCAATGCATGCCACTATATTTGATGAACCAAAAATTCGGGAGGCCTCAGAAACAAAATGTTTATTGGCAACTGCAGCCGTATTCAATGATACTTTATCTGCACCCGAACGCAAAGCCATTCTGATATCATCAATGTTACGTAGTCCGCCTCCTACGGTCAACGGAATGAATATTTCCCGTGCCACACGGGAAATAATATCCTGCAAACTGTTACGATTGTACAAACTGGCTACAACGTCCATAAACATCAATTCGTCAGCACCGCTCTCATAATAGTAGCGCGCATAATCTTCCGGTTTCCCCAAAACACGCAATCCTTCAAGATGGATGCCTTTTACCAGGTTATCACCTTTGATATCCAAACGTGCAATAATTCTCTTATTCATTATTTAACTGCTTTAAATTGCTGTCCAGCCACCATCTATCATAAGGTTATGACCGGAAATATAACTGGCATCATCCGAGAGAAGAAAAGCTACACCCGGTGCTATCTCCTGTGGTTTAGCCATGCGCCGCAATGGTACCCTGGACTCAAATTGTTTTACAAATGTTTCATTCTGGTAATCAAATACTCCTCCGGGCGAAACCGTATTCACACGAACGTTGTATTTTCCATAATATGATGCGAGATAACGGGTAAAATTAATCACGCCCCCCTTAATTGCGGAATATGCAGCTGGGGATGTCATGCCCCCGGTATTTTCATAAACGGTGAAATCATTACCAACCACTCCGTAGATAGAGGCAACATTTACCAGGCTTCCGCACTGTGCATTTTTCATCACCTCAAGAACTTTCTGCGAACAGTAAAACAGCATATTCAACTGCATATCTACATTTGTTTTCCATGAACCCAGCGGAATATCTTCAAACGGAACACCCCAGTCTTTGGTTCTTGGATAGGCATTATTTACCCAACCATCAATCCGCTGGTGCCTTTCCAATACTGTTTCCACCAGTTTATCTACTGATGAAGGATCAGTTATATCTGCCTGTATAAAATAAGGCAACTTTTGCGTTGGTTCTGCTATATCTACACAATAGCAGGTGGCAGATTCTTCCAATAATCGTTGCACGATGTGCTGGCCGATCAAACCGTTACCTCCTGTAACGATAATGACTTTGTCTTTCAGTCTGTTCATTAATTGTATTTTCGGAATACAGGCTTAATAACGGGTGAACGTAGATAAGCCGATACATCCCCGTCCAGTGCTTTGCCATAGGTATCCATTGCCTTGTCCACTGCCTCGAGGGTCATCGACAACTCTTCGCTGCCATGAGATGCAGAAAGTGCTATATACGGCATCATTACATGCCTGTCGAGCAACTGTTCAGCAAATATTGTACGAAGAGAAAGTGATACAGTACCAGTCTTGTCTTTGGTAACATAATTTGGCGAGCAATATGCTCCTTCCATGTATATGAAATCCCTGATACCTTTCTTTTCCGCCAGATCATTAAATCCTCTCATCAGCTTCTCACCATAACTCCAAAAATGATCTATAACATTGTCACGTTTCAATACCTCAGCTGTTTTAATAAAAGCACCCAAAGCGCTCATTTCTGCTCCATGTGTAGTGGAGGTTAGAAAAACCCGCTCCGCGCCTTCGGTGAGGATTGAACCCAGTTCCATGATCTCTTTTTTTCCACCAAGCGCCGCTACCGCAAACCCGTTTGCCATCGCCTTTCCGAATGTTGTGAGATCAGGATCGAGGTCATAATATTTCTGGGCCCCGTTAAGATGCCATCTAAAACCTGTAATCATTTCATCAACAATAAACAACGCCCACTCTTTTTTACATAACGATTGTACCTGTGACAGGAATGAACCAATCGGAAGGATATTGGTAGCAGCTTCCATCATTACACCAGCTATCTGACCAGGATATTCTTCAAATAGCTTATTGAGCGATTCAATGTCATTAAATGCAAATTTCAATGTATAGGAAGCAGACTCCTCTATCGTACCTCTTCTGATGACAGTAGATCCGATAAACCAGTCATCGAAAGAAAAAAAAGGTTGCTCCTGGGGCACCGCTATGTATTTACGCCCGGTATAGGCCCTTGCCAGTTTGACTGCGGCAGTAGTTACTGTTGAGCCATGTTTGGCAAATTTTACCATGTCTATTGCAGTAACCGTATCAATCATCAGTTCGGCTGCCTTCAGTTCTGTAAGAGAGGGGCGTGTAAGGTTATTCCCTTTCATCGATTCCTCATATACAGCATTACAGACCTCCTCGTTTCCATATCCCAGGTTAACTGAACGCAATCCCATACCATAGTCCAGATAACGTGTTCCGTCGATCCCCCATACGTAAGCTCCTTTCCCGTGGGAGAGGATCGCGGGTGCGTTTAAAGGGAATTGGTCATCACCTCGTGAATAGGTGTGTGCGCCACCAGGTATAGCTTTGTGCAGTCTTTTCTTTAAGTTATCATTTGTTTCCACAGCTGAAAAAATTGTTGATTAGTTTTTTTTTGTTATTCAAAATAACATGTGCCGGATAATTGCCAACAACCACGCTGTTGTGAGGCACTTTGGTATTAATCAGCGAACTGTTTGCCCCAAGTACGAAGTCTGTTCCTATATGACAATTACCTATTACTGACGAATTGGAGTACAGAACAGTACGTTCTGAAAAAATCGGGTATTCAGCCGCTTCATTTGCACCTATGGTTACACGCTGGTATACCACAAAATAATCGCTATAGCTTGCTTTGCCAAGAACAGTTCCCAACGGATGAACAAAAAGAAAATAATTAGGCAGAGATATACTGTAGAACGCATCCACTCCAAACAGTGCTTTGTTAAGAAGAAACACTTTTGTGGCAATATTTATCTTTTGGTTTTTATAGAGTTCATTCGAAATAATGTACAGGAACATGGAATAATGATCACCGTTCAGATGATTAAAATAAGACATGGATCCTTGTCTATAATAAGGCAATTCAATCTTTTCGAAGCAAGTTTCAATACGATCCATTGCGATCGATAGCGCAGACTGTATATCTGTTTTCCGGACCACATCTGAATCAGGATAAAAACAATTGATCTGTTTTGAAAGATATTCGGCAATATCTTCCCTTCCGATACTGGTAACGAATCCTTTCATATAACTAAATCTCCTTGATTTTGACACCGTTATTTTTCAAATAGGCTCTTGCTCTGATGGGATTATTATCACCAAAATGAAAAATGCTGGCCATAGCCAATGCGCTAACCTGTGTTGTCTTATATGCGTCTGCCAGATGCTTGAAATTACCTGCCCCTCCGCATCCGATTATGGGGAGGTTGGTATTTTTGTTTACCAGACTCAATAGTTCCAGATCATATCCGTTCATTTCTCCATCCCTGTCTATATTATTGATAAAAAGCTCACCTGCCCCAGATTTTTCCATGTTATTCATATGCTCTACCAATGATATATTTATCTCCTCTCTCCCCGAATTCCTATACAGCTTGTATTCTCCGTTTACTTTCCGAACATCTATACCCACAATGATGCATTGGCTGCCAAATTTCTCAGCACCGTCTCTTATCAACTTATGATCTTGGTACGCTGCAGAATTAATAATAACCTTATCAGCACCAATTAGCAGCAGCTCCCGGATATCGTCTATCGTTCTGATTCCCCCTCCGATAGAAAGGGGCATAAAGCACTCTTTGGATACCCTTGCAATAACATCCCTGTTTGTGGATCTGTTCTCGTTTGTAGCATCTATATCGAGAAAAGCCAGTTCATCCACATATTGAGCATTATACACTCGTGAAGCGTAGACAGGATCCCCCGTGTCGCGGTAATCGGTAAATTGTTTTCCTTTTACCATACGTCCGTTTCTCAGTAACAGGGTTGGGATTAACCGTTGTTTAAGCATTGGACATTTTTGAAAAGTTATCAAGTATTTTCAATCCCTGTTTTTGGCTTTTCTCCGGATGGAACTGAATACCTATCACGTTTCTCCTTTCATTCGTTATAATAGATGTGAAATCAGTGCCATACTCTGTTGTAGTCACTACATTTGATTTGTAAGCAGGCATAAAAACAAACGAATGAACAAAATAGAAATCTGCACTCATCTTAACACCCTCGAGAATCGTATGCTCCGACTGCAGGTTTATACCGTTCCATCCCATATGTGGAAGACTTAGGTTTTTGCTTGGTAGCAGTTCTACCCTTCCTTTGATCAGGTCTAGTCCTCTGCAAATAGCGGGCTCTGTTCCTTCAGTAGCGAGCAATTGCATACCCAAGCAAATCCCCAGCAATGGCTTACCGCTGTTTGCAAAAGTCGCAATGGGATCTATGAAGCCAGCCCTGGCAATGTTTTCCATAGCTGCACCAAACGCACCTACACCAGGAATGATCATATGTGAAACTCCTGCTATTTGGTCAGGAGATGAGAGAATTACATTCTCGATCTGAAGAAAGCTTAATGCATTTCTTACAGACGAAAGATTACCCATTCCGTAGTCGAGTATTCCTATCATCTTTTGTTTTTCTCTTTATACCATTCATCGATATCATGTGGTTTCTCACCTACCGGGATATTATTGAAATCCGGTTCAAACGGCGGAACAACAAATTTAGCTACCATTGAATTGAATTCGTCTTCAGTAATACCCATATAATCGAGAAATATCTGTAATGACTGCGGTTTTCTTCCTTCATATTCATCAATCCATTTCTGAGCTTCTTCAGTACTCATCCTTCCATTTCTAATCTCGAAGTTCGTCAGTTGGGTAACGCGGCTATACCCTCTTTTCAAGTACTTGATATAATCACGTGTAGCCTGCATCCAACATTCGATCTTCGCGAATTCCTTGTTGATGTTTTCAGGCACACCCTCTAATTCATCGCCTGTCCATCCCAGTTCTTCCATAATCAATTTCGTATTCGCCTTGTAATCCCAGGGAATAAAACTTCCGAGGCATACCGAATAATAATCCATCTTCTTCAAATCTTCCAGTTTCGGATAGGTATATGGCATGAGATCTCTCTTATCCACAGGATCTGATTCACTATGTATCATGCCCCACATGTCATCAGCTGTGATACCAAGGTTTCGTACCATGTTGAATTTTTCTTCATCTTCCCACTCGATAATGTTGTCTTCATACGTGTAGTAGGCAGACATCTCCGCTAACGGCTCACCCCATAGAATCAATGGCACATTGAACTTCAATGCTATCTGTAACGGGTAGGAATAAATACCGGTGTGGCAATGCCAGCAAAAATCTGTTTTACGGGAAAAAGACTCCCACATCAGCTTTTTAACAATCTGCCAGTTAGGCGTGAAATTGATAAAATCAGCTCCCAATTTCTTCAAAACCTTTTCAACATTCCGTTCGTGATTGGAGCGCATGAATCCGTGATTAAACCTTACAACCAAAGGCTTTAACTTATACTCCTTTATCAGGTAATACAATGTGAAAGTGCTATCCTTCCCTCCACTGAACGGAACAATACAATCGTAATCATACTTCCCACGATACTTCTCAATAACCGAATCAAGCATGACCTTTCTTTTTGCCCAGTCAACATTCTGCTGTTTAAACTGTGATGTCTTGCACATATTGCACGACTTCCCGTCGTCGTCTATTACTAGTGTCTCATATGTTTCCGGTAAGAGACAGTTGCCACATTTTCGCATTTTGTATATTTTATCTTGTTAAATTAAACTTACCATTATTTTTAGCAGTCATAATCGCTTCAACAATAAAAAAATCTTCAAGTGTATCGATCTCAAAAGACTGCCATTTAGGCAATTCATACCCAATCGTAAGACCGTCTTTATAAAATGTTTTTTCGCTTTTATACGGAAGCACTTTTGCGATGTAAAAGCTGCCCTCCGGATAAAACACTTCCGAGAGATCCTGACGTCTGACCACATTATCCTGTGTCAGGTATGCATTCACAAAATGCTGCCTGTCCTTCGTAAACAGGAAGGATGGATGTGCGGACTCTGCTTTAGTGACACTAACACAAAAAAATGCACCCGGAGTTTTATCAAGTATCGCAATCGCCTCATCTATATCACGCACATCTCTGAGTGGGGATGTAGGTTCAAGCAGCACCAGCAAATCATAAACTTTGCCGTGGTTCTCCAGGTATTCAAATGCATGCAACACTGCATCCGAACTCTTTGCCGTATCCGACGCAAGTTCAGCCGGCCGCCTGAACGGCACCTCTGCACCAAAGGAACGCGCTGTCTCAGCAATTTTATCATCATCTGTGGATACAAACACTTCCTCGCAATACTTACTCTGTAAAGCGCATTCTATCGTATGAGCGATTAGTGGTTTGTTTAATAGCGGCATACAATTTTTGCCAGGCAACCCTTTGCTTCCGCCGCGAGCCAATATCAGAAATAAAACTTTCACAAATGTATTCTTTTTATGTCTTCCTGTGCTTTTAAATAATCGCTGTGCTGACCTATGTCTAGCCAGTACCCCAAATGCGGATAATGTGTGAGCACTCCTCCGTTACGGATAAGGTTATCCATCAGATCGGTTGTATTGAAGTGCTGATTAACTGGTATTCCGTCTTTTAGAGGCTTGTGCAGAATATACATACCACCATTGCTATAATAGTTGAAATTAGGCTTTTCCACAAATGAGACGATTCTCTGTCCTGCCACTTCCAGTACAGCATACGGCACCTGTACATGATAGGGAATACTTGCAACACACATATTCGACTGGTGTGCCAGATAACACTCAAAAAAACTCTGGTAATCGATATCCGTAAGAATATCCGAATTAATAACCAAAATATGTTCGTGCTCAATATCGGGGATCAGCGCCAAAGCGCCTAGTGTACCCAAAGGTACCTCTTCTTTGACGTACCTGATAGAGACATCAAATGCATTTCCGTCGCCAAAATATTCTATAATCTTTTCACTTAAATAATTAACACTGATGAGGATGTTCTTGATACCGAATTTTTTAAGTCGTTCAATATTGTGCTGGAGAATAGGTTTGTTATCAATCCTCAACATTGGTTTGGGTGTATTCAGCGTCAAAGGCCTTAGTCTTTCACCCCTACCCCCAGCCATTATCAATGCAGTGATAGGAAGGATATTAGTCAGCTTGGACAGATCAGCGATTTCGAGTATACTTCCGTCCGCATCCAGAATAGGGACCATTCCTATGTCCATTTGCCTGAAAGTCTTGATCTTTTCAAACTTATCTTCCGAATCAAGCAGGAATTTAAAATCCTTGCTCATACAGTTTTCCAACGTATCGGTAAGATTCAGGTCATTTAGAAAGCCGCGTCTGATATCTCCGTCTGTTATTGCCCCAACTAGTTTATTACTATCGTTAACAACAAATAGCGTTCGGGAGTTCGTTTCCGATAGTGAGTTCAGCTGTTTCAATGCTGATCTAACGGTTGCGCGGATATTGATCACATGCATCTGTATACTAGTAGCCATCCTGTCCAAAGTTTACTATTTTAGTTGCTCATTTTTTTCTGTAACCGCATTTTATGTAACCTGTCGTAGACAAAAGCTGGGAGTAACCCGACTATTAACGGTCTGGCAGCAAAGATAATCATGTAAAAAGGCAAGGTTAGCCGCTTGATAGTCAAAACCATTGCATAGGATTCATTGATACGGAACCTGAATTTTCTCCTGCTGTATGCGTCACGGTCATCTCGCATTTTATACAATGGCTCCATTAAATTGGCACCCTTGAGGCCCAGCGCATACATTTTCGACCAAAGATCATAGTCCTCTACCCGCAATAGCCGATCAGAAACGGAATATCCCTTCACTGCTTCAAATGCTTCCCTGGTGAATAGGCTTGCCGCATGACAAAAGGGTGTTCCCCGGATAAAATCGTATTTGTCAGGGTATTCCTTCAGTTTGCTGACTCCCCAATCTCCATTCTCATCAAAATGAACCATCGCAGAACTGACGATACTGTACTCGGTATAACGTTTGATAAAACCAATCTGCTTTTCCAATCTTTGCGGGAGAGAGATATCATCACCGTCCTGTCTGGCCAGATACTTGCCCCTTGCTGCAGAAAAGCATTTATTCAACGTATAATTAAGCCCTTTGTTGCTATCATTTTGCAAAACCTGTATCTGCTCGGGATACTTATTCTTCAGCTCCATCGCCAGGGTAAGTGTATCGTCTGTAGAGCAATCGTCACACATAATAAGTTCCCAATCGCTATAGGTCTGATTCACTATCGATTCAACGCTTTCCTGTAATGTAGGGGCACAGTTGTATATGCCCATGAGAATTGAAATACTATATTCCTTCTTCAAGTCTTTTTCTTTTACTTACGCAGATAAATGCTGTAATAAACTGTCCGGCACCAGACATTCCGGCGGGATAATGAAAAGTTGCAATGAACAGAATAAGATAAACACTGTTCCTGAATATATTTTTCCTGTAAAAGGAGAAAAGAATAAAGAAATAGATAAACAACCCCAATAATCCCATCGCCGATACGAACCCAAGCCAACCGAAATCCCCCGTAGTATTCTCCAGAAGATCAGTAATCTGGGCGCCAAAAAAGACTTTTACCGCATTACTAAAATCCACCACTTCATTATATTGTTCGATCTTGAAGTCCAGTAGAAACCAATAATAATCCAGGCTGAACTTAGGAAACAATTCGTAATCAAGATTCATCATTATAATAAGCAGGATCAAAAGAAAGACCAAAGAGAAAAGAATGGTATACATCCCTTTTTTTGTCTTCAGCTTCCTTCCAAGAACATTCTTTAGCAGAATCATCAGCAGATAACACATCAGGCCACTCCCAGAGAAAAAAAGAAATGTGATCAGAAACAGTAGTAATTTATCTTTTATACCAAAACGGACGTTCCCATACATTTCAATCATCATATACAGACAAACCAACGCAGCTGATGACATGGAAGCATTGCCCCCGAATGAAAGCGGCCGATAATAAAAGAGAAATTTAACTGCATGGGGATGTCCTGAATAAAATATTGGCGCAGGGATAATCGTATTAATCAGGAAGGTTTCCAAAAGAATAGAGAAGCAAACTATCCTGAAAAATGTCTTCGAAAGCACCCTGTCTTCAGGATATACTTTCAGATAAATAAGATAAAACACAACCCCTAACCAGAATCTGAAATTCTTGAGAACAACCACATAGTCGTTCGACAGAAAGTACAACAGAAACATATAAATCCCCAAGAGTAAAAAACCAAAAAACTGCATTGCAGTAAGTTTGATCTTATTGGCTTGCAGCACTATTACACACACAGCAAAAAAAAACCCAAGCAAAGTTGTACCGAGAAAGGAAGAAAAGAATGTAGCAATCATTGCCATCAATGACAATACATTCACAATTTTCAAGTTCTTTAAAGAAAAAGTAGCTATCTGCATTATTATCCGGGCAACTTCTTTAATGCCAATTGTGTTTCGCCTCTTTACAATTTGACAGTGGTCATACTGAATCAATATCCGTTATTTGCCTGCCGACAGGAACAATAACCTTGTGTAGGATAAAAGAAGCCTGAAAGAAGTGTATTTAAAAACAGGACGTAACCTACTCATTTTTTTCAAAAACCCGTCTTTTCTCATAAGGATTTTTATGAAAAATACCCCACTGATATTGCGTTTTACGGTATGTGCCGTCATCAGGCTGCGGTATAGAAAGTAAATTGATTTCCGGCCTTCATATACGTTGATAAGTTTTGAACTGATGCGATCCTCATTATGGCTGTAATACCTGACCAAAGGTTCATTTAAAATCCCTATCTTACCAATCAGGAACAGTTTTAACCACAAATCCCAATCCTGGCATGAAGGCAGCAAAGGATTGAAACCTTCAATTTGTTTTAAAGCCGATGTCCTAGCCAAACACATTGACGCACCGCCGAGAAAATTATAGCACAACAATTCCTGATTATCAATCGCAAGAGGGATATGTTTTGTTTTCGTACCCAGTTTACCTTTGTCATGAACAATCAGAAAGTCGCTGGTAACAGCAACATATTCCTTATTCAGATTCAGGAAATCTATTTGTTTTTTTATTTTTTCGGGCACCCATTCATCGTCATCATCGATAAATGCGATAAACTCAGCTTGCGCAAGATCAATACCCAGGTTCCTTGCCTGAGCTGCTCCAATGCTATGTGTGTTAAAAATAACCTTTACACAGGAATCAGTCTGTTGCAATGCGGACAGATAATCCTTCGTACCATCAGTGGAGGCTTCGTCAATAATAATTATTTCAATGTTCTCCCAGGTTTGCTTTTTAACAGACTCGATCGCTCTTTTCAGCACAGCCAGTCGGTTCTTGGTAGGAACAATAACGGTTACAAGTTCCATAGCTACTTAATATGAGAATAATACCATGTGGAGAAACAAAATAAAATGAACATCTCTGATACAAGCATACTATCCGACATTGATTTTTCAGAAAAATAAACATCCGTGTTGATACGCTTCAACATATCGATGTCCCGTATGGCCATTATACGTTCCCTGAATGTATCGTGGTTCTGTGCAATCCAATGACGCACAGGTCCTGAAAACCCCTGCTTTTTGCCATTAAGGGTGCGATCATCCACTCTTCCTTTCGCCATGAGCCGCATTAATAGCCGTGTCTGGTCCAACGAAACGTGCATGTCCGGAATATATTGATAACTCTCTTTTATCAGATTTGTATCCAGCAGTGGCACACGTCCTTCGATGGTATTAGCCATCGTCAGTTGATCAAGTGTGTACAATAAAAGGTCCGGCAAGTATACTCTGAGATCAAAATTGATATGGCGGTAAAACAAAGGTTGGTCCGGATCGATCTTAGGAAACCTGCCAATAATATCACCTGTTATATAGCGGTAAAAATCAGTGTTTTTGGAGAAATAAGAATTTGCCAACATCGGTGACCCACCTGAAAGTAGCATCATGTCAATTCCGGGATCCTGTAAACGCGCTTTAAAAGGTGCATTATTCCGGATCACTCCACTCAATAGCCTACGGGCAGCGAACGGTGTCTTCAACCAAAGATTCCTTGCTCGGTTATAACCAATATAACGTGAATAACCGCCCAATACCTCGTCGCCACCAGTACCGCTTAACAGCACCTTTACGGAATCGGCGGCGGCCATTTCTGATAAACAATAGGTAGGAACAATTGCACTGTCTGCAACAGGTTCGCTCATTCCGCCAAGCGCCTTATCGAGGTATCCAATAATTTCATCCGACCTGATAATCCGTTCGGTATGCCTTGTATGATATCTTTGCGCAAGAGAGGCTGCCACGGGCAGCTCACTTTGCTGCAGTCCATCATCATAGCCCGCGCTGTACGTATGCATTCCTTCATAATGTTTTGCAGCACTGGCTACTATCATACTGCTGTCGAATCCTCCGGAAAGAAAAGCACCAACTTTAACATCTCCCACAAGCTGTGACTCTACGCTCTGATCCAGTACATGCAACAGATTTTCTGAAGCTTCTTCCGGCCTTGTACGTTTTCTGCTGCTGTTTGCCGGTGGTGTCCAATAAGACCTCATAGTTATGTGACCAGAGGTATCGATGATCATATAATGAGCAGGCTGCAGTTTTTGTACGCCTTCATAAATGGACATATTATTAGGAACATAGTTTGCAAAGAAGTATGCAATCAGTGATTCCCTGTTCATACTTATTCCATTACCCCATGAGAGCGCCTGTGACTCTGATGCAAAACTTATCTGTTCCACATCTGCTTTGTAATAGAAGGGTTTAATACCCAGCGGGTCCCTTGCGCAAAACAATTTTTTCTCAATGTTGTCCCAAATTGCAAACGCAAACATTCCATTAAACTTACTCAGGCATTCCTCTTTCCATTGCGCATAGGCTGCGAGTATAACTTCCGTATCGCTGTTTGTGCGAAACTCATGACCCAGGGATATCAAGGTTTTTCTGACCTGCAGGTAGTTAAACAACTCACCATTATAAGTGATCCAATATCTTTCCTTATAGGCCATCGGTTGTGAGGAAGTGGAAGAAAGATCTATGATGGAAAGCCGCCTGTGTCCCAACGCAATGCCCTGGTAGCTGCATCTATCATCTAACTCACTAAGCCAGATACCTGCTGCATCTTTCCCCCTATGCACCTGCCTGTTACAGCAATGGGAGATTTCATTGGAAGAAACCTTTCTGTTATCAAACTTTATTATACCGGCAATACCACACATAATTAGAAGCTAAAAGTTGTTTTGATAGTAATAGGTAAGATCACATGATTTGAATACTGAACACATACAGCCGGAATTGCTGTACCGTATTGCTGTGAGTCGGAATACCCGCTTAGTCTCACTGACCCGCTTTCATCCTGGAGGGATGAGATGCAGACTATTCTCTTATCTGCGACCTGTATGACCAATTTTCCATTTTCTGTTTCCACCTTCGCTGAAGGGTGAAAATGCCAGCGTAGCTCAATATCATGGTGCGAAGATCCTGAAATAGTGTCCTCAACTACCATTGTGTTGTCTCCAAGGGTTATTATACGTGTATGGTCAGTTATATTCGGTATCCTGTCAAAGCCAGTATGCTTCAATACCATTGTATTTTCTCCGATCTGTGAAACTTTGATATCCGCAGATGAGTAATAGCCCGGATTCCACCCACCATTTACATTCAAAGGTTCAGCTACAGGTGAGAAACCATCAACCAGCAGGCAGTTGTGTCCCTGCCCTACAATCTGTTGTTGTGATACAGGATCTTTGGTATACCTGAACCGGCCGGCATCAGACAAAATGATACGGTCTTCTATTGCCCAGATAAAACTACCAAGATCGTTGTGGCCATGCGTCGGATATTTCAAAGGATACTCGGGGTAGGGAATATTGCCGGTAATAGACTGGCTGTTAGTACAGACAAAAAACCAGCCGTCCGATATATCAACTCCATGATTCAACACAGTATCAATGCGATAGTTATGCAAGAATCGCAACCTATTTAGAGAAACTGCTGGGCATACATCCGGAGAAATATCTCCGATGTTGGAACGCAGGCCCAATGTCCCTGCCACAATTTTTTCCGTAGCCTTGCTTACATTAATAGCTATCGCCTCTAGTTGATGCAGGTACTCATAAATTATTGCCGATCTTTCTATACAGGCTTTTGCGAACCATATTGTATCCATTAACCAATTCGCTATCACCACCTGGTAATGCGTTGAACGCTCTCGAAGAAAGCCATTAGTGGATATCATTTGTTTTGCCATTTCTGCAAACAACCTGATCCCTTTCTCAACAGAATCAATATGACCGAGAATTGACCCGGCTATCACAATTGCACGGGCATTATTCAGGATATGATTATTGGTTCTCTGGCCAGGATAATACTCAAGATGCGCATCGATCCAATATAAACTATTGCGGAAAAAAGAAACAAATTTAGCCTGGTCTGCATTTTCCATGAGTTCAGGTCTTGCCGCCAGTAAAACGGCCAGGTTGGCTACGCGTTCAGAACTGGAATATGGCTCCCATTCTGGTTTCTGATGGTCCTTGTATATATCTATCCATTCACTGATCTCGTTCAACGCGGATATAGCAACTTGTTTATCCGACCATATTGCAACAATACATTGAGACCATCTATGTCTGAAATAATATTCTTCAATATCACCAGCTCCATCTGTTCTTTCAGTACAAATCGCAGCCAGATGAGTATAGTCATTTTGAGTGAATGGGGGCAGCAATATTCTTTCATCAAATGGCTCAGCTGCATTTGTGAGTCTCTCCAAAAAAACAGGCCTCGTTCTTCCTGCATGGTGAATGTCTGCAGTACGCATCCAAGGCACAGATTGAAAAACACGTAAAAAGAACAGATTGCCAAGATCTACCATTATCTTTATCGCAAGAAGTGGCCTTCGTTTCGCACGGTATATAATATTATCAAATTCTTTACGGTTAAAAAAGCCCATTACAAAACAGGTTACATTTTTGAGTCAAGGGATATCCCAGTTTCAATATGATTAAACTCGGGGATATGTTTGTTGAGAAGACGTACAATATCATCTTTTAGCAACCCGGGCTCATCAAGCACTTCACGAAACTCGCTGACCACAGCTGAAAAATCGCTTTGCTGGTACTGGGACGTCTCGGTCGAGATTACACCAAGCATATCAAATCTTGATAAATTCACCTTTTCCTCATCGGTATAGAATTCTTCATACAATTTCTCTCCGCTGGAATCTGCTTTAGAATAATAAACAGGATACTGACCGGTGGACAGAACACTTCTCTTACTCCTTGCATCTTCTTCTGATTCACATACATACTGTGTGTAGCTAAGGGCACTTAAGAACTTTTGTAAAATATCTGCAATATTGATCAGGTCATTTTCAGGATGCAATTTTGGGAAGAAAATTTCGGATGAGTTTCCGAGCAGGCAGGCCATAAGACAGATCTGTCCTGCTTCCTCTGGTGATACAAAGAATCGCCTGACATCTTCCGGGCAGGATAAAGGTTGTTTTTTATCCATACGGCGCCTGAAACTCTCCAGCAAACTGCCATTCGAAAATGCCACATTGGCGAAACGGGCAGTTGTTACTTTGAAACAGTTTGAATATGACATTATCAGGTGTTCCATCATCTTCTTACTCGCACCCATAATATTAACAGGGTTTGCAGCCTTATCCGTAGACACACAGAAAAAATGCTCCGGTGGATAAATGCGCAGTAGTTCCATCAGGTCAAATGCCTGCAACAGGTTGTTCTCTAATAATGCTTCTATAGAAAATATATCCTTCTCACTACGCACATGTTTATGAGCTGCAAAATTGGCAACTATCTGGAAGGGGCCATGATGCAGGAATATTTTTTTGAATATTTTATTGGAAAAAGAAATCGGATATGTCAATAATTCAGGAAGGCTGTACTCAGCGGTGCTGCGTAAGTCTCTGATTACCTCAGCAAGCCCGTTTTCATTGGTATCTATTATAATAATCCTGGCGGGTTCCAAAGGTATCAGTGCTTTGATGAAATGGAATCCGATTGTTCCTGCACCACCAATAACCAGCACATTCTTCCCTTTTGTCTTTCTTCCCATTTCTGTATAGTTATCAGTCAAGTCTTTTTTAAAAAGGCTCACCTCCCTTCCTAATACCGTATTTATCAGATCAATCTCATTCATTATTTACTGTTTTTTGACGCTATCAGTACCAAGGATTTGACAAAGAGATCAGTTAACCTCGCAACAAATCCTGGTACAAAAAAAATCAATGCTATCGGATCATGTTTTCTTACTACGCTCAAATGATATTCGAAATTTTTGTACCCTTTCTGCCCTGGACTCAACAGGTAAACCATCCATAGTTTCATAACAGCCGTCCTGAAATAAGCACGTTGCAGACTGGACATTTTTATCTCCTTCAGTTTAGTCAGTAAAAGCCTGAAAAATTCTTCATACTCAATTCTCCCCTTCAGCGTACTACGGATCGTTTTGTTATGCTGGCGAAAATAATTGAGTGGTTCTGCTATATAATAGCATGAGTATGTTTTGAATATGCGAAAAAAAAGATCCCAATCACAGCATGCTTTGTAATCATGTGAAAAAAAGCCATGTTCCAGCAATGCCTGCTTTTTAATAAGTGCTGCACTCAGGTTCGGAATGACACAGGAATGCAATAGAAATCTGTTCATCTCATCACCGCTCAATAAGGTAGAACTCTGGCATCTTGTCCGGAATGCTTTTTCGCGAACAACAAAATCATCTCCCAGTATTTTATTGTCGCCATCAATCATCAGGCTTTTGCAGAAAGAAATTCCAACTGACGGGTCGCTTTGCATTCCTTTTACCAGCTCCTCAATCATACCGGGTTTACAATCATCATCGCAGTTTGCAAAAATGACAAACTCGCCTATGGCTAATTCCACTCCCTGATTACTAACAGTAACCCATCCACCATTTTTTTCACGGTACACCAGTTTCACTTTAGGGTGTGAACGATAATTTTCAAGTACTTCTCTGCTGTTGTCAGTTGAACAATCATCAATAACAATGATCTCAATATCCTGATAAGTTTGTGCGATCAAACCATCCATCCGCTGACGCAGAAAGCCGGCATGATTATAACTTGCCACTACGATACTCACTAAACCCGTCATAAATTCCTGTTTCATTTTAGTAATCCGCGTTTTTTTAATTCATCCAAACTGCGTTCATAGTTATCTTTCTGTATTTCTTCTGAGAGTACCCACTTTACGAATGATTCCATCCCTTCTTCTATTTGTACTTTCGGAGTGTACCCCAGTATCTTTTGTAATTTGGTGATATCGGCATAGTTATGCCGGATATCGCCAATACGGAATTGGCCTGTGACCTTCGTATCCACTTTCTTCTTCAGTAACTGCTGCAGTTTACCGGCAATCGTACTCACATCTGTAGCAACGCCTGATCCCACGTTAATCGGTTCAAAAATATGCTCGGTTGTTTCAACGCCAAGCAGTGTAGCATTGACTACATCATCAATAAATACAAAATCGCGGCTTTCTTTTCCATCTTCAAATATATTCAGACCCTTATCGTTCCTTATTCGTGTCGAGAATATAGAAAGAATACCCGTATAGGGATTTGACAGCGACTGGCCGGGACCATATACATTTTGATAACGAAATGCGATCGCAGGAATATCCAGCGAGCGACATACGGTCAGAACCATTTGTTCCTGATTCAACTTGGATACACCGTAAACGGATGTAGGAAGCAGGCGGGAATCTTCATCTGTGGGCTGTACACTTGCGTTTTTTCCACATACCGGGCAGCTGAAATCAAAATGTTGTTTTTCCAGTTCGGCCAGGTCACGCGATTGGGGATAAAAGTATCCATGCTCACCACAACTGTATTTTCCTTCACCATAAACAGCCCTGGAAGAAGCAACAATCATCTTCTTTATCGGCAGTTTATCGTTTGCAACAATATCAAGTAATAATGCCGTACCTCCGGAGTTTACCTCAGAATACCTGTGCACTTCATACATGGATTGCCCTGTACCTGTTTCGGCGGCAAGATGTACAATCGCGTCAACGGATTGCAGTGCTGCTCGCAAGTCGTTTTCAGAAGTAACTGATCCGCGTATGAAATCAACCTTTCCTTTTATTTTCTGCAATAAGGGCGACTTTTCAGGATCATCCCCATGTATCTGCTTCGAAAGATTATCCAGTACGCGAACCGTATGCCCTCTTTCTATCAAAGCCAGCGATAAATGTGATCCGATAAACCCGGCTCCACCGGTAATTAAAATCTTCATATAATTTTCACTATTAATTAAATACTCTTTCCCAGGTTTCCGTCACAGCATTATATCGCTTGAGCACTTTTGCCGGTACACCTCCGGCAATGCAGTAATCAGGAATTGGTGTTGTAACCACTGCATTGGCAGCCACAATGCTGTTTTTGCCTACTGATGCCATGACGCATACATTTTCACCGATCCAGCAGCCTTTACCCAACACCACTTCACCCGTAAAACTCACTGGCTGATGCATAATAGGTTTCCGGATATCGCTAAACCCATGTTGGTTGTCTGAAATATACACCCTGTTTGCCAGCAACACATAGTCTTCCAATACTACTTTTCTTACGCAGGTAATATGAGCAAAATCACCGATTGCACAACCGCTTCCGATTACCAGTTCCGGATCATATTCATCATTCTTCATAGCCAGCAACCAGCCATGTCTCTGCACTACAACGCCTCTTGAAATCGTAATGAATTCCTTTCCCTCGATGCGAACCGATGGACGGATAATCGTTTTAAAGTCAAGATGTTTAAACTTTCTTGAGTTGAAAAAATAATAGATAATGGATATTATACGATAAACGTAATTTGTCACTTCTGGCAATTTAGAAAATATAGAAGTTCATAATACGATGTTTTACTTACGCAATACATCGTAATTAATTTGCGAACATCTTATAAATAGAATATCAGGTAAAATTCTTTTATTCATCTTCACGATTCTACCATTTATTGTGGCTGTGTTGCGAAAGAGCAAACATATTTTAAATCTCGACAATTTTAACGGATCTAATATGTATAGTAATAACCCCATTTTTAACCAACGATTTACAAAGGAAGATCATTCGCAACATCTACTTACGCAGATCAAAACATTACATATACACTGTCAGATACAAAACCATCAATCTGAATAAATCGTGCCACATTTTGATGTAACACGATTAGATCACTAATCATTGAATCAGTGAATACTAAATGTGAGCCCGGAGATAATTTTTCTCTTATAGCCGAGAAGTTATTCCAATCAATTTCAAAATCGGAAGCATTCATCCTGCTATTCTTTCGTTTTAGAAAGTAAGTATCAGCAGTCAACTCATCCGGTTCAGTTGTTTCTTTTAAAGCACAATAACTTTCAATATGCTTTGAAAAAAAAATATCCGTAAGTTCCTGTGCCTGTTTAATCGAGTGCGTATTCATCTTGCCAGTTTTTGCTTTCTTTGAATTCAGTTTGTTCCTCCTTGTAAAGGATATAATCTTCTAGAACCAAAACGTCCATATTAGTCCTCATAAAACACTTATAGGCGTCTTTGGGAGAACATACAATAGGCTCTCCCCTTACATTAAATGAAGTATTAATTAAAACAGCGCAACCTGTAATATTGTAAAACTCCTTTATGACGTCATAAAATTTAGGATTATCAACACCATCTACAGTTTCCACACGAGCGCTGTAATCAACGTGAGTTACTGAAGGAATGATACTTCTTGGGATATTTACAATTTCAATTAAATCTTCAGATGTTCCTTTATTTTCGAACTCTAATCTGGCTTCCTTTTTCACCGGGGAAACCAGAAGCATATATGGAGAGTCCTCGTTTAGTTCAAAATAATCGTTTACTTTTTCCCTCAATACTACAGGTGCAAAGGGTCTGAAAGACTCTCGAAACTTAATTTTGAGGTTCATATCACTTTGCATTTTTGCATCTCTCGGATCTCCAATAATTGATCGGGCCCCAAGTGATCTCGGTCCAAATTCCATTCTCCCAGAGAAATAGCCGATAATTTTTTGAGACGCAAGTAATTCTGCAATAGTTTTTGCACGTTCTTCTATCTTAATTTTTTTTGCAGGAATTGAGTATGTATGCAAGAAGGACTCAATTTCTCGTTCAGAATATGATATACCCAAAAGTGAGCCTTTTTGCATATCTCTACCATCAGAAGATTTTACTCGGGGTTTCTTGAAATATAAATAATATACATTTAGAGCAGCCCCCAATGAACAGCCAGCATCCCCACTTGCAGGTTGAATCCAAATATTTTCAAAAATTTTATTCTCTAAGATTTTGCCATTTGCCACACAGTTTAGTGCTACTCCTCCAGCCATAACTAAATTAGCAGAATTTGAAACACGCTTTGCTTCTTTGGCAAGTTTTAGCACAATTTCTTCTGTAACCAATTGTATAGAAGCTGCTATATCCATTTCCTTTTTTGTAATTCTACTTTCTGGTTTTCTGGCTGGCCCCCCGAATAAATTACAAAAATCATCATTAATCATACTATTAGACTTAACAAACCCAAAGTATTTCATGTTCAACTTATACGAGCCATCCCCTTTTACACTTATCAGATTTTCATAAATTAAGTCTTTAAATACTGGCTTGCCATATGGCGCCAATCCCATCAACTTATATTCCCCGGAATTTACTTTAAAGCCACAGTAGAAAGTAATTGCACTGTACAAAAGACCTAAAGAATGCGGGTAATGAATTTCACTCGAAATTTCAATACTATTACCTGATCCATATCCGATTGTGGTTGTACTCCATTCTCCAACGCCATCAATAGTCAATATTGCCGATTCATCAAATGGAGATGGATAAAAAGCACTTGCTGCGTGTGAAAAATGATGCTCACTATATAGAATTGGGATCTTAAGTTTGAAAAAATCAAAAATTAGTTCATCCAAAAAAAGTTTATAACCGATTAGGCCTGGAGCATTTTCCGTCCACTGAACCTTACTTTCAGGATACCCACTGATTACCGACCTTACGATTCTGTCCAGACTTAATACCGGATTATCATAAAAAGCAATTGCAGTAATTTCATTGTTTTTTATGTGAGCTTCTTCCAGGCAATAATTAATTGCATTAACAGGAAATCTAGAATCATGCTTAATACGCGTGAATCTTTCCTCTTGGGATGCTGCAATTATTTCACCGTCTATAATCAGAGCTGCTGCAGAATCATGATAAAAACATGATACACCAAGGATTACATTTCGTTTTGACATCAATTATTTTTTTAAAGAAGATTTAACGATTGGAATAAGACTTTCTGCCACAGCAATATGACCTGCGGGTGAAAAGTGTTTATCATATTTATAGGTAAAAGACCTACGCATATCTAAATCATATTTTTGGAATTCTTCCAGCAGATTGATCATATCACATTCACGATTAAATTTCAAGGAGTTGAATCTTTGAATGTAATTTTCAGTAACATACTTATCGGGATGTTCAAATTGAAGGTACCAGGGTATCGGCATTAAAATTACCGGACAATCCAGTTCGTTAACCCATTTAGTCAATATAGCTTTCATCACTCTCCATTCAATTCTGTTCTCGCTGTCATATTCAGGAAAAATATTCGCTTTTATTTTCAGATTTTTATAAAAGAATTTTTTAATGCTTGATAGGACTATTCTAAGTTTACTATGCTCCTCAGCAGGAATAGTTTCGGAATTGAACAGTTTTGTTTTTGGGACAGGTATATTACATAATTTCAATTCAGACTCCTGAATTTCAAAATATGGCTTAGATCTGAAAAAAAATTGACCATCCTGTGTCTGGTTTAACAATTCTGACTTCATATTTCTTCGGATGTTTTCCAAAAGCGGAGAAATTATGATCAAATCCGGCTTCATCTCTTTTGCAATCTCCTTGAAGATTAAATACTGCTGATCGGTACCTGAATGTGAAAGACCGAAATTAAGCACTTCAATATCCCTAATATTGGCTTGCAGCAGGTCTGAATATCTCTGCGAGTTTTCTACACCATCCCCGGCGGTAAACGAGTCCCCGAAAACCATGACTCTTTTAATTTTGTCGCCTTTCTGAATCTTAAAATCTGTATCACTTCTAAACCCCCTATTATTGGTTTTCAAAAAATACCCGCCATTTTCGTGCATAATTCTGACGAAAAGGTCCGGTATATACAAATGACCTATTGATTCATTATACTCAATAAAGGATCTACATGAGATTAATTTATTCATTTATAACATTTTAAATTATTGGACTGTAAAATAATCGTAGAAATTAGTTAAGAATAACCCACTTTCTCAGCATGAAATAATTGCAGAAAGCTAAACAGCCAGAAATGCATTTTATGCTTGATTGTTAAGTTTAAATTTTAAAATATTCATGACAGTCATTTCTGCTAACTATCCTCAATGGTCTTCTTCAAAATCATCCATAATGACTGAGAAGGGCTGCCCTCTGTTTGAATATAAGTGTCCAGATAATTTTTATATGCTTCCTGATCGATACTACTATTTTCAGCATAAAATTTTGCACAAAAATTACTGTTTATATCACACATAGGAGCATTCAATAACGAAGCAGCTGACTCAATATCAGCCAGGTACCAACTATTCTTGATCTCATCGTTCACTAAAAAGAAAACGGGTTTCTTCCATAATACGCAGAACGAGATTGCCGTAGACGCATGTGCAAACACGGCTTCCGAATCCTTGATCAGGCTGGCTGTTTGTTTAAAGAGGATCTCCCGATCGCCAAAGTATTGCCGATACAATGAAATATCCGTAGATGGATACGCGGCAATTTTTACTACATTCCCTGTTTCTTTTTCATACTGCAGGAAGTAGTTATGTAGTGTACCCAGGAATCCTTCTCCGGAAACAGGGTTTTTCAGGCCCATCTCGGCATTATCTTCATGGCAGGCTATGTTTTCATCCAGGTAAACAGCAAAAGGCTTTTCAGATCTTTCGATGCTGCCTTTTTTACCCCTGCCGGCATTAATTTCCAGGAAGGTTTCACAATCAAAACTATGTGCTGCAACGATTTTCCTTGCCTTGAAAAACCTCGGATTTGATTTCCACGAAGTGCCGGACACCAATGCTATATCTGGTGTAAGATCCTTCAAGAACAAAGCATAAAACTTAAGCCAACGGGCATATATAAAACGCTGTATAAGCCGGTTGGTCAAAATAATCCTGATTTTATTGATAAGAGATTGCGTTGAGCGGGTTGGTCCAGGTGAAGGATATGGCCCACTGTCGATCACAACCACTTTGCAGCCACGACTGATCAGAAAATCAAAGAGCTGCATTGACGCAGTTGAAAAAAGCCCGACAAAGTCGATCACATATGCATTTTCCAGGTTCTCTGTATTCTTCAAATCCCTGTAAGTATTGATCCGTTTTACATAAGAAAAGGAAACTTCTGACATGCCGCGGCTTTTGCCTGAAATCGGCATTAACCATTCCGAGCAATCAAGGACAATCAGATCAAACTGATCCGCCAACCCCTCAATATTGAAACGGATTACATCAGACTCACGAAACGGATTTTTAACCGCTACGATCAATTTTTTCTTTTTCCCGTTGATCATCATACTTCCTGCATTTGAGGCAAAAGCGGCGTCACCTGTCGCAGTAAATTACCCTTGTATGTTTCAAAGTCTTTATGAAGATACCCGATATAATCTACCAGCTTATCCATATTTTTTTTCAAACGGTTTCTTTCAGTACCTCCCGGTAAATCAGCGATCCATGCAGCCACACTATCATAGGCATCCTTTTCATCAATGACCACTTCGGGATTCATTTCCCATGAAAGAAATAACTCGGGGTCTTTCAGAAAATCTATATAAAATACCTGGCCACCACACAATGCCAAATCACTTGCCGAATTCGATATCGACGTGATAAATACATCCGTTACCGTCAGGAAGTCAAGAAGCATATATTCTTTATCAGTCAGTATGATTCCGGGATATCCATCCGTATAAGATCTATAAAAATTGCTGTACCGTGACTCGGGTTGTACAGGCTTGGTCCTGATGAACACCAGCACATTTTTAATTTCAGATAACTTTTGTGCAAGCTGCATTAATTTTACTTCATGACGATAGGTAGGATCACAGATTCCCGGGGATAAAATAGTTACCACACACTTATTCCCCTTCAAATTGTTCAATTTTCCGATCCGTTCGATGTCACAACTATCCTGAAGAAATCTCCGGTGATTATCATACGAACCTGTATATAAAAAACGACTAGTGCTGGCTCTCTTTTTTTTCAGGAGATCAATGGTATGCTGTCCAGCCGCACACATCACCTGATAATTGATAAAAATTTCAGAATGGAAATATTGTGTGCTTATATAAGCGTTCTTGGGTATAAAGATCGTTTTTGTATTTCTACTGTGTAAAAAATCATTTCTGATAGCTTTTACTGTTTCCAGGTGTTCATAAGTAATAAATACATTGTTGCTGCCTCTAATAGATTGAGACCTACCACGAATAATAACGTTAAAGAGTTCTATAAATGCAGCCCCATGCTTCATGATCTGGTATGTTGTAACAGTCTTCCAAAGAAACTGAATGAGCCTATTTCTGAAAAAAGAAAGATCGTCTTTTGTAAGTCCCAGTACGGAGATGCCATACTGCTGGACAACATCATCAGCGAACGACTTCCTGTTGTGCCTTTCGGTTACAAACCTGAGATTATGATAATGGCTGAACAATGAAGCGAACATATTCAACGTGGAGGTATCGTCTACCAGACATACGATATTCCGTTCATAAAAAAGATTTTCATTGCTCGAATTGGTTCTTTTCTGGTGAAAAAGTACCAGTGGGAGAAGCAACAGGGAAAATACAAACTCCGGGAATGGCGACGATTTACGGAGCCTGATCTTTGAGAACCCGGCAAGGTTACCGATATACGGATCGAGATATCGTCGCGACAACTGTATTGCAACTGCTTCCTGTGGATTTTCAACACAGTACCTTTTTGCTACTTCAATAAACTCGAATTTTAAGTATAACCTGTCAAAGAAAAATTTATTACAATGAAGCTGACAATCGATTCCAAACAATACCGACATTTTTGCAGCCCATTTACTGACATCCATTGCCTGCATCATCTCAAAGGCATTATTGTAAGCATTTTTCCTGATGTTCGGTGTATATTCTATACAATTAAATTCTGTCTTGCTAATATTTGATGCATACTTGTTAAGCAATCGCTGCGCAAGTGGAATGAAACGGGATCTGTTCAGGTACAGACAAGGCTCTTTCATAGCTGAATGATACAGGTAATTCCAAAGTGACATTTTCTCGAAAAAAATCATCCGTCAATATCATGAAAGGGTTTGGAAATACTTTTATCCAAAGGATAACTTGAAAGTACCTTGACTATGGTGCTACTCGTATTTTTTCTATAGTATGGATTGACTACACTTTTCAATGTCCGCCTGAAAGAGGATGAGTACAATTGGTCAATTGCACTAATAATCGATTTTCGTTTTGCTGCACAGTTAATGATATTGGCTGCTGCCAGACGCCCTTTCTGTCGGCCACCGATATTGATCGCCCCTCTCTTAAAACTTGGGAGTTCTATGATCGCGCTGGAAGAATTTCCCAAAAGACCGTCTACATATTTTAAGCAAGACAGGTACCGAACACTTCCCAGCGATTTGAAAGCCACTGCGTTGGGCCGGGTTGTACAGAACTCGTTAATCATATCAATGATTACTCTGCCAGCAACATCGGAATTTGGATAGGTAAAAATGATTCCGATCTCAGGAAATTTAGACAACGCGGCCAGCATTTCTCCAAACTGAATTGCAGGCGATATTTTTGAAAGTGTTTCAGGATGATAAGTAACCAGAAGATTCCGACTCCTGAAAACATACCCGATGTTTTTCTCCAACTCGGAACGGGTAAGCAGCTTCTGACTGTTTATCGCTTCTATGCCAATGGCGCCCACATTAAATACACGTTTGGGATCTTCTCCCATTTGTATCACGCGTTTCCTGTATGCTTCAGTTGCCGTAAAATGCAACATCGAAATTTTGGATATAGAATGACGTATCGCCTCATCGAATGCTCCTTCTGTTGTTTCGCCACCATGAAGATGTGCGACCGGGATCTTAAAAAAAAGCGCACTGATGGCAGCAGCGAAAGACTCGTATCTGTCACCCAGCACCACCAATATATCTGGAGAAAGTCTTTCGAGTGCATCTGCAAACCCAATCATCCCAAGACCTGTTGATTTTGTGATGCCCGATGCTGTGTCAGAGCTCAGCTGCATTTCTACCCTTGCATCGATCGTAAATCCGTCTTTTTCTATCTCACGGTATGTCAATCCGAACTCGGGAGATAAATGCATTCCGGTCACAATCACCTGGAGTTGAAGGTTGCGGGACTGTTTCACTTTGCTCATCAATATCCGCAGCAACCCATATTCGGATCTGCTACCGGTAACTATACAGATCTTTCTTAACATGTAATTAATTCATCTGTCAAAAAATTTTTTTTGGCAATTGTCCCGATAACATCGTCCCATTGCATGGGAGAAATGCCGATACCAGGTCTTTTTACGGTAAGGTTGTATTCCGTAAAGATTTCACCCTTTGCGATGTTGCACGCTGCCACGATCGATTTACGCGCTACCGCCATATTTTTGATTTCACTAGAACTTGGCTTTTTTACTCCTTCCCCCATCGCTACTTCTATATTCCTGATGCAGGAAACCATTTTAAAAAGTTCGTCAGGCTCTAAACTTGCTGCATGATCAGGCCCGGTCATTGTCTTGTCGATCGTAAAATGTTTTTCTATAACAGTCGCTCCCAACGCAACGGCTGCAATAGGCACTTCAATCCCCAGTGTATGATCTGAGTATCCCACCTGCAAGCCTGTATGCATTTTGATAGCGCCCATTGCATTAAGATTGACCTCAGCAAAAGGCGTTGGATATTCCGTTGTACAATGAAGCAGGATTACTTTATCCTTATCCTGCCCTGCTTTTTGCAACACTGTGAGCGCATTATCAATATCTTCCATTGTTGCCATACCCGAAGACAGAATCACATTTTTATTATAACCAGCTATATGGCGCAATAAAGGCAGATTCGTAATTTCGCCAGAGGGTATTTTAATGAGGTCTACCCCTATGTTTACAAGAAAATCGATGCTTTCACTGTCAAATCCTGTTGAAAGAAATGTTACTTTTTTTTCTTTGCAGTAATCGATGAGTTCCAGATGTTGCTCATGAGTCAGCTCAAGCCGCTTAAGCATCTCGTACTGTGTTTCAGACTTGTCAGTAGACATGGTTTGATAGGCTGCTTTTTCCGCATCTTTCTTCACCAGTTTATCAGCTTTGAAAGTCTGAAATTTCACATAGTCTACACCCGCAGCTGCAGCTTTATCTATGAGCTGTCGGGCAATTTTCATATCGCCATTATGATTCACCCCGGCTTCTGCAATGATAATTACTCTCATACGCTACGTTCAGCTTTGTTCAAAATACCATATTCAATAATATCATGATACCGGCCACTGTTAAAGATCGCCTCCCTTCTTACCCCTTCCTGTTCCATCCCAAGCTTCAATGCCAGTTTTTGCATCCCGGTATTCTCCGAAGATGTTCCGCAATGGATACGGTGCAGGTTCAATGAATGAAAAGCATGACGGATCAATAACTGCCCGGCTTCATACATGATACCTTTTCCGTGGAAAGAGAGCTCCCCGAGCAGAAAAGCGATTTCTGCATTCCTGTCTATCCAATTGATGGCCTGTAGACTAATATTACCAACATGCGAATCCGTATCATTCATACATACAGCAAGTACAAGGCTATTCCTCGAACCCAAGGAGCTCGCAACAAAACTCTCCAACGATTCAACCGTTGCAGGAAAACGGCCGTGTGAATTGTATTTCACCACTTCCGGGTTATTTAGCCAATACCTGTAGTTGCCGTTTATATCTTCCTTTAAAAGTGCACGTAAATGAACGGTCTGCCCTTTTAAGAAAAAATCCTTTTTATTGATTTCCATTTTGCAATATTTCTACCAACTGTTCGCTATCTACTACCTGTCCCAGATCCATTTCCTTGAGTGGGTCATATTTTGTTCTCGGCCCAAGAAAACGATATACATTTTTCCCCATTAGCGATGCTTCAATCAAAAAACTTGAAAAAAAACCTATTACACCTGCGGAATAGTATATTAACGTATTACTGTCTGCCTGGGCGGAAACAGTCATCCATTTTTTACCAAAAAGCGACTCAATTCGATTTATATCTTGGTTAGGATGCGGTTTAAAAATAAAATTAAACTCACTTATCCCGCTGATAAGCTTGTTTAATTCCCTTGTAGCCGATAATTCATCGAAACCGAATTTATCGATCCCATTTACATTAGATAAAGGATCGGGGGCATATATGATATATGGTTTTGAAGAACGGATATCTATTCCGAAAACAGCAGATAACTCCTCTCTCTTTATGGAAGGTTTCCAGGAGGTTATATACTTGTGATAGGGGTTACCTGTAATCCGTATCAGACCGGCAGGCAATCCTTCCTCAATACCCAATTGAGCCGCTCTCTCATCAAGTACCCATATCTCATCCGGGAATGTATACCCGTTTCCTACAGAAAACCGCGTCATGAATGATGTCCAATGATCAACAAAGGAGGCAACGGGTATCCGTCTTTCTTTTGCCGCTGCGATAAACCGCTTTTCGATATCTGAACTATATGATGTACCTGTAATAATTCTGGCCGGAGAGAATCTGTCGATAATTTCAAAAACTTTGCTGGACAATCTGATCACGTCAAGGCCAAAGTCCTTAAAAAAGGCATAACTCCTGTCAGAAATGATCAGTATATCTTCTTTACGGTAATTACTCGCAAGTGCCAGCATGGGCTTTGCTCCGCCGGGATCGCTAAACACGAAAAGAATTTTTTCACTCAAAGTGCAGCATGTTATTTATTTCAATTCATGGACATTCTCTGCTACTTTGTTAAAGGCAGCTATCACATCATCCATGTCCTGTTTTGTCATTCCAGGACGCATGTACTCATGCGTAAAAAGTTCTTCAAAATGGAGTTGTTCCGTTACCGGGCAAATTCCCTTTTCATATGAAACAGCACCTTCATATTTGCTGCAATTGAATGAACAATGTGTTGCTCTTTTCTGATACAAAGGTTGCAGGTATATGGGTTTGACATAACCGGCGCCGATCAAAGGTGTATCCTCGCGAAGTATAGCAGAAGGTATTTCTGCCTTGATGGCGTTGATAAATGTATTCCGATGAACTCCGAAAACCTCGCTGTTGTATTTGAAAGCCTGCAGATAATAAACATGCTGGTTACCTTCTTCCACCACCGGTGGTTTCAACCCGGTAATCTTACCGAGCGCTTCTGCAAAGTATGCTGCATTTTCCAGTCGTGCTTTAAGAAGTCCATCCAGTTTATCTAATTGTGCACAACCAACAGCAGCTTCCATTTCGGTCATCCGGTAGTTGAACCCGTGGGTATTGAAAGGGTTTTGTACTCCTTTAGGTTCAACGATATTTTCACCATGATTTCTTATCAGTAAACATCTTTCAGCGAGGTTATCATCATTTGTAATGATCATACCTCCTTCGCCGGTATGAATGTGTTTATGATAGTTGAGACTGAATATACCCATATGACCAATTGTACCCACAAGCCGGTTTTTGTAATATGCAAGGGGTGCCTGGGCACAATCTTCAATAACATATAAGTTATGTTTTTGTGCAATCGCCATTATTTCATCCATCCTCGCAGGGTTACCAAAGATATGCACCACCAGTATAGCCCTAGTCCGCGGTGTTATACACCTTTCAACACTTTCTGGATTAAGTCCGAAATTATCGTAGTCAACATCCGCAAATACAGGAACAGCACCATAAATAACCGGTGCCAGCGCACTTGCACTCATCGTGTAAGGCGAAACGATCACTTCATCCCCAGGTTGTATTCCGCAAGCTCCGATCGCTGTAAAAAGGCCGGATGTATTTGAATTTACCGAAACCGCGTATTTGGTCCCAAACTTCTCTTTCCACCGGCTCTCGAATTTCTGAACAGTTGGTCCGCCATAGAAATCCTTATGCCATGCGCCCAAGAATTGCGACAGATTTCCACTTTCAAGCACTTCCATTACAGCAGTTTTTTCTTCAGCACCGATCGTGTTATAAGCGGGGAATAACCGGGTTCTAATGGGTTGGCCTCCTTTGATAGCTAGTTTTGCCATAATCATTTTTTTATGTATTGCAACATCTGTTTGTTCATGTGTGCAGCTTCTAGAAAATTGTCCTCCAGTATCGTTCCTCCGAGAAAAGTGGAAGCCAGGTTCGGTATCGGCTTCATATAATCTTTTATACAACCTTTCATGTTAATATCCTTAGGTAAGTAGACCCTGGTCCGGTCTTCAGAAGCTGCAGGCTTTGTAAAGACGGAAACAGTATCTCCACCTTTCCTGATCAGGATAGCGGTATTTTCAAAAAAGATATCTACCTCAAAAAAACTGAACCCGATACCTGTAAGGCCAGTGATGGCAACGCTGGCATGCTCATAAAAACCCTGCAGCGAAAGTGTAGGATCATCCATAAAATGATCAAACTGTGTGTTATGAATACTGATTTGATGCAAGGTAATTGTTGTACCCAGCAGGTACTGCAGCAGATCGATCGCATGGCTGCAATTATTGACAAACCCACGTTGATACCTGATTCCTATATTGGTCAGTTTCTGGGATTGCCTTATGTCCATGATATGGCTCGCCAGTTCTTTATAAGCAGGCAAAAAACGTCTGAAATAATTTACGATAACCCTGGTTGCTGCATTTTTATAAGAATGGATCAAGCGATCGATATCCTCTGTTTGCAGCGATAATGGTTTTTCGCATACAACCAGTCGTACTTTTTGCTGAAAAGCTCTTTCTAGGAACGCTGCATGTGACGCTGTCGGGCTGCTTATAATTACGCAATCAAACTTACTGAAATCAGCTGCATCAATGTCTTGTATGACTCTTGCAGAATACCGTTCCGCAACTTTCCTGGCAAGCGATTCATCGCGGTCATATAAGGTCAGCGTAAAATCCCCATGCAAAGAAAAAGCCTTTGCGTGTGTCTGCACCTCTTCTGATCCGAAATCATACAAAGCTCCGATATTACCACATCCTATTAATAATGCACTGTACATCCTGTTCTTATACCTTGGAAAGCAGAAAAGAATACTTTATCTCAGCTATCTTCCAATCTTCTTCGTTATCGATATCCTGCACTTCTGATTCCGGCATTTCTAGTGGAAGCGTAAAATCTGAAAAAAGACGATTGGTCTGGAGAAACTTTTCTACCCGTAAAAAATAGAACTGACCACAATCGTGAAAAGCCGGCGGCAGATCCTGTGATCTAGAATTCATATACTCTGGCCAGTTCATTCTCACAAGTCCATCTTCTATTTTAAAAGATCTGAAAATAGGAAAACCGAAACGTACCACGGGAACCACAGAGTCTGCCTGCTTTTCCTTCAGCATAGAAAATGCGGTCCGCAATCTATCACCGGTAATAAATGGCGCTGTAGGATAGATACAGCAGCAATATTCAAACGTTTTATTGATCTGTTTATATTGCAGTAATACCTCCTTTATCACATCAGCTGTTGTAGAAAAATCGCCTGAAGTGCCACTTGAACGGAGAAAAGGAATTGTCGCTCCCTTCGATTTCGAAAAATCAGCGATTTCATTATCATCGGTCGAAACCATTACTTCTGAAAAACAGCCCGAAGACAGAGCTGATTCGATGGAATACTGGATAATGGGTTTACCAAGGAAACTTTTCATGTTTTTCCTAGGTATGCGTTTACTGCCTCCGCGGGCAGTGATAATTGCCAGACAATTTTTCATCTAACTAAGCAATTCAAATGTTAACGCCGTTCCTTTCTGAACGGATTGATTAATTGTTTTTCCCAGAACAATGTCGAAATATTTCGGTGCTAGACCCAGCCCTGGTCTAATGATCCTGATGTTTTCTTCCGTCAGAACCTCTCCTTTGTTAATATCTTTGACAATATAAATAGAACGTTTAAACGTTTTACTTTTCATTTCATCTGGCAAAATGCCATAATGCACTTTACCTATTCCTTCAAAAGCCCTTTCTGTTTCCTGAACCAATGCCTTGAACTCTGATGGCTCCAGGGAGAACGAGGCATCTACCCCACCTTCTGATCGGTCGAGGGTGAAATGCTTTTCTATTACCCTCGCACCTAACGCCACAGAAGCCACAGCAACACCTGTACCCATAGTATGGTCTGATAATCCTACATGGCAATCAAACATGGCAGCCATATGCGGGATCGTTGCCAGGTTTGTGTTGATAGGAGTAGCCGGATAAGTACTGGTACATTTCAGTAATATCAATTGGGTGCATCCATTTTCTTTTAGTGTCTTAACCGCCAGTTCCAGATCAGCTAAGGTCGAAATACCAGTTGACATGATAACCGGCTTTCCCGTTGCCGCCACCTTTTTTAATAAGGGAAGATGATTGTTCTCAAAGGAAGCGATCTTATAAGCGGGCACATCCAGATTTTCGAGGAAATCGACAGCTGTATCATCAAATGGCGTACTGAAACAAATAACGTTTCGCTCCCTTGCCCTATCGAAAATGGCCCGATGCCATTCCCAAGGAGTGTATGCTTCTTTGTATAGGTCATACAGGGAACGACCGCTCCATAATGATTTTGAATCAGAGATAAAAAACTCATTATGCGACTCGTCAATTGTAAGTGTATCCGGCGTATACGTTTGCAATTTTATTGCGTGAGCTCCTGCATCCGCAGCAGCGTCCACAATTGAGAGTGCTTTGTCCAGCGACTGATTATGATTGCCGCTCATTTCTGCAATGACAAAGGGCTTATGGTCTGCCCCAATCTGTATTCCGCCTATATTAATTTCTTTCATGAAAAACTTTTCCTTTTTCAAAGTAAATGGGTGTTTCTGATTCTATATCCGATAATCGAATAGCTCCGTTTGCAGTTTTAACCACCGGGTGATGCCCGCTCTGCAATATCAGTCCATTTTCGTCCTGATAGTGAAACCCCTTGTTATCAAAATCACACCTGTGAATAGTTACTTTCTGTCCTTCATAGTAGGTAAAGGCCCCGGGGTATGGTCTGGCCTGGGCCCGTATCCAGTTCCTGATTCGCGATTTATCCCATAACCATATTATCTCTCCATCTGCAGGTGTTCTTTTTCCAAAATAGGTTGCTTCATTTTCATTCTGTGGTACAGGCTGTAGCGCATCATTCTCAATTTTATCCACAACCTTTTTTATTAGCAATGGGTAATGACTGAAATATTTTTTCAATATATCAGCACCTGTATCCTGTTGTGTGATCGACAATAGTTCGGTGGCCACAATATCCCCTTCATCACATCCCTCAGTCATAAGATGAGCGGTAATACCTGTCGTTTCTTCCCCATTTATGATGGCCCATACATGTGGCGTTCTCCCACGGTATTTGGGTAGTAAGGACCCATGGAAATTAATAGCATACCTGGCAGGTCTGGAAAGCATATCCTTTTCTATCAAGAAAAGATAATTCACCGACAGGAGTACATCAACCTTGAACCCGGCAATAAAAGAGAATCCTTTCCCTTGCCTGGGATTGCCCTGGAAAACAGGAATATTTTTTTCCAGGCAAAAGTTTGTAATCTCACGGGAGTTCCTGTCTGTAAACACGAAAACAGGGGGAACCCATTCACACACTTCCCTTAAACACGTATATCCCAAATCACCGCTAACAAGCAGTCCATATGTAAATCCGGTGCTCATGATCCCGATAATATCTGAAATTCTTTTACCAGCCTATGACCAGACAATCCATCCACCACTTCCAGTTGTTTCTTTTTCATTGATTCGATCAGATTACGCTCAAAAATATCCCGGATACAAGAGGCTAATTGATCTTCGTCTATCTCACGAAGATCACCCGCAGATACAGCACAACCTTTTCCCAGTAACTGGAGGTGTATCGCGTTTTGATTATCAATTACGGTACCTGTAAGAAGGCCTGTACCGACGCTGCAAACTTCCAGAGAAATACTGCTTGCAGGGCATATGGCCAGCTGTGCACCAGCTATCAGTTTTACCATCTGTTCGGCTGTTGCTGCTTTGTGCACTTCGAGCTTTTCTTTCAGATCCGCCTTTAACTCATTTAAGGAATCCCAATCCTGGTAAGCTGCACCTGCAACGACTATAACACGTTGAATAAATCCTGACCAGAATGCTGCCCGAATTGCTTTTGTAGTTACCCGGAAGGGATCCGCTCCACCAAAACAAATGAACGCAACACCTACTTCAGAATCGATCGATTTTGTCAATTGCCTGGAGAAAAATTCCTGGCGAAGCATCAGGTAGTCAAATCCCAGGAGCAACTTCGCCTGAGTTTTTTCCTCATATCTACTTCTAAGCAACTCGCCGCCATGGTTAATCAGCATATCTGCGAAGAACCGATCCCTGCAAAGATCATCTATCACAACAACCTTTATTCCTGCTTCTTTACATACCGACTGGTAAGAGGCCTCGAACTGGTAACCATCCAAAACGAGGATATCCGACCTTTGTTGAATCATTTCCTGCAACAGTTGGATTTCTTCGTCTTCTGGAATGTCCGCTCGTATCAGCCGGATAGATATATTGTGTAACTGAATAATTGAAACTAAAACCGGGTTTTCTCTGACGACCAGGCAGCATTCAAAATCAGTAGCAAGCATTTGACTCAATGCAAGGCATCTGTACACATGTCCCAGTCCAATCTTTTCATTTCCATCTGTTCTGATAAAGACCCGGGGGTTCATTAACTGCCTTTTTTTTGCAGCAGGAACATCTCGTCGGTGTTCCCTTTCATTTCCTCTTTGATATATGGGAATTTTACCCGTTTGACTATTTCCAGTTCGTTGAATGAATCCATATAGATTTGGGCGAAATCCGCTTTCCATAGATACCCGGCATTACCCCTATAGTCGATCTGTTCAATTTTTTCACAAAAATACTCCCAACCCATAACAAACTTCTTAGAGCATCTGACCACTTCTGACATAAAACCATAGTGATTTTCAGGACTGATATGAATAAGTACGCCATTCGTACAAACCAGATCGAAAAAACCGTCTTTAAACGGCAAGTCAAAACCGGACCCCTGGATGACATTAATGTTTTCTGTTGTTTTTTTTGCTTTTTCAACAGCGTAGTCCTGTAGTTCTATCCCATACAGGTGGTTAAACCCCATTCGTTGAAACCCTTTTAACTGCAGCCCGATATTACATCCCACTTCTAGTATCCTGATGTCGCGGGGCAGTGCATCCATAACAGATCCATTAATTTCTATCTTGGTATGCCCCCATGTTTCAACATAAATCTGATCCCAGTTCTCGTTAGTCAAAAATGAGTTCCTGTCACTGTAATTTTTACCAAAATCTGATGACCAAAAGTCTTCTTGAATGTTTTCGTGTTTAGCCATTGTTGTGTTTTATAGTTATAAGCAGTTATAAAGAGTTGAAGAAAAGATCGATCTCCCTGATTACATAATCCTGTTGTTCATTTGTAAGTGTGGGATACATAGGCAGACTGAGGCATTCGCTATAGTATTGCTCAGCAACCGGCATGCTCACTTTTTCTCCGGATAATCGTTTGTAATAGGGCATGGTATGTACAGGTATGTAATGTACCTGACAATATATATTCTTTTGTTTCAGGTAATCATACAGTTCCTTTCTCTTTTCAATTCTTATGACATACAGGTGATAAGCATGGCCTTCAACCACACCTGACTGTCCCAGGATATATGGTTTATTCATGAAAGCAGACTGGTATCTTTCCGCAATTTCTCTCCGCCTGGCCAATCCCAGCTCTGCACGTTTCAACTGAGAAGAACCTAAAGCAGCCTGAAAATCCGTTATCCGGTAATTGTATCCCAATTCCTGCATTTCATACCACCATCCACCTTCATTATGTTCTAGTAAAGAAGGATCTCGGGTAATCCCATGTGTTCGCAGTAAAAGAAGTTTTTTATACAATGTTTCATCATTTGTAGTAATCATCCCTCCTTCCCCACAAGCGATATGCTTGACAGGATGGAAAGAGAAAACACAAAATTCAGTGAGTCCTGCCGATCCACAATATTGCTTCAGACCTTTTTTATCTATGAAAAAACCACCGGGAGAATGGCATGCATCTTCTATGATCCATAGGTTATACCTGTTTGCCAATTCCCTAAATGCTTCCATATTCGCAGCAAAACCAGCAAAATCCACCGGTATGATCCCAGAGAAAAAACCAGCAGGCTTTGATAAAATAAGCTCTTCAGTTTTTGCTATATCAAGCACGAAGCTGTCTTTATCAATATCTGCAAAATAAACCGACCCGCCGCAATAGCGAACACAATTGGCCGATGCTGCAAATGTTATGGGGGTTGTAATTACATTAGTATCCTTATTAACATTAAGTGCAAGGGTACAAAGATGCAATGCAGTTGTTCCATTTGATACAGCGACGGCATACTTTGCTCCTACATATGCTGCAAACTCATTTTCAAATATCGAAACAGCAGGACCTTGTGTCAAAAATTCTCCTGTCAGAACAGAAGTTACTGCCTGCAGATCCTCTGATGTTATATCTTGTTTTCCGTAAGGAATTTTATCAATCATATTATTTCTTCATTATGATGGCAAAACATCAGCGCCGGTCATCGAAACTTCTACCTGTTTCAATCTCCCCTTTTCCAGTTTATACACCGTGTCACATCTTTCAACAGTGCTGAGTCTATGTGTGATTATTATAATCGTCTTGTTATGTTGCAATTCATTTATGGCCTGCATTACCCATTTTTCTGTTTCTATATCCAATGCACTTGTGGCTTCATCAAGAATCAACACTTCCGGATTATGGTACAAAGCCCTGGCAATACCAATCCTCTGTCTTTGCCCTCCGGATATTCTTACACCACGTTCTCCAACAATAGAATTAATGCCATCCGGTAATTCATTAACAAACTGGTTCAACTGGGCGATATCGACTGCGTTCTGCAAGGCAGTCATATCCACTTCGTCCTTTGCTACTCCGAATGCTATATTGGCGGCAATGGTATCATCTGTAAGGTAAATGGTCTGTGGCACATATCCGATCTGCTTCTGCCATTTACGCATACTGGTGGTAATATCAGTTTCATCAATTTCAATAGAACCGTTGTCAGGTTGATAAAAACCAAGCAGGAGGTCAGCCATTGTGCTCTTACCTGCACCACTCTCACCAATCAGCCCGATCATATCATTTTTCTTTATAGAAAGTGATACGTTATCCAGTAACTTAACCCCTGTTCCCGGATACCCAAAAGAAACGTTGTTAAACCTGATTACCTCTCGAAAAGTTATATCAATACCTGATTCCGGCGTTTCCGATATATCATCGAATGACCGAACCTCGTTATACATTAATTTGATAACCGAATCGGCGTATCTCATTGTCTGTATTGCGCTCATTACTGAACCAATGGCTGGAACCAGGCGAAACGCAGCGGCTACAAAAATACCGATTATGGGAAGCAATAAATGCAGGGGCCTCCCTATTATAATGATAAATGCCAGAAATAAGGCCAATCCAATAATTGCCAATAATTCAAGCAAGAGCCTCGGTACCTGTTGAAATACGTTTACTTTAATACCAATTCCAAAAGATTCGCTATTGTGGAATTCAAACTGTCGAATAAAGAAATTCTCACGGCCAAGTATCTTGATGTCCTTAACGCCATTTAATCCCTGCATCAGATGTTTGGACCGCAATGTATCATGGTGCTGCCTTTTATTTCCCCATACCACGAGTCGCTTCTTTATGAGTTTAAAATAAACAAATGCAAAGACAAAGAAAAAGGAGAAAATAAGTGATGCACCGGCAGGTTCTACAATGAAAATACTTATAAATATACCCAGGAAAATAGAAATATTTGTCTGCAACAGCAATATGGCCTGAATTACCGAAGTAAACAGGTCAACTTCACCAAGTACATTCCTGTATAAAGCAGAAGAATTCCGCTGTATGTGAAAAGAATATGACTGGCGAAGATACCCTTCAAACAGCCTTCGCGAAAGATTCATAGAAATCCGTTGTGCGAATCTCGATTGTTTCCAGGTCAGGAAAAGAAGATATCCTGTCTTAGCCAGATAGGCCAGTACCATTACTCCAAGCAGGATCAATATGATTTGTGATTGTGTGGGGTTTCCTAAAAAATCGAGTATGTTTCTAAATGTGCTATTACCGACCAGTGCCTCAATTTTTGTCATAGCAATGATCATTGGAATGACCATACCTAAACTGAGCATTTCGAGGAGCATACCTACAATCAACATACCCAATAATACAATCGCATCTTTTCTCTCTTTTGAAGAAAGGATAGAAAATAACTTTCTAAGCAATCGAACCTCTTTCCTAGATTTATTATTCTTCATCACCATATTCGCTTTTCAGCTCCTTACCCGTTGTACGTTTCGTTAAAAGTCGGATCAACATGCTTTTTGATAAGAGACCTCAACTCCTCTACATTGAGCCATTCGGTATTGGACCCTGAATTATAAAAAAATCCTTCCGGCACTTTTTGAGCGTTATACTTAATTTTAAATTCTTCAAACTTATAATTTGAAGCCTGTGGAAGAATTACGAAATATTCACCGATATCATAGGTCGTAAATGAATCAGAAATACTGATCATTTCCTCATGAATTTTTTCCCCGGGCCTCACTCCTACTACCTCCTTTTCACATTCCGGTGCAATTGCATGAGCAAGATCGGTAATCCGGTAAGACGGAATCTTAGGAATAAAAAGTTCTCCGCCAAATGCATGCTCCATAGCATACAATACCATCCCAACGCCATCCTCCAGAGAAATATTAAACCTGGTCATTTCAAGATCTGTTATTGGTAAAATACCAGAGCTCCGTTTCTTAAGAAAGAAAGGAATAACAGACCCGTTCGAGCCCATCACATTTCCATAACGTACTACTGAAAATCGAATATCTCTGTCACCTTTAATATTATTTGCAGCTATAAACAATTTATCAGATGTAAGCTTGGTTGCTCCATACAGGTTAACCGGAGCACATGCCTTGTCTGTTGACAATGCTACAACTCTCTGAACATTTGTCTCTAATGCAGCCCTGATAATATTTTCCGCACCACCGATATTGGTTTTGATACATTCATCCGGATTGTACTCGGCGATAGAAACATGTTTCATTGCTGCAGCATGGATAATATAATCCACATCTTGGCAAGCCCGTTTTAAACGCTCATAGTCCCGTACATCTCCAATAAAAAATCTCAGGTTGGGATACTTTGCATGAGGATACTCCTGCGCCATCTGGAACTGCTTCTGTTCATCACGAGAATAAACAATAAGCTTCTTTACCGTCGGCCATTGTTTCAATATTGTCTTAACAAAAGCCTTACCAAAAGAACCTGTTCCTCCAGTTATGAGGACTGTTTTTTTTTCTAACATCTTTATTGATTGAAGTACTTAATTAATTATTATTGGAGTGTTTCCAGAAAAAACGAATTCCCAATATGAACGATATTAGGAAAAAGGTAATTATACCTGTTACAAAAAAATACTTGATAGTTGAAGGTTTTTCACGCAATAATGGCAACACCGGTCTATCTAAGATAAAATACAAGGGTGTCTCTTTTCGCAATGATATTTTAGCCATTTCAAGACTTCCCATCACCTGAGCCAGCATCGCAGAGTTCGTTTGTACATCTATCTGTCGGCGGACAGAAGGTGTTTTAATTAGGCTCAGGGCAGGATTGGCATTAAAAGTATTCTCAACAGTGAGAGCAACGCCCGAAATTGCAGAATTCAAACTGGCACGCAATGAATCTACCTGCCTTTCGAGTATTTCCACATTTATTTGTGATTTCTGGCTTTTTGTTTTGATATAAAAATCCGAAACAGTTTGTACAAGGTTGTCTACAAAAAGCTTTGAAAAAGTTTCGTTAGGATTTTTAAACTCAACCACAATAATAGATGTCTTCTTATCTTTTGGCGCAACATCCAGGTTGCTGAAAACAGATTTATACATCGTACGGAGAAGTGTAGCCTGTTCCGGCAAAAATTGCTCCTTATCAGGTTGACTCAAAAAATAATCTTTGGGAATCTGTTGCTTAACGCCTTTTCGTAAGTCACTGGAGTCGAGGTATATATCAGCAAGTGTTGTCGTTTTACCTTTAAATACAATTTTTTTTATCAGGGCATTTTCAATCAACTCCCGCGATTTAATCAACTCGATAAGATTCGCCTGACTGAATACACCACTCGAGCTGCTGCCCATATCGATTCCGAACTGGCTGGCAATACTGCTTAGCCCCCCTCCGGTAGATGCTTTTTCCTCTTCTAATACGAATGATAGCGCTGCTACATATTGAGATTTTTGCAAAAATGCATATCCACCTGCTACAGCCGCCAACATAAATGAACCAGCAAAAAGAACCAACCATTTCTTTTTAAGATATTTTATAAACAAAGCTATATTACCAATCAGATCTCTTAATAAGATCTCATCATCAGTGTTTGAATCTTGATATTTTATTTGATCTGCATTCATAAAATATTCTTGTCTAAGAGATTGAAGGAATTATAATAGGAACTTTATTGCATCGATATTACAAACGGAGAATTGCTATGGCTACTCCTGCCAAACTCGCTAATGCACTAGAAATACCAATAATTTCTCCCGTAGTCATCCTTTTTTTCTCTATTTTTTTCGGGATAATCAATTCACATCCCGGCATTATTCTTGGGTAAAACTTAAAGAATAAAAAATGTTTGGTAGTAGCCGCTTTACCATTGGCATATACTACGTAGGTTTTTTTACGCCAGGCATCCCCACTAAAACCTCCGGCATCAGAAATATAATTTTTAAGCCTGTTTTTTTGCTGGTAAGGCACTTGGGTCGTCATTAATACAGCCCCGCTAATCTTAACTTGGCCATCAAATTTCGGGATCATCAATTCGTCTTTTGCCCGAACTATCAAATCTTCAATAGAGCCTGGTGAAGAGAGAATTGACGGAATGTCCAGCGGTATCTGGTCATATTCACGTATAATATCTTCTACCAGCATTTTTTTAGCAGCCGCTGACGTGTCATTGATATTTTTTCCCGCCTTACGAGCCACATCCTTGGATTTTGCTTTTTCTTCTTCGTTTCTATATCGTCTCAGATAGGCTCCTTCGGGATACGCATCTGGCGTATAACCACCAGCCCTTCTCAAAATATCACTCACCCGTTCATTGCGGTTGTTCAAAACATATGGTCCCGGGTATTGCACCTGGCCAACTACAACAACCGTTTCCGGTATGGTATATCCAGCTTTGCGGCGTATGGTAATGACATCATAGGGTTGCAGGATCATATTGGCAACACTGGAAGATAAATCACCGGCTATTTCCGTATTAATTATGGTACTGGCCCGGTTATCAGTGACAGCAATGGAATCGCGTTTAATTAAACGGGCGATCTCAATCTTTTTAAAAGCCGCATCGGTAAATCCACCCGCTTGTAAGATCAGGTCCTTCAAACTCAGGTTCTCAACATATTCATATTGACCAGGTAATCGTACTTCGCCCTGAATAGTTACTTTAAAAGGGTCCCGAAGATCCAGAATAGAACTAATCAGAACCTCATCTTCGCGTTGCAACAAAAGATTGTGCAGCGGATCATTGGCCAAGGCTTTTTTGATATCAAAAGAAACCATAGAGCGGGTCAGGTCCTCTTCTAAACGAAGTACTTGCCCCCTTCCAACGTAAGCGTCTTCCTTCAACCCATCGGCTTTCCTGATAAGGTCAGCTACTTTGAGCCCCTGGCTCAGAGAATACACGTCCGGCCGAAAAACAGAACCCGAGATACTCACTCTGTTTTCGAAGCGGTTTAAAATTTTAGACACTACAAAGACATCCCCTGCTTGCGGATGATAGCTGTTATAAGCAGTAGCTTCCAAATCGACCAATTTTCTTTCCTTTTCGTTGCGCTGGAATAATTTTACCGATTTCCGGTAGGCGGTATCGGTAAAACCCGATGCAAAAGCCAGTATTTGTTGAAAATCTTCACCAAGCAATACTTCAAAATAACCGGGTCGTTTGACCTGTCCTCTCAATTCAACACGGGTCTGATATGCTGGGATCCGGATCACATCATTGTCCTTCAAACCAATATTGTCTGATTGATCCCCATGTAACAAGAGACGGTATAAATCAATCTTACGTAGGAGTTTGTTATCACGAATTAGCTCTATCTCGCGAAAACTACCGAAAGCCGTGGGACCACCGGCAACATATAAGGCATTAAATACGGTAGATAAGGATGAAAGCGTGTAATTACCTGGCCGATTAGCTCCGATGATCAGTACTTTAATACTACGGATCTTACTTAATGTAACTGATAATTTAGCACCTCCCGATTTCAGGTAACCATATACCGTATTACCCATCACTATTTTTATTTTCTGCGTTGCCGCTTCAATCGTTAAACCCGCCACTTTAACCTGTCCCACGTTTGGTATATTGACAAACCCTTCCGCAGATACAAGCAGATCACCCTCATATTGCTGTACCCCATACACAGAAACTATGATCTGATCGTCCGGCCCCAACACATAATTTAATGGAGTAGCCAGTTTCATATTGGGTTCAAAACTGGGAGATAACGAAGTATATAATTCAGAGCCAAAAATCAGAGGGTCGACCAGAGTTTTCGGAGACTGCTCATTATACTTTCCGGTATTCAGAGAATCAGAACTATTATCCTTTTTTTCGGCAGAGTTTTTATCCGTTTTTAATTTCCCCGAACCGTCCTTATTAATCCCTGCACCGGTTTCTAAACGCTGTTTCAATTTGGTAAATTCTGCAGCAGACATACCTTTTGCCAATGCAGTCTGCTCGGCCTGGTCAATAGTCATACCCGAACTGGCTAACTGAGCCTTCAGTTTAGCAACATCCGCATCGCTTAACTGATCTACACGAAGCTGGCTCAGGTCCTTGCCTTTTAATAAATCCTGCGCTTGCAATAATTCCGTACCACCCAATAGTAACAGTAAGACAAACAAGATTTTGAAAAATTTATACATAGTCTATTGTTGCTGTATTTTTAAAAGCCGTGATTTGAATAGCACTTAAGTCCGGATGATATATTTTTATAAATGTTCACAATACCCTAATCCGGATATGACAATGTTTAAAAAACATGAGCCCTCTTATACCTCCTCAAGCGGGTTTTTAAATGAAGAGAATCTAACCCTCGATCAAATCAATCACCACCCCCAAGTCCATTAAATGCTCATCCTTAAATTCACCTACCGTAAACAAAGCCACCCTGATTTTTTTTCCAATCAGCGGTTCTGCTTTATCAATCAGTTTATGAAGATAGGTTTTGTCAATATTTCCTACTATGACCAGGTCAATAAAACTAGAATTTTTGCCTTGCGCCAAGTCACCAGTGAGGTAGACTTTATCTACATCCCCAAGTTTGGCAATTATCTGTTCGATAATTTGGTCTAGTCCCACATGTTGCAGAATGATATTCCGTAAAGAACCAAACAATGGATGACTCGTATTGACCGAATAATGTTTGACTTTGGCTTTGGCATCTTCTTCCTGCATTTCAATGAGTTTCATGCCGGATAACTTTTTTAGTTCCAGACGAACCGTATTGCTGCTCACACCCAATTCTTTTTCCAGTCCCCGTAAATATACCTTACTGGAAGGATTGAGTAATAGCTTGGTTAGCAGCCGAATGCGTATTTTGCCAGAAAAGAGATGATTTAATAACAAAAGTCTCTTAAATATATTGTAGTGAAAGAACGGCTTCGCCACTCTGACCCCCAGATTAGGAAGCAGAATGACTTATTATTGAGTAGCTAAGCTAATGTAATTTTATTAATACTCCCACTACAATCCGGCTGTTTTTTTACTACATCATTTTATTGAAGGCTAAGATGCATGCCAGAAATATACATATTATTTACTAATCGTATTATATTGATTATTAATAAAATAATTAAAAAATATCATCCAAGACCCTGGATAGCCAAATATTGAATACTATATCATTAAATTGAAATTTGGAAATAACACCCAGCGGGGGGAAAAGGTGTAGTGGTTGCAAATATAGGAACAGGGGATGGGTTTAAAAAAGAAAGCACGTTTTTTTTAGAAGATTGATAATCATGGGGAAAGAAGAGATCAGGATGTGGCATTAGCTTGTTGGTCTTTAATCTCCCGCAGAGCGGAATCTTCGCTGCGATTTGACTTTAAACCTTCGCTCAAACAAGCATTATTAGCCTGGCCTATGACGTGATAATTTTTACTTGATAACATACTATCACTTAGGGCCCACTTTTGCCGAGAGGAGGGATATCTGTAGTATAAATCAGGTAACTAATTTCTTGCTTTACGGACGTCCGATACTTTCATAGTGGAAATCTAGGGCTCTGACCAGGTTCGTATCAAAGAGGTTCCTTCCATCAAAAATCAGTTTTTGTTTGAGCCTACCGCTAATCATATCAAAATCGGGTGTACGAAATTCACTCCATTCTGTAGCTATGATCAAAGCATCGGCACCTTCTAAAGCCTGGTATTGGCTGCTTGCATAACTAATCTGTTCACCCAGTACTTTTTTTACATTGGGCATGGCTTCCGGGTCAAAAGCGATAATCGTAGCACCTTCTTGCATTATCGCCTCAATAATACTCAGTGCAGGAGATTCCCTGATATCATCAGTATTGGGCTTAAAAGCCAGTCCCCATAAAGCAAAATGTTTACCCGATAGGTCATTTTTGAAATAATCTTTAATCTTTGATACCAGATGGGTTTTCTGGGCGGCATTCACAGATTCAACCGCTTTCAGTATTTTAAAATCATAATTTTCCTCTTCCGCCGATCGGATCAAAGCCTGAACATCCTTGGGAAAACAACTCCCTCCATACCCAATACCCGGAAATAAAAAGCGTTTACCTATCCGCTCATCGCTACCGATACCTCTCCTTACCATATCTACATCGGCTCCTAATTTTTCGCAAAGCAGAGCAATCTCATTCATGAACGATATTTTAGTAGCCAAGAATGAATTGGCTGCATACTTGGTAAGTTCGGCCGAGTTTTCATCCATAAAAATCACCGGGTTACCTTGTCGTACAAAAGGTGCATAAAGCTCGTTCATTAATTTACGGACACGCTCTGACCGGGTCCCTATTACAACCCTATCAGGCTTCATAAAATCGTCCACCGCTACCCCTTCCCTAAGAAATTCAGGATTACTTACCACATCAAATTCCACAGAACAATGGGCTGCAATCACGTTTTTTATCTTTGCAGCTGTACCTACTGGCACTGTACTTTTATCAACGATTACTTTATAATCGGACAGTAATTTTCCAATTTCATCAGCCACCCCTAATACATACCGCAAATCTGCAGCCCCATTTTCTCCGGGAGGAGTAGGCAATGCAAGGAAAACGATTTCAGCATCCTTTATCCCGTCGGCCAATCGGGCAGTAAAGACCAACCTTTCTTCCCGCAGGTTACGCAGGAAGATTTTTTCTAGACCAGGCTCATAGATTGTGATTTCACCGGCCGCTAACTTGTTTACTTTCTCCTGGTCAATATCAACACACACCACTTTATTCCCTGTTTCTGCAAAACAAGTGCCTGTTACCAATCCAACATACCCTGTTCCGATGACTGCTATCCTCATAAAAATTATTGGTGAATGATTATAATAAAAATCAAATATATGCCGTCGATTTCGATTGAAACAAGTCAGCTGAAAAAACTACTAAAAACAACTGTTTTTACGAACCAATCAGAATAATCCTGTGTTATTAGTGCTTTGGGCGTTGGTTACATTAACATACCCCCAGGCAGCCACGATGTAAAAATCTCACTTTCGTCTAAAGCTAAAGATCCAAAGTCAAAGACCAAATGCAAAAAGTCGCTTTCGGAGAACCTTTCTCTGATCTAACCTTTTTCTAAACAGCTGCGTAAATATACAGGTAACTAGGAAACTGATCAGGATTTCCAAAATCGCTGGAAGACAAGTACGCTTAATATCTACTGCCGGCAGAGCGTTACAGAAATCACTAAGAGCGATCCCCAACATCATTAGAATCCTGGTTTTAGAGAAAACCGTGTCGGATTTTTGCTTTTTTGATAACAAAACTGTTTCATCATACTATTTAGCTGGTTAAGTAGGGATACCACAACCCCCGCAGCGACCAGGTAGCAGCCCAGCATAGAAAGGAAAGTCCTAAACCAACTTTGAAAGAAAAACAGCTACCTACCAACCATTTGTTGAAGGCAGGCGTCCAAAAAGTCAATACGCCAACATTTCAAATCCCTACTCCCATTTCAAATTTTTCACTTCCTCATATACTCTCTCAATGCCTTCTTCCAACCCAATAGACGCTTTCCAACCCAGGTTAGTCAGTTTGGATACATCCATCAGTTTGCGGGGGGTGCCGTCGGGGCGGGAGGGGTCGAGGGTGATGTTGCCTTCATAGCCTACAATCTTTTTGATGAGTTGGGCCAGTTCGAGAATACTGATGTCCACTCCTATCCCAACATTCACCAGGCCTTTTTCGTGGTGCTGGTTCATCAGGAACAGGCAGGCATCGGCCAGGTCATCTACGTGGAGAAATTCGCGCAGGGGCGTACCGGAGCCCCAGAGGATCACTTCGGGTAATTGTTTCCTTTTGGCCGTAATGAATTTGCGCAGCAGGGCCGGCAAAACATGCGACTTCTCCAGGTCATAATTATCATTGGGACCATACAGGTTGGTGGGCATGGCCGAAATAAAATTGCATCCATACTGGGCCCGGTAAGCATCACACAATTCAATACCCGCAATTTTGGCGATGGCATAGGGTTGATCGGTCTGCTCCAGGTACCCTGACAACAGGTATTCTTCCTTCAAAGGCTGGGGCGCCAGTTTGGGATAGATACAGGATGAGCCCAGGAACAATAATTTAGTAACGCCATGTACATAAGAAGCATGGATGATGTTACTCTCTATCATCAGGTTCTCATAAATAAATTCAGCCCGGTAAGTATTATTGGCCACGATGCCCCCCACTTTGGCCGCTGCCAGGAATACATAGTCCGGCTTCTCCGCCGCAAAGAAATCATTCACCGCCTGCTGGCTACGGAGGTCCAGTTCCTGTGAAGTCCGGGAAATAATATTGACATATCCCTCCGCCCGAAGCTTCCGTTCAATAGCACTTCCTACCATTCCACGATGACCGGCGATATAAATTTTAGCTCCTTTATCCATTAAACTAATTTTTCTTAAAAAACCCGTCATTTCGATCCCGCCATCGGCGGGGAGAAATCTCATGTCGATTAAACCGCTATTCCTTCCAATCCCTTTCCTTCATTACCACAGTTCTCCAATCGAATACTTCCCAGTACAAATCACCCGTATAAATACCTAACCTATCAAAAAAGCGATCCTGTAACTTGCCAAAAACAGTATGCGAACGGCTGGATATATCTATATCATGACGAATAAAAACAAAACCACTCTTTACATCGGTGTGACCTCAAACCTTTTCAATCGGGTTCAGCAACACAGGAACAAGTTCTATCCCAGAAGTTTCAGTGCCAGATACCAACTCACTTACCTCGTATTCTACGAACAATTCAGCACCATTGGGGAAGCCATTGTCCGGGAAAAACAATTGAAAAAGTGGAACCGTCATAAAAAAGAGCTCTTGATCGCAAGCACCAATCCCGACTGGTCGGACCTGTGGGAAAAAGAGGTTCAATTTTGGCAATCCCGCCATTCCGATTCCTGTTAAAACGGAAAGCGGGAACCTCATTTAGATCACCTGCCCACAAACATTCTAATAAATAACTACTCACCTTGGAAAGATTCCTCCCCGCCGAGGGCGGGATCGGAATGACGGGCTTCATAGCATGTCTCCTACTCAAATTCATTCTTCACATCAAACCCATTCTTCTTCAAAAACTCATCCTTCTCAAATAAGCGGATATCGCTGGCGACCATTTCGGTGACCATTTCGGCGAGGGTGTATTTGGGGGTCCAGCCGAGTTTTTGTTTGGCTTTGGTGGGGTCTCCGACCAGGAGGTCCACTTCGGTGGGGCGGTAATAGCGGGGATCCACTTTTACCACGGTCTGGCCGATGGGAACCTGGTATTTGCCTTTGCAGGCAACCACTTTGGCGACTTCGTTCTCTTCCGTTCCTTCAAAGGCCAGCTCCACTCCGATCTCAGCGAATGCCATTTTCACGAAATCGCGGATGTAGGTGGTGATACCGGTGGCCAGTACAAAATCCTCGGGGGTATCCTGCTGGAGGATGCGCCACATACCTTCTACATAGTCTTTGGCATGGCCCCAGTCGCGTTTGGCGTCGAGGTTGCCGAGGTAGAGGGTCTCCTGTAAACCCAATGCAATTTTGGCAACGGCACGGGTGATCTTACGGGTCACGAAAGTCTCGCCGCGCAAGGGAGATTCATGGTTGAACAGGATGCCGTTACAGGCGAACATACCATACGCTTCGCGGTAGTTCACTGTGATCCAGTAGGCATAGAGTTTCGCCACCGCATAGGGCGAACGGGGATAAAAAGGTGTGGTTTCGCTCTGGGGAACCGCCTGTGCCAGCCCATATAGTTCAGAGGTAGAAGCCTGGTATATTTTCGTTTTTTTAGTTAAGCCCAGTAAACGTATAGCTTCCAGGATACGGAGGGTACCGATACCATCTGCATCGGCCGTATATTCAGGCGTTTCAAAACTCACTTTCACATGGCTCATTGCGGCGAGATTATAGATCTCGTCTGGCTGCACTTCCTGGATGATACGGATCAGGTTGGTGGAGTCTGTCAGGTCGCCATAATGCAAAAAAAGGTGCCGGTGCGGGATATGCGGATCTTCGTAAAAAGGATCGATCCTTTCTGTATTGATCAGGGATGTCCTGCGTTTGATACCATGCACTTCATAGCCTTTTTTTAATAATAATTCTGCCAGATAAGCGCCATCCTGACCTGTTATACCAGTAATTAAGGCTTTTTTCATGTAAGTTTTTTTTTGAAACGGCGATTTTGGTTGCTGGTCATTTCCTACAGGATACCTGCATTTAATCAACCTGCAATTACTTGTGACTGATTGAATATGCAAAGTAAGAAAAACTTACTAAGAGAATCCTGCGAACGCTTTAGTAGACCATCTACAGAAATTAATTTTAGGATGATATCCATTATCAATTCTTAAGAAATAAACCTGAATAAAGCAAAGATTCAAGCTATTCCTTTATTTTGCTTCTCATTTAATGTTATTCAAATATGAGCAGGAATGTATTGATCACAGGCGGAGCAGGATTCATTGGTTCCCATGTGGTGCGTTTATTGGTGAACAAATGCCCGGATTACCGGATCATCAACCTGGATGCTTTGACCTATGCCGGCAACCTGGAAAACCTGGCCGATATTGAGAAAGCGCCCAATTATGTGTTCTCCAAAACCAATATCCTGGATATTGATGCGCTGAAACAGGTATTTGAGACCTACCAGGTCAGCGATGTGATCCACCTGGCGGCCGAATCGCAT
>JACPEA010000011.1 GCA_016183765.1 Bacteroidota bacterium
TCACTTTCTCCAATGCCAATGATCCCGCTTCTGTTGTCAATGGTCTCACCACCGGCTCCTATCAACTCGCCTGGACCATCAGCAACGGCGTTTGTGCGCCTTCACAGGATATCGTGCAGATCACTGTAAATCCACAGACCGTGCCGGGTACGCTCTCCGCCAGCGCTACCGTTTGTGCTGCTGCCAACAGCGGTACACTATCCCTCGCAGGATATACAGGACTGGTAGTTAACTGGCAATCCTCTACCGATAATGGAGCAACCTGGAATACGATCACCAATACTACCGATCAGCTTACCTATACCAACCTTACCGCCACCACACAGTACAGGGTGGCCGTACAAAGCGGCGTTTGTAACCCCATCTATTCCAATATCATTACCATTACCGTGCTGCAGGCTGTGACCACTGCCAATGCAGGTACTGATCAGCAACTGTGTAATGTAACTGCTGCTGCTTTGGCGGGCAACACACCTGTTTCCGGAACAGGAACCTGGTCGTTGATCTCCGGACCATCCGCTGTTAGTTTTACCAATGCCAACAGTCCGGTTACTACCATTAATGGATTGACTGCCGGTACTTACCAATTGGCATGGACCATCAGCAATGGGGTTTGTGCAACTTCGCAGGACCAGGTAAGCATAACCGTGTATCCGGCTACGGTGCCCGGGATATTGGCATCAGACGCCACCGTTTGTGCCACTGCCAATAGCGGTACGCTTTCCTTAACCGGCTATAGCAGTTCCATCCTCCGCTGGGAATCATCTGCCGATAACGGAGCAACCTGGAATAATATAGCTAATACGGGCTCCAGTTACACCTACAATAACCTTACTGCCACTACCCGTTACAGGACATATGTGCAGAATGCGGTTTGTCCGGCACTGTATTCCAATATCGCCACCATCAATGTGGTGCAGGCCGCCACCGTTGCCGATGCGGGTCCGGATGTAATCATCGTGAATGGTATTACCAGTACAAAGCTGAAGGCCAATGTACCCACATCGGGTACCGGTACCTGGACGCAGATCTCCGGACCTACCACACTCAGTTTCTCCAATCCTAACGATCCGAAAGCAACCGTGGGCGGACTGGAATTTATTAAAGGATCTCCCCCAACGGATGGTATCTACCAGTTACGCTGGACCATCAGCAATGGGGTTTGTGCTGTTTCGGAAGACATCATGCAGATCACAGTGCAGCCTCCTACCAATCCCGGCAGGATCGGTCCGGATGCAGTGGTTTGTACCAGTAATAACCACGGCACACTGGTACTCTCTGATTACCTGGGAACCATTCTGCAATGGGAATCTTCTATTGATTACGGTGTAACCTGGACCCCGATCGCCAGTACTATAGGAACCAACCAGAACACCTATGAATACAATAACCTGACCACTACTACCTTGTTCAGGGCCCTGGTTAAAAATGGAGTGGGCGTGTCTTTGTACTCGGGTATTGCAGCTACGGTCACCGTACTACAACTGGTTACCCCTGCTGATGCAGGTGCTGACCAAGCGGTGTGTAACAGTACCACTACCGTACTGGCAGGCAATACGCCTACTTCCGGTACCGGTACCTGGTCTTTTGTTTCCGGACCCTCCGCCATTAGTTTCAGTAATGCCGCAGATCCGGCTTCAGTTGTGAACGGTTTAACAACAGGTACCTACCAGTTGGCCTGGACCATCAGCAATGGTATCTGTTCAGATTCAAAAGATATTATGCAGATCACCGTGTATGGCCCGACCGTTGCAGGCTCACTCGCAGCAGCAGCTACCGTGTGTGCCTCTGCCAATACAGGAACACTCTCGCTTACCGGTTATGTAAGCTCCGTGGTGCGTTGGGAATACTCTACCAACAGCGGTGCCAGCTGGAACAATATTGCCGCTACTACCGATACCTATACTTATAACAATCTTTCTGCTACCACTGCTTACAGGGCTTATGTACAGAATGCGGTTTGCCCGGCTCTCTATTCCAATATTGTTACCGTTACGGTTGTCGATGCTGTTACACCTGCCAATGCAGGCGCCGATCAGCAATTGTGTAATGTTACTTTCGCCGCACTCAATGGTAATACGCCAGCTTCCGGTACCGGTACCTGGTCACTCGTTTCAGGACCTTCCGCCATTAGCTTCACCAACCCCAATGATCCGAACACCACTGTCAACGGTCTGGCCGCAGGCACTTACCAACTCGCCTGGAATATTACCAATGGACTTTGTACTCCATCGCAGGATATTGTTCAGATAACTGTGTATCCGCCTACCGTGGCAGGTTCACTTGCTGCAGCAGCTACCGTCTGTGCTACCGCCAATACAGGAACACTCTCGCTTACCGGTTATGTCAGTTCCGTGGTGCGTTGGGAATACTCTACCAACAGCGGTGCCAGCTGGAACAATATTGCCAGTACTACCGATACCTATACTTACAACAATCTTTCTGCTACCACTGCTTACAGGGCTTACGTGCAGAATGCGGTTTGCCCGGCTCTCTATTCCAACACCGTTACCATCAATGTGGTGCAGGCGGTCACTCCTGCCAATGCCGGCGCCGATCAGCAATTGTGTAATGTTACTTTCGCCGCACTCAGTGGTAATACACCGGCTTCCGGCACCGGTACCTGGTCTTTTGTTTCAGGACCTTCCGCCGTTAGTTTCACCAATCCCAATGATCCCAACACCACTGTCAACGGTCTGGCCGCAGGCACTTACCAACTCGCCTGGACCATCGCTAACAATATCTGTTCCGCTTCACAGGACCTGATGCAGATCACCGTATCTCCGGCAACCAACAGTGGTAAACTGGTGGCCGACGCATTTGTCTGCATAGCGGGCAATGACGGCAATCTATCCCTTTCAGGTTATACAGGAAATATTATCCGCTGGGAGCAATCGGTTGACAATGGTATTACCTGGACAAGCATTACCAACACTTCCAACAGTTATACCTATAAAAACTTACAGGTCACCACACAGTATCGTGCTTTGGTGCAAAGTGGCATTTGCAGCAGTGAATACAGTAACACTGTCACCATTCACGTTTACCAGCTTTCTGTGGGTGGAAAATTATTACCTAACCAGCGTACCGTTTGTATAACAGCCAATTCCGGCAGTCTGCAACTGGCAGGTTTCACCGGAACCATTCAGCAATGGGAATCCTCTGCCGACAGTGGCAAAAGCTGGACCATCCTGGCCTATACTGATACCAGTTATGTGTATACCAGTCTTGCTGTTACTACCTGGTTCAGGGTACTGATCAAAAACGGCAGTTGTTCTGCGGCCTATTCAGATACTGCCAGGATACAGGTAGATGCCGCTACGGTTGCGGGTACACTTACCGGTGGCAACATTCTTTGCAGTGGTATTAATTCAGGTATCCTCAGGTTAAGCGGCAGAAAAGGAGCCGTGATCCATTGGGAATATTCAATCGATAACGGTAGTAACTGGAACCTGATGTTCAATACAACCGACAGTCTGCTCTATAATAATCTTACTGTTAATACGTTGTTCAGAACACTGATCAAAAACGGAGCCTGTGCCATAGAGTATTCCAACAGCATACTGATCACGGTAGTGCCGCCTGTAACTATCGCCGATGCAGGCCAGGACCGGATCTTGTGTAATGCTGACAATACCACTGTACTCCAGGCCAATACGCCCGTAAGTGGGGCAGGAACCTGGAGCCAGGCATCAGGGCCCAGCAATGTTTCCTTTATCAATCCTTCCTTACCTAACACCATGGTTACGGGTTTACGTACAGGTACCTATCGTTTTGTATGGAGTATTTCCAATGGTATCTGTGCCAACTCCACAGATACGGTTACCATTAAAGTAGACCGTGTACTCTCTTCTTTCACACTGGCCAGCATTAATGATTGCGGTAAAACCACTTACCGGTTCAACAATACAAGTCAATCCGTTTTTGGCATCAAAAACTATCAATGGTATAACAACGCGGGAGATACTTTGCTGCAGAAAAATGTAACTCTTTCCTATACCACCGAAGGGGAGAGAAACATGGTACTGGCCGTAGAAAGCAATACCGGATGTTCCCATAAAACGGAAGCCATCTACAAAGTAGTGGTATATGAATTCCCGAAAGCCAATATCAATGCTATTGCCGATGCCTGCAGAAGCCAGTTGTTCCAGGCTTCTGCCGATGTGAATTCGAAAGATTCCATCGCCTATATTCTCTGGAATCTGGGCAATGGCAGCAAACCCAGGGACTCTATCGTGTCTGTTCAATATATGTCTGATGGCAACTATACGGTTAAACTCACCGTTGCTACCGTAAACCGTTGTTTTGATTCTGCTTTTAAACAGATTTCTGTTCACCCCATTCCTGTGGTTAAAATTGATACTAAACCGGTAGTATGCCGTGGTGATTCTGCCATACTCTCAGCCAACGGCGCCATGAACTATATCTGGACCGACCAGGATAACAGGATCATCTGCGATGGTTGTACCACTACCAAGGTTAAACCCACTTACAACAGCACTTACAAAGTATTGGGATATGATCAGTACGGCTGCAGCCAGATCACCACAACCGAGGTGCGGGTGATACAGCCACTAAAAATGATCGCCTCCCTGAACGATACGATCTGCGTGGGACAGTCGCGACAGCTCTTCGCAAAAGGCGCAGCCAGTTACAGCTGGTATCCTGAAAATGGATTGAGCAACAGCAGGTCTTCCGCTCCTATAGCAAGACCGACCGTGACCACCACCTACCAGGTAGTAGGTAAGGACAATTACGATTGCTTTACAGACAGCGCCAAAATCAGGATCACAGTTGGTAACCCAACCCGTATCCATATCGGCAATGATACCACCGTGGTAGCCGGAGGCAGTTACCAGCTGCGCGCCACACCGGAAGTACAGGATATACGGAAATGGTATTGGAGCGGACCGGTCGATTTCTCCTGCAAAACCTGCCCTGACCCAACGGTAAAAGTTACCAATGATGCCAGCATTTACTGCCTTGCCATCAACGCCTACGGATGTACGAGTACGGATACGCTCTCGATCAAAACATTCTGTCCTACGACAGATGTATTTATCCCGAATGCATTTTCACCGGATGGAGATGGCATCAATGACGTGCTGATGGTACAGGGTAAAGGCATAAAGATGATCAAGAGTTTCAGAATATTCAACCGCTGGGGTGAAGTGGTCTTTGAAAAAACCAATTTCCTGCCGGGCGATCCCGCCTATGCATGGGATGGCAAGATCAGGGGTAATCCTGCACCTCCGGATGTATTTGTATATGTATGTGAAGTGATCTGTGAAAAAGGTATTCCATCCATTTTCAAAGGAAATACCGCTGTTTTAAAATAATGTAAATGATACCCCCATGAAACGAATTTTACAAACTACTCTTTTGTTGATCGCATTCCTGGGAGCCCGTACCGGCTATGCGCAGGACTATACTTTTTCCCAGTTCTACGAACAACCCCTGCTCCGTAACCCGGCGCTGGCGGGACTTTTTACCGGCGATCTGCGGGTATCCATGTCTTACCGCGACCAGTGGGGCAGTGTAACCGTTCCTTTTCGTACCGGATCGCTCAATATAGAACATAAGATACCGGTTGGCAGCGCCCATGACCTGATCACCATTGCTTCGCAGATGAGTATGGATGCGGCAGGTGATATCCGTTTAAAAAGGACACAGATACTACCCTCTCTTAGTTTCCATAAATCGTTGAGCGCCGATAATGACACTTACCTTACTGCCGCGTTCCAGAGCGGTCCTGTCAATAGCCAGTTCGATGCCACCCAATTAAAAATGGGCGACCAGTTCCGTGGCGGGGCCTTTGACCCGTCAAACCCGACCGCACAGCCCATCACCAGCAACAAATATTCTTATTGGGATGTAAATGCAGGTCTGTCATTCAGCAGTTCCTTAAAGAACAAGACCAATTTTTATATCGCCGTGGGCATGTCACATATCACCACCCCCACTATCAGGTCGGTTACGGGCGATGTGCCGGGTTTTCTTCGCCCCAAGATCATCCTGAATGCAGGTATCAATGCTCCATCCGGCGAAAAGGGGCATATTACCGCTTTCACGGATCTAATGGTACAGAATGGTAACCGCCAGTTATTAAGCGGTTTGATGTATGGCATCAATATGGTGGAATATGACAACGGTGATCCGGATATTTTTTATGTAGGTGCTTTTATGAGATGGGGCGATGCCCTGATCCCGGTGGTAAAAATGGGATTCAGTCATATCAGCGTAGGCCTCAGCTACGATATCAATATCTCCAAACTGAAAGTGGTATCTAACTGGCGGGGCGGATTGGAATTATCCATCGTATACCGCGATTTTCTGAAGATCCGAAACTCTACACTGGATAAACTGCGGTGCACTAAGTTTTAGTCAAACGCTGTTCTATTCAGTGCAAATGCCACATTTCATTGAGCCCCCTATTGAATTTTAGGGAACGTGAAAGTACCGTAACACGGCTCAGTCATTCAGTACTCACTTCTTCACTTTAATGAAATAGATCACAGAATTGTGTTCCAGGTCGCTCGACACATTGATCTCTGTTCGTTTTCTTTCCCCATCGGTAATGATCATCAGTGCCGAGTTAGGCGGCGTCAGTCCCAGGTTCTCTGCAAAAAAGATCATTTCGTTCCGGCGGATATCTGCATTCAGTTTTACGTAGAAACTGATAGGTTTATTTGTCTGCAACAATTGTTTGTACACAACTAACTCCTTGTTATAGATGACTGAAACAGAGTCTTCATCAAACACGCCGTTATCATACAGTTCCACTTTCACAGAATCCGATATGGTAAACACTTCAAAGGATTTCCTGGGTGTGCGGCTCGTCATCCGCTCGATCACGGACGTTTTTTTCAAACGGGGGCTAAAATCTAACAGTGCCGTAATCTTCATGGTCTGCATGCTGTCTTTTTTCATATTGGCCACAGCCCTATTCTCCGTCCGGATGATTTCTGCGGCTGGTTTTGTCACATTGCCCTTGCCGTTTTTTGCCTCTTTACCCTTCTTTACAGCATTAGCAGCGGTACCGTTCTTTTCAGATGTTCCTGTTCCTTTATCCGTACCCGTTGGACGATTGTATTTACTGCGGTTCGTCAGCGACGGATCTGTTGTTCCGGATAGGGAACGGCCCTTATTTGCCGTATTCATATCCAGCGGATTCACAGAATGAGTGGCTTTTGCCCCGGTGATATTAGCTGTTGTAACCGTGTTGGCAGATGGTGTTTGCCCGGCAACTGTTACTGTTCTATTGGCTTGTTTGCCCGCCGGGGCTATAGCCAGTCCTTTATTTACAGGTAAGATATCCAGCTCCCTGCCCGTTGGTGTCCATTTCGGATTTTTCTCTGTAGTAACGATCAGGTCAGAGCGGCGGTTGGCTATCTGCGATGCCTGGTTGTAACTGCTGTCTTCCTTACACGGAACGATCAGGTGTTTTTCGCCAAAGAAATCAATATTGATCCTTGCAGCATCAATGCCTTTTGCCACCAGGTAAGCTTTTACAGCGGCCGATCTCTTACGGGATAAAATTTCATTGGCCAGTTTTGATCCAATACAATCCGTAAAGGAAGCCACCAGTAAATTCAAAGCAGGATTGCTCTTCAGTTGTGCTACTACCTGCGCCAGCTGCGGATAATCTACCCTGCGTATACGGGCACTGGCAAATCGGTAATTGACATGCAGCCTGTCAACCGTAACTGCACTGATAGAATCCATCAATTGTTTTTGGGTATCCGGCACTGCATCCAAACTGTCTCTTGCAGCTGGCGCCGGTTCCTGTACCAATGGCTTGCGAGGCAGGCTGTCCCTAACGGGTAATGCCACTGCTGCGAAGATTTCCATGCAGCAGGCTGAAGCCCGGTCGGAACTGAAATAGGCGGTATCCGAATGGGTATCTCTGGTATAATACAGGTCATCCTTCACGGAATTGACGGGAGAACCCAGGTTGACCGGTTCTTGCCATTGATTGGTACTGATATCACCGTCAACTGCATATATATCCATGCCACCCATACCAACCCTGCCATTGGAACTCAGAAAAAGTCTGGCAGTAACTGCATCGTAGAAAGGCGTAGCTTCCACTCCGCTTGTATTCACCTGATTTCCCAGGTTAGCGGGTTCACCAAAGGGTTTTCCGTCCTGCAATGCCACCATCCAGATATCATATTTTCCAAAACCTCCCGGCCGGTCAGATGAGAACAATAAAAAGCGACCGTCACGGGTAATAAATGGCTGTTTGGTTCGATATCCTTTCGGGTTGATATTGTCTGGAAGGAGGGCCGGTTCTCCCCAGTTATCCGTGATGGCAGAACGTGTAGCTACATAGAGCTGATATTGCGGCTGCGGATTGGTTGGATCTTCTTTCCAACCGGTAAAATATAGGGTAAGTCCATCAGCCGACATGGAAGAAGCACCCATCTGAATATGTACAGGTGGAGCAGTATATACGGATACGCTGCCTGTTTTCAGATCGGCCTTATACAGTTTTACCGGGTATATTTTCTCCTGTTTCTTTCCCTGCAGCTCATGTCGCGAACTGGTAAAAATAAAAGACCCTTCCGCTGTTTTTTCCAGGGCAAAATTAGAACCATCTGCAGAACCCAGTGAAGCAAGCCTGTTAATGACTGCGCCAGGCTTTCGTTGTTGCTGAGCGATGACAAAATCACAATTGGCCAATCCCTGATCTGCTTTTTGCGAGAGCGAATCCACCCGCCTGTATTTCTGTAAAAAAGTTTTGTAAGCAGCACTGGCTTTCTCCGGCTGGTTGGTAGCCAGCAAACTCTCTGCATACCAGAGACGCGCCAGTGGATAACGGGTATCCTGCGAGGCCAGGTATTGTTCATATTGCGGAAGTGCATCATGGTAATGACCGTACAAGCGATAGGATTCTGCCAGCATGAACTGCAATTCATTCCGCAGTGCTAAGTTGATCTTACGGATATGCCGGCCACGGGATGGCTGAAAAGGATATATCAGTGCCGGCGAAACGGTCACCAGCGGACTATCATACAAAACTGCCGCATACCACTTGGCTGCACCATAATAGTTCTGCTGCTGAAAAGCGGCATCGCCCCTGCGTTTCAGCTTTCGCGTGCTTTGCGCATCCAATGTTACGGGCACAAGCATAACCAGCATGCTGAGATACAGGCAGACACACAGTGTTTTTTTGTATATGGTTATAATCTGGGGCATATGAACCGGCTATCGGCTATTTTCTTTTTACTGGTAAAACTGATCGACAATTCATATCCTCCGTTTGAAGCAGCAGCTGTTTTCATGGAGGAGATATTGACATCATAACTGAGTCCGATCGTGAGTCCGTTGATATGCAATCCAAGACTTGGCGCCACTGCATCGTCTTTCCGGTACACACCACCAATAATAAGGTCTTTCCCCGGATCCAGTTTCAGGTTGCACACCATTCCGCCCGCCAGCTCACTGGTATTGCCCTGTTTCAGGAACAAAACATGCGGGATCAGGTCTGCCGTTCTGCTGATCTGAAAGCGGATTCCACCATGCACGGCATAACGCATGGGAATGATATTATTATCACCTTCGGAAAGAAAACGGTTCACCGGTTGCGTGGGATGGTACAGGCTCACCCCGATAAAAGGATTGTATGACTTATTGGGATCACCATCAAAATACATCAGTCCCAGGCTGCCATCCACCGATGTGGCAGAACGATACGGGAAGACCTCATTAGAAGGTAATGAAGGATCGTACCCGATCAATGGATTGAACTGGTTACCAAACTGCAGTTTACCCGGATCCACTTTCCGGTTGACCAGTCCCAGCTGAAAACCACCACTAAGCATCCTGTATTTTGTAAGGTGCACACGATAGGAAAGCGAGAGATATGCACTGGTATACTGATACCCGGCATCGGTTGACCGCTGGTTAATTGCGGTAACTCCCAGGCCCAGGTTTTTGGGTAGGGCAAAATCCGCGGTAATACCCTGCGTCGTCATTGGTGCATAGAGACCTGGCAATTGTTTCCGGTAGTTCAGGGTTACCCGCGAGCTGCCATCGATCACGCCAGTCAATGCGGGGTTAAGCCACAAAGGGTATGCATAATACTGGGTAAAATGCGGATCGGTCTGTGCCTGCATTTTATCAAATGCAAAGAGCAAACCAATGAGTATGATCAGGCATTTTCGCATGGCTTATCTGATAACACTGAATGTGCCGCCTCTATGAATGCTGGTTCCATCTTCCATCAAGGCTTCGAGTGAATAACTATATAATCCTGCCGGTACTTTTTGTCCTTTGTTCGTTGCATCCCATCCTTTTTTCAGATCCGTTGAGAGGAACAGCTGGTTACCCCACTGGTTGTAAATGATCAGGCGGACAGAGCGGATCGCAGTTCCATATACCCGCAATACATCATTGATACCGTCTCCGTTAGGTGTAATGGCGTTGGGCACATAGATCCCGTTTCCGAAAGGGTTCAGGGTCGTGGCCTGCAATTGTGCGGTATCGCTTGTCTGGCAGGTATACAATCCTGTTACCTTCACGGCCAAGCTGATCTTCGTATTGGGCAACAACCCGCTTATGGCATGCACCCTTCCCAGTACGCCGCTGGATGGCGCCGTAAAATTGATTCCGCTATCAACACTTACAAGATATCCGGTAGCAGCCTGCACCTGGTCCCAGGTGAACAAAAGATTCCCGGTACCGATGGAATCAACACGAATGACCGGTTTTGACAGTTTAGCCCGCACCACCACTGTTGCACTGGCTGTTTTGACAGAACAGATCGCCGGGTTACTCGCACCGGTAATATCATATAGTGAGTTGGTATTGATATTAGCGGCATAACTGGTACCGGTATTGATCACTGCGGCAGCACCGTTCACCCGCCACGAGTACGTGATACCTGCCTGCGGGTTTAGCACATACAAAGAATCCCGATCGCCCGCACAGACCGAATCCCTGAGTACATTCACAACAAAATCGTTCACCGGTACAGCAAAGTTCACCTTACTGCTGTCGGTACTGGTACAGGCCGCTTTGGTTATGGTTACCCGGTAAGTACCGCCCTGTGTAACCATAATGGATCGGGTTGTTTCACCACTGCTCCATTGATAAGAAGCAAAACCTGCTCCGGCATCCAGGGTGGTTGTGCTGCCGCACACATTCACGGTCGGTTGCAGTGTTGTCTGCATATTGGTTACCGTGATGGTGATGCTGTCTTTACATACCTGGCTGCCAATGGTACGGGTAACCCGGTATACAGTAGTTTGTTTGGGTTGTACGGTGATGGACGTAGTTGTATCTCCGGTTGACCATAGTATGGACCGGGTACCCGGCGCTGCAGTGGTTGAATCCGGATAGTACGCCCAAATGCCATCGCGCCTTGCCCAGATCATCCGTTTACCCACGGCATCGTAATACGCATAATTACTAAGGGCGGTTTTCGCCAATGCGGGTGGAACTTCTCCTTCACCCTGTATCTCTACAAAACCGGTATCAATACCCCTTCTGAAATAGAATGTTTTATTGGTATTGGGCAGGTTCTGGTTGGTGGCGTAATTACCGGTTGGCTGATAGCCCCCGAACAGGTAAAACCTGGACTGATCGTAATAATAACCCAACGCACCCTCATATTGTATGGATGCATGATTTACGGGCAGGATATTCTGAAAAGTATAGGTGGTCAGATCAAGTTCCCACAGATCGCGCAGCCAGCAAAACATACCGCTGGCGGTTGCCCATGGACTACCCAATGCACAAGTACCGGACAATTCATTGCCACTATAACTTCCCTGGCCAGAGAACAGGTATAACTTAGTCCCGTTCGCATTGGCAGCAAGGATATTTCCACCCTTCGGTGGAACAGAATCGATGATAGGATTCGTTTTTTTCTGGATCCATCCAAAACCATCGTTTTCGAATATCCAGCTTTTCACTTCGTTAAAACCATAACCGCCATAAAAGCCCACCTGCCGGGTTACAGGATTCCAGAACGAGGAAGCACCGAATGATTCCCGGTCGATACTGCCTGCACCCACCGGTGCCCAGCTTCCTCCTATTCCTGGTAATGCATATACGGAATCACGTCCACCACGCCAGCACAACAATCGTTTATTGATATCATCGTAGGTGAATTCAGTATAGTCGCCCGGCCAGTTATCTGCCGGGATAGCGCTAACCGTGCGGTTCTTCAGGTCGTACCTGATCACTTTTTGATGGATGATGGAATAGAGATACTGGTTCGCCTTATCAAAACCAAAAGCTTTTATGTTAAAAAGGTTAGAGTCGATCGCTGTTCCCGGGATCAATAATTTCCAGACACCGGGCAGTATCGAATCTTTTTTGGGGGGGTCCTGAAGGTTCAAGCGTACAGATGCACCGGGACAGATAACAGTGTCCTTCTGGTTCAGGAAAGTTGTACAGTTGGAAGATTGAGCCCTTGCAGTAAGTGTCTGCAGGGTAAGCAGTATGGATAAGAAAGAAACCAGGTATGATCTTTGGTCCTTCACGCTTGGATTTTAATGGCTACAGATAGCCGTATATGGGATGAAGATACTCAAAACACCTGTATTGGAAAAATGAATCCGAAAGAACCCAGGGAAAAGATCACATAACAAAATAGTAGGCCCCGAGCTGACACACAACTCCCACTGCCAGGCCCGAATAGATTTCCAGGTTGGTATGGTCGCTCACCAAGAAACGGCTGGTGCAAACAATACCGGTAAGTAATGCGGCAACGCTCATGGAACCGCCCAATGGCATGCGATAATACATGGCAAAAAGTATGATGGCTGCCAGTGCACCTCCCATGGCCATCGCGTGCAGGCTGATCTTAAAATAACTGTTCAGGATGAGTCCGAATACCGTGGCCGAGAAAATACCCATGTAAAAGAATTTCAATACCGCAGGCTGGTCAGTGAAATTGCGGCTGAGAAAATACATCCACCAGTAGAAGAACATGGTGATGATATATGGAACGATACGTTCTTTCTGGGTACGTAAAAAAATGCTTTCGCTGAATTTCAGGCGCCAAAGCAGGAACACGGCAAATGCCGGAAAAAAGGCAGTGAGCCAGAAAATGCTGAACAAACGGAGTTGTAACTGGTACGCGGTGATGCCTGCAAATTCATAAGGCACCTGGTACATCAGAAAAACAAAAATATAGGTTGGGATGAACAGCGGATGGAACAGGTACGAGATCAGTTTTGCCGGAATGGTCAGCAAAAGGGACGGCTTATAAGGGGTGATATCTCTGTTTTGTTCCATGTATCGTTTCGTATGTTGCCGGGCAACCTGTACCCAAGTTATAATTCTTTACGCAAACGCGCCACCGGCACATTCAGCTGTTCCCGGTATTTGGCAACGGTACGCCTTGCAATATTATAGCCTTTTTCCTGAAGCATATCGGTAAGTAATTCATCGCTCAGGGGTTTGCGTTTGTCTTCTGCCGCTATCATATCACTCAGTATCTTCTTCACCTCACGGGTACTCACTTCCTCACCACTGTCGGTACTCAGTGATTCACTGAAGAAAAACTTGAGCCGGTAGGTACCGAATTCGGTTTGTACAAACTTACTATTGGCTACACGGCTTACCGTAGAGATATCCAAACCGGTAAGTTCTGCAATATCTTTCAGGATCATCGGGCGCATGGTGGTCTCATCACCGGTAAGAAAAAACTCCTGCTGGTGTTTCATGATCGCGCTCATGGTCCCTATCAGCGTATCCTGCCGCTGTTTGATCATATCAATGAACCATTTGGCCGAATCTATTTTTTGTTTGATGAAGAGCACAGCTTCCTTCTGGCGTTTGTCTTTTTTGCTGCCCTTCTCATAATCCTTCAGCATGTCCCTGTATCCTTCACTGATACGAAGGTCGGGAGCATTCTTTGAATTCAAGGTCAGTTCCAGTTTCCCGTTATTGTTGATGACGAAAAAATCCGGCACGATATAACTCTCCGCCTTATTGATCTCTCCAATATTGCCGCCCGGCTTGGGGTTCAGCTTGATGATCTGGTTGATCACTTCCTTGATCTGTTCGTCGGTAAGGTTCAGGCTTCGCTGTATCTTTTCGTAGTGTTTCTTGGTGAACTCATCAAAATACTTGCTCAGTATCTGTATGGCCATCGCCACGCTTTTTCCTTCATTCAGTTTCCGCTTCAATTGCAGCAACAAACATTCTTTCAGGTCTCTCGCACAAATACCGGCAGGATCGAACTGTTGTATCTGCTGCACCAGTTCCTCTATCTCCTTTTCTTCCACCACCAGGCTCTGGCGGAAAGCAAGATCATCTGAAATAGATGACAGTTCCCTGCGCAGGTAACCATCATCATCCAGGCTTCCTACAATCTGTTCTGCTATCTTATAACGGCGTTCATCCAGCTCCAGCATGCCCAGCTGATCCAGCAGCAGGTCATGAAAACTGGTTTCTACCTTTATGGGGATCACTTTCTGATCATCCATCTCAGGGTAGTTATCGTCTTTCATTTTATAGTCAGCGATCTCGCCGTCATCATCCACCACATATTCGCTGATATCTACATTGTCGTAGTCTTCCTCGCTGCCATCAAGTTCAGTATCTTCATCGGTGGTACTTTCAAATTCATCCTGCAGGTCGTCTCCGTATTCATCCTCATGCCCTTCTTCGTCCAGCTCCAATGCGGGATTCTCTTCCAGTTCTTCTTTTATACGCTCTTCCAGGTTGGCAGTAGGTACCTGCAGCAGTTTCATTAACTGAATCTGCTGGGGTGACAGTTTCTGCAACAACTTCTGTTGTAAAGATTGACTAAGAGACATAATACATTTCACCTCCGGACCACGATACAATTCATTGCTCCGCAGATCCCTCTTTATTTTAATGCCGTAAATTTACATACAAAAGAAAGCAACCCAACCGTGAAAGCAATTTGTTTGTTTGTGAATTTATTGCTAATAAGCGTGGCTGTAAGCCTTGCACAGACTGGCATGCCTGTATTAGACCGCAAACAAAAGCATATTGACAGTCTGAAAAAAATACCCCTCCGTTTATTGTCGCAGGACTATTACAGCAATCATCTTGGTTTTTTCTGCAAAAAAGAATTACAGGTAGAAAAACTAACCAGGATCCCGCTGCGGATACGATTGGGAAGCCTGGATCATGTGAATGCGCTGGAAGGTAAAGGCATCGATATCAGACCGTTACAGAAATCATTTGCCCGAAATTGACCAGGCGAATTTCTCTTGTAGTCGCGATCAGATACAACTACTTCAGGATCTGAAACTTATCTTCTTTCGAAAATCAACTACACAAGGATTATTACTAAAACTACTTTCCTGATTAAAAGTGCTGTTGCCATGAGGCTCTTGTTTTATCCAATGGATATGTACATGATAGTTACTGCGTGATGATCTTACACCAAAGATACCATTCAAGATAAAAATGGAAATGGTGAGATAAGGCACTCGCTAAAATGTGTCCCCATCATCAAAAAAAGTAAAGGAACGGCAGGGCTGTATCGAGTAATCATTGCAGGCAGGATCAATACTTTTTCCTACGACTTTTGTATCCTCAATACGTATCGTGAATCTGGCTACAACGGTAACCGGCTATTTATTTGCCTGCAATACTTCCCGGATAGCAGCAACCATTTTCTCACCTTTTTCGCGGATCTGCTCATCTGTCCATACAAGACTGATGGCTGTTGAGATACAGCGGCTCATGATGGCATCACTTGCGGGGAAAGCAGTTTCTTTTAACCGCAGCAAGGCTTCCCGCTGTACATCGCTTAAAGCACTGAGTGTTGCCGCGTTTTTCAGGTGATCCCATTTGCTGATATAATGCCAGTTATTCACAAACCAGTAAAAATTACCGGCAAGGATACCCTGTGTTTTCATTTCTGTCACAACAGCCTTGGTGAGTTCTTCAGTAGGAAGGAACCAACTTAAGAAACTGCAGCTGTCATCGCCCCCTTCGGGCACTACACGGAAACTTACTTCCGGTATCTGCTCCAGGTAAGCACGGAGTGCCTTGTTATTCTTTTTCTGCAGTCCCAGGAAAGTGCCCAGTTTACGGATCTGGGCCAGTCCCACAGCCGCATGCAGCTCGCTGATGCGATAGTTGTAGCCGATGAAAGGATGCAGGTCGGCGCCACGGTCAACACCCAGGTGGTCGTGACCATGATCCGTATATCCATCAGACTTACGGTAAACCTCTTCTTTATTTGTCATCACCACACCGCCTTCTGCACAGGTGATGGTCTTTACAAAATCAAAAGAGAAAGTACCTGCATCACCAATGGTAGCCAGCGAACGGCCTTTATAAGAAGCGCCGATACTCTGGCAGGCATCTTCGAGCAGGATCAGCCGATGTTCGTCACAGATCTGTTTCAGCGCATCCAGGTCAGCCATACTGCCGCACATATGTACCGGCATCACGCATTTTGTTTGGGGGGTAATGGCCGCACGAACTGCGCCGGGGTTCAGGGTCAGGGTTTCATCAATATCTACCAGTACCGGTATGGCACCAACACTAAGTACAGCTTCAAAACTGGCCACAAATGTAAAAGCAGGCATGATCACTTCATCACCCGCACCAATACCCAATGCGGCCATGGCCGTAGTAAGTGCTGCCGTACCGCTGGAAGTAAGTTGTGCATATTTGCATCCGAACACTTCGGTGATGGCCTGTTCCAGTTCCTTGGCCTTCCATATACCCTGACGGGGGCCATCAAAGCCATAACGCATCAGGATACCTGTTTCCAGCACATCATTCACTTCTTTTCTTTCTTCTGCACCAAATAATTCAAAACCGGGCATATATGATTGGTTTGAGGTTTGTAGTTTTGGGTTGAGGTCCGCTGTTTTCCTTTTGCGGAAAAGCGAAGTTACAATAATCTGCCGCATCAGGGGCTAACCGGCTATCCTGAACCGCGGGAGTTCTTTACCTTTGCCGTATGACCCCTACTCTTTACTACTGTTATGATGCCTATTGCGGCTGGTGTTATGGATTCAGTCCGGTAATGAAAAAGATCGCCGAGCATTACCCTGCCATACAGATCGAAGTATTATCCGGTGGCATGATACTTCCCGAAAATCCGGTACCGATAGCCGCTACTGCCGGGTATATACAAAAAGCTTATCAAACAGTAGAGGAACATACCGGTATCAGATTCGGAGCCGATTATCTATGGCATATCAACCATCCGGACCTGAGCGACTGGTTTCCACATTCCGAGAAACCGGCGATTGCCCTGTGCATCTTTAAAGAGATCTATCCGGAAAAACAAGTGGCTTTTGCTTCCGATCTTCAATATGCACTTCATTTTGAAGGGCGCGACCTTACCGATGATGAAGCCTATCGTCACCTGCTGGAGAAATATTCTATCCAACCGGAACTGTTCTATACCAGGTTACACTCGGAAGAATACAAAGAACAGGCTTACTATGAGTTTCAATTGTGCAAACAATTACAGGTAACCGGCTTCCCCTGTGTATTATTACAGAATTCAGATACCAGGTTCACCTTACTGGCACGGGGTTATACCGATTACGATACCCTGACCGCCAGGCTCGATGCTGCCCAGGCCGAGATGAACAGCGCCGGTTGATACGAGTTTCTCAGAACCAGGTCAGACAGCCGTCCTTTGGCCATGGTTACATTCGTTTCTTATCTTATCTCCAGGCGCCCAATATGGCTCCCATTAAAGCAAGGGACACCAGGCTGTATCCGCCATTGATCAGGATAAAAGCCCAACTCTTCAACTCGAACAGGCTGTGGATGGCAATAGCACAGAAGGTCCAGATACCCGCGAGTACGCCTGCCGTAACGCCCCAGGCAAGATCGGTCTTGGCATCGTTCAGGAACATGGCAAGGTTGGCGGACATCAGTAATGAAAAAATAAAAGTGAAGCCGAATATCTTGCCCTTGTTGCCCTGCTTGATCTGCTCTTCGGTCAATTGGCTGACTTTCATCCAGGTTTTTCCGAAGAGGGCGGGTGAATACCAGATCCCACCCACGGCAAAAGAAGAAATAGCGGCTACCAGAACAGCAAGCCAGTTAATGGTTTCGAGGTTCATAAACAGCAGTTTTGGTGTATGTAATGGTTTCTGCTCCTAAACTACTCATCCCATCCAACATTTCAAACTTTACCAATAAAGAAAAATGCCGGGCTGGTAACCGTTACCCGGCAAAATCATAAATATGCCCGTTGAACAGATTCTAAGATCAATTTTCTTCTTTTTCCCCTTACTTTGCAGCAATTAATCACATATTATGGAGTACAGTAAATTGATATCTATAACCGGTTTGAACGGTTTATTTGAACTGGTGGGAAGCAAAACAGACGGGGCCATCGTAAAATCGCTCGATGACAAGACCACAAAATTCGTCAGCAGCCGTGTACACAACTTTTCACACCTGGAAAGTATCGAAGTATACACCATCCGTGAGAACGTAAACCTGGTAGAAGTGTTCCAGGCGATGGGAAAGAGCAAAGAAGCCCTGCCATCAGACAAAGATGCGGCGGCCGTAAAAGCCTATTTCCAGAAAGTTTATGCCGATATGGACTTTGACCGCGTTTACACCAGCGACATGAAAAAAATGATCAAATGGTTCTCAATCCTTAACGCCAACAATATTGAGCCAAAACTAAGCGAGGAACCGGAAGAAGAAGCATAAGATAATCTCATCAAAAAAAGGCCGTAGCGGATATCTGTTACGGCCTTTTTTTTGACCAGCCGGATCCTTATTCCAACAGGTTCGCCATACCTGTATAATTACTAACTTGTGCCTCCTCAATACACCATATGAAAAGAAATTACTGGTTCTTCGTAACATTGATGTTCTGCCTGCTGACAAGCTCTCTGGCCGCTTATTCGCAGGATTTTTTTGCAAAGACCCCCGCTGCAGAACGCTGGGTGAAAAAGAAGTTTAGGAAACTGAATAAAGACCAGCGCATCGCGCAATTGATGATCATCCGGGCACACAGTAACCTGGGTGCAGAACATGTGGCCGAAGTGACCGATCTGATCAAAAAATACAATGTAGGCGGTCTGTGTTTTTTCCAGGGAGGGCCTGTAAGACAGGCATTACTGACCAACCAATACCAGGCTATTGCCAAAACCCCATTGCTGATCTCGATCGATGGTGAGTGGGGACTGGGTATGCGCCTGGACAGTGTGATCAATTACCCACGCCAGTTAATGATGGGTGCCACCACTGATGCCAAACTCATTTACTCATTCGGAAAAGCAGTAGGCGAACAGTGTAAACGTATGGGTATACAGGTAAACTTTGCACCGGACGTAGATGTAAATAATAATCCCATGAACCCTGTCATCAACGACAGGAGCTTTGGTGAAGACAAATACAAAGTAGCCACTTACGGTGTTGCCTATATGAGAGGTATGCAGGATGTGGGCGTCATGGCTTCTGCCAAACACTTTCCCGGACATGGCGATGTAGCAGTTGACTCGCACAAAGATCTTCCCGTAATTCTGAAAAGCCGTGAGCAGCTGGACAACCTTGAATTATACCCGTTTCGTGAATTGATCAAATCGGGTGTTGGCAGTATCATGACAGCGCACTTGTCTATCCCGGCCATCGATACCACTGCCAACTTACCCAGTTCCTTATCCAATAAAAACGTAACAGGCCTTCTGCGTAACGAACTTGGTTTCCAGGGTATCACATTTACAGATGCACTGGAAATGCAGGGTGTTGCGAAATTCTTTCCGCAGGGAGAAGCTTCTGTGATGTCATTGATCGCCGGTAACGACCTGTTATGTCTGCCCGGCGATATTCCCGGAAGTATTTCCAAAGTAAAAGAAGCCATCAAGGAAGGCAAACTCAGCTGGGACGATATCAACGCCCGCGTAAAGAAAGTACTGCTGGCCAAATACCACCTGGGATTGAACAAGATCGGGTCTATTGAAACAGAAGGACTGGTAGCTGACCTGAACAAACAGACCAGCCTGATCAAAACAGAACTGAGTGCCAATGCACTTACCTTGTTACGCAAACAGAACGAAAACATTTTTCCGCTGGCAAAGGGCAAAAAAGTAGCCTATGTATGTATGGGTGCCCCTTCAGAAAACACAATAGCAGCGCGCATGCGCACCGAATACAATGCCGATGTATACCTGTTTGGCAGTAAAAATTCCGTAGGTAAGGAATTACAGGACGACAAAAACCCGGTTACCATCATTGAAAAAAGCGATAGCGCCGGCGCTGCTCAGCTCATCAGTGTCATCCAGGGGAAAAACTATGATGTGGTGATCGTAGGGCTGCATAATTTCAGTCGCAGGCCTGCCAATAATTTCGGCATCAGCAATGCCTCGGTTTACCTGCTGAATGGATTGCAGCAGAACAATACACTCACCCTTGTTTTCGGCAATCCTTATGCACTCAAGAATATTGCCAATGCCCCCAACCTGGTAGCCTGCTACGAAGATGACGACATCACACAGGAAGCTGCTGTATCCCTGATCATGGGCAAGATAGAACCCAAAGGCAAACTACCCGTAACAGTCACTGAAAACCTGAAATTCGGAGATGGTATCCTGTATAACAGCTATTTCCCGAAAACAGATCCGGGCTCAGTTGGACTGGCGGCGGAATCTTTACAAAAGATCGATACCATAGCAACAGATGCCATCGAAAAAGGTGCTACTCCGGGTTGTGTAGTATTGGTGGCCCGCAACGGTAAAATCGCTTACAACAAAGCTTTCGGTTATACCAATTTTGATAAAAAAGAGCCGGTTACCACAGATATGGTCTTTGACCTAGCATCCGTTACCAAGATATCCGCTACCACGGTTTCCATCATGAAACTCTATGACGAAGGAAAAATCGATCTGGAGAAAACCCTCGGTGATTATTTGCCATGGGTGCAAGGTTCCGACAAAGCTCCTTTAAAACTTAAGGATATCCTTTTGCACCAGGCAGGACTGAACCCTTTTATCCCATTTTACAGGGAAGTGATCGATACTGTTACCGGCCAGCCACGTCCGGAATATTTCTCTGCACAGAAAGATGCAGAACACCAATCCCGTGTAGCAGAAAATCTCTATCTGCGGAACGACTGGCAGGATACTTTGTACAAACGCATCCTGCAGAGCAAATTAACAGCCGCCGATAAATATGTATACAGCGATAATGATTTTATTTTCCTTGGAAAAATAGTAGAAGCGGTTAGCGGAAAACCGCTGAATGAATTTGCCCGTGAAAATATTTATGAACCATTGCACATGACCACCACCACCTATCGGCCCAGAGAACTGATGCCGGTTAACCAGATCGTACCCACCGAGGAGGAAAAACATTTCCGTCAACAGCTGATACGGGGAGACGTACATGATGAAGGAGCTGCCATGTTTGGCGGTGTAGCCGGTCATGCAGGCCTGTTCAGCAATGCTTATGACCTGGCGCAGTTATACCAGCTGCTGTTAAATGGCGGCGAACTGAACGGGGTACGTTTATTCAAGAAATCAACCATCGATAAATTTACCACGTATAACAGTGACATCAGTCGCAGGGGGCTGGGATTTGACAAACCGGAAAAAGACAATACAACTCGAAAGGAGCCTTACCCATCAAAAAGTGTATCGTCCGAAACCTTCGGTCATACAGGTTTTACGGGAACCTGCGTTTGGGTAGATCCCCAGTACAACCTGGTATATATATTTCTGTCCAACCGTGTCACCCCCACCCGGAACAATAATAAACTGGGCCAGTTAAATGTGCGCCCAAATATCCAGGAAGCCATTTATCAGGCAATTATGAAGTAAAACATAAAGAAAACAGACATATCGGGGGCTTGGTATACCTTAGCTTCACTAAACACTGCGTTTATGAAGCGAGTAGTATACCAGGCCCTCGTATTTTTTTGGTTTGCAGCCACATTAGCTTCCTGCAAACACGAGGTTCCCAAAGAAGCCAGATATATCCCCAAAGAAGCCAATTTTGTACTGGCACTTGATCCCGGCCAGATGAAAGACAAACTCCAGAAAGGCGGGATCAATGTTGACACGCTCCTGAGTAAAGTATTCAAAAGAGATTCGGTCGACATGCGCGACAAAGCCAAACTGGAAGAGCTGAAAAACAATGCCGGCATCGACTGGAGCAGTAAAATATTTGTCTTCGGATCACAGAAAACACATGCAGATAACAGCCTCTCCAACAGTTTCAGCCTGCTGGGCGGACTGGAAGATGCTGCCAAACTGGAAGCTTACCTGCAAAAACAGGAAGAAACCAGGGGCAGGGAAATCAAAAAGGAAAAAGATTACCGCTATCTCATCAACAATGAAGGCAGTATGTTAGCCTGGAATGATCAACAGGTTATCGTCACTATATATACGCACAACCTGAAGCCGGTGTATGATACCAACACGATGAGTTTCAGGAAACCTCCCCATCTTAACACAGAAGAGGAGATGAAACGTGAAGTGGATCGTTATTTCACCCAGAAGATCAAAGAATCGATGGCAGGGCTTTCTGTTTTTACAGATATGTTCAAAGAAAAAGCAGATGGTTATGCTTTCACCAGCGCCAACAATTCTTTGGCTGCCTTAAGTATGATGCCTTTCCAGTTACCGAAACTGGAAGAGCTGGTGAAAGACAATTATGTAACGGCCACATTAAGTTTTGAAGACGGAAAAATACTGGCCAAATCAACCAGTTATACCAACCAGTTGCTAAGCAGTGTACTAAAACAGTACGCCGGTCCCACCGTAAACCTGTCGATGCTCGATCATTATCCTTCGCAAAACATCAACGCTATCATGTTGGCGGCCTTCAATCCCGAGATTTTCGGAGGGCTCCTGAAACAACTGGAAATAGAGGGTCTGGCAAACAATTTCCTGGAAAAAAGCGGGATCAGCAGCCAGGACCTGTATAAATCTTTGAAGGGCGATATTGCTGTGATTGTATCTGATTTCGGCATGACTGCTGCAGAGCCGGAAGCAAAACATGACGAACGCAGTATGATGCGCAAAAAACCTGTTGGCAAGATGATCCTGACCGCACCTGTCGGTGACAAAGTGAGTTTTGCCAAACTGATGGATAAAGCAGTAGAGCAGGGTTTTCTGGTAAAACAGAAAAATATATATAAAGCAGGCAACCTGCTGTCGATAGCGGGCATGTATATAATGGCAGATGATAAAAACCTGGTAGTGGCCAGTGATTCCGTTACCTATAGCGAATACATGGCCCAAACAAGTAAAGTAACGATCAATAAAGAAGCGCTGGATCGCTTCAAGGGCAAGTCAACCGTTTTCTATATTGATGTGGCCAATACGCTGAATGGATTTACAAAAGAAGCTAACGGAACTTTCCGGCAATCGCTGAACACCGCCAAAAATACATTCAGGGATGTGCTGGCCACTTCAGACAATTTTGACGGTAAAAGCATACAAGCACAATTGGAAATCAGGATGCAGAATGAAAAACAAAACAGCCTTGTTACCTTAACAAGCCTGATCACAGATATAGCCGTAGACATGCGTGTACAGGCCAAAAAAGAACGCGAAACAGAGGAGAAAATGTTCCTGGGCGGGGTTCCTCCGATCATCAGGACCAATTGATCTCTTGTAAGATGCATATAAATAAGGTCCTGCATGGCAGGACTTTATTATTTGATTGATTGTATTTTCGATGCACCAAGCAGGATTATGGCAATTATACTGGACCATCTCATTCCCATCCCATTAAAAGAACGGCTTTTGCAAAGCAGGTCGGCTATATGGGATACACGTATCCAGTTTGATCAGGGAGAATGGATCAAGATCATGGCTGCCAGTGGAAAAGGAAAAAGCACTTTGGTGCATATCCTTTATCATATCAGGTTTGATTACGAAGGTACTGTCTGGATGGAAAACAAACAATCAGATAACATCAACAGAGATCAATTATCCGAACTCAGGCAAAAAAAGATCAGTATCATTTTCCAGGATCTCCGCTTGTTTCCACAGTTATCTGCCAGGGAGAATATAGAGTTAAAGCGGGTGATGCAGGAACCATTTCATAAAAGCGACCGGATCGATGAAATGGCGGAACAATTGGGTATTCAGCCTGTCCTGAATCAGAAAGCCGGTCTCTGCAGCTATGGCGAACAGCAGCGGATCGCCATTATCCGTGCATTAATGCAACCTTTTGAGTGGCTGATCATGGATGAGCCTTTTAGTCACCTTGATACAACCAACACACAAAAAGCGGCAGCGCTGATCGAAGAAGAGTGCAGGCGACGGAATGCCGGTTTTATACTTACCGACCTTGATGATGACACTCATTTCCCATATAGCCGGAAGTTGAATTTATAAACACAGATACCTGTTATGCAAGGATGGAATATTTTGCTGAAAAAGATCATTCGTACGGGTGCGGGGCGCAACAGGCACGTACTGGCAATGGCTGGCCTGGCAATCGCGGTATTATTGATCCTTACAGCCGTGCAGATCCAGGCAAATTATCGCGATCTTCTATATAAAAAGAACAACCGGGATAGCATTGCCAATTTTCTTGTGGTCAATAAAATCATCACAGATCAGAACCTTGGCACAACAGGCTTATCAGATAATGAGATCAACGATCTTCGCAAACAGGACTTTGTAGAGTCGGTAGGATTGCTTACGCCAAGCCATTTTAAAGCGTCTATTCAAAGCGCCAGCGATCGTTTTCCTTTTTATACAGATATCGCATTTGAGAGTGTGCCGCAGGAGTTTATTGATATTGCTGCCAGGGACTGGAAATGGGATGAACATGCTTTGTTTGTCCCCATCATTGCGCCGAATATGTTTCTCGATTTTTACAATTTTCAATTCTCCTTCTCGCAGGGTCTGCCACAGCTTACACAGCAGGTAGTCAAAATGATTGTATTCAAGATCAATCTCCATGGCCCTAATGGGATGGTTACATTGAACGGGCGGGTAGTAGGTTTCAGCGACCGAATATCATCCCTGCTGGTACCAGAAGCGTTTATGAAATGGGGAAATCAGTTTTTTGCCAAAAAAACCGACAGGAAACCATCACGCATCATTATCAAAACAAAAGATCCGGGTAATCCGCAATTGAGTGCCTATCTAAAAGAACAGGGTCTTTCAGCTGATGCTGATAAAACGAGGTTCAGCAGGTATCGGAAAATAGTAGATATGGTGGTGAACATTTCTGGTCTAACAGGAATCATCCTGCTACTATTTGCGCTCCTGGTATTTACCTTGTTCATCCAGCTAACAGTGGCTTCTTCCAGAGATGATATTCAGTTATTAATCATTTTGGGTACATCACCCGCACAACTGCACCGGTTTCTGGTAAAGCGTTTTTTACCGGGTACCTGGGGTATCATTCTGCTTGCGTTCCTCTTACTGGGGTTTCTGCAGTTTCTTATATACCGGATATTGGCTGCCAGAGGGATCCATATCTCAATTTTACCAGATAAAACAACCGCTCTCACAGCCATGCTGATAGCGGTTACCATTGGCTGGGTAACATCCCGGTCGATAAAAAAGTACATACATTTTCCCCTCAACAGGAGTTAGCTGTGAAGACTTCACCAAAATAATTCCTTATCAATAATTTAAGACCAAAAACGACGAGTTCTACAAAAAAAGGGTGTTACAGGAAAGGATAATTTTTCGTCAAAAATATCTACAAAAAAGTAGTTGAAAGTCTTCAAAAATTGGTAGTAAAAGACAAGAAAACAGTGAAAACACCGTTTTTTTGGCGTGAAAAACACCGTTTTTTTATTAATCAAATATTAATAAACTATTGATTATCAAATATTTGATAGATTATCTCTATATTATCATTGAATTAGCACATCAGAAAAATAAGGGATTTGTTATCTTGCATCAATATATTATCGGAGTGTTATCATATGATGGCCCCCCACCAAAATTAAGACTTATGAAAAAGCTTGTACTTCTGTTTGGAACTATCATGCTTGTTACGGTTTTCTTCAGTTCCTGCCAAAAAGAGCAGACTGTTGCAGAAACCCCTGAAGCTGCAACTGAACGTAATGTAGTAGGTGTTGCAGGCGTTGGCCCCTATGAAGGGTCTATTACTCCTTCCTATGCCGCGAGTTTAGCTGCAAACTATGTAGATAAATATGGTAACAAATCTATACGAGTAGAATTTAAGGCAAAAGATTTGGTGGCATTTATCAATGGTCTTCAAGCCAAATATAAATCTGATGTTATCTATGTCAATTTCGGAGTATACGGAAAAGGTGCCGAAGCTGTTAATAACAAGGATAATGGCAGATTAACTGTTTTCTTTACAGGAAACAAAATTCCAGCACCTTCCGCAAGTCGTCGCACTGACGGCACTTCTGATGGTACAGATGAGTTTTTAAATCACGGTCAGATTTACCCATAAGGAATAGATAGAATGTCTTCTTTCTCGATCGATTTGTATTTTCAGGTTTTTAGCTTATTGGCATCAATCACATATTATTTTATAAAAAGGAATAAATTACTATTGTACTTTATTCCTTTTTTATTTATAACAGTATGTATTGAATTTAGCGGATGGTGGTATTTTTCTAAAGGTGTGAGGAATTATGCCATGTATAATGTATTCACAACCCTAGAGTTCGTTTTTTATGCTCTACTTTTTCATAATCACCTAAGAAAACCAATCTTTAGAAGAATTGTACTTTCTTTTATTCCCATTTTTCTTGTTCTAGTCATTCTTAATATGATTTTTGTGCAAGGTGTTAATAGAACATTTAATACCTATACATTTTTATTCGGATCATTCTTTGTGGTAATCTTTTGCTGTTTCTTCTTCTACGAATCAGTTCTTCCAGACAAAATAGATTTACAACTTTCCCGACAACCTTTTTTTTGGATTTCAAGTGGCCTATTGATTTTTTACCTCGGTTCCGTGATAATAAACGCACTATTCGAATATTTGAGAAATAATGACTTACAAGCTGAAGGCATCAGGATATATGGAATAATTAATCATAGTTTAAATGTAATTTTATATACATCATTCTGTATATCTTTCTATTTATGCCCCGACAACAAGAAGACATCCTCATTACCATCGTTGTAGCATCGGTTTTTTTTGTGCTGATCGGTAGTTTTTTATTGTTGATCGTATTTGTATTCCTAAGAAGGCAACGAAAAAATAAACAGGAAAAAGAAGAAATGCGTAATCGTTTTGAACAGACCCTGCTCAAAACACAATTAGAGATACAGGAACAGGCTTTTTCCTATATCAGCCAGGAAATCCATGACAATATTGGGCAGATCCTCAGCCTGGCCAGGCTGAACCTAAATACATTCGGTGATCATGTGACCGAAGAAAAAATCAACCAGACAGACGATCTACTCGGGAAAGCCATCAAAGACCTGCGGGATCTCAGTCACAACCTGCAGAATAATCGTATCCATTCAATCGGAATCATTGAATCCATCAGGCAGTTATTGATATCACTCGAGAAAACGGGTCGTTTCCAGACATCTTTTCATACATCAGATAATTTCCATATCCTTGACGTCAACACAGACATCATCCTTTATCGGATGATACAGGAAATCATCAATAACATCATCAAACACGCATCTGCCAATAAAATTGATATACAGGTAAAAAGTGAAAATGGCGCTACAACCATCCGGATCAGTGATAACGGAATAGGATTTGATACCACGCTGTTACAACAGGCCCGAACAGGAATAGGCCTCCAGAATATCATCAACCGAGCTAAAATGATCAACACGACCGTACATGTAAACAGTTCGCCAGGTAATGGAACTACCATAACTTTATACATCAAACCCAAACAATCCAATATATGACCTCTGTTGCTTTAGTGGATGACCATGAATTGCTGCGTAGCGGACTTATGGCCATCATCAACTCTTTTGAAGGATTCAAAGTGGTGATGGAAGCTGATAATGGAAAACAATTCACCGAAAAAGTAAAGTCAAAAACTCCCCCCGATATCGTTCTGCTGGATATAACCATGCCTATTATGGATGGCTACGAAACATCCAGTTGGATCAAAGCAAACCTTCCTCAAACCAAAGTGCTGGTACTCAGCATGCTGGAAAATGATACCGCCATCATCCGTATGCTTAAGAACGGAGCAAGAGGGTATATTCTAAAAGACAGTAAACCGAAAGTATTTAAAGACGCCCTAGACAGTATACGGGACAGCGGTTATTTCATCAACGAACTGGTAAGCAACAAGCTGATGCATTATATCAACCACGAAGAAGTTTTTGATGGAGATACTTTTGCACTAAATAGTCTCAGTGAAAACGAATCCACTTTCCTGAAATGGATCTGCACTGAAAAAACCTATAAAGAGATCGCTGACGAAATGTGCCTCAGCCCGAGGACCATTGATACTTACCGGGACAACCTCTTCAAAAAACTGGATGTAAAGACCAGGGTTGGTCTTGCTATCTTTGCTATCAAGAACGGCATCGTGAATATTTAGATCGATATTCGGACTGTCTTACTACGGTAAAAGATATGTATGCTTACTCCTCCTCTCATCAAAAGAAATAGCAAAACCGGTAAGCAATTCTTTTTTACCGATATCCGATTCGGTTTTTTCACTTGTGCTTTTTTGCTATTTCCTGTTTTGCAGACTTCCGCGCAAAACAGTATTCCTCCGATTGGTGAATGGAGAGATCACCTGAACAGTCAACAAACTTCACAGGTAATCAAGGGAGATCAAATTTACTGCTCCGCCAGTAGTCACATTTTTTACCTGACAGAAAAAAATGAAACAGGTCGTTTCAGTAAAACCAATGGCTTAAATGATGTAGGCATACAATACCTGGGCTGGGACATAACCACCCGTCAACTGGTTATTGCCTACAGCAACAGTAACCTCGATATCCTGAAAGATGGTGTCGTCAAAAATATCAGCGACATCAAAAGAAGCAGGATCTCCGGAAACAAAACTATTAATTCCATTTTCTGCAACAATGGATTGGCCTATCTGTCAAGTGGTCTTGGAATCATTGTGGCCGATCTTCAGAAATTTGAAATTAAAGACACATGGGTCATCGGTAACAATGGAACACAGGTTAAAACAAATGCTTTTACCAGTGACGGATCCTTTTTTTACGCAGCTACTGAAGAAGGACTCAAAACAACATCCGTCAATACAAACAATCCTTCCAACTATAACAATTGGCAACTTGCCGGCACGTCAAACGGATTAGGAACAGGTCCGGTAAAAAATGTGCTGCAAGTCAATGGTAAAATGGTCGCCGAAAAAAACGATTCCCTGTTTATCCTGAATGGAACCAATTGGCAATTATTATATGCTGACAAAAACTGGCCTATTACCAATACCACATCATCCCATGACAAACTGCTGGTTTGCCAGCGTACGATTTCGGGCAATGCCAGAGTAATGGTTCTCAATTCGGCCGGCCAGGTTGAGCAAATTATCGCTCAGCCGAATGTTATATCTTTTCCCCGGTCTGCCATCATTGATGGCGATGCCGTATGGGTAGCAGACCAGTTTGGCGGATTATCTAAATTCAACCCCGGAGCAGAGCGGTTCATACCCAATGGTCCCCCCGGGCCAGCGGATGGGGAAATGCTGGTAAAAAACAACCGGCTATATGCAGCAGCCGGCAGCATAAACAGCGCATGGAATTATCAATATAACCGTAATGGGGTTTATTTTTTTGAACAGGATATATGGAGCTCAAAGAGCTATTATAATGAAAGGGTACTGGATTCGGTATTGGATTTTATCAGCCTGGCCGTTGACCCCTCCGACAAAAGTCTTTGGGCCGGAAGTTATGGTGGCGGCCTGGTAAATTTCAGTCCATCCAAACCTCCGGTCATCTACAAAAAAAACAACAGCAGTTTACAGGCAGCTATCGGCGATCCCGCAAGTTACCGGGTGAGCGGCCTTGCTTTTGACCAGAACAGGAATCTATGGATCAGTAATTATGGTGCACCCAAAAATATACAGGTAAGAAAATCCGACGGAAGCTGGCAGGCTTTTTCTATCCCGTTTTCACACCTGGAAAATGCCGTGGGGCAGATCATCATTGACGACCAGGATCAACTCTGGATACAAAGTCCCAAAGACAACGGCCTGTTCTGCTTTAGCCACGGACAGAATATTGATAATACTGCTGATGATCAATGGAAATTTTACCGATCAGGAGTTGGTAACGGTAACCTGCCCAGCAATACTGTTTTAAGTATCCTGAAAGACAAAAACGGTTTTATCTGGGTAGGCACAGACAAAGGCATTGGTATCATTCAATGTCCCGATGGAGTTTTCAACGGAACCGGCTGCGATGCTATTTTGCCAATTGTGCAACTTGACCGTTTTGCCGGGCTTTTGTTCAGGGACGAAGCCATTCAGTGTATGGCTGTAGATGGCGCTAACCGGAAATGGATCGGTACAAAAAACGGGCTCTGGCTGATCTCTCCTGATGGTGATAAGATCATTTATCGTTTTACAGAGGAGAACAGCCCATTGCTAAATAATGACGTAAAAAAGATCACTATCGATCCTGCCACCGGCGAGGTATTCATTGCAACCATTTCCGGCATCTGCAGTTTCAGAAGCACGGCAACAGAAGGTGACAATACCAACAGCAACATACTGGTTTTCCCCAATCCTGTTCCGCCGGGTTATCAGGGAACCATTGCCATTCGCGGACTCGTTAACAATGCCCTCGTTAAAATAACCGAGATGAATGGTCGCCTGGTTTTTCAAACAAGGGCACTTGGAGGACAAGCCATCTGGGATGGACGGAATTACCGTGGCGAAAAAGTTGCCAGCGGTATTTATCTTGTTCTGATTCGTGACGATAATGGCTCAGAAAAGGTCGCAACCAAAATTGCCATCAGTTCAGGAAGATAATCAGTCCCTATCCTTATCCGTTTTCGGCACTGCCTTGAAGAAAGCCGCCCTCTTTGGCCCAGGGAAAGGAACATGATCTCCTTTTAAACCATGCCATAAAACTTTATTAAACTCCAGATCAGGAACAGCATCTTCCTTGGTTAAATTAAAGTTCTCAGAACGTCTTTGCCATTCATTCATAGCGGTGTTCTTATCCAGCAGGTTTACAGTTGCCGGTCTTGCAGTAAAAGGACTCAGATCTGCCTTACCGGTAAAACAACGCCACATAGGCGTTGCAGCAGCATCGTACTGACTCATAGGCGGAATACCTAGGATCAGTTCAATAGTACGTAACATAGATGAAGTAGAATACATGGTATGATCCACATAACCCCGCTTCACAAAACCACCTGCCACATACGCTGTGCTACGATGTGCATCTACATGATCGGCACCGTTCTGGGCATCATCCTCCAGGATAAAAATAGCCGTCTCTTTCCATATCGGACTTTTGCTGAGATGCTCTACAAACAAGCCCACAGCAAGATCATTATCTGCCACGTGGGCATACGGTGTAGGCCTTCCTTTACGCATACCTTCTGTATGATCATTACAAAAACGGACACTGTTAAATCTCGGAACAGCATTCACCGATAACAATGAATCGAATTCCCGCTTCCATTGTCCAAAACGGACAGTATCCTGCACTTTATTATCATAGCCGGTAAAGTATGGACAAAGATGTCCTTTCAGCGAAGGAATGTTGGGCTTATAATTGTCCGCAAATTCCCCGTATGTGCGATAGGTAACACCGGCCCTTTTGCAATGATCCCAGATAAAACCACCTTTATTATTCGCTACAGCCCGGTTGCCCTCAGCATCATATCCACCGCCACGACCACCATAACTGGTCACCCAGTTTTTCTCCAGAAAGTCTGTCGCATAGGCTCCGGTACTCCAGTTGTGCCCGTCGGCACTTACTTCTCCATCTACATAAAAATTGTCCAGCAATACGAATTCACGGGCCAATGCATGCTGGTTCGGCGTGATATTCTCACCAAATAAAACCAGGCTCGGGTCTCCATTGCCCTCTTTGATATCACCCAATACCTGATCGTAGGTCCGATTCTCCTTAATCACATAAAATACATATTTGATAGGGCCCTGGTCGCCCACCCTTCTTGGAATAGGATTCCCTTCTTCACCCTGTGCCAACAGCTCTTTCACTTTATTATACGGTGTATTCCGGTATACTACCTGTGAGTATACGGAAAGTTGCTTGTCGGTAGGTTCTTCAAATATTGTCATCGTACCCTTAAACAACCCCGCAATATATTGCACATCAATGGGCTTGCTGGGATCCCCCTGTTGATAAACTACTTGTTGGCGATTAATAAACGGATTGGGTCCATAAGGGTTGGCCATCGAAGAAAAACCTTTCCCGTTGGATACAAACACTTTTTTACCCACCACTTTAACATTGGTTGGATACCAGCCCACAGGAATGAAGCCGCGGCTTTTACTTTGACCGGGATTTGATACATCGAATACCGTTATACAGTTATTATCGGCATTGGCAATATACAGGGTCTTTTCGTTATCAGACAATGCAAGTCCATTGGTGGTAGATCCATTAGGCGTATCGGGATAAAGTGCCGCATTCAATACTTCCAGGACCCTTCGCTGGGCTACGTTGATCACAGAAACCGAGTTATCATTGGAATTGGCCACATAGAGATATTTTCCATTTTTAGAGAGACAAAGTTCATTCGGATTATCTCCTACCTGTATTTCGGCGGTCACATTCTTTTTACCGGTATCAAATACATATACCTTATCACATCCCCAACAACTGATATAGAGTTCTCTTCTGTCAGGTGAAAGCACACAGGCATAGGCTTCACCACCCAATGAATATTGCTGCTGCACTTTTTTCGAAATAAGATCAACAATATATAAAGACTGGTTGTCTTTGGTCACTACATACATCAAACGGGCCACATCGTCTACAGCAATACCGGCAGGTGCTATTTTATTGGGCCACTTATCGCCCAGTTTGATACTGTCTTTTAAGACCAGCTTCTTGTTCTCCACTGCATACTCCGTGATCCAGTTATCATTACCGGCAGAAGCGTACAATGTTTTTTCATCTGCACTGAATTGCAGTCCATACCAGCTTTTCGGGATAATCACATTGTCCAGCACCTGTTCCGTGGCGGGATCGATCAGTTGTATGCTTTGTACACCCTGGCCATTATTGGTCACCGCCATCATTTTTTTCGATTTGCTCAAAGCGATATTCAGGGGGAGATCGCCCAGCGGAAAACTCCGGCCAATGGGTGTCAGACTCCATCCGTTGGGAAGCGTTACCTTATTGGCTTCAACTTGCTGTAATGTTTGGGAATAACTGCTGAAACAGAACCCAATACCAATAAAAAAGGGGAATAGTTTTTTCATAACGGCCTTTTTATAGACCGGTAAAGGTACAAAGCACCAGGATGAAACAGTCAGAACAACAATAATTTAATACCGTCAGTTATTGTTTGGTGTATTCGTAACTACGTGCCGGTTTGAACTTGGATCCTCTTTCGCCAGGCACAACGATATATTGTATCTGCCGCATCAAAGTACCGCCGGTGGTTACTGCAGGTGTGCCTTCAGCAGGATAAACGGGAAAACGCCTTATCAACATACCTTCCATCAGGAAATATTCATCATTCCCTTTGTAGCCAACCCGTAATTTGGGATCATCATAAATATCCGGCAAAAAGATAGGGGCAACACTCTCATTTTTTTCAGAACTGATAGCGACCACATTACCGCGGGGAATAGAATCGTTGGTATAGATATAGAACACCAGGTCCGGGTAACCATCCCGGTTCACATCATCCACTTCTGCCCTGGATACCCTTCCCTTGACCTCGAAAGAGAACTCACGCATATTCTTATCAAAACCCACCGGCGAAATGGATGCCGTATTTTTTTCAGGATTCTTATTACTGCAGGTAAGCCGGTATCCTACTTTACCTACTTTCATGGTGGTATCGATCCGTCTAAAACTGCCTTGCGCGTTCAAAAAACCGATCATCCAAAAAGAACAAACCAGCAGCAGCATATATTTCCTGAAGTACATAGTCTTTATAAATTTCAATTCTGAAGGAAAGATACTAAAAACCTACTTACATATTTCTCCGGTACTGGCCACCTACTTCATACAGCGCATGCGTGATCTGCCCCAGAGAGCAATATTTCACTGATTCCATCAGTTCTTCAAACAGGTTCCCGTTACTGATGGCCACTTGTTTCAGTCTCTGTAAGGCTTCAGCACTTTTACCGGCATTACGTTTCTGAAAAGCTTTCAGGTTGGCGATCTGCTGCTCTTTTTCTTCGGTAGTGCTCCGGATCACTTCACCGGGTAATACCGTTGGACTTCCCTTTTTATTCAGGAAAGTATTAACCCCTATCAATGGGAGTTCTCCCGTATGTTTCAACGTTTCGTAATGCAGGCTTTCTTCCTGTATTTTGTTACGCTGGTACATCCTTTCCATAGCTCCCAATACACCGCCCCGGTCTGTGATTCGATCGAACTCTGCCAGCACCGCTTCTTCCACCAGGTCGGTCAGGGTTTCTATGGCAAAACTTCCCTGTATAAAATTCTCCGTAACCGCCGAGCCCAGTTCCCGGTTAATGATCAACTGGATCGCCATGGCCCTGCGCACGCTCTCTTCGGTTGGTGTGGTGATGGCTTCGTCGTAGGCATTGGTATGCAGACTATTGCAGTTATCATAGATCGCATATAGGGCCTGCAAGGTGGTTCGGATATCATTAAAATCGATCTCCTGCGCATGCAGGCTCCGCCCACTTGTCTGTATATGGTATTTCAGTTTTTGTGAACGGTCGTTCCCCTTGTATTTGTATTTCATCGCTTTGGCCCAGATGCGCCTGGCCACACGGCCAATCACACTATATTCCGGATCCATACCGTTGCTGAAGAAAAAAGACAGGTTAGGGGCAAAATCATCAATATGCATTCCGCGGCTGAGGTAATACTCAACATAAGTAAACCCGTTGGATAATGTGAATGCCAGCTGTGTGATAGGATTGGCGCCGGCTTCGGCAATATGGTAACCGCTGATGCTGACGCTGTAGAAATTTCGCACTTTCTGCTCAATAAAATACGACTGCACATCGCCCATCAGCTTCAGGGCAAATTCTGTGGAGAAGATGCAGGTATTCTGTGCCTGGTCCTCTTTTAAAATATCGGCCTGAACCGTTCCCCGCACCTGCGACAAGGCTTCTGCTTTGATCTTCTCGTATACCTCTCCGGGTAATACCTCGTTGCCACTTAGCCCCAGTAATTGCAAGCCCAATCCATTATTCCCTTCCGGCAAACGTTCCGGTGATGCCGGGTTATAATAAACGGGCTTCGGCAAATGGCTATATTTTTTCCGGGTGTATGCATGCACTTGTTCCCATTGTCCATTGACCTCGATCCATTTTTCACACAACTGATCGATAGCAGCATTCATAAAGAATGCCAGCAATATCGGTGCCGGACCATTGATGGTCATACTCACTGAGGTTTTAGGATCGCAGAGATCAAAACCGCTGTATAATTTTTTGGCATCATCCAAAGTAGCTACGCTGACACCACTGTTTCCGACTTTTCCATAGATATCCGGTCGGTGATCGGGGTCTTCTCCATAAAGGGTAACACTGTCAAATGCGGTGGACAAACGTATCGCCGGCTGGCCTAACGATACATAATGGAAACGTTTGTTGGTCCGCTCCGGGCCGCCTTCGCCTGCGAACATCCGTGTGGGGTCTTCGCCCTGGCGTTTCAACTCGAACACGCCGGACGTATAAGGAAACTCTCCCGGCACATTTTCCTGTAACTGCCAGTAAAGGATATCGCCCCAGTCCTTGTATTTTGGCAATACCACTTTGGGGATCCTTGATCCGCTGAGCGATCGTACCGTCAATGGTTGTTTGATCACTTTATCCCGAACCTTATATTCAAAAAAATCAGCTTCGTATTTTTTTACCAGTGCGGGCCATTGATCAATGAGCGTTTTACATTCGGGGTGCAGCTGTTTTTCAAAGTGAGCCTTCAATTCGGCAAGCGCCGCAACATCAGGTGTTTCTTTCTTTTTGAAGGAGCCGTCGTGCACCAAAACTTCCATCACACCCTGTATCTGGTATAACTTAGAAGCGATAGCAACCTGTTCTGTGACCCAGGTATCATAACCGCGGTTGTTCTCAGATATCTCTGAAAGATAACGGACACGTTTGGGCGGAATGATCTGCGATTTGGTGGAAGTGGCTTCTCCCTTCGAATCCCTGCTGCCCGGTGCCGGGATATGCTGAAAAGAAATACCCGTCTTTTTATCAATGGCATCCAACAGTTTCTCGAACAACTCGTTCACGCCTGCATCATTGAATTGGGCGGCAATGGTGCCAACGATCGGCAATGTTTCGTCTTTAGCATCCCAGAGGTTATGATTACGCTTAAACTGCTTGCGTACATCGTGTAATGCATCCAAAGCACCTGCCTTATCAAATTTATTGATGCAGACCACATCGGCATAGTCCAGCATGTTGATCTTTTCCAGTTGTGATGCGGCACCGTATTCGGGCGTCATCACATATAAACTGACATCACAATAATCGAGTATCGACGCATCGCTCTGGCCTACACCGGCAGATTCCAGGATAATAAAATCGAACCCTGCCTTCTTACAGATATCAATGGCATCCTGTACATGGGCGCTTAATGCCGTATTATCATCCCTTGTGGCCAGGCTACGCATGTAAGCACGTCCGTTCGAGATCGCATTCATCCGGATCCTGTCGCCCAGTAATGCACCTCCTGTTTTTTTCTTGGATGGATCCACCGAGATTACTGCAATCGTCTTATCCGTAAATGTGTGCAGGTATCTTCTAACGATCTCATCTGTAACAGAACTTTTACCAGCACCTCCGGTTCCGGTAATGCCGAGTACAGGGATCGTGGTATTGCCTGTATCCTGCTTCTGTTTTTTTTTCTTTTCCTGGTTGTTCTCTGCAATCGTGATCTGCCTGGCTACCTGTCTTACATCTTTCACTTCATCCAGTCCCATGGGCTTGCTGTAATCGCCCTTCCCTTCCACGCTAAAATCACACTGGCGGATCACATCATCGATCATACCTTCCAATCCCATCTGCCTGCCGTCATCCGGACTGTATATCCTCGTGATTCCGTACGATTGAAGCACACGTATCTCTTCCGGCAAAATGGTTCCGCCGCCACCGCCGAATATTTTAATATGACCGCAACCATTCTGGTCAAGCAGGTCTTTCATGTATTTAAAGAATTCAACATGTCCCCCCTGGTAACTGGTAATGGCAATACCCTGTGCATCTTCCTCAATGGCACACTCTACAATGTCCGCCACGCTGCGGTTATGTCCCAGGTGAATGATCTCGGCTCCCTTTGCCTGTAAAATGCGGCGCATGATATTGATGGCAGCATCGTGTCCATCAAATAAACTGGCAGCCGTAACGATCCGTATGTTATGTTTGGGTGTATATGACATGGTCCTGTATTAACTAAACAGCAAATTTACAGGTTTGAACGCAAAGGTTAACAGGTGTTAGCTTTTACTTAACTCGCTGTTTTTCAATGCAATCTTCCTAATTTCACCAATCTAAATATTTTTTATGCGTTTTGAAGTAAGCACAAACAAGGAATCAGAATTTCCCATAATTAGTCTTACTGATCAACAGGGCGGCTGCCAGGCTGAGATCTATGCGTTAGGGGCCATGCTGAATGCCTACCGTATTCCCCTTGCCGGAGGTAAAGTTCAGAACGTGATAGATGGGTTAAATAATGCCACACATGCCCTGAGCCAGCTTACCAATGGCTTTAAAAGTGCCAAGCTGAGTCCGTTCGTATGCCGCATGTACAAGGGTAGTTACGGATTAAGGGGAAAACAATACACAACAGAAAAATGGTACCTGGGTGAGCATGCGATCCATGGACTTTTGTACGATGCGGTATTTACGGTTACCGATAGTTTTGCCAGTACAGAAAAAGCGGCGGTAACGCTCGAATACCATTACCCAGGCTCAGATGCCGGTTATCCTTTTGCTTTTACCATGATGGTGAACTGGCAATTAACAACCGATAACCGCCTCACCGTTACCACTTCTGTATTTCATCATAATCCCGAAGCCATCCCGCTGGCCGATGGCTGGCACCCGTATTTTACACTGGGCACTGCGGTGGATGACTGCACCCTGCAATTTGATAGTGAAACACAACTGGAATATAATGCAGACCTGCTTCCCACAGGTAATAAGATCAAAGACGACCGGTTCATCAACGGCTGTTCCTTACGCGGAATTTCACTTGATAATTCATTTGAATTACCCGCAGACAGGGAACATCCGCAATGTGTGTTGAAGAATACGCTGTTACAGTTAACCATAGAACCCAGCAACAGTTACCCGATCTTGCAGATCTATATCCCCGCCCATCGCCAGAGTATTGCGATAGAGAACCTGAGCGGCGCTCCGGATAATTTTAATAACGGCATGGGATTGATCATGCTGCCCCCCAATGAACAGAAGGTCTTCAGAACAAGCTATAGAATATCGAATGTTGAGCAATGAATGATGAATGTTGAATGAAGGGTCTCCAGACCACTTCAACATTCATCATTCATTGTTCGATATTCATCATTCATTAGAGATCTACGACGGCTATGACGCTGATCTCAACATTCACACCTCGGGGCAGTCCTTTTACGGCAACTGTTTCACGGGCGGGATAATCGCCGGTAAAATAAGCGCCGTACACTTCGTTTACCTGGGCAAACAAAGACATATCGCTCAGGAAAATACTGGTTTTCACCACATGAGCAAAAGTCAGTTTTGCTTCAGACAGAACGGCCTGCAGGTTCTTCATTACCTGATGGGTTTCGTCTGCAACAGAACTGCTTACCAATTCGCCGGTTTCCGGTACAAAAGCCACCTGTCCGCTTACAAAAAGCATCCCATTGGCTTTTACCGCCTGGTTATACGGACCGATCGGTGCCGGGGCTTTGTCTGTTTTAATGATCTGTTTTGACATAAGATTCGTTTTAACGGCAGCAAATTGCTGCATTTCTATCAACCTGCCAACCTAAATTTGCATTTTACTTATCCGCATGCAGATCGTACTCAAAGCCACAGAAGCACAGAAACAGGTATTCCTTGCCAGGGGGATCCCCGCTGGCATTGACGTTCTTACCCCGGATGAGTTGCCAGCCCACAGCAGCGTGGCTGCATATTTCGACCTGTTATTTGAAGAAGAAGGGCTGGCATTTGCAAACATTACAGATGCTCCTGTATTTGTAAATGCAATGATCGCGACAGCCAACCAGCTGCCCGCCAACTGTATCCGTATGAACGCCTGGAACAGCTTCCTGGAAAGGGATCTGCTGGAAATGGCAGTTGGTAAGAACAATCGTTTCGCCCTACAGGCAGAACAGCTGATACAGGCACTGGGCTGGAAATACCAGTGGGTGCCCGATGTGCCGGGTTTGATCGCAGCGCGCGTAATTGCCATGATCATCAACGAAGCCTATTTTGGCCTGGGCGATGAGATCAGCAGTAAGAAAGAAATAGATATTGCTATGAAACTGGGCACTAATTATCCCTTCGGACCATTTGAATGGAGTGAAAAGATAGGTTTAGGCAGGATACAGGCACTATTAAGTAAACTCTCCGAAACCAGCAACCGCTACCTGGCAGCCCCTGCTTTAACCAAAGAAATCACCTGATCTAATCCTGATACATGCCGTTACTGCTACATATTGATACAGCTACCGAACAAGCCAGTGTTTGTTTAAGCCGGGAGGAACAGATCCTTGGCCTTGTATCCAGCCAGGAACAGAAGAACCATGCCGGTTTTGTACAGCCTGCCATCCAGCAGCTGCTGGCCGATAACAGGTATACCATGCAGGAGCTGGATGCTATTGCCGTCACCGCCGGTCCGGGCAGTTATACGGGATTGCGCGTAGGGCTGGCCACTGCCAAAGGCATATCCTATGCCCTGCAAAAACCGCTGATCCTGGTAAATACTTTGGAAATAATGGCCAGGGCCATTCTCCGTGACCTGAAAGAGCAGGGGATCCTGCCAGCTTCCCGAACCCTTCTTTGCCCCATGATCGATGCTCGCAGGATGGAAGTCTTTACCGCCCTGTACACCCTGGACCTGGCGGAAATACAGGCCCCTCATGCGCTGATCCTGGAAGAGGGTTGTTTTTCAGACCTGCTTGCGAACCAACCGGTTATATTCAGCGGCTCAGGACTTACCAAGCTGAAACAGCTGGTAAACAGTCCCAATGCGTCATATTCACACACCCTCCATAACGCTGCCGACCTGGCCGTTCCAGCGCTTTCTGCCTATCATTCCGGCCAATTTGCCAACCTTGCTTACAGTGAACCCTTGTATGTAAAGGAGTTTTTCAACCCGGTAAAAAAGGGTTGACAGTCGGCGAAATAGTATAGACGAAATTTATACTATGAATCCCCAAACAAATTGCGTAACTTTATAATGCGATTATAGTTTTTTCACCCCCCAATTACAACTTTATTGCCATGAGCCAGACCTTGCAAGCCGTTGTGCTGATTAACGGCAAAAATCAGATTAAGGTTGACTTTCTTCACACCAAGAAAGCCTCATTGATTCTCAGATCGATTAACCACAAACTCCGCCAGCAGATCATTAAATTACTGGATGAGCACCAGAAAATGACGGTTACAGAGATTTATGTGAAACTCCGCCTGGAACAATCCGTAGCATCCCAACACCTCGCCATTTTGCGCAGGGCTGGTATTGTTAGCACATCCCGCGACGGTAAATTCATCTACTACTCTGTTAACTACACCCGCCTGGCGGAAGTAGTGCAATTTGTAGAAGCGCTGGTAGGTTGATCGCAGGCTGTCAATGTAGCCCTTTAACAATGTTCTGACCATTTTGGCCCGAAGCTTGCCATAACTTTGCACAAACCCTGATAATATGTTCATCAAACAATTATACACCGGCTGCATAAGTGAAGCTGCTTATTACATCGAGAGTGAAGGCGTTGCTGCGATCATTGACCCCTTGCGTGATATTGAGGAATACCTTGACCTGGCAAATGAACGCAAAGCTACCATCCAATATATCTTTGAAACCCACTTCCATGCTGATTTTGTCAGTGGTCACTTAGACCTGGCCGCTGCAACCGGCGCTACCATTGTATACGGGCCTGATACCGTAACCAAACTACCCGTACATATTGCCCGGGACGGTGAACAGTTCCCACTGGGTAAAATCACCATCGAGGTATTACATACGCCGGGACATACCCTGGAAAGCAGTTGTTTTCTGCTGAAAGATGAGAACGGAAAAGACCATGCCGTATTTACCGGCGATACTTTGTTCGTAGGTGATGTGGGGCGCCCCGACCTGGCACAGAAAACCAACGAAATCACGATGGATGACCTGGCGGGCATGCTGTTCGAAAGCCTCAGGAAAAAAATCATACCGCTGGCGGATGATGTGATCGTATATCCCGCGCATGGTGCGGGAAGCAGCTGTGGCAAGAGCCTGGGAGCTGAAACCTACAGCACCATTGGTGAACAGAAAAAAACCAATTATGCACTGCAGCCACAGACAAAAGAAGAATTCATCAAAGTGGTCACCGAGGGATTGACGGCGCCACCGCAATATTTCCCGATCAATGCCACGATCAATAAGGAAGGATACGAAAGCCTGAATGCCGTTTTAGAGAAAGGTTTGCAGGCACTGAACATTGCAGCCTTCAAAGCAAAAACGGCAGAAGATACTGTGATCATACTGGATACCCGCTTGTCTTCCACTTTTACAGAAGGATTCGTACCTGGTTCTATCAGCATCGGCCTTGACGGACGGTTTGCAGAATGGGCCGGCAGTTTATTGCCTTTCGACAAAAAGCTGATCCTGGTCACAGATCCCGGAAAGGAAAAAGAAAGTATTGTGCGTCTTGCACGGGTGGGATATGATAAAATGGAAGGTTATCTGGAGGGTGGTTATGCTGCCTGGCAGGCTGCCGGTGAAAAAACAGATATGGTGATTGATGTAGAAGCGGATGAACTGGCTATGGATATTCCTTTTGACCCCAACCTGCTGATCGTGGATGTTCGTAAAAATCCTGAATATGCAGATGGCCATATCAAAGATGCGATCAACATACCCCTTACCGACCTGATGGACCCAGGAAGCATGGCCGACATCGAAGACAGGCACAATATCTATATTCATTGTGCCGGTGGTTACCGGAGTGTGATAGCCGCGTCATTGCTGAAACGGCAGGGAATCCATAACCTGCGTAATATTGTGGGTGGCTGGGGAAAGATCACTGAGTTGCCTGATAAATTTAAGATAGAAAAAGAAACGGCAGTACTGAATTAATCTTTTTCCCCGATCACATACTTTCCGAATTTTTCGGTATCGAATTCAAACTTCCATCTTCTATGGCTCCATAAGTAATTGTGGGGCCTTTTTTTGATGCAATCCTCAATGAACCCGACAAGCGATTGGGTAATGAAACCATTGGGAGTATCTTTCGGCGTGGTGGTCAGCAGCGTAAGATCAGCTTTATAATAACCCCTTTTCACTTTGTAGAAGTCTGCCATGACCACGGCAGTATTCCGGTTTTTAGCACCTTTCTCCGGTCCTTTCACAAAAGGCGTCATCCGGCCGAAAAATTTCACCCAGTATGCGTTTGTCGGGTCTACCGGGTTCTGGTCTGCCACAAGACCCAGCACATAGGGTTTCTCTGTGTACAAATGGAAACGTGTTCTGAAATCGGCAGTTGAGATCAGGATGGTACCGTACCTGGAACGGATCTTTGTGATAAGTCTATTGAAAGTTTTATTACTTAAGGCAGCGAAAATTCCCAGCAATGGATATTGGCAGTTCTTGGCAACACCGAGGTTCAGGAATTCCCAATTAAAAAAATGACCCGAGTGCAACTGTATGCTCTGCCCGGTAGGCAACAGATCGTTCAGCACTTCCGCATTGATCACAAAGCGCTTGTCGAATTCCTTCGAAGAGATCGAAACCAGTTTGATTGTCTCAATAAAAGTATCGATGAAATTTTTGTAGAACCCTTTTGCAATCAAAACACGCTCCGCTTCTGTTTTATCAGGGAAAGCGATACCCAGGTTTTTCATCACTACCTGTTTCCTGTAGCCGAAAATATAATACACCAACAGGTACAACCCATCACTGATGATGTACATGATCCGCCAGGGGATCAGGGACAGTAAGAAGAAAAAAACATAGACCAGATAATACATTCGCCGTGCTTTGAATAGGCTAAAGATATACGATTCCAAAAGTTGGTTTTGCCATTCCTATAAGATGATGTTCTGTAACAGGTTGCTTTTCTGCAGGTGATCCGTATTGTAATGCAGGCCACGGCTCTCTTTCCGGAACTCGGCCCCTTTTACAATCAGGTAGCCTAACGTGATCAGGTTCCTGAGTTCACATAACTGCGGCGACACTTTTGTGGACCGGTAAAGGGCTTCTGTTTCTGTGAACAGCAGGTCCAGTCGTTTCATGGCACGTTCCAGGCGGATATCAGCTCTTACAATACCCACATAATCGCTCATCACCTGCTGCAGCTCTTTCTGGCTCTGGGTGATCAGGATCATTTCACCGGGTTCCGTGGTGCCTGCAGCATTCCAGTCGGGTATCCGTTCTTCAAACGCTATGCTAGTCACTTCCTTTTTACTGTCGAGAAAACATCGGTGGCCAAATACCATTGCTTCGAGTAAGCTGTTACTGGCCAACCGGTTGGCCCCATGTAAGCCTGTGCTGGCACATTCTCCACAGGCATATAAATGTTTAATGGATGTCCGGCCCCACTCATCTGTTTTAATACCACCACAGCTATAATGAGCTGCGGGTGCCACCGGTATCATCTGTTGCATCACATCAATACCGATGCTGAGACATTTTTCATAAATATTAGGAAAGTGATGTACGAATTTGGCCTGGTCCATATGCCTGCAATCAAGGTACACATGTTCTGTACCGGTACGTTTCATCTCGTTGTCGATGGCACGGGCCACAATATCGCGGGGAGCGAGGTCTTTGCGTGCATCATACCTTTCCATAAACGCTTCTCCATTCTTATTGCGCAGGATACCGCCATCGCCGCGAACTGCTTCTGTAACCAGAAAGGAAGGTGATATCCCCGGTTCGTACAAAGCAGTTGGATGGAACTGGATAAATTCCATGTTCTCAATCTTACCCTTTGCCCGGTAAACCATGGCAATACCATCACCGGTGGCGATGCGTGGATTGGTGGTGGTTCTGTAGGCCTGCCCGCAACCACCGGTTGCCAATAAAGTAATACGTGCAAGAATCTTTTCGATCTGCTGCGTTTGCAGGTTCAATACGTATACGCCATAACAAGTGATATCCAATGTTGATTTGGTTACCAGGTAGCCCAGGTGATGTTGCGTGATAATGTCCAGTACAAAACAGTGATTGATCAGCTCAATATTCTTTATCGAAGCCATCTGATCCAACAGTACCCGTTCTATTTCCTTTCCGGTAACATCTTTATGGTGCAGGATCCGGTTCTCACTATGGCCTCCTTCCTTACCCAGACTGTATTCACCCTGCTCATCCTTGTCGAATTCCGCACCGTAAGAAATGATCTCTTTGATACGTTCCGGCCCTTCCTTTACAACGATCTCAACCACTTTTTCATTACACAGCCCATCGCCGGCAACCAGCGTATCTTCTATATGTTTGTAATAACTGTCTTTTTCTTCGTCCCATACGCCGGCTACGCCACCCTGCGCATATTTGGTATTGGTTTCATCGGCCTGGGTTTTGGTAATAACGGCAACCTTCTTGTCGGGAAATTCCTTTGCGGTCTTAAGTGCATAGGTTAACCCTGCAATACCGGAACCTATGACTAAAAAATCTGTCTGCATGTTTTCCAGGAGGATTTTAGTTGAGAAGTATTTGCACTGTTACAGACCATTGCACAAACAGTAAGCATCCCTTACTGATCAGGCAACCGGCTCTATCCAGGCATTATTTTCTTTTAACAGGTTAATGAGTTCATCGACCGCTATTTCACTGTCGATATTCCGTTTCATAATGTCTTTCCCTTTGTAGAGCGTGATCTTTCCGGGACCGCTTCCTACATACCCAAAATCAGCATCCGCCATTTCGCCGGGACCATTTACAATACAACCCATGATAGCGATCTTGACACCTTTGAGATGATGGGTCACAGTCCTGATCCTGGCAGTTGTTTCCTGCAGGTCAAAGAGGGTCCTTCCACAACTGGGACAGCTGATGTATTCCGTTTTGGAAATACGGGTGCGTGTTGCCTGTAGTATGGTGAATGCTGTTGCATTGATAAACTGTTCTACAGAAGTATTACTGCTGTAATTTCTTCCGCTGGTAGCCTGTTTCCCTTTTAACAGGGCCTGGTAACTATCTGGCGTCATACCCAAACAGATACCGTCACCAAAACCATCCAGAAACAAAGCGCCGCATTCGGTTGAATAATGGATCAGGTGTTCATCGGTGGTTTGCCAGTTACTATCGGTGATCAATATTACAGGATTCTGGATCTTACGGGTCATCAGCTCCAGGAACATCCTGCGTACGGCAGGCATGGCATGGGAATTTTTGCTGCTGAAGCAGAGAACCACTCTTGTATCATTTGCCAACTCATCCAGATAAGTGAAATCGTTGATAGATGTCTCATCGCTGAAACAATCCAGCATCACAAAATTAAGGGTATCACTTTTCTGCTCAGCAGACACGTAACCGGACGCTTCAAAAATAGGGAAGTATTTTTCACGGTCGCTCACCGTAGCCCATGTGGCAGGATATACCAGCACTTTCAGCGTACCGGGCAAGGCAAAATCCAATACCTGGTGACCAGTGAAAATATAATCTGCCGCTGCATCACTGATATTCCATTTGTCGGTAGCTGCATCATAAGTATATCCGATACCCTGCAAATGTGCAGGGGTAATGGAATCCACCTTACTCATATCTGCCACCACGACAGGAACCTGTTTGCCTCCGATATTGGATACTGCAAAACTTTCTCTTCGCTGGTAGGTAAAGGGACTATACGGCATCTTATCAACTGCCGGAATACTGGTGGCGGTCGATCTGCTGTCGGTATAACGTTTTACCAGGTCGCGACAAACGGGGATCTCAAATTCAGGATCTTCTGTCAGACTTACACGGACCGTATCGCCAATACCATCTTCCAGTAAAGTGCCGATACCGGCTGCACTTTTTACACGTCCGTCCTCACCATCTCCGGCTTCCGTAACTCCCAGGTGCAGGGGATAACATTCACCAAACTCTGCATCCATCTGTTGTATCAGTAAGCGGTAGGCCTGTACCATCACCTGCGGATTGCTGGCTTTCATGCTCAACACAATATTGTGATAGGTTTCGCTGCGCGCGATCCGCAGGAACTCCATGGCGCTTTCCACCATTCCCATGGGTGTATCGCCATACCTGCTCATGATACGATCGCTCAGCGAACCGTGGTTGGTGCCGATACGCATGGCGGTTCCATATTCTTTGCAGATCCGGATGAGTGGTGTAAACCGTTCGCGTATGCGTTCGATCTCTTCCAGGTATTCTGCATCGGTATAGTCGATCTGTTCAAATTTCTTCTTGTCAACATAATTACCCGGGTTCACCCTTACTTTTTCCACGATCCTTGCAGCGATCTCTGCGGCGTTGGGTGTAAAATGGATATCAGCTACCAGGGGTGTATAGTATCCGCGTTTTCGTAATTCATTCCTGATATTGAGCAGGTTTTCTGCTTCGTTCCGGCTGGGTGCGGTAATGCGGACCAGTTCTGCCCCGGCTTCGATACAGCGGATACTCTGCTCCACGGTAGCAAGGGTATTCAGTGTATCGGTAGTGGTCATGGTCTGAAGCCGGATGGGATGAAAGTTACCAAGCAACAGATCGCCCACTTTTACTTCGCGGGTGGCCAGGCGGCTATATTGCGTTACTGAATTACAATACAATTGCATAAATGATCTATGTTCTGCAAAACTAACAGTTATAGGGCAGAAGCTTGCATTAAAAAGCCGGCAATTCCATTTGCCGGCTTCTGTTTTAGCTCTTATTTTTAACGTTTCCCTTCGAAGAAGCCGTATTGTTTGAGGGCTGCTTTCAGGATAGTGAGACGGGCAGTTTTCAAGTCTGCGTTAGGCTCCCCTTCCACATTCAGCACAAAAAAGTAAGGATGCCTGTTTTCCTCGATCCAGCCTACAATCCAGCCTAACGATTTACCATTCTCAAGAAAACCCCAACCCGATTTATAACTCAGCTTATAATTGGCATTGTCTTCCTGTAGCATCATCTTTTTTACAATATCCTGTGTACGTTTCTGGAAAGGCAGCTGTCCGAAATAGAGTTTCTTCACCAGTCCCATTTCTTCATCTGGTGTGATCTTCAATGAATTATCCAGCCAGAAGGAATCAATAGGTGTTTTGATCAGCCGGCTTCCGTATTTCAGACTGTCCAGCCAGTGCTGCATCGTATCTTTTCCGATACGACGTGCCAGTTCCTGGTAATACGGAACAGCAGAAACCTTGAATGCTTCTTCCAGTGAGAGGTCCTTGTTCCAGCTCGTGGCCGTATCGCCTCCCGGGAACAGGCGTACCCGGCCATCCCATTTGAAAACGGTCTTTTCATTGGCTACCCTGCCCGTTTCCAAACCTACCAGTGCGTTCACTATTTTAAAAGTGGATGACGGCAGATAGGCTGAATCTTTAAAACGCGCCAGGTTATAGATCATGAAATCCCCCGTACCATTATCATACAGGCCAAATGTTCCTGTCAGCTTCTGCTCTTCGAATAGTTTGCCGAGGCTGTTATCTATTTTCACATTATTGGGAGAGCAGGAAAAAAGTAAAAAGTAAAAAGTAAAAAGTAAAAAGATCAGGACCGGTTTCCTGCGTATGGACAACGTTTTCATTGCTTGCATTTTTAATTCTGAATTACTTGATAACACCCAGTTCTTTCCCCACTTTCGTAAAAGCTGCAATCGCTTTATCCAGGTGTTCCTGTTTGTGTGCTGCACTTAGCTGCACGCGGATACGCGCCAGTCCTTTTGCCACTACAGGGAAGAAGAATCCGATTACATATACACCCTCTTCCAGCAGTTTGGCTGCAAAATTTTGCGCCACCACCGCATCGTATAACATAATGGGAACAATGGGATGGTCGCCGGGTTTAATATCGAAGCCTGCTTCTGTCATTTTGGTACGGAAATACTTTGTATTGTGTTCCAAACGGTCGCGCAGTTCAGTGGTTTCTGTGAGCATATCAAGCACTGCAATGGAAGCGCCTACTATACTTGGGGCTACTGTATTGGAGAACAGATAGGGGCGACTGCGCTGGCGCAGCATTTCTATGATCTCTTTACGACCGGATGTGAATCCGCCACTGGCGCCACCGAGAGCTTTACCCAGTGTACCCGTAATGATATCGATCCGGCCCATCACATTACGGTATTCGTGTGTGCCACGGCCTGTTTTACCGAGAAATCCGGATGAGTGACATTCGTCGGTCATCACGATTGCATCGTATTTGTCGGCAAGCTCACAGATCTTATCCAGTTGCGCAATGGTTCCATCCATGCTGAATGAGCCATCGGTAACGATGATACGGCTTCTGCAGGAAGCTGCTTCCTTCAGTTTGGCCTCCAGATCTTCCATATTGTTATGCTCATAACGATAGCGTTGTGCCTTACACAATCGGACGCCATCAATGATAGAAGCGTGGTTCAGCGCGTCGCTGATGATCGCATCCTGCTCGCCAAACAGGGGCTCAAACACGCCGCCATTGGCATCAAAAGCCGCCGCATACAGGATGGTATCTTCCGTGCCGAGAAATTCGGACAGCTTCTTCTCCAGTTCTTTGTGTATGTCCTGTGTGCCACAGATAAACCGGACACTGCTCATGCCATACCCATGGGTATCAATGGCTTTATGGGCGGCTTCGATCACTTTGGGGTGAGAGGAGAGTCCGAGGTAATTATTGGCACAGAAATTCAGTACTTTTTTCCCGTTCACGGTGATCTTGGGGCCCTGCTCGCTGGTGATGATACGTTCTTTTTTCAGCAGACCTGCTGCTTCGATCTCTTTTAGTTCTTCCCCGATCCGGGTAACAAATTTTTCATTCATATGGATGGCATTTCAGAAGGCAAAGGTAGCAGTAAGAGAGTGAATATGGAACAGTCTGAGCCGGAATATTAGGTACTGGCTTGTAGGGAAAAAGCTTGTGCGTCATAACGTTCATTGGAACCCGTGCCGGCCATCAATTTCCCAAAAAAGATTCGTTGCGGTCTTTCTTGAGTTTGAGATTGATGGCTTTATCCATCGTCAATCCCGGTGAATTCAGACCGATCAGACCTTCCGCTACTGCATTGGGTTGACAGCATTTGCTGGGCCCGGGAAAATAAAAAACAGGATACAGATCCGGCACATAGCCTTCATATTTTAGGTTGCCCAAAATAGCCGGCCAAAGACAGAGAAGCGGTTAATGAACTTTGAGGAAAGATTAATGAAGGTTAAAGTAACCAAAAACAAACCGGGACATTCCGTGATCATTGCAAAGTGATCACGAAATGTCCCGGTTACCGGAAGTCCGGGCTTCCTGTTCTATCAATCAGTTTTCTACTCCAAGTAATTCCACTTCAAAGATCAGTGTAGCGCTTGGGCCAATATTAGGGGGGCCATTATCGCCATAGGCCAGGTCGGCAGGAATGTATAGTTTCCACTTGCTGCCAACGGTCATCAGTTGCAGGCCTTCCTGCCAGCCGCGGATCACATTGGCCAGAGGGAATGTGATGGGTTCTCCCCTGTCAACCGAGCTATCGAATTTGGTTCCGTTGATCAGGGTTCCGGTATAATGGCATTTTACCTTACTGGCCAATGTGGGTTTGGTATTATCCGTTCCTGCTTTCAGCACTTCGTATTGCAGTCCACTGGGTAGGCTAACCACACCGGTACGTTTGCCATTTTGTGCCAGAAAAGCCTGTCCTTCTTTTTTGGCAGCAGTCGCTTTTTCTTCACTGGCGGTTTGTTGGAAACGGGTAAAACATTGTTGTATGGCCGCATCATCCAGTAATACGGCTTTATTTGTCTTTTGATCGGCTAAGCCTTTCTGGAAAAGCGCCATATTCACATTGTCAAAACCCTGTGCTTTCAGGCTCTGCGCAATACGGATGCCCAGGGCATAACTGGTACTGTCCAGGTTATTTTTGAAAAGATTGGGAGACACCGTTTTTTTGGCAGCTGGTTTTGCTGCCGGTTTGCTGACAGCAGTTTTCTTTGCCTGCGAAAATCCTGCCATAACCAGCAGTAAACAGGTAAAAACGAGAAACGATTGCTTCATGTTATTATTTTTGTGAAGGTCAAAGAAACGTAAATTATCGTAAACCCGCAGGTCTCCTTCTTTCCGGCAGGAAAACAGTTACCCTGCCAGGTCCCTGATGGCAGCATGCACTTTCTGGAAACCGAACTGGTCCAGGGTCTGTTGCATCATATCTCCTATCTTATCGTTACAGAGATTACCGATACTGCCTTCGTGCACATGTTTCACTTCTGTAGTATAGGTAAACCTGCCCTCTTCAATGGCCATACCCACCTGTTTGTAGGCATCCCGGAAAGGAACACCCTGCAGCACCAGCTTGTTTACTTCTTCCACGCTGAATACATATTTGTATTTTTCATCGGCAAGAATATTCTCTTTGATGCTGATATTGGATAACATCAGGCTAACCATGTTCAGGCAATCTTTCAATGTCTGAAACGCAGGAAACAGGTGTTCCTTCAGCAATTGCAGATCGCGATGGTATCCTGAGGGCAGATTACTTGTCATCATGAGCACTTCATTGGGCAATGCTTTCAGCCGGTTGCAGTAGGAACGTACCAGCTCAAACACATCGGGGTTCTTTTTGTGTGGCATAATACTGGAACCCGTTGTGAGTGAAGCCGGGAAACTGATAAAATCAAAGTTCTGGTTCAGGTATAAACAGGCATCCATGCTCAGTCGCGACAAAGTATCGGCCAGGTTGGCCAGCGCCATGGCGGTAATTCGTTCTGCCTTGCCACGGCCCATTTGCGCATATACCACATTATAATTCAGGTCTGCAAAACCGAGCAATTGAGTAGTCAGGGTTCGGTTAATGGGGAATGAGGAACCATATCCGGCAGCGGAACCCAGGGGGTTCTTGTTCACCACCTGGTAAGCGGCCTGCAGGGTGATCATATCATCAACCAGGCTTTCTGCATAGGCACCAAACCATAAGCCGAAAGATGAAGGCATGGCCAGCTGCAAGTGCGTATAACCAGGAAAAAGGTGGTCCTTGAATTGTTCACTTTGCTGTTGCAAGAGTTGGAACACTGGCTGCACTTCTCTCACCAGCTCTTCAATCTCATTACGCAGAAAAAGTTTCACATCAACCAGCACCTGGTCGTTCCGGCTGCGGGCTGAGTGGATCTTTTTACCAGTATCGCCCAGTTTCTGGGTGAGTAGCAGCTCTACCTGCGAATGCACGTCTTCTATTCCCTCCTCTATAGTGAATTGCCCCTTGCCAATGAGCTGGTAGATATCCCTTAACTCGGCAATCAGTTTTTCAGCTTCTTCGCTGGTAAGCAACCCTACACTGGCCAGCATTTTTGCATGTGCGATGGACCCCAGCACATCAAAAGGTGCCAGGAGAAGATCGAATTCCTTATCCCTTCCTACTGTGAATTTTTCCACCAGCCGGGAGGTATCCGTATTGTCTTTACTCCACAGTTTCATAACACTTGCTTTAATAATTGAATATAGAGGTCTATTCCTTTCTGTATTTCATCTACAAAAATAAATTCATCCGCCGTATGGCTGCGTGCACTGTCGCCAGGACCCATTTTCAGGGTCTGGAAAGGCATCAGGGCTTTGTCGCTGGTAGTGGGCGAGCCATAATAAGACTTACCCATTTTTATTCCCGACTGCACCAATGGATGATCCAGACTGATAGAAGTAGAACGCATCCGCAGGCTCCGGGGAATTACTTCACTCTTTACATGAGTGCTGATGATCTCCAGCACTTCCTCAAAAGTATACAATTCATTCACCCGTACATCCACCACAAAACGGCAGGACGAAGGAACCACATTATGGGCCTTGTTCTCCGTTTCGATCACCGTTACCGACATTTTTACTTTTCCCAGTAACGGAGATACTTTTTCAAACGCAAAATTGCGGAACCATTCTATATCGGTCAGGGCCTTGTATAAGGCGTTCTCTCCTTCTTCGCGGGCTGCATGGCCTGCTTTGCCAGTGGCAGTTACATCCAGCACAAGTAATCCCCGCTCGGCAATGGCCATATCCATCAAAGTAGGTTCGCCCACAATGCCACATTCAATTTCCGGCAGGTATTGTAATAACGCTTCAATGCCATTCCGACCGGATATCTCTTCTTCGGCCGTAGCTGCAAAAACAAGGTTGTATTTCAGGTCTTTGGCTTCGTAAAAATACAGGAACACGGAAAGCAGCGACACCAGGCATCCACCGGCATCGTTACTGCCGAGGCCGTATAATCTATCGTCTTTGATAACCGGTGCAAATGGATCAAGGGTATATGCTTTATTGGGTTTAACCGTATCGTGGTGTGAATTGAGTAAGAGACACGGTTTGCCTGCTTCAAAATATTTGTTCTTAGCCCAAACGTTGTTCAGGTAACGCTGGGTGCTTACCCCATGCTGCTGGAGAAAGTTCTCCAGGATGGTGGCTGTCTCATTTTCTTCTTTACTGAAAGAAGGGGTTGCGATCAATTGTTGTAATAGTTCAACCGCTTTGCCTGTTAGTATATGTTGTTGGTCATTCATAGCGAATGGTTGTCCCTGCACTGCCGGCAATCAGTCCAGGTAATTGTTCTGCCTTCCCGATGATCACTTTGCCCACGCCTTTTGCCAATGCTGCAAAAGCATTGTCGAGCTTAGGTATCATCCCGGCAAATATTAATTGTTGTTGTTTTAGTTCGTTATAATAAGCAGGATCCATTTCAGGGATCACTGAATTTTCATCATTCACATCCAGCAATACGCCGGTTTTCTCAAAGGAATAGATCAGCGAGACCTGGTATAACCGGGCCAGCGAAGTGGCCAGTTCCTGGGCAATGGTGTCTGCATTGGTATTCAGCAGATCGCCTTTTGCATTGTGTGTAATGGGAGCAGTCACAATAGTAATATCCTGGTCGAGCAATGATTTTATCAGGCTCGTATTTACCGCATCCACATCACCTACAAAACCATAATCAATCGTTGCATGTGTTCTTTTGTGTGCCAGGAGGAGATTGCCATCTGCCCCTGTAAGACCCATAGCATTACAACCATATGCCTGCAATTGCGCCACAATATTTTTATTGATATAACCGGCATATACCATGGTTACGATCTTCAGTGTTTCGGCATCGGTGATCCGTCGTCCATCCACCATCTGTTGCTGTATACCCATCTGGTCGGCCAGCCGTGTAGCCAGTTTACCACCGCCATGTACCAGTATTTTTTTCCCCGCAACCGCAGCAAATGATTGAAGGAATGAAGAAAGTTTCGTTTCATCATCAATGATGTTACCTCCGATCTTTATGATATGTACTGATTCCACGTTATTTATTTTCCTGTTGCTGTCAATATTTCTGACAATACCGCCTGTGCCGCCCATATCCTGTTACCGGCCTGCCGGGTTACGAGACTATGTGTACTATCCAGCACCTCGTCGCTGAGTTCTACATTCCTTCTCACGGGTAAACAATGCATCACTTTTGCATGATGTGTCGTTTTCAATTTTTCTTCGGTGAGCATCCATCCCGGGTCGTTCTCGTAAATCTTGCCGTAATCGTTGTAGGTACTCCAGTTTTTCACATACACGAAATCTGCATCTTTCAGGGCTTCATCCTGGTTATGTGTAATGGTGGCTCCTTTGGTAAATTCTTCAGCCAGTTCATAATCCTGCGGGTGTGTGATCACAAAATCCGCTTCACCCCAGGCATTCACCCATTGTGCAAAACTGTTGGCAACACATTGCGGCAGGGGTTTTACATGTGGCGCCCAGGTAAGTACCACTTTAGGTTTTCTGATACCGCCTGCCGGTTCTTTTTTCAACGATTCTGTAATGGTGATGATATCTGTTAACGATTGTAATGGGTGCAGTGTGGCGCTTTCCAGGCTTACCACGGGAACACCCGCATATTTGATGAACTGGTTAATATACATTTCGCTGTAATCATCTTCCCGGTTCTTTAGAGAAGGGAATGTTCTGATACAGAGGATATCGAAATACTGCCCCAGTATCGGAGCGGCATCTTTTACATGCTCTGCTGTATTGCCGCTCATAATGGCTCCTTCCTCAAACTCAAGCGCCCAGCCTTCTTTATCCACATTGAATACCACCGCTTCCATCCCGAGATTCCTGGCCGCTATCTGTGTACTTAAGCGGGTACGCAGACTGGGGTTCAGAAATAACAAACCAATTCGTTTGTCAGCACCGAGATCCCTGTCGGCCAATGGATCGGCCTTATATGCCAGTGCCTTTGCTACCAGCGAATTGATGTCGGTTACGTCTTTAACAGAAATGAATTTTCTCATCTACAACCCAAAAGGGAATTTTATGGTTATCAACTTTTGTACTGCTATGTTACTTCGTTGTGTCACTCACTTAAACGTTCTGTTTGCTCTTCAGCTCATCTATCGCTTCTGTAAGGGAAGCCAGGAACTCATCGGCCTGTTTTTTGGATAAGGCCAGGGAGGGTAGCAACCTGATCACATTGGGTTTTGCCTCGCCTGTGAACACTTTAAAATCAAAAAGCAGTTTCTTTTTCAGGTCTTTTAGTTCTTCCGGCAGGTCAAAACCGATCATCAGTCCGCGGCCACGAACATTCTTTAATTCAGGAATGGCTTTCAATTGCTCCATCAGGTATGCGCCGTTAGTTTTGGCATTTTCTATCAAGCGTTCCTCTTCCATCACTTCCAGCACCGCCAGTGCAGCAGCACAAGCCAGTTGGTTACCACCAAATGTGGTGCCCAGCATTCCATGTTTGGGCTGGATTTTCGGTGCAATGAGGATTCCGGCTACAGGAAATCCATTTCCCATCCCCTTGGCCATGGTGTAAATGTCTGCAGTCACGCCTGCAAAATCATGTGCAAAGAAACGGCCACTTCTTCCATAACCACATTGTACGCTGTCTGCTATATATACCGCCCCATGTTCATCGCAGAGGCTTCTGATTAATTGCAGGAAAGATTCGTTGGCGATATTGATACCACCTACACCCTGTATACCTTCGATGATCACCGAAGAGATCTCTTTGCCATATTCTGCAAAACAGGCTTTGAGTGCGGCCTCATCATTAAAGGGCAGAAAAATTACATTATCCGTTTCATTCACCGGCGCTACGATCGCAGGGTTATCCGTTGCAGCCACCGCCAGTGATGTTCTTCCATGAAAAGACTTACTGAAAGCGATGATCTTTTTTCGTCCGTTATAAAAAGAGGCCAGCTTAAGCGCATTTTCATTGGCTTCTGCGCCACTGTTACAGAGGAACAGCTGATAATCTTCTTTCCCACTCAAACGGCCCAGCTTCAAAGCCAGCTCTTTCTGAATAGGAATTACCACTGAATTAGAATAAAACGCGATCTTCTCCAGCTGGTCTTCGATCCGTTTTACCCAGTGTTGATGGGTATGGCCAATGCTGATCACAGCATGTCCGCCATACATGTCTAAGTATTGTACGCCCTCCTGGTCCCATACATAAGAGCCTTTGGCATTTGTGATAGTGATATTGTTAAGCGGATAAACATCAAAAAGAGTCATAAGTCATTAGTTATAAGTAGTAAGTCATGCCCTCACTTTGTTAATCAAGGCAATGAGCATGCTTTTTACTTCATTAATCAATTTGTTTAATTCGTAATGCTTTTCATCGGATAAATATTTTAAATCCTTCGACAAAAGCAAATAGTATTCAGATTCATTGGATGACCCTAACGCAATATTTAAGTAATGTGCGAATTCGGGATTTGTTTTCTTGCCACATCCTTCCGCAATATTCGCTGGGATTGATGCAGCGGATCTTCGCAATTGACTTGTCAGGCAGTACAGCTCTTCTTTAGGAAATCCTTTCGTCTCTTCGTACGTTAGCAACGTAAAAAGATGCGCTTTCTCCCAAACTTTCAAATCTTTATAATTTTGCATACCCAACTTAATACTTACTACTTAATACCTAATACTTAAAACGCTGCTGCCTTCAATCTTAAACCTGCTGTCTCCTCAAGACCAAAGATCAGATTCATATTCTGTACAGCCTGTCCGCTAGCGCCTTTCAACAGGTTATCGATCGCCGAATGCACTACGATCTTAGTTCCCTGCTTTTCTACATGCAGCAGGCATTTGTTGGTATTCACCACCTGTTTCAGATCAATCATGCCATCACTCACATGCGTGAACGCCTGCTCCTGGTAATAGGTTTTGTATAATTGTTTGATCTCTTCTGCAGGCAAACCACAGTCGATCACGGAACTGATATAGATACCACGGGTAAAGTCTCCCCGCCAGGGCACAAAGTTCACATACATGCCATCATTGCCCTGCAGTTGCTGTAAGGTCTGGTGAATCTCATGGATGTGCTGGTGTTGTAATGATTTGTACGCCTGTATATTATTTGTCCGCCAGCTAAAATGCGAAGTACTGTTCAAACCCTGGCCCGCTCCGGTAGAGCCGGTGATTCCGGTTGTATACACATCACCCAACACACCTGCTTTGGCCAATGGCAACAGGCCCAGCTGAATAGCCGTTGCAAAACATCCGGGATTGGCAATATTGGCGGCAGTCTGAATAGCGGCCTTGTTCAACTCAGGCAAGCCATACACAAAATTTCTGTCGCCTATCACTGATTTACCCGCCAGGCGGAAATCCTGCGACAGGTCGATCACTTTCACATGAGCAGCAACCTCATGCTGTGACAAGAATTTCCTGGCATCGCCATGTCCTACACAAAGGAACAATACATCAATATCATCTTTCAAAACATCTGTAAAGACCATATCCGTTTCTCCGACCAGATCGGCATGTACTTTATTTACTGCATTCCCCGCATTGCTGGTGCTGTGTACAAAAGAGAGTGCCACACCGGGATGGTTGATCAGTAACCTGATCATTTCTCCGCCGGTATATCCTGCTCCGCCAACGATACCTGCTTTTACTTTTTTCATAGTTTATAGGTTGATCCTGTCGCTCACGGTTGATGGTTGCGACGAGAGGATAAATTCAATGGCCGATGTTGTATGATTGATGATGCGATGCTGTTTGCCTGCCCGGATATGGATGCCTTCCATTTCGTTCACGATGATGCTCTCATCCTCTATCTCGAACATGGCGCTCCCCTTCAGCATAAAGAAGAACTGTTGCGCATATTGATGATAGTGCAATGCCTCACTGCTACCGGCAGGCATTCTTTCCTGTTTTACAGAAAGCCCGGGGCCTTCTACAAAGTTCCATCCATCACAACCATCGCCCCACTGGTAGTGTGCAAGAGGTGCCTGTATGGAAACTTTCGCACTCATTTGTTCGATTCGGCGATATGATGGTAGATGCCTGTCTGGTTACCGAAGATCTTGGAGAACCCTCTTACATCATCACCGGTCCAGCCACTGTTCATTTCGCCATACTTGCCAAACTTGCTGCTCATCAGGTCATATTTGGATTCGATGCCGATCACCTGGAAACGGTAAGGCAGTAACTGTACAAATACATCGCCGGTAACATGTGCCTGCGAACTTTGCAGGTAGGATTCAATATCACGCATCACGGGATCCAGGATCTGACCTTCATGCAGCCAGTTGCCGTAGAACTGTGCCAGCTGGTCTTTCCAACCCAGCTGCCATTTGGTCAATACGTGTTTTTCCAGTGCATGGTGTGCTTTCAGGATCACCATCGGTGCGGCGGCTTCAAATCCTACACGACCCTTGATACCGATGATGGTATCACCCACATGGATATCACGTCCCAGGCCATACGAACCGGCGGTCGTCTGCAGGTATTGTATGGCTTGTGACGGATGATCGAATTTTGTATCGTTAACAGCTGTCAGTTCTCCTTTTTCAAAATGAAGTTTCACTTCTTCTTCCCCGGTTTTGGTAACCTGTGTAGGCCAGGCAGATTCGGGCAGGATGCCTTTTGACTGGAGCGTTTCTTTTCCGCCCACACTGGTCCCCCATAATCCTTTATTGATCGAGTAGGCTGCTTTTTCAAAATTCATTGCTACGCCCTTTCCTTTCAGGTATTCGATCTCTGCTTCACGACTCAGTTTCATATCACGGATCGGGGTAATGATCTCTACACCGGGGATCATGATGTTAAAGATCATGTCGAAACGAACCTGGTCGTTACCAGCGCCGGTACTTCCATGCACCACCGCTTTCGCATTTAACTTTTTGGTGTGCTCGGCAATATGCAACGCCTGGCTCAACCGCTCGGCACTGACACTTAACGGGTAAGTATTGTTCTTCAGCACATTTCCGTAGATCAGGTATTTGATGATGCTGTCATAATAACTCTTCACCGCATTTACCGTAGTATGTGTTTTTACACCCAGTGCATACGCATGTTTTTCAACCTGGGCCAGTTCTTCCTCACTAAAACCACCTGTATTTACGATCACACTGTGTACTTCGTATCCTTTATCTTCTGTAAGATATTTTACACAAAAAGAAGTATCCAATCCGCCACTGAAACCCAGTACTACCTGGTCGCCCTTCTGTAATGTGGTGTTGCTTGCTGTTTCGGTTTTCATTGCTTGCTGTATTTTCTGTGATCTGACTATTGTTGTTCCTGCAGCGAACAGTACTACAGGTTAAAAAATTGCTGAAAGATGGATTTGGGTTTATTGCTCACGCCAGTTCCGCTACCCGTTTCTTTTTTACGGAACAGACGCAGCAGTTTACTTTGTTTGATCTTCATGAAACGTTCGTATAATTTTGAATTCTGTTTGAATTCTTCTGATGTTTCCGTTGGTTCGTAATGATCTGCGGGATCGTATAACATTGCGGTGCACAAACAGTTCTTCCTGCCTTTACTCATAAGGATGTCATAGTTCACGCAGCTTTTACAGCCTGCCCAGAACTCTTCGTCATCTGTCAGCTCACTATAAGTAACGGGTTCATAACCCAGGTCGCTGTTGATCTTCATCACTGCAAGACCAGTTGTTAAGCCGAATATTTTTGCGTTGGGATATTTCTGACGGGAAAGATTGAATATGGTCTGTTTGATCTTCTTGGCGGTTCCGCTTTTGCGGAATGCAGGAGCCACAATCAGTCCGCTGTTGGCCACAAACTGCTCATGGCCCCAAACTTCGATATAACAGAAACCCACCCAAACACCATCCGGCAGCACAGCGATCACCGCTTTACCTTCCTCCATTTTCCTGGCAACATATTCCGGACTGCGTTTGGCAATACCGGTTCCACGGGCTTTGGCAGAGGACGCCATTTCGTCTGTTATGGTCTGTGCGTAATGGGTGTCGCCACCGTTCGCTACACGAACAATAATATTATCTTCCAACTTGTACTGATTAATAGAGTGAAAAAGAAAACACCTGCTGTGTTTGTATATCCAATTCCGGGAGAAATTCCACTGATAGGGGCAAGTGCCAGTTGCTCGTCCTATCAGCAACCACGTCGTGGTCGCGGGAGGGGGTTACACGGGAGAGTTACCGGGGCCATGGGCTCGGCGGCAGTAACTACCGGGGAGAGATTAATATGTATAAAAGGCTGTTTCACTGATAGGTGTCTAAAATCCTTTTAAAAAATTTTTGTAAAAGTATAACAGTTTGAATTATGAGGGCTATTTTTTTTCTAAAAGTTTGGTTAAGGCCTTTGCCAGCACAAAAAAGCCGCCCAGTAATCTGGACGGCCGGGAACTTCTATATTAAGGAGCGTTTGAGTCTGCAAAAACTATTAACTGTTAGTTACCGCCCCTGCGGTTACCGCCGAAATTGCCTCCACCCATCATACCGCCTCCCATCCTTCCGTCGGGGAACATACCCCGCATCATCTGGCCGCGCTGTTGCTGCTGTGCACCAAATGAACGCAGGTTATACGTGAAAGTGAGCATGAAATAGCGGGTCAGGGTATTAGAGATGCTGTTTACAATCTGGTTGGCCGTTGCAGAAGAGCTGACCGCTTTGTTCTGTCCCAACACATCAAAACAGCTTAACCGCAGTTCACCCGCTTTGTTCTTCAGGAACTGTTTGGCGATGGATGGTGTGATCAGGAATACGGTTGTGTTATATCCTGCCGGACGATTGCCATAATGCGTATAATCAAAATCACTGGCCAGTATCCATCCATTGTTGGAGTACAGTGTGAAGTCTGCCGCAAGACTGGCTGTGGTATAATTGGTATTCTGACTGGTTGAAAGCGAATTCCTGATCGGGTTGATACCGTAGGATGCACTCAGGTTCATATCAAAACTATTTTTCAGGTTTGTGGTCCACTTCACGGTCTCGGTGATCGTGGTGCTGCGGGTCTGGTTCTGCACATGGTTCAGCAGCGACTGCCCACTGGCATAACGGATATCTGTCTGAAGGTTCAGGTTCGATTTGGGATGTTTGATCGGGAACCCGTACATGAAATAACCAGACAGGTTATACGTGCTTCCCAGGTTCACATAAGTGGTGGTCTTACCACCGTTGGGGTTCTGGGTGATGGAACTCACGATATCATTCCCGGTAATCGATCCGCTGATCGTTGCCAGCACCAGCTTCTGTGTGAACGGATCAAATGAATTGAACAGGATCCGGATATTATTATTGAAAGAAGGTGTCAGGTTCGGATTACCCACCTGGAAATTGATGGAATCAGCAGTGGTTTTAACCGGCTGCAACTGGGTGGTATTGGGCTGCCCTGTATTACCCCGGTAAAACACCCGCAGGCTCCTGGTACGCGAAAAATTATAGGTAAAGAACAGGTTGGGTGTAAAATTCACAAAGTCCCGCTTCACCACCACATTTTTAGTAGTATTGATACTGTTGATATTAGTGAACTGCAGCCCGGAACCTATGTTCAGGTTGAATTTCGTCTGCTGCAACCGCCAGCTCAGGTTAGCGGTATTCGACGTGTTGGTGTATTTGTATGAATTACTGAACAGGCTGTCGAACTTACTGAATTTGCCTGATGCATTATCAAAGTTATACGACGAGTTGGTGCTGTTGCTATTGCTGTAATTATAAGAATAGCGCAACTCGATCATCTGGTTTTTGCTCAGTGGCTCTGTAAACGACAGGGTAGGATTGAAAGTTATGGAGCGTGATGAATCTACATAATGCTGGTTGATGGTGTCGCTCTTGACAAATGGTTTGTAATAAGAGTTGACGGAGTAGATAAGACCATCTCCATTATTCTCACTGGCCGAAAAGTTCATATCAAGCGACACCGTACGTCCGCGTTTGGCGAAACGATGGCGCAGGGTAAGATTGGACCCGTTCACATTATACCCGCTGTTATAGCTGGAAGTCCTGCTGGATGATTTGTAAATAGGCGTATTGTCCTTACCGCCTGTAGTTACCGTTTCAGAACTCGATACAGGGTTACTGCTCTGCAAACGGAAATTGGGACGGAAGATCAATGAGTTCATTGAATCGATCCGGTCTTCAATGTTAAAGGTAAAACTGTGGTTCTCTGATTTTGTTTCTGCAGCAGAGGTAGATGCATTATAGGTAGATGAATCTGCGTTCAGGATATTTTCCACCAGGCTGTTCTGGCCGGTCTTCACTTTTGATGTGTTGTAAAAATAACTTCCGTAAGCATCTACTTTCGGACTCCAGACATCACGGTAATTCAATCCGCCAGCCAATACAGCGTTGATGCCATTGCTGGAATTACCGCCACCGCCGCCGAATCCTCCTCCACCAAATCCGCCACCACCGCGGCCACCGCCAATATTGTTCTGGCTGAAATTCTGTTTATTGATATTATTGGCCTGGCCCAGGAAAGTCAGCTGCCTGTCGCCATTGATACGGGTGAAATTAAAGCTTTCATCATACCTGCCATCCGTACCGATACCCGCCACCGCTTTCCCGAATAACCCTTTTTTCTTGTCTTTTTTGGTGGTGATATTGATGGTCTTGATACGGTTCCCGTCATCAAACCCACTGAACTTTGCCTGGTCGCTCTGGTCATCAAACACCTGGATCTTATCGATCACATCGGGCGGCAGGTTCCTGGTAGCCATTCTAGGATCATCGCCAAAAAAACGTTTACCATCCACCAGCACACGTTGCACGGTTTCGCCCTGCGACTTGATAGAACCATCTTTGGCAACTTCCATACCCGGGATCTTTTTCAGCAGATCCTCCGCAACGGCATTGGGTTTGGTTTTAAAAGCGGAGGCGCTCACTTCCAGCGTATCTTTTTTCATGCGCACCACCGATTCTGTAACGGTTACATTGCCCAGGTCGTTGGCCGCCGTTCTCAGGTAAATATTACCCAGGTTAACCGAGGCATTGGAAGCAGAGAAAATGAGCTTTTTGGAATAAGGCTCATATCCCTGGAATTTCACCTGCAGGATCATTTCTCCAAAAGGAATGTTCAGCAACGAAAAACTGCCATCCTCTTTAGCAAGGGTAAACACTTCCAGGGTAGAATCACGGGCATCCAGTATGGTTACAGAAGCATCTTTCAATGATTGTTTATTGAGCGAGTCAATCAACATGCCCTTTACCGAACCGGAGTTCTGAGCCGATACAGTAACGGACAAAAAAACAAGGGCTATAAAAAAAATAATTTTGCGCATAAATTTTCGGATATCATACAGAAAACGAATATCGTTTTCCATAATCAGCTATTCTGAACGATCAAGACTAACGGAAAACTACAGTGATAGTTCGGCATCAGTGATACAAAATCGGTGAAAACTTTTATGGGATAGGTAGGGTAATCCCCAGCCCCGGTTCAGCCCGAATAAAACTGTTTTCACCGAAAAATACCCAGGTATCGGATATCCGGTATCCGGAAAAATGCATACAAAAAACGGAAACGATCACTAAATTTGCCGCAGCGTGAGTTTGCCATAAAGGACCGTTTGCAGGACAGCCTGCAGGAACCTGGATCGCAAATACACAGGTAAAATAATCGTATGGGATTTCATATTCTTAGATGCGGAAAGCTGGGAGGCAATAACAGGAATATGACAAATCCCAAATCAGAAAAGAGTCATTACTAAAACATGATCATATGAAAAAAACAAATGCCCTGTATGCTTCTTTCATGATGCTGGTAGCCGTATGCCTGTTGGCTGTAGCCTGCCAGTCTGAACCCGCTAAAACAGAAGAAAAACCTGCTACCGACAGCGTAGCCGCCATGCAGGTAGCCGATAGCGCCAGCAATGCATTTGAGCACCTGGTGGTTGATAACCAGAAAGACCCCAGCTGCGGTATGCCGGTAAGCGCCGGTATTCATGATACCGCACATTATAAAGAAAAGGTATTGGGCTTCTGCTCCAAGGAATGTAAAGAGGCTTTCCAGAAAGATCCTGAAAAAATGATCGCTGCAGCAGAAATGAAAAAATAGCACTTGCCATACCATCTCTCTGTATTCAGGAAGCCAATAAAACAAAACAGCCTGGTACCAGGTTGTTTTGTTTTATTGGCTATACCAGTTATTCATTATTGTACCCAGAGGCAACCGATTTAACTGAACAGGTATTCCACATCCTCTTTTGTCAGTGTCTTCACAAACCCCTCGTCATCGGTGATCAGGTCTTTGGCAAGGTTCCGTTTACGCTCCTGCAGCTTTAGTATCTTGTCTTCTACCGTATCAGTACAGATCATCCGGTAAGCAAAAATATTCTTGGTCTGGCCAATACGGTGTGTACGGTCGATGGCCTGTTGCTCCACAGCAGGGTTCCACCAGGGATCTACAATGTACACATAATCTGCCGCCGTTAAATTCAAACCTACACCCCCGGCTTTCAGCGAGATCAGGAACACCCGGCAATTCTCATCATTCTGGAACCGATGGATCGACCTTTCCCTTTCGGCCACAGTACTGCTTCCATCGAAATATTCATAGTCCACCCCCAGTTCTTTCATTTTCTCTTTGATCAGTGCCAGCATACCCAGAAACTGCGAGAACACCAACGCCTTGTGATTACTGATATTTTCAGTGATCTCACGACCGATCTCTTCCAGTTTTACCGATACATTCGGAAAACGTTCCTCTTCTTTTACAATGGCCGGACTATCGCAGATCTGGCGCAACTTCATCAGTCCCTGCAAAATGGTGAGCTGTGATTTCTGGATACCCTGGTCCTCCACCACACCCAGTATCTTGTCGCGGTAATCATTCCGGTAGGCATCGTAGATCTTACGCTGTTCATCGCCCATCTCGCAGAACAAGACCATTTCCTGTTTTTCGGGAAGGTCTTTGGCCACCTGTTCCTTGGTACGGCGTAAAATAAAGGGATATAATAATTTACGCAGATGGTCTTTCTGTTCTTTCTCGCCAAACTTATCTATCGGCACCGAGAATTCCTGCTTAAAGAATTCAATGCTTCCCAGCATGCCGGGATTCAGAAAATTCATCTGCGCAAAAATATCGAATGTGTTATTCTGCAGGGGTGTACCACTCAGGCACAAACGGTTTCTGGCTTTCAGCAACCCTGCCGCTTTGGTTACTTTACTACTCGGATTTTTGATGGCCTGGCTTTCATCGAGGATCACATAATCAAAAGCTACCTCTACAAATTGTTTGATATCGCTCCTGAGGGTGCCATAAGTGGTAATGATCACATCGATCTCGGGGTCGGCCAGGTTTTCTTTGGAGCGGCCTCCCCCATGGTGTATGGAGAACGTGAGGTTCGGCGTGAATTTCCGGATCTCGTTCTGCCAGTTGAACATGAGTGTGGTAGGGCAAACTACCAATGCTTTCAGGCTCCCGTTCTCTTCTTTCAGGTGATGGATAAAACTCAGCGCCTGTATGGTTTTACCCAATCCCATATCATCGGCCAGGATACCGCCCCACTGTACTTCGCGCAGGTAATTCAACCATTGGAAACCGCTCTCCTGATAAGGACGCAATACCGATTTCAGGTGTGCCGGCGCTGGTATGGGTTTGATGGAATGATTGTCCTTCAGGCGTTCATATTTTTCTTCCAGCTGAAAGAACAGTTCTTCCTCATCGCGTTGCAGATATAATTCTTCGATCACACTGAAGTGATACTTGCTCAACTTCATGTTGCCCGACTTCCCATCGCCCACACGGAACAGCAGCGAATATTTTTTGATCCACTCTTCCGGTAAGATACCCAGCGTACCATCCTGCAGTTGAACAAACTGCTGCTTGTTGGTAAGGGCTTTTTTTACCTCGTCCACCGTTACTTTCTGTTCACCGAACAGGATCTCCACTTTGGCATCGAACCAATCGGTATTACTGCTGATAAAGATCTTGGTAGAAGGTTTAGCCGTATTGAAGCGGAAATTTTTCAGCGCTTCAAAACCAAATACGGGAATATTCATTTCTTTCACCGCATCCACAAACAGGAAAAACCAGTTGTTGCGCAATACATCCGTACCTTTTAAAGCAAGCACATTACCCTCTACCGGGCGGATAAAAGCGGAGTGGAGAGATTCTATCTTCTGTACAAATTCTTTTTCCGCTTCCAGGTTTCGCTGTATCACCAGTAATTTATCGGCCACAGGCAAAATGATCTTTTCCTTATCAACAGGACGCACATCATACCCTCTGTAATTAAACACAGGTTGAAACAAAAGATAGTCACCTTTTTCTTTCAGCAACACTTTCACTTCAGGTTTGCAATCTTTCACTTCTTCTTTCTGCACATTGGTGAAATGCACATTATATTCCTTTGATAACGGAAGTATGAACTGTTGCAGCTGCACTGCCCAATCCTCCGCTGCAATACCGATCTTTCCGCCCGGCAGGAATTTCTCAACCAGGTTAATATCTTCTGCACGCTGCCAGGTAAAAAACTGGTCGTGATACTGGAACAGTAAGGCCGACTCACTTTCATTATCCGAAATATTCAGGTCGGCCAGTGGCAGTTTAACGCGGCAATCCACTTCGTATTGGCCAGCGGAATAATTTACTTCAAACTCCGGGCTGATGAATTGCTGCATCAGTTCTGCCCGTTTCAGGTTGGCTGTAGTGAAAGTTTTCCGGGAGGGGAGGTAAAATACGAACCGGCTATCCGCAAGTTCGGTAAATATCTTTTTGAACTTAGGGTGCAGGAATTCGTTGATGAGGTGCCGCGTTTCTTCCGGTAATTCATCATCATGCTGCTGGATGATATTTTCCCAGATACCGCTGAAAGGAGAATTTCGGTTCAGGTAACGGCTCACTTCTGCCGGCATCAGTTTGCGTAATTGTTGCAACAGCATCTTATCGTCTTCACTGAACACCTCCGTATTAATGAACTTGGCAAGATCCAGTTTCACTGTTTTACTGATATAGCGGGAAAGTTCTTCGTCGGCTTCACCCTGTACGGCTTCCAGTTGTACATAAGGGTACTGCTGTTCGTTACCTGTGATCACCACTCCCAATTTCAGGGATATCTTACCGGTCTCTTCCTCAACAACAGTTGCAGCTGTAATGGCAGGAGCCGGTTCAGGTTCCGCCGGCCGGGGTCTTTGTTCACCTGCGGTATTATTCGATACCCTTTTGATCGAGTTATCCAGCACCCGCAAAAAGGGCTTGCCATCTGTATAGGTGAATTCAAATTTGCCTTTCAGGTCATCACTCAGTGAATAGCCATACAGGGCCAGGAGTTTATTTTTTTCTTTATCCCAGTTACGGATGCTGTCAAAATAATTAGGTCCGTAATTATGCAACAACTGCAGCAATACAATGCCTTTATGCAGGCAAAGCGGGTGATCCGTATCACTCTGGCAGGTACAGCTGGTATCAAAATTTCTTTCTTCGTTCTTCTGGATCAGCACTTTGAACTGCTCTCCTTCATACTCCAGTTCGGCCAGCACCCGCTCATCTTTGGCTTCCAGGATATTACTCCGGCTGCTGCGCAGGTAATTTTCGGCTGCTTCGAAATTTTCCTGGGCCGATAACATGCGGATCAGTTTCAGCTCCAGTTGTTTCATTTTAACCACCGTGTGCCGCTGGTCGTATACGGTTTCCTTATCGCCCAGCAGGTTCTTATCCAGCAGGTCCTGCAGGTGAAACAAGGCTCCGGCCTTATGCCGGCATATTTCGGAAAGATTATAGGGACAGCTGCACCGGAGCGACAGGGTTTTGGGATCTTTGAACTGGGTGATATGCACTTTATAAAAAGTGGCATACCCATCATCCTTCACACGAAAGATCACAGAAGCCATCAGGTCGTCATACTCTACCAGCTCTACGTTACCCAGGGCATGGATCTTTTTACCACGGCGGATCACTTCTTCTGTGCCACTGTTATAGATATGTTTGATCAGGTAAGGTAAAGCCATGTTCTGCGACTGATTTGCTTTCTGGCATTGGTATGGTTGCAGAAAAACAGATTTTTCAAACAACAGTCACCGGACCAGGTTTTGAAAAGGGCAATTTGCAAAAGTAAAGGAAAGGAACTGGCTTTGCGAAGAGAAATGAAAGAAATCTATCCCTATAATGGGTTTGTTAACAAATAAAGGGCTAATTGATAATCTTTTGTTAACGAAAGCTTTGGCCGTGACTGTCTGCACAAAATCAATGGTTTAAGACTGCTCAACCACCATATCTCCATTCCTGTAGATAGGTAAAACATTGGCCACGTCCCTGCTGACGCAGTATTCCAGGTCTCTTTCGAGGCCGTAAGAAGCCAGCCTGTGCCAATGGGTGGTACGGCGGATAAAACTGTTCATATTGTCGCGATGCATTTCATACATATCGGCGGCCATTAGGCTGCTGTCGCAGTGAATGGAGAAATGATCTTTGATCTCGTGGATCACGGCTCCGGCAAACAAAGCGTCTTCCAGGTTACAGCGGTCTTTCCAGGCAGAACAACCCAGGTAAACATTCTTTTGCTGTGATACCAGGAACCGGCATACCGCCGAAATATTGGGGAAAGAGCCCGTCACCACTTCTGCCGCATTTTGGTTTAAGGCCATATGCAGCAGTTTGGTACCATTGGTGGTGGTCAGCACCAGTGTTTTGCCTTCAATGAAAGAACGCGGGTATTCAGCGGGCGAATTTCCGTATGACAAACCCGGGATCACTTTACCATCCCTTTCTCCTGCAGTGATACCCCCGGTTCTCTTACCGATCTCGATACACTGGTCAACCGAATCTACCGGTATCACTTTTTCGGCTCCGTTGTACAGTGCCGTGGCAATGGTGGAAGTAGCACGAAAAACATCAATCACCACCACGATGCTGTCGCTGATATCATACAGGTCCAGTAAACGTGGTGAAAGAACCGTATGCAGGCTAGGTTTTGTACTCATAAAAAGGCAAAGATAACCTTTTAGAATATCGAACAGTGAACAAGGAACAGGGAATGTTGAAGGTGGGGCAGTGCGTTACACTGGCATAATCACTTCGTTATCCCTGTACCCGATCAATATCCGGGATTCCATATTTCCTATGTTTTTTTTGAGAGGATCAGTAACTCATTGGCCTGTACTTCCGTCACATATTTTTTCACCCCCTGTTTATCCGTATAGTTACGATTTACGAGTTTCCCTTCGATGGCCACTTCCGTTCCCTTGACCAGGTATTTTTCGGCGATCTCTGCCAACTTACCCCAGGCGATCACGGTATGCCATTGTGTTTCTGTGATCCTCTCCCCTTTTGCGTTTTTGTAAGTCTCGTTAGTTGCCACACTCAGGTGGGCCACTTTTTTACCGTCACCGATCGTTTTTACGTCAGGCACCTGTCCCAGAAACCCGATCAGCTGTACTTTGTTTTTAATCGCATTCATACACATTTGTTTTTTCAGCGTAATAAAATGGCAGTATCAGTGCTGCCCGTAACAGTGCAAATATGAAAATCACAACATCCGAAAGGCGGTGTTTAGTCGTTTACTTTCGTAAATAAATATTTGTAAATGGCTGACAGTTGGAAGCACGCTACGATTATCTTGAAAAACAACCACTTATCTACCTTTACGGATAACAACAAAACAACATTCAGTATCATCATCACATTTACCTGTTCCGAAATCTTCTCAGAAAGCTATTCCGTTATGTGTATTGGATTCGACTAAGACTTGACGACCAAAGACGTTACGGTTCAGCTATCGGATTTACATACACTGACCACCTTTAATAAACAATGTACAGCTACCTGTTCCTCCTTGCAAATCCGTATTTACCCCACACCAGGCATTTCGGCAGGCTTTCTCAAGCCCTGGGACGTTAGCTATAAAGGAAAACCGTTGCCGGTAGCCACTTACTACAATATTGTACGTCCTAATTTCAGAAATCTTCCCTTTTCCGGCTCCGTTACGGTTATCTGGTAAGGAAGGGATGTGAGAGTCCTGCATGTTTGCGACTAAGCGTATCTTTGAAGCATCATGAGTCTATACCCTTTACTCGATACCGTTTTTGAACCCGAATTACTGGAAGAACTGGAAACCAGGGCGGAACATCGTTTTATTCCTGCCGGAACCAAACTGGTTTCCATTGGACAAACCGTAAGGCAAATGCCCATATTGTTATCCGGCTCCCTGAAAATATCAAGGGTAGATGAAGATGGGAAAGAGCTGCTGCTGTATTATGTAAACCCGGCCGAAAGCTGTGCTATGACCTTCACCTGCTGTATGCAACAATTTCCGAGTGAGATCGAGGCTGTGGCCGAAGAAGACTCCGAGATCCTGTTCCTGCCCATTACCGTTATGGACCAATGGCTGGTAAAATATCCCACCTGGAAGAGTTTTGTGATGCGCACCATCCATTACCGGTTCCAGGAACTGCTGAAAACAGTTGACCAGATCGCCTTTCAGCAGTTAGATGAAAGGCTGGTCCGTTACCTGAAAGAAAAAGTAAAGATCAGCGGCTCACCCTTACTGAACCTGTCACACGAACAGATCGCTACCGATCTGGCCACTTCCCGCGTGGTGGTTTCCAGGCTACTAAAAAAACTGGAGAACCAGAAAAAACTGCTTTTGTACCGCAACCAGGTAAGAATGCTGGGGGATATGTAACATAAGTAACAGATAACCCTGCATACCCTTGGTACTTTTGTATCGAAGAATACAAATCAGATATGAAAGTGAATATGGGTACTACAGACAGGGTGATCCGTTTGTTCCTGGCAACCCTTGTTTTTACCATACTGTACCTGACCACTTATTTGAGTGAAACCCTGGCCATTAGCGCAGTGTTGCTGGGACTGGCATGTATCATAACCAGCATCCTGGGATTCTGCCCTTTGTACCATACGTTACGCCTGAAAGCAAACAGATTCTATACACCTACCAAAAAGTTTGAAAATGACACACGAAATTGAAACCCAATGGATGGGAAAAATGCAGTTTAATGCACTGGTAAACGGGCATACTATTGTTATGGATGGTCCCGAAAGAGTGGGTGGTGAAGACCAGGGTCCCATACCCAAACCATTTGTTCTGACAGCACTCTCCGGTTGCACAGGTATGGATGTGGCGGCTATTCTCCGCAAATCCGGTAAGGAAGTAACTGATTTTGATATCAAAGTATCGGGCGAGATCAGTAAACAGGCTCCCATTGTATATGTAGCCATCCACGTGATCTATGATTTCAAAGGACCGGAAGAAAACCGCAATGCGGCACTTCAGGCAGTGATGGACTCACAGGAAAAATACTGTGGTGTAAGCCATATGCTGAAACAGATCATGCCGGTTACCTGGGAGGTGAATTATAACGGCATATCCATTTTCTCGAATAAAAAAGAAACCGTAGCAGAACTTAACTAAAACCAACACATACATGTTAGAGGCTTTAAAAAGTATGCTGGGCATGGGCCCGGCAACAGATTACGCAGAACTGGTAAAGAACGGGGCACAGATCATTGATGTAAGAACCACGATAGAATTCCGCAGTGGGCATATCAAAGGATCTGTGAACATCCCGCTGGACACACTGCATCAGCAAATGTCGAAGATCAAAAAGAACCAACCTGTGATCACCTGTTGCGCTTCCGGCATGCGTAGCGGATCGGCCAAACAGATCCTGTTATCAAATGGCTATACAGAAGTATACAATGGTGGTGGATGGGCTGGTTTACAAAACAAAATCAGTTAACATGAAAAAAAGAATCCTTACCGGCTGGTCTGTAAGAAGGGTCCTGTACCTGGTCCTGGGCGTTATTGTAGTGGTTCAGGGCATTATGGACAGAGAATGGATCTGGCTATTGCCAGGCCTGTATTTTACCGCCATGGGTATATTTGCTTTCGGCTGTGCATCGGGCAACTGCTATGGCGGCCAGTGTTACGTGGATCCTAAAACAACTCCCAAAAAATCCTGATATGGCAGCATTTACAGATATTCTGAACCAGGAGAAACTGGTATTGGTAGACTTCTTCGCTGAATGGTGCGGCCCCTGTAAAATGATGGCGCCCATCCTGAAAGACCTGAAGACCAAAGTAGGCGATGATGCCACGATCCTGAAAATGGACGTGGACAAGAACCCTGCCCTGGCCAATCAGTTCCAGATACAGGGGGTTCCTACGCTTATCCTTTTCAAAGATGGTCAACCCGTATGGCGACAGTCCGGCGTTGTGGCGGCCAATCAGTTACAACAGGTGATCAGTCAGTATCAGTCATAAGATTGGACAGCTAAAAAAACAGACAGAAAGCGTATAAATACGCTTTCTTTTTTTGGATACACCCCCTATTTTGGCAAACAGGTTGTAACCCGATACAAAATCTGCCTCATGCTGACCACTGCCAAACATTGTCTCAACTGCCATACACAGCTGCATGGCCGTACCGACAAAAAATTTTGTAACGACTATTGCCGTAATACGCACCACAATACCCTGAACAGTGATGGTAACAGTTGTATGCGCAACATCAACCACTGCCTGCGCAAGAACCGGCGTATCCTGGAAAACCTGCTGCAAAACGGGAGGCTCATCACCAGGTATTCCCGCGAATCACTGCAAAACAAAGGATTCAGTTTCCGCTATTTTACCCACCAGCAAACCAACCGGAAAGGTAACCCGGTATATTTCTGCTACGATTATGGATACCGGTTGCTGGACAAAGATCAGGTAGCGATCGTGAGAGAATATTGAACAGAAGAGCAAGGAACAGATGAATGTTGATATATTTTCGAACCAACTTTCGATACAACAATCAACACACACACATCATCATTCAAAATCCATCTGTTCCTTGCTCATCTGTTCCTTGTTCATCGATTCATCTGTTCAATACCTGATCTTCACTTTCACCACTCCCGCATTCTCCATATCTATTTTGCGGGCAGCGGCACGGGTAAGATCGATAATGCGGCCCGGAATAAAAGGTCCCCGATCGTTGATACGCACTTTGACAGATCTTCCATTGGAAAGATTGGTGACTTTTACTTTGGTTCCGAAAGGAAGAGTTTTATGTGCCGCAGTGAGTTTAGAAGAATGGTAGATCTCTCCATTGGCCGTTTTACGTCCATTGTATTTTTCCGAATAAAAAGAAGCCATCCCGGTTTCTGTTCCGCTTACCTCACGCGAAGAGGCCGGTGCATGTTTCCGATGACAGGAAGTTGCCAGTAATACAAAGGCTAACAAAACCGGTAACAGTTGTTTTATCATGGTACAAAGCTATCCAGCACTACTCCGGAAGAAAAACATTTATTATCAACAAAGCGTTGGTTTTGTTAATAACAAACCATAAAAAAGCCGCTGACCAGGCTGATCAGCGGCTGAAATATCATTCCATCAATGCCTATGCAAAAGGTGTTTTCACCACTTTCGCCCGCACCGGTGTATTGCGGATATCGATGAAGATCTCGCTGTCCAGCGCAGCATGTGATACAGATACATAACCCATACCGATGCCCTTGTTCAGCGAAGGCGCCTGGGTACCGCTGGTGACTTTACCAATGGTATTTCCGGCGGCATCTTTGATCAGGTAATCGTGGCGGGGAATACCGCGGTCGATCATTTCAAAACCCACCAGTTTACGGGTAACACCGGCGGCTTTCTGCTGTTGCAGGATCTCTTTGGCTGTAAAATCTTTGGTGAACTTGGTGATCCATCCCAGGCCTGCTTCCAGCGGCGATGTGGTATCGTCAATATCATTACCGTACAAACAGTAACCCATTTCCAGTCGCAGTGTATCACGAGCGCCCAGTCCGATCGGCTTCAGTCCCTGCGGGGTGCCAATCTCAAAAATGGCATCCCAGATCTTATCGGCAGCGCCGTCTTTGTCTTCAAAATAGATCTCTATCCCACCTGCGCCGGTATACCCGGTTGCGCTGACCAGCACATTATCCACTCCTGCAAATTTCCCTTTGGTGAACGTGTAGTACTTCAGGTTCATGATATCGGTATCCACCAGCGGTTGCAGGATCTTGGTGGCATTGGGCCCCTGGATGGCCAGCAGACAGGTTTTATCGCTGATATTGTGCATTTCCACACCCCTGGTATTGTATTTGCTGATCCAGTTCCAGTCTTTCTCAATATTGGAAGCGTTCACAACGATCATATACACTTTATTGTATTCGATGCAGTATACGATCAGGTCGTCCACAATGCCGCCTTGCTCATTGGGTAAACAGCCGTATTGCGCCTGTCCGTCAGTGATCTTGGATACATCGTTGGAAGTAACCCGCTGGATCAGGTCCAATGCATGTTCGCCCTTCAGGATAAACTCACCCATATGGCTCACATCGAATACTCCGGCATTATTGCGAACGGCCGCGTGTTCATCGTTAATGCCGCTATAACTGATGGGCATATTGTACCCTGCAAATTCCGCCATTTTGGCGCCGAAGGCAATATGTTTCTGGGTAAACGGGGTCAACTTCATGGTGTTTCTGGATTGGTAAACGCCGCAAAAATAGGTGAAGCACCCCTGCCGAAAAAATAAAAAGCAGCAACGGGGTCACTGCTTTATGCATCTGTCAAATCCGTCAATGATCATAGGTGATGAGGCGTTTGATCTTCCAGCCCTCACTGGTCTTTTTCCACACATGCAGGAACTTGAAGGTTCCCCGCACCATTTTACCCTCTTCCCTATGACTAAACGTATGCGAGCCGGTCTGAATGGCCCCGAACGCTTTGATGGGGTATACTTCCATGCTGCCTTTTACCAGTTCCCGGGTCAGAATGTACTCTTTGGCAAACAGCTCTTTGAACGAAGCCATTGTTTCCTCATAAGTTCTGAACCCGGCATTATCCTGGTATACTTCCAGGCTGGTCGAGAAGTATTTTTTCATGCCTTCCAGGTCACGCGTATTGAACGCCCTGAAAAGCAGGCTGTCCATCGTAAACAGTTCCCGGTAAAGAGGGCCTGCATGGGCATCCCGTTCATGCGACTGTGCAGCACCCCTGGCTACCAGCGAAAAAAGAAGGAAACAGACCAGTAAGACCCGGTTGAGCGAGGTAGGCATAGGAATGGATATCGTGAGAAATGAAACGATCGTCCGAAGTAAGGGAAGAACCCCATCCTGTGATCAAGACAGGGTTCTTGGATCCCAACTTCAACCGAGTTTATAAGGTCATCTGCATGATTGCCAGTCTTGACAGCTCAGCAACTGTGGGCTGTTGTTCACCGTTTTCCGGTGCTTTCGGGGCATCGGGTACTTTCGGTGCATTGGGCGCTGTAATCGTAGCCGCGGTTTTCTGGTAACGATAACGGGTAGTATCTACCGGTTTATCCAGCTCCTTTTTCAGCTCCTCTGCTTCTTTCTGCTTTTTCTCATATTCCTTTTTCAGTTCTTCCTTGCTTTTTTTATAATTCTCTACTGCATCTGCATCGCTGTTCTCATCGTTATTATTCTCTTTCTTATCTACCCGCTCCAGTCCACCGGGTGTCATCACATATTCCACATCGGAACTCCACCAGTAGTCGTTGTTCCAGTCCTCATCAAAGTCCCAGTCGTTACGACCTGAATTGATACGGAATGAGTGCAGCCTGCGCGATACGGATTCTTTGATCACGATGCGTTTACCAACAGGAACCTGCAGGTTCACGGTCACACTCTGGTTACGGAAACGGGTGCCGCGCTGTAAGGAAAATCCGCGGTCCAGGTAGATCAGGCTATCTTGCTGGTTGATCCCGTAGCTGATCTCTTTTACATTACGCAGGGCTGAACCTTCATCCGGACCATTGCTGTATTTATAGGAACCAATATGGAACAGGGAATCATTGCTTTTAACGATGCGTAAGCGTACGTTATTCAGGAACAGGCTGTCATCACTCATACTCAGGATACCATCCATCCTGAACCAGCGACCATATACCTTCACCTTACTTTCCGGTACGTTCACTATCAGTTTTCCTGTGCTGGGCTGTGCAATGGTATAATCCTGTTTATCCCGTGCCCTTGCGTCAAAATTGCGTGCAATGGAAGCTGCCAGTAAACCACCACATACCAGGCCTATGAACCAGAGCCCACCGAAAGTGAATCCAAGGTATTTGTTACCTGATCTTACACCCATGATCCGGCGGATGATCCAGGTAATAAAGGCTACCACCGGCACACCCAGGAATAACAGGAGTGTAGACCAGGCCAGGAAATTCTGCCAAAAACCTTCCAGGAAGAAATTCTTTAAGGGAAAAACACCTACTCCTGCTACCATAATGGCCAGTAAAGCCACCAGTAAAGCAAAAGCAATGATACCGGCGATAAAGAGGAAAAAGGCTTTGAACAGGATACCGATGGCACGGCCCAGGCGGCTTCCGCCCCTTTTAATGGCAGAACCCGCTTCCGTCCCAAACTGCTGACCTGTCTGTCCGATGGTGCTGCCCACTTCCTGGCTAAAATCCCTGGCTTTGCTTTTAAATTCACCACCCCATTTCTCGGCGCGTGATTTAAACCCCTCCAGGTCTTCCTGGATCGTGTTCTTGATCGTATTCAGATCTACTTTTTCGCCACGCATCTCCAGTTTCTCGGAAGCGCTTTTGGCTTCGGGGATCACGGCCCACAATACAGCATATACGATGAACAGGGTACCGCCGAATGATCCGAAAATAATGCTGGGGAAGGGATCCACATCAAACCAGAATATACCCCTGAAAATAGAATTGATGATACCCAGTACCAGCGGCAGGGCAAAGATCAGACGGGGTATCCACACCGCGATATCGAAATAAGAAGCGATACCGCTGGCCACACCCGCCACTACTTTCTCTTCCGGGTTACGGTACAGGCGTTTGGTAGATGTGGTGTGCACCAATGCCTTTGATGGCAGGATGATCCACAATAAGATATATAAAAGGATACCGGTTCCGGCGCCAAAACTGATCAGGGCAAATACCAGGCGAACAATGGTAGGGTCTACCCGTAAATAAGTAGCCAGTCCACCGCAGACACCACCCAGTATCTTATCGTTCTCGTCGCGATATAAACGGCCACGGGGCGATTCGCTATCAGCAGAATGCTGCTGGCTCCTGCTTTCTTCTCCACCCAGTTGGGATTTTACTTTGCCTTCTTCGCCTTCAAAATCTTCGGGGCGGCCCATGCTTTCGATGATCTGGTTCACATCTGCTTCTGTAATGCAGGTGCTCCCTTTTTTCAGGCTTTCGCCAAACAGTTCGGCAATACGGCCCTCAATATCGTTGATGATCTCATCACGTCCCTCCTCATCTGCAAAGAACCTGCGCAAACTTTCCACATACTGCTTCAGCATGTCGTAGGCAGCCTCCTCAATGGGGATCACCCTGCCCTGAAAGTTTATATTGATTACCTTTTTCATGTCAGTTCAATTTTATGGTTGGTTAAGGTTGGGATTGGATTTCTTCGGATGGTTTGTTTTCTGCAGGTTGAGTCAGGGCATGAACAGCATCCGCCAATTCCTGCCAGGTTCTTTCCAGTTCTCCATAGAATTCGAGGCCTTTATCGGTCATCACGAAATATTTACGGGGTGGTCCGCTATTGCTTTCTACCCAGCGGTAGGTAAGCAGTCCTGCATTCTTTAATCGCGTAAGCAAAGGATAGAGAGTTCCCTCCAGGATGTGGAGGTTAGCTGCTTTCATCCGCTCAACCAGGTCCGAAGGATACACTTCCCCCTGGCGTATGATGGATAAAATACAAAACTCCAATACACCCTTTCGCATCTGACTTTGTGTGTTCTGAATGTCCATAACCGGAGTTTTTGTCCTGCCGCCTTACTGATTAAATTGGCAGGCATTGTGATTGAATGATGCCGTTGCTGTTAATATGCCAAATGTCTTCTGACAATCCTTGTCCTGCGACTGCGTTCCATGTTCCAGAGATCCACCACGCCAAAAGCGGGTTTCTGGTTTACCTGGGCAACATTTGTGGCTACTGTCTCTTTCACTTCTTTCACTAAGTTATTCAACTGGTTTTCGCCCAGTGCCTGAAAGAAGAAATTGTTTTGCGTTTTCATGATCTCTTTATTTTAAATGTTTTCTGTTTTTTCATTGTTGGGAAGATCCGGCTCTCATGTTACTGGTTCATTCCCTTTGACAACACAAAGATGTGCATTTATTTGGTACTATGCAACACATAGTACCAGTTTTTTTAAGGTAATAGGTAGCGGACAATAACTGGTTTACTATAAATAATTGATAATCAATTATTTATGATTATTTGAGTATTCTCTTAAATGTTAAACGGCTATATTTCTTGACAAACGGTTTTTAGCGTACAACCTGGAGAGATCAGAAAAATATATATCGTATTTGTACGATTAATAAAGAAATCTCTTTTACTTTGTATTATCGTACAAAAACGATAAACCAATGGCATCAGCAAAAACAGAGGTATTTACCCAGGAAGAGCAGGATCTGGCCAGTTTTGCGAAAGTATTATCGCACCCGGCACGGATAGCCATATTAAAGATACTGGCAGCACAGAACGCCTGTATCTGTGGACAGATCGTAGAAGTGTTGCCCCTGGCGCAATCCACCGTATCGCAACATTTAAAGGAATTAAAGAATGCAGGACTGATCAAAGGAACCATCGAAGGTCCCAAAAGCTGTTACTGCATCAACCGCGAAGCATTTGAAAAATTAAACCAGGAATTCAACTCACTTTTTCAGACACTACAAACAGAGATCGCCGGTAACTGTTGCTGACACGCTCATGCTACTGTCGTCGCTTCCCTCCAAAGGCATTTTATAAAATCTTAAATATAACATATATGCAAACTGAACAGGAATTAAAAGCACTCGTAAAAGAAAAGTACAGCGAGATCGCTGAACAATCCCGCACACAGAATCTCTCATCCTGTTGTGGTTCCAGCTGTTGCAGCGATGAAGTATATAATATCATGTCTGATGACTACAGCCAGCTGAAAGGTTATACCGCCGATGCGGACCTTGGCCTGGGCTGCGGTTTACCCACCGAATTTGCGAAGATCAAAAAAGGCGATGTGGTGATAGACCTGGGCAGCGGCGCCGGCAACGATTGTTTTGTGGCACGCGCAGCCACCGGCGAAACCGGTAAAGTGATCGGTATCGACTTTACGGAGAAGATGATCGAAAAAGCGAGAACAAACGCTGAAAAACTGGGCTACCACAACGTAGAGTTCCGCTTTGGCGATATCGAACACATGCCGGTATCAGCCAATGTTGCAGATGTGGTGGTCAGCAACTGTGTACTCAACCTGGTTCCCAACAAGTTCCATGTATTACAGGAAGTATTCCGCGTATTGAAACCCGGAGGCCATTTCAGCATCTCCGATATTGTGCTGGAAGGGGAATTACCCGCGCAGCTGAAACAGGCTGCAGAAATGTATGCCGGTTGCGTATCAGGTGCCATTCAGAAACAGGTATATCTGGAACTGATCCAAACAACCGGTTTTACAAACATCACTTTGCAGAAAGAGAAACTGATCAATATTCCGGATGATATCCTGATCAAGTATATCAGCAAGGAAGAGATCGCCACATTCCGGAACAGCGATATAGGTATTTACAGTATCACGGTTTATGCCGAAAAACCTTTAGATAATAAAGAAAACTGTTGCACACCGGGTTCGGGTTGCTGTTAGCAATCTGCCGTTTGTTTAACCACACCTAAACTGGAAATAGTATGTCCGTTCTGAAAAAACTCCTATTCGTTTGTGTTGAAAACAGTAACCGCAGCCAGATGAGCCAGGCTTTTGCCAGCATCCACGGCGGTGCAGCTATAGAGGCTTACAGCGCCGGCAGTAAACCCAGTGGTATCGTAAATCCCAAAGCCATCGCAGCCATGAAGGAGCTGGGCTACGACCTGGGCACGCACGACAGCAAATCATTACAGGAGGTAGAACAATACGCTCCCTTCGATGCCGTGGTGACCATGGGCTGCGGCGATGCCTGTCCCTGGATACCCGCCAAAAAATTCATTGACTGGCAGATCCCCGACCCGAAACACATGGAGCCTGCTGAATTCAACCAGGTACGCGACCTGATCAGTGAAAAAGTAAAACAGTTACTGACCGAATTATGAAGCAGAACGATCATCCCTGTTGGTACCGATCAGCGCTTCGATCAGGGAGGAAACGATGCTGACCACCAGGCTGAATACCAATGCGGCCACCCAGCCATCCACCGTAAAACCCGGCACCAGGCTGGCTGCCCATTTCACGATCAGGATATTGATGAAGAGCAGGAATAAACCCAGCGTAATAATGGTGAATGGAATGGTGAGGATAACCAGGATCGGCTTTACAAAACTATTGAGCAGGCCCAGTACAACAGCTACCAGTAAAGCAGTTACGGTACTATCTACATGAACACCTTTCAAAATATACGCTGCAAAAAGGACAGCAACAGCTGTTGCGACGGTTTTGGCAAAAAACTTTCCCATATTGCTTGATTGAAAGATCAAATTAGCATTTAAATGTTGAATGATGAAGAGAGACTCATTTCGATCATCATTCAACATTCCTTGTTCATTATTCAATATTCGTCACACGACGACCACTTCATAAAACGATTCGGGTTCCAGGTAGCGTTGGGCAAGGGCCTGGATCTCTTCGGCGGTAATGGTCTGTACCACGCGGATACTGTTGTAAAAATATTCATCGGTAAGTCCGTTCAGGATATAGTTCTTCCAGCGTGCAATGACCTGGAAGGGGCCATCCAGGTCGCCCAGTAGGGAACCCATCATATAGTTGCGAACCAGGTCCAGTTCCTCAGCATCCACCGGTTCATTCCGCAGGATCGCCATTTCTTTATACACTTCATCGATAGTGGCTGCACATACATCGCGGCCTGCTTCGGTACTGATGAGCCAGGCGCTGCTGTGGATATGGTTCTGCATATAACTGTGGATGCCGTAGGTATAGCCTTTGTCTTCACGGATATTACTCATCAGTCTTGACCCAAAGAACCCGCCGAAGATATTATTCAGCACCTGTGCCTTGGAAAACTCCGGGTGGTGCCGGTTGGGAAAAGGCCTGGCAATACGGATCGCCCCCTGCACACCATTGGGATCGTTGATGATATGGTATTTCCGGGTCTCGGCCGGTTGCGGCGTAAAAACGATCTCGGGCAGGTTATCCTGGCGAAACGGCAGTTGACCAAACAGGCTGTTCAACTGCTCCTGTATGTTGGCCGGTGGTTTACCCGCCACAAACATCAGGCATTTGCCCTCAGTATAGAAACGCTTGTAAAAAGCAGCCAGTTCTTCACGCTGCAGGTTATCATAATCCAGCGTGGATGTGTATTTACCATAAGGATGGTGAAAACCATACACATATTCATCGATCAGGCGGTTGGCCACAAAATCGCATTTCTTCAGGCTCACTTCCAGCCGTTGTTTCTGGTTCTGCTTGTAGATGGCCAGCTCTTCTTCGGGGAAAATAGACTCTGTCATCAGTTCAGCCACCACTGGCAACAAGTCCGGCAAATGTTTACTCAAACAATGCAGTGTAATGGTGGCGGTTTCATTGTAACAGCTCCTGTTCAGGTAAGCGCCATAGAACTCGAAGTGTTCGTTGATGGCGAAGGCTTTTTTCTGCCGGGTTCCGTTCTTCAGCATGAAATTGGTGGTGGCAGCTACAATATTCTTGTCTTCGTACCAGTTACCCGCATAAAACACCCATTCAATCAGCAATACTTCCTGGGCACCTGCATCGATACTGTATACGGGCACTCCGTTATCCAACGTAAAATGATCATACGGTTTTAACTGCAGCTGCATGTTAACCGCATCAATGATTTCCGGCGCAGTTTTTCTGTTGATCATTCCTCGTTACTTACTGTGATAAAATAAAGTGTTACTGTTCTCATTACGGAATACTTCCCTGCAGTGCTGCTGCACTTCCTCTGCCGTAATTTCCTGGTAGCGCTGCAGTTCGGTGTTCATGAGTTCTGCATCGCCCAGCAGTTCGTACATGGCCAGGCTGTTGGCCCGGCTCATCACGCCCATATCCTCAAAAGCAATTACGCTTTCTGTTTTGTTCTTTACTTTCTGCAATTCATTATCCGGCACAACGGTACCCTGTATCTTTTCCACCTCCTCTGCCACAGCCTGTGCCGCAGTATCCATGCTAACACCTTTCACCAGCTTACCTTCAATGGCCAGCAAACCCTTATCGATACTGCCGAAATGATAACAATCGATATTCGAGAACAGTTGTTTCTCTTTTACCAACGCCTGGTACAAACGGGATGATCCGCCCCCACCCAGTATTTCTGTGGCAAGGTCCATCACGTAATAACCTTTGTCTAAACGCGCATCCATATGCCAGGTCTTGACAAAAGCATCCAGTGGCACATCGGCATATACTTCTGATACGCGGGCAGCGGTTTGCCTGGGTTCCTGGGGAAGGGTACGGTTGTATTTCTCACCCATCGGGATATCGCCAAACCATTTCTGTGCCAGTCGCTTCACCGTTTCCAGCTGCACATGGCCCGCTACCACCAGGATGGCATTAACGGGCCGGTAATGTTTAAAGAAGAAATGTTTCACATCGTCGATATGTGCATTCTCCACATGGCTCAGCTCCTTCCCGATAGTCATCCAGCGGTAAGGGTGTGTGGTATACGCCAGTTCACGCATTTTATGCCACACATCGCCATAAGGTTTGTTGATATAGTGTTCCTTGAACTCCTCACACACCACTTTTTTCTGCACATCCAGGCTTTTCTGACCGAATGCCAGGCTCAGCATCCGGTCGCTCTCCAGCCAGAAAGCGGTTTCAATATTTTCTGCCGGCAACTGACAGTAATAGTTGGTAAGGTCGTTGGTGGTATAGGCGTTGTTCTCGCCACCTGCACGCTGCAACGGTTCATCATAATCAGGAATATGAATGCTGCCCCCAAACATCAGGTGTTCAAAAAGATGGGCAAAACCGGTCTTATCGGGGTTCTCATCACGGGCACCCACATCGTACATGATATTGACCACGGCCATCGGGGTGGAATGGTCCTCATGCACCAGCACCCGCAGGCCGTTATCCAGCACAAAACGTTCATATCTTATCATACGTACAATTAAAGAAGCTGCAAATTAGGTGATTACCCAAAATAAGCACCTACGAAAACCGGAAGAATCGGGCGAATATCGAATATCGAGCAAGGAATGTTGAATTATGAGTTATATACCCTCCGCTCATAATTCAACATTCCTTGCTCAATATTCGTCTGTTCTGTTCCCTACCGTCTGATGTCTTTTATGTCGATCGTGAGTACCAGCGGTTTCTGGTTGCGGAAAATGACCACTTTCATCTTACCGATACTGTTCTGGAAAAGGTTTTTGTAGGTCTGGATATTTTTAGAAGCATTGGTTTCCACAGAAAAGATCACATCGTCGGGTAAAAAACCGGCTTTATCTCCCGGTGAACCGGGCATCACATCTATGACCCTGATCTCCCCATCTATCAGGTAAATACCCAGCCCGGTATAGGAATAATCAAAACTCTCGTTGTAGTGGGTATTGGGTTTGATATGAATAGTCTGCTCCGGATAGTTCAGGATCACATTAAACCGCCGCAGGATATCATTGCCGATCAAACCACCCAATAAAGGATAAGAAGTTACATTATACTCGTCTTCAAAAACATGAACAGGTACCCGTTTGAACTTATAAGGGCCCAGTTTTATTTCTTTCACCACCGAGACCATCATCTGTCTTTTCCCACCCAGTCCTTCTGCCTGTGTGGGATAAAATTTCCGTTTTTTCCGGAATACCACGCTATCATCTACAAAATCCTTCGACAACAGGAAACTCAGCCCCGCACCGGTATCAAAGATGAATCGGCTGACGATGGTCCGTTCATCTTCTATCACCGCAGGTTGCAGCGGCAACGTGGAGAAATTCGGCTTCAGCAGGTAACCCCCACGCGGGTACTTGAAAGATCCGGGGGTATACACTTCGATGACCATATTATCATAATCCAGCCTTACGATGTACCTGCGCAGGAAACTATACCCGATAATGCCGTCGATACGGACACCGTAGACGCTGGTAAGCAATTCATAATCGTTGATATGAAAGTCGAGCCGCTGCGTTTCCAGTGTACCCAGTATCAGGGTATGGTTCAGGGTGAAATCCACATTCTTGATACCGGCGATCCCGCGGATCGTCTTTTCCGATTTTACCGTAGGCAATTTCATTTCACTCACCGTAGTGGAATCCATTGAAATACCTCCGCTACCCGTATCAAATACGAAGTTGAGGGAATCCTTATAGTGATCAATCAGGGCTCTTACGATCACAATGCCGCCACTGAGCTGCGTAAAGGGGAATCTGGTCAGCAGTTTTGCCTCAGGAAGAACAAATTCCTCCTGTGCATTGCCCGATACAGCCAGGCAAAACATGGCAAAAACAAGGCAGATCCTTTTCATTCTCCCTGAAAATACGCCGATTTGACGATCATACGGCCTTATTCTGTACGAGGTTGCCCCTTACACAGATAAACGGCGCTTATGCATGACGTAAATATTTGGTTTTCGAAACGGTGCCAATCCAACCTATCCCGGTATCTTTGTGCCTTCTTTATAAAGTGTTGAATATGCAATTAGCCGACCTCTACCAAAAAGCTCTTCAATTTGAATTTCTGAGTATAGAAGAAGGTATGTTCCTTTTTGAACAGGCCCCTCTTACCGAACTGATGTATGTAGCCGATGAAATGCGGAAAATACAGGTGCCTTACAACAAAGTGACCTGGCAGATAGACCGTAATGTCAATACCACCAATGTTTGCATCGCCAACTGCAAGTTTTGTAATTTTTACCGGGTGCCGGGTCATGCGGAAGCCTATATCACCGATATGGACACTTACCGCAAGAAGATCTCAGAAACCCTGAAATACGGTGGCGACCAGTTGTTGTTGCAGGGGGGACATCACCCCGAACTGGGACTCGACTTCTATACCAACACCTTCCGTGCCATCAAACAGGAGTTCCCAACCATTAAACTGCATGCACTCGGACCACCCGAAGTGGCACATATCAGCAAGCTGGAGAAGATGAGTCACCATGATACGCTGAAAGCCTTGCAGGAAGCGGGGCTTGACTCCTTACCCGGAGCAGGGGCCGAGATCCTGGTAGACAGGGTACGCCGCCTGATATCCAAGGGGAAATGCGGTGCCGACGAGTGGCTGGCAGTCATGCACGAAGCTCACAAATTGAATATCACCACCAGTGCCACCATGATGTTCGGTCATGTGGAAACACTGGAAGAACGTTTTATACACCTGGCCCGCATCCGCGAAGTGCAGAGCATGAAACCGGAGCATGCCAAGGGTTTCCTGGCATTCATCCCCTGGACCTTCCAGGATGTGGATACCTTACTGGCCAGGATCAGGGGCGTGCATAACCTGACCACACCGGACGAATACATCCGTATGATCGCCATCAGCCGTATCATGCTGCCGAATATCAAAAATATCCAGGCCAGCTGGCTTACCGTGGGTAAACAGACCGCCCAGATCTGCCTGCATGCCGGAGCCAATGATTTCGGAAGCATCATGATCGAGGAAAACGTAGTAAGCGCCGCCGGTGCACCGCACCGTTTTACCTACAAGACCATGCAGGATGCCATCCGCGAAGCCGGTTTTGAACCCCAGCTGCGCAGCCAGCAGTACGAGTTCAGGGCCGTCCCCGAAGCCATACAGGAGCAGGTGATCGATTACTAGGGCTGATTTAACGTTTTGTTGGACCCCGGACATACAGATTAAGGTATTTTCGTATACAAATATCTCCGTATGAAACTAAGATCCGCCCTGCTGCTTACGGCAATGATCGCATTGATCACGGTTTTTATGACTTTCCTGGTCCTGAATCCCTTTGCACCCAACCTGACCTGCGAAAGAAAGACGAACGGCTGCAAAACCCCAAAAAACGCAACCGGGTCCGGACAGGAGATATGGGAAACACCGGTAAATCACCTGATCGTATCCAACAACTGATACAACCGATCCTGCGTAACCTGCGCGGGATTTTTTTTCTTTGTATTGTAACATAATGCCGCGAGGCACGTATAACTATCAAACAAGGCAAACAAACCCAAGCTATTCCCTGCTGTTTATGACCGAGAAAGCCTACAATGACTGTGTGAACCAATATGCGGATAACGTGTACCGGTTCATTGTGAAGAACCTTCGGCATGAAGAGGATGCACGCGATATTGTACAGACCGCTTTCGAAAAACTCTGGCGCAACAGGGAATCAGTGGAACCGGAAAAATCCAGGTCCTACCTGTTCACCGTTGCCTATAACCAGATGATCGACCATATCCGCAAGAACAAACGGATACAGCTGAAAGAGGATTTTGCAGATGATGCGCGGGTGCAGCAGTCCGCCAATACCCACCTGAAGAAAGTATTGATGGAAGCGCTGAACCAGCTGAACGAAACACAAAGAAGCCTGGTGATGCTGAAAGATTATGAGGGTTACAGTTATGAAGAGATAGGCGGGATCATGGGACTGAACGAAAGCCAGGTAAAAGTATACCTGCACAGGGCCAGGCTCACCCTGAGGAATTATTTGGTAAGCGCCGAAAATGTGAGATAAAATCATCCATCAGTGAAATCATACAAAAAATCATAACAATCTGTGATCCCTATTAACCAACATAATTACGAGGAGTTTTTCCTGCTGTATGTAGACGGTGAGCTGTCTGCCACAGACAAACAGGCCGTTGAGCGGTTTGTGCAGGAAAACCCTGACCTCGCAGTTGAGTTGGATATGCTGCAACAATCACAGTTACCGGCTGAGGACTGGAATTTTGGGAACAAGAGCCAGCTGTACCGGAGCGGATCGGCAGAGATCAATAGCAGCAATTGCCAGGAACTGTTCCTGCTCTATGTGGATAATGAGCTGGACGCGGCTGACAGGGAAAAGGTAGAAAGGTTCGTATTACAACACCCTTTGCTGCAGGAATCTTTCACCCAGCTGAAACGAACAAAACTGGAGCCTGAACTGCTGGTTTTCCCTGATAAAACACGCTTATACCGGAAAGAAGAAAAACGCATCCTCTATATGCGCTGGCAGCGGATAGCCGTTGCCGCCGTACTCACCGGTCTGGCGCTCCTGCTCTGGACCGTTGTTCCCCGGCAGAAGAACACTGAGCCAGTGCTGGCCAAACAATCGGGCAACCAAGTAATCCGGAATACCCAACAACCGGTAACCGGCAATATAGCAGCGCCCCAAATGGATCAGGGAAACCAGGCCACTGTCACCCGGACAGGAGCGTCTGTGCCTGTAACAGATGCTACACAGCCAGCCGATCCGGGCACCCGGTCAACCGACCTGCTGGCAGTCAACACCGAGCCTGCCAGAGCAAACGGCATACAGCGGACAGATGCGGATGTGATCACTACCGGTGTAAACAATGGTCCGGGCAGCATCACATACCCCATCACACATGACATCTCGGGTGATCATGCAGTGCTGGACAATGTGGATATGGTAAGACCCGCCGGTTTACAACACAGCGACACTGACGAAACCGAAAATATCCGGCCGGCCGCCTATCGCGAACTGGACACGGAATCTGCCGACCAGAAAAAAAGTTTATTGTTGGGTTCCCTGGAGATCAATAAAGACAAACTCCGCGGTTTTTTTAGAAAAGCCGGTAGTATCTTTCGCAGCAAATCCAGGGCCGAAGAAGAACCCGTTACAACCAATACCCGTTCATCAGAATAATCAGAGAGGATCCTAATATGAAACAGATTATCATGGCAGCAGCCTGCCTGGTGGTTACCAGCATCGGCTTTGCACAAACAGACAGTACGGCAAAAAACGCAGATACCATTAAAGTGGGCAACTTCGTCATCATTAAAAAGAAAAATGCCGGTACCTATTCGGAGGATACCGAGAAAAAACGCGGGTCGCTGGAATACAGCATCGAGCGCCGCACCCGTAGAAGAAGTAATATCAGCACCAACTGGTGGATCATGGACCTTGGTTTCGCCAATATGCGCGACCAGACAGACTATACCGCTGCACAGGCCGGTGGCTATTTTAGAACTCTGCGTGCTGCAGACGGACAGGTAACACAAAACAGCTATAAACTCATCAACGGAAAATCCAGCAACGTGAATATCTGGTTCTTCATGCAGAAAGTAAACCTGTATAAACATGTGGTGAACCTGAAATACGGGCTGGGACTGGAAATGTATAATTTCCGCTATGATACCAGGTTAAGTTACCGGAAAGATCCCACTCCTTATGTATTCAACGACTCGATCAGTTTTACCAAGAACAAATTATATGTGGAATACCTGACCATCCCGGTGATGCTGAACATTAACACCACGCCCGACAGTCGCAGGGGCTTCAGCTTCAGTGCCGGTGTCAGTGCGGGGTACCTTACCAACAGCCGCAACAAGCAGGTTAGCGGGGAGCGTGGCAAAGAAAAGATCAAGGGTAATTTTAATTTTGAAAACTGGCGCGTAGCGCTGATCGGCGAAATGGGCCTCGGACCTGTACGCCTCTACGGAAGCTATAGCCTGAACCGCTTACAGAAAGAGGTTACCCGTGTAGAACAATATCCATACACCGTGGGTATCCGCTTCAGTAACTGGTGATCAGGATCGTTTTATTTCTCATGTTACACATTCGGCGCCGCCTTTCCAGGTGGCGCTTTCGTTATGGCAGGATTAAAACAAAACCGATGGTTAGCATTTTCTTAATTCGCTGCATGAGGATTCCGGCATTAACTTAATTTTTGGTGAATTAACCATACTACAACACTCCGATCATATAGGTTGCAGCAAATCTAAGCCGCATGAAAAAAAGCCTGTACCTCTCCGTACTCGGTATGATCACGCTTACCCAGACCTCTTTCAAGAAGATCCCCCCAGGCGGCAGGTACGCAACGGCCCACACCTATTATATCCTGATCGAAAAGAAGAAATACCTCATGCGCCTTTTCGATTCAAGTGGCGAACGGATCGTGACCTACCCGGTTGTATTCGGTAACAAGGACCTGGGCGATAAAATGATGCAGGGCGACCGCAAAACACCCGAAGGCATTTTCCATATCTCCCTCAAACGCAGGCATGATAAATGGAAAGCTTTCCTGGCCATCGACTACCCCAATGCCGACAGCTACCGGAAATTCAACGAAAGAAAAGCAAGAGGCCTCATACCTGCTACCGCACAGATAGGCGGGGGCATTGGCATACACGGCACCTGGCCGCAGGAAGATTTCGTGATCGACCAATACCAGAACTGGACAGAAGGATGCATCAGCACCAAAAATGTCTATATCCAGGAAATATTCGGGTTATTACCGGTGGGGACGAGCGTGGAAATAAGACCGTAGGAACAGAAGAACAGATGAACAAGGAACCGAAGAACAGATGACTATTGATTAGATAGTCACTCAATAGTCGCCACCCTCATCTGTTCCTTGTTCATCTGTTCTTCTGTTCCCTAGATTTTCTCAGCTCCGAAATAGCTGTGCAGCACTTCGGGTAATTTAATGCCTTCGGCTGTCTGGTTATTCTCAAGCAGGCAGGCCACGATCCTGGGTAATGCCAGTGAACTTCCGTTGAGCGAGTGGGTGAGCTGTGTTTTGCCCTCCGCATCTTTGTAACGGCATTTCATGCGGTTGGTCTGGTAGCTTTCAAAATTGCTGACACTGCTTACTTCCAGCCAGCGCTCCTGGGCGGCGCTGAACACTTCAAAATCGTAGGTAATGGCGCTGGTAAAACCCATATCGCCGCCACATAAACGAAGGATCCGGTAAGGCAGTTGCAGGGATTGCAACAATTTCTCTACATGCGCCACCATCCCGTCCAGCACGGCATAACTGGTTGTGGGTTCAACGATCTGGATGATCTCCACTTTTTCAAACTGGTGTACACGGTTCAGTCCGCGCACATCCTTACCAAAGCTGCCCGCCTCTCTTCTGAAACAGGGCGAGTAAGCGGTCATTTTCACAGGCAGTTCCTCCATTTTCAGGATGGTATCGCGGTAAATATTGGTAACCGGCACTTCTGCGGTAGGTATCAGGTAAAAATTATCGGCCGTGGCGTGGTACATCTGTCCTTCCTTATCAGGTAGCTGGCCGGTGGCAAAAGCACTGGTTTCGTTCACCATAAAAGGAGGCAGGTATTCGGTGTAACCGGCAGCCGTATTGAAATCGAGGAAATACTGCACCAGCGCACGCTGCAGTTTGGCGCCCTTGCCTTTGTACAGCGGAAAACCGCTGCCGGTGATCTTGGCGCCGGTTTCAAAGTCCACCAGGTCGTATTGTTTGATCAGGTCCCAGTGTGGTACTGCTTTTTCGGGTAACTGTGGTTTCACGCCCCCTTCTCTCACCACCACATTATCTTCCGGGCTACGGCCTTCTGGTACCTGGGGAGAGGGTAGGTTAGGTAATATAACGATGGTATCCTGCAGTTCTTTTTCTATGCTGGCCATCTGTTCTTTCAATGGTTCCAGCGTGGCTTTCCAGCTGGCCACATCCAGCTTCAGGGTTTCGGCCCCTTCTTTGTTACCCTGCGCCATCAGTTTACCGATCTCCCTGGAAGCACTGTTCACTTTGGCCTGGGTGGTATCAAAATCCGCCTGCAATTTCTTCCGTTGATCGTCCAGGGCAATAATGGTATCTACCAGCTGGAGCTGGTTAAAATGTTTTACTGCCAGTCTTTTTTTAACTTCTTCCGGATTGCCTCGCAATACACTCACTTGTAACATAATCAGGTCTATTTGCCGCAAAGATAACTTTTGCCGGTTGATGATGGCATGCTTCAGAGGTTTACCTTTGCCATAATTATGTTTATATCAGACGATTTACAGCAAAGATGGTGGACCCTTGAGGCCAAACTGGTGGAACGATTCGGCAAAAAACCCGACCTGGAAGCCGTTTTATTCCTGATCGGCATGCAGGAAACGGGGTTTATACAGGAAAAGATCTCCAAAGAACAGAAACAGGACCTGATGCATGTGGCCGTATGCCGGGTACTGAGCCAGAGCGGGTATTACCTGCTGGAGGGTACTGATGAAGAGGGATGGCCCCATTACAAACAGGTAAAGGAATTACCCGTAATGGTACTACCCGAACAGGAGAACTTTATCAAAGACCATGTATTGCTCTATTTTGAGCAGGAAGGGTTTTAGGGATCAAAAACAGGGAGCCGGAACGGGTATTATGGCCAGGCAAAGCCCCTCACCCCCAACCCACAGTTCCGGTCGCTATTATTAAATTTCTCACAACCATTTTTTATCTAAATATTTGCAATACTAAAACTTACGTTATGAATTTCCCTACAGATGTTCGCTACACCAAAGACCATGAATGGATCCGCCTGGATGGTACTGTTGCCACCATTGGTATCACCGATTTTGCCCAGCATGAACTGGGTGATATTGTGTATGTAGACATTAACACCATTGGCCAGAACCTGAAAGCAGAAAGCCTGTTCGGTACCGTAGAAGCGGTAAAAACCGTTAGCGACCTGTACCTGCCTGTAGAAGGAACCGTCACAGAAGCCAATCCTTTACTGGAAAAGCAGCCCGAACTGGTCAACACCGACCCCTACGGAGACGGCTGGATGATCAAACTCACCATAGCTGACCCGGCTTCCGTATCGGCCCTGATGGATAGTGCCGCATACGCTGCCCTGGTAGGGTAATTACCCCGAAGATTTTATTTCCTGTCAACCCATATAACAGGGCCGCAACTTACAACAGGTAGGTTGCGGCTTTTTATTTGATACAGAGACAGTTGTTTAACAATCCCATTTGTAAATAATTGTCTTACTTGCCGGCCTAAACAGTTTGTTCCTTGCGCTTTCAACGTTTTATCCCGGCCCTTCTCTGGTTGGCCCTGAGTATTGTACTGCTCTGCTTACCAGGCTCCCGTATACCCAAATATCCCTGGCTGGCCACGATACATGCCGATAAATGGATCCACATCGGGCTCTTTGGTATGCTTTGCTTTTTATTTGCATTACCCGTTCGTTCTGCTCCAATTACAGATCAGCAAAAATTAAGATGGCTGCTGCTGATCAGTCTCACGGGTATTCTATATGGAGTTTTGATAGAGTTTGTACAAAAGAACTGGGTACTGAGCCGCTCCTTCGAAATCTGGGATATCCTTGCCGACAGTGTGGGTTGTTTGCTGGCCTACCTGTATAACCGCAGTAAAATAGTGAGGAAGGGATAGAAAAAAATTGGTCCCGATAGAAATCGGGACCGCAACCAAAACTAACTGCTTATGAGAAAAAATTACAAACTTATCTACGTCTTCTGCTTTACATAACACAAAACCTGTGCCACTCGTTTTTTTGTTCTGTTAAACTCTGTTAAAGCTTTTCGGGCACTCTTCTTATAAGATACAGGATGATTATTTCCTGTTGCCTGATGCAAAGTTCTTTGTAATAGATACAATAAAGTGTCAATGGTTTAACAATAAAATGTTAAACCCTCAATGGCAGATAACCGCGTCGATGGAATGATTCTGGAGATAGGGACTCACATACGGAATATTCAAATTCAGTCCTCTGAGAATCAGTAAAATACCCATAGTGAACAAGACATAGGGAACCGCTTTTTTCATGGTATTGCGGGCAGAGAGACTGATCATGCTTCCAAAAAAAGAAAGGGCGAACATGGCGGGCAGGGTACCCAAACCAAATGCAGCCATGAATACAACCCCGCCATTAACCGATCCGGCAGCCAGCGCGCCTGTTATGGCAAAATAGACCATACCACAGGGTAATAAACCATTGGCAAGGCCCAATACAAACATGCCATACAGTTTTTTCTGCTGCATATAACGGGCAATAAACCGCTGTAAAGATTGAGTAAGCCCTTCAGCCCAGCGGATCCGTAAGATCTTTTTCTGAAAAAGAGAACCCACCAAAAAAAACAGGATCAATACTCCTAAAAAAACAGATAGTGCCTGTTGCAAACCACCCAGGTATACCTGGCGCCCAACAAACCCGAACAGGAGACCCAGCAACGCGTAAGTAGTAATTCTTCCAAAATTGTAGAGAAAGATACCGACCGCTTTTTGTGCTTTGGGAAGATAGTGTACCGGCAAAGAAAAAGCAATGGGACCACACATGCCCACACAGTGAAAACTGCTCACTGCACCCAATACAAAACCTGCTATCAGCAATTGTGCGTACATGGTTTAATCAACATGGATGGATTGCTCAACATAATATTTCTGATCTGCCGCCTGCCAGTTCAGTTTCAATTCGTAGGTGGTTGCTTTTACCAGTTCCTTTTTCAGGATCACCTGTCTTGCAGCAGTATCTACCTGCAGCGGTATTTTACGGTCACGTACTGCATCCGTTTTACAGTAGAACCAGGCTTCCCCTTCCACTTTCACCCCTTTCATTTCTACGGGCAGGTCTATCATAACTGCCTCCGCATCCTGTGTCAGGGTCAGTTTCCCGGTCAGCGCTGCCACATTATTCTTACCGTCGATCCTGTCCTGGTAACGTAACTCATCTTTATAATAATCCTTACTCACCAGTTCATACTTCGTATTCACGGCCTTGTACACAAGTGTACCCATCAGCAAGGCAAATGCAATAAAAACAAATACCAGTTTATTTCCCCAGTTCATGTTACAGTTTTACAAATTAGTTTGCCGGACCCAGGAAATTGCTTTTCATGGTAACCACTTTTTTATCGGCGATATACAGTCCCAGTTTCACCTCGGTTTTACGACTGTGTATGCGCGTTTTGGGTAGTACCACAAAAAAGGAGCCTGCACCCTGTCCTTCTTTTTCTACGGCAATATAAGATTTACCAATGATCTCCACTTTTCCATCTCCCCCCTCCAGTTTAACAACAACCTGTGCGGGTTCAATGGTCTTGTTCACCATTTTGATATTGTAGAGATTAGAGATACTGTCTGTCCCACGCTCCTGATAAAGAATACCCGGTGTACGCATGATGGTGGCATCTATATCTTTTCTGCTGAGCAGCAATATGGTAAGCGCGCATAATACCAAAGCGCATAATCCGGTATACAGCTTCATGCGGACAGTATAATGCAGCGGTTCGCCGTTGGCGATCGAATTCTCCGATGCATAACGGATCAGACCACGGGGCCTGTCCAGTTTATCCATGATGTTGTCACAGGCATCGATACAGGCGGTACAACCCACACATTCCATCTGAACGCCATTACGGATATCGATACCGGTTGGACAAACTTTTACGCACTGGTGGCAATCGATACAATCACCCAGGTTCTCATCATGCGATTTTTTGGCATTGCCCCTGGGTTCTCCCCGTTTGTAATCGTATGCCACGATCATTGAGTTCTTGTCGAGCAGCACACTCTGCAAACGGCCGTAAGGACATACCACGATACAGGCCTGCTCGCGGAAAAAAGCATACACTGCATAGAACACGGCACTGAATGCAAGGATGGAGGAAAATCCAACAATATGCTGACTTACTGGTTCAGTAATGATCTTCTCCAGCTCATCCATACCTATCACATAGGCAAGAAAGAAATTGGCGATAACAAAAGAGAGCAGGTAAAACGCCAGGTGTTTTGCCCCCACTTTGAGGATCTTACTGCTTGTCCAGGGAGCATTGTTCAGCATTCTCTGTGCAGCGGCATCACCCAGGATCCAGAACTCCACTTTACGGAACATCATTTCCATGAAATTGGTCTGGGGACAGGCCCAGCCACAGAATAAACGGCCGAAGGCTGCGGTGAACAGGATGATGAAGAACACAAAAGTGAGCGTCGTGATCCCGAAAATGAAAAAATCCTGGGGCCAGAAGATCTTACCAAAGAGGATGAATTTAGCCTCGGGAATATTGAACATGAAAAAAGGCCGCCCATTGATCTTCACAAAGGGCAGCCCGAAGAAAATAATAAAATAAAGTACACTCAACCAGGTCCGGATATTATAGAACTTCCCTTTCGGTTTTTGTGCGTAGATCCATTTCCGTTTGCCACTCTCATCTACTGTCGCAATCCGGTCGCGAAAATTTTCACTCAATAGTTCATTGGTATGCTTTATCTCACTCATCTTATCTGATGGCCACTGTTATTTTTTGTCAGCAGCCGGTTGTTGTGTTTTTGCAGAATCTGCGGCAGCCGGAGCGGCGGCAGCACCTGCATTCTCTTCATACAGCGGGCCTTGTGGTTCTTTGCCTTTAGCTGGTTTTGAACCTCTCAATGATTTTACAAAACTTGCCAGCTGGGCAATCTGTACAGGAGAATAATCATCCTGCCAGCTCTTCATACCTTTTTCGGGCCAGCCGTATTTGATGGTTTTAAAAATATCCTTGATGCTTCCGCCATGGATCCAGTAATCATCAGTAAGATTGGGGCCCACGGAACCGCCGCCATCTGCCAGGTGGCAGGCTGCGCAAACGGTGGTGAAGATCTTCTTACCTGCTTCCAGGGTGGCCGCATCTGACTGGTAAGTTACTGTATTCTCGTCTACCTTACTGGCAGACTTTTTGAGGTAATCTTCCTTCTGGGCTTCTGCAGCCTGCATAGCTATCTGCAGTTCTTCTTTGGGCAGCGGGGCCGTATGTGCCACGTGGTAACGGTACAGGTAAACGCCGGCAACCACGATACAAATATAGAACCCGTATAACCACCATGGCGGTAAACGGTTATCCAGTTCGCGGATACCGTCGTAGTCATGGCCCAGGTCTATGTTTGCTTCTTCCTGTATGGGGCGGAGGCTGTTGATTTTATCCCACCAGGCGCTCCAGCTGAATGCGGGTTTTACCACCACTTCACCGGAAACAGAGATGGTGGCTGCTTCTTTGGCCAGCAATAATTTCAGGTTATACAGCAGCGTGAACAAAATGATCAGCTCAATAAAGATTACGGAGATCAATGCATAAAATGCTGTAGCCGATAACCCGCCATAATTATCTGCTGCAGGCGCTGCGGCAGCAGTAGCGGTTGCGGCAGTAGCTGCATCCTGCGCAAACAAAGGAGTGCTGAGTAAACAAACCACCAGCAGGCTGAGCAGTTTACCCGGGCCACTGTGTACCGCATTTTTGGCGTCTTTGTATCGCTGCAGGAATAACTGGGCCGCACCCATCACCACATTGGCCAGTAAGGCAATGATCAGCAGCAGGCCAATGATAACGAATATCAGGACCTGTGCCATGGGTTTGGACATTTCGGATGGTACCGGCGGACCGGCAGCAAATGCGCCGGATGGGAAAGCACAGAGTATGACCATCAGGACTGCCAGCGCATACCAGCTATATCTTTTTGCAGAAGATCTTTTCATATCAGGTGTTTTAAACATAATTCAGTTAGTTAATTTTCTAAGGGCATACGGCTGATCTCATCGATCATTTTTTTATCCGCTTTCCAGGCCCACAATACCATCAGGATAAAAAACACAAAGAAGATCGAAAAAGAACTGAGCGCATAAATATCTACGCCTGTGATCTTTTCTAAGTAGTTGATGTATTTCATAAGGTTTTTTTAGGGTGAGTGATCAGTCGTGAATCGTGAGTAGTGAGTGGGGCGAAACATTAATTACTCACTACTCACCACTGACGATTCACGACTCACGACTCACTATTTTTCCGCCAATGGTTTAGGTGCTGCTTTGATATCGGTCCCAACGCGCTGCAGGTAAGCGATCAACGCAATGATCTCTTTATTGGCTGTAGTATTGATCTTATCCAGCTTCAGGTTGATCCTGATCAGGTTGGCCTGCGACATCAGATCGGCATTGGCCACTTTATCGTAACCCGCAGGATAAGGAACACCCAGCGTCTGCATAGCCCTGATCTTGGCCGGTGTAATGGCGGTATCGATCGGGTTGTCCAGCAACCAGCTATAGGATGGCATGATGGATCCGGGGCTCATACTTTGCGGTTCCAGCATATGGTTGTAGTGCCAGCTGTCAGGATATTTTCCGCCAATACGGGCCAGATCGGGCCCGGTACGTTTACTTCCCCACTGGAACGGATGGTCGTATACAAATTCACCGGCTTTACTGTATTCACCATAACGGGCCACTTCATCACGGAAGGGTCGAACCATTTGTGAGTGACAGAGGTAACAACCTTCACGCACATAGATATCCCTTCCCTGCAGTTCCAGCGGCGTATACGGTTTTACCGATGCGATGGTCGGGATATTACTCTTCACCAGGAACGTAGGGATGATCTCCAGGATACCGCCGATAGCTACGGCCACTAAACTGAACACCAGCATCTGAACGGGTCTTGCCTCGATCCACCTGTGCCAGTATTCCTTACCATGTGTAACGATCTCTTTGGGTAATGCCGGGGCTTCCGCTTCTTCATTGGCTACCAGGCTGCCTGCTTTCACGGTTTTCGCAATATTGTACACCATGATGCATGCACCCGTCAGGTACAGCAGGCCACCCACACTACGTAATGCATATAACGGGATGATATGGGTTACGGTTTCGAGGAACTGGAATTTCAGGGTTCCATCATCGGTAAACTGCTTCCACATCATTGCCTGGGTAAAACCGGCCCAGTACATCGGGATGGCATACAGTACGATACCGATGGTGCCGATCCAGAAATGGGTAGTGGCCAGTTTTTTTGAATATAACGGGGTATTGAATATCCGGGGAATGAGCCAGTACAGCACACCAAATGTGAGGAAACCATTCCAACCCAGAGCACCAACGTGCACGTGGGCAATGGTCCAGTCGGTAAAGTGCGAAATGGCATTTACATTCTTCAGGCTCAGCATGGGTCCTTCAAAAGTGGCCATACCGTAACAGGTAACCGCCACCACCATGAATTTAAGGATAGGATCTTCCCTTACCTTATCCCAGGCACCCCGCAGGGTGAACAGGCCGTTCAGCATACCACCCCATGACGGAGCGATCAGCATGATACTGAAAACAGTACCTAAACTCTGGGCCCAGTCAGGAAGCGCAGTGTATAACAGGTGGTGAGGTCCGGCCCAGATATAGATAAAGATCAGCGCCCAGAAGTGTATGATAGACAGGCGATAGCTATAAACAGGCCTGTTTGCCGCTTTTGGCAGGAAGTAGTACATGATACCCAGGTACGGGGTGGTGAGGAAGAACGCAACCGCGTTGTGACCGTACCACCACTGCACCAATGCATCCTGTACGCCGGCATACCAGCTATAACTTTTCAGCGGAGAGAAAGGGATCTCGAAAGAGTTCACAATATGCAGCATGGCAACCGTAACCCAGGTGGCGATGTAGAACCAGATAGCCACATACAGGTGACTTTCCCTTCTTTTCAGGATGGTACCGAACATGTTGATACCGAAGATCACCCATACCAGGGTGATGGCGATATCGATCGGCCATTCCAGTTCGGCATACTCTTTACCGGTAGTGTAACCGCCCAGCAAGGTAACAGCAGCAGCCACAATGATGAGCTGCCAGCCCCAGAAATGGATCTTACTGAGGCCATCGCTGAACATACGCGCTTTACACAAACGCTGCAACGAATAATACACGCCCATGAAAATGCCGTTTCCTACAAAGGCAAAAACGACCGCATTGGTGTGCAGGGGCCTTACCCGGCCGAAAGTGGTGATGGGTAAACCAAAATTCGCCGCGGGCAGATAAATCTGCACGGCAGCCAGTAAACCCACCAGCATGCCTACTACACCCCATAAAATGGTGGCATACGCAAACATTTTAACGGTCTTGTTGTCGTAATAGAACTTTTCTACTTGCATTATATCAATTTGAGGTTTGGAGTTTATGTTTTGGTTGGAGATGCCTATTTCGCGGCTTCCTCAGGAAGCAGTTCCCGCTCAGGTTTGGCAGTAGCGGATATATCATCAAATAAAATACGTACGGCAGGGGCTATTTCATCATCATACTGTCCGTCCTTCACACTCCAGATAAAAGCGAAAAGGAACAGGGATGCAACCGAGATGCTGGCAACCAATAACAGGATAATGACACTCATAGGCATAATTTAACGCGTGCAAAAATAGCATAGCATGGCCTACCGGAACATGACTTTTATCATACCGCTTCCAGCTATTACTTCAATCCCTCCCTGAAGCCGAAATAGTTACTAAGTCCATAAGTTACAAAAAGTATACTGATACTGCTACAGGGCATAAGTATGGCTGCGATCATTGGGGATAAAACCCCGGTTACCGCAAAGAAAAGTCCAACCAGGTTATACAGGACCGATATCACAAAAGCCGTTAGCACCACCTGTTTATTGGCTTTGGCCAGCCGGATGAACCGATCCAGTAACGGCAGTTGTTCTGCCGCAAGGATTGCATCGCTGGCGGGCGTAAAATTGTTATTGCTCTCCGATACGGCGATACCGATATCGGCCTGCTGCAAAGCCCCCGCATCGTTCAGTCCATCTCCTATCATCATCACTTTTTTGCCCTGTGCCTGCAGGGTTTTAATGGCTTCCAGTTTATCCATGGGCTGCTGGTTGAACAGCAGGATGGCATTGTAACCCAATACCTTACGCAGGTAAGCCTGCTCACCGGCATTATCGCCGCTTAACACAGCCAGCTGGTAGTTTTTACCCAGTTTCTGCAATAAGGACGGAATATGATCCCGGTAATGGTTCCTGAATTTGAACCGGCCCCACACTTCTTCCTCAATAGCGATATACACCACCGAAGCATCATTGCTCTCCAGCGGCTGTTGGGTTACAAATGCGGCCGACCCCAGGGTAACCAGGTCACCGTCCACGATGCCTTCAATACCCTTACCCGCTATTTCGCGGAAACCGCTGACCCCTTGCCTGGTAAGGCTGCCCGCCCATGCCGCTATGGCTTTACTGAAGGGGTGGGTAGACTGTGCCGCCAAAGCGCCAATGGCTTTTACCTGTTTTTCCTGCAAAGGTTCTCCTTCGTACAGGATATCCTGGTACAGGCCCGTAGTGAGCGTTCCGGTCTTATCAAACACAATACAGTCCGCCTCCGCCATATCTTCAATTACCTGTGCATTTCTCAGGTAAAGATGGTTACGGCCCAGGCGGCGCAGGATATTGGCATTGGTGAAGGTATTGCTGAGTAACAGGGCGCATGGGCAGGCTACGATCAGTACGGCGGTTACTGCGGTCCATACCCTTGACGGATCATGAAAATACCACCAGGCGGCCGCAGAACCAGCTATCGCAAAAAGGATAATAGTAAAATAACGGCTGAGCAGGTGCACAAAAGAACGTTCATCATCCGGTGCGGTAACAGGCGTTTCATTCCGGTTCCAGAGTTTGGTAAGATAACTCTGCGCCACTTCCTTGATCACCAGGATCTCTATATTACCGCCTGTCTGTTTGCCGCCGGCATACACGATCTCGCCCATTTCTTTGGCAACAGGTAAACTTTCGCCGGTCACAAAACTATAATCGATCAGGGCCTTGCCGCGGGTGATGATACCATCGGCGGGTATCAGTTCTTCGCTATGGATCAGTAAGGTATCGTTCAGGCGGATATCCGGCAGGGTTGCTGTTTCCTGTTTTTGTTCTGTAATACGGGTAACCGCAATGGGGAAATAGGAAGTATAATCCCTTTCAAAACTCAGTTGCTGGTAGGTCTTATCCTGCAATACCCTTCCCGCCAGCATAAAGAATACGATGCCGCTCATGGAATCGAAATAACCGCCGCCGGTAGCGGTCAGCACTTCGTACACGCTGCGGGCAAAAGTTACCCAGACGGCCAATACAATGGGCGCATCGATATTGAGAAACCGGTGTTTCAGGCTTTTCCAGGCACTAATATAGAATTCCGAGGCGCTGTAAAAGAAAACAGGTAAGGAAAGGAACAGGTTGGCATAACGGAATACCAATAACAGGCTCTTCTCTTTGGCATCAATGCCCAGGTATTCCGGGAAACTCATGAGCATGATATTGGCAAAACAGAAACCGGCCACTCCGAGTTTATAAAGTTTCGACGAATCGATCCGGGTCTTTTTAGCCCCCATATCGCTGAAGCTGATATACGGTTCGTAACCGATACTGGTCATCAGTTCTGCCAGTTTCCGCAGGGAAAAGACCTGGTGATCAAAAACAATGTCCACTTCTTTTTTTATGAAGTTCACTTTACTGCTCAGCACACCCCGCTCCAGGCGGTGCAGGTTCTCGAGCAGCCATAAACAACTGCTGCAATGTATCTGGGGTACATAAAAACTGATATGGCTCTGCGAATCGTTCTTAAAATGGATAAGGGAATCAGCGATCTTCCCGTCGTCCAGGAAGGCGAACTTATCTGCGCGCACTTTTGTCCTGCGGCTGGTACCCGGATTATTACTGATCGTATAATAATCGCACATACCATTCTGGTTCAGGATCTCGTATACCATCTGGCAGCCACTGCAACAGAAATCCTTATCGTGTGCACGAAGCACTTCCTCATGGCAGTCTTCGCCACAATGATAACACCTGGGTGTGGCAGGAGAAGTGGTGAGTTTACGCATGTCTATTCCGCCGGTTGGGTTTTACTACTGATAGAGGGGTACAACAGGCTCTGTTCAATATAGATCCATTGATGAATCTGTCTCTCCAGGAAAAACAATTCATTGACACAGGCCTTCCATTCTTTACACCAGCCGGGCTGCACCACATAATTGTTCAGCAGTTGCCTGAGTTTGAGTAACAAGTTAATCATAACCTGCTGTGTCTGGTGAATATTTTCAGGGATTTTTGGAGGGACGATATAAGTCGCTCCCCCGTTTTTGATGGCGGGAAAAATGATACCGCTTTCTTTCAGGAACAGGTGGTCCAGCTCATCCTGGAGCTTGACAAACAGTAGCTGAACCAGTTCATAAACCGGTTCGGGTGTGACTTTATTGGATTCCTGTGAAAAATAATCGGCTATTTTATGACAGGAATTTCTAATATCTCGCTGGCATTCCTTTTCTATGAGGTTGCATAAACCCGTGGGGTCTAATGCTTCCTGCAATTTGGTATCCCATTGTTTCATCAACATCTCCCATTCCATTTGAATGCAAGATACCCCGGTGAGTTAGGGGGATATATGATGATGCTCAATCAAAAACATGATTTTTATCATGTTTTTTAATATATATCAAAAAAAATAATGCTTATTAGTCCTGAAGATTAGCGGCCCTGACCAATTCCTTCTGTTTCAGGATCTTGATCTTTTTGCCGTCCAGTTCCACCATGCCATCCTTTTTGAATTCGGAAAGCAGGCGAATGGCAGATTCGGTGGCGGTTCCTACCAGGTTGGCGATCTCCTCGCGCGAGAGACGGACATTCAATGTAATGCCATCTTCTTCAAAACCGTAGGTTTCCTTGATAAAGAGAAGGGTTTCGGCCAGTCGCTCCCGGATGGGCTTCTGTGCCAGGTGGGTCAGTTTAATCTCTGCTCTGTGCAGCTCATCGCTCAGCAGTTTCATCATTTCAAAAGCCAGTCCCGGATCCAGTTTCAGCACACTTACAAACAGCTCTTTGGGAATAAAACAGATCTGTGTATCCTCCAATGCTACGGCACTGGCACTATAGCGGTCGCCACTCAACAGGGCCCGATAACCCACTACATCGCCGGCTTTCAGCAGGCGGATGATCTGCTCTTTGCCGTCGTCACCCAGGTGCGACAGCTTTACCTTACCACTATTGATACAGTAGACACCAAAAGGATACGATCCCTCATTAAACAGGATTTGTCCTCTTTTATATACATTACAAATCTTCTGTTCATTGATCTGGTTAACAAATTCGTCTTTTGCCTTACAAAAAACGGAATTGAACCGTTGTGAACAGGATTGACAAGTGCTATGATCGGTCATCGGTGGTTATAGTACAGTTAAGGCAAAATTATGGCTAAAATGCCATAGATTAACCCGTTTTCCGGAATTTGTTAGGTGTATCACCGGTAAAACAAACCCCTTTCGGATCATTTAACAGCAGGTTTTAATACAATTCGTTACATATCATAGTTCACGGCTTATTTTTACAATAATTATGCCCTATTTCAACTGGAACGATAGCAGCAACTTTTTATCAAAATTAACCCTGCAGCGGTTGTGGAATGCCATCAAAGTGTATAGCAGTTACCAGCTCAGTAAATTAAGCGGCAAACCTATCCAGTGGGGATTACCCATATCCATTTCGTTTGAGCCCACTACTTCCTGCAACCTCCGCTGCCCGGAATGCCCCAGTGGCATGCGCGCATTTACCCGGCCAACCGGTATGCTGGAAAACGGCTTTTTCAGGCAGACCATTGATGATATTCACAAAGAGTTGTTATACCTGATCTTTTATTTCCAGGGCGAACCCTACCTGAACCCCGAATTCCTGGACATGGTGAAATATGCCCACGATAAAGGTATTTATACCGCCACCTCCACCAACGCCCATTACCTGACCGGGGAAAAAGCGAAACAGACGGTAGAAAGCGGGCTCGACCGTCTCATTATTTCCATTGACGGCACTACGCAGGATGTTTACCAGCAATACCGCATTGGCGGCAAACTGGATAAAGTGCTGGAGGGCGCCCGCAATATTGTAAAATGGAAAAAAGAGCTGAAAAGTAAAACCCCTTTCGTGTTTTTCCAGTTCCTGGTGGTAAAACCCAACGAACACCAGATAAACGCCATCAGGGAATTGGGCAGGGAGATCGGGGTTGACCAGGTCCGTTTTAAAACCGCCCAGGTATACGATTTCCAGAACGACCCGAACCAACTGATCCCCACTAACCTGAAATATAGCCGGTACAAAAAAGACGCCGGCGGCACCATGACCGTTAAAAGCGGCCTGGGCAATCATTGCTGGAAATTATGGCACTCGAACGTGATCACCTGGGATGGACTGGTAGTGCCCTGCTGTTTCGATAAGGATGCCATGCACCAGCTCGGCAACCTGAAAACCCAAAGCTTTAAGGAAACCTGGCAAAACGATAACTACAAACAGTTTCGACGGGAACTGCTTACCAGCCGTAAGAACATAGACATCTGCGCCAATTGCAGCGAAGGACTGAAGGTTTGGGAGTCGTGAGTCGTCAATCGTGAGTGGTGAGTAGGTAGTGAATTGTGAATGGGCAATGGTGAAGGTCCCCTTTCCGCCGTCACTCCCTACTCCCTACTCACCACTCACGATTGACGACTCACCTGTCACTAAGCAATTGCGAATGGTGGCATCCTATTGCCCATTCACCATTGCCAACTTCCCACTCACCACTCACGATTGACGACTCACGATTCCCCCGATACCCTTATTTTTACAAAATCATGGGCATAGAAAAAGATATCCAGCAGCAGTTATTCAGGAATGAATACCAGAAAGCTACGGTGAATATTATTTTCTCCGCCAGCTGGCTGCAGGAAAAGATCAAGCACTTCCTGGATACAGAAGACATCACCCCGCAGCAGTATAACATACTCCGGATACTCAGGGGACATAAAGAGCCCCTCAGCACTTTACAGATACGCGAACGGATGCTGGACAAGATGAGCGATACCAGCCGCATTGTGGAAAGACTGCAGAAAAAAAACCTGGTAGAGAAAAAAATCTGTCCCACCGATAAACGCCTCGTAGATGTGGTGATCTCCAAAAAAGGCCTGGCCCTTTTAGAGAAACTGGACAGAAAGAACAGCGAACTTGACCAGATGCTGCACAACCTCAATGCCGAAGAAGCCAAAAACCTGAATGACCTGCTCGATAAAATGCGCGATGCCCGATAAGGCATGCCTGTGAATTACCTCCACATTTCTCCGAATTCATCCACAATACAGGCAAGCCACCCCACATAAGTTTATCTTCGTGATATGAATACCCTCCTTCGTTGTTACCTGCTGCTGGCAGCCATCACACTGCTGTCGAACAGCCATGCCCAGACAGGTTCGCCCAATTATGAATTCAGGGGCGTGTGGATCGCTTCGGTGGTCAATATCGACTGGCCCAGTAAAAAGACCCTGTCGGTTGAGGAACAGAAAGCAGAGTATATTCGCCTGCTTGACCTGCACCAGCGAAACGGCATGAACGCGATATTGATGCAGGTTCGTCCCGCAGGAGATGTCTTGTATCCGTCCCCATTTGAACCCTGGAGCGAATACCTCACCGGCAAACAGGGATTAGCCCCCACGCCTTTTTACGACCCCCTGGAATTCATGATCACCGAAACCCATAAACGCGGTATGGAATTCCATGCCTGGCTGAACCCCTACAGGGCGGTGTTCGATATGCTGCGTTCATCCGTATCACCCTCCCATCTCACCAAAACACATCCTGAATGGTTCCTGGTATATGGGGGTAAAAAATATTTCAACCCCGGTCTGCCCGAAGTTCGTGAGCACCTGGGTAAAGTGGTACGCGACATGGTTACCCGCTACGATGTGGATGGCATACATATGGACGACTACTTCTATCCTTATCGCATAACAGGCAAAGAATTCCCCGATCAGAAAGATTGCCTGAAATACGGAAAGGGTATGAGCAAAGACGACTGGAGAAGGAGCAATTGCGACAGCGTGATATTACTCATCCACAACATCGTACGGAGTGTAAAACCCCATGTACGGTTTGGAGTGAGTCCATTCGGCATCTGGCGCAACAAAAGCCAGGATGCTATGGGAAGCGATACCCGTGGCGGACAGACCAATTATGATGACCTGTATGCCGATATCCTGTTATGGTTACAGAAAGGATGGATCGACTATGTAGTACCACAGCTGTACTGGGAACGCGGGCACAAACTGGCCGACTACGACACACTGCTTGACTGGTGGAACAAATACAGTTACGGCAAACACCTGTACATAGGTCACGGCATTTATCGGGCGGGAACGAATACCGCATGGAAAAACCCCAATGAAATACCCCAGCAGATACAGGAGCTGAGAAATTATCCCACCACACAGGGCAGTGTATACTTCAGCAGCAAAACATTCGAAAAGAACCCGCTGGGCTGGAACGACAGTCTGCGCAACCATTACTACCGCTACCCGGCACTGGTACCACCCATGCCCTGGATCGATAATTCGGCTCCAACACAACCCCTGGTACAGAAGCTCGACAACAATATGGTAAAACTGGTGTACAAGGGAGAAGAAAAGATCAAAGCTTTTGGCGTTCTTACCCTCACACTCAACACCGAAGTGAAATTCGCGCTGGCGCAACTGGTGCAGGTAGTGGTGGCCGATAAGGTAGCCGTGATCGACCTGTCGAAACTGCCAGACACCCAAAACAAACGGATCTTCTTTGTTTCGGTGGATCTGGATAACAATGTAAGCCCGATGACAGAATTAAGATAACTGCTCAACAAACCTGATCATTTCCATTTGCCAAAACGTTCTTCAACCGCGGCGTAACGGAAATCAAAGATCTTTTTCAGCTGGGATCTTACCATGATCACCTGTGCCAGATCGCCCAGGATCCAGAAAGGAATCTTGTAGTGTACAATATCTGTCATTTCCACACCGCCCTCGATCTCGGTGAAATGATGCTGGTGATGCCATAAGCTGTAGGGACCAAAACGCTGTTCATCCACAAAGTATCGCTTGTCCGACACATGCGTGATCTCCGTCATCCAGTACAGCGGGATGCCCAGAATAGGTCGCACGATGTATTCAATGACCTGCCCGGGATACATTACCGGTCCGTGGTGTCGGGAAGTGACCTGGAAACCCAGGTTGGGTGGAGTGATATCTTTCAGGTTATCGGGACGGCTGAAAAACTGCCAGGCTTCCTCGAGAGAGATCGGGATCTTCTGTACGGTTGTAAGCGAGTAGACTTTTGACATGTTTGAATAACAAGCACATAACAAAAAGGTTCGGCTTACGCCACCGATATTTTGTTCATTCAGGTCTATCAGTTTGTACACAACCGGTAGGGACGAGTTGATTATCTTTACCCTATGTCTGCCACCCAACAACAAAGAGAACAGTTCGAAAAGATCTATGCCAACCTGAACGAGCAGCAGCGGATCGCTGTGGATACCATCGAAGGGCCTGTGATGGTGATCGCCGGACCGGGTACCGGTAAGACTCAGATCCTGGGTGCGCGCATCGGTAAGATCCTGCTGGATACGGATACACAGGCGGAGAATATCCTCTGCCTCACGTATACCGATGCGGGTGCAGTGGCCATGCGCAAACGTTTGCTGGGTTTCATCGGTCCCGATGCCTACAAAGTGAATATTTATACCTTTCATGCCTTCTGTAATGATATCATCCAGGAAAATCTTTCCCTGTTTGAGAAGACCGTCCTGGACCCTATCTCGGACCTGGAAAAAATAGACCTCTTCAAACAGCTCATCGATGGTTTCCCCAAAAACCACCCGCTGAAACGATACCGGGGAGATGTGTATTTTGAGATCAATAACCTGCAGCAACTGTTCAGCACCATGAAACGCGAAGGTTGGACACCGGCCTATATCAACCAGAAAATAGACGAGTACCTCGCAGCCATCCCTACCCGTGACGAATTTGTGTACCAGCGCGCCTACAAACAATTCAAAGCGGGCGATCTGAAAGAGAATAAAATAGAAGAAGCCAAAGAAAAGATGGAGAAACTGCGGGCTGCCGTGAACGAGTTCGACCGTTTCCAGAAACTGATGCGCAGCCGCAACCGGTATGATTTTGACGACATGATCAACTGGGTGATCAGGGTTTTTGAAGAAAATAAAACACTGCTGGCCCGCTACCAGGAACAGTTCTTATACATCCTGGTAGACGAATACCAGGATACCAGCGGCACGCAGAACCGGCTGGTAGAACTGCTGATCAGCTACTGGGAACAACCCAACATATTTGTAGTGGGCGATGATGACCAGAGCATTTACCGCTTCCAGGGCGCCAATGTGGAGAACATGGAAGCTTTTGTGCAACGCTACGAAGAAGATTTGCTGGCAGTGGTATTGAAAGACAATTACCGGTCTACACAACCCATACTCGATATTTCCAAAACACTGATCGACCGGAACGAGGAACGGCTGGTGAAAAAGATAAACGGACTTACCAAAAACCTGGTCGCGGCCAACCAGCTTATCAACCAGCTAAGCCACAAACCTGTGATCACGGAATATGAAACACAGCGTCAGGAAATGATCCACATCACACTTGCCGTGGAAAAGCTGCTGGCACAGGGCGTAGAGCCGGGTTTCATCAGCATCATTTATAAAGAGAATAAATACGGAGAAGAACTCTCACAATACTTTGCACAACGCAACATACCGGTATACAGCAACCGCAACCTGAACATACTGGAAATACCACTGGCCAAAAAAACCATCCTTTTGCTCGAACACCTGGCAGCCGAACATGATATACCCGATGGCGGCGATGAAATGCTGTTCGAAATACTGCATTTCGACTGGTTCCGTATTGCGCCGGTAGAGATCGCCAAACTCACCACAGCAGTGGCCGACAGAAAATTCGGACAGAACAAGACCTCTCTCCGCAAACTCCTGTATGAAAAAGTGAATACCCCGCCGCGCGACCTGTTCAGTCAGGCCGCTCCAGCAGGTATGAAACTGGCGAGTGATGCCATTGAAAAACTATTGGCAGATGTTTCCAATACCACGCTGGTGAACCTTGTTGAGAACTGCATCCGCGATGCAGGTGTGCTGAACAGTGTCATGCTTGGTCAGGATAAACACTGGCAGCTCCAGGTATTGACCGGATTATTCGATTTCATCAAAGAGGAAGCCCGCCGCAACCCCAACCTCACGCTGGATCAGCTGGTGAATATTTTTATGCTGATGGAAAAAGAGGGACTGAGTTTACCCCTGGTTCAGGTAAGCGGCAGCGAAAAAGGGGTAAACCTGTTAACGGCACACGGCTCCAAGGGGCTCGAATTTGAACACGTGTTCCTGGTGGGCTGTAATGCAGCCAGCTGGGAAAAGAAACGCAAACCCGGCGGCGGCTACAGTTTCCCCGATACCATGTTCAGCTCACAACCAAAACAAAAGGAGGAAGAAGAACTGAGGCGTTTGTTCTACGTGGCACTTACCCGGGCAAGGTTACACCTGCATATTTCCTACAGCCGCTTCAAAAACGACGGTAAGGAACTGGAACCCTCCATGTTCCTGGCAGAGATACAGGACACACATACACTTCCGGTAGAAAAGATCCTGCTGGATAAGGATGTGTTAAGTGAATTCGCCATGATCCAGTTCACGGCAATACAGGCCCCGGAGATCGACAGGACAGAAACTGAATTTGTGACACAACTGCTCGACAAATTCGTGATGAACGTGACTGCACTGAACAATTACCTGAAATGTCCCCTGCAGTTTTATTTCCAGAACCTGGTACGGGTACCCTCGGGCAAATCGGAAGCCACCGAATTCGGTTCCGCGGTACACCACGCTTTACATAAGCTGTTCGAGAAAATGCAGCAGACAGAACAGTTTCCGGGGAAAGAGGAATTCATCCTCGATTTTGAATGGTACATGAACCGCAACCGGGAAAGTTTTACCAGAGAACAGTTTGCACGCAGAATGGAATACGGGCAGGAAGTGCTGGGCAATTATTACAACCAGTACATCAACAGCTGGAACAAAGTGGTGGCCGTAGAAAGAACCATCCGGAACATTGTAGTGCAGGGCGTGCCTCTGAAAGGAAAACTGGACAAACTCGAATTCAACGGGAAGGATGTGAACGTGGTGGACTATAAGACCGGCGACATAGACAAGGCAAAAGACAAATTAAAACCGCCGCATGAAGCAGATCCCAACGGTGGCGATTATTGGCGCCAGGCTGTTTTCTATAAAATACTGGTAGATCATTATGAACAGAAGAACTGGACAGCCGTAAGTACCGAATTCGATTTTATTGAACCGGACAAAAAGAAACAATACCGGAAAGAAAAGATCCTGATCAGGCCGGAAGACATTACTACGGTCACCGAACAGGTCAAGAACGTATGGCAGAAGATACAGGACCGTGATTTTTACACGGGCTGCGGAAAACCGGAATGTCACTGGTGCAATTTTGTAAAGACCAATGAAATGGCTGTAGCCCTGCATGAGCTGTCGGAAGAACCTGATACGGAATAAACCGTACAACCTGAATCAATATCAGCAGGAAATCAGCGGCCGGGTTTGCAAAAACGACAATTTGCTTTCCCTTCACAATCCTTTTAGGGTTTAAGCAGTGCGGTGTTCTATATTTGTACCTATCATGAAACAGTTCCTGTCCTCTTTACTGGCGATCACACTTTCTGTGGTATGGATATCACAATTAAGCTCCTGCGCCAATATCATCCCGCCCAGTGGCGGCCCAAGGGACAGTTTACCACCCAGGCTGGTAACAGCGGTTCCCAAAGATTCGGCAGTGAACGTGAGATCCAGAAATATCACACTCACGTTCGATGAGTTCGTCACCCTGCAGAATGCTTCGCAGAGCCTGATCATATCGCCCAACCATTCCGCGCAGGGACAGCCCTTTGTGGATTACAAACTGCGCAATGTGGTGGTGCGGTTAAAAGACAGTCTGGAAGCCAATACCACTTACTCACTCAATTTCGGGGATGCCATCCGTGATGTGAATGAAGGAAATATTGCACAGAACTTTACCTATGTTTTCTCAACCGGGTCAACCATTGACGACAATACCTACAGCGGAAAAGTGATCCTGGCGGAGACAGGCAGGACCGACAGTACCCTGATCGTTCTGCTGCATAAGGATCTTGCCGATACGGCCGTACTAAAAGAAAGGCCCCGTTATTATACACGCCTGAACGGCAAAGGCGAGTTCAGCTTCCGTAACCTGCCGCAGGGACAGTTTGCCGTATATGTGCTGCCGGGTTCAGGTATTTCGCAACGCTATGACGACAGTACCAAAATGTTCGCATTCCGCAACGGCCTGGTAAACCTGGGCAGCAGTACGCAACGCGATACCCTGTACGCTTTTGAAGAAGCCAAAAGAAAAGAATTCAAAACAACCGCCACCACCCCAAAAGCAACCGCAGCGGTCCGCGACGAGAAACGGCTGCGTTATACCCATAACCTCGACAACGGTTCGCAGGACCTGCTGGGCCAGCTGACCCTGAGTTTCAACCGGAAACTAACAGGTTTCGACACCAGCAGGTTCATCCTGTCGGATACAGTGAGTTTCACACCCCTGCAGGGAGCCCGTTATCGGCTTGACAGTACCGGAACCAAAGTACTGATCAGTTATCCCTGGAAAGAAGCACAGGCATTCCGTTTACAGATTGCACAGGATGCCGTGGCCGATTCAGCGGGCACCCGCCTGAGCAAGGGGGATACCTTACGTTTTTTTGCCAAACGCGGATCCGATTACGGAAGTATCCGCATCCGTTTCAGCAACCTTGACCTCAGCAAGAACCCTGTACTGCAATTGGTACAGAACGATAAACTTTTTGAATCGGTGCCACTTACCGTGACTGATTTTCAGCGTAAGCTATACCAGCCGGGCACTTATGAATTGCGCATCCTGTACGACACGAATAAAAACGGGGTTTGGGATAGCGGCAATTTCAAACTGAAACGGCAGCCCGAAGTGGTATACCTGGTACCCCGTCAACTGGCCATCCGCGCCAACTGGGACAATGAAGTGACTATTTCATTGTGAGGCGTGAATCGTCAGTAGTGAGTAGGGAGTAGGTGTGAGTGGCTAGAGTCAGTTCACCACTTACCACTCACTACTGACGATTCACGATTCACGCCTCACCACTCACCACTCACGATTGCTCATTCACCCTTACCTTTACACCCTAATCATCACCCATGCAATTACCCTCATCCTTGCTGGAAAATGCAGTAGCCCAGTTTACCAAATTACCGGGTATTGGTAAAAAGACGGCATTGCGACTGGTATTGCACCTCTTGAAGCAGGATGTGAATAAGGTACAGCATTTTGGAGAAACCATTGCACGGATGCGCCGCGATATCAAATTCTGCCAGCGTTGCCATAATGTGAGCGACGGCGATATCTGCTCCATCTGCGCCAATTCCATGCGTAACCAGCGGATGATCTGTGTGGTGGAGAATATCCGGGATGTGATAGCCATAGAAAGCACCCAGCAATTGAACGGTACGTACCATGTGCTGGGAGGCATTATCTCACCACTGGATGGGGTGGGACCCGACCAGCTGAACATTGCATCGCTGGTATCACGCATTGCCAAGGAAGAAACCGAAGAACTGGTTTTTGCCCTCAGTCCGAATATCCAGGGCGATACTACCATCTATTATATCCAGAAAAAGATCGCCCAGCTGTCCTGCCGCATTACCACCATTGCCCGGGGCATTGCATTTGGCGGCGAGCTGGAATATGCCGATGAAATGACACTGGCCCGCAGTATCGCCAACCGACTGCCGGTTCAGCAATACGTAAAATAGGCCGGTTTTCACCAAAATTTTAGCATTCAGGCAACCATAATTTTATTATTCCGTATCATTTTGTATTGATACAATGAGTAATTTGCTGTTTAAACACCAAATTTACCCGGTATGCAAAAATGGAAAAAAATGCTGGTCATCATTGGTATCACAGGCGTGCTGGTTGCAGGCGCAGTTGTACTCTATGTATACCTGAAGCCACACCGTGACGTGGCAAAAGAAAAAGCGGTTCAACTGACGGCACAGGTTTTGTTCGATGCTTTCAAGTCCAACGAAACAGAAGCCAATGCCCAATACCTGGACAAAGCGATCGAATTAAACGGCGAAGTGGCTGATATCACCAAAAACCAGGAAGGTAATACGGTCGTGAATTTTAAAACCAACGACCCCCTGTTTGTGATCAATTGTACCTTTAAAACGGATCCGGGTGTATTACAGCCGGGACAAACCATTACGTTCAAGGGTATTTGTACCGGATACATCCCGGACATGAATATCGTGATCAATGAAGGTGTATTAGTTAAATAGTTAAACCCGTTTACATGAAATTCGTTTATGTTTTTTTGACAGGCATTTTATTATTAGGCACGCAGGCAGAAGCACAGAAAGTATTTGGAACCCGTAATGGAAAGATCAGTTTTATCTCGCCAACAGACGAGGATGTAAAGGCAACCAACAACGAAGTAGCGAGCCGTTTAGCCGATAACGGCCAGATCACGTTCAGTGCATTGATCAAAGGATTCAAATTCAGGTACGCCGAAATGCAGGAACATTTCAACGACCAGTACCTGGAGAGCAATAAATTTCCGAGAGCCGATTTCAAGGGAAACATCGTTAACCTGAAAGAGGTGAATTTTACCAGGGATGGCTCGTACAAAGTAACCGTTAAAGGAGATCTTACCATGCATGGCGTGACCAAAAACCTGACCGCCAACGGTACTATTGAGATCAAAGGCGGCAAACCAGTTGCCTCCTGCAAGTTTGTGATCCTGATGAAAGACTTTAACGTAGATGCTTCCAGCATTACCGAAAAAGTGAATGTGGAAGTGAACTGCGCCTTTCAATAACCCGTCAGTCAACTATTAAATTATAACCTATGAAAAGCTTTGCACCAGGGCTACTGGCCATGTTATGCCTGTTACTCACCTGCTTTACCGGCACTGCCCAACAGGTGGACCTTTTTAAAATGCAGGACAGCACCAATGCTGAAGAAAACAAACGCCTGGGCAAAGAACCCGTGATCAACACTTTTTACTCTACCCGCCTGGTAAATGGCCATACGGTTGAGATCCTGGGTACCGGCAGCATGGACCTCCGCATCAACCACCGCTTTTCTCCTTTGAACATGGGATTCTACGATATGTTCGGACTGGACTATGCTTCCATGCGCCTGGGTTTTGATTTCGGTCTTGCTAAAAACCTGATGGTGGGGATCGGTCGCTCCACCATCAATAAAGAATATGATGGTTTTGTCAAATACCGCCTGATGCACCAGCAGGAAGGAACAGGCAAACCGCTATCCATCACTGTACTCGGCGCCATGGCCTATCGCAATATCAAAATGGATCCCAGCCTGAAAGTGACCGGCTCCGACCGCACTTATTACACCGCCCAACTGATGATCGCCAGGAAACTGAATACACACACATCTATCCAGCTCTCTCCCACCTATACGCATTATAACCGCTTACTGTTCCTGAACGGAGGTTCGGCCAACCAGTTCGCCCTTGGCTTGCTGGCACGCCAGCGGATCAGTAAAAGAGTGAGTATCAACGTGGAATATTTTGCGCAAACCAACAAATTCGATGGCATGCACGATCCTTTATCGGTTGGGGTCGACATCAATACCGGCGGCCACGTGTTCCAGCTCCACTTCACCAATGCCACCGGTATGAACGAACATAGTTTCCTCCACGAAACCACCGGTTCCTGGGGTAATGGGGATATCCGCTGGGGCTTCAACATCTCCAGGATCTTCCATATCGGTAAAAAGAAATAAAGCTTAGCCTATCAGTAGTTCTCTGCGAAACTCCCTATCTCCGCGGCTCTGCGGTGAAAAATAACGATTCATTCCTATTGTTACTCTTTTCACCGCAGAGCCGCGGAGAGGCAGAGGAAACGCTGAGTTCAACGGGGTCTACGCCCTTCCTGCCTTATATTTTGCCATAATCCTTATCCATACTATCTTTGCCATCCTTACTACCAGGCGGATTTGTTTATTGTTCGGCCTGATTCCCCGCTGCGGCGGGAACAATCGAACTAATAAACGTTTTGAAGTGACCCCCACTTACCTTCTCAAAGCGTTTACAGTTCGTTATTAAATGTATTGCTATCGGCATGGCCAATGCTTTGCAGATGGACTAAAATGAATTGTATGGACATCAGAAAAGAACTGGAAAAGCGCATACTCGTCATCGATGGGGCCATGGGCACCATGATACAGCGGCATAAACTGACCGAAGCCGACTACCGCGGTGAGCGATTCAAAGACTGGCACACCGATGTAAAAGGTAATAACGACCTGCTTTGCATTACCCAGCCAGAGATCATCAAGGGTATTCACAAACAATACCTTGCCGCCGGTGCGGACATCATCGAGACCAACACTTTCAGCAGCACTACCATTGCCATGGCCGATTACGACATGCAGTCACTGGCCTACGAGCTGAATGTTGCCGCGGCCCGCTGTGCCAAAGATGCCATAAAGGAATTCCTGGCAGAAAATCCCGGTGCTCCCCCAAAATTTGTGGCAGGAGCCATCGGCCCGCTGAATAAAACACTCAGCCTTTCACCCGATGTGAACAACCCGGGCTATCGGGCCGTTACCTTTGATGAAGTGGTTACCGCCTACTATGAGCAGATTAAAGGCCTGGTTGATGGCGGGGTAGACCTCTTACTGATCGAAACCATTTTCGACACACTGAATGCCAAGGGCGCCATATTTGCCGCCAAAAAATATTTCCGCGATCACAAACAGGAAGAACTACCCATCATGATCAGCGGTACCATTACGGATGCTTCCGGCAGAACGCTGAGCGGACAGACCCTGGAAGCTTTTTACACTTCCGTGATGCACGCCAAACCGCTCAGCGTTGGTCTGAACTGCGCCCTGGGTGCCGCGGAAATGAGGAGTCATATAGAGGAGCTGTCGCAGATAGCGGCCTGTTATACCTCGGCATATCCCAACGCAGGTTTACCCAATGCCATGGGCGAATACGATGAACAACCCAGCGAAACCGCGCACTTTATCGAGGAGTGGGCCAAAGAAGGATTTGTGAACATCGTGGGCGGCTGCTGTGGTACCACACCGGACCATATCAAACACATTGCGGACCATGTAAAAAAGATCAGTCCGAGGCCCCTGCCCGTTGTAGAACACAGTTTATAAATGAATCAGCCTGTTTTGCCCGCAGCCAAACAGAAAAAAATATAGTATGAGCAGCACAACCATCAAACCTTATTTACGTTTATCCGGACTGGAACCGCTGGTGATCAGACCAGAAATGAATTTTGTGAATGTAGGTGAACGGACCAATGTAACCGGCTCCAAAAAATTTGCCCGCCTGATACGCGAGGGCCATTTTGAAGAAGCTTTGTCCGTAGCCCGCCAGCAGGTAGAAAACGGGGCGCAGGTACTGGACGTGAACATGGATGATGCCATGCTGGAAGGCGTAAGCGCCATGACCACCTTCCTGAACCTGTTACAGAGCGAGCCGGATATTGCAAAGATCCCCATCATGATCGACAGTTCTAAATTCGAGATCATAGAAGCCGGATTGAAATGTGTACAGGGTCGCTGTATCGTAAACTCTATCTCCATGAAAGAAGGAGAAGAGAAATTCATTGAGCAGGCATTTACCTGTAAAGCCTATGGCGCAGCCGTGATTGTAATGGCTTTCGACGAAGTAGGACAGGCAGATACCAAAGAAAGAAAAGTAGAGATCTGTCACAGGGCTTACAAGATCCTCACCGAACAAGTAGGGTTTGATCCGCAGGATATCATTTTCGACCCTAACATATTTGCCATTGCCACAGGTATTGAGGAACACAATAACTACGCAGTGGATTTTATTGAAGCCACCCGCGAGATCAAACAACGGATGCCGCTGACCAAAGTGAGCGGCGGGGTGTCGAACGTGTCTTTCTCTTTCCGTGGCAACGACCATGTAAGGGAAGCCATCCACTCTGTATTCCTGTTCTACGCCATTAAAGCGGGTATGGATATGGGTATCGTAAATGCCGGTCAGCTGGTGGTGTACGATGAGATCGAACCCACCCTGAAACAGTTGTGTGAAGATGTGATCCTGAACCGGAACAACGACAACAATGAAGCCACAGAAAAACTGATCGCTTTTGCGGAAACGGTAAAAGCCAAGGGCAAAGTGGAAGTGAAAGATGAGGCCTGGAGAAACGAAACCGTTGAAAAACGCCTGGCGCACTCCCTTATCAACGGTATCACCGATTATATTGATGCCGATACAGAAGAAGCCCGCCAGAAATACCCCACCCCGCTGGAAGTGATCGAAGGGCCTTTGATGGATGGGATGGGTATCGTAGGCGACCTGTTCGGCGCCGGAAAAATGTTCCTTCCCCAGGTAGTGAAAAGCGCCCGGGTGATGAAAAAAAGCGTGGCCATCCTTACCCCATACATCGAAGCGGAGAAAGAAGCCAGGAAGCAGGCGCATCTTGCCGCAGGCACCAGCAACAGCGAAGCCGCAGGCGCCGCAAAAATCCTGCTGGCCACCGTAAAAGGCGACGTGCATGATATTGGAAAAAATATTGTAGGCGTGGTGTTGGGCTGTAACGGTTATGACATCATTGATATGGGCGTAATGGTACCGGCCGATAAGATTTTAGAGACCGCGCAAAGAGAGAATGTAGCTATCATCGGACTGAGCGGACTGATCACACCCTCACTGGATGAGATGGTGCATATTGCCAAAGAGATGAAACGGCGCGATCTGAAACAACCGCTGCTGATCGGTGGCGCCACCACATCCCGTATCCATACCGCTGTTAAGATCTCTCCCGAATACCCGGAAGGTGTTGTACATGTGCTGGATGCATCCAGGAGTGTTACGGTGGCGGGCTCCCTGTTAAGCAAGGAACAGAAAACCGATTTCATTGCGGGACTGCAAGTGGAATATGCCAAACTGAAAGAAGCTTTCAACAATAAAAAGACTGTAAAAACCTATCTGCCCTACGCAGAAGCCTTACGGAACAAAGTAGCGGTAGACTGGGAACACCATACCACCCAAACACCCTGTTTTACCGGAACCAAAGTATGGGAAGACTATGACCTGAACAGCCTGCGGCCATTTATTGACTGGAAACCTTTCTTTATTGCCTGGGAGATGCACGGCAATTTCCCGGAGATCTTAACGGATAGCGTAGTAGGAAAAGAAGCCACCAAACTCTATAACGATGCCAACGCACTGATCGATAAGATCATTGCTGAAAAATGGCTGACGGCCAAGGGAACCATCGGCTTCTGGGAAGCCGCCAGCACAGACGATGAGGTGGAAGTGACCACACCCGAAGGGCCGGTGCAACTGTCGTTCCTCCGCCAGCAGATCAAAAAAGCAGCCGACCAGCCCAATCTGTCACTGGCCGATTTTATCGCTCCCAAAACAAGCGGTAAAAAAGATTATATCGGGGCTTTTGCCGTTACACTGCACGGTATAGAAGCCCATATCAAACGTTTTGAAGCCAGCCATGACGATTATAACAAGATCATGCTGCAGGCCCTGGCCGACAGGTTCGCCGAAGCTTTTGCAGAAGCCATGCACCAGCAGGTAAGAAAAGAATACTGGGGCTACGACATAAATGAGCAGCTCAGCAATGAAGAACTCATCAAAGAACAGTACATGGGCATCAGGCCGGCACCGGGTTATCCTGCTTGTCCTGACCATACCGAGAAATACAAATTGTTCAGTATGCTGAAAGCCACTGATACCATCGGCGTGCAGCTGACCGAAAGCCTGGCCATGTACCCGGCCTCTTCTGTATGCGGCTGGTATTTCTCGAACCCCAAGAGCCAGTATTTTGGCGTGGGTAAGATCCAGCGCGACCAGCTGGAAGACTATGCCAAACGCAAACACATGCCGATAGAAGAAGCCGAAAGATGGCTGAGCCCGGTGTTGGAATAAGACAGCTGAATGAACTGTATCGTTGTCGTGTTGTGAATTTCTATACAGTATGCCCGGTTCTTGCTAATTTTGCCTGCAGCAAAACAAGCAGCCGTGAGCATAAAACAAATATTGATCGCAACACTCTGTTGCCTGCCTTTTGTAGGTCAGGCACAGCAAAAAAAGGCCAGAACAGAGCGTAAGGGTGAACTCTATTTTTCCTGGGGATACAACAAGGAATGGTATACCCGTTCCAATGTACAGGTGAACCAGCCTTCACTGAACAATGATTACACGTTACACAATATCCGGTCCAAGGACCATCCCGGCTGGGATGAGGGCCTGTTAAGCATACCCCTGAGCATTCCACAATACAATTACCGGCTGGGTTATTTCTTCAATAAGAAAAAAGGACTGGCTTTCGAGATCAATTTCGATCATACCAAACACCTGATACGCGATGGGCAGAATGTACGCATCTCCGGCACCCTCAACGGCAGGCAGGTAGATTCTACGATCAACTTTTCGGAAGCCAACGGCTTTTATTACTACCTGAATAACGGCGCCAATTTCCTGCTCTTCAATATTGTAAAAAGATGGAACTGGCAGGAAAGTAACAACGGGAAGTTCAAGCTGGATCTGCTGGGCAAAGCAGGTATCGGCCCGGTGATACCGCATGTGCAGAACAGTCTTTTCGGCAAAGCCAATGATCCGGGTTTCCAGATCGGCGGCTGGAACATGGGGGTAGAAGCCGCAGTACGCGCTACTTTCAACAGGTGGGCATTTCTTGAGTTCTCCAATAAACTGGATTATGCCCGCTACTCAGACCTGAAAGTATACCAGGGAAAAGCCCGCCAGTCTTTTGGCACTTACGAACTGATCCTGAACCTCGGGTTCAACATCAACACAGGTAAAAAAGTTACGGAAGGAAAATAAGCGTTCACCTTTTCTCAAATAACCACCAGAGCCTTTTTCTCGGCTTGACCGTAAAGTTGGCTGAGATATACGTCTGTATATAACGAATGGCTTCATCAATATCATCCGTCAGCAGTATCAGCTGCTTGTCGGCCGGTGATATCGTTCCCTTTTCCACCATCGTATCGATCGCCTGCATCAGCGGGGCAAAATATTCCTTGCCGTACAATACAATAGGAAAATCGTTGATCACATCTGTCTGTGCCAGCGTGATCGTTTCAAACAATTCATCCATCGTACCAAACCCACCGGGCATGATGATGAATGCATAGGAATATTTTACCAGCAATACTTTCCGGACAAAGAAATAATCGAACGTGATCCATTTCTGCATGTAGGGATTAGGGTGCTGTTCAAAAGGCAGTTTAATATTACAGCCCACCGATTGTCCGCCGTTCTCAAAAGCACCGCGGTTGGCTGCTTCCATGATGCCGGGACCACCACCCGTCATAGTGGTAAAGCCCAGTCCCGCAATACGTTTCCCGAACTCACGCGCAACTTCATAATAGCGTTCACCTTCCCTGAACCGGGCCGATCCGAACACGGTAATACAAGGCCCCAGAAAGTGCAGGGTACGAAACCCCCTGATCATCTGTCGGAACACGTTCCAGGCAAAAAAGAATTCATTGATCCTGGGTTTGGGGCCATCCAGGTAAACAAATTTCTCGGCAGGTATGATCCGTTCTGTTTTATCCATTTTCTATTCTTATATTCAACAACGATTCAAATTAGCATAAAATTTGCTGCAGTAAAGATACGACTGACTTAACTGCTTTTATTTATGAGGAAAATAACGATCTGCCTGCTGGTATTACTGCTTACAGAGAACCTCCCGGCCCAAAAAAAAGTAATACTGGAAAAATTCCGCTGTTACAATATGAATAACCCGATACTGGGTTACCTGGGCAGCAGCGATATCAGGAAAACCATTGCCATACACTTACACCATGCCCTGCAGCAGCAAAAAATGTATCTGGCTGATACCACCGGTTTTGAAGTTGAGCTGCTCGACTTCAATTTTGTAGAACCGGTCATTAAACCCGAATACACGGATACCGATACCGGCAACCTGCACGTTTATGTTGATCTTATTGAAGTAGACCCTTATTATTTTTTCAGATCAGGCGAGTACCTGTCTGAGGACAGCAGCCTCATCAAAAGGGTGAAAACAGTGTTCCTGCTCACCACCCGTTTTTTTACCGCCGACAAAAAGCCCCTGAACAGGGAAACCCTGGCCATCGCCGTTGGTGAAGCCACTTCGCCAGGCATCGGCAATCCTTATAACAATGGTATCCGGTTTACAGACCTTACGGTAACTCCGAAAACCTTTACGGACCTTTTCAAAACAGCCAGCGCCATGCTGTTACGGCCGGACAACGATCTGTCCATGATAGAGCTGCGCCTGCAACCTGCGTACTATGCAGACAATTACCTGCTGCCCAAGACCAGTCACAAACCCAGGATATTTGTAACAGATAACAATAATATCAGCACTTACCGTTTGGGAAACCAGGCAGAAATGATCAGGAGCGGCGAAGCCATTTATGCGGAAGTCCGCATCAAGGGTAAAAAGGCAGAAAAATATCCCGACGATCTTACAGCAGCCATCAAAGCCACTGAAAGGTTTTCCGCCTCCGATTACGTATTTCTCAGGCAGGAAGGCAGGGATGTGGCCAGAGACAGGAACTATCTCATCCAGCTGGTTACACAGGTAGATCCAGCCAATATTCCCGAAGACAGAAGGTATCTATTCACCAACTTTCTTCCGGGTGATCTTCATTGTCTCTTTCTGGAAAAAGATACACTGGCCAGGTTCTCTATCCTGAAACAGGTAAGGGAAAAGAACAACAAATTATATCCCAACCTGTTATCCAACGGCTACGACAGCAGTAACCTCTACAGCCTGCCGGCTCCTGTTAACAGGCCCCATGAATGGACTGTTATTTATAACTATATCCTCAACGGTTCATTTGCCGGCATGCCATTCCAGGTCAAATGCAGCGGCACAGGCAATACCATCCGGGAGATCTTTCTGGCTGGCAAACTGGTTTGCATTGCGCAGGGAAAATATCGTCCTGAAAAGTTTGTTGTTTTTGATGCATCTTTATCCGCAGAAAAACTGAACCAGTTATTCCTGATCAGTTTCAACCGTTTTCTTGAATGACCCAAACATCTCACATGCGTATCATCTCTTATAATGTGAACGGCATACGTGCCGCTATTAAAAAAGGATTGTTAGACTGGCTGCAAACAGATCCCGCCGATGTGGTCTGCCTGCAGGAGACCAAGGCCAACAAGGAAGATGTTGACCTGAAAGAACTGGAAGCGCTGGGTTACCAGTCGTACTGGTTCTCTGCACAGAAAAAAGGATACAGCGGTGTGGCCATACTGACCAAAGTAAGACCGGATAATATAGAATACGGCCATGCCAAAGAGCAAAGCGATTTTGAAGGAAGGGTGATCCGTGCCGATTTTGGCGATGTGACGCTTATCAATGCCTATTATCCTTCCGGTACCAGCGGCGATGAGCGTCAGACCTACAAATACCATTGGCTGGATGAGTTCTTCGACTATTTGCAGGACCTGCGCAAAACACGCAAGAAACTGATTGTGGTAGGGGATTACAATATCGCTCATAAGGAAGTGGATATCCATGATCCGAAAGGCAATAAAAAATCGTCCGGGTTTTTACCGGAAGAGCGTGCCTGGATGGATAAGTTTTTGCAGCACGATTGGGTGGATACTTTCCGGGAACTGAATCCCGAAGCCGTTGGCGCTTACTCCTGGTGGAGCCAGCGATTCCCTACGGTAAGGCTGCAGAACAAGGGATGGAGGATCGATTATATCTGTATCACCCAAAGCCTGAGAACACAGTTGAAGGACGCGCGTATCTATCCCGATGCCAAACACAGCGATCACTGCCCGATCTATGCAGAGATCGCCATCAAATAATAGTAACATGCTGATCTATAATGTAACCACCAAAGTAAGCTGGGCCATTCACGAGGCCTGGGTAAAATGGATGCTGGAGAAACATATCCCCGAAGTGATGGAAAAAGGCGGTTTCAGCGAATACCGTTTTGCCCGTTTACTGGAAACGGACGAAACCGAAGGCCCCACCTATACCACACAGTACTATGCCGCCAGCAGGGAACTGTATGAACGCTACCTGGCAGAACATGCCACAGCTTTGCGGAAAGACGCACTCGATAACTGGGGCGACCAGTTCATCGGTTTCCGCTCTTTAATGGAACTTGTGAATTGAGTGTGGATAGTTTCACGAATTCATTTTGGCAATCACAAATCTTTGTTATATTCCCTTAAAACCCGCTTGGGCATTGAATTTCAGCCGTTTTTTCCTGAAATGCCTGCTACACAAGGGTTTCAGAAGGAATACCTGAAATTTTACAGTATCTTTTAAAGGCGTCCATTCTGCTGAAATCCTTTATACATAGGGGTTTTACGCAAACAAATCGCGATTAAAAAAATAATAAAATATTTTGTTGATTGCGAAAAGCGAATAAATTTGTTCCAGTTATTAAAACATTAAAAACACATCTATGAACAAAGCTGAATTAATTGCTCAGATCGCTGAAGATGCAGGCGTAACCAAAACACAGGCTAATGCTGCTCTGGATTCTTTTGTAGGCGCTGTAACCAAAACCCTGAAAAAAGGTGATAAAGTTACTTTAGTAGGTTTTGGTACTTTCTCTGTGTCTAAGCGTGCTGCACGTACAGGCCGTAACCCACAAACCGGCGCTGCGATCAAGATCAAAGCTAAAAAAGTTGCTAAATTTAAAGCAGGTAAAGAATTAAGCGCTAAGCTCTAATTACTGACCAAACCCATTGAAACCCTGCGTAACCCGCGGGGTTTTTTTATGGCCATCCCGCAGCGATCCCGGCCGGAACGAAATGAAAGCACCGAAATCCGTGGGTTTTTCTATTTTTGCAGCCTTACATCATTCATTCAAAAAAACCATACCATGGGAAGAGGTGACAAAAAAACCGCAAAAGGTAAAAGATTCCAGGGTTCATTTGGCAAAAGCCGCCCTGCAAAAACAACTAAGTCTAAGAAGCCAGCAGTAAAGGCATCATAAGCTACCGGATTCCGGAGAATTGGGAATTTGTCATCCTCAGAAGGCTGCCAGGTTCCCATTTTATTTTTTCCTGCCCGCGATCTCCCCGATCGCCATCACCAGTTTATCCAGGTCCTGCAGCCTTGTGTATACATGTGGTGTAATACGTACACAGGAAACATTCTCCCACACAATACCTACCGTATGGATCTTATAACTGTTGAACAGGGCGCTGTCCAGTTCGCCCGGTGTCATGCCATCTACTGATACCCCGCAGATCGCACAGGAATACTCAGGTTTGAAGGATGTATGGATCTTTACTTTCGGAATATCCTTTACACGGGTAGCCCAATAGTTTTTCAGGTACCGGATCCTTTCTTCCTTGCGTTTACTGCCGATGGCATTCTGGAAGTTCACCGCTTCACCAATTCCCTGTTCTATCGGGAAACTACGGGTACCCAGGGTTTCGAACTTACGGATGTCTTCGCCGCGGGGTTTGTCGTTACACACCAGTGGCCAGATCTTTCCGATCTTATCTTTTTTGATCCACAGCATACCACTGCCAATCGGTGCACTCAGGAACTTGTGCAGGCTGGTGCCAAAATAATCGCAACCCAGTTCAGGGATCTTGAAATCGAGCAACCCGAATGAATGCGCGCCATCCACGATCACTTCCAGGTTATGCTTCTTCGCCATGGCGGCGATCTTTTTCACCGGCATGATCTGTCCCACCCAGTTGATCACATGGGTGATGTGGATGATCTTTGTGCGGGCCGTGATGGCTTTCTCATAAGCGCTCACGATCTCGTCATCATCTTCTATCGGGAATTGAAAACTCAGCTGTTTGTACACAATGCCTTCGCGTTCCGCCCTTTGTTTCCAGGCATTGATCATATTGGGATAATCCTGTTTAGTGCCGATCACTTCATCGCCGGCTTTCAGGTCAAGACCAAAGATCACCGTATTCAATGCCTCGGTGGCATTGCGGTTCACAGCAATTTCTTCGGGTGCACAGCCGGCCAGTAACGCCAGTTTCTGCCGGAGGGGTTCACGGCCCTGGTCAAGGATGCGCCACATATAATAAGAAGGTCCTTCATTCGATAGTTTGTTGTACCGCTCCACCGCTTCCTGTACGATCCGGGGTGAGGGACTGACACCGCCATTGTTGAGGATGATCAGGTTGGAATTTACCGTATACGCCTGCTGGATCACCGTCCAGAAATCTTCATCCGCCGCAGCCTGCTCAGGCGTCAGCTGTTGGATCTTTTGTGCGGCAGCCTCCCAGGAGGCAGCATGCACCTGGTTAAACAAACTGTTGGCAGAGAATGCTCCTGCCAGTAAACCAACCTGTTGCAAAAATTTTCTTCGGGGTTCCATGTAGCAATATTGAGAAAGAAAGTTAACGATTTTATAAGATGATTCCCCTCGTATCTTTGCGGCTGAAACAAGTCCCCATGAGGAAGAAAGGATTCTTACTGATCACCGGCCTGCTATACTCCGCCTTCAGTACCGGGTTATTGGCCCAGTGTTCCATCTGCACCAAAACCGCTTCGCAGCTGGGTGAGGGACCTGCTTCTGCACTCAATTCCGCCATCATTTACCTGGCAGCCGCCCCCTTCCTGATCGTGGGCTATATCGGCTGGCGCTGGTGGAAGACCGAAAAGACCATACAGAACGAAGAAGCCGGAGGGAATAACGAATCATGAGCAAGGAATATTGAATGGTGAAGTGGAATTGTACCCTGCCACCGATATTAGCTGCCTGACCTCGGCTGTTCAGAAGAAAAATCCCGTACAATACCATTGCCGCACCCTTCAGGGTGCGGATTCAATTATATCCTTGTATTTCTTCCGGGACTTTAGTCCCTGGTCAATTTAGATAATCCTGAACGGAACATCGAATATGGAACAGGGAGTATTGAATGATGCAGTGGTATCGTACCCTGCCACCGATGTTCGGTGACTATCCACTGAAATTGATGGAGGTACGGATGCAACTTGGGAATCAAATAGACCTGACACTATCTATGATTATTTTTATCTATTGCGTATGGATCATGTCTGAAATATTCAATAATTTTTGACTCATCGAACAACACAAGTTCTTTTAATTCCATAGTCATATAAAATTCTGCTATGGTTAATTTGTACTCCTTCATGTATCGGGAAAAAGAAATAATCTGACTTTTAACCAACTTCATGTCCCTTAAACTGTCTAATTCTGTTGAAAGGGTAACATCCAAATCCATAGGTTTCTTGGCAAATGTAAACATACAGCGTCCGATTACAGATGAATCAATCTTACTTTTAAGAACGTATGTATCTATGATCGTATTATTACTCGAAACAGAAGATATTAATTCGCTTATATTTTGAGTCAATGCTGAATAAAAATTATTCTGTTTTACCCACTCAAATCTAAAAGCTGAATCAATATTTACTCTTCGTATTGCAAAGCTTTTTTTAAGGTCAAAATCAATACCATATGAACTGTCCTTTGTAAATAATAAATAGTGATGTCTCACTTCCCGCAGAACGCTTTTACCCATAAAAGAAGAATCAAAATTATACATTAAGTCGTACAATCGTTTATTGCCATAGTAGTATACCTTAACTACACTCGAGTCATAAGTTTCAATTTTGCCGCTAAGACTGAATACTGGGACAACATTTGTCAATTGAAAACACCGAATATTATTATTTTGGGCTTTGCAGTCAGAATAATCCATACCCTGACAAATAATAAGCAAAAGACAAATAATACTGCGCATACTTCCATCAATTATGTCAATATGGTAATGATTCTATCCAATCTGAACGGAATATCAAATATTGAATGAAAAAATAACATTGAACCCTGGTCCCAATTTCTACGCCAGGTATCTCTTGATGAACTGGTACAGATTGGTATCCGTCGTTGCTTCCAGTTGTTTTTTCAGTTCCGATTTATTTACATCTTTCATCCGGCGCTGCTGTATCAGGTGGTAGGCTTTCTCGGCCAGTAGCCAGTATTTTTTATCGTTGCCCTGTACCAGTTGCTGGTGTGCCTGGATCTTCGCAAACAATTCCTTCACGCCTTCTTTCTGCGAAGCCACTGTTTTTACAATGGCGATCTCATGGGTGGTGCGATGGAAAGCCGGGGCCAGCATCAGCCGCAGGTTCCTGACAAAACTATCGGCATCGGGCCTGTCGGCCTTGTTCACCACAAATATGTCGGCGATCTCCATCAGGCCCGCTTTCATGGTCTGCACTTCATCACCGGCTTCGGGTACCATCACTACCACCGTGGTATCTGCCAGTCCGGCGATCTCGATCTCGCTCTGTCCTACCCCTACCGTTTCAATGATCACCTGGTCAAAACCTGCCGCTTTCACCAGGTCGGCTATTTCAATGATCCTGGGATGTAATCCGCCCAGACTGCCACGTGTGGCCAGTGAACGGATAAATACCGATGGATGGTTGTACCACTCACTCATCCGGATCCTGTCGCCCAGTAAGGCCCCCAGGTTAAATGGTGAGGAAGGGTCCACGCATAACACGGCCACTTTCTGGTTCTGCGCCACCATTTCTCCAATCAGTGCATCCACCAAGGTGCTTTTACCGGCCCCCGGCGGACCGGTGATGCCGATGATGCGGGTATCTGACACAGCGGGAAGCTGCTGCATCAGCCATTCGTAACCCGCCACTTCATTTTCAACCAATGAAATGGAACGGGCCAGTGATTTGATATGGCCTTTCCGTATCGCAGCTAATAATTCTTCCCACATGATTGCTAAAGTAATCCGGAAGAACGAATTTAGACGCATGGCAACAGTCCTGTTGAAAAATAAATGGAGAGAAGCCTGGATCTGCTGGATGCTGGTAGGTCTGTTGGTAGGTTTACTGGTCAGCCGTGCACTGGTTTCCTTTACCTCTGTACTGATGGTGCTGCCTTTCTTTTTCAGGGATCGGCAACAGCCGGTACAACGGAACCTACTGTTTGCCATCTCTTTGCTGCTCTTGCCGGTACTGCTGTCCGGTCTATGGAGCAGTGACAGCACTTCCTGGTGGAGCAGTGTGGCTGTGCGGTTACCATTACTGACTATGTTCCTCGGGTTAAGTTCCGTAACCATCTCCCAGCGCAACAAAACCAGATTGGTATACCTGTACCTATTGCTGATCTGCCTGGGTTGTACCTGGAGCCTTTCACAATACCTGGCCGATACCACGGCCATGCACGAAGCCTATCTCAGGGCAAAGACCTTACCCACACCCAGCGATGATGATCATATCCGTTTCAGCTGGATGGTGGTGGTGGCCATCCTGCTGGGCACCCATCTTGTATTTACCGAACAGAAACAACAGACCCGGTTAGGGATATCGGCAGCCATTGTTTTCCTGGTCGTATACCTGCACCTGCTGGCTGCCAAAACGGGTCTGGTGGGCCTGTATGCAGGTATCGGCATCTATGTTTTGTATACCATCTTCATCCGCAAACAATGGAGAACAGCACTGGCCATAGTGGCAACAGGTATGGCGATGGCTGCCGTCTGTTACCTGACGCTTCCTACTTTGCGCAACCGCATACAATATGTGGTCTATGACCTGTCGAATTACGCAAAGGGCAATATCCAACCGGGCTATACTGATGCTTCACGCTTATGGTCAATGAAAGCCGGTTACCAGCTTACCCTGCAGCACCCATTGCAGGGTGTGGGTTTTGGGGATATGCGCAGCGTCGTGGATCAATGGCATACGGTACACCATCCCGAAAGCCCGGACTATGAACGTTTCTTACCCGCCAACGAATGGTTGGTATATGGAACAGGCAGTGGCATTCCCGGATCCATTTGTTTTACCATGGGTTTCCTGGCCTTGCTATATTTCACTACCAGGAGAAATATCTTATCAGTGATCCTTTCTGTTACTGCCCTATTGCCTTTTTTGTTTGATGATACGCTGGAAGGACAAACAGGCGTGATAGTATTGGCTTTTATTGCTTTCTTTGGACAACAGAAACTTGCAGAAACACCGGTCACGCATGAATAATCAGATCTCCGTCGTTATCATCTGCCGCAACGAAGCGCATATCATCGGTAAAACCATTACGGCTGTAAAGGGATTTGCCAACGATATTGTGGTAGTTGATAGTGGCAGTAAGGACGGCACCCAATCGATCGTCACCTCATTGGGCGCCCGGCTGATCGAGACCGGCTGGGAAGGATATGGCCCCAACAAGAACAAAGGGGTGGCCGCAGCGGCCAACGACTGGATCCTGTCCATCGATGCGGATGAGATCGTTGACAACGAACTGGCCCACACCTTGCAAAACCTGCCGCTCACCGATGCTTCTATGATCTATATGATCCGTTTCCGTGCCTTTCTCGGTGAGCAGATGATCCGGTATGGGGAATGGAGTAATGACCGCCATATCCGCCTCTACAACCGGAAACACGGCGGCTGGAACCAGGCCGCAGTGCATGAGGAACTGGTATTCCCTTCCGGTACCAGAACCGTTACCCTCAAAGGTTATATTCATCATTATACCTCACGCAACCTCGAGGACTTTGCTGCCAAGACCGTGAACTATGCCATGCTGAATGCCCTGAAATACCACCAACAGGACAAACGGGCGGGATGGCTGAAATGCAGGCTGGCACCCGCTTTTTCTTTCATCAAGAACTACCTGTTCCGGCTGGGTTTCCTGGATGGGGAAGCAGGTTATACCGTTGCCCGGATGAACGCCTGGTACACCTGGCTCAAATATGCACGGCTAAGAGAACTGAACAAAGGCAACGGCCAATCCGTGTAAGGATTACTTTTGCTGCATGACCAATTTCATCCCCATATTTCCTTTGGGCATCGTGGTTTATCCCGGTGAACAGGTGAACCTGCACATTTTCGAACCACGTTACAAGCAACTGATCACAGAATGTTATGCAGAGGCAAAACCGTTTGGCATCCCGGTTGTACTGGAGAAAGGCCTTTCCGAAATGGGTACGCTGGTAACCATCACCGGTATTGCAGCAATGTATGAGGACGGCAAGATGGATATCCATACCAAAGGCCTCCAGGTGTTCAGGACACTGGAACTGATCAAATCCATCCCTGAAAAATTATATAGCGGCGCTATTGTGAACTACCCGAACAATGGAGAGACAAGACAACCCAAACTGATGCAGCGGGTACTCGAAAATATCCGGGAGCTGCACCGGCTGCTGAACATACAGAAGGATTTTCACAAACCCGACGAGGAACTCACCAGTTACGATGTGGCGCATCATGCCGGTCTTTCGCTGGAAGAGGAATATGAATTACTGGGACTTTTTCATGAGATACACCGCCTGGAATACCTGAAACAGCACCTCAGCAAAGTGCTGCCCGTGATGACCGGAATGGAAGCGCTCAAAAAAAGGATCCAGCTGAACGGACATTTTAAAGAGCTGAAAGGCTTTAATTTTGACAGGTAACAGACGTGAATCGTCAGTCGTGAGTAGTCAGTGGGAAGTAGGGAGTGAATGGATTTCTATCATGGCCTATTGCCCATTCACCATTGCCGACTGACGACTCACCACTCACTACTCACCACTCACCACTCACTATGCAAACCACTATTTGTTTCGATTTTGGCAATACCCGGTTAAAATGCGCTGTGTTTCACGGCAGGGACTTCAAGGAAGAAGTAGTACTGGATAATGCCGAGCCTGATACCATCCGGGAACTGGTGAACCGGTTCCGGCCGGACAACTCCATCCTGTCATCCGTGATCAACCATCCGCCGGAAATTGAAACAGTGCTGGCAGCGGGCAGCCGTTTTCATAAGCTGGGCCATACCAGCCAACTTCCCTTTACCACCCCCGTTGGCAAACCGGAAACCATCGGGGCCGACAGGCTGGCCATCTGTGCCGCATCGGTAGACCTGTTTCCCGGTAGACATAACCTGGCCATCGGGCTGGGTACCTGTATCACGTATAATTTCATCAACCAGGCGCACGAATTTCTGGGGGGCAGCATCTCTCCGGGTATGCACATGCGTTTCAGGGCCATGCATGAGCAAACCGCCCTGTTACCGCTGATAAAGGCCGAATACGGTTTTCCACTGGTGGGATATGATACCAAAACCAATATTCTAAGCGGCGTCATCCTTGGAATGGCCAAAGAAATTGATGGAATTATTGACGATTATGCCCGTAAATACGGGAACTTTAACGTGCTGTTAACCGGGGGTGATATGGGTTTTTTTGTACCACACCTAAAAAACAAGATATTTGCCGACCCTAACTTAATCTACAAAGGCCTGTATGCGATCAGTGAGTTCAACAACCGCTAGGATTTTCCTGGCCATTTTACCGGTTTCTTTTCTGCTTAGCTCCTCTGCGCAACAGAACTCCCCTTTTTCCAGGTACGGTCTGGGAGAATTCTATACCAACCAACACGTGATCAGCCGCTCTATGGGAGGCCTCACAGCTGCCTATGCAGACGGTCTCAACAACAACGTAGGCCAGGCAATCAATTTCAACAACCCCGCCACTTACGGTTCCCTGTACATGGTAACTTTTGATCTGGGCCTGACCATCGACTCACGCTCACTCGTCAGCAAAACACCTGCCGGAAAGTTCAGCACCAATAATTTCGTTCCATCCTACCTCTCCCTGGGTATGCCCCTGAAAAGAGGAAAAGGCTGGGGATTGGCCTTTGGTTTAAAACCCCTTAGCAACATCAGTTATTCCATTGAGAGCCGCGAAAGGGTTGCCGGCGACAGCCTCCAGACCGTTTACGAGGGACAGGGTGGTTTAAACCAGCTATTCGTAGGACTCGGTAAAAAGACCGGCAACTTCAGCATCGGCTTCAATACCGGCTTGAATTTTGGCAAAAGGGAGATCGATACCAGGAAAGCTTTCCTGAACGATACGGTATCGTACTATAAATCCATCTCCTCTGCCAAAACCAGTTTCAGCGGCACATTTCTGAATGTTGGTTTACAGTATGAGTTCTCCGTAGGCAAAAAAGTGAATACGGAAGCCAAAACCACCGAGAACTACCTGCTCAGGCTGGGAGCAACCGCAACCCTGCAGCAGAAGCTGAACGCCTCACAGGACCTCATCAAACAAACCTATACCGCTACCGTGAACGGCGATTACAAGATCGATTCGGTGGCCGAACAATTCAATATCAAGGGAAAGATCGAATTACCGGCAACCTATACCGCCGGATTTACCCTGCACAAAACACTGAGCAACCAGCGTGGTACTTTTGAAATGTGGTCGATCGGTGCGGAATATACTTCTACCCAATGGACCAAATACCGTTTCTATGGTCAGCCTGATCAACTGTCTAACAGCTGGCAAATGAAATTGGGGGTCCAGTTCTGTCCCGACCCGTCTTCTGGCCGTGGTTACTGGAACAATGTGAATTACCGTGCGGGTGTATTTACCGGCAAGGACTATATCAATGCTGACGGTAACGGCTTAAAACAGTTCGGCGTATCGTTTGGCGCCGGTTTGCCGATCAAGAAATGGAGGGGTTACGATAACCAGTTCACTTTCCTGAACACGGCTTTCCAGATAGGTAAACGCGGTTCGGCCGTGAATAATGTCACAGAAAACTATTTCCAGTTCACGCTGGGAATGAGCTTCAGCGATCTTTGGTTTACCAAACGCAGGTATGATTAATCCGGCCCGCCATAAAATAATTACCATAGCAGCCTTATTGACGGGCTGCTTTTTTATGCAGTCCTGCGAAAACGACGTGAACGAAGTAAGGGAACTGGGCCGCAAAAAAGAGAATGTGGAGGAAGGCCGGAATATTGACAGCTACCTGAGTATGGACGGCAAGATGAAAGCGCACCTGACCGCCCCCCTGATGCTCCGTTACCAGGGCGATACCGGCAGAAAAACAGAGTTTCCCAGGTCATTGCATGTGGATTTCTATAACGACAGTACCGCCCTCATCGAAAGCCAGTTAAGCGCCCGCTATGGCCGTTATATGGAGAATGAAAGCAAAGTGTACCTCCGCGACAGCGTGGTGGCTTTTAACGTGAAAGGTGATACCTTATTCTGTAAAGAAATGTACTGGGACCAGAACCAGCAGAAATTCTACACAGAAAAAGAAGTCACCATAAGCCAGCGTTATCCCCAAAAACGTTTCTCCGGCATTGGTATGATCTGTAACCAGGACCTGACCAACCTTACCCTCTACAAAATACAACCGGGCAGTTTTGCCGTGATCTCAGACAGCCTGGCCAACGGAAGCGGTCCTGCAGCGGATACTACACATAAATAGATGACCTTCTGAATTTATTTGAACGCCTTGCTGCTGCATATTTGTAACTTGCTGTTCTAAAAAGATCACTATGGAATACAGAAGAATGGGGCGCAGCGGCCTCGAATTAAGCGTGCTCAGTTTTGGCAGCTGGGTAACTTTTCACAAACAGATCGCCGATAACAGCGCCGATGAACTCATGGGACTTGCCTATGATCATGGCATCAATTTCTTTGACAACGCCGAAGGCTACGCTTTTGGTGAAAGTGAGAAAATGATGGGACGCGTATTGAAGGCAAAAAAATGGGACCGGACCTCGTTCACCCTTTCCTCAAAAGTATATTTTGGCTGGCGCGGAAAAGACAATAAACCCAACCAGACCGGACTCAGCCGCAAACACATCGTGGAAGCCTGTCACGAAGCCCTGGGCCGCCTGCAGACCGATTACCTGGACCTCTATTTCTGCCATCGTCCCGATACCCATGTGCCTATTGAAGAAGTGGTATGGACCATGCATAACCTGATACAACAGGGCAAAGTGCTATACTGGGGAACCAGCCAGTGGAGCGGCGCCGAGATCATGGAAGCGCACCGCGTGGCGCATCAGTACCACCTTATCGGTCCTACCGTTGAACAGCCGCAGTACAATATGTTCGAACGTTTTAAAGTGGAGCAGGATTACCTGCCGGTATTCAAGAACGTTGGCCTGGGAACCACCATCTGGAGTCCGCTGGCCGCAGGTTTTTTGACCGGAAAGTACAATGAGGGCATCCCCGCAGATTCACGACTGGCCATTGAAGGTTTTGACTGGCTCAAAAACCGCTGGATACAGGACGCCAAACTGGCCAAAGTGAAACAGCTGACACAACTTGCCGGCGAGTTGGGCGTATCCCTTGCCGCCCTGGCCATTGCCTGGACCATCAAAAACCCGAATGTGACCACCGCCATCCTCGGTGCCACCAAAAAAACACAGCTGGAAGAGAACCTGAAAGCGCTCGATGCCGTAAAACTACTTTCAGATGATGTCATGAACAAGATCGAAGAGATCCTGCAGAATAAGCCATTTCTTGACCTGGCGTAGAGGAGGTGTTCAGTAGATAAGTATATAAAGTAAATAAGGATATAGGGTAGAGAGGAGGAAGGCAGGATTGGAAGTGAAATGCAAGACCTGTACCATAGATCTCAAATAAATTTTGAATATCGAACAAGGAATGATGAATGTTGAAGTACGCTCCGATCAACATTCATCATTCCTTGTTCGATATTCAATATTCATTATTCCACGAGCTCACACAGCCGATTTTTCTCATGTTTTTAGTGATCGGTGAACATGCCCCGTTTTTACGGGGCATTTGTGTGGGGGGGGGTGAATGGTGAGTTACATCAGTTGTCTTACTTAGCAGAGAGATTCGGAAAGTTCACTGGAACATGAGGAGCGTGTCCCTACTTTGTTATTGTTCAGCAGGGTTTCAGCTGTTCACCAACATCACTTTCATAGCATAGTGCTTGTAATGATGGGCAGGCGCATTTTCTTCATAGCAGGATACTTTACAAAACAGGATCCAGGGCTGGTCACTGGCAGGCATTGGGAGCCATAAGGTACAAGGCTCCTCTTTTTTGCAGGACAGGAAAACAGGTGATGTAACAGCAGTGACAGTAGGAGGGTTGTTGCCGCAGGGATCACCCAACAACAGAATGGCCGAAAATTCAAAACCATTGATGAGCTGGTTCTTGACAATGATGATATCTCCATGCGGAGGCCAGGACAACCGGAGCCCGATACGGCCCTCCTCCTTTTGTACGAACGGTTCACCGATCAGGAGGGATGATAATGTATGTTTCTTCTGAAAATCATAGTCGCGGAAAAAAGCATAGTCGGCTTTTCCTGACCGTGTAAGGCTTTTATGGAGAAAAGAAGAGAAGCGGGTATTGATCCGGCCGGGACTCAGCCCACGTAAATAGGGCCTCAAAACCTGTAACATCCTGCTGGCAGCCTTACTCGAAACAGAAAGATAGTTGGCATGCAACAACATCTTATCGTTCAATACCGCCGTTTTCTTTAACCCACGTTTCAGGCGCCAAAAGCTTCCCTCATGTGTTTTAACCAGAATATACCGTTCCGGATCGGGGCAGGGTGGTGGCTGATGCATGATTTTTCTTATAGCGAAGTTATAGTTAAGTTATAGCGAACTTATAGCTAAGTTATAGCTAAGACTATCCAGTCACTATCCAGTCACTATCCGATCTCTGTCCTGCTCACATACTACTCCTACCCATTCCATAACCGATAGCTATTCAGCCTGTATCCGGCTAACATCCGGGAGCGCCCTGCAACCGATCCGATACCTGATAAAAAGGGATCGATCCCAACTGCCTTCCTTGCTAAATATACACAGCAGGTAGGGCTTTGTCAAGACCTGACTGATGATAAAACACCACAACTTTCATCACACAGAAAACATTCTCCTAAAATAATTTTCCATATACATTGCTAAACCCATCATTTACAACAACAATCATCCTGAACATCACTGCACTAACAGAAAAAACTCTAATACCCCCGCCCGGAAAATAAAACAACCCTCCCCACTCCCCACTCACTACTCACTACTCACGATTCACGCCCTTGTTAATCATAATTTTTCTGTAATTTCCCCCCCATGACGGAGTTGTATACCCTTATCTGGATAGGCATTACATTGATCCTGATCGGTTTTTTTGCCGGTTATGAGATCGCTTTTGTATCTGCCAACCGGTTGAGTATCGAACTCAAGAAAAAACAGGGTAAAAAAAGCGGGATCATTTTATCCAATTTTATGGAGCATCCCGCCCGCTTCATCGGTACCTGCCTGATCGGTTTGAACCTGTTCCTGGTGATCTACGGTTTGCTGGTACATGAGCTGATGTCGAAGACTATCTGGACGGCCCTCTGGACCAGCCTGAAATTCCAGAACGAATATGTGAAACTGGGTTTTGATACGCTGATGTCGTCGCTGGTGGTACTGGTATTTGGCGAGTTCATCCCCAAAGCCATCTTCAGGGCCAAATCCGATTCACTGCTGAGTTTTTTTGCGCGTGTAGCCAATTTTTTCCATACCCTGTTCCTGCCCCTGACCAATTTTTTTGTGGATATATCGCAGTGGATCCTGAAGTATCTGTTCAATGTTCGGGTAAAAGACAGGGATGATGCATTTACCAAGATAGACCTGGAACATTTTTTCCAGCAATCCAAAGAGCAGGATGAAGACAGCCAGGAACTGAATACCGAACTGTTCGAGAATGCGTTAAGTCTGCCCATGGTAAAGATCAGGCAATGCCTGGTGCCGAGGACCGAGATCGAAGCCATTGATATCAACACATCGATAGAAGAAGCCAAAAAAACCTTTATCAGCACGCAGTTGAGCAAACTGGTGGTATATGATGAAAATATCGATTCCATTCTCGGGTATATACACCAGCTGGACCTGTTCAAGAAACCCGATACCATCCGTTCTGTGTTGCACCCCATCATGGCTGTACCGGAGAGTATGAGCGCTACGGACCTGATCGGTAAATTCACCAAGGAAAGAAAAAGCATTGCCTGGGTGGTGGATGAGTTTGGCGGCACCGCAGGTATTGTGACCATGGAAGATGTGCTGGAAGAGATCTTTGGCGAGATACAGGATGAATACGATGTGGAAGAGCTGGTAGAAAAACAGCTGGCAGAAGACGAATTCATTTTCAGCGGCCGTATGGAACTGGATTACCTGAATGAGAAATACGACATGAAATTCCCTTCGGGTGATTCTGAGACCCTGAGCGGTTATATCATCAACGAACACGAGACCATTCCCAAGCAGAAAGAGACCATCATCATCGATGATTACCGGTTCGATATCCTGAACGTAAGCGATACCCGGATCGAGTCGGTAAAAATGAAGATCCTCCGCTAATACTTTCCCATACAGCGTAAGTCATTGAACCCTGTTTAAGGGAAGCCCATGAAAAAAGCCTATTTCTCCGTTGGTTATCAAAGCAGGCCATTACTGGATGCTGAAATAAACGCCATCCGGGAAGTACTTGACAAACACCATATCCATCTCTTTATTTTTGTAGACCATTACCGTTTTTCGCCACAGGAAGAACAAAAGATGATGCAGCAGGCTTTCCGTGAAATTGCGGATGCGGACCTGCTGATCGCCGAAATTTCTGAAAAAGCCATGGGCGTAGGCATTGAGATCGGTTATGCCGTCGCCCTGCAAAAACCAGTGATCTGCCTGCGCAATGCAGGAGCCGAACATTCCACCACCGCATCCGGAAGTGCCACCCATTCACTAATCTATGCAAATGCCGGCGCAATAGCTGCCGTTCTGGAACCGGTGCTGAAAGGGCAATAAAGCCAGCTCCTGCCGGATCCGGCCCCGGAAATCGGTCCATCCACCCCAAAACCCCTGTTTTTTATGTTATCCATACCCGTAACTTTGGTCGCTGATAACAGTCAAAGAACGCAATGGCAATATTTAACAGAAACCGGGGATCGGAAAATAATGAGATGACGTTTATTGATCATCTTGAGGAATTAAGAACACATATCATCCGCTCGGTACTGGCCATACTGGTTATGGCCGTCATCATCTTCATTTACCGCAACTGGGTTTTTGATAACGTGATCTATGGTCCGCTGAACCCCGATTTCATCAGCTACCGTAAACTCTGCCAGTTCAGTCACTGGGCACATATGGGCGATGCGCTTTGTATGCCTGCCGTAAAAGTGAACATGATCAGTAACACGTTTGGCGGACAGTTCCTCAGCAGTATTTCCATGGCGCTGATCGGTGGTATCATTGCGGCGTTCCCCTTCATATTCTGGGAGTTCTGGCGTTTTGTAAAACCCGCCCTGAAAGAAAAAGAACTCACCAATACCCGCTTTGTGATCTTCTGGGTAAGTTTTTTCTTTTTTACCGGTTCTGCCTTTGGTTATTTTTTGCTGGGACCCTTCACTTTCAACTTCCTGGGTGGTTTTCAGCTGGGTACACAGGGTTTTATCACTACCATGCCCACGTTGGCGGATTATATAGACAATCTCACCAATATCATACTGGGTTGCGGACTGGCATTTGAATTGCCGGTACTGGCTTTTATCCTCACCAAGATCGGCCTGGTTACACCCAGCTTCCTGCGCCAGGCACGTAAATATGCCATTGTGGTTATCCTGATCCTGGCAGCATTTATCACACCCAGTCCCGACTGGATGAGCCAAATGATCGTATTTGTTCCTTTATGGCTGCTGTATGAACTGAGTATCCTGGTTTCTGCCAAAGCAAAAAGGGAGCAGGACAAACAGGAAGACGAAGAATGGGATTAACCCGGGTCTGTAGAGCTGATTTGAGGTAATGCATAGTTAAAAGAGTTAAATAGGGTTAAAAGAGGTTAAAAGGGGTTAAAATAGTTAAAGAGGTTAAAGGGGGGCTTGGTCTCACTGGGTAGCCCTGTAACGCTCTAAACCATTCTGACTGCTTTAACCTCTTTTAACCCTATTTAACCATTTTAACCATCTTGACTTTTTTAACCCCCTTTAACCCTATTTAACTCTTTTAACCCCTTTTAACCCCCTTGTAACCATCTTAACCCCCTCCCGCCTGCCCCTACTCCATTCGTACATTATTTTGTAGTCCTATCTTTCCAATCCGTTAACTTAGCTGCCCTAATAAACACACATGAACTTCGTTTTTGACCCCTCCAAACCCATCGCCATTGGTTGCGATCATGCCGGCTTTGAGTACAAAACAGCCCTTGTAAAATGGTTGACCGATAAAGGTTTCCAGGTAAAGGATTTTGGCACTTATTCCACCGACTCAGTTGATTATCCTGATTTCGCCCACCCTACGGCCAGCAGTGTTGAGAACGGTGAGACCTCTTTCGGTATCCTGCTTTGCGGCAGTGCCAACGGGGTGGCCATCAGCGCCAACAAACACCAGAAGATCCGTGCGGGCCTATGCTGGCAGAATGATGTGGCATTGCTGGTACGCAAACACAACGATGCCAATATGATCTGTATCCCCGCCCGTTTTGTATCGCTGGTGCTGGCAGAACAGATGCTGGAATTATTTATGACCACCGAATTTGAAGGTGGCCGCCACGCCACCCGCGTGGGTAAGATCGCTTGCTCTTAACCAAACCATACATGATGAAAAAACTGCTACTGCTCTGCCTGCCGTTTGCCGTAACACTGGCAATGGCGCAGAAAGGGGATGATGTTGCCGCTAAATATGCCGCACTGATCACCCAACAAGGATTAAAAGAAAAACTGACCATCCTGGCCGGACCCGAAATGGAAGGCCGTGAAACCGCTTCTCCAGGCCAGAAAAAAGCCGGTGCATTTATTGAAGACCATTTCAAAAAGATCGGCCTGAAACCAGGCAATGGTGATAGTTACCAGCAATTATACCCTGTTTATGAGGAAGTGCTAAGCGAAAAGAAATTCCACGTCAATGGTAGGTCCTACGAATGGGATAAAGATTTCATGTTCAGTATACTGGCAATCTCTACTGGCAACTGGAATTATAATAGTGTTGTATTTGCAGGCTATGGCAATGTAGATTCTGCCACCAATGTTAACGATTATGAGGGCCTCAATGTACAAGGTAAACTAGTACTCGTACTGGACGGAGGCTTAACAGCTGCACCTGTTGCTGGACGCAACTTCGGAGGTCCTTCTGCGGCCAAAATAAATGCTGCTCGCAAAAATGGTGCTGCAGGAGTATTGATAATTTCAGCCGATTTCCCTCGCAAATATCCTACTTCTATCAAGGGACGTTTGTACATCACTAAACCTACTACTGCTGCGGCTACCAACAATTTTGTGGTAGCTACTATTTCTGAGGAAGTTGCCGCCGCTTTATTGGGAAGAACTGCCAAAATCTCTCAGGCTGAATTGAAAAATACCCCTAAAGGCAACTATGTATCTGAAGTAGCAATCAGCGCTATTAAGAATACGGAAACGCTGGAAAGCAGCAATGTGATCGGTGTATTACCCGGAACTGATAAAAAAGAAGAATATGTATTCCTGACCGGCCACTATGACCACCTGGGCAAACAGGGTAATACCATCTTCTATGGTGCCGATGATGACGGTTCAGGTACCGTAGGCGTAATGCAAATGGCAGAAGCCTTTGCTGCAGCCGCCAAAAAAGGGAACAAACCCCGCAGAACAATGGTCTTCATGACGGTCAGTGGTGAAGAAAAAGGGTTAATAGGCTCTGCTTACTACTCAGAACACCCAACGGTAGATATGGCCAAAATATCTGTTGACCTAAACACAGATATGATCGGAAGGGGCGACTCTTCACGCAAAGGGGATACACTGAATTATATTTATGTGATCGGTCACGATAAGTTAAGCTCTGAGCTGGCGCCCATCAATGAAAGCGTGAACAAACAATATGTGAACATTGCATTGGATTACAAATACGATGATCCCAATGACCGTAACAGGATCTACTACCGAAGCGACCATTACAATTTTGCCCGCAAAGGGGTTCCTATCCTGTTCTTCTACGATGGTATGCTGGGTGCTGATTACCACAAACCCACCGACACCGTAGACAAGATCCAGTTCGGCATCATGGAAAAACGTACCCAACTGGTATTCCATACCGCCTGGGTGATCGCCAACCGTGATACCATGCTCAAAAGAGATATTCCATTGACCATGCCTGCGAGATAATGAACGCAGAAATATCTGAAAAAAGCGAAGCCGCATCGGAATGATGCGGCTTCGCTTTTATGAATAGGGTGGCGCTTATTTTGCTTTTTTCAACACCATCAATATCTCGCCCTGCGGCTGTTTAACGGTGATGCGGAGTTTGTCTTCCTTAAAATCCGCTTTCAATACATCTTCTTTCTGGTTCTTATCGGTGGTGATGATGGTGGAATTGGCCTCATCCACCTTGTACGTGGCCGACTCTGCCATTTCCATGCCCGTACCCAGTTCTGCGGTGCCGTCTTCCTTGAAAATGAAAGCCACATTATTGAATACGCTGAGCTGCGGTTTCATCATAGCGGTGATGGATGCCAGTTGCTGCTCATCTTTTACCTGAGCTTTCATCATCTCGCCAAAAGCAAGTGAATCTTTATCGATGCTGTAAAAGAACATACCTGTCATCTCTACTGCAGACACGTTCCATTTACCAATTACATTGGCCTTGGTTACTTTGGTTTGTGCCTGGATCTGGAAAAATAATACTAAGCTGAATCCAAGCAGGATAATTTTTTTCATGAAATGGTTTGTAAGTGATTAAGAAAAGGAAGATAAGGAGGATTGCGGGGAAACCCGGGATCTCTTTGTTGTTTTTTTGTTATAGAGATATATCCAATAAAAACGTCATTCCGAAAAAGGATCGCTTAGGCAGTTACCCGCATCCCATCCGAAATGACGTTTCCTAATTCTTTCTTATTACCAACCCAGCAGGTAAGCAAAGATCAATGGCACCACGATGGTGGCATCACTCTCTACAATGAATTTGGGGGTATGGATATCCAGTTTACCCCAGGTGATCTTTTCATTGGGTACCGCACCTGAGTAGGAACCATAAGAAGTGGTAGAATCACTGATCTGGCAGAAATAACTCCAGAAAGGAACATCATGCCATTCCAGGTCCTGGTACATCATGGGCACCACGCAAATGGGGAAGTCGCCGGCAATTCCACCACCGATCTGGAAGAAACCTACTCCTTTACCACCGCTGTTCTGGCGGTACCAGTCGGCCAGCCACACCATGTATTCGATACCGCTTTTCATGGTGCTGGCTTTCAGTTCATTCTTGATCACATAGGAAGCGAAGATATTACCCATGGTACTGTCTTCCCAGCCCGGAACCACGATCGGTAAGTTCTTTTCTGCGGCAGCCAGCATCCAGCTGTTCTTGGGGTCGATCTCATAGTATTGTTCCAATACGCCGCTCAGCAGCATTTTGTACATGTACTCATGCGGAAAATATCTTTCTCCTTTGGCATCGGCTTCTGACCAGATCTTATGGATATGCTGTTGCAACCTGCGAAATGCCTCTTCTTCAGGGATACAGGTATCGGTAACACGGTTATAATGGTTCTCCAACAGGTCCCATTCTTCCTGCGGACTCAGATCACGGTAGTTGGGAACACGTTTGTAGTGGCTATGTGCCACCAGGTTCATGATATCTTCTTCCAGGTTGGCGCCGGTACAGCTGATGATGGCCACTTTATCCTGGCGGATCATTTCGGCCAGGCTGATGCCCAGTTCTGCGGTACTCATGGCACCTGCCAGGCTTACCAGCATTTTGCCCCCCTCCAGCAGGTGGGTCTCGTATCCCTGGGCTGCATCGATCAATGCGGCGGCATTAAAATGCCTATAATGGTGCTGGATGAACTGCGAAACAGGTCCTTTACTCATGGTTCTTGATTTAGGGGGCAAAAGTAATTTTTTTGACCGGTTTTTTGCCGGAATAGGGGGTTGGGCAATATTTATTTTTCCGTACCGGGATCTTACCGATATTTTTGCAGCAGACCCCTTGCATGCATTTACTGAACAGATCCATAACAATTGGTAGCCTGCGCATACCCCTGCCGGTATTTGCCTGGTTCTTTTTGGCCATACTGGCCGCCATTGCCGAGATCAGCCGTGGACAGGAAGCCATCAATAACTACTATATTTTTAAAGGTGTTTTTGAACACACGCTGGCACAAAAGAATTTATACCTGCAGTATCCCGGTGAATACCTGGACTCAAACCACTACGGACCACTTTTCAGTATCCTGATAGCGCCCTTTGCCCTTTTACCCGTATGGCTGGGTTGTTTTCTCTGGTGCCTGGCCAATGCCTGGGTTCTGTTTTATGCCATCCGGCAATTAGAACTAAGCAAAAAACAGGAACTGCTCATCTTACTGATCGGCCTGGTGGAAATGATGACCGCCATACACAACGTACAGTTCAACCCCATGCTTACCGGGTGGATCCTGTTAAGTTATGTGTTGGTAGAAAAAGAAAAAGACGGCTGGGCAGCTTTATGCATCATGGCCGGGTTCTTTATAAAATTGTATGGCATTGTGGGTATGGCATTTTTCCTGTTCTCAAAACATAAATTGCGTTTCCTGCTTTCTTTGGTTTTCTGGGGAGTGGTTCTGTTCTGTTTGCCAATGTTGCTGTCTTCTCCGGAATTCATCATACAATCCTATAAGGACTGGCTGCAATCGCTTGTACAAAAAAATGCAGAGAACGTGAATCTGGCCGATGAGAACCTGATGCAGGATATTTCGGTGATGGGTATGATCCGCCGCATGGGGCATGTACAGGTGAAGAATTACTTTGTTATCGGCCCTGCCGCCCTGTTGTACGCATTGCCTGTTTTACGGACCAGCCAATACCGGTATGCAACGTTCCGGATGAGCTACCTGAGCCTGCTGCTGATCGGCGCTGTGATCTTCAGCTCTTCGGCAGAATCCTCCACGTTTGTGCTGGCAGTAACCGGTGTTGCGCTGTGGTATGTTATACAGGAAGAGCCCCGAAAGAAATGGATGAACGCCTTGCTCCTGTTTGTGATCCTGCTCACGAGCCTGTCGGCAACGGACCTGTTTCCACCCTATGTAAGACGGCATATCATTTTGCCCTATTCCCTGAAGGCGCTGCCTTGTTTTACTGCCTGGTGTGTGATCGTTTACCAGCTGTTGCGAAAAGATTTTGCAGGTACAGTGTTGCCCGCCGGAACTGCAACACAAACACAGGAACTGCAGAAATAATTGTATTTTGCCTACGCATGAAACCCCCTTAGCCGTTAGCTAATGAAAAAGCGGATCTCCATAGTTATTCCTGCCTGTAATGAAGAGGCCAATGTAAGTGTGATCACCAACGCATTGCAGAAGACTTTTGCCAGCCTGCCCTACCTGTACGATATCACTTTTGTAGACGATGGCAGCACCGATGGCACCCTGAAAGAACTAAAACAGCTGGCCGCCCTTCATCCGAATGTTTTCTTCATTTCACTGTCGCGCAACTTCGGTCACCAGAACGCGTTAAAAGCCGGGCTGGATATGGTGGATGCCGATGCGGTGATCATGATGGATGGCGATATGCAGCACCCGCCGGAACTGATACCGGATATGATCGAACAATGGGAATCAGGTTATGACATTGTATACACCATCCGCAAAGACCATAAAGAAATGCCGTTGATGAAACGTAAAACATCCAATATGTTCTACGACCTCATCAACAATTTATCTGACATAGAACTGGAACCCGGTACGGCCGATTTCCGTTTAATGGACCGCAAAGTGGTGGAAGTGTTCCGCGCATTCAAGGAAACCGATCTGTTCATGCGTGGCCTGGTAAAATGGATGGGCTTTAAACAGCTGGGACTGGAATATGATCCTGCTCAAAGAACACAGGGCAAATCGAAATATACGGTAAAGCGGATGATCCGTTTTGCCTTACAGGGTATCACTTCTTTCAGTACCAGGCCACTGTATATTGCCGCCTATCTTGGTTTCCTGTTCTCGCTGGCTTCGCTGTTGTACATCCCTTACATTGTATACAGTTATTATTTCGGTCACCCGATCTCCGGTTGGAGCTCCATGATCGCCACCATTGCTTTCTTCGGGGGATTGCAATTGATGATCCTCGGCATCATCGGTATGTACCTGGGTAAACTGTTCATGCAGGGCAAACAAAGGCCACATTATATTGTAAAAGAATCAAATCTTCCGGCATGAACCGTTTTGTGCTCCTGAGTTTCGATGTAGAAGAGTTCGACATGCCACTGGAATATAACTTTTCCATCCCCCCCGGGGAACAGATGCGTGTAGGTAAACAGGGACTGGATGCCCTTGCTCCCGTTCTGTCAGATCCCGCCATTACCAGTACACTGTTCACTACGGCCAATTTTGCCATGCATTACCCGGCTGCTATCAGGCAACTGGCGCAGCAGCATGAGATCGCTTCGCATACTTTTTATCATTCTGATTTTACAGATGAACACCTGCTATTATCCAGACAGAAACTGGAAGAGATCAGTGGCCAGGCCGTAACAGGACTGCGTATGCCCCGCATGCGCAAAGTGTCCATGCAGGAAGTAAAAAAAGCAGGTTATCTCTATGATTCATCTGTAAATCCCACCTGGTTACCCGGCAGGTACAATAACCTGCACCTGCCCCGTACCCTGTACCTGGATGAAGGGATGATACGCGTGCCGGCTTCCGTATCTCCTTTTTTACGCATCCCGCTTTTCTGGCTGAGTTTTAAGAACCTGCCCTATGCCGTTTTTAAGCAATTGTGTTTGCAGACGCTACGAAAAGATGGCTACATCTGCCTCTATTTTCATCCCTGGGAGTTTACCAATATCGCCAATTATGGGTTACCGGGTTTTACCAAAAAACACCATGGGCTGGTTTTGCTGAACCGTTTGCAGCAATTGGTCAAAGACCTGAAAAAAGAAGGCGACTTCATTTCAATACATGATTTTGTAAAACAGAAAGCCCCGCAATAGCAGGGCTTCCGTGATTTTTGCAACCTAACCTATGCTTATTTTTCGAATCCTTTGAATTTGGATACAGCACCGTACAGTGATACTTCCAGGATCTGTTTTTTAGCACCGTCTTCCAGTGAGAGGAAATAAGATTTATCACCATCCCTGTCGAACTCGATGGCTTCCTTTACCCGGTAAGAAGCATACTCTTTTTTGATTTTCTGGATCGCATTCAGGGGAAGTCTTTTCAGGTCCACTTTACGGCTCAGGCCTATAAGGTCGCCCTCTCCATCAAAGAATGCTTCTACATTCTCGTCAGCAATACTGAAGCTGGCTTTCAGGTAAGCATTCGTAGCGTTCCATACCACATTCTGTGCGCCATGAAAACGTGATTCAAAATTACTTTTCACCTTGTAGTTCACTTTGGTGGTCACATCTGCCGCAAAAGCGGTGCTTCCTGCTGCCACCACGAAAAGGGCGGCAATGAATAATTTTTTCATAGTTTTTGTTTTTCGGTTTTTTTAATGATCGCTTGTTGTCATTTCTGTTTGACAAACCAAATGTAGAAAGCCTCATTGGCCGGTTTCACGAATTGTGACGAGAGCAGGTATCCCTCCGGCAAATTGGTACGAACGGCAGATGAACGGTCCTGATCAATTGAGCCAGGTACCATAGAATGTAGTCCTGCTAAGCATTTGAGCACATTTCTTAATAAAATCACAAAAGCCGTTATCAACGGGTTAATTTTGAAAAGTGGCGCAAAATGCAGGAACTTTACCACAGTAAAGCATTCACTCATTCACTCATTCACTCATTCACTCATTCACTCATTCACTCATTCACTCATTGAATCATGAACTACCTCGCCCACGCATATCTCTCCTTCAACGATCCGGATATACTCGTGGGCAATATGATCAGCGATTTTGTAAAGGGTAAAAAACAATACGACTATCCTGAAGCTATACAAAAAGGCATCCGGCTGCACAGGCTTATTGACAGCTACACCGATCAGCACCCTGCCACCCGGGAGGCAAAAGCCATTTTGAAACCGGCGGTAGGCGCCTATGCCGGTGCATTCATCGACGTAGTATATGATCATTTCCTGGCAAAGGACGAATCGGAGCTGACCGAGCCGGAATTACAGTATTTTGCTGAACAGGTCTATACACAATTGACTGATCGTCACCTGCTGTTACCGGAAAAGTTTGCCGTTATGTTACCCTATATGCGTACCCAGAACTGGTTATACCATTACCGTTCGGAATATGGTATCGAAAAAAGTTTTGGGGGTCTGGTACGCAGGGCGGCCTACCTGGATGATGCTTCTGAAGCTTTCCGTGTATTCAGGAAAGAATATGCGGAACTGGAAAAACTGTATGCTGCCTTCTTCCCGGATGTTAAATCATTGGCTTCCGCACATTTCAGCGAGTTACTATCCCAATAGCATTTATCTTTGAAAAAATCCATTACATGAAACTATTCTTTAGCCTGGCATGCCTGCTGCTGTTGACCACGGCTCAGGCACAACCCAAACCGACCGAACTGGATAAGTCGCCAATGGATATGAGCTATTGGCCCAATAACTACCCCTTACTGAAAATGAGCGGCAAAGCCGGCGCCTTACCGGTGGCACGCGTATTATATGGCCGTCCGCTGAAAAATGGACGGAACATCTTTGGCGGCATCCTCAAATACAACGAACTCTGGCGCCTGGGTGCCAATGAAGCTACCGAGATCGAATTTTTCAGCAACGTAAAGATCGCCGGTAAACCCATTGCCAAAGGGCGTTATACCTTATACTGCATCCCTTCCGAAAGTAAATGGACCATCATTGTGAACCGGGATAATTACAGCTGGGGTGGATACACTTACGATAGTAAAAAAGATGTGCTGCGCGCCGATATCGATGTTGAGAAAAACACCGATACCGTTGAAGCGTTCACCATGTATTTCGATGACGGCAAGAACAGCGCTAACCTGGTTTTTCTTTGGGATGACCTGAAAGCCAGTTTACCGATCAGCATACAGCTAAAATAACTTTCCTCATATTCTAAGAACCTGATATTATGAAACTCGCTACCAAATACATACATGCCGGAACAGAGCCCGACCCATCTACCGGCGCCATCATGACCCCGATTTACCAGACTTCCACCTATGTGCAGGAAGCGCCGGGTGTGAACCAGGGTTACGAATATGCCCGCAGTCAGAACCCTACCCGAAAAGCACTGGAAGATGCCTATGCGCAGATCGAGAACGGCAAATTCGGCCTGGCATTCGGCAGCGGTGTGGCGGCTACCGATGCGGTGATCAAACTGTTATCCCCCGGCGATGAAGTGATCTGCGCCAATGATATGTATGGCGGCACCTATCGCCTGTTCACTAAAATCTTCGCCAAGTACGGGATACAGTTCACGTATGTAGATACGACCGACGTGAACCAGGTGAGTAAAGCCATTTCAGCCAAAACCAAACTGATCTGGATAGAGACCCCTACGAACCCGTTGATGAACATCACCGATATCGCAGCCGTTTCTGTGATTGCCAAAGAAGCCAAAGCTCTCCTCTGTGTTGATAATACCTTTGCCTCACCTTACCTGCAGAACCCGCTTGACCTGGGCGCCGATATAGTGATGCATTCTGCCACCAAATACCTCGGCGGCCACAGTGATGTGATACAGGGTTGCCTGGTGATGAACGATCCGGCACTACGTGAGCAATTATATTTTATCCAGAAAAGCTGCGGTGCCGTACCCGGGCCAATGGACTGTTTCCTGGTACTGCGCGGTATCAAGACCCTGCATGTACGCATGCAGCGCCATTGCGAGAATGGTGAAAAAGTAGCCCGGTTCCTGCGTAACCACCCCAAAGTGGGAAGGGTTTACTGGTGCGGTTTTGAAGACCACCACAACCATGCTATTGCCAAAAAACAGATGCGCGGTTTTGGCGGCATGATGAGTTTTACCCTGAAGGATGACAGCGTGGAGAATGCCAAACGCGTATTATCCTCAACCAAAGTATTTGCCCTGGCCGAAAGCCTGGGTGGCGTAGAATCGCTGATCAATCACCCTGCTTCCATGACACATGCATCGATCCCAAGGGAGGAACGTATCAAAAATGGTTTAACGGACAGCCTGATCAGGTTAAGTGTGGGTATTGAAGATGTGGAAGACCTGATCGAAGACCTGAACCAGGCCATCGGTTAACCGACCCGCAAATACACAACATGAGAAAAATTGCCGCTGTCAAAGCTGTACTGGGTTTTATTGCACTGTTCGCCTGCTATCATGCTGCAGAATATATGATGCTGTTTCAGAACAGCCCCGCAGGTTTTCTCAGCCTCAGTATCGTATTTTTTTTGGTGGCCTGGCTGGTAGCCAAATGGCAGGGGCTGCCCGGTTTAGCGGCCTGGGGAATGGTATTGGAGAAAAAAACCTGGGACCAGCTGGGAACCGGACTTGCCGTGGGCATCATCGTTTATATCCTGTTTACTTTAACCAGTTTTACACTGGATATAGACAGGATCAAAGAAATACCACCCGCCTCCGTTTTTATTTCGCAGTTCCTGTTGTTTGCCTTTGGCACTTTTTTCTCTTCCTTGTCTGAAGATGTGTTAACACGTGGTTACCTCTATCGTTTCTTTAACGGGAAAATGAACAGTTATGTGTTAATCGGTTTGTCTTCTCTGGTTTATCTCGGCAATCATATTTATCGCCTCTCTGAAGGACCGGCATTCTGGTCGTATATCCTCATCATTGGTATCTTCCTCATGTTGGCGATGGTCAGAACAGGCAATATCTGGTTAACACTGGGTTTACACTGGGCTGGCAATATCGTATACCATACCACACATAGTGTTATGCATACCGTTAACGGACATGGAAAATTTTCCGGGCAGCTACTGTACCTCATGTTTCTTATTGTGTTGATTCCTATTACCTGGCTCATCACTAAAAAAGAGAAACCTGTTTAATAAAACAGGCGATGATTATTTATCACATAAACATGTGATTCTTTTAAAACACAATACCAGCAAGCATTACAAAATATTTACACTTATCCTTATTATCGGCTGTTCATCATCTAAAATGAACCGTTTACTGATTCTCAAAAAATAGTTCAGGGCACAGAACTCATTTTTGCTTTCATAAAAGTAATATGATGAAGCAATGGGCTCCTGTTCTGTTCTTATGTTCTCTCCTGTTAAACTCCTGTACCAAAAGCATCCGCGGTCATGGTGAATCCATTACGGAAACACGTTCTATAGATGCTATCAGCAGTGTACAGCTGGAAGGAACGGCGATAGTCGATATCATTCAGGGTAATGTGCAGGTAGTTACGGTAAGCGGTTACGAAAACCTTGTCCCCCTCTTCCTTACCGAAGTAAATAACGGTAACCTTGTATTACGCTTCAAGGATCCTTATTACAGGGTTCGTAAGAACAATATCAGGGTCACCCTAGTGGTGCCGGATATACAATTGGTCAGGAGCAATGGTTCCGGGCAGATCAATATCAGTAACTTCTTCAATAAACCCTATCTCGCGGGCTCTGTTAACGGATCGGGAAATATTACGATCGCCAATTCCTCCTTCTTACGGGCAGAGTTGAAAGTGAACGGAACTGGTAATATTTATGCACTGGGATGCACTGCACTGGAAGCCAATACCGAGATCTTTGGATCAGGCAACATAGAGATCACCTGTTCACAGAAAATCAGTGCCTTTGTTTACGGATCAGGGAATATAGATTACTGGGGCCGGCCGGCCATTACCAATACCCTGGTAAGCGGCACGGGCAGGATCCGCAGAAAATAACTATACGTAGTAAGAAAAAAACACCTGCCCTGCGGGAGAACTTTCTGTTGTATCCCCTCTTCACTGGTTTTGGGTAAGTTTGCACATGCAGCCACCAGCAGTACCCGCCGGCCGATCACTGAAAGATTTCTTTGATGAGAAAGTGCGCCAGTACAACCGCCCCGAATTCATCCAGGATGACCCTGTTTGCATACCACACCTGTTCACCCGGAAACAGGATATTGAAATAGCTGGTTTATTTGCTGCAGTGTTTGCCTGGGGTAACCGGACCACCATCATCAATAAATCGCGCGAACTGATGCAGCTGATGGATCAGGCTCCCTATGAGTTCTGCCTGCACCACAGTGCCAAAGACCTTCAATCGCTGACCACATTCAAACACCGCACTTTCAACAGTACGGACCTGTTATATTTTGTTGCGTTCTTACAATACCACTATTCCCGTCACAACAGCCTGGAAGAAGCGTTTGTACCCGGGAAAGCGGAAAACAGTATTGAGCGGGCGCTCACCCATTTCCACAACTATTTTTTCTCTCTGGAACATGTACCCAACCGCACCCGGAAGCATATTGCCACACCCTACAAAGGCTCTACCTGTAAACGGTTGAACATGTACCTGCGCTGGATGGTTCGCAAAGACCGGCAGGGCGTTGATTTCGGGATCTGGAAAAAGATCAGTCCGGCAGACCTGGTCTGTCCTATTGACCTGCACGTAGCGAGGGTGGCCAAACGATTTGGATTACTGGACCGCAAACAGATCGACTGGCAGGCAGCCATTGAGCTGACCACCTACCTCCGTACGCTGGACCCAAACGATCCGGTGAAATATGATTTTGCCTTATTCGGACTGGGTGTGATAGAAAAATATTGATCAGATACACAACAAAGGAGCACGATAAGAACCCGCTCCTTCTTCACCGGTTTTGGTATACCTGTTCTCCGATGGAACAGGTCTGTCGGGGGACAGCACCAGCAAGGCAATGGCAAGCAACAGCATCACTGCCAGCAAATAGTGAACGGGTTTTACATGGTTGGGGGCGGATAGTGACATACCTGATCCTAAAGAGACAGTTCAACCCAAAAAGTTGGAAAACCAGAATAAATTCTTTGTGAAAGATCTCTTAAGAATCGATTGTCTTTTTTACTGTACCGTTTATATGCAAGTTTAGTAACTTTAAATGCGTATGTCTAACGACAATGAACTCCTGAAACTGGAAGACCTGGGCCCGGAACAACTGGCCGAATTCATCCATCAACTGATCGATAAGGATTTTTCCCGTCTGGTTCAGCTTCTGTACAGGCTGGATGTGAGTGAGGCAAAACTCAGATCGGTATTATTGGAGCACCCCACCGGTGATGCCGGCGAAATGATTGCCCAACTGATCCTGGAACGGATCGCTCAGAGAGAAAAAAACAAACAGCTATTCAAACAGCAGGATGATATTCCGGAAGATGAAAAATGGTGAGACCCTATTTTCACCGCGGAGGCGCAGAGAGCGGGGAGATTACGCAGCGGTTATTTCAATAAGGCATCGATCCGCTTGAATTCATAACCCTTCTTTTTTGCATACACGATCAACTCTTCCAGGCGATGATAGAGTTTATCCTTGCGCCGCGGGTCCGTTCCTACATGCAGCAACAGGATAACACCATTCAATCCACCCGGCTTCTCCGCAAACTGTTTGATCGCGGTCATGATCTGTTCACTGCTTTTATAAGCCTTCCCCATTTCCGGCCAGGTATAATCTGCATTGCTGGTGGTGCCGGGAGTGAAGCTGAACAATTGTATATTTTGGGATCTGAACCATCCGGCTATTTCTGTATTCCACCATTCATATGGCGGTATGTACCATTGTTTGGCGGTATAGGGTTTGATACCCAGTTGTGTCATAGCACTGATATTATCGGCGTAATCTCTCTCCAGTGAATCGCGACTAACCAGTATTTTATCGCGTTGTGTCCAATCGTTATATAACAGGTGCCGGTCGGAATGTGGTCCCAGTAAATGCCGTTGCTGAAACAGTTTCCGGGTATTCGGCTGGAATGAAGGGTTGCGGTAAAATCTTCCCGTAAAGAAAAAGGACACCTGAACCTTTTGCCGCTGCAAAGTTTGCGCGATGGATGGCAGTCCCTCTCCAAATTCATCGCCGGTAAACACCAGGGCGATCTGCTTTTTAGACTGGTCGCCACGAACGATACCTCCCTCTATCCTTTCAAACGGGTCCTGCCTGGCTGCCATTTTCCGGGCTTCCGCATCTTTGGCGGCGAGCAGGTAAATCAGCGAAGCGGTTCCGTCCATAGTGGGTTCATTGGTGCTGTAATCGCCGTAGTCATCATGGTACACGGCCAGGTCGCTTTGAAAAGCCTCATATTCATCCGCATCCTTTAATTGTATGCCGATCAGGTTTTTGTAGATAGCCGTATATACCGGACCATCCACCAGTCCGCCATCGATCGGATAATTCTTCAGATGTGTAAACGCGGAATGCGGATCTACCGGCGTATCGCCATTGGCAGGTAATCCGTACACCATACTGGTGCCCCAGGGGTTACATCCGAACAACCAGTCGATATTGGCCTGTTCCAGTTCGGCATACCGATCATCGCCCCGCATTTCCTTCTGCCAAAAACAGGCGATCGCAAACGAAGCCGTGAGATTATTACTGCACCAGATAAAAGGTACGCCCCTGTTAAAAGCATTCTGATCTGCTTTTATTGCCACACGGTCAATGGCCGCAGCAGAAAAGCCTGCCAATTCAGATCGCTGTACATGGTATCCGTTCATGTTAGCCATCGTACGCAAGCCAAGATTGTTAAAGGGATAATACTGGTAATGATGGGCCGTGTCTTTGCCCATCCATTTGGCAACAGAGTCTTCTGCCAGGTAGCGGTAAAAATCCTGTTCATATTTTTTGGACCGGGTCAACCCGTACAACTGTGCGGCAGCCAGTTCCATATCATCGGCCCAGTCGCCCTCCGCATATATATACGGCGAACGTACAGAAGCCGTTTGCGCCACACCCGGATTGGCCGCACCAAACCGGTATGCCGCTTCCGCTTTCTTTTGCAACAAGGCTGAGAACGAGGGTACCTCCCGCTGATAAACAGAAGCCCCCAGGGCAAAACTGCTGGCAAATTTCCCCGCGGTAGAAGCCGCCCCTGTTGTGGCATTCAGAAATTTGCCACGCTGCTGGGGTTTCCCATTAACAAAATACAGCGGGCGCTCAAAACCTTTGCCATAAAAAGTATCTTCTTTGGGTATGCGCATTCCCATATGATCACGGTCATCCCCTAACTGATTGAACATCCAGTCATCTTTCGGGTTCATTTTCAGCAACCAGTCAAGCCCCCATTTCGCTTCATCCAGCACATCCGCTATCCCGTTTTTGCCATCCAGTCCATTGGCTTGTTTCATATCTTCAAATACACCCGGAAAATCGCGGTACGCCGAAAGCAGATGCCAGGTAGCATTGGCAGTAGTAGTGGTGTATTGTAGATAATCGCTTGCATCATGCCATCCACCAGTAGCATCTATATGGGTACTGTCTTTCATAGGACCATACAAAGTATACCCATCGTGGGTATGGCAACTGTCTTTCAGAAAGGGGTTGAAACCGCTACGCTGTTGCCGCATATACCGCAGGCAAAAATCCGCGGCGCCTTTATACACAGCATCATCGATCTTAAATACAGGCGATTGGGTATTACCTACCCGCAGGTAATACGTTCCCGCCCTGTTAAAATCCGTGAACCTGAGTCGATAGGTTTGCGCAAAGGGACCATAAGCACCAAAAGCCCTGCCTGCTGTATAACGATACGCCACTTTACCCGTTTTTGCATCCACCAGTTCAAAAGCAGTGATCGTTTTATTTTCCTTACTGCCCCATACGGCCACTTTACTGCCCCGGGTGGGATAACCCAACTGGTTGATACGGATCCAGGACTGTTCCTGTGCCACCACTGTGTTACAGATAAAAGCAAGCAACCAAAACCATTTTTTCATAAGACAACATTTCTATCTTCGAAGATACTTATCATAGCCCGTTTCTACCTGTGGTTTTTGCCCTAATTTCGTCGCTCATCTTTGTTTGCTTATGAAACTGGTTTCTTACCTTAACGATGGCCGCGACCAACTGGCTTTTTTAGTAGATGGCTTATTGTTCGACTGCGATGCACTGCATCCTGAACTGCCGAATAGCATGAACATGTTCCTGCACTACTGGGAAGATATGTACCCGGTAGCACAGAAAGTAGATGCCGCGATCAAATCGGGTAAGATTGGAAATGAACAAGGCATTGCATTGGACGAGGTACCACTGCTGGCACCCGTTCCGTTCCCCACTTCCTGTCGTGATGGCTACGCGTTCCGGCAGCATGTTGCGGCAGCAAGACGTAACCGGAAAGTGGAGATGATTCCCGAGTTTGATCAGTACCCTATTTTCTATTTCACCAACCACCACAGCATACAGGGCCCCGGTGAGATCCGTTGCATGCCCGATCATTTTGAAAAACTGGATTTTGAACTGGAAGCCGCGATCGTTATCTGTAAGCAGGGCAGGAATATTCCTGCTGAAGAAGCCGACCAGTATATTGGCGGACTGATGATCATGAACGATATGAGTGCCCGCCGTTTGCAGATGGAAGAAATGCTGCTGAACCTGGGACCGGCCAAGGGAAAGGATTTTTCAACCGTGATAGGCCCCTGCCTGGTTACCCTGGACGAACTGGAGCAATATGAGATCCCCTGCAAAGAAGGACATACCGGCAAGAACTGGAACCTGCCTATGAATTGCCGGGTAAATGGCATACAGGTAAGCAGCGGTAATGTGGGTGATATGGACTGGACCTTTGCGGAGATCATTGAACGTTGTGCCTATGGTGCAGACATACACCCCGGTGATGTAATCGGCAGCGGCACCGTTGGCACAGGCTGCTTTCTGGAACTGAACGGAACCGGGAAATTGAATGATCCCAATTATGTGGAGCAATGGCTACAGGCAGGCGATACCGTAGAAATGGAGATAGAAGGTATTGGTAAACTCGGCAACACCATTGTGGCAGAAGACAGTAGTTTCTCCATTCTCGAAAAGAAGAAATAGTGTTTGGTACGGAGGGGCTACGTATAAATACGCTTTCTCACACCAGTTTTTTGAGATAGTTTGTCCTTTCTTGCCTGAGCGCTTTCACCGCAGAGCCGCAGAGAAGCAAGAGTTTTCGCAGAGAATGACAAGAGAATCTTTAAACCAATTAGGAGGTATTATTTTAGATGCCTCAATCGCAGTTCATAGAGAACTGGGGCCTGGATTACTTGAATCTGCTTATCAATTGGCATTAGCAAGGGAACTTGAACTGAGGAAGGTAAATTTCAGAACATTTGTAACAGTTGAGCTTGCTTATAAAGGAGTTCCTTTGAACAAGGTTTATGTGATGGATATACTTGTAGAAGAAGAAATTATTGTTGAGATAAAGTCAACAGAATCAATCAATCCTATATTTGAGTCTCAACTAATCACTTATTTAAAATTAGCTGATAAAAGACTAGGATACCTTATTAACTTTAACGTATTACTACTCAAAGACGGGTTCAAAAGACTGGTATACCGCTTCTAGCTCTGCGAGACCTCTGCTTCTCCCCGTCTCTGCGGTGAAATAATTCCTATGCTGATAGATTTTTCAAAAATAACCACCGGCGAAAAACAGCAATGGCTCAACCATGCTGTAGCGCCCAGGCCCATCTGTTTTGCCAGCACCATAGATAAAGAGGGAAATATAAACCTGAGTCCTTTCAGTTTCTTCAACCTGTTCAGCTCACAGCCGCCTATCGTTATCTTTTCTCCCGCCCGCAGGGTGCGCAACAATACCACCAAACACACTTTACAGAACCTGCTGGAAGTACCGGAATGTGTGATCAATATCGTAGACTACGATATGGTACAGCAAACCAGTCTTGCCAGCTGCGAATTCCCGAAAGGAGTGGACGAGTTCGTAAAAGCAGGTTTTACCAAAGAAACCGCATCGATGGTAAGACCACCTATGGTAAAAGAAGCCAGGATCAAACTGGAATGTAAAGTGAACGAAGTAAAAAGTCTGGGCGAAGAAGGCGGTGCCGGACAGCTGGTCATTGCCGAAGTATTGTGCATGCATGTTGACCCTGAGATATTGGGCGATGACGGGAAAATTGACCAGCGGAAACTGCAGCTGGTGGCCCGGCTGGGCGGCGACTGGTATTGCAAAGTGGATGAGAGCAACCTGTTCAAAGTACCCAAACCCAATACACAGCTCGGCATCGGCGTAGATGCATTACCGAAGGGTATCCGTAACAGTCATGTCTTAACAGGTAACCACCTGGGGCTATTGGGAAATGTTCACGAACTGCCCGAGATCAATCCGGCTTTCGAGGATGAGCGTTTGAAGAACATCATCCAGTATTTCTCGATCAATCCGGCAGATATGGAAAACGAATTGCATAAATATGCGGCCGAACTGCTTGATTCAGGAAAAATCACGGAAGCCTGGCAGGTATTGCTGGCGGGCGGCAACGATTAACAGCCGGTACACCCTCTTGCGGCTGCACCCGTTTGCAGGCAAATATCAATATAAAGCCAGCAGATCTTCTTCGGTCAGCAGGCCATCGCCGGATAACTGGTATTTGTGTAATGACCTTCCCTTTTCAACGGCCAGTCGCACGATCTCATAGGTAGATTGTGTTAGGGTCAGGGGGGTTATTTGCTGTGTGAGCAGCCATTGTTTTACCTGTGCTGCAAAATCATGGGTAATCTTATCTACCACCACTACGCCAAAATCTTTCATGGCAGCGGCATTGCATAACTGTTCATACTGGCCGCGGATAGGCAGCACCAACAATTTTTTACCCAGGTACAAGGCTTCAGCAGGTGTTTCAAAACCCGCACCTGTGATCACGCCGTGCGAATCAATAAGGCTCCTGGTAAAACCTTCGTTACTGATAGGATACAGGGTGATGTTTCCCATAACCGTAACTTCCGTTATTTTTTTTGAAAAAACCTCAAACCGGATCAGCTTCAACTGTTGCAGGGCTTTTACCACCACATCATCACTGTAATGGGAGAGGTATACGGTTATATGTCCTTCATCCTTCCTGTCCGCCTGCAGGATCTCTTCTTTGATGACAGGCGCATAAATAAAATCATCATACTGTTTAAAATGCAAACCTACATAATCTGTAGCCGTGGCATATTGTTTCAGCACAAGTTCCCCGGCTATATCCTTCTTGCTGCTGCGGGGAGTATGTTTACTACGGAAACTTGCCTGGTGGCCAAAACCAATGCTGGGTACTTTTTTCAGCTTACAGGCCAGCGAAGTAATACTTTCAAAATCGTTCAGCACCAGGTCGTATTTTTCAACGGGCAATTCCCTGGCTTCTTTCCAGATACGTTTCAGGTTGAACTCCTTCCACATACGCAGGTAGTCCAATCCACCGGTGTTCCCATAAAACAGGCTCACCCCGTTACTTCTGTATTTTACCGGCAGGTTAGGTTGCAGGTGGCTATTACTTCCGCTCAGAAAAACATCTACCGTTCCATATTGCCTCAGGTAAGGCATCAGCTCCATGGCCCGGCTGATATGGCCGTTGCCCGTAGCTTGTACTGAATATAAAATTTTCATGACGTCTTTGCTAAAGAGTGAAGGAATAAAGCGATCTCATCTGTAACCACATTCAGTTGAGGCAATTTTCGCTCCATGGTAACGATCGATGCGGTTACCGAAGAAAATTGTTTTTCATCGTATTGATAAATGCTCCAGTCGTTATCCTTGTATTCAAGTGCGGTGAGGTTTTCTATCCAGTCGCCGCTGTTCAGATACATTACTGAACCATCTTTAGTAATGACTTCCCTTTTTTGTGGCTGATGGATATGTCCGCAGATCACATAATCATATTTTTTTTCAATGGCCAGTTCGGCTGCAGTCTGTTCAAAGTCGCCGATCCAGGCCACCGCTTTTTTCACACTGTTCTTGACCTTCTTGCTGAAGCTCATTTTCTCCCTGCCCATCAGTTTCAGCCACCAGTTGATAAAACTGTTCAGGTGGATCAGCAGGTCGTATCCGTGCCCGCCCAGTTTGGCCAGCAGTTTGGCGCTGCCTTTGGTAGTGGCATCAAACACATCGCCATGGAAGATCCAGGTCATTTTGCCGTCGATCTCCATCACCACTTTATCCGTAAGCTGGAAATTACCCATTTCAATATCGCTGAAACGGCGCAACACTTCATCATGGTTACCGGTGATATAGATCACGCGTGTACCCTTGCTCAGCAGGTTCATGATCTCTTTAAAGACCTGCATGTGCGAAACAGGAAAATATCGTTTGTTGAACTGCCAGATATCGATCACATCGCCATTCAGGACGAGGATCTGCGGCTGTATACTTTTGAGGTAATTAACAAGCTCTTTGGCGTGACAGCCGTAGGTGCCAAGGTGAAGATCACTCATAACAACTACATCTACCGAACGTCTTTCCATACAGGAGGTTTAGCAAAACTCCATCAGGCAGATGAATAGAATGTTACAGCTATGTTACGGTAATATGATATGTATATGAACGAATTGTTACCTCCCAGTTATCCATTCACTCATCCACTCACTCACTCACTCATTCACTCATTCACTCATTATCATTAATCCAGATCTCCCAGCTGCGGGCGCAGAACAATATCTTCTACCACGGCCATCGGGGATAACAACGAAGCAGCATATACCATTTTAGCTATATCTTCTGCCTCCATGATACGCTGAGGATCAATCTCAAAACCATCCCAGCTGGCACTCATAGTAGCGCCGGGGAGAACTGCGGTAACTTTGATACCATGTGGTTTCATTTCTTCGCGCAGGTTTTTGCTGAAGCCCAGCATAGCAAATTTGCTGATACTATAGCTGCCCCCGTTGGGGTATGCATGCAGGGAAGCTATGGAGCAGATATTGAAAATATGTCCTTTCCCTGCATCCATCATGGCTGGCAGAAAGGCGCGCGTTAAATGATACGCGCTATACAGGTTTACTTCGATCATCTGTTCCAGTGTGCCATCGGGTTCATTATGCACACTGCCCGGCATGAACTGTCCCGCGTTATTCACCACCACATCCGGAATACCGAAACCCAGGCACCATGCGGCAAAAGTTTTCACTTCTTCCGGTATGCCCATATCTACCGGCCTGGCTTTGATGGTGCTTTGCGGGTACCTGTTCTGCAGGTCGGCCACCGCATCATACAAACCCTTTTCGCCCCTGCTGCAGATAAGCAGGGTATGACCTGCAGCGGCAAACTGTTCTGCAATGGCTTTACCGATCCCTTTGGAAGCGCCTGTAATGATCACCTGCATATATAATAGGTTAGAAACACGAAGTACGAACTTTTTTGTTAACAGTGTACACTTCGCATCCGGCAGCACAGAGTTTGCTTTATCTTGCGGCATGCAATACCGTCACCTCTTCTTTGACCTGGACCATACTTTGTGGGATTTCGAGACCAATGCCAAACTGGCCATGGCCGACCTGTTCGACAGCCTGTCTTTACACGAAAAAGGCATTCCGGATTTTGATGGATTTTATGACCGCTACAGTTACCATAATCACCGGTTATGGGACCGGTACACCAAAGGACACATCAAACAGGAAGAACTGCGCTGGAAAAGGATGTGGCTGGCCCTGCTGGACTTTAAACTGGCCGATGAACCCCTTTCACGCCAGATGGCGGCTGCATTCCTGGAATTGCTGCCAACGAAGAATTCGCTGTTTCCCTATACCGTTGAAATACTGCAATACCTGCAGCAGAAGAACTATCAAATGCACCTGGTGACCAATGGTTTTGAAAAAGTGCAGTACGGCAAGATCAAACTATCGGGACTGGATGGTTTTTTTGACCAGGTAATTACCTCCGAAGCCAGCAACAGCCTGAAACCCAACCGGGAAATATTTGACTATGCCTTTTCTAAAACCGGAGCCGTGGCGAAAGAAAGCATCATGATAGGAGATAACCAGGATGCTGATATTGTAGGTGGTAAAAATGCCGGTATGGACACCGTTTTTGTGAACCACCTGAATGTAGAGCCCTACAGCCAGCCCACTTATGTGATACACCACCTGAAAGAGCTGGAGAATATCCTCTGATCATGATAGCGTGTTTGCTTTACAACCCTGATACATCCAGGTAACCGAATAAAAAAACCGCTGATAGCGGTTTTTTTATTTCGATCAGGAAAGAAAACTATGCTTTTGTTTTAGCTACAGGTTTTGCTTCCTTAACATCTTTCTTGCTGTCTTTTTTCATGTCCTTGCAGTCCTTCATGCCTTTGCAGTCTTTCATGTCTTTACTGCATTCTTTTTTGTCTTTGCAGCACTCTTTTCCCATTGCGCATTTTTTGCCATCACCTTCGTGTGCAAAAGCGATACCGGTAACCAGGAAAGCAGCAGTAGCTAATACTAATAATTTTTTCATACTTGGCTATTTAAGTGTAAAGGGTTTCTACCCTGAAAATAGGCAATTTGTATGGGATAGCCTGTTCCCATTTGTTAAAATCGGCTACCAGCCGGCCAGTACGGTCACCCCGCCTTTTACTACCTGGTTCAGTTCCACGTTAACTTTGGCGTTCAGGGGCAATAACACATCTACCCGGCTTCCGAATTTGATAAACCCATATTCATCCCCCTGTTTTACCTGCTGGCCTACCGCGGTATAATTGCAGATGCGTTTGGCTAAAGCGCCTGCTATCTGTTTATAGAGGATCTCACCATGGTCATTGCGGGTTACCACGCTCCAGCGTTCGTTTTCGGTGGAAGATTTTGGGTGCCATGCCACCAGGTATTTGCCCTTGTGGTACTGGTTGTACACCACTTCGCCGCTCATGGGATTACGGTTCACATGTACATTGGCGGGGCTCATAAAGATGCTTACCTGTATACGGCGGTCCTTGAAATATTCTTCATCGGTGATCTCCTCAATCACCACCACTTTACCGTCTGCCGGGCAGATCACCTGGTTATCATTGATGGTAAGCACCCGGTTGGGTATGCGGAAAAAAGAAATGATGAACAGGAACAGGAACAGGGTCACCACAAATAACAGCATGGCCAGCCAGGGTAAGGATGCGCTCAGAAATGTAAAAGATGCCAGGTTAAACAACCCAAACAGCAATGCAGTGATGGCAATGGTTTTATATCCTTCTCTGTGAATGGTCATCTGAAATGATTGAACTGCAAATGTAAAACGGATTGTTGAGATTGCGGCAGCGGAGCGTAATAGAGTTTAGTAAAAGCAATACAGGACCACCCAAACCGCCGTAGTAGCCACCAGCAGGGAATCGAACCTGTCGAGAAAACCACCATGCCCGGGCATGAGCTGTCCGCTGTCTTTTACCCCGGCCAGTCGTTTCAGTTTGCTTTCCAACAGGTCGCCCAGCGTTCCTGTGATGGCAGCAGTTACCGATACCAGCAGCATCGCTTTCCATGAAAAATCAAAAAGATATACTCCGGCAAGTGTAACAATCAATACTGCCAGTATGGCCCCGCCAATGGTTCCTTCCCAGGTTTTTTTAGGTGATATGGGAGACAAGGGCGTTTTACCAATGAAAGAACCTACGAGATAGGCCATGGTATCATTGATCCAGATAGAAGCGATCAGGATCACGGGTAAGATCCAGGCAGGGCCTACAAGGATACTACCATTGATATTACCAAAAAGCTGCATCATCAAACCCCAGCTGAGCGATATGTATAACAAACCCAAAACCGAATGGGCCCAGATTTTAGGATTCAGTTTTTTTGCCAGCAGGAATTCACTCAGGATAAAGCCGATCAGTCCCACCCAGAACAGGCTCCAGCCAATCAGTGCAAGCCGTAAGGTTCCTATATAAAAGCCCGCATCTGTCATCCACAACATCATTCCAAAACCGATCAGCATCACCCCATACCGGTGCAGGGGGCTGATGTCTTTGTATTCTGGATCGATCGATCCCAGCAGTTTCTGGTACTCTACCCAACAGCCAAAATGAATCACGGAGAACAGAACCAGGAAACTCCACTGGTTCCACAATAAGCCAGCCAGCATAATCACCACAAATACCACTGCCGTTACTGCGCGTGTTTTGAATGTTTGCAGGTTAAAAGCCATTGCTTAGCATGATTGATGAACCACGAAGTACGAATGTATGCGGGAGATATCCAAATACAACAACCCGCGATAACCGGTTTTCAGCCTATGGCTGGTCAATCAGTTAAGCAGGTTCTTGGCCACCAGCTGTTTGGCGGTCTCTGCAAGAACTGCAGGCACATACAGTTCAATATCACCGAAATTCAGGTAGCTGCTGTCCTGTTTGTTCATGATTTGAACAGCAATATTGTTCTCTTCCAGCATGCCCTGTATAATACTGGCTTCTGCGGGGTTACGGGTAGCATAGATCTTTTGCCAGGTCTGCATCAGGAAATAATATTTTCAGGAGATAAATGTATCGATTTCTCTTTGGCCGTCAGTACAAGTTCACTTTCCTTCCGGAAAGAGCGGAACAGTACCACCAGCAGAATAATGGCTATGGCACCCCACCATACCGGCACATTTTCATCCATGGTTTTTTCAATAGGTTTCCCCTGTCGTGAAGTAACATACAGCTGTGTTACCACCAGCGCATTATTCATAAAGTGCAACAGTATGGACAACCAAATATTTTTACTGTAATAAAAGATCAGTCCCAGCACCACACCCAATGCCATCCTGGGCAGAAAACCGAAATACGAAAAATGAATGGCGCTGAACAGGATACTGGTGATCAGGATACCTGCCCATTTGTGATTTGTCCAACCCACAAACACCTGCTGAAAACCTCCGCGGAACAGCACTTCTTCAAACATGGCCGGGGCCGCTGCCAACACCAGCAGGGCCAGCAGGTAATCGGTCATCGTTTTCATATTCGCCAAAGCCATCATCGTAGCTTTATAGGCATCTTCCATGGCTTTGGCTTTGGCATACCATCGGGCCGGCAGCGGTATCCACTCGTTCAGCTGGCCGAGTGCGCCGCTCAGCATGATACTGCAGAAAGTAAGCGCCAATACCAGCGCCAGCTGTTTGGAACTGGAATAACTGTGAAAGCCCAGCTGCGCAAAAGGTTGTTTGCTTAAGATCCTTGCCAGGATGAGTGCCGGCAGCAGGAAAGCAAAAAAAGAAGCCATCGTATTCAGCAACCTCGATAGATTAGCATTTTCCGGCCGGTTTAACTGGCTGATTACCTGCATAAAAGGTACTTTCAGCACCAGGCTGCCCACCAGGGGTAGCAAAAAAGAACCCAGTACCACAAATACCCCCATGAGGCCCATCAGGAAGGCAAACTGTGATGGATAATTGATCACCGGCTTTTGATTCATCGGCTAAAGAATAAGGTTGTAAATTTGCAAATTCCGTAACAAAAAGCAAGCATCGAAAGGATAAGTGGCCAAGAGCCCTTCCCAAAACCTTTGCCCGCACAATATGGTAAAAATAGACCAGATACTACTACCCGATTTTCCGCTTTTACTCGCGCCCATGGAAGACGTGAGTGATCCGCCCTTCCGCGCCGTTTGCAAAGATAACGGTGCCGACCTGATGTATACCGAATTCATCAGCAGCGAAGGTTTGATCCGGGATGCGATCAAAAGCCGCCAGAAACTGGACATTTTCGAATACGAACGCCCGGTGGGCATCCAGATCTTCGGGGGTGATGAAGAAGCGCTCTCCATCAGTGCCAAAATCGTAGAGACCGTTAATCCCGACCTGCTTGATATCAATTTTGGCTGCCCGGTAAAAAAAGTGGTCTCCAAAGGAGCCGGCGCCGGTGTATTGAAAGATGTGGACCTGATGGTGCGTTTGACCGAGGCGGTAGTAAAAAGTACCCACCTGCCTGTTACCGTTAAAACAAGACTGGGCTGGGACGATAACAGCAAAAACATTGAAGAAGTGGCCGAACGTTTGCAGGATGTGGGCATCAAAGCGCTCGCAATCCATGGCCGCACACGTTCGCAATTATACAAGGGGCAGGCCGACTGGAGCCTGATCGCCAAAGTAAAGAACAACCCGCGCATCCGGATCCCTATTTTTGGTAATGGCGATATTGACAGTCCGCAGAAAGCCCTCGAATACAAGAACCGCTATGGAGTAGATGGTATCATGATCGGCCGCGCCGCCATCGGTTATCCCTGGATCTTCCGCGAAGTGAAACATTATATCGCCACCGGCGAAATACTGCCATCGCCTACGCTGGAGGAACGTGTGGAAGTTGCCCGCAAACACCTCCGCAAATCCATCGAATGGAAAGGACCCATTGCCGGTATCAACGAAATGCGCAGGCATTACACCAATTACCTGAAAGGTTTACCCAATATCAAAGAATACCGCTACAAACTGGTCACTTACAAAACCGGTGAGGAAGTCGAATCCGTACTGGATGATATCCTGCAACATTATCAAGGATATATTTTTGAAAGGGCTCCGATAGAACTCATCAATTATCATGAGAAATGCCCGGTGTAGGATTAATGATAGAATGATAGAATGAGTGGATGAGTGGATGAGTGAATGTTTTGTGGAGGGGGAATTGATAGAATTTCTGTTCCCGTATGGGAGATCACTGGATAGCTGTTATTAACTGTTTACTGAGAGGCGAAATATGCTGCGAGTAAAAATGGGTTAAAACGCCGTGCTCATCTATGATATATTTACTGAAGTTCCACATGGGTTGCTGGCTGCACCAGCCATTTGCCGAAGGGTTGCTTAACCATTGAAACACCGCATGCTGCCCGGGGCCTTTTACCACGCGGCTTTTCTGCATGATAGGAAAGGTCACTCCATAATTCACCTTACAGAATGTTGCAATGGCTGCATCGTCCTTTTTTTCCTGCTCCTTGAAATCATTGGCCGGAAAAGCGAGAATCACCAGTTTGTCTTGGTATTGCCGGTATAATTTTTCCAATTCCTCATATTGGGCAGTGAAGCCGCAGTCACTGGCAGTGTTCACAATAAGTACTTTTTTCCCTTTAAAACGGGCAAAATCAACCGTATCGCCCTGGTTGCCGACGGCCATCAGAGAATAAAATGAAACAGGGGGCGGTAACTGGTTTCCGTTCTCCTGTATGTCGTTACTGCCGGGCATTAATTTCCCCTTGAGCATAATGAATGGGTATACTGCTTTCAGAACCGATTGCCGCCAGGTCATATCTTTTCGTTTGATGAGGAATGATACGATAAGGATAACAGCAAGAAAGAAGAATAGTTTTCGCATAAAAAGTATTTACCTGACACTGGCAGTTCTCAGAAGTGACAAAGATGCCGGGGCATAGGTTACCGGATAATCCACTTAAATAATTTCAATTTCCCCTTCAACGGCGGGTATTTGATCGCCGGATCAAACCAGGTGGGGGTTTTCATCACTGCTTTTTTATGACTGAATGTATCGAAGGAATACCGGCCATGGTAAGCGCCGGTACCACTGAACCCTCTTCCACCAAAAGGCAGATAGGGATTGGTGAGATGCCAGCTGGCATTGTTCACGCAGGCGCCTCCGGCAGGTACGGCATTCAACCAGAAAGTTTCTTTAGCCGAAGAAGATGTGAATACATAAAACGCCAGCGGGTTGGGGTTTTGCGCGATAATGGTTTTGGCTTCTTCCGCTGTATGGAACGTGAGTATGGGTAATACGGGACCAAAGATCTCTTCTTTCATCACAGCAGTTTCCAGGTTTACCTGGTCCAGTAAAGTGGGTTCTATAAACAGGTCGGACCGGTTCTGCCTGCCTCCGTGCAACAGGTTTCCTTGTGCCAGGTAAGCGGCCACCCTGTCAAATTGTTTGGTATTCACCAGCCTGCCATAATGCTCACATTCTTCCGCATGCTCCCCAAAGAACTCCGTGATCTTTTCCTTCATGGCTTTTACCAGCGCCTCTTTCTGCGAAACGTGCACCAGTACATAATCCGGCGCTACACACATCTGGCCGGCATTGGAGAACTTGGTCATCACAATACGTTTGGCAGCGATGTTGATATTGGCATCGCTCTCTACCAGGCAGGGACTTTTACCACCCAGTTCAAGCGTTACAGGAACCAGGCGTTCGGCGGCCATTTGATAAATAAGTTTTCCGACCGCTGTACTTCCGGTATAAAAAACATGGTCAAAAGTGAAAAAATTCATCATGCCAGGGATCACGGTTGCCCCATCTCCAGGCATATACAGTATATATTCTTTGGGGAAAGTAGCTTCGATGATCTTCTGCATCACCGCCGAAGTGGCCGGTGCAAATTCACTGGGTTTCAACACAGTACAATTACCTGCCGCAATTGCCCCGATCAATGGCGTAAACAATAACTGGAAAGGATAGTTCCAGGGACCAATGATCAGTGTAACCCCCAACGGTTCACGAAGTATATAACTGCCTGACGGAAGATTGAGCAGGTTAGTACGTACCGACTCCTGCGCCATCCACTGACGCAGGTGGTTGATCGTATCGTTCAGTTCGGCCAGGAAAAAACCATTCTCGGTAACCCAGCATTCTTCTTTGCTCTTTTTAAGATCGGCATGCAAAGCTGCATAGATCTCTTCCTCATGCGCAATCACGGCCTGCTTCAGCAACAGCAACTGCTGTTTGCGGAATGTATACGGTTTGGTAATACCGCTGTCGAAGTATTGGCGCATGGCGGTTAACTGAGAAAGAATGGTCATGGCAGGTCTGGTTTGCAATATACAAGGTAAGAAAATGTTGGCACCATCATTTGTATTTCATGGCATCGCCTGTTGCGTCGCACAAGTCGGCTTTCATGAAAATAGTTCAACAGGGTAGGTATTGAGAGCCATTCAATATTTTACCAGCTTTGATAGAAAGTAAAATACCCTATGGCATTTCATATTGTATTTATTGTGCCTAATGTTTTGCAGTTTGTCATTGGTGACGAACCTTTACAATAAAGTTGATGCGGAGAACCAATATTTTAGTAACCACAAATCTGCCTTCGAAGCTCTGAACTGCTACTTTTTGCCAAACTGCCGTTATGTTATGTGCTGGCATTCCTCTCATTGCCTGAGTCCGTATAAATTATACAAAGTCCTGCCGGTATAAAAATGGGATTGATCTAAGCATTTCCACTAAAGTCCAAGCTCTGCTGTAATAAAATCTTTTGCTCCGTCCATACCTGTCAATTCAAGCCACACCTCACTTTTGTCGCCACTTATGGAAAGTCCGAAAGTGAAAAATTCGCAACACAGTCTTTCTGTTTTTATGAACTCTGTTAGTTCGTCTAAAACTTCGTCTGTTCCTGAAAACTTGTAAACATAACCATTTGTCAGTTCTTTTTTGTCGAGGACTTTCTGTTTCAAACTTTCGATAACAGTTTCTTTTCGTTTTTGAAGTTCTGGTGTTGTCAGTTTACAACTTAGTTCATTTGACTTGTTTTTGGCTGTACAGTTGTCGCTACAGGTTGAAGTCATTATTTCTTTGTCTGCTGTCATTGTTTCATTTTTCGTTGTTGCTTTGTCAGAGCTGTAACACGCTGTCAAGGTCAGGATCGTTAAAGTTAAGTGCAAAAGATCATAGCTATTCGCCCGATCCAACTGAAGCTGGCTTTGCAATCAGTCGATGTTACAATGAGTGTCATGCTTTCAGTTTTCTTCTTACTACATGAGACTTATCTATTCTGGTAGTTTTTAAATCTACGGTTTGGGATATTAAAAATGTCACAGCTTCAAGCCTTTTTATCAAAGGTTGAGCAAGTCAATACTTTAAATCATTCGTTTTTTCGTCCAATGATTTGAGTGGAACTTTATTTAAAACAGGTGCTTATCTCCTTCCTCAACCGCTTATAAAATAATCCACATACACTTTTTAAGCGAAAGACAGTTTACCTGTTTAGATGCGCAGCTATTAGTATAATCCAATGTTCTGCCGAAGTTATTTTACAGACAACCCCCTTACAGCGAAAAATAGTTTTCAGCAGAATAACCAATCAGGCAACGAATAGGTTAATTTCGGTGTCAGTAAACATTACCGGCACATAATAGGTTTTTGGCTGAATGCCTGGCTTATCTATTTTTGTGTCGACCTGTTGAAACATAAATCCAATATTCACATGACACAGAAATGTTCGTTACTGTTAATCCTTTGTCTAAGTATCTGGTTTCTACAATCTTGCGTTAGCTCCCGCGCAATGGCTCACATGATTTTCTATAACAATTCCGATAAAGAGGTCCCCATCCGTTTATCCATTACAAAAAACAACAAAAGCAACCCTCAGAAAATCCTACTTCATACCATACAACCTGGTTTACAGGAACTTGAGGTAGGCAGCTTTGCCAAAGGTGCTTATTCGGTTACGGCGGAAACGGCAGACAGAACCCTGGTTGTGACAAAACCGGTTTCATTGGACACCGAAAGATGGATCATTCTGAATTATACCAGTGCCGACTCACTCAGCATTCAGAAAAAATACGGTTATGTAGATACCACTGTACTGAAAAAAGTGTATGGACGGTTCACCGGCATCGATATTTACAGTGAGAACCGCCGTCCGCCGTCTCTGTAAATCAATCATCTATCACTGATATACACAACACTGCCTGTTCTTTTCAGAACAGGCAGTTGCATATTGGATTTCAACTACGCTTCTATAACTCCTCACAGCTCTTTTTTATTGTGCAGGGGCGGTCATTCTGTAAAATTCTTCTCAACAGCGCCTTTAGTCTGTTCCATATTATAGAATCCGGCGGGGTTATGGCCATTCTTATATTATTTCTCGGTTTTTATGTCCATGCCATCTGATATTTCGATAAATTCATGTCTCCTATTTTCTCAAAACAACCAACGATTGTTCAGTATGAAAAACAAACCCAATTCAGGTAACAACATTCAAAACACCCAAAATCAGGATTCACGCCGTTCCTTTATCCGGAATGCGGCATTGGCTGCGGCCGGATTCTACATTGTTCCGCGCCATGTATTGGGTCGCGGTTTTACCGCACCCAGCGATAAGCTGGTGGTAGCCGGCGTAGGCGCCGGTGGTAAGGGTGAAAGCGACCTCTGGAATTTTTTCCAGAGCGGCAAAGCCGAGGTCGGTTTCCTCTGCGATGTGGATTCACGCCAAACACGCAAAAGCCGTGAACGCTATCCCAAAGCCAAACTCTATACAGACTACCGCGAAATGCTGGAGAAAGAGCACAAGAGCATTGATGCCGTTTCCGTTTCCACCCCAGATCATATGCACGCCGTAATTGGTATGGCCGCCATGCAACTGGGTAAACACGTGTATATTCAAAAACCCCTTACCCACGATATTTATGAAGCCCGCATGTTGACCAAAGCAGCCCACGATCATAAAGTGGTTACGCAAATGGGTAACCAGGGCGCTTCCGGCGATGGTGTGCGGCAACTGCAGGATTGGTACAACGCCGGCCTGATCGGCGATGTACACACTATCTACTGTTATACCGACCGGCCTGTTTGGCCGCAGGGCATCCCCTGGAGCAGCAATAAACCACCGGTTCCTGCCGAACTCGACTGGAACTTATGGCTGGGTACCGCTCCTTACCGCGATTATGTAGAAAAGCTGGTTCCTTTTAACTGGCGCGGCTGGTGGGATTACGGTACCGGCGCATTGGGCGATATGGCCTGTCATATCATGGCTCCGGCCTTTGCTGTACTCGGCCTGGGTTATCCGGAATCTGCCGAGTGCAGTGTAGCTACTCCTTATATCGAAAACTGGACACGTGGTAATTATCCCGATTCCGGTCCGGTTTCTTCCTCTATCACTTTATCCTTCAGGGGTGCTAATGGTAAAGCCATTAAACTGCACTGGATGGATGGCGGTATACAACCCGAACGTCCTGATGAACTGGGTCCTAATGAAATGATGGGAGACGGCGGTAACGGCGCCATCTTTATCGGCTCCAAAGGGAAAATGATGTGTGGCACTTATGGTATGTATCCTAACCTGTTACCTACCGCACGGACCAAGGAAACCTCAGTTCCGCAAACGGTTAAACGCGTTCCGAAAGGTGATGGAGGGCACTATGCCGCATGGGTAGAAGCTGCCATTGCCGGATATGGTTCTGAACAGGCCAAAAACCTCAGCTCCAATTTCGATATTGCCGGACCCTTGACCGAAAGCGTGTTGATGGGCAACCTGGCCATCCGCAGTTACAATATCAGCAGACCAGGTAAAGATGGCAGAGGCCGCGAAACCACTGTTTATCCCGGACGCAACATCAAACTCATGTGGGATGGACCCAATATGCGCATCACCAACTTTGACGAAGCCAACCAGTATGTGAAGAGAACCTATAGAGAAGGTTGGAGCCTGGGCGTGTAAAAATGAAGTTAGTTACCATAACCAAAAGCGGCTCATATGATATGAGCCGCTTTTTTTTGAGATGTCTTTTCACCGCAGAGAGACAGAGATCGCGCTGCGTTTTCTCTGCGATGACTCCGCGTCCGATGCGGCTCTGCGGTGAACAACACCTTGCATAAAAAAACTGCGGTTTACCAATAACCGCAGTTTTCATTTCTATCGTTTGCCTTACCTCAGTGAGTAAATAACTTCAGCTTTAATAACTAAAAGACTTCATATACTTAGCATCCGCTTCAGCACTCAATAACGGGGTACTGCCGGTAAAAGCTTCCTGTTCTACAATATGGTATTTCAGGCCTTTTTCTGCACCTGTCTTCAGGATAGAGGCAAAATTGATTGTTCCTTTCCCAATCTGTACAGACTCATGCCCTTCTTTTGAATTGGTTTTCGCCATGTCTTTTACATGACATAACCTGAAACGGCCCGGATGTTTGCTGAACCAGGCTTTGGGATCTTCACCTGCCGCTACTACCCAGTAGATATCCATTTCAAAATCTACTGTGTCTTTATTGGTAGACGCCATCATTACCTCCTGAGGTACCTGTCCATTAACCGGTTTGAACGAGTAATCGTGGTTATGGTAAGCAAAACGGATACCGTTCTTTTTACAGATGTCGCCGGCTTTATTGAACTTATCGGAATACCGTTTGAAATCATCAATGCTTTTCTGTGGGCCAATGTACGGACAGATCAGGTATTTCATTCCGATAGCAGCAGCTTCTGCCGCTTTGCGTTCAAAATCATTTTCGATATTGCAATGTGCTGAAACAATGTTCAGGTTCAGCTCATCCATGTATTTTTTGAACTCGGTATTTTTCATACCCCAAAAGAAACCCTTGGGTCCTTCAAAACTTTCAATCATGCGGTATCCATAACTGGAGATCTTCCGTAAGGTTTCTTTGGCATTCAAAGCCATGTCTTCCTTCACCGTCCATAACTGGATACCAAATGCGGGAATATTTTTATACGGTGCCATATTCAGCAAAGACGATTTCCCCGCAAAGGGCAGCGATAAACCCAAAGCGGCAAAAGTACTGTTCCGTAAAAAGTCGCGCCTGTTAGTAGACATACAATAATCTTTATATGATGATAAAAAACTACCCATACCCTGAGTAGGACCTGATCAATAATTACTAATTGCCAATTATTAATTCCTAATTACTAGGTCGCCCAAGCTTTATCTCCTTTTTTATAAGGAATGCAACCTTCGTACTTACCCGGAACCGCCACATAACGCAGGGCCTGTGTAGCACCTACTTCAGAAGTAAAGAAACCGGTGAGGGTCAGTTCTTTCATCATGCGGAAATAGTGGGTTGGCTGATCTTCTTTTTTGGTCTTCTGGTATTCCTTCTGCTCCTTGTCAAGCTCTACCAGCAGGTTATGACGCTGCTCAGCAGTACTTTCCATGAACGACTTGCCATTTTTCTTTTTGCTGGCCTCGTCCAGTTTTGAAATTCCTTCCATAAAGATCTTCTGGTCTTTTTCTTCGTAGCAGTCTCTTACCATTACCGTCATAAACTCGCCCACTTTAGCGGCTTTAGCGCCGGGTGTGCTGGTAGCGGGTAAAATGGTTTCTGCCACTTCATCCAGGAAAGAAATATCAGACGCGGAGAAACTTACGCCTGCATCTGTTTTGGTTTTGCAGCCGGAGAGAAATGCTTCGGCGCCCAAAATAGTACCACCCAGGAGCAATGCTACACTGGATAAGGCTTCTCTTCTATTCATGAGATTGATTTTTTAATGATGATTTGTCAATAGTGAGTGGTGAGTGCGGTTTTAGGACCCACTCACCGTTCACAATTCACTTTATAAATTTTGTTTTTTCAATTCGCTAACTGCATAATCCGCTGCTCTCGCTGTAAATGCCATATAGGTCAGCGATGGGTTTACGCAGGCTGCCGATGTCATGAAAGCACCATCGGTAATAAACACGTTCGGTGCATCCCATACCTGGTTGTGTTTATTTACTACCGATTTTTTTGGATCAGCTCCCATACGGGCAGCACCCATTTCGTGAATACCGCGACCCTGGTAACCATTGGCATCCCAGCCTTTTACATCTTTTACACCGGCGGCTTCCAGCATTTCGATGGCATCCTTTTGCATGTCTTTACGCATCTTGAGCTCATTTTCTTTCAGCTCTGCATCGAACGACAATACATTCAGTCCCCATTTATCTTTCACATTTTTATCCAGCGTCACCTTATTGGAATGATCTGGCAGGATCTCTCCAAAACCACCCATACCCATGGTCCAGCCACCGGGTTCTGTCAAAGCATCTTTGAATTCGCCTCCAATGCTCAGTTCGGCCACATCGCGACCCCAGCTCTGGCGACTGGCGCCTCCCTGGTAACCGAAGCCACGCAGGTATTCGCGCTTATCACCAAACAGGTTCTGGTAACGTGGTATATAGATACCGTTGGCGCGGCGCCCGAAATAATATTTGTCTTCATAACCCTCCACTCTTCCACTGGCACCCACACCCAGGTGATGGTCCATAATATTGTGACCCAGCTCTCCGCTGCTGCTGCCCAAACCTCCGGGCCATATATCAGTAGCAGAGTTCATCAGGATCCAGGCAGTATTAAACGTAGATGCATTCAGGAAAACGATCTTTGAATTGAACGTGTAGGTCTTGTTGGTCTCAGCATCCAGCACTTCTACACCCGTTGCTCTTTTTTTATCCTTATCATATAACACTTTGGTTACGATAGACCATGGACGCAGGGTAAGTTTTCCCGTCTTCATGGCTGCGGGTAAAGTAGACGACTGTGTACTGAAATAAGCGCCGAACGGACAACCCAGCCAGCACTTATTACGGAACTGGCAATTGGTCCTTCCTTCGTGAGCAACCGTTAGGTTGGCAGTACGTCCAATGATCATAGAACGCGCACCTTTGTAATATTCCTTCATCCTGGCAGCTACATCTTTTTCAACACAGTTCATATCCATTGGTGGCAGAAACTGTCCGTCAGGTAATTGTGTCAGTCCATCGCGGTTACCGCTGATACCTGCAAATTTTTCTACATAATCATACCAAGGTGCAATGTCCTTATAACGTACCGGCCAATCGATAGCGATACCATCTTTGGCATTGGCTTCAAAATCGAAATCACTCCAACGGTAACTTTGCCTGCCCCACGTCAGAGAGCGGCCTCCTACATGATACCCACGGAACCAGTCGTAACGTTTTACCTCTGTGTACGGACTTTCCTTTTCATTCACCCAGTAATCCAGGTTGGTCTCATTCAGCGGGTAATCTCTTTTCAGCACAGGATAATCCTTGATCATCTGTTGGGTCCTTCTTCCACGGTGCGGAAAATCCCAGGCTTCCTTGTTGGCATTTACATAATCTTTGATGTGCTCAATGTTACGTCCACGCTCCAGCAGCAACACTTTGAGTCCCTTTTCAGTTAACTCTTTGGCTGCCCAGCCACCGCTGATTCCGGAGCCAACAACAATGGCATCAAATGTTTGATCGGACATGATTCTGTTTGTTTATTGGTTTATGGTTACTTGTTCTCTATAAAAAATTAAGAATGGAATGTGACGAATTCATCCGGCCCATTCATCCTTTTATCACACATCACATAACATCACCGCGTTCTTCAATGATCCCAATGCATCGGCGGCTGTGGGAATGAATTCCTGCGCCACATATCCCGTGAACCCGGTAGCCAGGATCGCTTTCATGATGGCCGGATAATTCAGCTCCTGCGTTTCATCGATCTCATGCCTGCCCGGTACACCTGCCGTATGGTAATGGCCGATATACGTATGGTAATCACGGATGGTACGGATCACATCTCCCTCATCGATCTGCATATGGTAGATATCGTATAATAACCTGAAGTTGGGCGAGCCGATACGTTTACAGAGTTCTACCCCCCATGCCGTATGGTCGCACATATAATCCTTGTGATCGATCTTGCTGTTCAGCAGTTCCATCGTCAGTACCACACCTCTTTTCTCAGCCTGGCCTACGATCTGCTTCAGTCCTTCCACACAGTTCTTCAGACCGGTCTCATCATCCATACCATTGCGGTTACCGCTAGCGCAGAAAAGGTTGGTGAAGCCGGCATCTGCAACCAGGTCGATATGTTCGGTATAACTTTTGATCAAAGTGGCATGATACTGCCTGTCGTTCCAGCCTTTGGTCAACCCGATCTCAGCGCCATTACACATGGTTGAAGCCAGGTTGTATTTTTTGAGGGTGGCCCAGTCTTTGGGACCCACCAGGTCGATCCCTTTTAAACCGATCCGGTTAGCTGCCACACAAAGTTCATCAAGACTTATGTTGCCAAAACACCAGCGACATACCGAATGCTGGATATTACCTTTCAGCATAGCTGTTTTTTTTTCGCCGGCGGCAAAAGCGGGCACAGCGGCGGCACCTGCAGCAAGTGCAGCAGAACCTGCAAGTATGTTCTTGATCGCTTTTCTTCTGTTCGAATATGGAGGCATATAATAATCGGGGACTTAAAAATATATATACTCAGCTATCTTTTAGGCTGCTGCTAATTTTGATGCCTGTTTTCTTCCACGCATATATAACAGCAGTATGGCAAAAGCTACCGAAAGAACCACTGGTATGATCAGTGTGGCGTTCAGCACTTCCGGACCGGCCAGCTTTTTGGCTTCATTCATAGCAGCTTCTGAAGTATCTCCGGCAGGCAGTTTGGCATTGACCAGCTCGTCATAATATTCACCCATAAAAACCGTGTACACCGAAACGGCAAACATGCCGGCACCTCCCATCAGGTTCATACCCACAGCACCCGTTTTGGGCAGGTTCTCCGAAACAAAACCCAGCATGGTAGGCCAGAAATAACAAACCCCCATACCAAATATGATGGCACCCACAAAAAGCATATTACCTGAACTATGACCAAGCAGGTACAAACCCGCCGCAGAAAGAATAGCAGAGATCAGTAATACACCCGTTGGTGAGAACCTGTGCACCACCGGACCTGCAAAACCCCGGCCAATCACCATGATGCCCGTTTCAATGGTCAGCAGCAGGATAGCATTATCAGATACATTCTTTAATAATACATCGATCCACTGACCTGTAAACAGTTCGGTGATCGCTGTTCCAAACATCAGGATGATCATGACAATGAACAGCGGACTCAGCAGGGCCTTGTACATTTCGCCCGCAGATACGCCACTGGCCACCCTTTCTGTAACCGGGAATTCCAGTTTGCTGAACAGGAAACCATAGATCAGGGTAGGGATGGCCATCAGGCCCACCTGCACCTGCCAGCCAATACCTGCTTTGTCAAGAAAGTATACAAGTAATGTACCAATTACGATACCACCGGGGAACCACAAGTGGAAGTGGTTCAGCTTGGTGGTTTTATTATCAGCATAAATGGTGGCCACCAACGGATTACAGGCAGCTTCTACCGTACCATTAGCAATACCGATACAGAGTGTTGAAATGAACAGGCTCCAGTAACCGCCTGCAAATATGGTTAACAGGATCCCCGCCAGGTGAAACACAAATGCCACGATGAGCAAACGTTTCATACCGATCACATCCACCACAAAACCACCAATGATCACTGCCAGCGGAAAACCCCAGAATGCAGTGGCAGCAATAGTTCCCAACTGCCCTGCATTCAGCTCGAACTGAACGCCCAGGCGACCTAATATACCAGCACGAATTCCAAAAGAGAGAGAAGTTACTAATAAAGCCAGGCAACTGGCCACGAATAATTGGCTACGTTGAGGGGTAGTCTGCATGTCGTTAGAATTAATATAGAAAAACAATCTGTGGTTAAATGTAATTTTTTATTTTTAAAACTGGATTGATAAAATCGGTTGAACATCAATTTTTTTTATAAGCTTTACAGGTAACAGCGGTTTTTGACCCGACATATTAAAATAATATCAGCATTTCATAAAAAAGTATCAAAATATGAATCGTAAACTCAGAATGGGAATGGTAGGCGGAGGCAAAGATGCCTTTATCGGCGCCATCCATCGTTTGGCCGCCAATATGGATGGCCTCATCGAAGTTGTTTGTGGTGCACTCAGCATCAACCCCGAAATCGCGAAAGCCTCGGGCGAAATGTTATTCCTTCCTGCCGACAGGACCTACCTGACGTTCGAAGAGATGATTACCAAAGAAAGCCAGTTGCCCGCCGACAAACGGATGGATTTTGTAACGATCGTTACGCCCAACTTCGCACATTTTGCCCCGGCCATGATGGCGCTGGATCATGGTTTTCACGTGGTCATCGAAAAACCGATGACGTTCACGCTTGACGAAGCCAAACAACTGAAAAAGAAAGTAGAGGAAACCGGATTGACCCTCTGTCTCACGCATACCTACTCTGGTTACCCCATGGTAAAACAGGCCAAAGCCATGGTACAGGAAGGCGTACTGGGCAAGATCCGTAAGGTTTGGGTGGAGTATCCACAAGGGTGGCTCAGCAAACTGAGCGAACGCGAAGGCAATGCACAGGCTGCCTGGAGGACCGATCCCAAAAAATCGGGTAAGAGCGGATGTATGGGCGATATCGGCACCCATGCCGCACACCTGTCTGAATACATCACCGGCGCCAAGATCACCCATCTTTGTGCCGACCTGAATGTGATGGTGGAAGGCCGTGCACTGGATGATGACGGTGCCGTATTATTAAAGTACGATAACGGTGCATCCGGCGTACTGATGGCATCGCAGGTAGCCGCCGGCGAAGAGAACGCATTGAAGATCCGCATCTATGGCGAAAAAGGCGGCATTGAATGGTTCCAGCATGAACCCAATACCCTGCTGGTAAAATGGCTCGACCAGCCCACACAGATCCTGCGCGCCGGCAGTGGTTATGGCGACCGCCTATCCGGTTTTGCCATGCATAATTTCCGCACGCCGGGCGGTCACCCCGAAGGTTACCTGGAAGCATTCGGCAATATCTACCGCAACTTCGCTTTAACCCTCAGCGCTAAAATAGATGGCACTACCCCCACACCCGAAATGCTCGACTTCCCCTCCTGCGATGACGGCATCCGTGGTATGGCATTCATCGACAACGTTGTAGCATCCGCCAAGAGCGATGTCAAGTGGACAAAATATGAACTGTAGCCGTGAATCGTGAGTGGTAAGTCGTCAATTGTGAATGGTCAATAAGGAGGACAGCCATTCACAATTGACCATTCACAAATACTTCCTACTCACCACTCACGATTCACTCAATCACTCAATCACTCAATCACTCATTCAATCATTGCTAACATGACTACTATCAAAGGACCCGGTATTTTTCTCGCCCAGTTCATGGGAGATACCGCTCCGTATAATTCACTCGATACGATCTGTAAATGGGCAGCATCCCTGGGTTTTACCGGTGTGCAGATACCCACCTGGGATAGCCGCTGCATCGATCTTCAGAAAGCTGCCGAAAGCAAGACCTATGCCGATGAGATCAAAGGAATTGTGCAGGCCGCAGGTCTGCAGATCACAGAACTGTCAACGCACCTGCAGGGACAACTCGTAGCGGTAAACCCGGCCTATGATGCCCTGTTCGACGGTTTTGCGCCCGAGAAACTGCGCAACAACCCCAAAGCCAGAACTGAATGGGCGGTTCAGCAATTAAAGTATGCCGCCAAAGCTTCGCAGAATTTAGGACTGGATGCGCATGCCACTTTCAGCGGTGCTTTATTATGGCATACGGTATATCCCTGGCCGCAACGTCCGGCAGGATTGGTGGAAACCGGTTTTACTGAACTCGCTAAACGCTGGTTGCCCATCCTGAATGCTTTTGATGAAGCGGGTGTGGATCTGTGCTATGAAATACATCCTGGCGAAGACCTGCATGATGGCATCAGTTACGAGATGTTCCTGGAAAAAGTGAACAACCATAACCGGGCCTGCCTGCTCTACGATCCATCGCATTTTGTTTTACAATGTCTTGATTATCTTTCCTATATCGACCATTACCATGAGCGTATCCGTATGTTCCACGTAAAAGATGCCGAGTTCAACGCATCGGGTAAACAAGGGGTATACGGCGGGTTCCAGAACTGGGTTGACCGTGCCGGCCGTTTCCGTTCACTGGGTGATGGGCAGGTTGATTTCAAATCTATCTTCAGCAAACTCGCCGCATATAACTATACAGGCTGGGCAGTAATGGAGTGGGAATGTGCCATTAAGGACGCCGCCACCGGCGCAGCAGAAGGTGCGCCCTTCATCAAAGACCACATTATTAAAGTAACCGAAAAAGCCTTTGACGATTTTGCCGGAACAGGTTCAGATGAAAACTTTAATCGCCGGATTTTGGGAATTGATTAATATCTTCATACCCTCTTTCAGCAATGTATCTGAATACATCGCTGAAAGATCTACCTCAATTTTTTTGTACCACTAAAAACATTTGTCGTGAAAAAGTACTTTGTAGCCTTCACCCTGTTAACGTTTGCCGTTGCCTGTGGCAGTAACAACACCGAGAAAAAAGAAGAAAAACCTGCCGAAGCCGCCGCCGCTCCTGCAGCAGCACCAGCCAATGACCTGGCCAGCAACCCTGACTATGAAAAAGGATTGGCATTGGTTGCTAAATCAGACTGCCTTACCTGCCACAAAGTAAGTGAGAAACTGACCGGCCCTGCCTACAAAGATGTGGCTGCGAAATATGAGAGCACTGATGAAAACATCAATATGCTTGTATCCAAGATCATCAAAGGCGGTCAGGGCGTATGGGGTACCATCCCAATGACACCTCACCCAACTTTGAGTGAAGACGATGCCAAACAAATGGTAAAATATATCCTCTTACTGAGAAATAAATAATCCGCATGCAATCATTCACAGCAATCACCGTATTGGCATTGTCCTTACTGTTGGGCGGCCCTGTTGCCAAAACAACAGAACTTCCTTCTGCAACGCAGAAAAAAGAAAAAGGCTGGACAGCTTTATTTGATGGAAAGACACTGAACGGCTGGCATAACTATGGTAAAACAACCACAAGTCCCGCCTGGACCGTTGAAGACGGAGCCATTTTTTACAATCCCTCCAAAAGGATTCCCGGGCAAAGGGGTTCTAACGACCTGGTAACTGATAAGGAGTTCGAAAACTTTCATTTCAAATACGACTGGAAGATCTCTAAGAACGGTAACAGCGGTCTGATCTTCTGGGTGCAGGAAGATACAGCCAAGTACAAGCAGACCTATCATACAGGTCCCGAAATGCAGGTGCTGGATAATGATGGTCACGCCGATGGCAAGATCAACAAACATCGTGCGGGTAACCTTTACGATCTGATCGCCGGAAAAGAAGGTGTAGTAAAGCCTGTTGGCGAATGGAATACAGCAGAGATCATCTGTAACAAAGGCAAAATGGATTTTATCCTGAATGGAGAAACAGTTTTGTCTACCACTTACGGAGATGACAGCTGGAAACAAATGATCGCCGCAAGTAAATTCAAACAGTGGCCCGATTTCGGAACGGTTTTCAAAGGCCGTTTTGCATTGCAGGACCATGGTAATGAAGTCTGGTACCGGAATATCATGATCCGGAGTTTATAAAAAAGCCCATTGTAGTAAAGCCATCTCAAAATGAGGTGGCTTTTTTATTTGCTCCCGGCAAAAGCCTACTTTCGCTGCGTGATCGAGTTTGATGATACCTATTTTATGCAGCAGGCGCTGAAAGAAGCCGTGCTGGCCTATGAAGCCGACGAGGTTCCGGTAGGTGCGGTGGTGGTCATTAACAACAAGATTATCGCCCGCGGACATAACCAGGTGGAACTGCTGACCGATTCTACCGCGCATGCCGAGATCCTGGCCCTGACCTCTGCCTACCATTACCTTGGGGCCAAATATTTGCCCAATGCCACCCTCTATGTAACCGTAGAACCCTGCCTCATGTGCTGCGGGGCCCTGTACTGGAGCAAGATCGGACGCATTGTTTACGGGGCTTCCGATGAGAAAAACGGCTTTAAACACATTACCAAAGAAAACTGGCCCTTCCACCCCAAAACAGAACTGGTAAAAGGTGTACTGGAAGATGAATGTGCACAACTGATGCGATCTTTCTTTAAAGCCAAACGGCAGTAATCATTGTTGTACCAGCAGGCAGGTTTTTCGAATTAAGAAAGAATTGATTATTGGCTTTCTTTATCAACCGAACAACAGTAAATTTGTTATTCATCCAATAACCTTCATTTTCATTCAAAAACTTATAAACTATGTCATTTACACTCGCCCCTTTACCTTATGCATATGATGCACTGGAGCCACATATCGACACCACTACCATGCAGATACACCATGGTAAACACCACCAGGCTTATGTAGATAACCTGAACAAAGCCATTGCCGGCACCCCAAATGAAGGCAAATCACTGGCAGAACTGGTTGCTGCAGCCGGCTCTATCAGTCCCGCGGTACGTAACAACGGCGGTGGTCACTGGAACCATAGTTTTTTCTGGGAAAGCCTAGCCGCTCCCGCCCAAGGCGCGACAGGTGGAGCCCCATCCGGCGCTCTGGCCGATGCCATCACTGCCGCATTCGGTTCTTTTGATGCCTTCAAAGAAAAATTCGCCAACGCCGGTATGACCCGTTTTGGCAGCGGATGGGCCTGGTTACTGGTCAAAGACGGTAAACTGGAAGTATCTTCCACCCCCAACCAGGATAACCCGCTGATGGATGTTGCTGAAGTAAAAGGCACACCGATCCTGGGGGTTGACGTTTGGGAACACGCGTACTACCTGAAATACCAGAACCGCCGTGCTGATTACCTGGGTGCATTCTGGAATGTGGTAAACTGGAATAAAGTTGCAGAACGTTTTAACGCAGCAAAATAAACGCTGTCAGTAAATAATATTATTTTACAGTCCCGCTGCATTCCGGCGGGACTTTTTTATGAAACCATGCTTATGAAAAAAATACTTTTCTTCTGTTGCGCCATTGCCTTGTTCGCTTCCTGTAAAAGCAAGACCCTGGTGGTAATGAGTAAGGGTGCTGCCGACATTGATGTGGCGGCCAAGACCATCAAGGCCAAAGACGGCGCCGGTCATGAAGAAACAACTGTGACCCTGGGTGGCGGCTCCATTGTATTTAAACTGAACACTCCTGCCGGAGAAGCCACGGTAGAGCTGAAAGAAAACGGTCTGTATGTGGTGAACGTGAAGAACGATACCATTATTGGTGGTTACCAGCAATACAGTGATCCCTCCGTATCGCAGCAGGTGATCACACAGGAGAAACTGAAGCAGCAGATCGATTCACTGCAGTTATTATCCGAAGGAAAAAATGTAAGTGCCGCCAACCGTAATTTCTTTATCCTGCCCAACCAGGCCGTTAAGATCACCGATAATACGGCCGCCATGATCGTTGGTCCCTACCACCGCATGCGCTCTGCCGAAAAAGTAGACGGGAAAGTCCCCGAAGTATACCGGTTCTACAGCATCAGGGAGATCCGGGAGATCATTGGTAAACTGCAGGCTTTGACGGTGGCACCGAAAGAATAATTTGAGAATTCGGCAATTTGAAAATTGGAGAATGGATTTTCGGTCAGGATAGTGATATACAAGCCCTGCATAACATCTCAGCGTTTCCTCTGCTTTTCACCGCGGAGCCGCAGAGGAAAGGAGTTGCGCGGAGAGAGCGCTCATAGTAAGTGCCTTGTCAGCAATAAGTCATTACTGCCACGTCATTTCCAAATTCTCAAATTGCTATATTCCCAAATTTTCAGGGAACCGGGTCGTATCCATGTCCACCACCCGGCCGGCACCTGCTGATGCGTTTTATCGACAGCCAGCCTCCTTTGATCAGCCCGTGTTTTTGCAGGGCCTGTACGGCATACTGTGAGCAGGTGGGTGTAAAACGGCATTTAGGACCAATGGCCGGAGAGATCACATACTGGTAGATCCTGATCAGCAAGATGAATGGATAACTGATCACCACGGCAAGCCAGGTGATCCATAAACGGGGTTGTTGGGGCGGTATGTTCTTTTCAGCGCACAATCTGTTCTTCCAGTTTGGTGAGGGCCTGCTGCATTTTTTCGGTCAGCATACCATGATCGGGCAGTTCTTTCCCAATATATAAGAAAAATACAGCTATCTGTTTTTGATGGCTTTTAAGCGTAGTCAGCAGCGGCTGTTTGTTCAGCCGGTAACATTCACGCAATAAACGTTTGATGCGGTTCCTGTCTACCGCTTTTGAAAAATGCCTGGCGCTCACGCCCACGCCGGCCTGAACAGGTTGTTCAAAGCTATTACCGGCAGCTATCCAGAACAGTTTCACCGGAAATACGGAAATGGTTTTGCCACCCGTAAAAAGGGCGTTCAATACCTTACGGCTTTTCAGTTTTTCTGACCGGGAATATGTGTGGGTGCCTGCTGACATGGTTCTGCTACACTAAAAAAGCCTCATCACAAAGATGAGGCTATATTTTTTACACTGCAAAGGCCTTGGGGCCCGGTGTACTATTTTAATCCTTTTTCGCTGGAAACAGTGAGTTTCTTACGACCTTTCGCTCTGCGGCTCGCCAGTACTTTGCGGCCATTGGCAGTTTCCATACGCTTGCGGAAACCGTGAACGGTTTTACGACGGCGTTTGTGTGGTTGGAATGTACGTTTCATGTTCTAGTTTTTTACTAACCCGGTAATATGATTTCGTTTCATGCCTGCAGTCACCATACTGCTGCTTGTGAAAGGACGGCAAAGGCGAAAAACTGCCCCGATCTGCTCATTTTAGCCTATTTCCGGCCCAGATCCAGGTGTTTTGAAGCGATCGGCTGCCCAAAAAAGCGGGTGGCATGGGTATCAAAATCCGTGGTTGAATCGGTGGTATAAAAACTGAGCCGGCCGTTTCGGCTGCATTTCTGCGCCAGTTTTGGATGTTTTTCCAGATAGGTTTTGAGACTTTTTGCCACGATCTCACCCTGCGATACCACCGTGATACCCGCCGGCAAAAACTGCCGGATCTTATTGAGTAGCAGTGGGTAATGCGTACATGCGAGTAATACCGTATCGATCCCTTCTGCCTGGTTCAGGAGAAGCTGCAGGTACTGCTGCACAAAATAATCGGCCCCGGGGGCATCGTATTCATTGTTCTCGATCAATGGCACCCACATGGGACAGGCTTCCTGGTACACTGCTACCTGGGGAAAGAATTTAGCGATCTCGATGGGATAACTCTCACTCTGCACGGTTCCCGATGTTCCCAGTACCCCTACTTTACCGGTTTTTGAGTAAGTACCTATCACTTCTGTTGTAGGCCTGATCACTCCCAGTACCCGTTTATCCGGATCGATACCGGGCAGGTCTTTCTGCTGAATGGTGCGCAGTGCTTTAGCGGAAGCCGTATTGCAGGCCAGGATCACCAGCTCACATCCCTGGGCAAAAAACCACTGCACGCATTCCAGCGTATAATGGTACACAGTGGCAAATGAACGTGGGCCATAGGGTGCACGGGCATTATCGCCCATGTAGAGATAATCGTATTCCGGCAATGCCTGCACGATCTCTTTCAGTATGGTTAAACCTCCATACCCGCTGTCGAATACACCAATGGGTTTGACGGGTTGCATAGGACAAAAATAAGAACCCCATCGCAAGGACGGGGTTCAGACCAGCTATTATTGTTGATAAGTCAACTTATTTTTTAGGAGCTGCCGCACCCGATGCTACTTTCCAGGCATCTTCGATCTCTTTGGTCAGCGGCAGTTTCAACTTCATGGCCACGCGGATGGATAAATTGTCCAGCAGTGGTGGCTGAGCGTAAGGAGACAGAGAGTTTGAGTTGAGTACGTATGTGTACTTCTGTTCTGCGATCACCTGCTTCAGTGCATCAAACATCCGCTGTTTGTAAGGATTCAGCAATTGCTCCATTTTCTGCTCATACATCTGCTGTCCGATCTGCTGCCAGTTAATCAGCATATAACGCTTCTGACCTAAATCCTTCTGTGCCAGTTCACGTGCTTTAGCAGGCATGGTGGCAGAATCTTTTTTGTAGATACTATCGGCACGGTTGAATTCGTATACGCGTGCTTCATATTCCAGACGCAGTGAGTCGTTCTGGAAGCTGGACAACAAAGTGTCTACTTTACCGATACCCGGGAACAGAGACAGGGTCAGCTGCTCATCAAAATATCCTATTTTCTGCTGTGCGCTGGTTGCGTTTGAGAACAGTAGCATCGCAGCAAAAGCCATGCACACAAATAATGATTTCTTCATTGTAGTGAAATTTATGATTGTTTGGTTTACACTAGTTTTTAATGCCCAGTTCCCTCAGTACATCCTCACTTTTATCCAGCTTGGGGTCGGCAAATATAATGGTAATTCCTTCACTTTTATCGAGTACAAAATCATAGGCTTTGGAGATCGCCATCTTCTGTACGGCATTGTACACTTTATCCTGAACCGGTTTTACCAGTTTCTGGCGTTCCTTGAAGAGGTCGCCCTCATAACCGAAACGTCGTTTCTGAAGGTCACGTACTTCCTTCTCGCGCTGGAAAAGCTCGTCTTCCCGCTTTTTCTTCAGTTCATCGGTCAGCATGAACTGCTCGGCCTCATAATTCTTGTACATCTTGTCCAGCTGCGCCTGTTTGTCGTCGATCTCTTTCTGCCATTGCTCGCCTATGAGTTGCAGTTTTTTATCGGCATCCCGATACTCAGGGATCTTACCCAGGATGTATTTGGTGTCGATGATGGCATAACGCTGCGCGTTACCGGCAATGGCCAGCGCCACAAAAGCCATGAGGAGCAATACGTTTTTTTTCATAACGGTAGTTAGTTTAGGTTTGGGTTATTCCGGCTCAAAGCCCAGCATAAAGGTAAACCTTGCTGCGTCTTTCATCGCGCCTCCCGGCGTAAACCTATCCAATCCTATGCCATAGTCAAATCCAAGCAAACCGAACATAGGCAGGAAAAAGCGCATGCCCAGACCAACCGAACGTCTCAGTTTAAATGGATTATAGTCTTTGAATTCATACCAACCGTTAGCCGCTTCAAAGAAGCCCAGTGCGTAAATGGTACTGCTCGGGTTCAGGCTAAGCGGGTAACGCATTTCCAGCGTGTATTTGTTAAAGATGGTGAAATACTGGCTGGCCGTTTGCCTGTCGGGGTTGATCTTCGGGTTCGAGTTATCGTACACGGGGTAACCTCTGTGTGCAATGATATCGTAACCCAATAAGGCGAACTGGTTACTCAGACCCGCATCACCCACCTGGAACCTCTCAAAAGGAGAGATCTTCAGTTCGGGGTTAAACCTTCCCAGGAAACCGAATTTGGCCGAAGCCTTCAACACGAACTGTTTGTTCCTGTCTTCGCCATGTGGTTTGCCCAAAGGCACATACCATTCGCCATTGAACCTCCATTTATGGTATTCGATGAAGCTGTATGGGTTGGCAGAAGAATTGATATTCTTATCGATCAGTGAATATGGCGGTGTCACCTGCAGGCTCAGCAGGAAGGTAGAACCCGAACGCGGGAACAGCGGTGCATCCACCGAAGACCTTTGCAGGGCAATACGGAAGTTGATATTGTTTACCACCCCATTGTCGAAACCGGGCAGGTTGGTGGGGTCAATGGCATAGTTGCTCAGTTTGTAACGGGTATAGTTCAGACCCATTGACAAAGAGAAATAGTCATCCGGCCATTTCAGCTGGCGCGCAAGGCTCACCGTAGCGCCGGTGGTAGAGATATACCTTGAATTGGCCACACTGGGGTCGTACAAGCCGGTAAGCGGATCGTAGGTTTGTCCGTACTTGGTATTGTACAGGCTCACCGTCAGGGCATTCCTTTTTTTACCACCCAGCCAGGGTTCGGTGAACGAGAAATTGTAAGAGCGGAATGCTTTACCGTTACTCTGCACACGCAGGCTCAGTTTCTGTCCATCACCCATGGGCAAGGGATCCCAGGCCGACTTTTTAAAGATATTCCGGATAGAGAAGTTATTGAACGATACACCCAATGTACCGGTCAACCCGATATAACCACCCCAGCCGGCGCTCAATTCCAGCTGGTCGCTCGATTTTTCTTCTACACCATAGTTGATGTCTACAGTTCCGTCATCAGGATTGGGTACGGGGTCGATCTTGATCTTTTCCTGGTTGAAATAGTTCAGCTGCGCGATCTCACGCTGGGAGCGGATCAGGTCGGTACGGCTGAATTTTTCTCCGGGTATGGTACGCAGTTCACGGCGGATCACGTACTCTTTGGTACGGTCGTTACCGCTGATGCGGATATTCTTGATGGTGGCCTGCGGGCCCTCAATGATCCTGATCTCGTAATCAATGGTATCATTGTACACGGCGGTCTCAACAGGGTCTGTCCGGAAGAAAAGATAACCATCATCCTGGTACAGGCCGCTGATATCGCCGCCATCGGGCGAAGCTGATTTACCCAGCTTTTTATTCAGCACTTCCAGGTTATAAATATCCCCTTTACGGATACCGAGAATGGCGGTAAGTACGGAATCGGGGAACTTGGTATTACCTCTCCAGGCAATATTACCGAAGTAGTACCGGTGCCCCTCGTTCAGTTTGATATCGATATTCAAACCGCCACGGCGTACATGGTAGATGGTGTCTTTTTCAATGATCGCATCACGGAAACCAAGCGAATTATAATATTCGAGCAGGTTTTCTTTATCGTCTACAAACTTCTTCTCATCAAACTTGGCGCCTGTCAGTTTCAAACGGATATAGGGGTCCAGCAGTTTTTTGGTTTTGCTGTAAGTGAGGTACCCGTGGTCTTTCAGGTATTCCTGGAACTTATACCGCTGCGGGGCAACCAGGTAACCCTTATCGAAACTGGGGTACAGGGTAAAACGCGAACGCTCTTTGGTGTCTTTCAGCTGTTTCTTCAGTTTACCAGCATCAACCGTGTTCCCGCCAAAGTTGATATTGTTGATCTTCACTTTCGGCCCTTTGTCGATCAGGAAATCGAGCGCCAGGGTATTGTTGAAGGTAGTGTCATTTTTCTGATCAATGGTTACCCTTGCATCGAGGTATCCTTTTTCGGCATAGTATTTTTTGATGGCTTCCACCGCAGAGATCTTCATGTTCTCTGTGACCACCCGGTTGGGTACCAGCCCTGTTTTACCGGAAAGATCGTCACTTTCACCCTTGCGCACCCCTTTGAAAAAGAACCTGGACAAACGGGGTCTTTCGGTAACAGCGATCTCGATATCGATGTTCCTTCCTTCCAGTTTGGTCAGGTAGATCTCCACATTGGAAAAATAGTTCTGGCCCCAGAGTTTGGTGATGGCTTTGGAGAAATTGTCGCCACCGGGTATCATGATCTCATCGCCCACACTGATATTGGCAATAGAAAACAAAAGATTCTCATCAAAAAAACGGTTACCGACTGCCCTGATGGCAGCTACTTTGTATTTGCGGGGTGTTTTCTGTGTGAAAATATTGAGCAGGTCAACATCAATAGAGGTTATGGTAGTATCGGTTTGCTGCGAACGGGCCGGGAGACTCACGAACGATGTTACTAAAGCCAACACTAAAATTTTGTACACTTTCTGCATCCGGTTTCGGTTTGTGATGTTGCCGACTGAAAGAACATTCCAGGCTCTGTCAGCGATAGGTTCAGGTTTTTAGGCGGGGCAAATTAACTGGAATAATTAAAAATTGTTTGTTAAATCACCCCCTGTATGATAGGGTGTGGTGTTAAATAGCTATGCCAATTGGGTTTCCTCCTGTATTTGTTGCCCCGTTTTGCCAAACCGCCTCTCGCGACCCTGGAAGTCGATAATGGCTTCGTACAGGTTCTCTTTGCGGAAATCGGGCCAACGGGTGTTGGTGAAATATAATTCGGCATATGCTAACTGGTACAACAGGAAATTACTGATCCGGTATTCACCGCTGGTGCGGATCATCAGCTCCGGATCGGGGAACTTACTGGTGGTAAGGTATTGCTGCAGGGTTTCCTGGCAGATGGTTTCGGGATCTATTTTACCGGCTTTTATATCCTGGCCGATGTTCTTTACGGCATTCACCAGTTCCCAGCGGCTGCTGTAACTGAGCGCCATAATAAGGTTGAGGCCGGTATTCTGGCTGGTCAGCTCCAGGGCTTCCTGCAGTTCAGCCTGCGCAAATGCGGGCAGCATATTGAGGTCGCCGATCACATGCAGGCGGATATGGTTCTTATTCAGCGTAGGCACTTCCTTGCGGATGGTTTCTACCAGCAGCGACATCAGGCCCTCTACCTCCTGCTGCGGCCTGTCCCAGTTTTCGGTACTGAATGCATACAGGGTAAGGTACTCGATACCCAGTTCGGCACTTCCCTCTACAATGTTACGGACGCTCTCTACCCCATGAAAATGGCCATACAGACGATCCTGGCCTTTTTCTTCGGCCCAGCGTCCATTTCCATCCATAATGATGGCAATATGGCGGGGTAAGTGTTCCCGGTCAATCTTATCGATCAGGCCTTCCGGCATAGGAGTAACTAGAATTAGGGTGCAAATCTAACAAAACCAACGCTTATAGCGGGATATAATTGCCTAAATATGAGGCGGAAGCCTGATAAACAGTAGCTACTTACCTGCAGGGGTAGGGCAACGGTAGGAGGAGAGGTTGAAGGAGACACCCACTTTCAGCGTGGCAAACGCATCTTTCTGCAGGCTGTTTCCCCGCTGTTTTCCTTTGATACCAATGGAAGTACCGGTTTCATAACTCCTGTCCTGCAACAGGAAGGCAGGCGATGGTGAGCCATCCGGCAGGGGTGGAAAAGCATCCGGCGCATACAGGCCGCTCACATCATCCAGGTAATCGGTATTCGTCATCCGGTAGGTGAGTTCGGCAAATACGTTGGTGCGGGTATTCAGGGCATATTTAACACCCAGCGTGAACGGTATGCTGATGGCGATGGGATTGTATGGTTTTAGGTTCGGGTAAAGCGAACTTCCCTGTCCCTCTGTACCCAGTGTACGAAGCAGGTATTTCTCCCCATTCAGGTAGGCATAGGGATCGTAGGAGAAAACGCCCACACCCAAACCAACATAGGGGGTAAACTCATATCCTTCGAAACCCGGGTGGAACTCGAAAAAGTTAAAGTCACCGGCAAGGCTGAGCTCCCAGACATTGGAATTAAAACTAAGATTGCGCGCCTGTTGTACCGGGTTGGAACTGTACATATCCGAATAACCCAGCAACGCATAATCACCCGCAATGCGGATGCCGATATAATTGCTGATCTGTTTTCTGAAAAAAATACCCGCAGCGATCTTGGGGCGGTTCAGACCCGTGCTGGGATTGAGGTCGCCGAAATAATGCGCCAGTCCAACAGCAACGCCCACTTCGCCCTGGTGCACATAGGGCTCCAGCATCTGTGCACGGGCCGTTCCCAGTCCGGCGATCAAACAAAACAGGGCGATGATTTTTCTAAGCATAGTCATCCGGATATTCAAGATTTCATTGTAAAATAGCACCAATTTTTAATACGATAAAAGTTAATTTCTTTTATCCAGTCCCCAGGTAAGTTTACTACGCAGTGTAGATAAAAAACTATTCTCGTTCAGCCTGATCAGGTTCACCCCGAATTTTTCGCGGCGGATGGCCAGCTGGATACTCTTGTCAACGATCTCCCGGCGTGCATCCAGGGCGCAGATCACCTGGTCGGCCCGGCTTTCCACTTCAAATGAGATGACGTTATTATCCGGCACAATGATGGGGCGCACATTCAGGTTATGCGGCGCTACGGGAGTGATCACAAAACAGGCTGTTTCGGGGAACATGATGGGACCATTACAGCTCATGCTGTACCCGGTTGACCCGGTTGGTGTGGATACGATGAGCCCATCTGCCCAGTACGTATTCAAAAATTCGCCGTTCAGGTAGGTGTGTATCTTTACCATGGGCGAAATGTCCCTTTTATGGATGGCAAATTCATTCAACGCAAAAGGGGTTTCACCAAACAGGGGCAGGTTCGACTCCAGGTGTATCAGCAACCTTTTATCGATCAGGCAGGTCCTGTTCACCAGTGCATCCACTGCGTTGGCCAACTCCTCTTTACTGATGCTGGCCAAAAAACCCAGCCTGCCAAAATTGATACCCAGGATCGGGATATTCTTATTTTTTACCAGTGTAACTGTATCGAGCAAAGTACCATCCCCACCCAGGCTGATGAGGCAGTCGATGGGCTCTTCCAGTTCGTCTGAACTGGCAAAAGGCGTCAGTTTCTCCTGCAGGTGGGCCGGCAGGGTGAACTGGTTCAGTAAGGGGTGGTAGATCAGGATATTTATTTCGTAGCGGGTCAGTTCTTCCAGTAATACCAGCAAGGGGTTCTCCTGTTCAAAATCAAGACCGCGGCTGTAGATAGCTACTTTCATTGAAGAATTTGAAAATTTGAAAACCTGTGAACGGACCAATGCCAGGCACCGTCAAATCAGCTGATTTTCAAATCGATTTAAAAGTCGTTTCTCGTCTGTAAATATAAGCCATCCTTTCCCAGCTGGTTAAAGCTATACTCGATTTTAAACACAAAATCGTAGATGGAAACGATATCCATACCCAACCCCCATGTTCGTAATAACTTGTTATTCAAGGTATTACTAATATTTGGATGAGGGGTATAGGCATAACCGAGGTCACCATAGGCTTTCAGGAAAATGCGGAAAGGGATCTTGTCATGGGTTTTACTGGGAAAAGGATTGTGCAGGATAAAGGAGAGTACCTGTTTGCTCATGGTGGTCTTTAAAGCTGCACCCAGCATACCGTCTACCACATTGTACTCAAGCCCGCGCATCTGGTAAAAACCATAACCAAACAGCCGCTCGTTCACGAAATAATCGCGGAAAGGTGTTTTGGCAATACCCAATCCTTCCAAATGAAGGAAGCTGGTTTTGGTGAACGGCAATGTGTAAACGGCTCTTGCTCCCAGCTGCCAGAAACCGACGGTATTATCCAATCCGCGGCGATAGAGGTTCCCCTCGAACAGGAATCCTTTGGTGGGGTAAGGGATATAGTCTACGTTATAGTACTTATACTGGTAACTGAAATCAACAAAACGCAGGCGGGTACGGTTATCGGGGAAATAGTTGGGATTGATCTTGAGAACGGTATCCGCAACCTGTTCGTCATTATACGATACCCTGAAATAATGCCTTTGTTTTACATCCGGACGGAATGAGTAGGTAAAGTCAAACCGAAGCGCTTTTTTGGCAATGCTTTCCTGTTTGTAAAAAAGCTGTTTATTATCGCCCGTGGCATAGTTGACTTCTTTCTGTGTGGCCGAAATAATGCCCACGTTAAAGCCCTGTTTCAGTTTCCGGTCAAAAAAGGGCAGGTTATACCGCAGGGTAAGCTGTTGGGTATAACCATTGATCAGCCATACATCCAGGTTATCGTTACGGCCGGTGATATTGTTCTGGGTGAATTTGATCCCATAGTTCACCCTTTCCAAGCTACGCTTCTGTTCCACCCACCACTGGTTGAAGTTACGGTCTACCAGCCTGAAATAAGGAAGCGGAAAAAAATACCATCGCTCCTTAAGATCGACCTGTACCTGCAATACATTCCCTTTACGCGAAGCCACATATACGCTTACATCCACAAACAAACTGGTATTCATGAGTTGTTGTTTGGCCAGTATGAGTTGCTCCTCCATGCCCGCCTCTGTAAAACGGCTGCCTTTGACAAAAGGCAGTTCCCGGGTTACAATGAAGATCCTGGTGCGTTTGTTTCCGGTGATAACGATATCGCCCACCATAACCGGGCGGTTCTGCGGGGCAATGGTATCAGGCTGCGGCACAGAAACAGAGGAATCAGGTAAGTATTGGGCAGTAAGGGGTAACACGGATCCTACACACACCACCAGTAAAACAATAACACACGATAACCTCATCTGCGGAATTCAATTGATAATTGCGGTAAAAATAGGTGGATTGGGGAATATCGGACCAGGAATGTGCGTATATCTGTTTAAGCAAATGGAAACGAACACACCGGTCTTGCATTTGCTTTACATATTCAGGTAAGAAAGCAGGTGGTTATAATTCTCTTTGAGTTCGTTGGTATAGGTTTCTTCGCCAAAATAATAGCGCACGGCGTAATCGTAGCGCTGGAAAGTGGCCACAATATCCGATACTTCTATCTTGCTCACTTTCAGCGTGATCACTACCAGGCCGGTATCGTGTTCCGTGTAAGTGTTGAGTTGTGTGATATAGGCGTCGTTGGTTTCTACCAGTCGGTTCACTTCACCGAAAGAAAAATTCCGCTTCTCGGTTTCCAGTACAATGATGCCGCCTTTATCGTCATTGCCCACAAAGGAAGACAGTCTTCTGAGCAGGTCGCGGGCGGTGATCACACCCGACAGTTCCGCCTGTGCTGTAATCACGGGCAGCAAGGATAATTCATGGTCGGCGATGATGCGAAGGGCCGATAAGAAATATTCATCGTTTTTCACGGAAACCTTTTGCAGCGACGTTTCCATGGCAGCTACCAGGTTGCTCTCATCGGCATCGAGCAGGTCGTCTTTACTGATCAGGCCGGCATATTTTTCTTCGCTCAGTACCGGCAGGTGTAATATATCGTACTCATCCATCAGCTGCAGGGCAAGAGAGATCTTATCAAACAGGTTGATAGCGGGAAAGCCGGAATTAATGAGTTGTGATGCCAGCATCTGTTCTTTTCTCCATATACGCTGCCAGCCAGGCCAGGGTTTCCGGCTATGACTTCAGCTTGTTTAAAAAACCTTCCAGTATCCTGTTGAATTCATCAGGAACTTCCATCATTGGGGCGTGACCGCATTTGTCTACAAAATGCAGTTCACTGTTCGGGATCAGCCGGTTGAATTCCCTGCCTACAAAGGGCGGGGTAATGGTATCATTGTTGCCCCAGATCAGGCAGGTGGGCTGTTTGATCTGGTTCAATTCTTCGCCCAGGTTATTTCGGATAGCGCTTTTGGCCAGCGCAATGATCTTGATCACTTTTAAACGGTTATTGGTGATCTCGAACACTTCGTCCACCAGTTCCTTGGTAGCTGTTGCGGGATCATAAAAAGTGACCTGTGTTTTCTTTTTGATGTATTCGTAGTCGCCGCGTTTGGGATAACTGTCGCCCATGCCGTTTTCGAACAAACCGCTGCTTCCGGTAAGGATCAGCGATTTGATGCGTTCCGGATGTTTGAGGATATGCACCAGGGCCACATGCCCTCCCAGTGAGTTTCCCAGGAGATGAACATGGTGATAATCCCTTGTTTCGATGAATTTCTGTACATGTTTCTCAAGCCCTCCCACCGATGTGTGAAAAATGTCCAGATCGAACAAAGGCAACAGTGGCACCACCACTTTATAATTTCCTTTGAAATATTCGATCAGATCCTTGAAATTACTTAATGCGCCGAACAAACCATGTAATAAGATCAGTGGCTCACCTTCTCCTACTTCAATAAACTTAAACTTATCCTGTTGTTTTATCTCGTAATTCATTAGTCAATTTCTTATACAGCAGTAATTGGGATCGGTACAAATAAAAGGAAAATCACTCAAATACGAATAAATGAAAAACCACTTCTGTACCCGGCATTTGTAACCTTTGCTAAAGTACTGATTTTACGGCAAAAACAGGGATACAGGCCGGTTTAGGTTTAACGATTATATAATCTTCGCCTGAACAGCATCGAAGAATACCGACAGTTCTTCGAACATTCCCTTGAAAAAAGGAATCGCTGCACCAAACAGGTTGATGGCTTTGGGGCCCCAGGGTTGTATGAACGCGTAGGTGTACGAAGTCTGAAGTGTTCCCGGTTTGATCCAGTGAATCTTCTCCGCATAAAAAAGTAACACGCTGAACAGAGTAGTATACAGCACTGCGTACAAAAGCACACCACTGAGTTTATTCAGCCATCCCAGCAATACCATTTCCATAGCCGACTGGATGAACATGGCGCCCAGTCTTACCAGCAGTACCACCGCGATCATCACCAGGATGAACGACAGGAATGGCAGCCAGGCGGCGGATATATGTGTGCTTTCTCTCAGCCATGCTGCCACCAGTGTAGAGAACTTCATAGCCGCTGCCAGTCCGATGAGGATACCCAGCAATGAGAAGACAGCTACCACAAAACCGTTGCGGAAGCCCTTGATCAATGCAAGGGTCATGAGTACCAGGAAAATGACATCTATCAGCATGGCAGAAAGGGATATCGCCACCGGTGGCGCTCTCCCGTAATCTTTTATTTGTTCAATAATTCTTTCACGGTCGCCGACACTGCTTTGCCATCTGCCTTACCGGCCAGCTGTTTGGAAGCAACGCCCATTACCTTGCCCATATCCTGCGGTCCTGTGGCACCCAGTTCGGTAATAATGGCTGCAACGGCCTGCTGTAATTCGGCCTCACTTAATTGTGCAGGCAGAAATTTTTCAATCACCGCGATCTCTTCTGATTCTTTGGCAGCAAGGTCTGCACGGTTCTGCTGTGTATAGATCTCCAGTGAATCCTTGCGCGATTTCACCAGCTTCTGTAACAGCTTCAGTTCGCCCTCTTCGGTAACTTGGCCATGGGCGCCCGGTTCTGTTTTGGCCTTGATGATCTCTGCTTTAATAGCACGTAAACCGCGAAGCAGGGCTTCGTCCTTGGCTTTCATGGCATCTTTCATCTGTGCCATTACTTTTTCTTCTAAACTCATATTGAATGTTTTATTTGTTCTCTTTTACCTGGCTATCCCTGAATTTTTTATAGAATTCCCGGGCGAAAGTCTTCATATCCTCTACCAGTTCCTTTTGCTGGGTGGCGCGCATATACGTGTCGGCCATGCCCATGAAGGTCTGGTAGTAAAAATCGGCCATCTCGTCCACCATCATTTCCTTGGTCCAGAGATCGATGCGCAGGGCGCTTTTATCGGTCCCGTCCCAGAAAGCTATCATCATTGATTTGGCTTGCTGCATCATATCTGCGGTACTGTCGCTGGCATTCCATTGGATCTGTTGCGGCACTTTATTCTCATCTAATTCGATCTCTATCGAGATATTCGATCTATGCATGGTTCTGTAATTTTCGGTTAATGGGAACTGCAAAAGTAACAAAACATCGGTTGCGGGGTACCTGGGTCATGATTTGGCCTCAGCAAGACAAATCTCCCGCCATAACTGTTCCGCCGAGTCATCCCAGCTGAAACGGGCGGCCTGCTCTTTACCTGCTTCCACCAGGCGGCTGCGCAGCGATTCATCCCGGTATAGGTGCAACATATGTTTGGCAATGGCATCCGGATCGGCCGGATCGGCATACAGGGCCGCATCGCCCCCTACTTCGGGCATACTGCTGGTATTACTGGTGATCACCGGTATACCGCTCTGCATGGCTTCTAGCAATGGCAAACCAAAGCCTTCAAAATACGATGGATATACCAGTGCATAGGCGGCAGCGGTTATACGGGCCAGTTGTTCATCGGGCTGGTAATTGAGCAATACCACATCGTTCCGGTATTTATAGGTATTCAGTTTTTCAAGCAACTCATCATAATGCCAGGCCAGCCTGCCCGCTACCAGCAGTTTCATATTACTGTGCTGCCATTTTTTAAAAAGCGAAAAAGCTTTCAGCAGGTTCAGCAGGTTCTTACGGGGATGGATACCTCCGGTAAACAGAAAATATTCCTTCCCATCTGAATAAGTCTCTTTCACCTGTTCTTTCTCCTGCCAGGAGATGGGAGTAAAAATGTTACGCGCCGCCCCTTTCACCACTTTGATCTTCTCTGCCGGTACGGGGTATTTTTCCAGGATATCCGAGCTGGTAAAATCCGATACCGTAACCACTGTCCTGGCTTTTTTCAGGAAAGCCGCGGTAAAAAGCTGGTAATACTGCCGGTGATACCAGGGAAGGAACTGCGGGTAATGGCGAAAAGCCAGGTCGTGTACCAGCAACACCTGCGGGATAGGGGTGGTCAGACTGGCAAAACCAAAAGGCTGTAACCACACATCCGCTTTTCTCCTCTGCAGGACCATGGGCGCTGCTACATCGTACCAGTATTTGAAAGCAAGTGGATGACGTGCCTGTGGCGGCACCACCAGTGGCGTAATATTTTCGGCGTAAATAAATTTTTGATCATAGGCCCGGTCAAACAGGAAAATGAACTCATGTTCAGGATGCTGTTTCACCATCCGGCTCAGCATCTCATTGGCATAATGACCATACCCTTCCAATTGGCCATTCTGCAGAAATATGGTGTTGACAGCGATCCGCATCTTCTGCAAAAGTAGGCGACCCTGCCGCAAAACCGTTAAAATACATAAACGAAATTAAAATGTGTTCGTTTTTACCCCCAAAGGAGCACTGAATGACGAAATGAACTCCATTCATCATTCATCATTCCTTGCTCATCATTCAATATTCATAGAATCCTTTACCCGTTTTTCTTCCCAGTTCTCCGGCGGCTACTTTTTGTTGCTGTAAGGGTGAAGGCGTTAAACGTTCGGGTTTACCAAGGGCTTCCCAGACAATCTGGCTGACGCCATAATTGATGTCCATACCAATGAGATCCATCAGTTTGAACGGGCCCATTTTAAAACCTGATGCTTCCATGACCGTATCCACTGTTTGCAGATCAGCAAGTCCCTCTTCCACCAGTTTCATTGCTTCAAGATAATAATGACGGGCAACCCTGTTGACAATAAAACCGGGCGCATCTTTACAAACAACGGCGGTTTTACCCAATGTCACAGCCAAACCCGTAATCGTATCGATCACACCAGGATCTGTCTTTTCGGTATGGATCACTTCCACCAGTTTCATCAGGGGTGCGGGATTGAAAAAATGCATGCCCGCCACCCGTTCCGCATTCGGAACAGCAGCTGCAATGGCGGAAACAGCAATGGAAGAAGTGTTGGTGGCGAAAATGGTATCGGGCCTGTTCACCTGCTCCAGCCGGTTAAACAGTTCAACTTTGGCTTCCTGCTTTTCAACAATGGCTTCGATCACCAGGTCGGCCACACAATCTGTTATTGCCGTGGTAAATACAAGGCGGCTCAAGGTTTCCGCTACAGTGGCAGCATCGATCTTTCCTTTCCCGCTTAGCCACAGCAGGTTTTTTTCGATAGCCTCACGGCTTTTTTCGAGCATAGCTGCACTTAAGTCAAACTGTATGGTGATATAGCCCGCCTGGGCCGTTAGCTGCGCAATACCGCTGCCCATGGTACCGGCGCCGCAAACACAGATGGTCTTGATGGTATGCATCCTGCTTTGTTTGCCGTAAAAGTACAGTATTGTCTTTTTCAATACCCTTTGTAAGCTGTGAGGGTACCTGATGCAGGTGAAACAGCGCTATTTTCATAAGATACTTACATCTTTTCCACCTACCGGCAAGCAGGGCTGAGTGGGCAGGTGGGTTGTTGTATTTTTACTGTATGCAAAAAACACTGCAGCAACTTGATCTTTTTGGTTTTCCTATCGAAGCAACGGTGCAACCAAAGAAAAAAGAGAAGGTCGTAAAAACGGTAACAGCTCCTGTAGAAGCGCCGGCCATTGTTGAAAAAGAAGTGGTACCGGTAGCAGCAACCGTGGCCGTCAGGGAAACGAATGAGACAATGGCCGTTGTGGCAGACGAGCCCATCAGGCTCACCAGGACCGCTTCATCCAAAAAGATAACGGTATCCAAGACCGCCGGTAAACGTGGGAGGAAATCTTTCAAAGAGATGGACAGCGAAGCCGACCTGATAGAAGTACCGGAAGAAGATGTGCTACGCCAGAAACTGTATTACAGCATTAGTGAGGTAGCCGGCTGGTTCAAGGTAAACACTTCCTTGCTGCGCTACTGGGAAAATGAATTTGATATTCTGCAACCCCGTAAAACACGCAAGGGTGACCGGCTGTTCCGTGTAGAAGACATTAAGAACCTGCAGCTGATCTATTTCCTGCTGCGCCAGCGTAAATTCTCGATCGATGGCGCAAAGAACTATCTCAAGAACAACAAAAAAGAAGCAGATACACAGGTAAGACTGATGGAATCGCTGACGAGGTTCAAATCTTTCCTGTTAGAATTAAAGACCAACCTGCAGGCTTAATATCCCGGTAACGCCTATTTTGACCTTACGATCACATCCGTATTGGCAGCAGCCAGTTCTATGCCTGATTTCTCCAACAGCTCGATCAATTCCAGGTTCACAGCTTCGCGCAGGCTGTTGAACTCTTCTATCGACTGCTGCATGGAAGTGAAATAGTCCACCGCAATGATATGTGCGGTTTTACCTGTCTCCATCAGGTACACAGTGGTATGTTCTATCTCCGGTTTCTGCAGTACGGTACGGACAGCAGGTAACAAAGTGCGCAGCTGCTGTGCTGTGGCAGACAAACTGATCTCGAGGCGCAATTCCACTTTCCGCTGGGTGCGGAGGGTGATATTGTCCACGATCGTATCTACCATCTGTTTATTGGGCACCGAGATGAAGGTCTTGTCCGTTGTACGGATCCGTGTACTGCGCAACCCGATCTTCTCGATATTACCCGTGAAATTGTTCACTTTCACCAGGTCGCCGGTAATAAAGGGCTTGTCGAAAAAGATGATGAAAGAGGCAATGAGATTCTCCATACTTTCCCTTGTTGCCAAAGCAATGGCAGCGCCTACGATACTTAAACCGGTAAGGAGATTGCCGATGTTCTTATTGAAAGAGAAACGCAGGATCAGCAGTATGCCGGTGATCACCATGATCACTTTGAAGAAATCTTTAAAAAAAACGATCAGTTGGTTATCGGTCTGGTCCTTGGTAAGATTGGCTTTTTCTTCCAGGATCATGGCTATGAATTCGATCACACGCAGACAAAGCCAGATAAAAACTATGATCAGCGTAGTAGCGGCCAGCGAATCGATGAGCTGTTTGAAAGTAATGTGGTAAATGGTAAAATCAAGCGCAGCGGGGAACCTGAGTTTATCCAGCGTAATAATGGAGATGATCAGTACCAGGAAAACATCCAGCGGCTGCACTACCAGGTCGAGGAACGACTGGCGGGCAATGTTCTTTGCCGCTTTGGCCACAACCTTGTACAACAGCTTGGCCAGGTATTTGGAGATCAGGCGCTTGACCAGCAGTATCAGCAGTATGGTTCCAAGCACATAGAGATAACTCTCGATGGTATTATCCAGAACCTTGTGCTGTAATAAGTTTTCCATAACTGCAAGTTACAATGCCCCGGTAAATTAACCTTCCCATTTGTGCAGCTGCATATCTGTGCCATCAAAACTGGCATAGGTAAAGTTACGGATCCAGTCGCCCAGGTTGATATACCTGCTGTTTCGCGGCAATGCGATGTTCAGGGGCAGGTGCCGGTGGCCAAAAACAAAATAGTCATACTGTACCTGCTGCAACACTTCCTTGCAATAGATCACCAGCCATTCATTCTCTTCGCCCTGGAACACTTCGTCTGAACTGCCCGTCTTCTCGCGGCTTTTACGGCTGAAATAGTTGGCGAGCCCGATGCCCCAGGTTGGATGCAGCTGACCAAACAGCCACTGGCATAAAGGGTTGCGGAATACTTTTTTGATGAACTTATACCCATGATCGCCTGGTCCCAATCCGTCGCCATGACCGATCAGGAATTTTTTGCCGTTCCATTCGAATGTCTGGGGATGATGAAACACCGGGATATTCAGTTCCTGTTCAAAATACCCGCTCATCCACATATCGTGGTTGCCTACAAATACATACACCGGGATACCGCTGTCGGTGATCTCGGCCAGTTTGCCCAGCAGGCGTGTATAACCTTTGGGCACCACTTTTTTATACTCGTACCAGAAATCAAAAATATCGCCCACAATAAAAATGGCAGAAGCGCTGTGCCGGATATTTTCCAGGAAAGCGACCACTTTTTTCTCCCGAACCAGGCTGCTGCTATGGTCTGGCGCCCCTAAGTGAAAATCGGAAAGGAAATAGATCTTTTTATCGGGTGATGCCGTCATACGGTTCCGCTTTTTTGCTTGTCATGCAGGTACTGCAATACATCCCCACTTTCTACCAGCGGTTTGCCGGTCACATCCCCGTTAAACCAGTATACCCAGGCCTGTGTTTGCTGGTCGCCCACATAGATGGTTGTAAGTTCTCTCCTGTACAGGGCAGGCTCGTTGTTTTCCGTGTGTAACCCCTCATAATCATCCAGCTGGCCCATGGCCCAGGAAAATTCATCGGGATTGGTGATATGGTATAACTCACCAATAATGAACAGCCCGGCCTCCACGGGGATGGCCGCGGGATAATCGCCCATATCGAACAGGGCCCCTTTCACTCTGGCATCGCTCATAAAAGTAAAATAGCGGCTGATATAAGCATACGCAGGATGATGGAACCCGCTTCGCAGTGATCCATATACAAACAGCTGGCCATTATTAGCAGGATCCGTCATACAATCGTATTAATTGTCTACTAAAAAACAAAACACTTCTTTCGGGCCATGTACCCCCACCACCAGCGTTTTTTCAATATCGGCAGTACGGCTGGGACCTGTGGCCAGTGTTACCATTGAGGGGAACTGCTGGCTATAGCCTTCGTGAAGCTGTTGCAGGCTGTCGCTGATATCGTATACCAGTTGCCGGTTGTACGCGATGCAGATATGCACCGGGGCATATACACTTACTGTACGTCCGCTTTGCTGTGCGCTGCTCATGACAATACTACCCGTACGGGCCACCAGCGATTCGCAGCCGGTGATGGATGCTTCGCAATGATTGAGGTCGTCTGTATAGGGAAGCTCCCATCCGGCTTTGGCCAGCACATCCTGAATGGCGGTTTCACGGCAATAGATCTTCGTCCATTTCCGGGAAGTTACCAGTGCCCGTAACTGGTTCACCAGTTCCTGCTCATCGGCACAGAATGAAAAACGGCCTTCCAGTTTACTGAAGTTCTCTGCAAATTCTATTTCCAGTTCCTGCTGTTGGGGCAGAAAAACGGAACCTCCCGTTCCTGCTGAGGGAAAAGGAACAGGCACTGGTTTGCCCAGTGCCTGTTTTATTTTACGCAGAATATTTTCTCTGGCATGGTTTGTCATTATCCGATCGTCGTGTTTTCTGAATGATCAATCCGCTCTCCGTCGAATTTTTTTTCGCCAATGGGTTGCCCGTTATCCAGTTCTTCTTCGATCTCTATCAGTTTCTTCTCTTCAAAGGGCCGTTTACCGATCAGGGTCTCCACATCGCTTTTGTGCAGTACTTCCTTGTCAAGCAGTTCTTTTGCCAGTGTTTCCACTTCCTGTTTACGTTCGGTCAGCAGTTTCAGCGTGCGTTGGTAAGCATCATCGATGATACCTCTTACTTCCTCGTCGATCAGTTTACCTGTTTCTTCGCTGAATGGTTTGGTAAAGGTATTCTCCTGCGAAGGATCGTAGAAACTTACATTTCCTATTTTCTTGTTCATGCCGTAAGCGGTAACCATGCTGTATGCGATACGGGTGATCTGCTGCAGGTCATTGGCAGCACCGGTTGATATCTTGCCAAAGAAGATCTCTTCGGCGGCACGGCCACCCAGGGTCATACAGATCTGGTCCATCAGCTGGTCTGTATTATATAAGTACTGTTCTGTTGGCGTATACTGTGCGTAACCCAGTGCTGCGGTTCCTCTTGGAACGATGGTCACTTTTAACAGCGGATAGGCATGTTCCAGGAACCAGCCGCACACTGCGTGCCCTGCTTCGTGGTAGGCAATGATGGATTTCTCGTGCGGGGCAATGATCTTGTTCTTTTTCTCCAGTCCGCCGATCACCCGGTCAATAGCATCCTGGAAATCGATCATCTCCACGGATTCTTTTCCTTTTCTTGCCGCGATCAGTGCCGCTTCGTTACATACGTTTGCGATATCGGCTCCGGCAAAACCCGGTGTCTGTTCGGCCAGTTTATGCAGATCGAGCGATTCGGATATCTTGATGGGGAGCAGGTGCACCTTAAAGATGGTCTCCCTTCCTTTCACATCGGGTTTATCGATTGAGATCTGGCGGTCGAAACGTCCGGGACGAAGCAGGGCTGTATCCAGTACGTCGGGACGGTTGGTGGCAGCCAGGATGATGATACCGGTATCGCCTCCGAAACCGTCCATCTCTACCAGCAGCTGGTTCAGAGTGTTCTCGCGCTCGTCGTTACTCATGATGGCATTACGCCCACGGGCACGACCGATGGCATCGATCTCGTCGATGAATATGATACAGGGCGCTTTTTCGCGGGCCTGTTTAAAGAGGTCGCGCACGCGGCTGGCGCCCACACCTACGAACATCTCCACAAAATCACTACCGCTCAAGCTGAAGAAAGGCACTTGTGCTTCACCCGCCATGGCTTTGGCCAGCAGGGTTTTACCCGTTCCGGGAGGGCCCACCAGCAATGCGCCTTTGGGGATCTTACCACCCAGCGCCGTATATTTTTTGGGGTTCTTTAAAAAGTCCACGATCTCCATCACTTCCACTTTGGCTTCATCCAGACCGGCCACATCGGCGAACGTGATGTTTACTTTAGCGCCTTTATCGAACAAAGTGGCTTTGGATTTACCAATACTGAAAATACCGCCCGGACCGCCGGCGCCACCCTGGCCGCCCATTTTACGCATGAGCAGTACCCAAACGGCAACGATCAGCAACAGTGAAATAACGGTATTGGCCACAGGACCAAACCATTCGCCTTCCGAAGTTACCCTTGCCGGAATTTCTTCCAGTGCAGGATTGGTTTTGTAGATCTCGGTTAGCCTGTCCTGGAAACTCTTGATATCATTCACTTCGAACTCGAACAAAGGAACGCCTTTCACCTTCTCTTTTGAAAGGATGGCTTTGGGCAGTTTTTCGGAATAGAATTTCTTGTAGATGCTGTCCGGTTTGATGTACACACGGACCCTGTCCTTGTTCTTGATCAGGTCAAGTTTCTCCACGTCGCCCTGCAGCAGCATTTTCTGTTTGAACTCCTGCTCCCAGGTCTGGGTGGTTTCAGGCGCAAATTTCATGAACTGGGCAAACAACAGCACCACTGCTATGATCGCATAGATCCAGTATATATTGAATTTGGGGCCCTTTCGTGAACCATCGCCTTTATCAGGCCCACCTATTCTTGCATTTTTATTTTCCTGTGACATATCGTGATCCCTCTGTAATAACTACGGTTTCTATGGTAAACGAATAACTGTTTGGTATATTTTAAATTTTACAGGTCGTGCAGCTGCGATACCGCATCGCTCCACATTTCTTCCAGCTTGTAGAATTTTCTTGCTTCGGGGTGCATTACATGAACCACCACGTTCACATAGTCGATCAGCACCCATTGCAATGCCTGGCGTCCTTCATGTTTATAAGGAGCTTCCCCGCAGTTTTCCTTCACTTCATGCTCCACAAAGTCACAGATAGCTTTTACCTGTGTGGTACTGGAGGCTTCGCATACGATAAAGAAATCTGCGGAAGCTTCCGGTATTTTCCGGAGGTCGAGACTGATGATATGCTCTCCCTTTTTATCCTGGATGGCTTTGATAATCGTTTTGAAGATCTTTGAATTGCGCGTAAGCCGGGTGATCTGGCTTTTTTCACGGCTTTGTAAAACAGAAAGAGGTTCCAATAATCGATCGGATTTAAGTGGTTAATTAGGTTCCCGTCCGGCCGGATCATACCGGTTTTTCTGCTGCTGTACGACCTGCTGGACTAACTTCGTCAAAAATACTAATTCTTTGTTACCCTCAGATACCAAAACTACCATCGGGCAACCTTTCCTGGAATTGGCTTCGGTAGAAAGTACCAACATCTATGCCATGGAACTGTTACAGGCTAATTTGGCCGGTCATGGTGCCGCATTCTTTGCCCACCACCAAACCGCCGGAAAAGGTCAGCGGGGCCGCAGCTGGACAGCCGAGCCCGGCCAGAACATCGCTTTGTCCGTGATCGTAGACGCATCCTTCCTTGCCATAACCCACCAGTTCCCTTTAAGTTCGATGGCAGCAGTAGCATCTTATGATTTCTTTAGCAAATATGCAGGTGATGAAACACGTATCAAATGGCCAAATGACCTTTACTGGCGTGACAGAAAGGCAGGGGGTATTTTGATCGAAAACCTGGTCAGGGGCAATAAATGGCAGGGCTCGGTGGTGGGTATCGGGATCAACCTCAACCAGACCGTTTTTCCGCCACTGGCGCGTAACCCGGTTTCGCTGAAACAGATCACGGGCAAACAGTCCGATCCCGTAACCATGGCCAGGGAACTTTGCCGTTGCCTGGAAAAACGTTTTGTACAGCTGAAGAACGGGGATGAAGCGGGGTTACTGGAGATATACAACCGGGCCCTCTACAAACGGGAGGAGGAAGTAAGGCTCAGGTACGGCTCTGTCGGTTTTAATGGCCGCATACAGGAAGTTACAGCCGATGGTGATCTGCGGGTAAGCGGCGGATGGAAAGACCGGTTCCGTTTTGGAGAGCTGGAGTGGGTTATTTGATGATCTTTTCCAGCAGCAGGTTCTTTTTATCCTGTGCCAGGTACACTTCCGCATCGTTACTCATCATCAGGATGAACTCTTTTTTATCCACTTTTTTGATGTGGTTCAGGTTCACGATATAACTCCTGTGTGTTCTGAAAAAAGGACCGTTGTTTTCCAGGAATTCAAAGTCGATCAGTTTCTTGGTAATGGTCAGCACCCCGTGCGATGTGGTATAAAACCGCGTATAACTTCCCTCTGCCTGCAAGTAGATGATGTCTTCCATACGCACCACAAAAATGGTTTCTGCGGTCTGCAGCACGATTTTTTTATCCAGCTGGTTGGTAAAATTCTCTTTCAGTACCTGGTACTGCCGGCTCTCTGAGGAAACAGAGGGTTCTTCAATATTGATCTTTTTCAGTGCGCGGGCCAGGTGTTCCAGTCGCACCGGCTTCAGGATATAGTCTACCGCAGAAGTTTCAAAAGCCCGTAAGGAGTGTTCGCTGTAGGCCGTAACGAAAATGATCCTGAACCGGAGGTGTTGTTCATCAAAAAAATCGAGCAGTTCAAAGCCACTATACCCCGGCATGGCGATATCCAGAAAAACCACATCAGGCTTAAACCGGTTGATCGCTTTTACCGCTTCGGGCACACTTTTGCATTCGCCCATTATTTCTACCTGGCTAAAGTTCTCCTCCAGCAAACCCCTTAATGCCCGGCGCGCATTGGGTTCATCATCTACAATAATAGCGCTGATCTTCTGCATAGAGTTCCGAAGGTAGCTTTGCTTGGCATGTGGCATGGCGCAATTTTTTTGTCAGCCCCTGTTATGATACGACAGGTGATATTTTTTTCATAAAGCATCCGGATCGTGGGTATAATCGGGTATCAACAGCTCTATGCGGGTACCCAACGGCTGTTGCATCTCATCTACCTTATCGATGATCCGGCAGGTAATCTTTTGTTTGTACAGACTGTTGAACAGGTTCATTCTTTCGTTCAAAGCCACCGTAGCGAAACTAAAGGGTTTGTTCTTGCTTCGTTTATTGATTTCCATAGAATTCACCCTTCCGATACCATTATCGTCAATGATTACTTTCAACCCTTCGACCTCCTTTTCGAACTGTATCAATACTTCCTTATCACCCTTTTTATGCATGAGCCCATGTTTTACTGCGTTCTCGGCAAAGGGCTGCAACATCAGCGAAGGCACATATACAAAAGAGAGATCATCCAGGTTCACCAGGTTGATATGGTAGTCAAACCCTCCGTCGAACCGGGCTTTCTCCAGTTCCAGGTACAGGCGCAGGTTGTCTATTTCATCCTGTAATGACAATAATTGTTTATCGCTGGCCTGCAGGGTCTTTCGCATCAGGTCGCTGAAATTACCCAGTAGTTCACCGGCTTCGGTTTTACGGTTGCCATACACCAGGCCCTGTACCGTATTCAGTACATTATACAGGAAGTGCGGATTCATCTGTGCACGTAAGGCCACAAGCTGGCTTTTCAATAACTGTGCTTTTATTTCCTGTCGTTTCAATAAACTCACTTTCCATTGCTGTAAAAAGAACCATGACAGTATCCCTGTAACCGCCAAAAGCAGTAGAAAAAACCAAGTTCGTTGCCAGTACGGCTTGGATACTGTAAATGCGAATTTTCTTGTTTCACTTTTATAATTGGGTTCTGCAACGGCCCTGATCTCAAAAACATAATTACCTGGTGAAAGACGGCTAAAGGTTAACTAGTTGGTTAAATTTCCCACAGAACGCCAGATGGTATCGATACCTTTTAAGCGGTATTGGTAGGTCAGTGCATTGGATGAGAGATAATGCAGGGCTTCGAAATAGAATACAATATCCCTGTTCTTACCCGGAAGAATATCGTTGTTGCTTAGCTCTGTACCATTACTACCTGCCCTAAGCAGGGGGAATTTGATCTGGAAGTTGAGATATTTCGGCAGGTTATACCTGATCAGTATACCCGCTGGTGTGGCAAACAGGATCTTTCCTTTCTGTATGATGAAATCGTTGATGATGGTGCTGGTTAAGCCATAATCTTCCAGGTAATTGCTGACTATCCCTTTTTCCGTATCAATACGGTCAAGCCCTCCATCCGTCAGCACCCATATATATTGGTCTTCCCGAAGCAGTTTCCAGATATTATCGCTGCTGAGGCCTTCCCGGGTTGTGTAGGTTTTCTGAACGGTACCGTTGTGAACAAACATGACCCCTCTGGTGGAAGTGCCCGCCACCAGGTCACCATCTGGTAGTTGTAACAGTGATTTGGCAATAACGGGATCTTTCCGTTCATCTTTCAGTATACGGATTGAATCCTGGTCATAATGATACTCATATAACCCATCGTCATATCCCACCCAGAAGCATTCCTTTTTATTTGATGACAGAACAGAAATGGCTCTTTTGGGCCGTAGCAGGATCGATTCAAAAATGCCCTGAAAATGGACCGTATCCTCGCTGAATTTATGATACAGCTTACAATTCGGTTCGGGTCTTCTGTGTTTTGAGCCGAATTTATCATTGATCACATAGGCTCCGTTAAATACGGCATACACAAGGTTTCCGTAACGGTCACGGGTAACTCCCTTATTAAAATCCATGATCTCTAATGGCTCTTTCTTATCACGTTTGAATACACCCCGGTTAGAAATGATCACGTTAGACAGTGAATCGTAACTGATAAATTCTGTCTGCCTTTCCCGCACCAGGTTGTAGCGCAGGTGTTCCATTGTTTCAAGATTTGTTTTCGTAAGCAGCCCCTGGCTGTTCCCTGTAACAATTTCTCCATCGGGCAATCCTGCCAGTTTGGTAAAATTATCCAATAGCGGGTCGTTGTATATCTTCAACATAGTATTATACAGGGAGGTGCACATAAACACACCATTATCCAATGTACTGAACCAGTAATTGCCCTGGTAATCCTTCACCACATCCGACACTCTTTCATTTGGGAAATAACATCTTACCTCGCCTGTTTCCGGTGTCCATTTGTAAGCACCGTTTTGTGTACAGAGCCAAAAATCTTTGTTGTCGATGCAGATCGCCTGGAAAATATACACATCCGCGGGAAGATCCATCCTGGGTAACTGAACGGTACTGTCTCCTGTTAGTATCTCGATCGGCGCTTTTCTTTCATAACCGACCCCCAATCCCAGTAGCCTGTTTTTCCCATCTACCAGCCTGAAATCACGATAGGGTCGTTTCAGGTTAAGCCATTTGTTATGCAACGATGAAAACAGGAACCCGTTGTTAGAAAAGGCATAGTATTGGCCTTTGTGGTGTAACGAACTAATGATGGGATCAAAGGATAATGGCGCATTAGTAATATCAAGCAACCGGTGATTGCGTTTATCGAACCGGTAAATATTCTTAAAGGCCTGGAATTTGATATCATTGGTACCAACCACCACATTCTGAAAAGTAACGGGGCCAATACGGGTATTTTTATCGGCTATATACCTGCGAAGTGTATCTTTCTGAAAATAGAAAAGCTGGTTATAAAAGTTCATACACCAGATAGTGCCCTGCGCATCTTCCTGGAGATAACCGACCGCTTTAAAAGAGGTATTATCGAAAGGAACTGCAACAAAGGCACGGCCATTAAACCGGTATAAACCCCTGTCTGTTCCCAGCCAGATATACCCCTTACTGTCGGTCAGCATATCGTATACCACCTGGGTGGGTAACTGTTCTGGATAGTTCAGTTTTTTTACATAAGGAAACTGCCCCTTTAGCTGGGAGAATATAAAAAGCAGTAAAATAACCGGCACGATCCGCATCTGGGCTGTTTTTTCTATATAACAGTGATTTAAAGTTAACTGCTGTTACTGATAATCAGGCTTTTTTAGGATCCCGCCCCGGTTATTACCCCAAAAACCGCATTGGTAAATAAACCTACCTATTTCATGGGATAAAAGTGGCGATTGGCAAAAAAAAGCATAAATCAAGCATTTATTACTGCATCTTACACCCGTTACTTAATCAGTAATAATTGGGGGTAAGAGAGCTGCATCAACTGCAGCTTTCTTCATTTTCAGCCTATTCTGCAGTTTTTTCCGTTTCCATTGTACCTTGCAGCCTCTTTCAATTCACCAACGATCACAATGGACGCTATAAAACTTACCCAATTCTCGCATGGTGGCGGTTGTGGCTGCAAAATTGCCCCCGCCGTTCTGGATACAATACTGCAAAGCCGCCTGTCTTTTTCCGATCATAAGCAGCTGCTGGTAGGCAACAGCAGCAAAGATGATGCTGCCGTATACGACCTGGGCAATGGTACCGCACTGATCAGCACCACCGACTTCTTTACACCAATCGTTAATGATGCTTTTGCCTTTGGCCGTATTGCCGGGGCCAATGCCATCAGTGATGTATATGCCATGGGTGGCAAACCCTTACTGGCTATTGCCATACTGGGCTGGCCGGTAGAAAAATTACCCGCAGAACTGGCACAACAGGTGCTGGAAGGCGCCCGCGAGATCTGTGCAGAAGCCGGCATCCCGCTGGCGGGCGGACACAGCATTGACAGCCCCGAACCCATTTTTGGCCTGGCCGTGAACGGACTCGTGGGAATTGACCAGCTGAAACAAAACAGTACCGCCCGGGAAGGTGACCTGCTCCTGCTTACCAAACCGCTGGGCGTAGGCATCCTGTCTACCGCCCAGAAAAGGAATGCACTGAGAGAAGAACATATTCCCCTGATGATCCAACAACTGGGCACATTGAACAAAGCCGGTGAAGCGCTGGGGAAAATAAATGGCGTACACGCGATGACCGACGTGACCGGTTTTGGTTTATTGGGTCACCTGATCGAAATGGCAGAAGGCAGCAGGCTGGGGGCCGAACTGGTGTACCAGCAGATCCCCATACTGGCGGCAGCCAAGGAATACCTGTTGCAACGTATTACACCCGATGCTACTTACCGTAACTGGAACAGTTATAGCAGCAAAGTGGGTTTTGGACCTGGCGTGAATGTAATGGAGGCTTTTACCATTTTACCCGATCCCCAAACCAATGGCGGTTTACTGATCGCAGTTGCCCCGGAAGCACTGGCAGAAGTGCAGGATGTTCTGAAAGAACAGGGCCTGTCAGGTTTCACGGAACCCATTGGTGTCATGACCCGGACTTCCGAAAAAACAATCACCGTAAAATAGTGTCCTTCTTAATTTTTAAGCGATAACAGGTCATCGATCTTACGGGCCAGTGCGCGGTCTTTTTCCGTAACGATATTGCCCGCATCATGGGTGTTGAGCCAGATCTCCACGGTATTCCATACATTGGTCCAGCGGGGATGATGACCGGCTTTCTCGGCTTCGATCGCCACCCGGGTCATAAAAGCAAAGGCTTCAGAGAAATCACTGAACACGAATTTTCGATAGAGCGTATTGTTCTGTTCTGTCCACATATGACGGAGTTTAGATCTATTGCATTAAAATACCATATTCCCCTTGTTCCTGATCTGCTCGTTGGTAAGCTCGGCCACCAGCTGCACCCCATTGATGTTTTTGACGGATTGTTTGATCCAGTCGCATTTTTCATCATCCACCAGGTCGCCCTTCATCAGCCATAAAAAATCCATGTGTTTGAATTCTGGTAACAGGTATTCGCCGTCGAACTGGTTATGATACAGGTAATGCACCAGGAAACTGTTGGGCTCGATCGACTGGTACACGGAAAAATAATAACTGCGTTCCTTTTTGCGCAGGTGGATCTCGATATCGTTATTCAGCCTGAAATCGTACCCCAGCTGGTTATTCAGCTGCAGGCAGAACTGGTAGTTCTTTACCGGGGCGGTAATGCCCAGTAAACGGGTGTCTTCAAAGAAGTCATCGTTCAGTTCATCTACATTCAGGCGAAGACGCATATAAAACTGTATTGGTCCTTTGCGTGGCTCAGCGTTATCACCAACAATGCGTGAAGACTGTTCACCGCAGGGCCGGGGAGAACGGAGAGGTTACGCAGAGAGGTGATTTAAAATACGATGTCGAATGTTTTTTCTTCGTTGCCTCTTTTGATCTTCAGCCGGGTTTTATCGCCCTTGTTGAATTTACCGAGAGATTGCATATAACTGTTCACGTCCACAAAACTAAACTCTCCCAGCTGCAAAAGTATATCTCCTGCCTGAAGGCCCAGTTTTTCGGCCAGTTTACCCGGACTAACCCCATCAATCCGCATGCCGGTTCCGGTAAAACCGTAATCGGGTATCACCCCCAGGCTCACTTTAAAGCCGCTGCTGCGGCCTGTTTGTGCATCGCGGGTTTTGGTAAAGGGCAGTTTACCTTTGCTGTCGGCGGTCTCAATGATCTGGTATACCAGTTTCACAATATCACGCTGGGCGGTGTAATTGATCTTGTCCCAATCGTCGGTGGCTTTGTGGTAATCACTATGGCTGCCGGTGAAAAAGAACAGCACCGGCATGTCTTTCCGGTAAAAAGCAGCATGGTCGCTGGGGCCGCTTCCGGTACTGTCGAATTTTACCAGCAGGTTAGGGTGCATGGCCGGCAGCAACTCGCCCCAAACCGGGGAAGTGCCGTATCCGCCGATCGTTAGCTTGTGTGAGGTATCGTACCGGCCCACCATATCCATATTGATCATATAATTGGGGGTGATCGTAGTGGTCGGGTTTTCCAGCCAGTATTTACTTCCGAGCAGGCCCAGTTCTTCTCCTGAAAAATGGAGGATGAGATAATTATTATTGGCAGGTGCTTTTTTCTTCAGCATACTGGCCAGTTCTATCAGGGCTGCGGTGCCGCTGGCATTGTCATCGGCGCCATTATGGATCACATGGCCGGTGTCGAGCGCTGTTTTATCTTCCCCATAACCCAGGTGATCATAATGAGCCCCCAGGATCACCGTAGTGGCCACATGGTTATTGATAAAACCCACGAGGTTACGTGCTGTGCGTGTTTTTTCGGTGAAACTGAGCGCCAGTTCTATCTCCAGTGTAGCCGAATGATCGGAGAAATGTTTCCCGTAGCCTTCTTTGGTAATATAGATCACAGGGATCTTGACCGGCTGACTTTTATCGTTTTTGTTATAACGTACATTGTCGGTAATCGCCGAACTGTTATACAGGAACAGGGCCGTAGCTCCTTTGGCCGCTACTTTGTCGGCCATTTTTTTGATCTCCTCGGTCATATCGAAATGCGGGTTGGTCTTATTTTCTTCCAGCAGGTCTTTCAGGTCTTTAAACCAGGGTTGTTTGGCTTCGCTGAGCGCCATGGCGGGGCTGCCTTTGACCCTGGCCGGTGCACTGAAGGCAAGAGGCTGGTACTCTTTGGCAAGTTCCAGTGTTTCACCCTCCACGATAAGGAATGAACCGGCTGCTACCTGGCGGCCTTCTTCTACCGGGAACTCCTGTATATACCCTTTGTTTCCTTTGGGTTCAAGTCCCAGCCGGGTATACTGGTCAATGATGTACTGCATGGCCAGTTCTTCTCCCGGCGATCCGGCCCTTCTGCCTTCCAGTTTGTCATCTGCCAGGTATTGTACATGTGCCGACAGGCTGGTCACCAGTTCTGCATTGGCTTTTTCCTCGGCCAGGCGTTTTTTTCTTTTGCTTTGGGCCAACGAAAACACAGGCACCAGTACCAGTACCAGCAGTAATTTTTTCATACAGGGTTCATTTATGCCGCAAAAATAAGCGGATGATATGGTGTTACTGCCGGCAGATCACAAAATCATCAGGATTCTGTTCCCAATCTCGTAACTTATCCCTGCCGTTTGCGGCTACTTTTGCAGGCATTGAACGGATTTGTCGAAACCAGGTTTACATATCGCCCTCGTAGGAAACCCCAATAGCGGAAAAACTTCGCTGTTCAACGCATTAACAGGCCTGAACCAGAAAGTGGGTAATTTTCCGGGGGTTACGGTCGATAAAAAGACAGGGCATCTTACACTGGAAGCCGGGCTGGAAGCCGGGCTGGAAGCCGGACTGATCGACCTGCCCGGCACCTATAGCCTGTATCCCCGCCGGGGAGATGAGTGGGTGGCTTACAAAGTATTGATGGGCGCCGACACCGAGATCAGGCCCGATATTGTGCTGCTGGTGGCCGATGCCAGTAACCTGAAAAGAAACCTGCTCTTCTGTTCACAGATCATTGACCTGAAGATACCGGTGGTGATGGCGCTGACCATGACCGATATCGCTGCTAAAAAAGATATCGTGATCGACATCAACGGTTTACAGGCCGAACTGGGTATTCCCATCGTAGCTGTGAACCCGAGAAAAAATAAAGGTCTCAACGAGGTAAAAAAAGTTCTCGCACAGGTTTACAGGATGACGCCGGGTACACAGAACCGCGATTTCATGGATACACGCAAGCTGGCCCCTGCCGCTGTGGAAAGTGTACAGCAACTGTTTCCGCAGTTAAGTGATTATGCCGGCATCCATTACCTGATCAATCATGAGAGCTTTCCATTGACCGACCAGGAGCAGGAAATTGTAGAACAGATAGAGATCGATAACCGGTTCAATCCTACCAAAACACAGGCTGAAGAGATCCTGCAGCGGTATACCCGTATCAGGCAGATCATGCAGAAACATGTGGTGGAACCCGGGCCCATGGAGAAAAAAATGTTCTCCGACAAACTGGACAACCTGCTCTTGCACCAAACCTGGGGTTACCTGATCCTGCTCATTGTACTTTTTTTACTGTTCCAGAGTATTTTCTGGCTGGCACAGTTCCCGATGGATGGCATTGAATGGCTGTTTACCCAAACTTCCAGCTGGCTGAACCAGCATTTACCACAAACCTGGTGGAGCGATCTGTTCATTAATGGACTGGTAGCGGGTTTAAGCGGTATCGTGGTATTCATACCCCAGATCATGATCCTGTTCGGACTGATCACGATACTGGAAGATACAGGGTATATGGCCCGTATCAGTTTCCTCAGTGATAAGCTGATGCGCAAAGTAGGCCTTAACGGGAAAAGTGTGATGCCCATGATCAGCGGTTTTGCCTGCGCCGTACCCGCCATCATGAGCGCCCGTAACATTGAAAACAAAAAAGAACGCCTGCTCACCATACTGATCACACCGCTGATGAGCTGCAGCGCGCGTTTGCCGGTGTATACCATTTTGATATCGCTGGTAGTGGACGACAAGTATTATTTCGGTTTCCTGAGTGTGCAGGGACTTGTAATGATGGCTTTATACCTGATGGGAACTGTGATGGCGCTCATTGTGAGTTATGTGATGAAATGGTTTATCAAGATCAAGGAAAAAAGCTTTTTCATCCTGGAACTGCCCATCTACCGGGCGCCCCGCTGGAAAAACGTGGGCATCACCATGGTAGAGAAAGCCAGGATCTTCGTGTTCGATGCAGGAAAGATCATCATGATCATCAGCCTGCTGCTCTGGTTCCTGAGTTCGTACGGACCGGGTAACCGAATGCAGAAAGTGGAGGAAAAATACGCCGTACTTGCACAACAATATCCCGCGCAGAAAGACTCGCTTGAGAAACACCTGTCATCCGAAAAACTGCAGAACTCCTATGCCGGTATCCTGGGTAAGAGCATCGAACCTGTGATCACCCCGTTGGGCTATGACTGGAAGATCGGCATTGCCCTGATCACTTCTTTTGCTGCAAGAGAAGTGTTTGTGGGAACCATGGCCACTTTATACAGTGTGGAAGAGACCGACGACACTTCCCTGCGCCAGAAAATGGATGCTGCCCGTCATGCCGATGGCACCAAGGTATACACGCTGCCCGCTGCTTTTTCGCTTATGATCTTCTATGTATTTGCCATGCAGTGTATGAGTACGCTGGCCGTGGTAAAACGTGAGACCCGCTCCTGGAAATGGCCGGTGTTCCAGTTCGTGTATATGACCGGGCTCGCTTATGTATTAAGCCTGATCGTTTACCAGGTGTTCAGTTGAGCATTACGCCCCTTGCTCTATCAGCGAAGTGTTCCGGGTATCTTTCATAAAAATATATACCAGCAAAGAAACAAAGATACAGGCCGTAGTATACCAATAATACCCCGTTTCATTACCGTTATTCTTGAACCAGAGTGCCAGGTATTCTGCCGTACCCCCAAATAGGGCCACTGTAACAGAATACGGAAAACCCACTCCCAGTGCACGGATCTTTGCGGGGAACAGCTCTGCTTTTACCACTGCATTAATAGATGTATACCCGCTCACAATCAGCAATGGTAATAGCATGAGCAGAAATATATCCAGTTTATCAGTGGTATGACTGAGCTTGGTAAGTATGGGCACGGTAAGCACTGTTCCCAGAACACCAAAGCCAATCAGCAGGGGCCTGCGGCCGATTTTATCAGACAAAGCGCCAAAAAAAGGTTGCAGCATTGCATAGATCAGTAATGATAAAAACGTTAACTGCGTAGATTCTGCTTTGCTCAGGTGTACCGTATTCACCAGGAATTTCTGCATGTACGTGGTGTAGGTATAAAAGGCAAGGGTACCGCCCATGGTCAATCCCACAACGGTGGCTACTGCGCGCGGGTAGTGTAACAATTCCCGCAGGGTTCCTTTCTGTTGGTTGGAAGCATGTTTGCTTTTTTCAAATGCCTCGGTCTCTTCCATGGTACGCCGCAGGTAAAAAGCGATCAGCGAAAGGATTGCCCCGATAAAAAAGGGGATCCGCCAGCCCCAGCTATGCATCTGTTCATTGGTAAGAAAAAAATGCTGTAATACCAGTTGTATTCCCAAAGCTACCAGCTGCCCGCCGATCAGCGTTACATATTGGAAGCTGGAATAAAAACCACGTCTGCCCGTGCCTGCCATTTCACTCAGGTAAGTGGCAGCAGTGCCGTATTCGCCACCTACGCTCAGCCCCTGTAGCAACCTGGCCAACAACAACAGTACCGGCGCCATGATACCGATCTGTTCATAAGAAGGCGTTAGAGCAATCATCAGGGAGCCGAACGACATCACCAGTACGGATAAGGTCATCGCCCATTTTCTTCCTTTCCGGTCGGCCAGGCTGCCGAACAACCATCCACCGATGGGGCGCATCAGAAAACCAACAGCGAATATGCCTGCGGTCTGCAACAGATTGGCCGTAGTATCCTTACCCGGAAAAAACACCGGTGCAAAATACAGTGAGAACGCTGCATAGGCATACCAGTCGTACCATTCAACCAGGTTCCCCACCGATCCGCTTACGATGGCCCTGATACGGCTGCCCGAATGTTTGCGCTTGATCTTCTGCATGCAAGTGACGATTCTAAACGGCTGTCAAGATACTTATCTTATCAACAGGGCAGCGGTAAAATTATCAGCTTAACCCCGCCAGGAACTGTGTTAGTTTTTCTACCTGCTCCGGATGATGGGTTACCTGTTCCTCCACCTGCCGTAAAAGGTATTGCCGCGTGCCGGCAGAAGCATCGGCCATATCTGAGTACCGCTCATCCTGTATATCGATGGATAAACGCAGGTATTTACCTATATCCAGCATTTCGCAGGCTTCATAATGGGTGCTTTTGTTCACCCCTTTCATCATGATATCAGTAATGCGCGTGATCCATTGCAGCTGCCCCCAGCTAATGGCCTGCTCCCTGGTGATTGTTCCTTCATAACTACCGGTACCCAGTGAAAGAATACGGATATCCTCGTATGCAACCTTGCTGCCATCCTTTTTGTGATAAAATCCCGTATCACCATACCGGCTGATTTCTGCGAGCGCTGCCATGGACGGATTGTTAACATACACACCACCATCAATCCCCGTAAGCGGTTTCTGTTTATGTATGAATGAATAGGCCGGCAGGTAGGTAGGTGCCGCAGAAGTGGCCCTGCACACATCATACACTTTTGCATTGGCCGTAGGGTCATCGGAAGCCTCGCTTGATTTGAAGAAAACGGGCTGGTTACTGCTAAGGTCATACGTGGGTACCAATACCGGCCTGAGTGCTTCCAGGATGGTTTGTTCGCCCACAAAATAACGCAATGTCTTGTCGAGCCCTTCCGGACCATACGCCGGCGCCACTAAACTGATCAGCCTGTACAGTAGTTTATTCAATCCGGATCGTACCGGAAAAATGGTACTGCCATAGTTGGTATAGATATCTGCGATCTGTTGTAATGAATATTTGGGTTGCGACGGGTCCTGTTCATCGCGCAGGGTAAGACAGCAGGCGAGCAGTCCACCGGTAGAAGTGCCGGCAAACAGGTCGAAGGTTTCCTGGATCTTTTTGCCCGTGATAGACTCAATTCTCTGCAGGATGGTGAGTGGAACAATGCCCCGCAGGCCGCCGCCATCGATGGCAAGGATGTTGAAGGTTGACATAGGATGGATATTAAAATGACGCTAGCTGATGAGCCGGCTTTTAAACCTAGTTCAAATATGCGGACAAACCCTGATAACCGCAAGGAGTCATTTCCCCTTTCCGCACCGGGAAATTTCCCGTATGCTTTCAAGAAAAAGCCCGGGTGATTAATGCCGTTTTTTTCTGAATCTTTGGCGTTCTTTATCCTCAAACAACCAAACCCAATTATTATGCCGCACGAATGCAGGATCGAATTCTATTTCAAAGCCGAAGAAATGGCCAAATTGCTGGCCGATAACCCCACAGCGAAAGGGATCATCATATCGCAACAGATCGTCAGGGAAAAACCGAAGGGGGCCGAGCATTATGTGAACGTAACCCGCATCAAAGCCAGGCCCGACCTGGGAGAGGGTGGACAAAATACCGACTCTACCCAGCTGAGAACATCGGTAACTGCTGGTGAAGAAACCATTAACGGCTGCCCTTACCCACCCGGATGTACAGAGTAAGATCCTGCTATTCAACCATTTTTATCACTGAATCTGCCCAGGTTTTTGAAGACCATCATTACCATACTAAACTACATAGATATCGGGGCTCCCTTGCTGGCGTTGCTGTTCTTTGTCAGTATCCTGACCCAGAACAGGCTGGCAAAGGAACTCCTGTATATCTTTTATTTTATCTGTATCCAGCTTGTCACCAATGTAACGGCCACCGTTCTGGAAAAACTGCATATCACCAACTATTCGGTGTACCTGTTGAATATCATCCTGTCGTTTCTTGTGCTGTCGATCCTTTTCTATGAGCTGGGAATACCGCTGATCAGAAAGATCTTCCCCTTCAGCTCTCTGCTTTTTCTCGGTTTTGCCACTTATTCCATTGCCAACGGGGATGGTATTGAAACCTATAACAGCATCATATCCGCTGCGGCCAGTTTTATCATTACCGCTTATTGCCTGATCTTTTTCTATTGGCGCCTGGTGAAGGATAAACATTATTCGGGCGGCATAACCGACAGCGCCTTCTTTTGGTCGGCCATCGGTGTTTTTACCTACTATACGGGTAGTTTTTTTATATTTATCTCATACAAGTACCTCATTGTACGCGAAGCTGAGGTTATTGGTATTCTCTGGCGGTTTCACAACCTGCTCTTAACCATTTTCTGTATCTATTCGATCTACGGCCTCACATGCAAAAACTATCAGAAAACATAAGTATCATTCTGGCTGCATCGAGTATTCTCCTGCTGATTACCTTGTTTATTGTCATGCTGGTGGTGGCTTACCTGAAAAGAGACCTGAAGCACCTGAAGGAAAAAGAAAATATGGAAGCCGATTTTGAGAACCAGTTACTCCGGTCAAAGCTGGAAACACAGGAAGAGACCCTGAACCAGCTGAGCAATGAGATCCATGATAATGTTGGACAATTACTCAACAGCACCAAACTGCTGATCGGTATAACGCAACGCGCTTTGCCTGAACCCTCCGAAACCCTGAACATGGCCGATGACAGCCTGGGTAAAGCCATTGCCGAAGTACGGACACTTTCAAAATCGCTGAACAAGGAATGGTTGCAGCAATTCAATTTCATGGAGAACCTGGAAGCGGAGATCAACCGCATCAATGCGGCCAAAAGCCTGCAGATACACCTGTACCGGCCCGAAACCCTTTCTATGAAGGCTACGGAACAGATCATCCTCTTCCGCATTGTACAGGAGATCCTGCAGAATGCCCTCAAACACGCATTTGCCAGGAATATCGAGATCAAGATCAAAGAAAATAACCAGCAGCTTATCATATTCATCGGGGACGATGGTATCGGTTTTGATGAAACAGCCGTTACCAAAAGCGTAGGACTTCTGAATATCAGGCACAGGACCGGACTACTGGGTGGAAGCGTTCAGTGGGTTTCGTCTATCAATAAGGGTACACAATTCACCATACAGCTACCCGCAAATACATCCAACCTATGAAAATACCTATCGGAATTGTAGATGACCACCAGTTGTTCCTGAAATCGTTGGGATTGATGCTGAAAAGTTTCGCCGTTTACGACGTGGTGCTGGAAGCTTTACACGGAAAGGAACTGCAGCAAAAACTGGAACAGGGGGCACCCACACCCGCCATTATGCTGATCGATGTAAATATGCCCGTCATGAACGGCATAGAGACCGCCAGGTGGCTTAACAAAAAATACCCGAAAATGAAACTGGTGGCACTTTCGATGAATGATACCGATATGGTCATCATCGACATGATCAAAGCAGGCTGCTGCGCCTACCTGTTGAAGGAAACCCATCCCGATGAGCTGGAAAAAGCGCTGCAGGAAATCAATACAAACGGTTTTTACAATGCGGATGCAGGCAACATCGATTTCCGCAGGCTGTTACAGTCTGAGCAGAATACGGTGGTCATCTCAGAAAAAGAAAAACTGTTCCTTCAATATGCCTGCTCCGACCTTACCTATAAAGAAATTGCGGCGTTGATGTCACTGAGCGAACGCACCATTGATGGTTACCGTGAATCGCTTTTCGGCAAACTGAAAGTGCAGAGCCGCGTGGGGCTTGCCATGGAAGCCATCAAAAAGGGGTTGGTGACGCTGCAATAAACTTCCCGTTCAATTTTTACTGGTAGTATTCCCACAAAAAGCGGGATATCTTACGGGTCAGCTCCCAGGCTTCATTGGTGCTTTTCCAGCTGGTGTCGCTATTGTTTTTGGTGGCTATACAGAAAATATACCTGGCTTTTTTGCCGTTTACATACAACACTTCGCTGCGGCTCGCGTCTACCGCCCCGTTTTTACTGGCGATGAACACATCGGAAGGTATTTGTGATATGGCTTGCTCATCCCAGTAATTCCTGCCAAGCAAACGCAGCATCCTTTCACTGGCAGCTGCACTGATCACCTGTTTGTTGACGATCATTTCCATCAGGCCCGCCATTTCGCGGGGCGTGGTTTGTCCCCAGCCATATTGCAGCCGGTTGGATTCCCTTCCGGGTGTACGGCTGTTGACACGGGTATCCCGTAACCCCAGGCTATCCATCAGGCGGTTAATGACGGTGCCGGTGCCGGCAAGACTCTGCAACCACAGGCTGGCCGTATTATCGCTGGTGGCCAGCATCAGCAGTAGCACTTTGCTCAATTCGATCTTCTCCCCGGTTTTGAAAGAGCCCAGGATATCTTCTCCTGCATACAATAAAGAATCCTTGTACGTGAGTACCTGGTGATACTGCAGTTCGCCATTGTCTATTTTCTGCATAAGGCCGGTCAGTATGGGCAATTTTACCATGCTGGCAGTGGGAAAAACAGTATCGGCCTGCAGGGCTGCCACCCGGTTAGCAGAGAGATCATGCACATATATACCCAGGGTTCCCTGAAAACCACCAACCATTTCTGCAAGCTTTTTCTGCAGGTGCTTGTCAGTTTTCTGCGAAAATCCTGTTTGGACCGAGGTGAACAGTAGAAAAAAAACCAGGTATTGTTTCATGCGAATTGATTGCCGGATATTGAAATTAGCTTTTTTTTGCTGTAAGAAGTAAACCCGGTTTCCTCCCCCCACATTTTTACGGGTATTGTTTTATCATATCTGCCAGTCCATGTTCCGGAGAAAACCATCCTGTCATACTTTGTTTGTTCTGGCAATATTATTGGCTTGCCTGGGGTTATCCAACCATAGCTATAGTCAAAAGGAAAAATATCCCAAAGCCATAAAGGGCATGATCGATCTGCGTAGCATTGATCTGCAGAAAGAATCCGTTCCGTTGAGCGGAGAGTGGGGCATGTACTGGAAACAGCTGATCACCCCCGATGTCACAACAAAACAGGCACCTGCATATATTGCGTTCCCAAAATTATTCAACAATACCACGATCAATGGCGCCAAACTGAATGCTGATGGTTATGCTACTTATACAGTAACCGTTCTGTTACCCAAACACAGCAACCGGCTGGCATTACAGGTACCGGATACCTATTGTTCCTACCGACTTTTTGCCAATGGCGCTTTACTCTGTAATTCGGGTATACCCGATTCACTGGAGGAGAAAGCCGTCCCGAAATGGATGGAACATACCGTTGAGATCCAGTCTGGCTCCGACACAGTTCACCTGGTATTGCAGGTAGCCAATTTCTGGCATTCGAAAGGCGGTCCGTACAAAGAGATCGTTATCGGTGATAAAGATGCCCTGTTTTATGAACGCAATGCGGACATGGCTTTTGACCTGCTGCTGACAGGCTGCCTGTTCATGGGCGGACTATTCTTTTTCGGATTGTTCCTGTTTGGCCGCCACGATAAGTCGATCCTGTATTTTGCCCTGTTCTGCATGGTATACAGTTACCGGATGATCGGTTCCCGCAGTTATGTGCTGCATACCCTTTTACCCGAAATACCCTGGACCATTACCACGCATCTTGAATACCTCAGCCTTTTCATCAGCCTGGTATTTTTCAGTTTGTATACGCGATACCTGTATCCCGAAGAATCGGGTAAACTGGCAACACGGATCGAAGTAGGCCTGGGACTGAGTTTATCTGCCATCGTTATCCTGTTCCCGCCTGTTGTGTTCACCTATCTTATCAACCCGTTCCTGGTTGTGATGTTCGGGGTGATCGCTTATGCTTTTTATGTGTACGTGAAAGCTATGCGTAACAAAAGACTTGGGGCAGAATACGCATTATTAAGCACCGCCGTTGTACTGGTGGTCTTTGTAGTGATCAACCTTCAGTATTTCGGCATCGTAGCACCTCATAAAAGCATCCTGTTTACGGGGTATATCAGTTTTTTCTTCCTTCAGTCGCTGATCCTGTCTTTCCGTTTCGCTTCCACCCTGAAACAGGCCAAGGAGGAAGCCGAACAGGGATTGAAGGCGAAGAACGAATTCCTGTCCACCATGTCGCACGAGATCCGTACACCGTTGAACTCCATATTAGGCATGACGCACCTGATCCTTCGCGATAACCCGCGTTCAGAACAGAAAGAGCAGCTGAATGTGCTGCTATTTTCGGCCAATAACCTGCTGGCGATCGTAAATGACATCCTTGATTATAACAAGATAGAAGCGGGAAAAGTGAATTTTGAAATGATCGAGACTGATATACCGAACGTGGTTAAAAATATCATCTCCGGCCTGCGCAGTTCAGCCGAAGACAAGGGCATTGAACTCAGGTTGCAGATCGACCCCGCCCTGCAATATAAAGTACTTGGCGATCCCACACGCATCGGGCAGGTGATCACCAACCTCGTCAACAATGCCATCAAGTTCACCAGAAAAGGTCATGTGTTACTGGATATCAAAGTAGTGAATCAGGACCCTTCCAACATCACTTTGCAGGTGAGTGTGGAAGATACCGGCATCGGTATCGCCCAGGAAAAACAAAAGATCATTTTTGAACAGTTCACACAGGCGGATACTTCCACTTCGAGAAATTTCGGCGGTACCGGGCTCGGACTGGCCATCTCCAAAAAGCTGCTTGCCTTACAGGATACCGAACTGCATCTGACCAGCGAACAGGGAAAAGGTTCCGTATTTTATTTTACCCAGACCTTTCCCAAGCTGGTAAACACAGAGAAGAAAACAAAAATTAAAAAAGAAACCACCCCCTCCGAAGAAAGCAAGCCACTTTCGGGCATGTCTATCCTGCTGGTGGAAGATAATGAAGTGAATATACTGGTTGCCAAAACCTTTCTCGAAAGATGGGGAGCATCGATCGATGTTGCCATGAATGGACAGGAAGCGCTGAACAAACTGGACCCTTCCAAACACAAGCTTATTCTGATGGATATGCATATGCCGGTAATGGACGGCTATGAAGCCACCAGCATACTGCGCGAACGGGGCGTGCGCATACCCATTATCGCACTTACGGCCAGCCTGCCCAGAGAAGTGGAAGACAGGATCACCAGCAGCGGTATTGATGATATTGTGGTAAAACCTTTTGTGCCCGATGAATTGTTCCGCATCATCCTTCACCACACGTATATTCACCGGTCAGATGACAAACAGTGACAATGCCAGGGTAAAGGGGTACCCAGATACGTGTAACCCGTATTGAGAAAAGTGGCAGATATCTATGAATTCAATATGCTGTGGCATTTAAAAAAAATACAAATGCCACAGCATATCATTCACCCATTCATGTAATAAACCTATACCAGCTCACGGATCATCCGCGAGTGGGTCTTGTAGTATTTGTCGGGACTGTAAATAAACAGACAGGTGCCGTCTTTGATGGTACCGATCACCTGTTTATAGACATTTTTAGGCAGTGCCGGACAACCCTGGCTGCGCCCGATAAAACCCTGGTTTCTGATGATCTCCTCATCCACATAAGTGGCGCTGTGCATCACGATACCTCTTTTCAGGGCATTGTCGTTAATACCATCCTCTTCACCCAACAAACGAAGCGATTCACCGTGTTTACCCTGATAGGTACCGCCGGTAATATAAAAACCCAGGCTGCTCTTGTTGCTGTTGGCCTTATTGGAGAATTGTGTGGGTAGTATCTGGCCAGAATTCCTTCCGTGCGATGTATATGTGTGGAACAGAAGTTCGCCAGTTTCCAGGTCGATTACAAAAAGACGTTTTTTACTGGAGGGTAAACTGAAATCCACGATCGAAAGGATATTGTCTTTTACCATTTTACCACTATTGAGCAGGTTATGAAAACCGGTAAGCCCGTACACAAATGCCTCGTGCGAAAGGCCCAGCGATGCCAGGTTCAGGCGCTCATATAATTCCATTTTTGCTGCTGCCAATGTGGGGCTTGAACTAAGTTCTTTGGGTGCTGTTGCCAGGGGTTTCGGAGCAGGAACGGTGAAACTCGATCCCATCATCACAAATAATATTGCTGCTACCCATATCGGGGTATGCCATTTCCTTTGCCTGAATACTTTCATATCGGTTAATTGGGGGGTTACAGTAAGATCCGTTAAAACTGCCGAAAAGCGTTGGTTGGTAATGGTTGCGTGCAAAATTACGGAATATCAGCAACCGGTTGAAACAAGCAGTCCCGCTTTAACAGGGTTTTCAGAAAAAAGGGGCCATATAGACATACAGCCCCGTTTCGATTGCTTGCCATATAAAAGAACATCAATATACGTGAGGCCATGGGCAGGATCGAACTGCCGTAAAAGGTTTTGCAGACCTGTGCCTGACCGCTCGGCCACGTGGCCCTCTCAAAAAAAACTTATTTAGCTAAAGCCGCTATACCGTACAGAACAGCAAAACGGCTTACGCATACTAATAAAATAACATGTTGGCTATGCAAAGGTACGATAATTCTATTAGTCTACAAAATAAATAGACTATATATTCCTATTATTCTCCGCTTTCAAAAACAAAGCCATTGCTACCGATTGTACCAGGTATCTGATGCTTACCAACAAACTGTCAGTAAAATACCTGCGGAAGCTGTCCGCCTGTTTGTATGCAATCAGGTTCCATAGTATCTTGCAGCCATGCAAGCATACCTGGAGGGATTGAACGAACCGCAACTGGAAGCGGTCACACATATTAACGGCCCATTGATGATCATTGCCGGCGCAGGCAGTGGAAAGACCAAAGTACTCACTACCCGTATTGCCCATCTGATGGCGAACGGGGTAGACTCATTCAATATACTCGCACTGACCTTCACCAACAAAGCTGCTGCCGAAATGAAGGAGCGGGTAGAGAAGATACTGGGCAATTCTGATGCCCGCAACCTCTATATCGGCACTTTCCACAGCGTATTTGCGCGCATTCTGCGCGGCGAAGCGCACCGCTTGGGTTATCCGAGCAATTTTACCATTTACGATACCGACGACAGCCGTTCCGTGATCAAGACCGTGATCAACGAACTGAACCTGGATGATAAACACTATAAGCCCAGTGTGGTACACAACCGCATCTCATCTGCCAAGAATGCACTGGTGAGTCCGGCAGAATACGCGGTGGACTATTATATCCAGCAGGAAGATATGCGTGCCAACCGGCCCGCCATTGCACAGGTCTATGCTGCCTACGCCAGTCGCTGTTTCAAGAACGGGGCAATGGATTTTGACGACCTGTTGCTGAAGATGTACGAACTGCTCAAGAATTTTCCGGAAGCCCTGCACAAGTTTCAGCACAAGTTCAAATACATATTGATAGATGAGTACCAGGATACCAATGCCGTGCAGTACCAGATAGCCAAACTGCTGGCGGCCGCACACGAGAATATCTGCGTGGTGGGGGATGATGCACAGAGTATTTACAGTTTCCGTGGCGCTACCATTGAGAACATCCTGCAGTTCCAGAAAGATTATGATGATGTAAAAGTGGTGAAACTGGAACAGAACTACCGCAGTAGTCAGAGTATCCTGAATGTGGCCAATGGCGTTATCAGTAATAACAAAGGCCAGATCCCTAAAAATCTCTGGACCGAGAATAGCATAGGAGAAAAGATCTGCCTGGTACGCACTATGACGGATAACGATGAAGGTAAATTCGTTGCCGATACCATCCAGGAACAAAAACTCCGCAACCATTATTATAACCGCGAATTTGCCATACTGTACCGTACCAATGCCCAGAGCCGTTCTTTTGAAGAAAGTCTCCGACGTATGGGTATTGCTTACCGTATTTACGGTGGCGTCAGCTTCTACCAGCGGAAAGAGATCAAGGATTTCCTGGCATACCTGCGCGTGATCGTTAATACCAGAGATGAGGAAGCCTTAAAACGGATCATCAATTACCCGGCCCGTGGCATTGGAAAAACCACGGTGGAGAAATGTGTGATCTTTGCCAATGAACAGAACATTCCCATGTTCGAAGTGCTGACACGTGCGGCCGAATTCGGCTTCCGTGCTGGCACCCTGGAGACCCTGCAGAATTTTGTGACCATGATCCGCTATTTCCAGAGCATGCTTACCGATAAGAATGCATATGATGTAGCAGTGCAGGTTGGTAAACACACCAATATCGTCAAGGAATTATTCAGCGATAAGACCACCGAAGGTCTGGCGCGTTATGAGAACATACAGGAGTTATTGAACTCCGTTAAGGAGTGGACGGAAAGTCCCAGCAATGACGATGGGGAACTGGGCGACAAAACCATGGGTGCCTATCTGCAGCAGATCACCCTGCTCACAGACGCCGATGATGACAAAGAGAACAGCGATGTGGTAAAACTGATGACCATACATGCTGCCAAAGGACTTGAATTCAGCTGCGTATTTGTGGCAGGCATCGAAGAAATGCTTTTCCCCAATGCCATGAGCATCAACACCCGCGAAGAGCTGGAAGAAGAGCGTCGTTTGTTCTATGTGGCCATTACCCGTGCCAAACAGCGGTTGTGGCTGACCTATGCCAATACCCGTTACCGTTTTGGCCAACTGGTACAAAATGAACCCAGCCGTTTTATTGAAGAGATGCCGGAGCAGTATATAGATAAAAGTTATGCCGGCGGCGGCGCCCGAAACCTCGGCGCAGAATGGGGCAGTGGTTATGAACGTATGCAGCGTGGGTTTGGTTTCGGTGATTCGGCAGCCAGCGCTGAAAAAAGATACGGTCCACCTCCTTCCAAAAAACCGGCAACCAGGAACCAGCAACCAGAATACCTGCCCATTAACCCGCCTGCCAATAAAGTGGTGGAACACAAAGCTTCAGCCGATTTTGTGGCCAGCGATACCAGCCAGTTACAGGCCGGCCAGGAAGTAGAACACCAGAAATTCGGGTTCGGTACCGTAACCAAAGTAGAAGGTTCAGCCCATAATCCTGTTGCCACCATTCACTTTAAACTGAATGGCGAAAAAAAGATCATGCTCAACTACGCCAAACTGCGGATCATTCAATAAACAGAACGTCGGTTACCTGTAAACAACCCTGGTTCTCAATAATGAAACCTCGCTTCCGAATGTGTATCGGGGAAACCCGTGTACGCATAGGTAACCCTGCGCCAGGCAGGTTTGCCCACTGCATTGTAATGGTATTCATACACAGCAGATCTATAGGACCGACCATCCACGCCAACATATTCCTCGCGCAGGGGATTGTTTACAGAAAGCAGGCTGGCAGGTAAATACGGAAAGATCTCCAGGTGTTCATAGGTATTCGGACGATCATCGTAAGCAAGTGTGTGTACCTCTTCCGTTTGGGTCCAGCCGGCGTTCACATAATCAAAATGCTGCTTTACAACTACGTTACCATCCGTGTTATACGTATACCTGGTAAGGTTAAGCGGCCGCAGGGGTACAGGTGTGTTGGCGTAATAGTTGGTACGCTCGGTTATTTTACCCTTTGTATATACAAACGCTGAACGATACCGCAGTACACCCTGGTTGTCAAGGGTTTCTATCTGTGTCAGCCGATCGCCGGTATAATAATATTTCCACTTGCCACCGGCATTCACTTCGAGCAGCTTTCCGTTGGCATACACAAAATCATAACGCACCATCACAGAACTGTCTGCCATGTGTCGTATCAGTTGTTGAACGGAACCATCGGGGTTATAGGAAACCTCCCAGCTATCTCCATCTTTTTCCAGTTTACTGATGGCCGTTGCCGGTATTGAAGATGGTATTACAGGGTCTTTTGTGCAGGCTACTGCGAAAAACAATATCCCGGCTACCAGTTGCACAGGGTTCATTACACGTGTCATTTTTTTTGTGCAAATATCTCCTGCGCCTGATACGTTCCCTATCGCACAAATAGGTAGGTATGAGGAAAGGAATATTCCCCGTAAGAACGGTCAGAAAGATTTTAGCGTTTCTTAAATTTCTTATTATCAGCATCTTATACATTTTTATTTGTACACCCAATCCTGTTGGCACAGTATTTGGATTTCACTGATCGAAAAGCATCCTTAACCAAAAAACAACAACCATGAAAACACTAATGAAATCCTCAGCTCTGCTGGCCTCCGTTCTGTTATTCCAGGCCGCCCAGGCGCAGGTAGCCGTGAAAACCAATGCCGGTGCAGCGGTAAAAGCCACTACCAATGCCGCCAATGCCGCTAACGCAGCGGTTAATGCCACCAACCGTGCTACCATGGCTGCAGGTAATGCCGTAAAAGCCACTACCGGTGCAGCAAAACAGACATCTGCCGCATCATTAAAAGCTGCAGATAAGGCCGCCAGCAATACCAGTGTCAAAGCAAACGCAGGCGCAGGAGTGAAACACAGCGATGAAGCAAACCTTCACAGCAATGCAGGTGGTGAAGAAAGAGGCCTGATACGTGCACAATCTGTTTCTGAAGCTGAAGTACATGCCAATGCCAATGCGAAACTTCCTATGAGTGACGCAAAAGAGTCCCTGAAAGAACAGTCTGAACAGGCAAAAGAAAAAGTTGAAAAAACAAAAGATGCCGCTGAGAAAACAGAAGACAAGGCCAAAGAAAAAGTGAAATCAGTAAAACCCTCTGTTAAAGCCAGTGCAGAAGCCAAAACCAGCGGTTCGGTAAAAACAGGCAAACAGTAATCGTCCCGTTTTAGCAATCCAATATCCGACCCCGTTTCAATAGATAGTTCCGGCAGCTGTTTAAATGCCATGCATATGAAAACAAATCATCGAACACCCAGTCTTTTTTTGCTATTGCTCTTACCCCTGTTTTCTGCAGCGCAGGAAGGGAATACAGGCAATACCCGGAAAAATGAGCTCAACGCTTCTGTGAATTACCAGTCTGCCCTGCATTATTTTGGCAGAACAGACAGTCTCACCAGCAGTGGGTTCTTCCCGACCATCGGGTTTCAATCGGCAATGGGTTTGTATGCACAGGGTAATTTTATCTTTGTACAGAACAAAGCCCTTCCGCTCAGCTATACCGGTACTACTATTGAAGCGGGTTATCGTTTTCGCGAAACCCCGCATTTTTCAGGTAACCTGTTTTATACGCAGCTACTGTACAAAGACAAAAGCACCCTGGTGCAGTCGGCCTTACGATCACAAACAGGGATCAATCTCAATTACCTCTCACAGATCGTGAATATCAATACCGGACTTGACCTGAAATTCAGTAACCAGACCGACGTGGGCGCCACGCTGGGTATCGATCACCTGTTCCTGTTCAACAAGGGCATGACCAATGCTGCTTTCGCCATCGATCCTTCCGTGTATGCTTATTTCGGCACACAACAGTTTTCCAATACCTACCTGGCAAAAAGGAACCTGCTGGGTTTTCCCATCTCGCAGCAGACCACGCAGAAAATAACCCAGTTCAACCTGCTTTCCTATGAGATCTCGGTTCCGGTTGTTTTTGTTTCGGGTAAATTCAATGCGTCGGTCACCCCTTCTTATACCGTTCCGCAGAACCTCATCACGGTTGCCGGACGCACGGACCTGTCTGAAAGAGGAAAAGAATTGTTTTATGTGACCCTGAGTGTAGGCGTAAAACTCTGATCCCGTTATTTACCATTTGATGGTCTGGAGTATCAGTTTCCATTCTTTCTGCCGGTAGATCCAGGCGCGGAGATAGTTTTCTTTCCGGTTACCGTTGATAACCACCCCATACGTATAGGCAAAATCGCCTGCCGGGGAAATACCCCCGCCGATAACCGCCAGTTGCAAGCCGTCCGGAGCCTGTAACAAAGCCGCCGTAACCTGTTTTTCTCCTGATGCCGGTGCCTGCCGGTCAAGGGTCATCCGGGTTTCTGTTGTAAGAAATTCTTCCCATACCTGGCTGTTTCTGTCGATAATGGCCGTATTGAATAAGCTGTCTAATAGAAGAATGGACGTAAAAGAGCGATCCGGCAGGTTTTGCCCCGATAAACCGAAGGATAGAAGCTCTTTTACAGGTAATTCTGCAGTTGGAGAAGCCGTTCCCAGATCAGCCAGGTTCTTCCACGCACCAAGGGCATTGATCCGCCAGATGGAAGAAAAATATCCTCTTGCCACCGGTGTATCCGTTAGGGACGCAGGTCGAATAATATAGGGTCCCGAAGTTACCCCCATATCGCCAGACACACTTATCACGGCAAAATCGGGTGCCCAGCTTAACACGCCGGGACCGGCTTTCTGCCGCTGGTACACCTGGTGCGCATTCAGGGGCTTTCCCTGTTGAAAGATCAAACCGGTAGTATCCATGAATTTCAGGAAACCATCCCTTATAGTATGGGATTCAGTGAATCGGGCAAATGCCCGTTCCGCTTCGACCAGGCCGTTCAGGCCTTTTTGTGCGGATGCAGCTATCGTACAGCCCATCATACCTAATAATAATATCAGCCTGCCCTGGTTTTTCATGCATACGGATTTGATACAATATTAATAAGGTAGACCCCGCAACCGTCCCGGATTTACATGAGCCGTTATTTTCGGTGATAAACCCATATAAATGAACAAGAAACGGGGATACTGCTGATAGAAAAGGGGGTGTTTTATTCCAAATCCTATATAAATCATATTCCGGGCTGACATTGGTCATATTTTACGCCTGGCACTAAGGGTAATTTGGTGCTTTCAAAATACCCAAAATCTCACGCCATGGAAACAACCGTTGCCCGGGACAAGTCTGCCGGCAAAACCCCACTGAAAAAAGCCAACCTTGCTATTATAGATGGTAACGAGGCTGCAGTCCACATCGCTTACAAGACCAGCGAAGTATGTGCCATCTATCCCATTACTCCTTCCTCCGCCATGGGCGAATTTGCTGATGAGTGGAGCAGTGATAACAAACAGAATATTTTTGGGGAAGTTCCCAAAGTCATAGAAATGCAGAGCGAGGCAGGTGCTGCCGGTGCCATTCACGGTGCTTTACAGGGCGGGGCATTGGCTTCTACCTTTACCTGCTCACAGGGTCTGCTGCTGATGATCCCCAATATGTACAAGATCGCGGGTGAATTAACCCCTACGGTATTTCATATTGCCGCCAGGTCGCTGGCCACACATGCACTTTCCATTTTTGGAGACCATAGCGATGTGATGGCCGTACGTGCCACCGGATTTGCCATGTTATTCGGCAACAGTCCGCAACAGGCACACGATATGGCCATGATCGCCACTGCCTCCACCCTGCGGTCAAGCATCCCTTTCCTGAATATTTTTGACGGGTTTCGCACTTCGCATGAATTGAATGAAGTAGAGATCATCCCCGACAGTATCATTACCCAGATGGTCGATAATGATGCCGTGGCACGCCACCGCAGTCGCGCACTGAATCCAGAAAATCCCTCTATCCGCGGTACCGCCCAGAACCCGGATGTGTATTTCCAGAGCCGGGAAGCCTGTAACCAGTTTCACTGGAAAGTGCCCGAGATCGTGGAAAATACCATGCAGCAGTTTGAGAAACTGACCGGCCGTTCCTACAAACTGTTCGAATACTATGGACACCCCGAAGCAGAGAACATCATCATTCTCATGGGTTCCGCCACCGGCGCCGTTCACGAGACCGTAGATTACCTGAACAGCATCGGCGAAAAAACCGGTTACCTGCATGTACACCTGTTCCGTCCTTTCTCTGTAAAACACTTTATCAATGCCATTCCACTAAGTGTTAAGAACATTGCGGTGCTTGACCGTTGCAAAGAAACCGGCGCCATCGGCGAGCCTCTGTATATGGATGTGATCAATGCATTACACGCTGGCTGGCAGGGTAAAATGCCTGCTGTGATTGGCGGCCGTTACGGACTGGCATCCAAAGAATTTAATACCGGTATGGTAAAAGCCATCTTTGATGAGCTGAAAAAAGACAAACCCAAAAACGGTTTCACCATCGGTATCGAAGATGATGTAACGCATACCAGTCTCAAATACGACAAAACCTTCTCCCTGGAAGACCAGCACCTGTTCCGCGGACTGTTCTTTGGCCTGGGTGCCGATGGTACCGTTAGCGCCAACAAGAACACCATCAATATCGTGGGTGATGTGACTCAGAACCACGTACAGGGATATTTTGTGTATGATTCTAAAAAATCCGGCTCCCTCACCGTTTCGCACCTGCGTTTCAGTGAGCAGCCTATCCGTTCCACTTACCTGATCAATTCCGCCAACTTTGTGGCCTGTCACCACTTCCAGTACCTGCAGAAATACGATATCCTGAAAGATGCACAACATGGGGCAACATTCCTGCTCAATGCGCCTTACGCTACAGAAGATGTATGGTTCAACCTGCCCCGCAATATCCAGGAAGAGATCAAAGAGAAAGAACTGAAATTATATGTGATCAATGCTTCGAAAGTAGCCAAGGAAACCGGTATGGGTTCCAGGATCAATTCCATCCTGCAAACCTGCTTCTTTGCCATTTCCAATGTGATGCCAAAAGACGAAGCCATTGGTTATATCAAAAAAGCGATCAAAAAGACCTATGGCAGAAAAGGTGATGCAGTGGTGCAGAAGAACTATGAGGCCGTAGATAAAACGCTTGAGCATCTGTCGCTGGTAGATTATTCCCACTACAGCATCGGTACCAAAGAGAGTGAACCTGCTATTTCCGGTAAAGCACCTGAGTTTGTGCAGCAGGTATTGGCCAGGATCATTGCAGGAGAAGGAGACAGTTTACCCGTGAGCGCATTCCCCGCAGATGGTGTGTATCCATCTGCAACTACCCGCTACGAAAAAAGGAATATTGCCGACCAGGTTCCGGTATGGGATCCCAGCATCTGTTCCCAGTGTGGTAAATGTTTCTTTGTTTGTCCGCACGCCGCCATCCGTCCGAAAGTATACAATAACGATCTGTTGGCCGATGCGCCGGATTTCTTCAAACACACTGCGCCGGTGGGTAAGGAGTTCTTTAAGGACACTGAATCTTATACTTTACAGGTAGCTGTGGAAGACTGCACCGGCTGTAACCTTTGTGTGGAAGCCTGCCCAATCGAGAGCAAGACAGAGCCGGGTCACAAAGCCATCAACATGCAGGATGTGCTGCCATTAAAAGAGACTGAGAAACAAAACTGGGATTTCTTCATCGGCCTGCCAGATATCGACAGAACCCGTGTGAACCGTGGTACCGTAAAAGGCTCACAGTTACTGGAGCCGCTGTTCGAGTTCTCCGGTGCCTGCAGCGGATGTGGTGAAACACCTTACCTGAAGCTGCTGACCCAGCTGTTCGGCGACAGGATGATTGTTGCCAATGCAACCGGCTGCTCCTCTATCTTCGGCGGTAACCTGCCCACTACACCCTGGAGCAAAAATGCAGAGGGACATGGACCAGCCTGGGCCAACTCGCTCTTTGAAGACAATGCGGAATTCGGTCTGGGTATCAAGCTGGCAACCGATATGAAACGCAACTATGCGCTCGCCCTGCTGAAAACCTTACGTGAAGAAGTGGGTGGCGAATTGACCGACGCCATCCTGAACAACGTAGAGGGCAACGAAGCAGAAGTGATACAGCAACGTAAAAATGTAACAGTCCTGAAAAGCCGTTTGAAAGAGATACAGAAAGAAGAAGCAGGATTACTGTACCAGGTGGCCGACTTCCTCGAACACAAATCCATGTGGATCGTGGGTGGAGATGGCTGGGCCTATGATATCGGCTTCAGCGGACTGGATCATGTATTGTCAACCGGTGAAAATGTGAATATCCTGGTACTGGATACAGAAGTGTATTCCAATACCGGCGGACAGAAATCGAAATCTTCACCGATCGGCGCCAGTGCCAAATTCTCTATCAAGGGAAAAACAACCGGCAAAAAGGACCTGGCCATGCAGGCCATCGCACATGGATCCGCTTATGTGGCCGAGATAGCCATGGGCGCCAACGATGTACACGCACTGAAGACCATCCTGGAAGCAGAAGCCTATCCTGGTCCATCCATCATCATTGCCTATAGTCACTGCATTGCACATGGATACGATATGTGCCATGGATTAGACCAGCAGGACCTGGCTGTGAAAACCGGTTACTGGCCACTGTTCCGTTACAATCCGTTAAAAGAGCAGGGACAGCGATTTGTGCTCGACAGTAAAGATCCTTCCGTTGCACTGGATAAGTTCCTCTATCAGGAGAACCGGTTTGCCACTATCAAAAACAATGATCCCGAAAAAGCAAGTGAGTTCCTGGCCCTGGCCAATGAAGGAATCCGCCATCGTTGGGAGAAAATACTGGCACTAAGAAACTTATAAGCTTGCATACTTACCAACCCAAGGGGGGTCTCGAAAAGAGATTCCCCTTTTTTATTGGATAAGGAGGAGAACATTACAGGATATGACTGATGGAAACGGTTTCATGATCCTCCTCGCCCGAGAGCAGCAGGAGGAAAGTGAAAAAATGGTCCATCAACAGCAGAAATTTCTTTTCCATGGTATTTTTTTTCCGGGTTATCGGCATCACAGCTTATGCCAGTTTAAGTTCATCCCTGTCCTGCATTTGGGACAGTTTTTCTGTGGGTTTGCTGGTATCCCTGGTCCAGATCAGTGTATGATCCCGGGTAGCGGCCGTGGTTTCATCCACCAGTACGCTTACCCCATTCTTACCACCTGCCAGCACGGCCAGCAGTAAAGAAGTGGTGATGTATTTTCCTTTCATAGTTGTTTTTTAGGTGATCAGATGGTGCAAAATTGCCTCCAAATTCCCTACTGCACAATCACACATTCATGTGAAATCCTTTACCAGTAAGGATTTTAGACCTATCACACATTTATGTGAGGCCGTTTACCTTTCATCATTTTCAATCCTCCGTTTATCCTTATCCGATATTTTAACAGGTACGGCTGCTGCAATTTTAATTCAATACGGGGTCTGGCAAGCATTGACCCTATTCCCCGTTTTCATAATATGCAGTTAGTTCCGCCCCGGTATTCCTATTGGGGCTTTTTATTCTTATGCCGGCAACCGTCCAATTGATACGCCCAGTAAACCGCTTATACCACATAAAAGGGTGAATTTCCTGTTCCGGTATCCCGTAAGCTTTTTTGTTTATAGATTTGATACACCCAAACCCTGCATGAAGAAAACCTTTGAACTTGTTGCCTGTTTGCTGCTTTTTGTAACCCCATTGCTGGCACAGCGTGGATTTACGTTCAACCGCATCAGTACCGATGATGGTATTGGCCTTGCCTCTAATGTTGTGTATTGCACCTACCAGGACAAAAAAGGCTTTATCTGGACAGGAACGGCCAATGGTCTTCAGCGTTTCGACGGCTCCAAATTTATCCGGTTCAATGCCCCCAATATTACCAGTCCCAGGGCATCCGGTCTTACCAAGATCCTCCCTTACGACAGCAGTGCGCTCTGGCTCTGTTTCCCCAACCTGCAGGAAATAGGCATTTATCATACGGCTACCTTAACCTATACCACTGTTCCGGTAAAAAGTTCCCGACCCATTAATAACCTGGGTGGAATCAACCTATGGCAGGATAGTCGTGGCGAGACCTTCCTGCTCATCAATAAATTCGGGCTCTTGCATTACGATAAAAAACAGAACGCATTTATAGACGACAATTATTTTCATTTTCCCGAAGGATGGATACCGGGTCTGGGGTTATTTGAGGATACCCTGAAACAGCAATATTGGTTCCCCTGCGGGGATAACGGGTTTTCGGTATACGATGCCAGTGATCAAAAAATGTACACCAACCGGTACAACCCAAAAAACATCCCCCTGCTGAACCGAAAAGAACTCGGGGCCGGTGCATCGGAAGTATTTATCGACAGTAAACGCAGGCACTGGTTATTTACCTGGGTGTCGGCACATGTAAAATATTGTTACGACTCAACCGGCAAACCGCTGAAAGATACCGCGGGCCTGAACTATAACCCCGATTATTCAGAGCTGCGGAATTTTTATGAGACAAAGCAGGGTCTGCTCTGGATGTATGGCACCAATTCGCTGTACAATTTTGATAATGACACCCGCAGTTTCAATTATTATGAACACGAAGCCGGCGCAGCAACCGGGATCCAGTTTCATTTTGTGTACCAGGTAATGGAAGACCATGACGGAAGCATCTGGGTGAGTACCGACGATGGACTGTATTTTGCCTCTCCGGGCAGTGGCACTTATTCGGTGGTAAATATTCTTTTCTCGGAAAAAAAAGGCGCGGTTGAGTGTACCGATATTTACCAGTTGCGCTCGGGGCAATATTGGCTCAGCACCTGGGGACGAGGTATCCTTACCCTGAGCCGAAACCTGGAAACCTACGATGCCGGCATCTATACCAATAAACCTGAAGGCAGCGATAAATGGATCGAATACCGGCAAACCTGGGCCCTGTACCAGCATACGGACGGAAAAGTGTGGATCGGTTGCCAGGCAGGCAACTACATGATCTATGATACTGCCACCAAACAAACCCGTTTCCTGACCGAGCCGGCTTTTGAAGGTGCTACCATCAATTTCATCACAGGAGATACAAGAGGAAATATCTGGTTATCCAGTTCCCGCGGCTCGCTGGTGAAATACGACGGTAAGAAGTTCACCGTACTGCACAAAATGGGCTCTGTCATCAACAAGATCTTTATCGATAAGGAGGGACTGTTGTGGGTAGCCGTTGAAAGCAAGGGTCTGTACTGCCTCAGCAGAGATGGTACGCGCATCCTCAAACACTATACGGCCGAAGGTCCGGCCGGAGAAAAACTGTTCATGAATGTGGGCAAGGATATTGAGCAGCTGAACGACAGCACCATGGTATTTGGCGCAGGAGCCATGAACTTCATCAACAAGAAAACGGGCAGGGTATACTGGCTTACATACGATGACGGATTGCCCGGTAATACCATTATGCGCATGGACGGGGATGGTTATCTCTGGATGATCACGCTGGATGGGTTATGTCGTTACAACCCCGACACAAGACGGGTTACGCCTTATGGAAGAAAAGACGGCATCACCCTGGCACATGCCACTACCGAAGCGGATTTTTTCAGCGCTGACGGATACATGATGTTCACAGGCAACAACGCACTACTCTATTTTAAACCCAACATCTTCCGGAATAAACAACCAAGAGATGTGGTGATCACCGATTTCAAACTGCTGAACAATTACCTGTCGGTCGATTCATTGCAATCTTTGTCGCGCATCCAGTTCTCAAGCACACAGAATTCATTCAGTATTTATTTTGCCTCCCTCAGCTATCTTGACCGTGAAAAGCTGACCTATTACTATAAGATGAGTGGTATTGACAAGGACTGGATCAGGGCCGACCGCCAGAATTTCATCAATTATTCACTGTTGCCGCCCGGCAACTACACGTTCAGCGTGTTCTGTGAGGATATAGACGGCAACCGCTCTAAAAATATCACACAACTGCACATCTATATCAAACCTCCGTTCTGGCGTACCTACTGGTTCATCAGCGCCCTGTTTTTCATTCTGGCCTTAGGTATCTATGCGGTGCACAGGTTACGCGTAAACAAATTACTGGCCGTTGAAAAATTACGGAACCGCGTGGCGCGCGACCTGCACGATGATATGGGCAGTACCCTCAGTACCATCAATATTCTCAGCTCCATGGCCAAAAGCAGGATCCAGGTAGATCCTGTAAAGACCACGGAATACCTCGGCAAGATCAGCGATAACAGCCAGCGTATGATGGAAGCCATGGACGATATTGTCTGGAGCATCAAGCCCAGCAACGACAGTATGCAGAAGATCACCGCCCGTATGCGTGAGTTTGCCACCAATGTACTGGAAGCAAAAGAAATAGAACTGGATTTTCGTGTGGATGAATCAGTTTTTGATGTAAAACTGAATATGGAAGCCCGGAGGGATTTTTTCCTCATATTCAAAGAAGCGGTGAACAATGCGGCCAAATACTCGCAGGCCAGTCTAGTGATCGTGCAGATAGGATTACACAATAACAGGCTGCTGCTGGTAGTAGAAGATGACGGCATCGGTTTTGATCCCGAAAAAGCGGATAGCGGCAATGGAATGGGCAATATGCAGAAAAGGGCCGATGCCATGCATGGGCGTTTACATATTTTATCAAAACCCGGCGGCGGCGCAAAAGTAACGGTGAACATACCAGTACCCTAAATCCAAGCTCATGCCTGTGCAGATCAGCAGACTGGTTAGCCAGAAACTACGTTTCAATACATTTACCTGCATCGCATTGTTGCTGGCGGTATAGTCTGGCACTGATAACAGCCAGGATAACATATTTATGCGGTTGATTTATCCTGAACCACTGCCTATTTTTGAACCGGCAAAAGAGAAATAATGACGAAACTGTTGATTTACGAAGATAACCCCCAGCTACGTGAAGGACTAACCATGCTCATCAATGGATCGGAAGGGTTTGAGGTACTGGCCGCTTTTAAGAACTGCAATAACGTAATCGAAGAAGTTACCGCCTGGAAACCCGATGTGATACTGATGGACATAGATATGCCCGGGATCAACGGTATTGAAGGCCTGAAAAAGATCCGCCAGGTGAACGATGACGTAAAAGTATTGATGCTCACCGTTTTTGATGATAACAAAAACGTATTCCAGGCCATCAGCAGCGGCGCCAATGGATATGTGCTGAAAAAGACACTTCCTACCAAACTGCTTGAATACATCAAAGAGGCGCAAAGCGGCGGCGCACCCATGACCGCCAGCATTGCCACACAGGTATTAAAGATGTTCTCCTCCATGAACAATGAAAAAGGGGAAGACTACCATTTATCAGATCGCGAAAAACAGGTATTACAATTCCTGGTAGAAGGCTATAGTTATAAAATGATCGCCAATGAAATGTTCATTGCCATCGATACGGTAAGAAGCCATATCAAAAAGATCTACGAAAAGCTGCATGTAAACAGCAAAAGTGAAGCTGTAGCCAAAGCTTTCAAAGACAGGTTAGTATAAACCTACTGTTATAATTGGGGGGCCGCGGGTTGCCGTTCAGATCAATGTTCTGCAGCTTTGCGGCTATTTTTTGTGCCTGTGGTTATCTTCACCATATACCCGCTGCTATTTACCATTCCTACTGCTTATTTCCCTTTTGTACCCAACCACATTTTCATGTGATTGCCCGGGCCTGCTGCTACAGGTAGGTTTGCGGCAATGAAAACATTTCTGCAACGGAAATGGATTTTTCAAAAATTATGTAACCATACAAACCAACCATGAAAAAAAAATTTCTCACAGTAACCATCCTGTCTGCTGTTATTGCCGCCGCAATTATCTCCTGCACCAGCTCTTCCGGCAAAGATTCTCAAACAAACACTGCCGCCACCAGCGAGAACACTGTTGACACCACTAAAAGGATCGAACGTGGCGAATACCTGGTAAATACCATCGGATGTGATGACTGTCATTCTCCCAAAAGAATGGGCGCACACGGTCCCGAACTCATTCCAGAACTTCGCTTCTCCGGGTTCCAGAAAGATGGCAAACTGCCTCCGGAAGATACAAAAGCCGTTCAGAACGGATGGGCCCTGTTTGCTCCGGACCTGACAGCTGCTGTAGGACCGTGGGGTATTTCCTATGCATCGAATATCAGTTCAGACAGTACTGGTATCGGTGGCTGGAAAGAGGAGAATTTCATGCGTGCGATGCGTGAAGGAAAATTCAAGGGACTGGAAGGCGGTCGCCAGTTGTTGCCACCCATGCCCTGGCCCAACATCCGTAAACTTACAGATGAGGACCTGAAATCCATGTTCGCCTACCTCAAATCAACCAAACCGGTTAACAACGTCGTGCCCAACCCGGTACCGTTGGCCGATGTTAAATAGTCAATCCTTTACTGAAAAACCAGGCCGCGGCATTTGCTGCGGCTTTTTATTTTCAATCATCCGGTCAGACCGCTCTTACAGGATTGGCACCCTTTATCCCAACCACATTTTCATGTGATAGGATGCCGGTTTCTGCAGGCGTAGGTTTGCTGCAGATTACAAACGAATACTATGAAAAAAATGAAATTATTATCGATGAAAGTGGGTATGATTTACCTGTTAGTTGCCTTACTGGTAAGCGGCTGCACCAAAAATCCTGGTACACCCGGCACACAAAATCCGCCTCCGGGCAATACCAAAAAATTATCCAGGATCGCCTACGATGACGGTAGTTACGAAAACATTGCTTACAATAGCAATGGAAGCATTACAAGCATCACCAATCATGTTACATTCGGCACAAGTACACCGATACATGTTGTGTATGACTTCATCTATTCAGGAAGCCAGGTATTGGAAGTACGTGGTGATAACGGCAGTAAATTCAAATACACTTACGATGCCAATAACAAACTGAGCAAAACAGAAATGTTCAACGCGGGGGGCAACCTGCTCGCCTGGTATGCCTACACTTACGATGCCAATGGCAAACTCTGGAAGACAGACGGATATACCCGTGTACCCGGCGGCGGTGTTTCTGTTACACCCAGTTTACGCTACGAAAACGAATACTATACCAATGGCAATCTGAAAAAAATAACCTTTTATTATAAGGATGCAACAACCGGTTCGCTGGATAAAACCAACGAGTTTGTATTTAGCCAGTACGATACCAACCCGAATACGACCGCCGTTTTTGAAGCCAACCCGTACCTGCCTGTGGAGAGTTTTATCCCCAACAACCCATTGTCAGAAATCCACTACGATTCTTTCGGTAATGTAGAAGAGACCGTGAACCATACTTATACCTATGATGCCGGCGGTTACCCACTGACCCGCAAGACCGTTACCAAATCGACCGGTTTCCCCGATACAATTGAGAATGCTGTATTCTCATATTAATGTCATCAGACCTTTTTTCACCAGAAAGCCCGGATTTGGATCCGGGCTTTTGTATTTAAAACATGCACAAACCGGCAATTCACACGTTTATGTGATTGCAAACATGCAGGTTCAAGGATAATTTTGTTCCATAATTTTGAATATGAAAGCAGTTTACCAAAATACCCTTCTCAGCCTGTTTTGCCTGGTAAGTGTGTGTTTGGCTGCCCCCACCCAAAACATCGCATATCCGCAACGGTTGATCCGATCAATCGAAAAACCTACAGTAAATACCATTGATCATATTGATAATCAATGTATTGAGTCTAATGTAGCCACAGGAGCACCCTTTTCCATCGAAGAGGGCAGCATTCGTTTTGCCTGCTGGTAGTGAAAAGGGGTTTCGATATCCGAAAAATATGGCTTCCGGAATGGCTCTGGCAGGTCATCTGAACCTTCCCTGCCTGGCTTTTGTTTACTTTTGCAGTAGTATAAAAGCCAAGTATTATGATTCAAACAGGCAACCCGGTCATCAGTATCTATACCGAAATGACACCCAACCCGGAAACCATGAAGTTTGTGGCCAACAAATTACTGTATCCAGGCAAGAGTATTGATTTTGCAGATGAAACACTGGCGGCCCCATCACCCCTGGCAAAAGAGCTGTTCAGTTTTCCTTTCATCAGGAGCGTATTCATTGCCAGCAATTTTGTAACCCTGACCAAAACAGTAGATACCGACGACTGGCAGGATGTGATCCCAACCATCAAAGAATTTCTGAAACAATACCTGGAGAACGGTGGTGTGGTAGTGAACGAAGAGGAAGTGGCCAAAGTAAAACAGGAAGCCTCCAATACCGTTAGCGCCGATGATGACGATATTGTTAAACGCGTAAAGGAATTGCTGGAGAATTATGTGAAACCGGCCGTTGAAATGGACGGTGGCGCTATCCAGTTCAAAAGCTATAACGAAGGAACCGTGAACCTGATGCTGCAGGGAAGCTGCAGTGGTTGTCCTTCCTCCATGATCACCCTCAAAGCGGGTATCGAAGGAATGATGAAACGTATGATCCCCGAGGTAAAAGAAGTAGTGGCAGAAGCCGAATAATTTTGTGAGTTGATATTGTTATTCTACCCTGCAGCAAAAACTGCAGGGTATTTTTTTACAATAAGTCGCAAAGCATCACCGTATTGTGCAGACTGTCATCCTACTTCAACAGGATTCCTTACATTGAGTATCCTATTATGAGTGCAACAGAGATCTATCAGCAATTCATCACGGGCTTACAGCAAACGGGACCTGTCGAATTTATTGCCGTACTGGCAGGCATCGGCAGTGTATGGTTCAGCAGAAAGGAAAACATATTGGTATATCCTGTAGGGCTGATCAATACGCTGTTCTATATCTACCTCAGCATACAAGGTCACCTGCTGGGAGAAGCCAGCGTAAACCTGTATTACAGCATCATGAGTATTTATGGCTGGATACTATGGTCGAAAAAAGACAAACTAAGGCATGAGCTGGTCTTACACATCAACTACAGCAGCCGGAAAGAATGGATACAACAGCTGTTATTCTTTGCTGCTTTTTATTTCGCCATTTTTGCGGCGCTGACCTGGGCGCAACGGGCATTTGCACCCGAAGCTATTCCCTGGGCCGATGCATTTGCCTCTGCCACCGCTTATACCGGCATGTGGCTGATGGCCAAAAAGAAAGTAGAAAGCTGGATCTGGTGGATCGCAACCAATATGGCTTCCGTTCCGTTATACTTTATCAAAGGGTATGTATTCACAAGTGTACAGTTCATCATATTGTTAGTTCTGGCCATTGCAGGGCTGGCAGAGTGGAGGAAAAGAGCTGGGAACATGGAACAGATGAACAGATGAGCAAGGAACAGATGAATGAGGAAATAGGAGGTAAATACATTAGATTTTGCGGTAAATACGCTTGATTAAGATAGCCAATCTTCCCATCTTGACACAAATGCGAAAACATGAAAAGCTATCATAACCTGAGTGATCGACTGATAAGTTTTGCTGTATCAATGATAACAGTAGCTGATCAACTACCTAAAAATATAGGGGGTTGTCATTTGGCCAGGCAATTAACAAGAAGTGGGTCCTCTCCTGCATTGCAATATGGCGAAGCTCAATCGGCAGAATCCAGGTCTGATTTTATCCATAAGATGAAAATTGCCGTCAAAGAACTCAGAGAAACGTATAACTGTTTAAAAATTATTGATAAATTGGATTGGCTAAAGGAACACAACATCCATGCAGAGCAAACAGAATGTAACGAACTTATCAGCATATTTGTAAAAAGTATCTCTACCGCACAGAAGAATCGGAGTACGGAGAAAACACAACAGTCATGTTAAACAAAATTCTGCACTCTTCTGTTCCTTGCTCATCTGTTCATCTGTTCCCATCATATTGTATTCATGATTAAAAAAGTTGTCATCATCGGCCCCGAGTCTACCGGCAAAAGTACTTTGTGCGAATTGCTGGCGCAGCATTATCGTATGCAGTGGTGTCCTGAATTTGCAAGGGAATACCTGCTTACCAATGGCAAAGAATACCAATTCGATGATCTGCTCACCATTGCCAAAGGGCAGCTGGCACTGGAAGATGAATATACCAACCTGGTGAACAGCCAGTGGGCCAAAGTAAATGAACGTACCTGGGTAAACCCGCACTCGCTGGAAACCAGTCAGCAGACACCGTTGTTGTTTATTGATACCGACATGTATGTGTTGAAGGTCTGGTGCGAATATGTATTCGGTAAATGCCACCAGTTCATCCTGGACCAGATAGTGGAAAGAAGATACGATCTCTACCTCTTATGCAATACCGATCTTCCGTGGGTGAAAGATGAGTTACGGGAATACCCTGATGAGAAGAACCGGAAAGAACTGTATCATATCTATAAAGATATCCTCATCAACCAGTCTGTTCCCTGGGTAGAGATTACCGGTGGGTATGATGACCGCCTGACCACATCCATTGCCGCCATAGCGGAATACCTGTAAGGTTCACTTCAGCAAAGCCTGTACATCTTCATCGCCTTCAATGTTGTTCATCTGCTGTACTATCTGCGGGTAACGCCAGGCCACACGGCGGCCCATGGGTTTAACGGTAAACCGTTTGGGATTGGGTAAACAGGCAATGATCATGGCGGCTTCTGCACGGGTCAGGTTTTTCGCAGCTTTGCCAAAATATTTCTGCGAGGCCGCTTCTATACCGAATATGCCGGGACCCATTTCAATGGTGTTCAGGTAAACATCCAGTATCCGTTGTTTGCCCCAGATCCACTCGATCATTTTGGTGAAATACATTTCGGGCACTTTACGGATATACTTATCATAGCGGCCTCCCTGCCAGAGGAATACGTTCTTGGCCACCTGCTGCGTAATGGTACTGGCCCCACCGCCAAGAGGGATCCTGGTTTTCTTTCCTTTCTTTTTCGGGCGCAGGCTCTTCTCAATAGCATCCCAATCGAACCCGCCATGATCTGGAAAAGCCTGGTCCTCGCTGGCTATGGCAGCCAGTTTGGCATTACGCGAGATCTGTTTGCCGCTCACATAATCCCTTTGTAAACCATAGCTGAAACTGTTGGTGATCTGTGTAACCGTGATGGGTGGCATTACCCAGCGACAGATAATGATGTATAAAAGAGAAGAAACAAAACCCCAGAAAAGGATCCGTCGGGTCCACCGCCAGGTGGTCTTGAATAAAGTTTTGATTGCCATCTGATTAGCAAGATACTAAAACCGGGAATCACTTGTTACAGCGCAAAAGTCGGCTACCTGTTAGCGGCACCAACCTGTATGGTTTCCAGGCGATATTTTTTACCCAGGACAATATAGGTTTTATGGCTGGCCCGCAATAAACTGCCCACCACAAATACGCCGCCGGCCACGCCCAGGCGTCCGAGGTTCAGGGAACTGAACACCTGTTCGTTTCGTATGAGACTGTTGACAATATTCAGGAACATAAAAGCGCCGCTGCCCAATTGCAGCAGTACGCCATTGGTGAAAATACTGCTTCCATATATGCGCTTGGGCATGCCGTACACTTCATTCACGTGCAGTTTCATCAGGCCCAGTTTGGCCGTATCGATCGTGGGAAAACCAAACGCATTGGGAACCGTACGGATATCTATCTGCTCCATGATGATAGAATCATTACGGATGATTTTAATGATGCCCTGCAACCATTGTTTGCTGCTGAACTGGAAGCTGATCAGGCTTCCGGGCACCCAGGTTTGTATGGTCTGGTTCTTTTGTTTTAATACCAGCAGGTCGCTTTGCGCATAACTACCCGTAAGACTCCATACAATAAGTGCAGCAGTTAACAGTGGTTTCACCGGTCGAAGGTAACAGATAGCGGGGAATGAGGCGCAAAAGAACTGTTAATGGTGAATGGTCAGTGTGGAGTTCTTATTAGCCGGAATGGTCACAAATATCTATATTCACCATTGACGATTCACTATGCTGGTCTTTCGTAGAGAAAATTGGCGCCCCTGCCGTCAGTCACTACCTACTGACTACTCACCACTCACGACTGCCCACTCATCTCTTATTTAATCTGGTCTCCATAACTCAGGATACCCCAGGCCAGGGCTATGCCAAAACCGATCAGGATCAATCCTGAAATACGGTTGATATTAACAAGGTTGTGTTTGGTAAGTTTGGAACGTAACCTGGATGCAAGGGCCACTTTGACAATATCGGTGAGTAATACAAACAGCAGGCAGGTACCAAATACAATGGCCCGGTATTGAAGCGGGTTGGGGGCTGTTTGCGAATCGGCCAGGATCGCAGCTGTCCATGCAAACCAGAAAAGAAATACAGCGGGGTTAAGTACATTGATAAAGAAGCCCGACAGGAAGATCGCGAGATAATCGCGCTTGCGGAATTTTTTGACAATGATATTATTGTCCTCGTCTGTTTTTACCTTTTTAAAGAACGAAGTATACACACCCAGTGCTGCCAGGAAGATGCTACCGGCTACAGCGATCACAGTTTTATGCGTAAGTGCCTGCTGAAAAAGGGAGGTGAAAAAATTACAGATCAATACCAGCGCAATATCACTGATCGAAATACCGGCCACAAATACATAACCCGCTTTATGCCCGTTATTAATACTTTGTTTGAGAATGGCAAATATGACCGGCCCTACCGAAATGGCCAGAAATATCCCCAATACCAATCCTTTAATCAATGGCGCTATTATCACTGTTCGCGGTTCGAATGTTACCCGAAAGTAAGCGGTTAATTCTAAATTTTACACTTGTATGGCCACCTTTCATCAAATTGCTATCCGTCATTTAACGATCCGTGCACGGATGATATGGTCCAGTAAAGGAAAGCGCTCCTGGAAATAAACATTACCATACTTATATAAAGAATCCTGGATCAGTGCTGGTTTTCTTCCATAACCGCCATAGAATTTTTTTATGTGATTCATTCCGCGAACCACTTTGGCAATGGGTGTGTATCCTTTTATACCACCCCGTACCACCGTATCCAGTTTTGCATTATCAGAAAGATTGATAAAAATTTGCGTAGCTCGTTCTTTGGGACCGCCTCTTGCAAAAGCAATGGTTCCAGCCAGGTTCTTTTGCAGCATGGGTTCATCGGGTAATTTCTTCGGGTCCCAGAAACGATTATCGCTATAGCTGGCCCCAATACCGAACTGAACCACAAAACCGGGTTCCACCCTGAACAGCAATGCCTTGTCATAAAAACCGGTATTGATGAGCTGGTATAACCTGTCTACGCCCAATGGCGACCATTCCCGGTAAGCTTCTATTTCAAAATCGCCTTTGGTAGTAGTAAAAATGGCGCGGAAGGTTTTGGGAGCCCGCTGTTTCAGCATGGAAGCATCCGGCGTTTGTGCTGCCATACCGCAGGCAAAACCAACCAATAACAGGAACAGCCCCCAACGCTTTACCATGGTTACAGGTTTATTTAAGATGGTTCTGCGAGGCAAGAAAAGCCTGCCAGTCGTCCAGCATACTGCCTTTCAGCACCCGCGGAAATTTGTGCTGACCACCAACTTTCCCTTTGAGCTGCATGAAATCCATGAACTGTTTTTCGCTAAGCACATGGAGTCTTACCTCTTTCAGTGCACTTTTTCTTTCAACGGCATAATCATCATTCAGTTCTTTCAGATGGTCATCGATCTTGTTGGCTAACAGGGTAGCATTTACCGTATCATTACAGGCCACATACCAGTGGTGCGCAAAAAAGTTACCATGCGGCACACCCGCAACCGTGAATTCGGGTATGCAGATATTCAATTCTTCACTTGCCAGCTGAATGGCTTTGTTCATATTTTCAACACTCAGGTGTTCACCTACCAGGCTAAGAAAATGTTTGGTGCGGCCTGTGATCACGATCTCGCATCTTTCCTTATCCACAAACCGGATCGTATCACCAATCAGGTAACGCCATGTGCCGGCCGCAGTACTGATGAGCAGTGCATAATCTTTTCCTTCCTCCACTTCATGTATCATGAGCGCTTCGGGGTTGGCAACCATTTCGCCGTCTGCATCAAAGTTCTTTTCATCAAAAGGAACGAATTCCATAAAGATATGCTCACCGGTTACCAGCCGCATACCCTGGGCATGCTGCCGTTCCTGGTACGCAATAAAACCTTCGCTGGCCAGGTAGGTCTCTATGTAGGTGATGGGTTTGCCCAGTAGTTTTTCAAAGCCTTTTTTATAAGGCTCAAAACTCACGCCTCCATGCACAAAAAAAGCGAGGTTGGGCCACATTTCGTGGATATTATTGAGCTGGTAGCGCTGGATAATCATTTCCATACACATCTGTATCCAGGCCGGTACGCCGATCACAAAACCGATATCCCATTGCGGCGCTTTCTCTACGATCTCTTCCAGTTTTTTATTCCAGTCCTTCTGTTTGGCGATCTCTTTCCCCGGTTTATAAAAAGGCTGGAACCAGAAAGGCGCTTTTTTAACGGTGATGCCGCTAAGGTCACCAGCATAATAACCCGCTCCTTTCTGCAGGTCTGTACTGCCGCCCAGTGTAAGCCATCCTTTGCTGATAGAGCTGTAAGGGATGTCTTCATAGGTACGCAGGCTCAGCAGTTGTTTGATCATGACGATCTTGTTACCGCGCAACAGGTCGTTGGTGATGGGGATGTATTTACTGGCCGATTCGCTGGTACCGCTGCTGAGTGCATAATAACGGATCTTGCCGGGCCAGCATACATCGGGTTTCCCTTCAAGGGTCTTATGCCACCATTCTTTATAGATCTTGTTATAATTAAAAGTAGGTACCAGTTCCTGGAACTTCTTTCCGGGATGTTTGCTCAGTAGTATCTCATCAAACAGGTATTGCTGGCCGAACTCGGTGAACCGGGCTTTGCGGAGCAGTTTTTTCAATACTTTGATCTGTTGCCTGCGTGGACTGTTCTGCGGCAAACGGAGTGCTTTTAAAATGGTATTGGGGAGCTTGATATCAAGTATAGCCATCGTTAGAAGCAGGGTTTAAGAAAGCACGAAGCTAACGCAAAAGCCGTAATTATGATACGATTTTGATCAGCGGTGGACTTTTCAATTCCCCAATTGGCGGTAATAACGGAACAGGATACGGATATCTCCCCACCAGTCATAATTCCTTGCATACATACGATCGGCCTTCTGTTCTACCAAAGGTGAAACACTCCCCGGTATGCCTGTTGAAGCCAATACAGCGGGCCTTATGTGCGGAAGTTGATCTGCAGCAGATGCATAGCCCACCCATGTTCTATAACCCAGTAACACCTGGAAAATATTTTTCAGAAAACCCACTGGATGGATTTGCAGCAGCAGGTGTAACGGAAGCGTTAAGAAAAATACAAAACTGAAGAACAGGTCAGTCACCCTTTTCATTCTTTGCTGGTGAGGTTGTTCAATGGCATAGGAAAACTCCGGAATAATGATCCCGTTTCCGGGCGCCATTGCCTGACTGCCCACCATTGATCGGCTTCCCGATACATGAAACAGGAAACGCAGAGGCTGTTTACGGCATAACGTCAATATCGGCAACACTTGTTGCAGGGTAAGATCGCCCACACAAAAGACAACCCTGCGAAAACGCAGTTTCTCAGCAAGCAGCGGCAGATCGGCCAAACAGCCCAGCGCACCTGTATCGCCAGGCTCCGGCGATATACGGCCGAGCAGCTGCTGGTCCAGTGTTTCTTTTTCCAGCAAAAGGTGGGCTTGATCGTAATCTCTTTCAGAAGCCACCACCACGGTAAGTCCGGCTGAAACATCCGGTAACCATTCCGCACCGGGATGGCGAAATATTCTTCTTGTCAATAAAACCAGCAGTGTTGCCAGCAAACTGCCCCACAACATGACACCTCTTGAAAACCGTAAGGTCTCGGGCAATAATGAGTACACAGACAAGACAGACAATATGGCAAAAACAAGCGACGAGAACATTTGTGATAAGCGTGTACGCAGATCATACATACCCGCAAAAGCCGCAGCGCCCACAAAAAGCAGGGAAAAAACAGGAAGTGCATAATCCAGAAACGCCACGCCAAAATCCTTCCCGTTACGAAACTGCTGTATCCAGAAAAACCTTGTCAGCTGCAGGCTTAGCCAGACAAGCATCCCATCCGCCAGCGGCCATACCAATGGTCGGATCAACCGGTTGATGGCTGCCAGGGCCGCACGTAAACCGATGGCCAGTTGCAGAAAAACAGTCAGTGATTTTCCGGCGAGGGTCTGGTAATGTATCCTTACAAACACCAGCATGGCTTCATAAAAATATTTTACATGACGCAGGCTATTGTTACCGGAGCTTTCCCCTTTGAAATGAACAATGGTAACACCGGCAAAATACAGGTTCTGGTATCCGGCCTTACGGATACGGAAGCTGAGATCAATATCTTCCCCATATAAAAAAAAACGTTCGTCAAAACCATGTAATTGCAGCAGCAGGTCGCGCTTTACCAGCATACAAGCCCCTGCCAGCACATCAACACGGTGGTTGGCATGTTCATTAAGGTTACCCAGTGCATAACGGTTAAAAATGCCAGAGCGGGGAAACAGGGCGGCCAATCCGCTCAGTTTATATAGAGACACCAGAGGTGCGGGAAAAGCCCGTTTACTCTCCGGCAGAAAACGGCCATGGCCATCTATCATTCTTACGCCCAGCGCTCCGGCATCGGGCTGTTGTCTGATATACGCCAGGCAATCCCGCAGCGCATGTTCGGGTAACAGGGTATCCGGATTCAGGAAAAGAACGTATTCCCCCCGGCATAATGGCAGAACCTGGTTATTGGCCCTGGCAAAACCGGGGTTGGTGCTGTTCTCTATGAACCTGACCGTTGGGAACAGGGGTTTCAGGTAGGCCATACTATCGTCAGAAGAGGCATTATCCACCACAACACATTCGGTTTCCAGCGTAGCAGAAGCCCTTAGCACGGTATGCAGGCATTGTTCCAGGAAATACCTGACATTATAATTCACTATGACAATGGAGAGTTGCAAAAGAGCGGATTCGGACTACAAGATACTGGATTCCGGGTAGTGGCGGGATAAACAGACTTGCCATCCTTTTCTTACTTTTGCAGCATGATGTTAAAACACGCGTTGCTGAAAGCAACAGAAGCCGGCGCAGCACAACTGACCCGTTATTTTAATGGCGAATTCAAGATCAGTAATAAGGAAGGCATCAACAACCTCGTTACTGAGGCCGATCATGCGGCAGAGAAAGCCATTTTTGATGTGATCAGGAAAGAATACCCCGATCATTTCATCCTGAGCGAGGAGAGTGGTGAGATCGTCATGGATTCGGCCTATAAATGGATCATCGATCCGATCGACGGAACCGTGAATTTCGCCAATGGCATCCCCATCTGTTGTGTAAGTATCGGCGTGGAGCATAACGGGCAGATGGTCATGGGTGCGGTACACAATCCCTTCCTGAATGAGCTTTATTTTGCACAGCACGGTTTTGGCGCTACCCTGAACAACAAAAAGATCCATGTCAGCCAAAAAACGGAAGTCATCAGCAGCTGCCTGGTAACCGGTTTCCCTTATACCTATCTTGATATGCCCAACGGACCCATTGAAGTATTTTCCAAACTGATCCGCAGGGGCGTTCCTGTTCGCAGGCTGGGCAGTGCCGCCATGGACCTCTGCTGGGTGGCTGCCGGAAGATTTGATGGTTTTTACGAACACAGGCTGCAGGCATGGGACAGCGCCGCAGGTTTCCTGATCGTAGAGGAAGCCGGTGGTAAAGTGACAGATTTCAATGGCGACTATTACTCGCCCTACCAGCCGCATATCATCGCTACTAATGGAAAGATCCACGACGAGTTGCTTTCTATTTTGAATGGCGCTATGTTTTAAGCCGGTTGTCATAGTAGTAAACGTTCACCTTTCTCAATTCATCATTATATATGGAGCAAAGAACAGAGATCAGTGAGTTGGGAGAATTTGGTCTGATAGATCACCTGACCCGCAATTTTGAGATACACAATGCATCCACCATACTGGGTGTGGGCGATGACGCGGCCGTGATCGACCATTTTGGCAAACAGACCGTGATCACCACCGACCTGCTGGTGGAAGGAATTCATTTTGACCTGATGTACACACCACTCAAACACCTCGGCTATAAATCCATAATGGTGAACCTGAGTGATGTATATGCCATGAATGCCACACCTACACAGGTAACTATGAGCATCGCCATCAGCAACCGCTTCAGCCTGGAAGCGCTGGATGAGTTTTATGAGGGCGTATACCTTGCCTGCGAAAAACACGGGGTTGACCTGGTAGGAGGAGATACTTCTTCTTCCAACAAGGGTTTTATCATTTCTGTAACGGCCATCGGCGAAGTGGTGCCGGATAAACTGGTGAAAAGAAGTACCGCCAACAAAGGCGACCTGATCTGCGTGAGCGGCGACCTGGGTGGCGCTTTCCTGGGATTAACCCTGATGGAGCGCGAGAAAAAGATCTACCTCGAAAATCCGCAACTGCAACCCGACCTGGAGAACGAAAGTTATATCGTTGGCCGTTTACTGAAGCCCGAAGCCCGTAAAGACATTATTGAATTCCTGGAACAGAACGATATCATGCCTACGTCCATGATGGATGTCAGCGATGGTATCAGTAGTGAAGAATTACATCTCTGCAAACAGAGTAACCTGGGTTGTGTGGTGTACGAAGAAAAGATCCCCATCTCCGACGACAGCCGCAAAGCCGCTTATAAATTCGGCCTCGACCCTACCGTATGTGCACTGAACGGCGGCGAAGATTATGAACTGATCTTTACCATGAAACAGGAAGACTACGACAAGATCACCCTCAACGAAGAGATCAGCGTGATCGGTTACCTGACAGACATAGAAGCAGGCTGCAAACTGCACACCAAGGGCGGCAATACATTCCCGATCACCGCGCAGGGCTGGAATGCTTTTCAGAAATAAACAATTCTAAGCAGTAACCAATGCCTGCACCTGTAATGTATTATCCAGCATGACCAGGTTGGCTTCGTATCCTTTGGCGATCTTGCCCATCTGTTTGTCCCTGTTCATGACCTGTGCGGGGTATAAGCTTACCATACGCAGGGCTTCGTCCAGTTCTATGCCAACTTTGTTCACCAGGTTGCGTACGGAGCTGGCCATGGTCAATGCAGAGCCGCTGAGGATGCCGTTCGATTCGTACCTGTCGCCCGCAAGCTGGTGCGGGTAAGGACCTTCGCTGGTTTCTGTAACCGCATCGGTGATCACGAACAAACGTTCCCGCATGATCTTTTTGGCAATACGGATGGCAGCAAAATCAACATGGAAACCATCGGGCACAATACTGGCCATTATTTTCGGGTGATCAAAAACAGCGCCCACAATTCCCGGCGCGCGGTGCTGCAGGGGGCTCATGGCATTGTATAAATGTGTGGCAGCGGGGATTCCCCTGTTGAAGGCTGCTGTGGCTTCTTCATAAGTGGCATTGCTATGTCCTGCAGAAATAACCACACCATAGGAATGTATCAGGTCAATTACTTCCCGGCTGCATACTTCCGGCGCCAGGGTAATCATGGTGATCACGCCTTTGCCATATTCCAGCAGCTCGCGTGCCTCATCCACCGAGGGCGAGTGAATGAAAGATTCTATATGTGCCCCTTTACGTACCGAGTGTAACCAGGGCCCTTCTACATGCAGGCCAATACAGCCTTTGCCATCCTCTTTCCAATAAGCTTTTACGGCATCAATGCACGCAAAAAAAACCTCTTTGCTGTTCGTTGCCACCGTTGCCTGAAAATGAGAGGCGCCTCCCTTGCTGCAGTAATCGTACAGTTTGTGCAACGAACCGGCTTCCGGGTACACCGCCAGCAATTGTCCATGCGCCCCGTAGATCTGGATATCCATGAATGCCGGGGCGATGATCTCGTATTGTTTCGGCGGCCTTTCAGCAAGCGTTCCTGCAGCTGCAATGTCTACGATCAACCCGTCGGCAACCGTCACCACCTGTTGCTGCAAAAATTCATTCCCGGTAAATAACTTCTCGGCATAATACTGTTCCATAATTTATTCTTCTTCGTTGGATATGATATTGAACTGGTCGGCATCTTTCCAGAAAGGGAATCTGTCCCGAACTTCTGTTAAGTCCGATTTCTCCAGAACAATGGTATAGATATCTTCTTGATCCTGTTTATGATACAGGGTAGCACCCAGTGCATCCAGCACCATGCTGTCGCCGCTGTGATTAATACCATTACCATCTTCCCCCACACGGTTCACACCCACTACAAAACACTGGTTCTCAATAGCGCGAGCGGTGAGCAGGGTTTTCCAGGCATGGTTTCTGCGCTCGGGCCAGTTAGCCACATACAACAATACATCATATTCGGGAGCATCGTTCACCTGCTGTCTTGCCCAAACGGGGAAACGAAGGTCGTAACAAACCTGCAGGTTGATCTTCCAGCCTTTCACCCGGGCTATCAGGCGTTTATGGCCGGGGGTGTATGCTTTGTCCTCACCCGCAAAAGCAAAACGGTGTCTTTTATCATAATAACCCAGCTGTCCATCCGGCTGCACCCAGAGCAGGCGGTTGTAATAGTGCCCGTTCTCTTCTATGATCACGCTGCCGGTAAGTATGATCTTTTTGTTGACAGCCATGCGTTTCATCCACTGAACGGTTTTGCCGTCCATCTTTTCGGCCAGTTTACCCGGCTGCATGCTGAACCCTGTGCTGAACATTTCCGGTAATACCACGATCTCGGTCCTTTCGCGGATACCCATGATCTTTTCTTCCAGCAGGGATAGATTGGCTTCCCTGTCTTCCCAATGCAGGTTGGTTTGTATGATGGTGAAACTAAGTGTAGGCATATTGGGGTATTATACCTGCAAGTTAATGGAAACGATAACTCAGCTGCACAGATCCGTATCGCTGGAGGTTAATTTGGGTGTTGGCTTCCCTGGATTGTATCACCAGCGCAAGGTTGGCAGAAATTTTACCGCTGGCATAATACAGCCCGAATTGTTGCTGGAACATTACCCGTTTGGGCTCTGCCAGCACCGCACCGCTTCCTTTACTGAACAGGCCACCCTGCACGGTAACATTATACCCCTGCACTAACACCTGCGGATACCAGTAGGTGAACAATTCATAACTCCGTTCCCGCCGGGAACCTTTTTTCTGTATCCTGGCATTCCAGAGTGCACTTTGCTGGTTCTTCTCAAAAACACCGATACATAGGTAAGCGCCCAGCCTGGCATAGGTAAAATTGCTGCCCAGACTGGCTTCTGCTACGGGTACCCATTTAAACAGGCTGCTATCCTGTAATACTGTTCGGGCATAACGGATACCCAGATCGGCTCCCAAAGAATTCTGCACCTGGTATTGCCAACCGGTAAACCGGGCATATCCCAGCATCTTATGGTAACTGCTCTGCACATTCTCACCCAGTGAGTACGGGCCAACCTGACCAACCGTGGCCCCATACTGCAGAATGGCATCTCCCACGGGAAAACGGGTCTGGGTATACTGTGCATAGAGATAACCACAATACGGCCTGTCAATATCCTGGGGACCGGTGGTCTTGCGCAGCAGCGGGGTGTAGATCTTTTGACCTAATTCATAGGTATGCATCACGCGTACCCCCTTTTTTTCGCCGGCAGAACGGAGGGTTAGAGCAAAGCCATTGGTATAATAAGCGTCTTTTTTCTGAAACAGGTAGGCGTCGTTCTCTGTGGTGAACGTGAATTCGCGGGTGTTGGTAGGGGGTTTTTGCTGGGCATGAACCAGCTGTACCATACAGCAACCAGCCAGGTACAGGCATCCTTTTTTGATCTTGTTCAACATGCGCCTCTATGTAATTTAACTGCTTTTCTCTGTCCGAATCCCAGCCAGAATCTGTTGTATCAACGGGCGTTCATAGCCTTTCTGCAACAGGTAAGCGGTTGTTTTGGCTTCCCGGTTGATGTATTGTTCGGCTTTCAGGCTGTTCCATTTGGCAAGGGCCAGTTTCCGTAAAACAGCCAGATAAGCGTCTTCCTCTATCTCTTTCAGGGCCCGCCTGATGTTCTGTTCGCTCACTTTTTTCTGGCGCAGGGCGTAGATGATACGGGTACGACCCCATTGTTTTTGCCGGAAATGCCCCCCGGCAAACAAGATCGCGAACCTTTCTTCATTCAGGTAGCCCTCTTCAATGAGCCTGGACAGGAGTATTTCCACATCCTTTTTAAACAGTCCGAAACTGAAGAGTTTTTCCCTTACCTCATAATGGCATCTTTCGCTGTACCCGCAGTAGTGCCGGATCTTGGGATAGGCCATCTCTGGCGTCAGGCTCTTTTTCACTTGTGCAACTTATTGTATAAAAACCTATATTTGAAAACTATTTCCGCCGATATCCGCCCTTGCCCCCCATTCAAAGTAACATTCATTTGAAGAACCATGACCGACGTGAAACAGAAACATATCGTCTGCCTGATCGATGACGATAATATTTACCAGTATACTGCCAGGATCATCCTTGAATCTACCGGACTGGCCAAGCATATCCAATCTTTTTACGATGGAAATGAAGCGCTTGCCTATTTCCGGGAGCAGCTTAGTGCCGGCGCCGATACCCTGCCCGATGTGATCTTTCTCGATATCAATATGCCCATCATGAATGGGTGGGAATTCCTGGAAGAATACGATAAGCTGGGAGCCGCCCTGCCCAAGCCAATCGTGGTGTACGTGGTAAGTTCTTCGGTGAACAGCACCGATATGCAACGTTCCCGCTCTTACAAAACCGTTACCGACTACCTGGTAAAACCCGTTAACCGCAGCACTTACCAGGAGCTGATGGAAAACCTTGCCTGTTAACAAGTATTGGCCAATCCACAACTCATTCACATTCCGTTTTTTAACGGGGTTACCCGCGATTTGTAGTACGGAATATTAACATTTTACATTAGGTTTGTTGCGAACTTAAATTGTGTAGAATGAAATTTATTGTTTCGTCGTCTTCGCTGTTAAAACACCTGCAACAGATCAGTGGGGTGATCAATGCCAACACGGTTTTGCCCATACTGGAAGACTTTTTATTTGAGATACAGGACAAAAAACTGAATGTAGTCGCTACCGACCTGGAAACCGTGATGCGGGTCCAGATGGACGTGGAAAGCAAGACCAATGGTAAGGTCTGTATCCCGGCCAAGATTCTCCTGGATTCACTGAAGAACATTGCCGACCAGCCCCTGACTTTCAATATCGATAAGAATTTCGCTGTTGAGATCACCAGCGATAATGGTAAGTACAAGGTAATGGGCGAGAACCCGGATAATTTTCCGAAAGAACCCGCTGCCGATGACACTACCGGTTTTGCCATGACCAGCAACGCCCTGCTGACCGCTATCAACAAGACCCTGTTCGCCGTGAGCAGCGATGACCTGCGTCCGGCCATGACAGGTGTTTTCTTTGAACTGTCCAAAGAGGGGGTTCAGTTCGTAGCCACCGATGCACACAGGCTGGTACGTTATAAGCGAACAGATACCAAAGCAACCAAAACGGATTCGTTCATCGTTCCCAAAAAGCCGCTGAATCTGCTGAAGAACGCGTTACCTGATAACGATGATGAGCTTACCATCAGTTACAACAGCAATCACCTGTTCGTGAACCATGGTTCCACACAGATGATCTGCCGTTTGATCGATGCCCGCTTCCCGGATTATAAAGTGGTGATCCCTGCAGACAATCCTTACCGCCTCATCGTGAACAAAGCCGATTTCCAGAATGCGCTGCGCCGCGTAAACGTTTTCAGTAACAAAAGCACCAACCAGGTTGCCCTCAGCATTACCGGAAGCGAATTACAGATGGCCGCACAGGATGTTGACTTCAGCTTTGAAGGTAATGAGCGCATGAACTGCCAGTATGATGGCGAAGACCTGCAGATCGCCTTCAATGCCAAATTCCTCATCGAAATGCTGAATGCGGCAGATACCGATGATGTACGCATGGAACTGTCAACCTCAACCAAGGCCGGCCTCATCAAACCCACCGAACAGGCCGAGGGCGAAGACCTGCTGATGCTGGTGATGCCGCTGATGCTGAATAACTAAATAACCCTTTCAACGAAATAACGAAAGCCTCCGGAAACGGGGGCTTTTTTTGAACAGAGGAACAAGGGAACAGATGAACAGACGAACAGACGAACAAGGAATGATGAATGATGAATGAATGGTTGTCTGTCCTCCCTACCGCGCCTTTGCGGGCCATTACCGGTGTTGGCTGTAAGCTATTTCTTAGTAAATTGACTGTTCAAACGATTGCTCCATGGTAGAGAACATCATCAGTTATTTTGAACAGATACCCAGCCTGCACCGGGCGCTGATCCTGGCCGGGGGTATTACTTTCTTCTGGCTGATCGAGGGTGCGATACCCCTGTTTGGATTCAGGTACCACAAATGGAAACATGCTTCCATCAATATCTTTTTTACCATCACCACCATCATCATCAACTTCGCCTGCGCTTTTCTGATCGTAAAAGCCAGCGACTGGGTGGTGGCGTATCGGTTCGGATTATTGTACCTCGTAAAAATGCCGCTCTGGTTATTCATGATCGCCGGTCTGCTGCTGCTCGACCTTGCCGGCGCCTATTTTGTACACCTGCTGGAACATAAGATCAAATGGATGTGGAAATTCCACATGGTACACCATGCCGATACCCATGTGGATACCACCACCGCCAACCGCCACCACCCCGGTGAAAGCGTATTACGTGTGATCTTTACCATGCTGGGCGTTGTGGTGAGCGGCGCTCCTATGTGGATGGTAATGATGTACCAGAGCCTGAGCGTGGTTTTTACGCAGTTCAGTCACGCCAATATCCGTTTACCACTGTGGCTGGACAATGCCCTGAGCTGGTTCCTCGTATCGCCCAATATGCACAAAGTGCACCACCATTATATGCGTCCCCAGACAGACAGTAACTACGGGAATATCTTTTCTATCTGGGACCGCCTTTTTGGAACCTATAATGATACCCCCATCGATCAGATCCGCTACGGACTGGATGTGCTGGACAACGCAAAGGATGAGAACCTGCCTTTTCAATTACAGATTCCTTTCGACAAGAGCGTAAAGACAGATTATTAAAATACTTTTGCACCCAGACAAAGCCTGCCGTATCATCAGCCTTCATGTGTGATCCTGTTGCTTACACAAGGGCAGTGACGCGGTTCAAATATTTCGTTTATGAAAATCTGCGCCTTTATTCCGGCCCGTTATGCCGCCACCAGGTTTCCTGCCAAGCTGATGCAGCTGCTGGGTAACAAAACGGTGATCCGCCATACCTACGATAATACCCTTGCCACCGGTTTGTTCGATGAAGTATATGTGGTTACAGACAGCGACATTATTTTCAACGAGATCACATCGTATGGCGGCAAAGCCGTTATGAGCAAAAAGAACCATGAAAGCGGCAGCGACCGCATTGCAGAAGCTGTTGCGGACCTGTCAGTTGACATTGTTGTGAACGTACAGGGCGATGAACCCTTTGTAAAACGCGAGCCCCTTGAACAACTGCTGCGCGTATTTGAAGGTGAGCCAGGCAAAACAGTACAGGTGGCATCGCTGATGCAGGTAATGACAGACCAGCGCCAGATCGAAGACCCCAATTACGTAAAAGTGGCAGTGGATAAATACATGAACTCGCTCATGTTCTCGCGCAGCGTAATCCCTTATCCCCGCAGCACAGAAGCCGGCACCGTTTATTATGAACATATCGGGGTATACGCTTTCCGCAAACAGGCACTGCTCAATTTCACCAACTGGGAAATGACCCCGCTGGAAGCCGCGGAAAGGATCGAATGCCTCCGCTACCTGGAGAATGGCATCCCGCTGAAAATGGTCGTGACCGATTATATGGGCATTGAAATAGATACCCCCGAAGACCTTGCACGCGCCGCCAAACTGGTTGGGAATATTGAATATTGAACAAGGAACGCTGAATATCGACCGGAGTGATCATTCAGCGTTCAACATTCTTTGTTCAACATTCAATATTCCCATTTCCTCGTATCTTCCTTTACCAAAATCGATTGCTATGAACAAAAGCAAACTGGTACAGTGGTCAATAGTAGTGGCGCTAGCAGGGTTTATTTTTGGTTTCGATACCGTTGTTATTTCCGGGGCTAACCAGCCCATCAAAGAGCTCTGGCAAACAACACCTTTGTTTCATGGCTTCTTTATCATGTCGATGGCCTTATGGGGTACCGTACTGGGCGCCATTTTCGGCGGTATTCCCACCGAATTGTTTGGCAGAAAAGCGGTCTTGCTCTGGGTAGGTATCCTGTTCGCAGTTTCTGCGGTGGGCTCTGCGTTGGCAACGGGTCCCTATATGTTTTCTTTCTTCCGTTTTATTGGTGGCGTAGGTATTGGGGTCTCTTCGGTAGTGGCCCCTATTTATATTTCAGAGATCTCTACTCCTGTAACCCGCGGCAGGCTGGGCGCACTGTACCAGTTCAATATCGTATTCGGTATCCTGGTGGCTTTTCTCTCCAATTATTTCCTGCAGGGTGTTGGCGGCGGGAACGACTGGCGCTGGATGCTGGGTGTGCTGGCATTGCCGGCAACCATCTATACCTTACTCGTACTGGGTGTTTCGGAAAGTCCCCGCTGGCTTATCACCAAAAAGAATGACCTGGCCAGGGCCCGTGAGATCATGCAGCAGATAGGTGTGACCGATGTGGCTGCTGAGACCGAAGCCATCCTCCGCAGCAACGAACACGACAGCAAGGGACAAACCGTTGCCTTCTTTAACCGCAAACACAGCAGGATCATTTACCTGGCGTTCATGATCGCGTTTTTTAACCAGTTGTCTGGTATCAATTTTATTCTTTACTATGCCCCGGAGATCCTGGAGAAAGCAGGGCTGGCGGCAAAAGAGTCGCTTTTCAATTCCATTGCCATTGGTGGTGTGAACCTGGTGTTCACTTTTGTGGGACTGTACCTGATAGACCGGCTGGGCAGAAAAACCCTGCTGGTGATTGGTTCGCTGGGGTATATCCTTAGTCTTGCCATGGTATCCTGGGCTTTTTATACCCATGCAGGACCTGTTTTCCTGATGAGTTTCCTGCTGCTTTTCATTGCGGCGCATGCCATTGGCCAGGGAGCGGTGATCTGGGTATTCATTTCAGAGATCTTTCCCAACAGGATCCGTAGTGCAGGACAATCCTTCGGCGCCAGCGTGCATTGGGTTTTTGCAGCGCTGATTACCCTGGTAACCCCTGTTTTCCTGGATAGCGACAATGGCATTTTCAAAGACAATCCCTGGCCCATCTTCGCATTTTTTGCCGCCATGATGGCGCTGCAGCTGGTTTGGATATTCAGTAGTGTACCTGAAACCAAGGGTGTTTCATTAGAAGAGCTGGAGAAAAAGCTGAGCGCCTGAGCCTGGCCAGTTCAGGATATTATTTTTCAGGCTGGAAGCCTGGGGATAAGCGTCACTCGGCGGAGCCGAGCAACTGCTCCGAAAAAACTTAAATACGCTTACCCTGTTGGCCGGTTTGCTTCCCGGAATTATTAACAGATTCATGCGTAACTTGCACAGGATGCCTTCTTCCGTTTGAAGATCGCGTCAGTACACAACCGCGTTTCTGTTTATAGGCCCTATCCATGAAAAAAACAGGCACCATCCACTTATTGATCCCCGACAGAAAGATCAGCGGGCTACTCGCTTTCTCGCTGGTGGCTTTTACCCTGTTCCTGTTTGTAATGGCACAACAGAGAAAAAAGCAGACGTTGACGCGGTTACTGGTAGACCAAACCAATACACTGATCAAAGAAATCGATACCATCGGTCTGGTATTTTCCGATGCTGAAGTAAGCACGCGGAGTTATCTCGTCAGCCGCAAACCGCAGTGGGAAGAACACACCTATCGTTTACATGCGCTGATCAACAGTTCTGTACAGACACTGAAAAAGCTAACACAGGAAGACCCCGGGCTGACAGCATATACAAACAAACTGGAAACACTGTGCCTGCAGAAAGAAGCGTTCCAGGTGCGTTTAATAAAGGCCCAAAACACCGGTAACTCTGTAAATGAAATGATCGATAGCGAAGGCCCTGCGATCAGTCATTCCGTAAAAACACAATTACAACAGATCCGCGATATAAAGTCAAAGAGTTTGTTGGAACAGATAGCCTCCAACCACAGCAGCTTCCAAAAAATCGGGTATATCGCATTTGCCGGAGGTGTTTTTTCTTTTCTGCTGGTATTGGGTATTCTATTGCGTCTGAACCTGGATATGCGCCTTCGCAAAAAAGCGGAAGACGAACTGGCAGCCAGCGAAGAACAATACAAGAAACTGATAGAAAACGCGGGATCGGTCATGTACACAACCGACAATAGCGGGCTGATCAACTTCATCAATAACAAAGTACTCGCACTCACCGGATACCTGCCTGAAGAGATCGTTGGCAAAAATTATTATACACTGGTCGATGAAAGCTGTGCGGAAGAAGTAAAGAACTTTTATGCAAACCAGCTTATCCAACAAGTGCCGACCACCTACCTCGAATTTAAGATCCGCACCCGGTCCGGTGAGCTGAAATGGATAGAACAATCAGCACAATTACTGATGAATGATGGTGAAATAGAAGGATTACAGTACATGGCCCAGGACGTCACAGAAAAAAAACTGGTAACACAGGAGCTTGATAAATCCGAAGCCAAACGCAAAGAAAACGAATACCGTCTCAATGCCATCCTCGATAATACCAATGCCCTCATCTTCATCAAAGACCTCGAAGGCAGATACCTGATGGTGAACAAACGCTTTAAAGAAGTGTTTGAAGTTACCGACGAAATGGTGATCAACCGGAACGACTACGACTTTAATGTAAAGGCGCTGGCCGATCATTACAAGAAAGGCGATGATGAAGTGATCGCCGGCAAAAAGTCCATCCAGCTGGAGGAGGTCCTTGATACGCCGGAAGGCAAACGAAATTTCCTGCTCATCAAATTCCCGCTGTTCAATGACTGCAACGAAATGTTCGGCATCAGCGGTATCGCTACCGACATTACAGATACGGTAGAGAGCCGGCAAAAATTATTGCAGGCCGTAGAAAAAGCAGAAACAGCCCAACAGATACAGGAGCAGTTCCTGGCCAACATGAGCCACGAGATCCGTACACCCATGAACGGCATACAGGGAATGACCCGTTTATTGCTGGAAACTCCCTTAACAGAAGAGCAGCAACGTTTCACCAATATCATCAGTCGCTCCGTTAACAACCTGGTGGTCATTGTAAACAATGTGCTCGATTATTCCAACCTCAGCACCGGCAAACTCACGCTCGACAGTTTTGCGTTCGACCTTCCCAAAACACTGGAGGAACTCACCAAACATTTTGAGCATGCCACCAAAAACAAAAAACTGCAGTTCACCGTGAATATACAGGAGGGAGTACCTGCTTTTGTGAAGGGGGATGCTTTCCGGCTGAAACAGATCCTGACCAACCTGATCGATAATGCTATCAAATTCACCACGGAGGGTTCCATTGCACTGACGGTATCGTTACAGCAACAGACCGAACAGCAATGCACCCTTTCCTTTTCCGTACGCGATACGGGCATCGGTATTGAAAAAAACAAACTGGACACGATCTTCAAAAGTTTCGCACAGGCCGGAAAAAAGATCTCCAGTGGTTATGGAGGCGCAGGACTGGGTTTAACCATCAGTAAAGGCCTGATAGAATTGCAGGGCGGCACCATTGCAGTGAACAGTGAACCGGGTAATGGTTCCGAATTTGTGGTGGTGATCCCCTTTGGGAAAACGAACAGCAACGATGTGGTGGCCGGGCAAACGGATTTTGCTGCAAGACTGGCGGGCAAAAAGATACTGGTGGTAGAAGACAATATCGTCAACCAGAAACTGATCGATTTTGTGTTACGGAAAATGCAGATCAGGGCAGATATCGCCAATAATGGTAAAGAAGCCATCGCACTCTGTGAACAGCACCCGGCTTACGACCTGATCATCATGGACCTGCAGATGCCCATTATGGACGGATATGAAACCACTGTGTACCTGCGGGAGAAAATGGGCCTGCAAATACCGATCATCGCCATGACAGCCACCGCCCTAAAAGAGGACCAGGAGAAAAGCGCTGAAGTGGGCATGAATGATTTCATGTTAAAACCCTTCGATTTCAACGATCTCTATGCACGAATGATCCACCTGCTGTTCCATGTATCGGTTCAGCCCGAACTGGCATCTAAAGAACCTGAAAAAATGGAAAAAATGTACGACCTGGCTTTACTGGAAGAGTTGGATGACCCAAATTATGTACTGGAAGTACTGACCTATTACCTGCAGTATTCCCCGCTCGACATCAAAGAACTGAATGTGCTCGTATTGGAGAACAACCGCGAATCACTGGCTAAAAAAGCACACAAACTTAAGGGTGCGGCAGGAATGTTAAAAGCGGAAAAACTCAGGGTACTGCTTGCCGACGTAGAACAGGGAGCCAAAAATGACACTCCAATGGAAAAGTTGGCACAAAAGGTAAGCGAAGTGCTGAAGTTATTTGCATCATTAGAACAACAACTGCAGGAGGAAGTGAGCAGGATCCAAAAAGAGCTGGCAGCAGGCGCCTAAAATGAATTAATTTTGTAAAAACCCGATGGAATAGCTATGAAAATATTGGTCGCAGAAGACGAAGCCATGTTGCGGAAGACCATTGAGATGAAACTCAAAAAAGAAGGGTATGAGGTTATTGTTACCAATGATGGTCGCGAGGCAATAGAACAGATGGAGCAGGCTAACCCCGATGTGATCGTTACTGATATCATGATGCCGTATGCATCAGGACTGGAAGTGATCAATTTTGTACGGCAGAAACTGAACCGCAAAACACCCATCATCATCCTCTCCGCCATGGAGCAGGAAAAAGTGGTGATGGAAGCTTTTGAGCTGGGTGCAGATGATTATATCACCAAACCATTCAGCCTGAATGAGCTGGCCATCCGTGTAAAACGACTCATCGCACGTGCCAAAAGCTGATCCATTCATGAGGAGATATTTTTGAGCTAATACCATACGCATGATCCGCCCTGTTCAATTGAAAAGCCTTATTATCCCGCTCTTATCAGTCTTACTGGGTACGGCTGCTCATGCACAGGACACGACCACATCGGATGGTCTGCTGAAAGAGGCCCGCAAAGCGGCTTTTGAAGAGAACAATTACAGCAAAGCCAAAACATATCTGTATAAAGCACTCGCACAAAGCCCCGATTATGCAGATGTCAGGATCTTCCTGGGAAGGATATACGCCTGGACCAAACAATACGACAGTGCCCGCCATTATTTTAACGGGGTATTACAGAATAACCCGGGACATGAAGACGCTTCTTTGGCACTGGCCGACCTGGAATACTGGAACGATCATTCTACACAAGGGCTGGATATTGTTGAAACTGCATTGTCCTCACACCCTTCATCGCATGAACTTTGGGTAAGAAAGGCAAAACTCCTGAATGCGTTGCACCGGTATGCGGAGGCACAGGTTGCTGTAGACAGGGCCTTGCAAATAAACAGGAACGATACGGAAGCGCGTTCGCTGGCCAACCGTATCAAAGAATCTTCCTACAAGAATAAGATCGGGTTAAGCTACGATTATGTGTATTTCGATAAACAGTTTGCCGATCCCTGGCACCTGGCCAGTTTCGATTATACACGCACTACCGGCATCGGTTCCGTTACCGGAAGGATCAACTATGCCAACCGCTTCAAAGAAAGTGGCGTGCAATATGAACTGGAAGCTTATCCGCACATCTCCAATACTTTTTATTCCTATGTCAGCATCGGTTATTCTGATAAAGTGGGTGTATTCCCGCATTGGCGTGGAGGTTTCTCCCTGTATGCCAATCTGCCTGCAAGTTTCGAGGGCGAGTTGGGTTTCCGTTACCTGAAATTCAGCGGCGATCCTACCTGGAGTTATACGGCGTATCTCGGCAAGTATTACAAAAGCTGGTTGTTCGGTGCGCGCACCTATCTAACACCAAGTGCCTATACAAGTACCGTATCTGCTTCTTATAATATATCTGCCCGCTATTACTATGGCAGCGCCGACGACCTGTTGGGTATGAATATCGGGTATGGTATCTCACCCGACGATCGACTCAATGCTATCCAGCTTGACACCAGGGAACGCCTGGTATCTTACAAAGTAGGCTTCATGTTCAAAAAGAAAATATCGCTGTACAATATCCTCAGTATAGACGGCAGCTGGTTCAACCAGGAATACCTTCCGCAAACCAGGGGAAACCAATACCAAATCAGTATAGGATGGCTGCGCCGGTTTTAAAGACCCGTACCGGCGGTTTTATACGCTTCATAATACTGGTGGTATTACTGACACCGCTTTGGTTATATATCGCCTGGCTGCTCACGGAAAAAAGAAAACTGGTGGTGGCCATTGTAGACAAGACCGTGCTCAATAAAAAAGGACAGGAGCATGTTTCCATCAACTGGATCCTGAACCAGGAAAAATTTACCAAGAACCGGAAAGAGCTGTATAACCGCGAAAAAGACTATTATGGTTTTTTTCCGCTGGATGATCAGCAATTCCAGATAAAAGGTCTTGAACGTTTTAACAACCACCGCCTGGAACAGTTGAGTAAGGATGTGGACCTGGTGTACCTGACAGATACCTACGGCGTTTACAAGAACGAGTGGTACCATGAGAACACTGATAGCACTGTCACCGGTATTTTATACGGAGGCATGAGCCGGCAGGACCTGTATTTTATCAAACAGATGCAGGCCCGGCATAAACTCATCATTACCGAATTCAACTGCCTGGCCACGCCTACCCATCCTGCCGTAAGGACTTCGTTTGAAAAAACATTCGGTATCCACTGGACTAAATGGATCGGCCGCTATTTTTCCTCGCTCGATATCACCAGCAACCCCGACCTGCCCCGGTGGCTGACAGACCTGTACAGGAAAAAAAACAATGGCGACTGGCCTTTCCGCAAAAGCGGCATAGTACTGGTGAACACAGACGATGATGTGTTGATCCTGGAAAACAATACCCACCTGAAACAGGACCTGCCCCTGATCATTTCCGGCAAGGAAGAGCAGCAGTACTATGGTCTGCCGGCTTCTATTCCGTATTCTTTCTGGTTCGATGTGATCGTGCCCGACAGTTCGCGCAACCGCGTGCTTTCAAGTTTTAAGATAGCGGTGAACGAAGCAGGCGAAAAACTACTGGCCGCGCATAACCTGCAGCCAACCTTCCCTGCTATCACCGCACATGTGAGCAGCGACTATCGCTTTTTTTATTTCTCAGCAGATTTTTCCGATAACCCGCTCAGCCTCTCTTCTTCGTATTTCAAAAAGATCGCCTGGTTCAAAATGTTCCTGTACAACAGAAGGGACCCGCTTGACAGGAGCAGTTTTTTCTGGAACCTGTACCAACCCATGGTAACCAGGATACTGGATGATTATTATAAGACCATACAGCAACACTAACGTACATAACGCTGAAGCAGGCTGTCGGGAACAATTTTTTGCGTACGAATAACCTGCTGGTTCTTTACCCTGAACCTGTTAAAAGCAGCCTGCAATTCTGCTTTTTTGGCTTCGTTGATCTCCGGGCTCAGGTCCAGGTTACTGCTGATGCGGAACAGGTTATCACCACTAAGCAAATAATCTCCCTTCACAAAATCAGCCACTTCGGTTTTGGTCTGCATGAGTGGGTAAGCATGAAGGTTCCGGAACTGGCGTACCGTATCCAGGCCGGCTCCCAGCCAACTCACCTGATCGGGTATTTGTAAGTGATAACTTTTCTTTAGCCAGGCGGTAAGTGTAGGAACTACATCAAAATGCGTAGAGACCGAAGAGAACTTCGCGGTTCTTTTCAGCAGTGGTGAATAAAGGATCAGGGGTACATGATAACGGTCAATCCGCGTACTCATGGGGATCTCGGGCATACGGTGATCTCCGGTGATCAGGAAGACCGTATTCTCAAACTCCGGTCTTTTCTGATAGGCCGTAATAAACTCCTTCACAGCATCATCCGTATATAAGATACTTGCAAACTGGTACCGGTAATTTCTTTTCTCTGCTTTCTCCTGCTCCGATAAACCCAGCGCGTTCATCCTGCTTTCAAATTGCTTCAGGTATTTTTCCTGTTCATTGATGAGAAAAGGATTGTGCATGGACAGGGTCAACAGAATGGATAGATAAGGCTGTTGTTTATTTGTCCGTCCGTCAAAAAATCTCCGGAACAGTTCCTTATCGCCGTACCCCCAGCTGAACCCGTTTTGCGAAGGCATTTTAGTATAACCTTTCGGAAAACTATTTTCATCGTTCAGTACATCAATCCGGTTCTTCTTCAGGAAAATGCTCATATTGTCAAAACGCGCATCCCCGCCATAGTAAAAAGAAGTGTGGTAACCGTTTTTCTTAGCCAGGTTCAGCAGCGACAGGTGTTCGGGCATGGATTCTCCCAGTTCGTTAAAACCATTCAGTTCAAAAGGGAGTGAAGAAAGCAGGGAGGGCAATACCGCAAATGTGCGGCCTCCTTCACTTGCAAAGTTTTCCCAGTAAAGACCTTTTTCCGACAGCGAATCCATAAAGGGTGTAAAACTTCCCAGGTAAGCGCCTTTATTACTGAACGCCCTGCCCAGCCCCTCTACCAGTATCACCACAATATTGGGTGGGGTGGCCGATGGGGTAAAGAAAGGAGATAACACATCTCTCGTACTATCTGCTTCATGCAGGAAGGGATAATTGACCTCGTCGAGATATTGAAAAGAAAACTGCCCGGCATCTTCTGCCCCCGGGGCCGGAGTTTCCGGATAATGATCGGAATAAATATCCAGCTCCTGCGCCGCTGGAAAAAAGTAGCGGTATGAGGCTTCCAGGAAATACCTCGCTTTGTTCAGCGCTATATTATTGCTGTGCTCCTGACCCGGCGACCAGTCGTTCACCAGCTTCGGAACATGCGTGAATGTTACCGCCATAAACACTGTGAAAAAGATGAAAACCGTCCAGCCCCTGGCTTTATTGCTTTTAAAGAAAAAGATGAACCCGGCTATGACCAGTGAAAGCGTTGCTAGCAACAGTACGATGATGGAGGGTTTGATACCACCCGAAGCGAGTAGTGTCTGGTTGATATCCGCAACAGAATAGGACCACACATCCGCACCCAGTGGTAACAGGGTGGTCACAAAATATTCAGACAGCAATACCTGCAGCAGCAACAGGATCACTGTTACTACAATAAAAAAGATATGCGCCAGTTTCTTATGTACCAGGTATAGCAGTGCAAACAGCAGGTAACCACCGGCGCTGATCTGCAGAAAAAATACAAGGTCCCTGGCAAAACCCATCAGCACCACTTTGCCTACAAAACGGGGTACGCCGTGTTGCGCCATCTCGTACACCAGTTCAAATCCACGCGCACAGACCAGCAGCAGCAACAGGATGATGATATGGTTGATATAATAGTTAAGCGACCGGCTAACAAAACCGATGAGTTTGGTAATGGCCGGTATGATGGTGCGCTGCACAAACCATTCCGGTTCCGGTTCAGCCTGTTCTTCCGGTTGGGTGGTAACGGTAACGGCAGCGGGGATGGCCGTGGACGGAACAGCCTGCAGGCTTGCAGCACTTTTTTTCTGTGCAAATCCCTGCCTGGTCATTTCGCCCCAGCCTTTTTTCTTTTTCAGCAGGTCCCAAAAACCTTTGATGGCGCTCCATACCACAAAGGGGTGGTAATAAAAAGGCTCCGTCATACCTGTCAGCAACAAGCGTAATATGTCTATCCTGCGTTTGTACTGGTTGAACGTGAACACTTCCATCAAAATAGCGAAGGATGAATAGAGATACCCAAAACAGACAATAAACAGGAAGAAGGAGAAGAACAGGTCCCAGGCAATAAAACCATTCCACACAAACACCACGAAACAGGCGATACCGAAAAACTCGATCAGCGGGGCACACAGTTCAAAAAAGAACCAGTAGGGATAACTCAGCATACCCAGCAAACCATACCTGGGGTTAAAGAACATACGCTTGTGCATCATCAGTGTTTCAAAAGTTCCCCTGATCCAGCGGTTGCGCTGCCGCCCCAGTATCTTGAAGGTGGCGGGCGCTTCTGTCCAGCAAAGTGGGTCGGGTATATAGGTCACTGCGTATTTCTCATTACGTTCTTCCATGTAACGGCGCATGCGAACCACCAGTTCCATATCTTCTCCCACCGTATTATGGTTATAACCGCCGCACCTGATGGCGATCTCCTTATCAAAAGCACCGAATGCCCCTGATATCAGCATCAGCCCGTTCAAACGGCTCCAGGCCATTCTGCCCAGGATGAAGGCGCGTATGTATTCCAGTATCTGGATCCTGGGCAGGTAGTCTTCGGCCAGTCTTACCTTGATCAGTCTTCCGTCCTCTATCACACAGGAATTGGCAATCCGCACCACACCACCGGTAGCGATCACGCGTTTATCCGTCTGCTCCAGGAATGGCTTCACCATCTTCAGCAGCGCATCCTGCTCCAGTATACAATCCACATCAATACAAACCAGGTAATCATTAGTCGATACATTGATGCCCACATTCAGCGCATCCGCTTTCCCGCCATTTTCCTTATCCACCACGATCAGCTTGTTGTAAATGCTGTTCCTGCTTTTATAAATGCCCCGTATGGCTTTGGTAGGTATTCGCTCATTTACAAAATAATCGGTCTTCTCCAGTTCGTATGCCTGTATCAGTTTCTCCAGGCTGTCATCCTTACTTCCGTCATTGATGATGATCACTTCCAGGTTGGCATAATAGATAGAGAGCAGGGAGCGCACATTGTCAACGATCGTTTTTCCCTCATTATAGGCGGGTGCCAGAATACTTACCGATGGGGCGTGTACCGAAGTGGCCAGTACCCGGTAATCGGTAAAACTGTTCTTCCACATGTAACGGCGGGTTTCACCGATCGAATAGATGGCGATCAGTACATACGATAACAGCAACACAAAAGAATACAGGAAGATCCCGTAAGTAAGCAAATGAAATATGAATGTGCCTACTGTATCCCAGTTCATTTGATCGTTTTTATGTGCCGGCAGATCCTCTCAAAGGGTTCCGGTTGCAGCCTGCTTTTTTCGGTAATCAGTTCCATACCCGTTTCAGCTACTTCTGCCAGTACCACGGCTGCTTTCAGTTTTACAGTATCATTCTCATGATCCAGCAGCGACACCAGGAAGTCCGTTTCATTCTCTGTAGCCAGCGTGCGCAAAGCATCCAGTATATACAATTGGTTAGCCGGCGACTCCTTCGGAAAATAACCCGCCAGCGTTGCAGGCGTCGTTTCATCTGCCAGTCTTACCAGCGTTTTTAATGCCTGGCTGCGTACTGTTTTGTCGGCATGTGCCATGCAGGCCATCACCTGGTCCCTTACAGAATATACCTGGTATTCATCGGCAAGCTTTAAAGCAAAAACGATCACGGTGGTATTGGTTGCTTGCAGCCAGTGCGGTATCTTATCAGATAAATCCTGTTTCACCGGATGCAGGTGCAGCTGCTCCAGCAGTTTTAATTGCTGCCATTCCGTAATAGGATAAGAGACCACATCCAGAAATCGAAGACCCGGAAATCCCGTCAGGTTGATCACACCTGTTTGCGCTTCCATACGCACAAACTCATTATTGCTGTTGGTATTCTTATAGATGGTCTTCAGCACGTCCTGCTGCTCCATCAGGTATAATTCCTGAATACCTTTGGCGCGTATATGCCAGGGAGCCGTATTGCGCAGTTTGTGTAAGGAATCTTTCTTCAGTCCCAGCTGCAGGTACAACCAGATGATGTTCTCCGTTACCCCTCCAGAAAAATTCTTTTTGCACACGATCAGCTCATCGATCGCGAACTGCCTGGCTGCACGACTGAACAGGATCCGCCTGAAATTGTGGAGCAGCTTATCCGTATCGATCTCTTCTTCCATGATCACCTGCGTGATCCAGTCCTCCAGGTGTATCCGGATCCTTTTTTTGTAAAAGAAATCCCGCTTTTTAATGAACAGGTGCAGGTAAATGGCAGACACAATAACCGCAATGGCCACTGCCAGCCATTTTGCACCGGTCAGCAGGTGTTCGGGCGACATGATCTCCGATATCAGGTCCGCAAAAAAACTGTTCAGCAGGCAGATATCCTGTGCAAATGAAAACGTTGGTATCGTTATGGGATGAAACATATATTGCAGAATAACCAGCTGGATATTTAGAGTTTAAAGTTAGGCCAAACTACGCCTTTTAGGGTAATAAAACCTGCCCATAAAAGCTTTTCTGCCGTTACAGAAACAATTCACAACAGCAGCAGTTCACCTGTTTGAAAATCGTTCCATCTGGAGTAATTTTGCAGGGTATCTGATTCCTTACAAGGATGGTTTGTGGGTATGTCCACCCGCTGTCTGCTAAAAATATAAATATGAGTTTCCGGAATTTTAAGATGGTCAGTTATGTAGTGTATGGCCGCGGCTGTTTTAACCAGCTCGATGAGATCCTTGCCCCGCAGCGCAAAGGAGATGCCCCGATGATCTTCCTGGTAGATCATTTTTTCCAGAACAAACCTCTCGTGAGCCGGATACCCCTGCGCGGAAAAGACCAGGTCATTTTCGCAGACGTCACCTACGAACCCAAGACCACGCAGGTAGATGCACTGGCCAGGCAACTGAAAGAGCAGTTTGGCACCGTCAGCGGTATCATTGGTATTGGCGGAGGTTCCACCATGGACCTGGCCAAAGCCGTTTCACTCATGATGACCAACCCCGGCTCCTCTGCCGACTACCAGGGCTGGGACTTAGTTAAACAACCCGGTGTTTACAAAGCGGGCATCCCCACATTAAGCGGTACCGGCGCAGAAGTGAGCCGTACCACCGTATTGACAGGCCCTACGCGCAAACTTGGGATGAACAGCGACTTCACACCCTTTGACCAGATCGTACTCGACCCCGAACTCACCAAAGACGCTCCGCTGAACCAGCGTTTTTATACCGGTATGGATTGTTATATCCACTGCATCGAAAGCCTGGAAGGAACTTACCTGAACGAGTTCAGCAAAAGTTACGGCGAGAAGGCCCTGCAGTTATGCCAGAAAGTGTTTGTGGAAAAAGACCATTGGGATGATGAATGCGACGACCAGCTGATGATGGCTTCTTATGCCGGAGGTATGAGTATCGCCTATTCACAGGTGGGTGTGGCGCATGCCGTAAGTTATGGCCTCAGTTACCTGCTGGGCACCAAACACGGTATCGGCAACTGTATCGTCATGAACCACCTGGAAGAATATTACCCGGCCGGTGTAAAAGAGTTTAAGTACATGGTAGAGAAGAACAGTATCGAGATCCCGCAGGGTATCTGTAAGGGACTGTCTGATGAAGATTTTGAAAAAATGATGAACGTATCCCTCGGCATGAAACCGCTTTGGGAGAATGCACTCGGCAAGGATTGGGAACAGATCATGACCCGCGAAAAGCTGAGAGCCCTCTACGAAAAATTATAACTCCACTCTCTTTCCTCCGCGCCTCTGCGTCTTTGCGGGAATATTATTTGCTCACAAAGACACAGAGGCGCTGTTTTTTTAGGGAAGAAGTGTCATCCTCCTTAAAAACAACACAAACAACCGTGCCTTTGTGCGGGAAAAAATTCTCACCAGGGCACCAAGGCACGGTTTGGGGTATTTGTCGGATTCGCGATTGCTGTATTTTTGCGGCATGCGATATATCTTTTTTATCCTGCCTACGCTGGCAGGTCTTACCATTACCACGCAGGCGGCCGTGAACAGCCAGTTACGTTTTGCGGTGAACAATCCCTGGGTGGCGGCTTTCATTTCTTTCCTGGTGGGTACCCTGATCCTGGGGGCTATTATTGTGTTTGCCAGGCAACCTGTTCCTTCGCTGCAAACACTCAGCCAGATCAGCTGGTATAAATACGCTGGTGGCCTGCTCGGCGCATTCTTTGTAATCGTCATCATCTATTCCGTTCCCAAGATCGGATCGGCCAATGTGTTTGCACTGCTCATTGCCGGGCAACTGGTCTTTGCCATGCTCTACGATCATTTTGGCCTGTTCGGATTTCCGCAGAACAGCATCAACTGGGTAAAACTGGCCGGTGTCATCATGCTGGTGACCGGCGCTTACCTCGTTAACAAAAGATAAGCTGCAACAGCAGCGGGCGGCTCACCGATGGTAAATGTTTGCTCACCGAACATAACATCTTACAGTAGCTATTCCGCAGCCTGCTGCAGGGAAGTCTGCAAATAGTTGATCTCCACGTTAGCAGAATGCAGTAATTTAACTTCCTCAGAAATCCTATTCTCAAACGATGGCCGGCGGTATTGATCGCCAGGTCCTAATTTTTTCTGCCATGAAAAAGCTCTCTGCCCTGCTGGGTTGCCTGGCTGTATACGCCATGCTGTCTGCACAAAGTTTTTCTCCCTCGCTGTATAACAGTATGCAGTGGCGCATGATCGGTCCGCACCGCGGTGGCCGTACCGTGGGCGCCGTGGGTGTGCCTACACAACCCAATGTGTTCTATATCGGCGTCAACAACGGCGGTGTATGGAAAAGCAATGACTATGGCCGTACCTGGAACCCCATTTTCGACCAGATGGGCACCGGCTCTGTGGGTGATATAGCGGTTTCTGAATCCAACCCCAACGTGGTATACGTGGGTTGCGGAGAAGGTATTCAACGACCCGACCTTTCTGTGGGTGATGGTGTCTACAGATCGACCGATGCCGGTAAAACCTGGAAGAACGTTGGCCTGAAAGACGGCCAGCAGATCGGCGGCATCGTCATCGATCCTAAAAATGAGAACCGCGTGTTCGTGGCCGTACTGGGCCACCCTTACGGACCCAATACGGAACGCGGCGTGTACAGGAGTCTCGACGGCGGCAATACCTGGGAGCGTATCTTATATAAGGATGAGAATACCGGCGCTGTGCAGGTTGCGATCGATCCCAACGATCCCCAGACCATTTATGCGGATATGTGGGCCGGTAGACAGGGCCCTTGGGAAAACGGACAGTGGAACGGACCCGAGAGCGGCCTCTACAAATCGACCGACGGTGGTACAACCTGGAAACACCTCACCAAAGGTTTACCCACACCGGCACAAGGTCTGGGCCGTATCGGTTTTGGTATAGCACCCACCAACAGCAAACGTTTATATGCAACCGTAGATGCCGGACGTTATGGCGGTATCTATCGTAGTGATGATGCCGGTGAAAGCTGGCAGCTCATGAGCAGCGATGGCCGTTACTGGGGACGTGGCAGCGATTTTGCCGAAGTAAAAGTAGATCCCACCAATGCCGATATCGTGTACAGCGCCAATGTGGTCACCTGGAAATCCATTGATGGCGGTAAGACCTGGACCGGTTTCCGCGGCGCACCCGGTGGTGATGATTATCACCGTATCTGGATCAATCCGCTCAACCCAAAGATCATGCTCATCGCACTTGACCAGGGTGGCATTGTCACCGTGAACGGAGGTGAAACCTTTTCCTCTTTCTACAACCAGCCCACCGCACAGTTCTACCATGTGAGCACCGACAACCAGTTTCCCTACAACGTATATGGCGGTCAGCAGGAGAGCGGTTCGGTAGGGATCTCCTCCCGCGGTAACGATGGTCAGATCAGTTTCCGCGAATGGCATCCGGTGGGTGTGGAAGAATATGGTTATGTGGCACCCGATCCGCTGGACCCGAATATCATCTATGGCGGTAAGGTCACCCGTTTCGATAAACGCACGGGCCAGGTGCAGAACATCGCCCCAGAAGCCGTTCGCAGCGGTAAGTACCGTTTCCTGCGTACGGCACCGGTATTGTTCTCACCCATCGATCCCAAAACATTATACTTTGCGGGTAACGTCATCTTCAAAACAAGGGATGGCGGTAACAGCTGGCAGACCATCAGTCCCGACCTTACCCGCGAAAGCTGGGATATCCCCGCCAGCGTAGGCATCTATACCAGTGATGAACTGAAGAAAATGCCAAGGCGCGGCGTTGTATACACCGTGGCCCCATCCTACAAAGACATCAACACCCTCTGGGCCGGAACCGATGATGGCTACATACAGGTCACACGCGATGGCGGTAAAACCTGGAAGAACGTGACCCCACCCGAGATCACATCCTGGAGTAAGGTCTCTCTCATGGATGCCGGACACTTTGATAACAACACCGTATACGCAGCCGTCAACCGCAGCCGTTGCGATGATATGCGGCCCTATGCTTATAAGACACATGATGGCGGCAAGACCTGGCAGCGCATCATCAACGGACTACCCGATAACGAGCCCATCAATGTGGTGCGCGAAGATCCCAAACGGAAAGGGCTGCTGTTTGCCGGTTCAGAGAATGCCGTATATGTCTCGTTCGATGATGGTGAACACTGGCAATCGCTGCGCCTGAACATGCCCGCCACTTCTATCCGCGACCTGGTGATCAAAGATGATGACCTGGTACTGGGCACCCATGGCCGCAGTTTCTGGATCATGGATGATATCACACCGCTGCGACAGATCAGCGCCAGCCTGACCGCAGAGAAAGCCGTGCTGTACAAACCACAGACCGCTATCCGCGTACGCTGGAACATGAATACAGATACACCCATACCACAGGAAGAACCCGGCGGACAAAACCCACCCGATGGCGCCATCATCAACTACTACCTGGCTGAGAAAGCACAGGGCGAAGTGACGCTGGAAATAAAAGATGCTGCCGGAAGAAGTATTCGCAAATACAGCAGTAACGACAAAGCCTACGAGATCCCCGAAGTGAATATCCCGCTCTACTGGATCCGTCCGCAACAACTGCTGTCGGCAGAAGCGGGTTCGCACCGTTTCTTGTGGGACATGCACTATACACCCATCGATGAGCCCGTTTCATATCCCATGACCGCTATTTACCAGAATACGGCACCCGAAAAAAATTCGCCATGGGTATTACCCGGAACCTATATGATCACCCTTACAGTGAATGGCAGGTCCTACACACAACCCCTCACCATAAAAATGGACCCGCGTGTAAAGACCGCTTTGCCTGAACTGCAGAAACAACATACTTTATCGCTTACCTGTTATGAAGGAAGGTTAGCCGCACGTGCTGCCAAAGAAGCCATAACGGCAACGGCCCAAAAACTGAAAGCGGCCATTGCCAAAGGCGGCAGTCAAACCCAGGCACTTACCCAACTGGAGCAGGAGATCGCTGCACTGGAAGGTGTATCACGCGGCAGAAGAGGTGGCGCCGCAGCCGGATCGGCCACATTCGGAAGTGTGGAGTCAGGTTTTGCGTCTTTACTGTCCATGCTCCAGGAATCAGATATGCCGCTCACCACGCAGATGGTAGCGGGTGTCAGCCAGGTACAGTTGCAGCTAAAAGCATTACAAAGCAAATGGGCGCAACTGAAAAAGCAGGCAGAGGCTTTGCAGTGATAAACACCCATACGTAACATAATACTAAAAACCTGCCAGTCATTTTCTGGCAGGTTTTTTTATGCTGTTGATACTGGCCAGGCGAACACAGGTATTCGGAAGAAAATGCTGTTCAATACTATTGCTGCGCTGCTTACCGCACCCTTTTGTCGCGCCCTTCAGGGCGTGGATATCAATTATTCTCTTGTATTTCCTTTTGGGGACTTTAGTCCCATGTGATTTTACATAATCCTTTCAAAAAAACTCAGGGCTAAAGCCCGATCAACTCTTTTGAAAACATCCTATCCACGCCCTGAAGGGCGCGGCAAGAAGGGTGCGACAAGAAGGACGCGGCAGGAAGGGCGCGGCAGGAAGGGCGCGACAAAAAGGACACAGCAAGAAGGGCACGGCAAGAAGGACGCGGCAAAAAGGACACAGCAAGAAGGGCACGGCAAGAAGGACGCGGCAAAAAGGGGCGCCACAAAAAAGACGAAGCAAGCAGCGCAACAAAAGATAATTCACTGTTCCCAATACCTGCAGTTGCCCCTGCCGATGTTGCCGCCTGACCAACATCCATGCCTTCTTCTAAAAATATCACTCTCCCTTCTGCAACCAGATCACTTTCTGCTCGGGTTGGTGTTCTTTGCCAATGATATCCCGGTACAGGTCGGGGCGCCTGGCTTTGAGGTAACGGTAGCCACCCGCCTGTGTCAGTTTTTCGGGTTGTATGGCGGCCGTCACCAGGTCATCACCCAGCTTGCGGCATTCCGCAATGATATCACCGAAGGGATCAATGATCATGGAGCAGCCATTCTTCAGCTGGTCATCATCCATGCCGATCGGGTTGGAGAATACAACGTATACGGCATTGTCATACGCACGGGATGGCAACCATTTCAGTAACCAGTCGCGACCCTTCATGCCATCGAACGCAAGACGCAGGGAGGTTGGGTCCGATTCCCTTTTCTCCCATAAAGCTGCATCCACAAAACCCGCGCCGGGGCGGGTGGAAGGGGTGCACATGGTCACATGCGGCATAAAGATCACCTGTGCACCAAGTAAAGTGGTGGCGCGCACATTCTCAATGATGTTGTTATCGTAACAGATCAGGATACCGCATTTCCATCCATGCAGCTCGAACACACAGTAGGCATCGCCCGGCGTAAGGTGCGGGTTGATGAAGGGGTGCAGTTTCCGGTATCTGGCCACCAGTCCTTGTTCGTTCACACATACGTAGGTCTTGTAGAGCTTGTCATCACTGTCCTTTTCAAACAGGCCGGCCAGTACGGTGATACCGGTGCTGCGTGCGATCTCAGTTAATGCGGTCACACTCGGACCATCAGGCACGTGTTCGGCCAGTTCCAGCATCTGCTCCTTCGACAGGTGTCTCGCAAACGTATACCCCGTAATGGAACATTCATGAAAAGCGATCACCTGCGATCCTTCTTCGGCCGCTTTCTGTGCCAGCTTCCGGATCATCGAAAGGTTATAGGACTTGTCGCCGCTGCGGTTCTCGAACTGTGCTGTGGTGATCTTCAAATTCTCCATATCTGTGGGTATTGTGTTGCTAACAAAAATATATCCTTCGCTGATATTGATCGGGCAACTAAAAGTATTCGGAACAAGGAACTGTCTTTTCGTTCACTTTTTGCTTCGCCTTCTTGCCGCGTCCTTTTGCGGCGCCATTTGCGGCGCCCTTTTTGCCGCGCCCTTCAGGGCGTGGATATCAATTATTCTCTTGTATTTCCTTTTGGGGACTTTAGTCCCATGTGATTTTACATAATCCTTTCAAAAAAAACTAAGGGCTAAAGCCCGATCAACTCTTTTGAAAACATCCTATCCACGCCCTGAAGGGCGCGGCAAGAAAGGCACGGCAAGAAGGACGCGAAACTAGAAGAACGCGGCAGGAAGGGCGCGGCAATGAAACACTATCGCCGATATTGGTCGCCCGACAAATATCCATCACGAATCCCCTTCCACCACACAGACCGGTTCATGTCTAACCGGGAAATTCACAGAATTCGCAATGAAACAGAACTGTGCCGATATTGGTCGCCCGACAAACATCCATCACGAATCCCCTTCCGCCACACAGACCGGTTCATCTCTAACCGGAAAATTCACAGAATTTGCAATGAAACAGAACTGTGCCGATATTGGTCGCCCGACCAACATCCATCACAAATCCCCTTCCGCCACACAGACCGGTTCATGCCTAACCGGAAAATTCACAGAATTGGCAATGAAACAGAACTGGTGGGCCCTGGTATGCAATGCCTGTGCCGTAGGTATCATGGAGGCTTCTGTTACCACCACATGCGGACGTAAGACCACTTCGGTAAAATAACCGGCGCCATTGGGTTCTTCACACATGGTGCCCTTTGCCTGGTCGGTATACGCAGTGACCACCACACCGGCATCGGCACAAAAATGCAGGAACCATAACATATGACAGGATGAAACAGAAGCCACCAGCAGGTCTTCCGGGTTATGCCTTGTTTTATCACCCCTGAAAGATGGGTCGGATGATCCGGGTATCACGATCTTGTCTGCAGCTTTGATCTCATGCGCTCTTTCATAAGTGTGGTAACCGGATGTTCCGTTACCGGTATTGCCTGTCCATTCAGTGGTAAGCTGGTAATGGTGTTCTTTTGCCATATCGTTCTTTTAAAACTCGGCAGTAATAACGGGGGTCCAAAACTCAGCTTTATTCCGGCAACAACAAAACCTTTTTGTATTCTTTTACGAAGTATACAGCATGCTTATTGCAAGGCAGCAATAGATCAATTTTTTTTGTCAGCCTCCGGTTCCAGCGCAAAATAGCTGGCTTTAAAACGGCCGTTCACTACTTCACCCTGCACTTTGGCTTTGCGGATGGCATTGCAGAAACCATCCTTGGCATGGGCATCGCCAAGTGAGTCTATGTGGATGCCATCAACAAAATAGGCTTTGCCTTTGATCCGTACGGCCAGGTCGCAGGTGGTGCCGGGTAACCCGAGTTTGCATTGCCCGCAGGCCGCTTCAACCGTTTGTACCGGTTTGGTTTGATCGGGAGTGGCTTGTTTTTTCTCCTGCGCAACAAGAGCAGTGGTAAACACAAGAGCGACAATTAAGAACAGCTTTTTCATACTAACCTATTTAATTCAATGTAAAATAGCAATAAATCCCCCACTTCTTTTCTTCTTTTCTTTTGTCTCTCTCTTATTGATTGCTCCCGCACTTTTCGCTGGCAGGCTGATGGGCGATCATTTCGATAAGAGAGAGACAAAAGAAAAGAAGGGGGAGAAGAAGGTTGTGCTGATCAATGGGTTGTGGTTGCTTTACTGCATGGACTGCAGCTCTTTCTGTAGGCGGAACATCTCATCGCGTAAGCGGGCGGCTTCAATGAAATCGAGGTCGCGGGCGGCTTTTTCCATTTCTTTTTTGGTTTTGGCAATGGCTTTCTCCATTTGCGGGATGGTCTGGTAACTTACCTGTTCCTCGGCCGCTGCGTGTTTCACCAGCTCCTCATCTTTCTGCAAAGCATGGGGGTTGGAAGGATCATAACCCTTGATATCCAGCACCGAACCCTGCGCATACACCTGCTCCACCGATTTCAGGATGGTCCTGGGGGTAATGCCATGTTCGGTATTGTACTGCACCTGTTTCTCCCTTCTGCGGGTGGTCTCATCAATGGTGCGCTGCATGCTCTCCGTTACCTGGTCGGCATAGAAGATCACGCGGCCATCCACATTACGGGCGGCGCGGCCGGCGGTCTGGGTCAGGCTTCTTTCATTACGCAGGAAACCTTCCTTGTCCGCATCCAGTATGGCCACCAGTGCCACTTCGGGCAGGTCAAGACCCTCCCGCAGCAGGTTCACACCCACCAGTACATCAATCTCACCCAGGCGCAGCTGGCGCAGGATCTCCACGCGCTCCAGCGTATCCACATCGCTGTGAATGTATTTGGAGCGGATGTTGATGCGGCCCAGGTATTTATCCATCTCTTCGGCCATGCGTTTGGTCAGGGTGGTCACCAGCACGCGGTAGCCATTTTTCACGGTCTTGTCAATCTCATCCAGCAGGTCATCGATCTGGTTCACGCTGGGGCGGATTTCGATCGGCGGGTCCAGCAGACCGGTGGGGCGAACGACCTGTTCCACCACCACACCGCCGGTCTTCTCCAGTTCATAATCGCCCGGAGTGGCGCTGACAAAAATGGTCTGACCCATCAGGTGTTCGAACTCATGAAAATTCAGCGGGCGGTTGTCCATGGCGCTGGGCAGGCGGAAACCATAGTCCACCAGCACCATCTTACGGCTGCGGTCGCCGCCATACATGCCCGCCACCTGCGGAATGGTCTGGTGACTCTCATCGATCACCATCAGGTAGTCCTTCGGAAAATAATCTAATAAGCAGAAAGGCCGGGTACCGGGCCGGCGGCGGTCGAAGAAGCGGGAGTAGTTCTCAATGCCATTGCAATAACCCAGTTCGCGGATCATTTCCAGGTCGTATTCCACGCGCTCTTTCAGTCGCTGGGCCTCAATGAATTTGCCGTTGTTCTTGAAATACTCCACCTGTGCCATCATCTCGTCCTGGATCTCGTGCATCACTTCCACGATCATGTCCTTGGGAGCCAGGTACAGCGTGGCGGGAAAGATGGCGGCGTTCTCCATCAGACCAATGCGTTTGCTGGTACTGGTCTCAATGCTTTCGATCTCCTCTATCTCATCGCCGAAGAAAGTGATGCGGTAGCCGAAGTCCACATAGGGCAGGTTGATGTCCACCGTATCACCTTTCACGCGGAAAGTGCCGCGGTTGAAATCGCCCTGCGAGCGGTTGTACAGGCTGTTCACCAGCGCATGCAGGAAGGCCTGGCGACTGATGACCATACCCTTATGAATGCGGATGATGCCGTTCTCGTATTCGGTGGGGTTACCCATACCATAGATACAGCTCACGCTGGCCACCACAATGATATCGCGCCGCCCGCTCAGCAGTTGCGATGTGGCCTGCAGCCGCAGTTTGTCCAGTTCCTCGTTGATGCTCAGGTCCTTCTCAATATAGGTATCACTCACCGGCATATAGGCTTCGGGCTGGTAGTAATCGTAGTAGCTTACAAAATAACCCACAGCGTTCTCGGGAAAGAACTGTTTGAACTCACCATACAGTTGCGCCACCAGCGTTTTGTTATGCGTAAGCACCAGGGTGGGCCGCTGCATGTTCTGGATCAGGTTGGCAATGGTGAAGGTCTTGCCCGAACCCGTTACGCCCAGCAGGGTTTGGAATGCTTCGCCATCGTTCACAGCTTCGGTAAGCTGTTGAATAGCAGCCGGTTGATCGCCGGAGGGTTGGTAATCGGAGTGGAGTTTGAAAGGCACGGAGGTCGGTCAGTTAATAGTTAAGAGTGTAAAGTTAATAGTTGTTGGGGGATCGCTGAAGGGGTAAGAGGATGATCGGGGGGTGATGGGTTGAATAGGATTTTTATGACGCCGGCTGCTGTGTTTCATGGCGGCTGGGGTTGCGTCGCACAGTTGAGCAGAAGCTATATAAGTCAGCAGGGCTATTGCAATTCTGCCTGATCATTAGTATATTTTCTATCAAATCAACTGCTATGAGAAATTATTCGATTGCTGTTTGTCTGCTGTTTCTATTCTCCTCCACCTCTTTCTGTCCGCCAAATTCAGTTCTCGATTATGGCAGGTGTGTCGGTTCTGCATCCTGCCGGGCTTGTAGCAGTTGTTCCTCTTGCAAATATTGCAGTTCAGGAGGCACATGCGGTGTTTGTGCAGCACCAGAAAAGCCAAAGAAAGAACCCGCTAAAAGAAGTGGTCAATGCCAGGCAACTACCAAAAAGGGAACGCAGTGTAGTAGAGCTGCTAAGCCAGGATCCAGTTACTGCTGGCAGCATGCAAAATGAATGGGTAAGAATTTTTATACGATGCAAATGAATCTATCACTAATTTATACGTCGCTTTGAACAGTATATATTACCCAAAAGGTTTACTAAAATAAGAACCTATGGCTACCTGGCTAACAGAAATCGGCAACGGCGTATTAATGAAATACTTAAAAAGCTGAACTTACCACAGCATAAGGGCCTGGCTATAATACCGATAGTGGTAAGAATGCAGGAGAGATACGGCATTGCCATCAATGAATACCCCTGTTGCCATGAAAATACGCTGGAATTGCTAAAGGTATTTTATCCATGGAAGCAAACAGATGATGGGTGAAAACAGGAAGTAAAGCACCAATGACAGGTTTATAAACAGGTAACGTTGATGGAGGACGTAAGGCCAGATCCATGCCCGGCAAAGAAAAATTAGCATCCAAAGCAGCAAAATAAAGAAGGTAAGCATTACATTTATAACAACATCCCCCTGATGGCTAAAAAAAGCTCCATAGACAAGGAGTAGAAACACGAAAAGTGTTTTTAAAAGATAGCCAATAGAACAAGTAAGGCCGATACTTTCTCCCTAATAGCAAACTTACGGCGAAGTCGACCAACTCAAAAGTATACCACAAAACCCCACCACTGAATTTTATGGCGGGGCTTATATAAGGGGCTTTGCGGATACTTTTCTATGTGTTAGCTGCAAGCAAGGGGCGACACCACAAAACATAAACTGACAACAAAATGAAGAAAACAATATTCGCAAATTGGGGACAAGCAGGACAAGGAAAGTCTGACACAGTAAAAAGAGTTGCACAAGAAATTTTAGCGACTTACCCTACTGCAAGAACTTCACCAACGACAATTAATTATTCGGGCGACATTCAGGTAATTATTACTATTGGAAAAGTAATAATTGGAGTTGAAAGTCAAGGTGATCCGAACAGCAGACTTTTTGAAAGTTTAAAAATGTTTTCTTCCGCTAATTGCGACATCATTATTTGTTCAACAAGAACTTCGGGCGGGACAGTAGATGCGGTTAGTGCTTTACACTCTTCTCACGGTTACGACATTGTTTGGGTAACAAATCATCGCTCAAACGAAAAAAGTCAATCAACATTAAACGACATTTCGGCAAAACATCTCTTTACTCTTGTTCTGCAAGTAATGGCAGGAACACTTTAAGATTGAAAGCTAATTAACACAGAATAAAAACTTAAAAAATATAGGAATAATGACAAACCAAGAAAAAAAATAATGCGACACGACGCTCTTGAAGTTTTACGAACAAGAATTGGTGGATGTTTTGGAACTGCGGACGGAATTTTTGCAGGACATCCAAATGATGAAGAAAGAGCAAAAGAACTTCGTAAAATAGCATTTGATAACAAAATTACCCTTAGAGAAATTACTTTAGGGTATTTACACGGTCGTGGCTACTTTGGCGAACACATCAAAGAACAACTTGAAAAGGTAACTGAAATATTTGGAAAAAAACTTCAATAGACTATGACAAAGACAACGCAATATCAAAGTGGTGTAATGGCTGTAACGTCTCTTGCAAGGACAATTAATCCTGAAATTGGTGCTTATCAAGAGCACTTCATTAATGAAAGTTTTGGCTTTTCGGTTAGACTTTCAAACGGAGCAATAAATATGTCCGTTGAAGTTGCTCAAGACTACGAAGCACAGCCAAGTAGTGTAACTCAAGACAGAATAGAAAGAGTTGCAAAAACTTTTAGGAGAATATAAAATTACCAGCAGCTAACAGGCGCTTGGCTGCAATCAATTTTACCATATTATAACTAATGACTGAAGTAGCTCTAATATGTGAGGAATGTAATGCTATTGTTAATGTAATTAATTATAGAAGCCACCTTCACAAAGTGCATCATATGAACTTGTCATACGATATTGATTTGACAAGCAAAGTATTGGCTGATAAGCTGACCATTTATCAGCGTAAGAATTTAACTGATGAGCAGAGGTTTTATTTGGAAGAAAAAACTGATAAATGGGTGTTAGAAAAAAAACTATACTATGAGAAACCAGCAAAAGAAAGAGAACTTGAAAGGCAGAGACAACTAGAATTAGAAAGACAAAAGCAAAAGTATATAGACGACAATGCTCAAATATTTAAAATAATATGGGACGATATATTTTTTGGAAAAGACAAAATCAAGTTTGAGATTAAGAGATATAATGTTTTAAAAACAGTTCCTTACCAAGGTGTTTTTGAAGCATTAAACACAATAAAAAAAGAATACTTCTTACGACTTTTGGGGAATAACGCTTTTACGATTGCATTTTTTAAAGGTGAAGTTTTATTTGAGAAATCACCCGGCTGGAAAAAAATAATCGATACAATTGAAAAAGCGAAAGAAATCTACGAGTTAAAATATTTAAACTTAAAACTTCCAACTAAAATAAAGAGGTTTAACTATTTATCCAATGAAGAAATCATCGCATTATTTGAAAAATCTTTTTCAAAAAGTCCCTATCTAAAATTTTTAGCTTCTAAACAAAGTCAAGCTTATAGGATAATTACAATAAACGAGTATTTGAACCATCATACTGAAGAAAGCTTTATATTCCGTTTAGTAACTAACAAGGGGAATAATTTAATAATTTGGGGAAATGTAAACCTCGCAAGAGCAACACATATTTTCATTTCATTGAAAAATGAAAAGAAAAAAACATTAGATTTAGTTGAAGAATTTATTTGCAGACCAGATATTGATACGAAAAGGTCTTTACTCTATTATGCAGACTCCGGAAGTAAAAAAATTAAAGAAGACTTAAACTATCTTAAGCCAATTAAACATACTTCTCTCTTTGAGTATGAAATTGAAATTGAAAATCTTCTAAATAATATTTAACTGCAGCGTAAGCTATACTTGGGAAACTTGACCCCATATCGCTGCATAATAGTGTGTCTGGTAATCTCCGATATCTGGATTCCCTATCCTTATGTTTAAATGATATACTTTCTTTCTGTAGGGTAATACACGCGCTCAAGTCTGTTATTTTCATACAGTAAGAACGAAAACAACCTGTATTTTCATATATCAAGCAGTATAAGTATAATAGTGTTTTGCAACTAAAATTTGGTGCAGTCAGAGATAATTTGCAAATTGCAACTGAAAATTAGTTACAAAATCGAAAAGACAAAAAGCAGGAATTATGAAAAAGAGAGAGAACATTTTGATTATCGGCTTTTCATGTTCGGCCGCTCACAATTTTAACCCGGGTAAATGTCACAAATTCAAAAACTCCTAGAAAAGTTATTGTCCTTTCCGAAGGATTTTACATGGGAGGAATTAACGAAAATTCTTAACCACTTTGGATATAAAGAATTAAAAAAAGGAAAAACGGGAGGTTCCCGCAGAAAGTTTGCTGATGCTGAAAAGCATATCATAGATCTGCACAAACCACATCCCCAAAAAATAATGAAGCGCTACCAATTAGAAGATGTAGTAGCTTCTCTCAAAGAAAGAGGAAAAATATAAAATGAACGATATCTTACAATACAAGGGCTATTATGCAACTGTTCAGTTTAGTGCAGAGGACGAAGTTTTTTTCGGTAAGCTCCTTGGTATAAACGACGTAGTAAATTTCGAAGGCACAACTGTAAAAGAACTGAAGAGTGCTTTTACAGATGCTGTCGATGATTACCTGGAAACTTGTAAAGAGTTAAAGAAGGAGCCGGAAAAAATGTACAAGGGTAGTTTCAATATTCGCATTCCTTCAGAACTCCACAGACAGGCAGCACTTGTTTCCGCCGGAAAAAACATGACATTGAACGACTTTGTCCGGTACGCAATAGATTTAGCCGTCAATAAAACCGTAAGCTCGTGAACACTTGACGCGATGCTTCTATGTATCACTTTAGCACTACCCGCCTTAATGGCGGGTTTTTATTTTACCAGGAACTTCTTCTATTAACATACCATTAAATATTACATTATGAAAAGACTTAGAAATATACATCCCGGTGAGATCCTTCAGGAGGAGTTTCTTATTCCGCTTGGCATCTCGGCCTACAGGCTTTCGAAAGACACCGGTATTCCTCAGCCCAGGATCTCAGCGATCATAAAAGGAAACCGAAGGATCACTGCTGATACCGCTTTACGGTTCTCAAAATATTTTGGTAATTCCGCCAAATTCTGACTGGGCCTGCAAAACGACTTTGATATTGAAGAAGGAAAGATCACGATCAAGTCAGCATTAGATTCCATTCCCAGGTTCAGCAGCCCCGCTGCCTGATAGGTTCCTTTCTCCAAAGAGTTGCATCTTCCATTGAGCAGGTTGTAATACCAAGCGAAGAGTGCCTATCATCTCAGACCACACCCTCTGTGTTTGGTATGACGACCAAGCCAAAAATTCTTTGATTGATTATCAGTTGTTTCGGATCCCTGGTTTCACCAGTTCATGAAATAGGGCGTTTTTCCCGGTGGCGGTGTGACGGTTTTGGGGTAGATTGGTCTTTGCCGGCCGGTATGTTTTGCCGGTAGTATCGACACCTATCCGTTGAACCTAAACCATTACATGATGAGAACAAACAGGTGGCTGTTGATCCTGGTCCTTTGCCTGTTGGCCTTACCGGATGCAAGAGCACAATCCTATCCCGACCTGCAGGAATTGACCGGGTATTCCATCAAAGCCTATTATAGTCCCGGTAACGCGGAACGGGCGAAGATCATTGTTGGCCGTTGCGAAAAGACCATCGACTATGTGAAAGGCCTCGTGGGTTTTACACCAAAAGTCAGTGTGTTCATCCTGAACCCGGAACACTGGAAAAAATACGCCAGTTTCCCTGTGTACGGAATGCCCCATTACCCGGACAAGGAACGGTTGTTCGTTGCCGCTGAGGACAATGCATTCTGGAAAAGTTTTATCCCCCCGCTCGATCAACTTTCGCCTGATATGGCGGCCAAGGTAAAAACTGCCTACAGGACCCCCGACGGCAACCTGAGCATGATGGCTTTCTTTGACCTGCTGGCATTACACGAACTGGGCCATGCTTTTCACCAGCAGGGAGGTTTGACCATGCAACGGCTCTGGATGCAGGAACTGTTCTGCAACATCATGCTGCATACCTATATAGCCGAAAAGGAACCCGCCAATTTACCGGCACTGGAAACCTTCCCCGAAATGGTGGTGGCTGGCGGATCGGTCGGTTATGAGTTCACTACCCTGGCCGGCTTTGAAAAAAAATATGACCAGATGGACCCGAAGAACTACGGATGGTTCCAATGCCGGCTCCATGTGGCAGGCAAACAGATCTACAACGCCGGCGGGCCAACGACCTTTATAAAACTTTGGAAAGGGCTAAAACAACACAAAGAGAAAATGACCGATGAGGCTTTTGCTTCGTTCCTGGAGGAACAGGTGAGCAAAGAGGTTGCAAAGGTTCAAACTGCGTGGTGATGGGTTTTCTTTCTCCGAAGACCTGGATCTTTCATTGAGTACCTTGTGATACTAACCGAAGGGTCCCCCGTTGGGTAGACCCTCCGGAGAAGGGAATGAGTTTTCGGGTATCCCTTCAAAGCGCTTCTATCTGCTGCATCACCTGTGCTACGATCCTGTCGCAATACACCAGGTTGAATTCAAACAGCTCGCTGGCAGAGTAGGTCTTCTCTATCTCGCGGCGCAGCATCGTCTTGGCCCGGTTCACCCGAACCTTTACATTGGCTTCGCTGATCTGTAACAGGCTGGCCGTTTCTGCCACGGGCAGTCCGCTGATCTCGCGCAGCGAAAATGCCATGCGGTAATCATACGGCATTTTGCCGAGGGCGTTCTCGATGATATGTCCCAATTCACGGTTTTGAACCATTTTTTCAGTATCGGTGTCTGCGTTGGTAAATAGGGGTTGGGCCTGGTCGTTCAGTTCCTGCATGATCTCGCTGGTAAAACTGGCTTTGCCTTTTTTCCGGTAACAGTTGTTCAGCATGATGCGGATGAGCCAGGTCCTGAATTCCGAACGTCCTTCGAACTGTGACAGGTGTTTGTACGCATCTATAAAGGTCTCCTGTATCAGGTCCTGCGTGTCTTCGTGGTGGTAATTGTACGATCGGCCCACTTTATACAGGTAGGGATTGAAGCGCCTGACGATGATCTCATAGAGCGCTTTCTCCCCGTTCAGGATGCGCCTGATGATCTCAGTTTCGGTAAGTTGTTCAGACAGGCCCATGGTTTACGCAATGATTTTAGCTATCCTGGCCATAGAGAATGCGGCTACCGCCATTACAAGATCGCGCACGGCCACATCCACATATTTGAGGCCCGGCAGCAGGGTCAGTGCGATAACGGTGAGCCAGGCGGCCACGATATATCCCCCAATTTCAGGTTTTTTCAGCACAATGATGCCCGCAGCGATCTCAATGACCCCCACGATCATCATGAACACCGAAACGGAAAACGGTAACAGGCTGGCGATACCCGGGTTCACGTATTGATCCCAATGGGTGAGCAGGTTCGTGAACTTATCGGCCCCCGCCACGATGGGAATGATGCCGAATGTGAACTTCAGCAGGTTGAATACCTGTGTGAGCGACTGGTTCCTGATAGTAGTTTCCATGTTGTTGGTTTTGTGGTTACTACTGATTAGAGTTGATGAATACCGAAAAGGTTACAAACCGTTCAAGTACCGGGAAATTCTTTCACAGGCAGAAATACAAAGACCCGGCAGCTGGGCCACCGGGTCTCTGTATTAGGATAATAGCTTAAGCCTGTTCTTAGTAACCAGGGTTCTGGTACATCTTCACCGGGTCCAGCTTGAATTCATTATACGGTATCGGGAAATAATAATCCTTGGTGGCAAAATTATTCAAAGGTGAATTATCATAGTTGGCCTGGCTCTTGGACTTGAAGAACGTGACCAGTTCATCCGGTTTGAAAAAACGGGTAAGGTCATGCCAGCGATGATGTTCAAAAGCCAGTTCTATCCTGCGTTCATGCAGTATGGCCAGTTTTAACGTAGGATATTTGGTTGCATACGACAGATCGGTCATCATTACCGCATACAACGGACGGGATGCACGGGCACGTACCATATCCAGGTAAAGTACCGCATTGGCCGTTTCATTCAGATACATACTTACCTCTGCCAGGTTCAGGATCACATCCGCATAACGTATGAGGATCCAGTCGTTGCCGCCATAACCCAGCGTACCCGCCGTAGCAGAGTTATCCCTGAACTTGGATATATAATACCCGTTGTTGGCCGTCACAAAACGGATCGAAAAATTCGTGCGTACATCACCAGCTTCAAATTCATTTAAGAGGTCTTTGGTAAACAAAGCACCCGCACCCTGCGATGGGAATTGAGAGATATAACTACCGTCGCCCTTTGCCTGGTTGCTTCTGGCCAGGGAAGATGAATAGTTGGGATCTCCCTGTTTGTACACGATCTGCCAGATGATCTCAGGGTTGGTCGCTTTCTTGTTCACATCGAACACATCGGTGTACGGGATATCTGAGAGATTGTTGAAGGTCTTCTGGTTATAACAGGCCAACAGGTAAGTCTTTGCCTGGTTAAGGTATTCGGCAGAAGGCGTAGTGCTGAGCGTGGTGGCCATGGTCAGGTATACTTTACCCAAAGTGGCATTGACCGCCTGCAGGGATACCCTGCCCTTATTGGCTGCATTGTGTACCACCGGTAAACCACTGGCCAGCGCATCTTTCAGGTCTTTTACGATCTGGTCATATACCAATTCCTTTTTGGCACGGAAGGTCAGTGCCGCGGCCTGATCGGCAGAAGTCAGTCGCTCCGTTACCAATGGCACGTCCCCGAACTCCCTTACGAGCTGGAAATACAGGAAGGCACGCAGGAATTTAAGCTCTCCGATATTTTGTGCACGGGTAGCTTCATTGGCGAACGGGATATCCTGGATCACTGACAGGATCAGGTTTGCCCTGGCTATGGGCACATACAAAGCTGACCAGTGCGACTGGAGATAACTGTTACTCGGTACCAGTGAGAACGCGGTGAACTGAAAGGGTTCACCATTGTTTGACTGGTTATCGGTGGTGTTGATATCATCGGCCCTGTCGTCTGTCCAAAGCGAAGCTCCTTCACCAACACAGTTGGAACTCCGCAACGCCTGGTACACACCGTATACACCTGTAGTAATATCTGTTTCCGTTTTATAGGCAGCATCTACCGGAACGGCATTGGGGTTTGCCTGCTCCACGAATGTTTTGCTGCAGCCGGTAGCCACTGCAAACATAAGGCAGGCGATCCCGGTCTTGATTATCTTATTCATACGAATCTGTTTCATGATTGGATGGTTAGAATTGAACTTTGATACCTGCATTGAAAGAACGCACGAGCGGATATTTTCCATAATCAACGCCCGGTGTCAGGTTAGCGCCGTTGTTGAAATCCACTTCCGGATTGTAACCCAGGTATTTGGTGATGGTAAACACATTGTCGACCGATACATACACCCGAAGCGCGTTGATACCGACCTTTTTCAGGTAACCGATCTGTGAAAGGTTGGCGCCCAGTGTAATATTGGTACAGCGGAAGAAAGATCCATCCTGCAAATAGTAATCAGACAAACGCGTGCTGTTACTTTGCGTACCTCCGCGTGATGCCCTGTATTCCTTACCATTGCCCGGATTGGCTTCACTCCTGTATCGCTGATCCACCACGGCATACTGGTTACCCGAACCTTCCATATTGCGGATATAATAGTCCTGCCCGTCAATGACCTGGTTACCCTGTGAACCATTGAAGGAGGCGCTGAAGTCAAACTGTTTGTACGTCATGTTCAGACCAAAACCATAAGTGTATTTCGCGTAGGGGGTACCGATGATGTCCTTGTCCGCATCGTTGATGACGCCATCACCATTCTTATCTACAAAATACAGGTCGCCGGGACTTAAAGGTGTGGTCGAATAAGAAGAGATGGGGAATGCCTGCATCTTATACCCTGCAGGGAATTTATTGCCATTGGCCTTATACACGGCCAGGTCTGCATTTACGCCAGCCATATCTTTTTCCCTTACCATACCGGCTACCTTCAGTCCATAGAACGAACCGATCGGATCGCCTTCGCGTGTTACGTGTGTGATATAACTTCTTTCCGCACCATTCGTCTGTATCTCACTGGCACCACCCAGGCTCACCACTTTGTTACGGTTGGCCATGATGTTACCGCTGATGTTCAGGCTGAAATCCTTTGTCTGCAGCACCCTTGCATCCACCTGGAGGTCAAAACCTTTGTTGCTCAGGTTGGAATTACGCAGGTTGGTAAGGATTGAAGTGGCGCCGCTGATGGCCGAGATGCTCTTATTGTATAAAAGGTCATTGGTCTTACTGGTATAATAGTTCAGCATGATGGATACGCGGTTCGACAACAATGTGGCGTCCAGTCCGAAATTATACTGCTCGGTGGATTCCCAACCCAGTTTCGCATCTGTTGTACCACCTGCCCAGGTTGCGTTGTATACGGTATTTCCAACCACCACACCACCCGAACCTGACAGGTCCTGCTGGTAGCGGTAGTTACCAATATTGTTGTTACCGGTAAGACCCCAGCTGGCACGTAAACGGAGTGTTGAATTTTTTCCTAACCAGTTAGAGTAGAAACGCTCGTTGGAAATGGTCCAGCCGGTAGATACCGAACCAAAACGGCCCCAGCGGTTCTCCGGTCCAAAACGTGAGGAAGCATCTGCACGGAATGAACCCGTAACAAAATACCGGTTGTCGTAATTGTACACCACCCTTCCCAGGTAGGATACCAGGGTAGTGGTAGACTTTCCGGTATTACCCTGCCGGTTAAAATCTCCTGCCACAGAACCACCCGCACTGATCTCTGGAACCAGGTCGTTGGTATAGTTCTTGGCGGCAACGGCAAGTACATCTGTTTTGGTTTCCTGTGCTGTGTAACCGGCCAGCAGGGCCACATTGTGTTTGTTGAACTTTCTTTTATAATCCAGCGTGAACTCGGCAAGGCCATCCTGCGTGCTCAGTGTCTGTGCAGAAGCATTCGCCGCCAGAATGGATTGGGGTGAACCAGGAGGGTTAACACCACTGGACAGATTGGTGGGATAATAGTACTCATATTTTTCATTGAATGTACTACCGCCGATATTGGCTTTGGCTACCAGGTTCTTGATGATCTCATAGGCAACCGTTGCATTATACGTGGCACGCAGACCCTTTCTCCTGATATTCACACGCTGTGCCAGCGCCAGCGGGTTCTCGATACCCTGAAAAGAATAAGCGAAACCATCTGTCTGTGCGCTCGAACCTTTATCAGAGGTCATCAGTGTTCCATCGGGATTGTATACCGGGAATATGGGCATATACACCAGTGCACCCAGGATAGGACCCTGGTTGAACCTTCCTTCCTGTACTTCCCTTCCATCTGTGTTGGTAACAAATACGTTAGCCGAAGATTTCAGTTTACTGGAAACATCCGCATCGATATTCGCCCGGAAATTGATCCTTCTTTGGAAGGTACTGTTAAGGATACCGGGCTGATCAAGATACCCACCGCTGATAAAATAACGTGTATTGTTGGTACCGCCAGAGAACGAAAGGTTATGACGCTGTACCGCTACCTTGCTATACAGCGCATCCTGCCAGTCTGTATTATACTTTGGCGCTTTTTTGGTTTGCGTAGTGAAATCATACAGATCAGCAAGGATACAAACCGAACAACCTGTTGCCGTTTGACCCGCCTTCACAATACGTGTGGCATTATTATCTGAATAGAATGCATCATTCCAGGTAACGCCTTTTGAGATCAGCACATCCTTGTAATTCAGGTTTCTGCCATCTACAAACAGGTCAACGAATTGTGTTGCATTAAGCATGTCCACTTTTTTAGCAAGACCCTGGCTGCTGATCTGCATATCGTATTCCAGTTTGCCCGTACCCTGTTTACCCCTCTTGGTAGTGATCAACACTACACCTGATGCGGCACGTGAGCCATAGATAGCTGCCGCAGCCGCATCTTTCAGGATCTCGATGGATTCGATATCACCTGGATTGATAAAGATATCGTTACCGCCCAGCGCAGGGTTATAACCCCCTGTACCATTACCGCCATTGCCCTGTCCCTGGCTGGCATTACCGCTCATTGCATAGCCATCGATCACATACAAAGGTTCAGAACTTGCATTTACCGAACCGATACCGCGCACCCGGATCTTGGTGCCGGAATAAGGTGCACCACTCACCTGGGAGATCTGCACACCTGCCACTTTACCCACCAGGGCCTGTCCAAGCGTAGGTACGGAAAGGTTCATCTCCTTTGCTTTCACGCTGGCGATGGTTCCGGTGATATCAGACTTCCGTAAACGCTGGTAACCCACCGCTACCACTTCTTCCAGCGTATTCACGTCTTCCTGCAAAGAAAGGTTTACCGTTGTATTGTCACCCACGGTGATCTCTTTTGTGAGATAACCGGTATAGGAGAACACCAACACGTTTCCCTTTATGGCTGTTATTGAATAACTGCCCGCATTATTGCTGGCTGTAACCTTACTGGTTCCTTTTACCTGTACGGTGACACCAGCCATGAACTGGTTCTTTGTGTCGCTAACAGTTCCTGTTATCTGACCTGTTGTCTGTGCCTGTAGCACCGTACCTGCCGCAAACAGGAATAACTGAAGCGCGAAAACTGTCATCAGTTTAAAAATCTTCTCGTTCTTTTTCATTGTGTGTTTTTTCAGTTGCTTGTTTGATTTACCAGTTTACCTGCATCCTATTCACATTGTTCCTCCGCGATGAAGAAACCCCGATGCCATTATTGAGCGATCCTGTAAATGCGAATCCTTCAAGTTCATCCGCCCTTTCATCGATATCTACCACGCGCAGCACTACTTCCTTACCGGATGCGATGGACCTGTCGAGGTCCACATACGTAAAGCGCCACTTTCTTCCTTCTACCTGATTCTGGATCAGTACCAGCTGTTTTTTCTCCGGTATCCATAACAGGTTCTGCACCCAGGGTGAACAGCTGAACTTTTTGACCAGCACCCCTTTTTCACTTGTCTTTTTGGCTTTGGCCAGTGCTACCGGATCATACAGTCTCACTTCATTTGCCTTTCCGCCATAATCTGCCGTGGCCACATACCATTTATCCTGATACTGCACATATTCAGGTCTTGTTCCCTGGATACAGGTATCATCATCGATCGTACTGACCAGGTTGCCATCCAGCGTACGCGTTTGCTGCAAGCCCTCCCAGTTCACCTGGTAGATCACTGCTTTCCATAAACTGCCTTCCGCATTAAGCCGTACGCTGTTACCGATGAAGACCGGCAGGTTACCCTGCACAGCCATACCGGTAGGGTGATTGATCAGATCCTGACCGGCAATGGTCAGCCTGATCTCGTTGTTCAGGTATTGCAGGCTGTCCCCCGACTCCTTATACTCCCTGATCACACCGATCTCGCGGTCGCCATACAGGAATATCCTTCCGTTCTGATAGGAAACCCCCTGGCAGGCACCCAGGGAGTCGATGGATTGGCTTTTTGTTATCTCCATTCCCTTTTGCTGTTGCAGGAAGGCAAACGAAAGCAGTGCAGCCGGCATTAGGAAAAGCCAAAATCTTTTTTGGTTGGTCATCACATTATTTTAAGGATCCATCGGTTCAGTAGGATCGATATGCAATGCTTCGATCAGCGCAAAGAATTCGATCTCTGTCTCACTGAGTCGTTTGCCATTTCTATAAGGCGCCATATCCAGCTCTTTGCGGCAACGTTCTATCAGTGTGGTACCGATCATGGAACTTTGGCCACGCGTGGTACAGGTGATACCTGGTTTGTTGAACGGTATTCCATAACGGAACATCAGACGGGCCGCGTTGCGCATATTGGTTGTGGTATGCCTGGCATGCGGGTCGATGATGATGGCCGATGCAGGAACGCCCAGCTTGTCAATCAGGAACTGTTTCATCTCGGTCGCTTCGCAGTACCTGGTCTTGTAGGGGTGCACTTTACCACCCGATACCATGATGAATGGGGCCAGGCCTTTCTGATACTGCAGTGCAGCAAGACGACAGCGCAGCATCCCTTCCGCACTTAATGGCATTTTGGGGTCGTCCGGGCCGGCACCGGGAACCAGTATGACCGAGTATTTATAATTGTCCCAATGAATGGTCTTGATCTTGTTCACTGCCGCCTTGTTCTCACCCGCAGCCATCGGCTCAAAATCGGCAGCCTGGTCTCTTTCGTTGATCTCAAGGAACTGCAGCGCCGCCATCATGGGCGCCTGGTAAAACAAGGAGGTATCGCTTACCTGAATGGAAAGCAATGAAGTGGTGTTATAGAGAAGGCTCGTATAACCAGGGTGGTAGGTATTGGTATCTCTTGGATTACGTGTGGCAAAACTGATGGAATCGATAAGCGGGTAATTGGCTTTTTTTCCCTCGCCATACACACCAATGCAGAAATTGATCCCCATGGCATCCTGCTCCCATGCTTTCACCAGCATCTCTTTTGCAGACAGGTGCTGGAACAAGATATAACAGCCCGAAGGGATCAGGTGTTGTTTCACCAGCCGGTCCAGTTCATTGCCCGGTTGGTATAATTCAGCAAGCCTGTTACTTACAGAACGGATCTCTTCCTGGCTGAACTTGAGGCGGGAAGTATAACAAAAAGCATCGCGGTTGCAATACTTCAGCGCATTTTTGATAGAATCTGCTTTTTGCCTGGTAATGGCGTTGAGGACAACATCCTTTTTCAGCAAATTCCTTACAGGAGCCAATGATTCGAACAGGGTGAGCAGGTAATAATTCTTGCTCTGCACATAATTCTTTCCGGCGATGAGCTGGTAGTCTTTACTGGGCCCGGCAGCCTGAGAAAAGCTATTACCGCTGATCAGTAATAAAAAAAATAAAACAGTAACGACGGGGAACGAACGTTTACGGGGGCTGTTCATAAGCAATTTTGAAGTGCAATATTCGACCAACCGTTTTATGTAAATGCCAACAAGACGCTTGTTAACGAATTCTTCATTTTGCGTTCACAGTAAAATAATGATTTGGTAATCCAATTCTAAGTAGCGGTTTCACAAAAACCATACCCCAGAACGATGTTTATCAGGAGAACCCTTTGGGATCTTTTCCAAAGTGACGATCCGGAATACAATACTTCTTGTAAATGGACGGAGGAATACCCATAAGCCAGCACTACCGGAGACAGACGAAAGAAGTTTTCTCCCGTGCTTCATGGCAGGTCAATAAAAGATCCATTGTAAGGATACGTTTTCGGGTAGGCCGGCTCGTTCTGTGGTTTGTGTCGCCGTTCGTTTTAACTTGCCGCGCGTTTTAACGCGTGGATAACCTGCTATTCCCAAATAAAAGCAGTCGGCACTTTAGTGCCAGGTGCGATTTCCTGCACATCCAACAACTTACCGCTAAGCCAGCTTCGTCAGTAATAACGGTAACAACTATCTCCCCGTCATCCTTTCAATATGCTCCGGATAGCGTGCACCCATGATCTCGATGCTGTTGGCAGCCTCACTGATCCTGCGCAGTTCATCAGCGCTGAGTTCTATGAATGCGGCGGCATTGTTCTCGGTGAGGCGGTGTTGTTTGGTGGTTCCGGGTATGGGAACGATCCAGGGTTTCTGTGCCAGCAGCCAGGCCAGCGCTATCTGCGCAGGTGTGGCATTTTTTTCAGCAGCCGCTTTTGTCAGCAGGTCTACTAAAGACTGGTTGGCCTTCAGCGCTTCCGGCGTGAACCTTGGCAGGATCTTTCGGAAATCGGCGCTGTCGAATTCAGTATTGGCGTTCATGGCTCCGGTAAGGAATCCTTTGCCCAGCGGACTGAACGGCACAAATCCGATACCCAGTTCTTCCAGTGTGGGAAGGATCTCTGCTTCGGGGTTTCGCGTCCACAAAGAGTATTCGCTTTGTAATGCGGCTACTGGCTGCACCGCATGCGCGCGACGTATGGTGGCCGCACCGGCTTCTGAGAGGCCGAAATGTTTCACTTTACCTTCACGTATCAGGTCCTGCACGGCACCGGCCACCTCTTCAATAGGCACTTCGGGGTCTACGCGGTGCTGGTAAAACAGGTCGATGGCTTCTGTCTTCAGTCTTTTCAGTGATGCTTCTGCCACAGCTTTGATATGCTCCGGTCTGCTGTCGAGCAGCGACCAGCGCGTGCTGTCTGTGGGCGATGCCTTAAAACCGAATTTGGTGGCGATCACCACTTCGTTGCGGAAAGGCGCCAGCGCTTCGCCCACCAGTTCTTCATTGGTGAAGGGACCATACACTTCGGCCGTATCAAAAAAATTGACGCCCTGTTCCACCGCTTTGCGGATCAGGCCGATCATTTCGTTCTTATCGGCGGGAACGCCATAACCAAAACTCATTCCCATACAACCCAGTCCGATGGAGGATACGGTCAGACCGCTTTTGCCCAATTGGCGGGCAGGCATTGTTTTATTCATGGTGTCTGTTTTTTATCTGCTATTCAAAATTAAGCAGGTTCCATTGTGATAACCAACCCGATTCAAACAGATCCTTACAAATATCAAACCTTCCTGAACTGAAGCGGACTCATTGCCGCATGTTTCTTGAAGAAATTATTGAAGTGCGTGGCTTCTGTAAAACCCAACGCATAGGCGATCTCGGCAACGCTCCAGTTGCTGTGTTTGAGCAGGATCTTGGCTTCCTGCAATACCCGCTCTGCGATCAGCTGCGTGGTGGTCTTCTGGGTGATCTCTTTAACGGCCCTGTTCAGGTGGTTCACATGTACATGCAACTGCCCGGCATAATCGGAGGCACTGCGCAGATTCACCTGTTTGTGATTATCATCTATGGGAAACTGCCGCTCCAGCAATTCGAGGAACAGCGTGGCGATCCTTTGCGAGGCGTTGATGGGCTGTTTGTCCAGCTTCTCCGATGGCTGCATCTTCAGCGCAAAATGGATCAGCTCCAGTACGATCGTACGCAGCACATCGTACTTGTGTACATATTCTGAATTGATCTCTTCAAAGATGCGCTGGTAAAATACGGTTACCTGGTTCAGCTGCTCATCTGTTAACTCGAATATATGCGTGCCGCCCGGCTGAAATAACGTGTACTGGTTCAGATTACCAAACTGGTGAAAAAAATGCTGGTTGAAAATACAATAGACACCGCTGCGGATCCTGTCCAGGTGTTCCCATTTATACGGTATCTGCGGATTGGAGAAAGAGAGCGCCTGTTTCTGCACTTCCACCACTTTATCGGCATAATGCACTTTACTGTTGCCGATCACCAGCATGATCTTGTAGTAGTCGCGGCGTTTGTAAGGAATGGTGGTGGGTTTGCCCTCTACCAGCGGCTCCAGTTTGAACACGTTGAAGTGGCCGAGCTCGTTGCGGATATTATCCGGCAGCCAGTCGAACTTGCGGCGGTAAAACTCCTCTATCGTTTCCACTTGGTTCATTGTATACAAATTACTGCAGTTCGTTTATTGTTGCAGGTATTTTTTGGCGAATGCATAAGAGAGGCTCAGGTTCCAGACCAGGTCCTTGCTGCCCGTGATATTGCTTTGCAGTCTTTTATTCAGGAGGGCACCCAGCGATACCGGCCAATCCTTCCTGTTCAGCTGAAAAGCGGAGCTGATAAAATAACCGCCTTCCGCATCGGTCTGTAAATAATACAACTGTGGCGTAAAACGCAGCTGCAGTTTGGCCGGCAGGGGAATATTGGAAAAACTGGTGTTGACCGTAACAAAATGCGTTACACGGGTAGTGCCCTCATCCAGTCCGCGCGAATACAGGTAATAAGCACCCACACGGATCTGCCGGGTAAGCTGGTAACCGGGATTCAGCTCTGCAGCCAGGTAACGCCTGGCCACGGTGTTTTCAGTTTTGATACCATTGACCAGCAGGGTACTGGTCCTGAAATTAAGTGCCGGATGCATACCCAGGTTCACGGTAAAGCGTTTGCCCTGCAGCAGTTTGTAGCGCCACCAGAAAAGAAAACTCCAGGGTCTTGCTTCCAGTGAGAACCGCAGTTCGGGTTCAAAACTAAGCCTGCCCCTGCCCATTGACAGGTTGATGATGGTGGCAGGTTTGCCCAACGAAAAAGTAGGTATCAGCGAAATACCATTGTTGGTCACCAATACAGAACCCGAAAAATGAGCTGCGGTCTTGGTGCTATCCGTTTGCTGTGAAAAGGAGAACGTCACCAATAGCAGCAGTGAACTGATCGATACAAACACTCTCCTGAAGGCCATATTCAATAGACATTTTTTCAGGATACAAAAGAACAGCGCTTGTTAGCCACGCTCTAATGAACTTCAAAGAAAAAACTACGATTTTCAAACAATGAGATCCCGTGTTCACCGCCTGTTCAGGAAAAGTAGAAATACAACAAGCCCACCGCCGCCACTGTCATTACGATCAGGGTAAGGAAACCCAGCGTATTGGACAACCTGGAATTGGTGTGCTCGCCCATGATGGCTTTGTTATTGCCGATGTGCAGGATGATGGCGATGAGCACCGGTGCGGTCAATCCGTATAGGATGGCGGTATAGATCAGTGCCTGTATGGGCGTGATGCCAACGAAGTTCAGCGAGAGGCCCACCAGCAGTGAGAGCACGATGGAGCCATAGAACCCTTTGGCCTGCGAAAAATGTTTATCGAGTCCGGCTTTCCAACCAAAGGTCTCAGCCAGCATATAGGATTGCGAACCCGCCAGCACCGGTATGGCCAGGAAACCTGTGCCGATGACGCCGATGGTGAAAATAAGATACGTGAGTTTGCCCGCCAGTGGCTCCAGGGCTTTGGCGGCCTGGTCTACCGTGTCTATCTGGTGTATACCTCCCCTGAACAACACCGCTCCGGCGGTGAGTATGATAAAGAACATGACGATATTGGAGAATGCCATGCCTGTGTTCACATCAAATAGCATGTTATCGAGAACGTGTTTGTCTACCACCACTTTTCTTCTCTTATGCGCAATGTCTTCCGCTTCCATCGTGGCCTGCCAGAAAAAGAGATAAGGCGAAATGGTGGTACCCAGAATACCCACCAGTATGGCCAGGAACTCTTTATTGAAATAGATGGTGGGCACAAACGTACTTTTCAACACATCGCCCCAGTTCTGTTCTACCATGAACGGCACCAGTATGTACAGCAACAGGGAAACACATAACCATTTTAAAATACGTGCAATTTTGCGGTAAGAGTAACGGATGATCACATACATGAGCAATGTGGTTACCACCACGCAATACAACCATTCTGGTAAACCCGGGTACAACATATGCGCCACAGCGCCCATGCTTTGTATATCGGAGCCAATATTCAGGGTGATGGCCGGAAAACCGAACAGCAGCATCAGGTACAATACCGGTTTGGGATAATGGTTCCGGAGGGTGACGGTCAGTCCCTTGGAGGTAACGATGCCGATACGTGCGCACATTTCCTGTATGGCCGCCATCAAAGGGAAAGTGATCATGGCCGTCCACAAAGTAGCATAACCGAATTGTGCACCGGCCTGTGAATACGTGGCAATGCCGGAAGGATCATCATCGCTGGCCCCGGTAACCAGGCCGGGCCCCAGGATACGCAACAGTTTTTTCCAGCTGTTTTTTCTGTGGTGGCTCCTATGGTTCTTCGTTGGCAGCATCGTTCCCCGGCGGTTGGTCTCTGTTTTGGCTGATGATATATTAAAATTACACTATAATTATTGTGCACAGAAACGTGATCTTTTATTCAGTATCTTCCCTTTTTGGTTGCCACCCCAGAACTGCATGCTGCTTAGAAAACTGTTTCTTATTTTTATCCTGTCGTGTACGGCTTTTTTTGCCCACGCACAATCCAAACCTGTCCGTTACGAACAGCAGGCCTGGGCTGGCTGGTTCTCGCAGTTTCGTTTCAACAAACATTTTGGTCTCTGGGCTGATGTAGAGATCCACTCGGCCGATCATTTTTTCAATGGCTTTTCGCAGGCCGGTTTTCGTTTGGCTGCTATTTACTATAATAACAAGTCCAACAAGTTCACCGCAGGATATGGTTTTACCGATTTTTTCCCGGGTGAAAACCATGCCCATGTTTCCTTGCAGGAACATTTTGGCTGGGAGCAATACCAATGGTACCACACAAAACAAAGAACCAAACTGATGCAATGGATCCGTGCCGAACAAAAGTTCAAGAACAGTACCATTGACAGCCATACAGCATCTGATAGTTACTCCCTTACTCATAAATTCCGGTACAATATTTTTTACCAGCTGTCGCTGAACAAAAAAGGTTTTGTACCACATGGTCTGGCGCTTGCCGTAGGCAACGAGATTTACCTCTACCATTCGCCCGGCGGGCAGAACCATCTCTTTGACCAGGACCGCCTGTTTCTTGGGTTCAGTTATGCCGTTAACCGGCACGATAACCTTGTATTTGGCGTCACCAATATTTTCAAGGAGAACAGTGCCGGCACCGCTTACACCAATACCAGTGTGTTACGGGTTTCGCTGTTTCAGAACTTCGGTTTCTAAATGGTCTGTAAAACACAGAGGCCACCCAACTTGGGCGGCCTCCGGACTATAGGAAACAAAAAGGGGGAGCCCCTTATTTCAGTTTTTTCAGGATCGCTTTTACATTGTCTTCTATCTGGTGATCCGATAAACGGCGACCATCCACTTCTGAAACGGTCCAGCCCTGCCAGATGGTCTTTTCCGTTTTGGCATCCATTACCGTAATGGTCAGTGTTCCCTCTCGGTAGGTCTCTCTCCGCCGGTCATACCCGATGAACTGCGAAGGATAATACACCGGCACATACCGACGGGAATAGGGACTGAAGAACCAGCGGGTGGTAGGATAAGAATATATCGGATCGTTCACCAAACGGGTTTCACGCTGGATATCCACATCGAATACCAGCAATACATCGGGCTGGCTTTTCGAAAGTGTCCAGCCATTCAACTGCAGGTTTCGATCTATGCTTTCCCGGATCTTCTGGTTCGAGAGATCGGTTATCCTGGGTTTTTCTGTCACACTGTCTTTCTGGGTTCCCGCCACCCATGCATAGGTCTTGTAACGGGAGATATCTACATTATTGTCTTTTTGTACATGGGCAACGCTACCACAGGCAGTTAGCAGTACTACGCTCACCAGGACGCCTGTTATCCATCGCATCGTTTTCATATCCATTGCTTTAGGGATTAACAGATAATAGTACCTGTTCAATGTGTGTGCCGGACTGAAAACCTGTCAGATAAATATTTGTGAAAGCCTTGATGTTCCACCCTGGGTGCAGAGAGTACTGGCTAAGCCTTTGCGTCTTTGCGATCATGCTGATGGTTTGGGTTCGTGTCGCTCAGGGCCGCTGGGCCCCGTCCCTGTTCCCGGACTGCTTTGGCCTCTGATCAGATCTGCTTCGCATGATCTGATCTATCTACGCTTCGCTCGATACCGAACCCAAATCCCGCATTGCGGGACGTCCACAGGGACTGATTAGTAAGTTTTCATCGGTCATCCTGCGTTGGTCGTTTTCTAATAACACATCACGTTATTTCCTAACAATATTGTAGATGGCCACGGGGGGTGAGAAATACTGGTCGTTCTCGTTTTGGCGGGAGATCTTTCTTACTACCGACATACCCTTCACCACTTTTCCGAATGTGGCATAACCCTGTTTATCGGGCACATTTTCGCCCCCATAATCCAGCCCGGGTTGTTTACTCAGGCAGATGAAGAATTCGGTTCCTGCTGTTCCGGGTTCTGCCCGGGCAAGTGAGAGTACGCCTTCATCATGCAGGAGTTTCGTTTGCTCGGTGCTTTCATGTGGGATACCCGGTATACGTACGGCCAGTTTGTTATTGGTTTTCCAGATGCCTCCCTGTATCAGCTCCGTTTTAGGTGCATTGGAGGGCTGGTTGTCCATGGTGAGGGCACGGTAAAAATTGCTGTTGTAGTAATAACCCGAATCCACATAAGATAAAAATGCCGCCACTGTTTTGGGCGCCCGCTGCGGGTAGAGTTCTATCAGAATATCCCCTTTTGATGTCTGTATCTCTATGCGGGGTCTGTTGGGGTCTTGTTTTTGTTGACAGGCGGAAAGGAAAACAAGCAGCGAGAGAAAAACAAGCAGGTTGCAGAGCGAGCTTTTTTTCACCGCGGAGGCAGGGAGAGCGGAGAGGTTGCGCAGAGATGATGGGGTTTGATGGCTCATGGGATGATTTCGAATACAAACATCTGGGTTTTCTCTGCAAGATTGAAATTGTTATCAGACACCAACACCAATGTTCTGTGGCCGTTGGGGAGGGTGGGACCGAGTGTCATGCCTTCCACATTGTCTACATAGATACCCAGCGCGTCCATGTTCAGCAGGAGTTTTTTGCTGAGAGGTTTTGTGGGTGGATTGTTGCGGAGTGAGACATTGTTTCGCACATCGCCGGCGGTTGCCAGATCGGTCAGGTAGAGTTTGATGGTGCAGGGCCACCTGCCTGTAGAAAAAGAACGTTCCATCACGATCAGTTGCCTGTCATCCAGCACTAGTATATCCGGCACCCCATTCACCATAAATGCACCGGCTGGTGTGGTAGGATAGGCAACGGGATCCAACTTGTATGCATACTGCGCCGTATTTTTTTTGCTGGCCACATCAAATCGATAGATGCGGATCCAGGGCTGGTTGTTGGACAGATCCGCCCGCGGACCATCCTCGTACAAAGGTTCCTCTACATTCACCAAGAGACTGCGATAATTACGGGTGAAGCTCATGCCTTCCAGCACACCGTTTTGCCTGGGTCCTTTTTCTATTGCCTGCATACGAAGGTTCGCGGGCAGGGGAAAACTGTCGATGAACTTACCTGCCGGTGATATGAGATGGATGGACGGGTTCTGCAGTACCGTATCTTTTCCCCGAACGATCCTTTCACCCTCACTGCTCCAGGCAAAACGTTTCCGCCGCGGATCGTAACGCATGGCTTCGGGGTCGGGTGTATGCGCAGGATCTTCTTTGACATTGGGATAGGCCTTGCCATTGGGCTGCAACAGGGTGGTCACACCCAGCAGGACCACAGAGTCGACGCCCTTTTCCGTGAAGAAGATCTTTGCCGTGTAATAACGTGCGGGGTTAATGGCGGAACGGTCATCGCAGATCAGGTAATACAAGTCGCTTTTACTGTCGTAGTCGATGGAGGAAAGTCCACCCACTGTAGTCCCCTGGTAAGAAAGATTATGCGGGATCTCTTTTTCGCCGATCAGTCGCAAAGCACTGATGGAAAAAGCTCTTTTAAGTTTTGGGGCCTGCGCAAAAACACTGGTAGCAGCCATAGCTGCTACCAGGTATACTAAAAATCGTCTTTGTTTCATATTGGGCGCTTCTGCACGCAAAATTACTGTGCGATCTGCTGCAGGTAAGCAGAAAGTTTTTGCAGGGATGCGGCCACCACGGTTATCTGTTCCTGTGCTTCTTTCCAGTTGCGCTGTTCAATGGCTTCACGTACACCCGGGATGGTCTTTACGCCATAACCGGTATAAAAACCCGGCGCATACAATGTGTGTTTGTACCAGCTTCTGCGTGGCAAACCATTGGTGGTAAGCAATTGCTGCTCAGCTTGGTACAGGGCTTTGTTGAAGGCTGCGGTATTGCCATTGTTGTTCACCGTTTTGCTCCAGGCGCCTGCCAGCTGCTCGGTGCTCTTTTCCAGGTCGGTCAAAGCGTTCAGCATGGGAGAGAAATCGAGGTATGGCACTTCGGTTTTTGCCTGGGGCAGTTTCTTTTTCTCGGTGGGATCGTTGGCCAGTGCATACCCGTTGGCACGGATCAGCTCATTTTCTGCGGCTGTGTTTTCGCGCATTTGTTCTGTCTGGTTCAGCAGGTCTTTCACATAATCGCTCACGGTCTTGTGCAGGCTCCTGAAATCAAAAGGCAGCAGTTCGGCATTGGCCATACGCAATGCTGCGCGTCCGGCTGTTTTGGCTAGTGCCACACCGTATACAAAACCAGGGTCTTTGAAACGGCTGTAGTCATCGTATGAATCATAGATGGAATGGTATTCACCGCCATCATCCTCCCCGCCATAGCCAATATTCAGGGAAGGAATGCCGGCGTGCTGGATGAAGGAGGAATAGTCGGAGCCAGAACCCATGGCATTCACTTTGAAGCTGGGTTTCGCCAATGCTTCTTTTTTGGCCTTGGCGGTAGCAGCATTCACGGCGTTATTGGCCTTTACGCGTTCGAATACAGAAACATTTGTCTGCGGGTCGGTGACATCCTTACTGATCTCAGTGACCAGTGTCTCCAGCGCATGTGATCCTTCCACACCCAGGAACCCGCGGCCATTGCCGTCTGAGTTAATGTATACCACAGTCTTCTGTTGCAGTTCGCTGATATGGTCTTCCACCCATTCGGTGGAGCCGAGCAGTCCGGGTTCCTCTGCATCCCAGGCGCAATAGACCAGTGTTCGTTTGGGTTTCCAGCCGCTTTTTACCAGCTGGCCGATGGCCTGTGCTTCTTCCAGTAAGGCAGCGGCTCCGCTGATGGGGTCGTTGGCGCCATTTACCCAGGCATCGTGGTGGTTACCCCGGATGACCCACTGATCAGGATATTGTGAACCCGTGATCTTTGCGATGACATTATACGCGGGTTGTAATTTCCAGTCGAAATCTACTTTCAAATGCACTTTAGCCTTACCTGGACCCACATGGTAAGTAAATGGCAATGCGCCCCTCCAGTCTGCCGGGGCCACAGGTCCTTCCAGCGCTTCCAGTAAAGGTTTGGCATCGTGGTAGCTGATGGGTAATACCGGTATCTTCAGCAGGTTGGGTGCTTCGAGGCGGTTCAGTCTTTTGGCGTTTTCGGTAGCGCCGATATTGGGTGTCAAAGGATCACCGGGATAGATCACCATATCCATGATGGACCCACGCTGCACACCATATTCATTCTTGAATGCGCCTTTTGGATATACTTCACCCTGGTAATAACCATCGTCTTTGGGATCTGAATAAATGATGCAACCGATAGCTCCATGCTCCTGCGCCACCTTAGGTTTGATACCGCGCCAGCTGCGGCCATATTTGGCGATCACGATCTTTCCTTTCACATCAATGCCCAGGCTCTCCAGCACTTCATAGTCCTGTGGTAATCCATAGTTCACAAATACCAGCTCACCGGTAACATCGCCATCCGCACTCCATGCATTGTAAGTGGGCAGTTGGTCCGCCTGGTCAGATGTGGCATCTTCTTTTAACGCGGGTTCTTTCAGCAATGCTTTGTATACGGTAGGTGATACCATTTCCAGCACTCTTGTCTTAGGTGTGGGAAACAATACCTGGTAGGTTTCCAGTTTGGCATCCCATCCATAGGTTTTGAACTTGTTCAGGATATTCTCTGCCACCGCTTTTCCGCCTGCAGAGCCCACATGGTGTGGCACGGCCGACAGGTCTTTGATGGCCTGGCCCACTCTTGCGGCGCTCAGTTGCGCATCAAATTTCTGTTCCAGCTGTTTCTGTTCAACAGCCGATCTCTCAGTGAATCCGGTAATGGTCTTTTGCGCCGATAACGGGCCGCTAAAAGCCAGTGCGGCAATGACGCCGCAAACAATAACTCTTCTCATGGTATGGGGTTGGGGTTCGTTGATGTAGCAATTTACGGAATTGAGCGAATGAGTTGATTGGCTAATGTGGTAATGTGCTAATTACGCTGGTGATGGTTGAGCGTCTTCCCATTCACCGGATCCCTCCCTGCCAAAGAGCTGCGTCGTGAGTCGGCAGTGGTGAGTGGGGAGTGGGGAAGCAGCGTTCTGCCAACGCGTCAAGATCACAAACCACTGACCAGCCAACACGCTAATGCGCCAATATGCCAACGCGCTGCAGATCACCGAAACATCGGTGGGTGCATTTCGTCCCATTGGGTGGCATCCTGGTAGGCTTTGGCGGCGGATAGTATCGTGGCTTCGTCGTATAATTTTCCGATCAGGGTGATGCTGGTGGGCAGGTTACTGCGTTTGTCGAAACCGGTGGGCATACAAACAACCGGGTGTCCGGTGAGATTGGTGATGGCGCCCTGGTTACCGCTGCCGCGGGTAGGGCAGATCAGTACATCTACCTTTTTCATGGTTTCGTTCACCAGTTGCATGAGCAGGTAACGATGTCGGTTGGCATTGATATATTCCACCGCAGGTACAAAACGCGATGTACGGAAACTGTTGGGCCAGTCGTTTTTACCCTGGCGCGTCATTTCGTCGTCGAGATTGGTGCGCGTAAAATCATCAAAAGCTGCGGCACATTCAGCACCGATCACGATGTCCATGATGGCATAATGATACTGACCACTGTCCGGAAAGTTCACCGGCACCAGTTCCACGCCCATTTGTTTGTAGGTCTCCAGCACTTTCCATTCGCTTCGGGCGGTATCGGTGATGCGGTCGTAATAATTTTTGGCATACCCCACGCGCATCTTTTTGATGTCTGCCTTTGCATCGTAGTTGAAGGGTTTAGTAACAGCGCTTTGGTCTAATCCATCCGTGCCATGTATATAGTTGAAAACAACAGCCGCATCTTCGGCGCTTCTGCAGATAGGACCCACTTTATCCAGGCTCCAGCTCAGGGTCATGGCACCGCTGCGACTGATCCTGCCGAACGTGGGCCGCAATCCGGTTGCCCCACAGGTGGAAGAAGGCGATACGATGGAACCCCAGGTTTCGGTGCCGATAGCAAAGGGTACCAGTCCGGCCACGGTTGCAGAAGCCGAACCCGCAGAGGAGCCCGATGAACCTGTTTGGAGGTTCCAGGGGTTTTTGGTCCTTCCGCCATACCAGTAATCACCCATGGCCAGTGCACCCAGGGTGAATTTGGCCACCAGTACCGCACCGGCATTCTGTAATCGTGTATATACAAATGCATCCTGTTCTATCACCTGGTTGCGGTAAGGCGCGGCACCCCAGGTGGTACGGGTACCTTTTACTGCAAACAGGTCTTTCAATCCATAAGGAATACCATGTAGGGGTCCTCGGTATTTTCCTGCGGCGATCTCCTCATCGGCGCGCTGCGCCTGCTGCATAGCGATCTCTTCAGTGACCGTGATGACGCATTGCAGCGTATCCCCGTATTGGCGGATACGGTCAATGAAAAACTTCGTGAGCTCCACCGAACTGATCTGTTTGTTCTTGATCAGCGATGCCAGTTGCAGGATATTGTAGAATGCCAGCTCACTCCTGTTTTCCGGCAGTTTTACTTTAGCGGGTATCTTCCAGTGTTGTTTTTCCTGTTTTTCGTTGAACTGCATGCCCGGTAACACCGGGCTTTGCCACAAACTCATGGGCACAGAATTGTTCAATGTTTTGTTATGCATGAGGCGGTATAGCAGCATATTCTCCTTAACACCATCATACATACTGTCGATCTCCTGCTGTGTAAAATTGATATCGATCAGGCGAGATGCAGCAGGAAGGTCATTTTTGGTAAGGCTGTCCTGGGCAAAACCCGATGTGGTGCTCAATAACAGCAAGGCGAAGACAATTTTTTTCATAACAGTTGTTTTAGGAAGTGAATCTTACCCAGAGATGATCATCCACCAGTTCGTTGTTCTTGAACGAAGCTTTGCGGTGTATGGCTTCCAGGTGAAAACCGTTTTTCTGCAACACTTTCATGGAGGCTTTATTCGATGCAAATACATGCGCTTCTACACGAACCATATCTGTTTGCGCACAGATGAACTGTACCAGTTGTTTCACCGCTTCGGTGGCAATACCTTTTCCCCAGTAAGGTTGTCCCACAAAATACCCGATCTCTATATTGCGGCGCGCAATATCTGTCTGCAGCGTGGCTCCGATACTGCCTGCGATTTTTCCATTATACACAATGGCGAAATTGAGTACGGGTTTCTGCCTATTCACATGTGCGATCCATTGCAGCGCATCCATCACGGTATACGGACTGGGCAACGCATCCCTCACCTGGTTCCAGATCTGCCGGTTATCGGCCACCGATGCCAGTTCCTGTGCGTCCTGTTTTTGCCAGGGACGCAGTATCACCATTGTCATTTCAGATCTTGCGGTTTAAGTAGCCTCCGTAATCGGGTAATGTACATTTGTATTCCTCGTGCATGAATGGTGATGTCATGACAAAATCCGCCGTAGCTCGGTCGCAGGCCATGGGTATATTCCAGGCCACACATAAGCGCAGCAGGGCTTTTACATCGCTGTCGTGCGGTTGCGCCTCCATGGGATCAAAGAAAAAGAACATCATATCAATTTCACCGCCGGCAATCATGGCGCCGATCTGTTGGTCGCCGCCGAGCGGACCGCTCAATAATTTTTTAACGGGTCTGTCGAGCGTTTCTTCCAGTAAACGACCGGTGGTGCCCGTAGCAAACAGTTCGTGTTTGGCCAGTTCTATGCTATTGTGTTTGGCCCATTCCAGCAGATCTGCTTTTTTATGGTCGTGCGCCACCAGGGCGATCCTTTTTCGTTTGCCGAGTGTTTTGGTCTGAGACATATTTTTATGATTGATACCTAGTATGAAGGTAAGGTAACCGTTGCTCATAAAACGACCGGTTCGGCGCGCTTAACAGAAAAATTCCTGGATGACCGGACCGTGATATAGGCAGCAAAAGGCGCGAGCAGAAAAAACAGCCATGCAGACGAAGGACTCGCGCCTAGTTGCAGGCTAAGCAAACACAGCAAAAGCAGGTAGACAGGATAGAGCAGTAACAGGGAACAGAACAACACCGAATCATAAAAAACAGTTCTGGTCGTTTTTTTTCGGACCAGGTATTTCAGTGGATAATACAATGGTGCGTGTATGAGCCATCCCGGCACGGCGGCAAAATAAGAAAGGACCGCCTGTAAAACCGAAATATCTCGTGTTGCAGCCGGTATTTCTATTCTGGGAAGCAGCTCTTCTAACATCAGTCCATTAAAATACTGCAGGTTGCGGGCTTCGTCGGGAAAGGGAAATAGACGATCCGGCGAGAGGGGATCGCCCGCCTGTATCAATACTTCTTTGCCAAAAGAAACAAAAGAATCATATCCGATACCCACTGGCAGCACTGAAAATTGAGGAAGGTTACGGTTGTTCCAGCTTATGCGGGCCGCTCCTTTTTTAAAGGGCTGCAGTTCCTGTTTGTTCACGCAGATGCCCTCTATGAAGATCAGGACGATACCACCTGCTGCCAATATCTCTGTGCTGCGTCGAAAAGCCTCTTCGTTCAGGTGCAGGTTCTCTTTTCCCTCAGTCAGACGATATACGGGTATCATATTGAGCAGGTGGAGCAGGATCTTGTGCCAGGTTTTATGAAATGCATCGCCCCTGGTCAGGAAATGGACCGGCCTGTGAAACTGGGCGCCGATGATGATGGCATCCAGGAAAGAATTGGGGTGGTTGGCCACCAGCAGCAGGGGACCGGCAGTCGCCAGCGACCGCTTACCCGTTACCGTGGTTTTTGTGCAGAAGACCTGTAAAGCCAGCCGGACGAATATTTTGACCAGGGAGTAGAGCAATACCTGAAAATTAAGCTTCTCAATATAATAAATGGCCAGGAAGCCCGGTGGAGAATTTGTAACCTGGCCAGCCGGCAGATAGGTTGTCATTTAAAATCGCCTGATTGGCTATTCACCATTGACCACTCATGAGGGACTGCTCGCGGAGGCGCAAAGGCGCGGTGGGTTTTCTCTGCGCATTCTCTGCCCCTCCGCGGCTCTGCTGTGAAAAAAATATACGCCAAATGAAAATATTAGTCGATTAAATGGTTATTCACTGTTTATATTTAGAAAATATCTAATTTGGTGGCAAAAACCCCTCTTTTTGGGTTACAAAAAAACCACCGCATCCCTGCAGTGGTTTTACTAACTAACCCATCTAAACAAGTTTTATGCTTCTGTTGCCAGCTTCACTTCGGATATCTTGGCCCTGATCTTGGCTTCAATTTCATTGGCCAGTTCGGGGTTATCGTGCAGGAGACTCTTAACAGAATCCCTTCCCTGACCCAGCTTGTTGCTTTCATAACTGAACCAGGAGCCGCTTTTCTGTACAATGCCCAGTTCCACTCCCATATCAATGATCTCGCCGAGTTTACTGATACCTTCTCCGAAAATAATGTCGAATTCGGCAGCCCGGAATGGGGGCGCCACTTTGTTCTTCACCACTTTTACCTTAACATGGTTACCCACCGCCGCATCGCCATCTTTGATCTGCGTCATACGGCGGATATCCAACCGCACGGAAGCGTAGAACTTCAATGCATTACCACCCGTGGTGGTTTCGGGATTACCGAACATAACACCGATCTTCTCACGAAGTTGGTTGATGAAAATACAGATCGTATTGGTCTTATTGATGGTGGCGGTAAGCTTACGCAATGCCTGGCTCATCAGCCTGGCATGCAGTCCCATTTTACTGTCGCCCATTTCACCTTCCAGTTCACTCTTGGGAACCAGTGCCGCCACAGAGTCGATCACCACCACATCCAGCGCACCGGAAAGGATCAGCCTGTCGGCGATCTCCAGGGCCTGTTCCCCATAATCAGGTTGTGATATCAGCAGGTTATCAACATCCACACCCAGTTTCTGGGCATAGGAACTATCAAATGCATGTTCGGCATCGATGATGGCGCACATACCGCCTTTTTTCTGTGCTTCGGCGATCACATGAATAGCGATCGTGGTCTTACCCGATGATTCGGGACCGTATATTTCAATGATCCTTCCTTTTGGCAAACCACCCACACCCAGCGCGGAATCCAGCCCGATAGAGCCCGTTGAGATCACTTCCATCGGTTCCTGGCTTTTCTCATTCATCATCATCACACTGCCCTTACCATAGTCTTTGTCGATCTTGTCGATCGTCAGCTTCAGCGCCTTTAGCTTTTCTGCATTGCTCATTGTGTTAGAATTTAAGGATCAAAATTAATGGAGACGTAAAAGTAGCTGTTTTTTATTATTAACACTAATTTATTTAGTATTTTTTTCCCAACGTATTTAGTTTACAGTTATTGTATCTCTTTGAGAGGGCTTCCCTGCCCCGAAATCATAACATTACCAAAGCTGCTTGCCTAAAACTAAGTCGCCGCCGTTGAACACGCAATCGTATTAATACCTGTTCGGGAGGGTTTTTTAACGGTAGGGAATACCAACAGCATTTGTTAAATCGGGTGACGGGGGAGCAGCATCTGTCCGGCTCTCTTACCTTGCACCAGGTTTCGGCCATTTTCACGATCTTATCTATGATGAAACAGCTTTTAGTAACAGGTTCCCTCGCGTTTATATCCTTTCTGTGCCCGGCACAGGAAAACTGGAAATTGACGGGCGACCAGGACGGGATCAGATCCTGGTCGCGGAAAATACCCGATTCCAGGATCAATGCGGTTAAACTGGAGGCTGTTTTCAACACCAGCCTTTCCGGTATTACCGGCGTGATCGCTGATGTGGCCCGTTATGATAGCTGGGTATTCAACAGTCGCGGTTCCCGTTTATTAAAACAGGTCTCTCCTTCTGAACTGTATTATTATAGTGAAGTGATCTTTCCCTGGCCGGCCACCAACCGCGATTTTGTATCCCATATCCAGGTCAGCCAGGATGCAGTAACCAAAGTGGTTACCATCAACGCCAATAATGTAAGCGGATGGGAACCGGTTCATCCCAAGCGGGTCCGTATCAACCAGTCGAACGGAAAATGGACGCTGACGCCCATCAGCAACAAGGAGGTGAAAGCTGAATATGTATTACTCGTAGATCCCGGTGGCGAATTACCTGCCTGGATCATCAATAGCTTTTCGTCGAAGGGTTTGGTGCAGACCTTTAAAAACCTCCGTTCCTTACTGCAGCAAACCAAAAAATCGGTTGTTCACCCGGGTATTGAGGATTGATATTTTTCACCGCAGAGAAAACCCACCGCGCCTTTGCGCCTCCGCGAGCCATCAATCGTCAATCGTGAGTAGTCAATGGTGAATAGGCAATTTTTAGCCGCAGATTATCCCTCACTAAGGCACAAAGGCGCGGTTAGGAAAATTACTTATCGTGGGTGCTGATAGTAAAATTAACAGCATTTTTATCAGATCAAGCCCGCTTTACGACTGATCTCCATCATTCGGTCGATGGATTTTTTAGCCTGTAAACGCAGGTTCTCATCCATCACCAGTTCAGGTTGTTCGTACTGCATACAGAGATAGAGTTTCTCCAGCGTATTCAGCTTCATATGCGGGCAATCGTTGCAGGCACAGTTGTTATTGGGCGGGGCGGGTATAAAGGTCTTATTTGGGCTGTTATGCTGCATCTGGTGCAGGATACCGGTCTCCGTGGCCACAATATATTCCTGCGAGCTGTCGGTCTCTGAATATTTCAGCAACTGTGTGGTACTGCCGATATAATCTGCAATGGCCAGTACAGAATCCTCGCATTCCGGGTGGGCGATCAGTTTTGCTTTCGGATGGCGGACCTTGAGTTTGGTGATCTTTTCCAGGCTGAAGATCTCGTGAACCATACAGGCGCCATTCCACAACACCATGTTACGGCCTGTTTTTTTATTGAGATAAGCACCCAGGTTCTTATCCGGCGCAAAAATGATCGGTTGCTCCGCAGGTACACTCTCAATGATCTTTTCAGCATTACTGCTGGTGCAGATGATATCACTCAGGGCCTTGATCTCGGCACTACAGTTGATATAGGAAATGACCAGGTGGTCGGGGTATTTGGCTTTAAAGGCCTTGAATAAGGGAGCAGGCGCACTGTCTGCCAGGGAACAACCCGCTTTAAGGTCCGGCAAGACCACTTTTTTGGTAGGGTTCAGGATCTTGGCTGTTTCGGCCATGAAGTGTACACCGGCAAATACAATAAGGTCGGCATCGGTTTTACTGGCCTGTTGCGCCAGCCCAAGGCTATCACCAATAAAATCTGCCACATCCTGTATATCGGGTTCCTGGTAATAGTGGGCGAGAATGACTGCATTTTTTTCTTTCTTTAGGCGCTCAATCTCGGCAAATAAATCCAGACGCGGATCAATTTCTATGTCTAAAAATCCTTTTTCTAAAACGCTATCATTGGTAATGTTCATAAGACTTGTAATAGTATTAAATAATACCTTTTATTAAAACAAACTACTATTATTAGGGGTGTGGATATCGGGATAACTTACTTATCCCCAGATACCAAAGGTAATTACCATTAGGTTATACACCATAATTCACCAGCTGATCCACAGATATTTTAGCATTCTGTATTGATTATGGCTGTTTTATGAACATCGGTGGATTAATCAATTCACATGAATCTTTTTTAGCTATCCACTTTTACAGCACTGTGAATTAACAGGGATAAACAGTAAGTGAATTCTGGCTCAACCAGTTATAGGATACGGGGAGGGTGAGTTTATTCCTCTTCTTTCCACAAAAGACAGGGTAAAAAACCTATTTCTCCACCGGTTTCTTGGTTTATGAACAGGTTAATGTGGAAATCTGTTCAACGACATTGGGAAATACCCGGGTATTAGGGGGATGATTCGGTTGGGGAAGCGAATAGGACCCGGTTCGCGGAATCCTTGTCATTCTTAGACTTAACCCTGTTATCCACAATTTGTTCTAATGTTTTATTCCCCTATTTTTGCCTCCCGTTTAAATCCGGGATAAAACCATTAATAAAAGTATTATGTCTGTAATTCAAAGTATTCGTGACAAAGGTGCGTGGATCGTATTTGGTATCATTGCGCTGGCCCTGATCGCTTTCATCCTGCAGGACGGTGTTGGCCGCGGCGGAAGAGCTTTTTCCAATACCAGTGTCATTGGTAAGGTAAATGGTAAGAATATAGAGCGTGGTTATTTTGAAGAGCAGCTGGCCATGCAGGAGCGTATGTACGGTCCGCAGGGTGCCCAGCGTGAACAACTGATCGGTTCTACCTGGAACCAGGCAGTTGAAAAGCTCGTCCTGAACCAGGAATATGAGAAACTGGGTCTGCAGGTATCTCCAAAAGAACTGACTGATATTTTATTCGGTGAGAACTCTCCCCTGAAAAATGAATTTACCGATCCCAATACCGGTCAGTTCATGGCCAATAATGCCCGTGAAGCTTTTGCACAGATCAAGAAAAGTAAGAATGCTGAACAGATTAAAATGATCAACAGTGTATATATAGAACCTTCCATTGAACAGACATTACGTAATAAATACCAGAACCTGCTGATGCAGGCAGCATATGCACCCAAATGGATGCTGGAAAAACAGCAGGCTGATAATAATGCTGTTACCTCTTTCTCTTATGTATATGTGCCTTATGCTGCGGTATCTGACAGCATGGCCAAAGTAAGTGATGAAGAGATCAACGCGTATGTGAAGAAACACCCCAACGAATACACCAAGCTGGAAGAAACCCGCAACATTGCCTATATTACCTATAGTTCCGCGCCCAGCAGTTCTGATTCTGCTGCAGTCCTGAACCAGGTACTGGCTTTGAAAAATGAATTTGCAGCTACTACAGAGATGGAATCTTTCCTGAACAAGAACAGTACTGAGGTTCCTTACTATAACAGTTATTTCAGCAAAGCCCGTATGCAGCAGCTTAATAAGGATACACTGGTTCGTATTCCGGTAGGAACCGTATACGGTCCTTATGTGGATGGATCCAATTATGTGCTTGCTAAAATGGTGGGTATAAAACAGTGGCCAGATAGTGTCAGGGTTCGCCATATCCTGGTAGCTACTTCAGACCCCAGAAGCGGTCAGCAGGTTCGTCCGGACAGCCTGGGTAAAAAACTGATCGACAGTATCCAGACCGCGATCAGGGGTGGCGCTGATTTCGGTGCACTGTGCACCAAATATTCCGATGATGGTGGCAGTAAGAACAATGGTGGTGTGTATGAATATTTCCCACAGGGACAGATGGTGATCCCTTTCAATGATTATGTATTCGATAATCCGGTTGGCTCAAAAGCTGTGGTTAAAACCGATTATGGTTACCATTATGTAGAGATCCTGGGCCAGAAGAACAACGCGCCGGCTTATAAGATCGCATACCTGGCCAAACCGATCTTCGCCAGCAATGAAACCGTTTCTGCTGCCAATACTGCTGCTTCACAGTTTGCCGTAGCCAGCAAGGACGCTAAAAAATTCAATGCCAATGCCCTGAAAGACGGCAGACAGGTACTGAATGCGAACGATATCAAACAGAATGATTTTGCAGTGACCGGCCTGGGCCAGAGCCGCCAGCTGGTTCGCTGGGTATATGAACACAAAACCGGTGAGGTTTCAGAACCTTTCGAGATCGGCGACCGATTTGTGGTGGCTGTTGTAAGCGCTGTGAACAAAGCCGGACTGGCTTCTGCTGCTGAAGCAAGACCTACCGTTGAAACCATCGTAAGGAACGAGAAAAAAGCCAAGCAGATCATCGAAACCAAATTCAAGGGCAATACATTGGAAGCCTATGCCAGCAGCACGGGCGCACCGGTATTACGCGCCGACAGCCTGATCTTTACTGCTCCTTTCATCAGTGGTGTAGGAAGTGAACCCAAGATCGTAGGTGCTGCTTTCAACAAGACCCTGCTGGGTAAAGCCAGTGAACCGATTGCGGGCGCTACGGGCGTTTTCTCCATTAAAGTGGAGGCAAACGGAGCTAAAACAGAAGCGGTTGACCAGGCTACCATTAAACAAAGCCTGATCCAGAGCGCTAAAATGGCTTCTTACCGCGGACTGGATGCGCTGAAAAGAGCGGCCAGCATCAAGGATAACCGGGCTAAATTCTATTAACAGATCGATAACTTTTCCTGGAAGCCCGGCCTTAGCGCCGGGCTTTTGTTTTCGGTATCCGAAAACAAATACCCCCGGATATCTGTAATTTTACATAGAAAAGTATACTTCATGACTGAGACCTTTGTGAATAAAGTGGCGGAAAGCGGGTTGGTCAGTTTTGACCTGGAAGAATATTATCCCAAAGGCGAGATCAAGACCTTCGACCTGAAGGAATACCTGTTCATGGGCCTGATACTGAAAGAAAAAGAGTTTCGCGCTGCATTACAAAGCACCGACTGGTCGGTTTACCAGGACGCCTATGTGGCCATTACCTGTACGGCAGATGCCATCATTCCCATGTGGGCCTATATGCTGGTGGCAAGCTACCTGCAGCCCTTTGCCAAAGAAGTGGTATTTGGCGATGAGCAGAAACTGATCAGTACCCTGCTGCTGAAAAACCTGGCTGCCGTAAAAGGGGAGGATTATACCAACCAGCGCGTTGTGGTGAAAGGTTGTGGTGAAGTAGACATTCCGGAAACGGCGTATGTGGAGATCACCCATAAACTCAGGCCATTTGTAAAAAGCATCATGTACGGTGAGCCCTGCAGCACCGTACCGATCTACAAGAAAAAAGCCTGATCACCTGCCATTTATGGCAGTTTTTGACCAATCGTCCCGTTTTAACAACCCCCGGACCTGCCCAATGCGGAATTGGTATTAGTTTTGTTACTGATAACAAAAAGGAGGATATATGAAACGTGGAATTTTACCCCTTCTCTTCATTTTACTGGTTGTGTTTGCACAGGCACAAAATATTGAACTGTTACCCGATCAGAATCCGAATTACCTGGTCAGCCGGCAGAAGTATATGAACCAGAAGGATTCCCTTCTGAGCTGGTCGAACACCACCATACAGAACACATACAAGGCCTACGACTGGAGAGAGGCCCGTGAAGAACGCCGTGCGGAAAGAAGGTCCTATCGCCGGCAAACCGCACAGTTTGCCCCATCACTGAATTATGGCTACCCGTTTGGCTGGAACAGCTATGGTTATGGTGCTTACAACTCATACAACTGGAACCGTTGGGGCATCAGCCGTCCGTTCATTGGCTTCCGTTCCGGAAACTGGTGGTTCGGATTTTAATCTGACCGGACATGACACTGTATACAAACACAATAAGGAAATATCTATGAAACGTACAGCTTTGCTTTTATCCGTTACCACGGTTTTATTTTTGGCCTCCTGCTCTAACCGAACCGTTACCAGGATTGATCCGGCCACACAGATCGATCTGAGCGGCAACTGGAATAATACCGATAGTCGTTTAACGGCCAAAGAGATCACCGGTCAGATCCTGAATGAAAAATGGATCATCAACCATGTAAGTGCCAAAGGCAAAAAACCTGTGGTGATCGTGGGTATGATCACCAATAAGAGCCATGAACATATTGAAGCGGAAACCTTCATGAAAGACCTGGAGATCTCATTTATCGAATCGGATAAAGTGGGACTGGTACAGAGCGGTAAAAAACGGGAAGAGCTGCGCGCCGAAAAAGCCGATCAGCAGACCAATGCTTCTCAAAGTACCATGAAAAAATTTGGTCTCGAGAGAGGAGCGGATTATATCCTGCAGGGAAGCATCAATTCGATCGTTGACGCGTATAAACGACAGAAAACGGTTACTTACCAGGTGAACCTGGAGCTTACCAATATCGAGACCAATGAAGTGGTGTGGATCGGTGAGAAAAAGATCGCAAAACTGGTTAAGAATTAAAGATCGGTATTTTACCGCGGCCGAAATCCCTCTCTCATGAAGAAGACACTGAAACGGGCATGGATAGCATGGCTATGTGTGCCCGTTTTATTTTCCTGCGCTACCTACAATAATAAAATGTCGGGCTACTACAAGAGCATCGGCCAGGCAGAGTATTACCGTGCCAAGAGCCTGTTGGAGCAGAACAGCCTGCTGCAACACGACAGGAACAAACTGCTGTATTATATGGAGATGGGAAAGGTCTGCCACCTGCTGGGTTCTTACGACAGCAGCAATCTTTACCTGAACCTTGCTGACAATTTGATAGAACAGAAAAGAAAAACCCTGGGTGATGTAGTAGTGGGCAACCTGGTGAACCCCATGATGCAGACCTACCTGGGTGAAGATTTTGAGCGGTTCCTCCTGCATTATTATAAAGCGCTGAATTATTTATACAAGGGCGAAACCGCGGAAGCTGTAGTGGAAGCCAGGAGGATCACGCTGAGCACGCAGGCGCAGCAGGATAAATTCAAACCCAACGCCAACCGGTACACGGAAGATGCTTTTGCCCTGATTTTTCAGGGGTTGATTTACGAAGCGGCAGGAGAGATCAATAATGCATTCATTTCTTACCGCAATGCCACAGACCTGTTCCTTTCTGCACAGGGTCTGAATTATTACGGGGTAAGGATGCCGGAGCAGTTGAAGACCGATCTCTTCAGAACAGCCGGACAGATGGGTTTTTCTGATATGGTTGAGTTATACCAGCGCAAACTTAACCGAAATTATCAGCCAACACAAACTGCCGAAGGGGGTGAACTCATTGTTTTCTTTGAAAGGGGAATGGTACCGGAAAAAACAGAACAGAATTTTGTATTGATGCAGCAGGGTAACGGTAATGGCGTTTTCCTGTTCAACAGCCAGTATGGAAGTTTTAATATACCGGTAGATTTTTCAGCAGCAGGTATCTCATCCAACCATTCGCGGCTGAATGAATTCAGGACCATCCGGGTGGCTGTTCCTTCGTATACACCCAGGATCTATCCTTTTGCAGAGGGGACCGTTTCTGTTAACGGTCAAAAATATACGGCCGAACTGGTGGAAGACCTTAACACACTGGCGCCTGAGATCCTGAAAGAGAGGATCCTGAAAGAAGTGACCACAGCGCTTACGAGGCAGGTTACCAAAAAACTCACAGAAGCAGGCGCATCTGCCGTAGCCAGGGAAATTTCCAAGAGCAGCAGCAAAGAAAAGGACGAGAGAAAAAAAGAGCGAAATGCTGAAACCGCTGCGCTCACGGCAGGATTGCTGGTGAATCTTTTCAATACCGCCACGGAGAAAGCCGATACCCGTAACTGGCAGTCGTTGCCGGCAATGATACAATATGTACGGGTACCCTTACAAAAAGGTAGCAACCAGCTTTCTCTCCAACTCGGTGGTAGTGCACGGAATATCACCATCCTGGGTAACGGTAAACTGCAGTTGTATAATTGGGCAGTGAATCACTAATTTTTTTTCCCGTTCAGTAGGATACTGTGGAAGTCAGCTGTTCATGAATTGCTGCAGACCCAATTTTGCTTTTCGTTGTATGCTGCGGTTCATCCAGGGAGACCATCCGAATAACAGACCCGTCAATCCGAACGCCTGTCTCGACCAGCGGTAGATATCAAAAGCATCTGTGTGCTCAATGATCAGCCCGTCCTTAAAACGCATATGTGCCGTTACACGGTTCACCACCCTGCGACCCGTTTTTGAGAAGAGATAGGATGCAGTCCAATCGCAGGTGGTATATTCCTCATCCAGTAACCGGATATTACCATACACGAGCGAGAAATTCCTGGCACGCTTACACAGCATCTCCCACATGGCGAGCGTCTCTGTTATATCCAGCAGGCCAAAGACGGGATCTTTGAAAACCGCTTCGTCATGGTAACAGGCCTGCATGGTGGCATGATCCAGCTGCTGGAATGCTGTGTAGAAGCGGTGTATGGTCTCTTCGTTGGTCATGGCGTGTTTTGCTGTGTTTAATAAGGGATTAGTGTGCTTCGAGCCAGTTGCTGCCCATACCCACTTCCGCTTCTACCGGAACTCCGTTAGGCAGGATCATGGCGTGTGTCATATTATCAATGATGAGTTTTTTAAGGTCATCTACTTCTTCTTTAACAGCATCAAATACCAATTCATCGTGTACCTGCAGGATCATTTTGGATTTCCAGTCTCCCTTTTTCATCTCGTCATAGATGCGGATCATGGCCAGTTTGATCATGTCGGCCGCGGTTCCCTGTATGGGCGAATTGATGGCGTTCCGCTCTGCATAACCCCGAACGGTGAAGTTGGAAGAGTTGATGTCTTTTAACCAGCGCTTCCTGCCCATCAACGTCTGAACATAACCGTTGGTCTGCGCAAAGCGCACAGTGTCATCCATATAGGAAGTGATACCCACAAATTCTTTTTTGTAATTATCAATGATCTCTTTGGCTTCGGTCCTTGAGATGCCCAGGTTATCGGCCAGTCCGAACGCGCCCTGTCCATAAATGATCCCAAAGTTCACGCTCTTGGCTTTGTAGCGCATTTCCTTGGTGACTTCTGATTCAGGTACATTGTACACTTTGGCTGCAGTGGCGGTATGGATATCTTTTCCTGCTTTGAAGGCCTCGCACATATTCGGATCACCACTGATGGCCGCTACAATACGCAGCTCTATCTGCGAGTAGTCGGCACTGATCAGAACGTGTTTATGATCTCTGGGTAAAAAGGCTTTACGGATCTCCCGTCCCTTATCGCTTCTGATCGGGATATTCTGCAGGTTGGGATTGTTGCTGCTCAATCGGCCTGTCACAGCCACAGCCTGCGCATAGGATGTGTGCACGCGACCTGTTCTTAGGTTGATCATTTCCGGCAGGGCATCCACATACGTGCTTTTGAGTTTGGTCAGCTCGCGGAAGCCGAGAATGTCGGCCACTATGGGATTGTTAGCGGCCAGTTTTTGTAATACGTCTTCGCCGGTGGCATATTGCCCGGTCTTTGTTTTTTTGGCTTTGGGATCTATCTTGAGTATCTCGAACAGCACTTCACCCAGTTGTTTGGGCGAAGCCAGGTTAAAACGCACACCGGCCTGCGCATAAACGTTCTCTTCAAACTGTTTGGCGTCTTTCTCCAGTTCTTTGCTATACCCGTTCAGGAAAGCCACATCAATTTTTACGCCTTCGAATTCCATATCGGTCAGTACACGAACCAGCGGGTTCTCCACTTCTTCAAAAACGCGTTCTACTTCTTTTTCTTTCAGCAGCGGTGTAAATGCCTGTTTTAATTGCAGGGTAATATCAGCGTCTTCTGCAGCATACTCCTTTACTTTATCTACTTCCACATCGCGCATGGTAAGCTGGTTCTTGCCCTTCTTGCCAATGAGTTCGTCTATATGCACAGGTTCGTAACCCAGGTACTGCGCACTCAGCAGGTCCATATTACGCCTGCCTTCCGGCTCTATGACATAATGGGCGAGCATGGTATCAAAAATATTTCCTGTCAGTTGCTTCCCGTACCATTTCAACACGAGCATATCGTACTTGAGGTTCTGTCCCACCCAGGTGATCTGCTTGTTACTGAACAGCGGATCAAGCTGGTCAAGGATCGTATGGGTCGCTTTCTGGTCTGCCGGACAGGGTATATAAAACGCTTCTCCCGGCTGGCAGGAAAAACTCATACCCACCAGTTCGGCATTGTTGGCGTCGATATTGGTGGTTTCCGTGTCAAAACAGATTTCTTTCTGTTCCAACAGGTTCTTTACCAGACTGTCGATCGCCTGTTTGCCTTCTACCAGCTGGTAGTTGTGTTCTGTGTTGTGAATATTTTTCTCAGCCAACAGTCCGGCGCTTTCTTCTCCCAGAAGAACGGGCGCAGCTTCTTTTTTGGAGGCTGATTCCTTTTTTCCCTGCGAGGGAACATTGTTGCCGAAAAGATCTGTCTGAACAGATTGCGGAGCCGCATGAAAGGCATTGAACTCATCTCCCAGGATCCTTTTACCCAGGGTTTTGAATTCAAGTTCTGTAAACACTTCCACCAATGATTCCTTATTCCATTCTTTCAGGCGGTAATCTTCTTCGTGGAATTCTACCGGCACATTGGTGATGATGGTGGCCAGTTTTTTACTAATGATGGCCAGCTCCTTCCCGTTCCGCACTTTTTCTCCTAATGCGCCTTTGATATTGTCTGCGTTCGCAAGGATGTTTTCTAGCGTATCATATTCCTTCAGCAGTTTGGCGGCGGTTTTTTCTCCAACACCCGGTATACCAGGTATATTATCCACCGCATCGCCCATGAGGCCCAGCATGTCGACCACCTGTTCTACGCGATTGATATCCCATTTTTCACAGATCTTTTCTGCAGTGAGGATCTCTTCCGCATTTCCGAATGCCGGCGGTTTATAGATGTATACGTGTGGATGTATCAGTAACTGTCCATAGTCCTTATCGGGCGTGACCATATATACTTCATAACCCTTATCGGCAGCCTGCCAGGCTACGGTCCCGATCACATCATCAGCCTCATATCCGTCCAGTTCCACCACGGGTATATTGAAACCCCTGATGATCCTTTTGATATCGGGAATAGCATCTAACAGGTCTTCCGGTGCTTCCTGCCGATTGGCTTTGTAATCGGTAAAGTCTACGTGTCGCTCTGTGGGTGCATGCGTATCGAAACAAACCGCCAGATGCGTGGGTTTTTCTTTGTTGATGAGTTCGAACAGTGTGTTGGTGAACCCGAACTGTGCATTGGTGTTCCTTCCTTTGGATGTGATGCGGGGATTACGGATCAACGCATAATAGGCCCGATAGATCAACGCCAGCGCGTCTAATAGAAATAGTTTCTTACCCATGGGGCTAAGGTAGTAAATGCAGGTGATAGTCCATAGCAGACGAGGACGAGCGGCGGGTAAGCAAATAAAAAACCTCCGGGATCTCCGGAGGTTTTTTTAAGATCAATGTTGTTTTATTTGATACCGTATTTGTATTTGTAGCGCTCGTACAGTTGTTTCTGTTTGTTGTCGAGACTAACCTGGCGGCCCTGGATAAAGGCGTCGGTTACGGTGCTGCTTTTCATATCCAGCAGGTCGCCTTCACTGATCACGATATTGGCATCTTTACCAGCTTCGAGTGATCCGGTTTTGTCGGCGATACCCAGTATTGTGGCTGCGTTCAGTGTAATGGCCTGTAAAGCCTGCTCTTTGGTCAAACCATAAGTGGCGGCTGTTCCTGCATTGTAGGAAAGGTTACGGTAACGTGCATTATCGCTTCCATCGTTCAGTGCAAACAATACGCCGGCTTTCTGTAATACGGCAGGTGTTTTGTATGGCTGGTCCACATCATCATCTTCTGTGGCTGGCAATGCATGCTGCTCGTTCAGGATAACCGCTATATTATTGGCTTTCAGCAGGTCTGCGATCTGGAAACTTTCACTGCCACCTACGATCACCATATCAAAACCAAACTCTTTCACGAAATCGATCGCGACCAGCATCTGTTTTACCTGGTCGCCATGCACAAAGAGTTTTTGTTTTTTGTCGAATAGTTTACGCAACGCTTCAAATTTCAGGTTCACATTTTCATGTGTGGGCTGTTGCAGGTAGGCTTTTGCCTGGCGGAAGAATGATTTGATCTCTTCTACCTTATCCAGCGCTGCTTTGGCCGGGTCTGCCGGTCCGCTGATGCTGATACCGAGCTGGGCCAGAATGGCCGGAGGAATACCGCCACCCCTTCTGCCGCCAAAACGGTTGATGAAGCTGGGCATGGTTACGTGAAGACCACCGTCCATATGGTAAGCCGCATCTTCCCAGTTCCACGCATCCAGCTGAACAACAGTGGAAGAACCGTTCACTGATCCACCAGCCGGAACAATATTGGCCAGCAGGATGCCATTTGAGCGTAATACGCCGATGACACGTGAATCGGTGTTATACGCAGTAATGGAACGGATATTGGAATTGTATTCGCCCAGTTCCGAAAAATCATTGCTGGCGCGTACACCTGCACCGATCTCTTTCAGTCCCACATCTGTAGCAGGAAGGATCAAGCCGGGATATACATGTTTGCCCTTGGCGTCTATCACGGTTGCTCCCGCAGCCGTTGTGATATGGGTACCCACATTGGTGATCCTGGATTGGTTGATCTCGATGGTGGCATTTTCCAGAACGGTTCCATTACCTACGTGAACGGTTCCATTGGTGATATAGATACGGCCCTTGTTCTCTTTGGCCGGGTATACAACTTCCTGTGCCTTGGTTAAACCGGCGACCAGAAGTAATACGCTGAGTGTGCTGAATATTTTTTTCATAATCTGTCGGTTTATTTGTTGAGGGTTTCGGCGTCTTCGGTATGGATGGTGTACATTCCATCTTTGTGGTCATGGTCGCCGCAGCTTAAAAGTACCTGGAAGCTGGGTTCTGCCGGTCTCACCGGACCACCACTTCTTTTCTCACCGATCATCTTCTGTGTCAGGCGGAACCTTTCACTGCTGATCTTCTTGCGCTGCTCAGCGTCTTTTTCCCGGTCGAAGTATACGATACCGTCAACGATTGTCTTTTCTGATTTGGCATAGATGCTCAGCGGGTTATCGCTCCAGATCACGAGGTCTGCGTCTTTACCGACTTTCAGACTTCCCACCTTATCATCTACGTGCAGGGCTATGGCCGGGTTCAGGGTTACCATTTTCAGGGCATCTTCTTCAGACACGCCACCATAACGTACCACTTTGCCCGCTTCCTGGTTCAGGCGACGGGCCATTTCTGCATCGTCTGAATTGATACATACATTCAGACCTACTTTATGCATAATGGCAGCATTATAGGCGATAGCATCGGTTACCTCTACCTTATAATAGTACCAGTCAGAGAAAGTGGACGCACTGGATCCCTGGGCTTTCATTTTATCGGCCACTTTATAACCTTCCAGGATATGTGTGAAAGTGTTGAACTTGAATCCGTACTTATCACCAATACGAAGTGCGGCAGTGATCTCGCTTTGTACATAAGAGTGGCAGGTGATAAAGCGTTTTTTATTCATGATCTCAACCAGTGCATCCAATTCCAGGTCTCGTTTGGTTTTGGGATCAGCTTTCAGCGCTTTCTCATAATCCTTTGCACGGGCAAAAGCATCGTTCAGCACTTCCTCCACACCCATGCGTGTATCCGGGAAACGGTTGTTGCTGGTGGACGTGGTTCTTTTCACGTTCTCGCCCAGGGCAAATTTGATAAAGCCATCGGCTCCTTTGAACTTCAGGTCTTCGTCATTGGCGCCCCAGCGCAGTTTGATCAGCTGTGTTTGGCCGCCGATGGTGTTGGCAGAACCGTGCAGGATATGCGAAGAAGTAACACCGCCGCTTAACTGACGGTAGATATTGATGTCCTCGGGATTCAGGTTATCTGCGATCCTTACTTCCGAAGTTACGGACTGGCCGCCTTCGTTGATGGAGGATGCGGCAATATGTGAGTGTTCATCGATGATACCGGCGGTTACGTGTTTACCGGTAGCATCAATCACTTTTGCGGTGGCGTCTGTGAGGTTTTTGCCCACTTTGGCGATCTTGCCGTCTTTCACCAATACGTCGGCATTTTCCAGCTTGCCTTCTTTTTCATTGGTCCAGACAGTGGCATTTTTGATCAGGAGGTTTTCCTGTTTGGGGGCTTCTTCCCATCCATACCCGTCAAAAGGATAGGTAACTTTTGATAAACGCTGTGGAATATTCGGGCGTCTTCTGGCGGCAGAATCTGCTGTAGCGGTAGCCGCAGAGACAAAAGAAGCGGTCCAGGTGATCTTCTGGCCGGCGGTATCTTCTCCGTAACCGTTCCAGTTATCGCCATTAGCTACGCCACTTAAACGGTATTGTGCCGCTGCCGTGCCACCACGGGCGCCGCCAAAACCGGCCGCGGACATAGGGGTGCCGGCTGCCGGTTTTCTGGCAGGTACGGTAGAGAAACTAAGTTTCACCTGTTTACCATCAAAGCTGAACTTGCCGGTCAGTGTATCTTTTCCGATCACGTTGGCAGCGGCAGCACTTTTCACATCGAGGCTATAGGTAACCGGGCCGGATGGGGTGTTAAGTGTAAGGTTATAGATGCCTTTCACATCAAACCATCCATCTTCTTTCACGCCATATTTATCTCCCTGGATCCAGTTCTGCAGAATGGTGGTCTTTTCTGAGAATAGCGGTCCGTTGGTAATAAGGAAGTTAGCCAGTTTACCGGTTTCTATACTTCCCACTTTATCATAAACGCCTAATAAAGTGGCCGGTGTTTTTGTAAGCGCCTCCATGGCTTTGGTTTCTGAAAGACCCATTTCAATGGCTTTGCGCAGGTTGGTCATGAACTGCTTGGCATCGCGGAGGTCGGCTGTGGTCAGGCAGAATGGGATATTCGCCTTTTCAAAAGCGGCAGGATTGGTAGGGGCCAGTTCCCAGTGTTTCATATCACCCAGAGATACCGCGCGTGCATCGTTGGGGTCTTCCACATCCATTGCCTGTGGGAAGTTCAGCGATAAGATATAAGGACTTTTTGTTCCAGCGATCTCTTTGATTCGCTGGTACTCATTGCCGCCGCCCTTGATGATATATTGTGTACCGAACTCTTTCGCGATCCTGTCGGCGCGCAGGTCGTTCCACTTGTCTTCCGCTTCAAAGATCTGGGGGAGCGACTGGTTATCGTTCCAGGCCTGCAGTGAAAGATTCACACCTTCTTTTGCGGGTTTGTTCTTGTACCATTGTGCATCCAGGTAGGTCTGGCGAAGCAGGGCGATGGAACCCATCATACTGCTTGGGTAACTCTGTGTAGAAGTACCGCGGTTGAAAGAGTAGTGTGCGGATGCCCTTTCTTTCAGCATCACCAGGTTCTCATTCTGGTTGGCCAGGGTAACCACGGTTCCGGTTCCGCGGGCGATACCATCTTTTACATGGGTCAGCACCGTACCAAAACCGTTATCGCGGTAAGATTTCGCTTTGGCATCATCCACTGAGAAAACTTTGGCTGCCCCTGTTTCCGGTTTGATGGCCTGGTTCCAGCCATAAGCTCCCTTGGTATTTGAGCTGATCTGTGCCGGGGCGTTGAAGTTGAAACCACCCATCGCCCGTTGCGGAGCAGCGATACCATAATCACTATAGATATCTACGAAGGAAGGATAGATGTACTTGTTCTTACAATCTACCACTACCGCATCTTTCGGAATAACGATACCCGTTGCGCCTACGGCAATGATCTTGCCGTCGCGGATCACCAGTGTGGCATTGGTGAGTGTGTTCTGTGCATTGGTAACGATGGTAGCGTTGGTAAAAGCATAACAGCCTTCACGTTTGTCAGCCACCCCGTTCACAGGGAATGTTTCCTGGGCCTGCAGCAATACAGCAAACAGCAACCCGGAAAGCAGGAGCTTGATTTTTCTCATGATTTGATTATTGGTTTTGGAAGAGTACTAAAACTACTGAAAACGGCTAATTGATGAAACCATTCATCATAAATTCGGTAAAGCGGGTTTGTGGTCGGTGAGCCGGCTACTTCTTAAATGTGCCCGCATCCACCTCTTTGATGAAACTGATGAGTCCGGGGAAATAAGTGGCCTGGTCATCCCACATAGCGCCGTGACTACCGTTGGGACAAACCAGGCTTCTGCCCTGTTGTACCTGTGTGGCCATCCATTTCATGTGTTCGGGATCCATGGTGTCGTGTTTGCCGCCGATCGTGAGGGTGGGTACTTTTATTTTGGGGAGGTCTTTGCTCCTATCCCAGTTGGCCAATCTTCCGGAGATACCGAATTCGGAGGGCCCCTGCATCATGGTATATATTTCTCCGTTCATATGTGGGAAGGCTCGCTGAACCGCATTGGGCCAGGGTTTTACACGGCAGAGATGCGCTTCATAAAAACCGGTTAGCAGTTCCATGTACTTCGGATCGGTGTAGGCGCCCCTGGCTTCCATAGCGCGAACACTGTCCACTACTTTGGGATCCATCTGTTTGGCCAACACTTCTTTTGCATATTTGCCGTATTCCGGGCAGCTGCTCATCATGTTGCTGATGATGAGTCCTTTGATATGGTCCTGGTATTTCAAGGCATATTCCATGGCGAGGATCCCTCCCCAGCTATGTCCCAGTAAATAAAAATTGTTTTTTTCCAGGCCCAGCGCTTTTCGTACCTGTTCTACTTCTTCTACAAAACGTTCTGTGGTCCAGAGGCTGCTATCCTTGGGCTGGTCGCTGAAGTAAGAACCCAGCTGATCGTATTCATAAAATTCAATTCCCTCCTGCGGTAGGAAACTTTCGAAGGATTCAAAGAATTCATGAGTACCGCCGGGACCTCCGTGCAGTAACAATACCTTGATCTTTGGGTTATTGCCGAAACGTTTGGTCCACACGTTGAATTTGCCAACAGCTGTTTCAATGGGTATTAGTTTTACCCCGCCTGTCTGTATGCCTGTATCAACAATGGCATGATAGTCTTTTACCGATAAAGAATTGTTGACTGTTTGTTTACAGGAAAATAACAACAGTACCAACCCAAGTAGGGAGAGTATAGGTTTCATAGCAGCAGAGTTTAGGAAACCTAAGATATCTATTAATTGATTAACGGCCCATATAAACCATGAGGATCTGTACATCGCTTGGGTTTACCCCGCTGATGCGGCTTGCCTGCCCCAGAGTAGCTGGTCTGATCTTCTTGAATTTCTGTAAGGCCTCGTTAGAGAGGGCGTTCACTTTAGTATAATCAAATGCCGGAGGTATGGCCATGTTCTCCAGTTGACTCATCCTGTCAACGATCTCCTGTTCCTTCTCTATATACCGTTCGTATTTGACCTGTATCTCCGCCTGCTCCAATGAGTTGGCGTTGCAGTAGGCCACTGCGGCCTGCAAGTCAGGAACGGATCTCATGAGGGAAGGAAGATCTACATTGGGACGCAGCAAGAGCTTGGCGATCTTTTGTTTTTCAGATACCGGGGCGGACCCGATCCTTTCAAAATAAGGATTCACCTGATCGGGTTCTGCGCTGGTTTCAGAAAGCGTTTTTTTGATGGCTGAGACTTCTGTTCTCTTACGCGATACTTCCGCCATCCTCTCGTCTGAGGCGAGACCGAGTTTGTGGCTGATCTCAGTTAAACGCAGATCGGCATTGTCCTGGCGCAGCAGTGTGCGGAACTCGGCGCGACTGGTAAACATCCGATAGGGTTCTTCGGTGCCTTTACTGATGAGGTCGTCGATCAGCACACCAATATAGGCTTCGCTTCTTTTCAGGATCAGCGGCTCCAGGCCTTTTGCGTTCTGGTGTGCGTTGATGCCGGCCATCAGTCCCTGGCAGGCGGCTTCCTCGTAACCGGTGGTTCCGTTGATCTGTCCGGCAAAGAACAGGTTGGCCAGGTTCTTGGTCTCCAGCGAATATTTTAATTGCGTTGGCGGGAAGTAGTCGTATTCGATGGCATAACCCGGTCGGAAGATGCGGACGTTCTCAAAACCCGGAACAATACGAAGGGCTTCGTATTGAACCTCTTCGGGTAATGATGTGGAGAAGCCGTTCACATAGATCTCGACCGTATTCCATCCTTCCGGCTCTACAAAAAGCTGGTGACGGTCGCGGTCTGCAAAACGGTTGATCTTGTCTTCGATGCTGGGGCAGTATCTCGGACCGATCCCTTCAATTCTTCCCTGGAACATCGGGCTCCTGTCGAAACCGGTTTTCAGGATATCGTGAACCGTATCGTTGGTGTAGGTGATCCAGCAGCTTCTTTGTGCTTCCGGTTTAATGCGGGGCGTGTTGGTGTATGAAAATCCAACGATCTCATCGTCGCCTTTCTGTTCTTCCATTTTGCTGTAGTCGAGACTGCGGCCGTCTACCCTGGGCGGTGTTCCGGTTTTCAGGCGATCGCTCTCAAAACCATATTCCACCAGTTGTTCGGTAATGCCGGTTGCGGCTTTTTCGGCAACCCTGCCTCCGCCGAACTGTTTCTCACCAATATGGATGATACCATTTAAAAAGGTTCCACTGGTCACAACTACAGACTTTGCCTTAACCTCGTGACCCAGACCGGTCACTACGCCACAGGCTTTGTTTCCTTTGATGATGATGGAGCGGACCATGTCCTGGTAAAAATCTACGTTCGGGGTTTTCTCCAGCATCTCGCGCCAGGTAGCTGCAAAGAGCATACGGTCGTTCTGGGTTCGCGGGCTCCACATAGCGGGGCCCTTGCTCCGGTTCAGCATCCGGAACTGGATGGTACTCAGGTCGCTGACGATCCCGCTGTAACCACCCATGGCATCGATCTCGCGAACGATCTGTCCTTTGGCAATTCCGCCCATAGCGGGATTACAGCTCATCTGGGCGATGGTCTGCATATTCATGGTCACCAGCAACACTTTGCTGCCCATATTGGCGGCAGCAGCGGCAGCCTCACTTCCGGCGTGCCCGGCGCCTACAACGATCACATCATATTCAGGAAACATAGTCGGCAAAGATAAATCAGCCTTATTGGCCTGCGGTGAATTTTCTGAGGATTTCCCTTTCTAATAAAATGTCGGAAAGCGGGGTACCCTGGTTCAGGCTGGCCAGTTCCTCCCGGTCCAGGGTACCAATGGTTTCCAGTTTTTCTTTGTTCTGGATGAGGAACTGTTCAATGGCGGGATGGCTTTTTTGCCGGGCTTCTTCAATGGTTTGGATCTTCTCCAGTATTTTCTGGCAGAGTCCGAAACCGGTAGCCTGGTACAGATCCTGGAAATAGGCCTTAACGGATAGGATATCGATCCAGTTTGTCCGATCCTGTTCAATGGGTTCTACCCGCATATTGATAAAACTCCAGCACAGCACCAGGTCTTCCTCCACCCCATAATCAAAGTAGGTGGAAGGAATGATATGGTCGAACTGCCAGGCTTTCCCGAAGTTCTCCCAGGAGAGTCCCTCTGTGAACTGGCATTCGAACCATTGCCTGAGGGTGGCGCTATCCAGTCCGAAATAATGGGCATAGGCTTCACTGGGCAGGTTCTCCAATACGTACCTTCTATAGGCCAGTTGCCATTTTCTTTTCTCCCGGGTGCGGAGTAAGGAGTCGGTAATTTCTTCCTGGGGTGTCCATCTTTTTCTTGCCATACCCAAAATTACTATGTTCCCAGGTGAAACTGGGATTCGTGGAACCCTTTTTAAAATAGATGTTCCTGGGTGAAACTGGGATTCGTGGAACCCACCCTTATTGCTGACTGGCAAAATCCTGTACCAGAAACCATTGATCCTTACCATACAAGGCTGCGCCAACTCCTATTTCCCTCAAATTGGGATCGAGCAGGGTTTTTCGATGTCCCAGGGTGGGAAGGTCTATGTCTAAATACAGGAGAATAACGGAGAGCAAGATGCTCTGGCTGCTGATGGAGATGTTCTCGTTAGCTGCTCCGCGGATACCTGCTAGCCGCATCCGGGTAGCAAAATCGGTTCCGTTGGTAGAAATATGGCTGGCTCCGGCCTGGTTTGCTGCCATATCGTTTGCATGGCCCTGGGCGGTTTTAACCAGGACGGGGTTTAGTCTGAACATAGAGAGCGTTCCTGCATGGATCAAAGCCTGTTCCAGGCTGCGGGCTTCGGGTGTTTGTAAGCGGGGGAATAGTTTTATAATGGGTGCTGCGGCACTATCCCAAAACTTTTTGGGGCTGTTCCGGCAATAATTGGTCCAGTAAACCAGTTCTTTAGCCTGTTGGGATAGTTTCTGGTATCCGGGTTGTGCAAAATTCCAGCGATCAACCACGGTATCCCTGGTATGCGGCTCCGGGATGGGCCTGACTTCCAGCTCAACTACCGATACCTGGGAAAAAGAGAGAAGGGGCACAAAACACAAGAAGATGGCCAGCACTTTAGGCATGTGTTTGCTGTTTCTCAAATAAACGCAAATAATGGTCTTCCTTTTTCCGCATCAGTTCAATTTCACTTTTCTTTTTGTCTTTGTAGCCGCATAAGTGCAGGGCGCCATGAAAGATCACCCGTAAGGTTTCCTGCCGGTAGCTTTGCTGCAGGTTGCGGGCATTGTCTTTGACCCGGTCGAGACTGATATACACTTCCGCCTCTACCGGTTCCCCCTTTTCCGACAGGCCGAAAGTGATGATGTCGGTATAATAATCGTGCTGCAGAAAATCGCGGTTCATTTGCAGCAGGAGCGCATCTGAACAAAACACGTAAGTGATGGAGGCCAGCGCCTGTTTTTCTTTTTTGAAAATACCGGCAATAAAAGATTTGAGTGCGGATCTGCCCGGAAGCTGCAGGCTTCTGTCGGCAGAACGGAACTGTACATTGGACATAATGATGTATTACTCCAAAATTCGTAACAAAATGCTATGCTACCGCTTTACCTTTAAACATTAATTAGTGGAAATGAAACGATTGTCAGAATTAGCCGTGGGTCAGCATGCAGTGATCCATTCGTTTGAGAAAGATGACATATTTATTAAGTTGATGGAAATGGGTTGCGTTCCCGGTGAACAGGTAAAAGTGGAACAGATTGCTCCCCTGGGAGATCCCATATCCATATCGGTGGCAGGTTATCACTTAAGTCTTCGGGTGAATGAGGCCCATAGTATTTTTGTAGAAATGGCGTAAATTCATAATTAATTTATTATCAACTAATTAGATGAAAGTTGGTCTGTATTTTGGCTCTTTTAATCCCATTCATATCGGCCACCTGATCGTGGCCAGTTATGTAGCCAATCATACCGATGTACAACAGGTCTGGTTTATGGTATCGCCACAAAACCCGCTAAAACCCTCTTCTGTATTATTAAATGAGTACGACCGCCTGAACCTGGTTCACCTGGCTGTGGAAGACGACCTTCGGTTGAAAGCTTCCGATGTGGAATTCAGACTGCCGCGCCCCTCGTATACCATCGACACCCTTACCTACCTGCAGGAAAAATATCCGCAACATGAATTCTCGATCGTGATGGGTAGTGATAGTTTTCTGAACCTGCCCCGCTGGAAGAATTTTGAGCAGCTGGTAAGGAACTACTCCTTCATCATTTACCAGCGCCCGGGTTTTGCGATAACCGATCATTGGAATACGAGACACCTGGTATTGGACGCTCCTCTCTTACAACTCTCCGCCACAGAGATCCGCGATACCATCCGCAACGGGAAATCGATCCGTTACCTGGTTCCGGAAAAAGTGCGTGAGGAGATCGAACGGAATGGTTATTATTATAAATAGGTATTCCTTGCTGTTGCCCAACAACAGATTTCTAAAATAATACCGTACTTGCAGCGTAACAGATCCGGGTTATGAAAAAAAGTTGCTACCTCTTTCTCGTGTTACTGCTGCCAGTCGTTTCTCCGGGACAGGCAAAGAACAAACTGGGTATGCTCGAATACCTGGTCAACGCCACGGTTAAAATACAGACGGTTGACAGTGTGATCAGCAAGGATGGAAAAGAGATCGCTTACGGTGGTTACAGCACCGGTTTTTTCTTCCTGCTCGATACGCGTAAAGGAAAAGTTCCTTCGATCATCACCACCAGGACCGCAGTACAATCGGCGCAGTCGCTCAGCTTTTTTTTCCTGGAAGCGGATACAGCGGGCCTGCCTTTGTATGGGAAGCAACGGCAGATAACCATTGCGAGGAAGGACCTGCCTATTTTATTTCACCCCGAGGAAAATGTAGACCTGGCCCTGATCCCGATCAATCCTGTACTGGATGGCCTGGTCAGGCAAAAGATCCGGATCAGTTACCACAGTCTTGACGAATCCATCATTCCATCCGACTCTGTCATGAACACGCTGAATGTAACGGAGGACCTGATGATGATCGGCCACCCTTCCGGTATCCGGCCTGAATTCAACGGGGTGCCCTTTATAAAAAAGGGTGTGAGCGCCACACCGATATTCCTGGATTACCAGCAGCAAAAAGAATTCCTGGCCGATATTCCCTTATTCGATGGTGCAGCCGGTGCGCCGGTGATCCTGTACCAGATCAATTATAATGATCGTTACGACAGACGAACCATTGCGCAGCGGTTATTCCTCGTGGGAATCAATTATGGCGCCCTCTCCGACGGCTACCACAAAAAAACGGTCCCGCGTTTAACGCAGGTGTTAAGCGGCCAGGAACAGGCGTCGGCTGAAAAAGTGTTTGACGCGGCCATCATCCTCAAATCGCAAAAAATACTGGACTTCAGAAAATTGCTGGAGACACTAAAAAAATAAATCGTCCAGGCAACTGCCCCCTCTTTTACTCATTTTCTTTTTTTAACTTTTATTGAAACATCCTCCATAATCATCAAGGCTACCGATTGCCCGGAAGGGTTCATTAAGAGAAGGACAGGAGAAAAACAGAAAAGAAGAAATCTGTTGGGTAGAAAATAAAAAAGGGAGGCAGTTGGTTGCCTCCCTTTGTATAAGATATGATCGCTGTTATCGGTTCATCGACATCAGGAATTCTTCGTTGTCTTTGGTTCCGCGCATACGTTTGAGCAGTTCGTTCATCGCTTCTTCGGTGTTCATATCGTTGATGAAGAGACGGAGTATGTTCATACGCTGCAGCACTTCTTTGTCGAGCAAGAGGTCGTCGCGGCGGGTAGAAGAACCGGTGAGGTCGATGGCCGGGAAAACGCGTTTGTTGGCCAGGCGGCGGTCGAGCAATAGTTCCATATTACCGGTACCTTTGAACTCTTCAAAGATCACTTCATCCATTTTACTTCCTGTTTCGATCAGGGCGGTTGCCAGGATGGTGAGTGATCCGCCGTGTTCAATTTTACGGGCGGCGCCGAAGAACTGTTTGGGTTTCTGCATGGCGTTGGCTTCCACACCACCCGACAATACCTTACCGGATGCCGGCGCAACAGTGTTGTGCGCACGCGCCAAACGGGTAATGGAGTCGAGCAGGATCACCACATCGTGTCCACATTCCACCAAACGTTTGGCTTTTTGCAGGGCGATGGTAGAAACCTTAACATGTTTTTCTGCGGGCTCATCGAATGTGGAAGCGATCACTTCTGCACGAACGCTGCGCTCCATATCGGTCACTTCTTCCGGGCGTTCATCGATCAGTACCACCATCAGGTAACACTCGGGGTGGTTGGCTGCAATGGCGTTGGCCACTTCTTTCAGCAGCATGGTTTTACCCACTTTGGGTTGCGCCACGATCAGTCCACGCTGGCCCTTACCGATGGGGGTAAAGATGTCCATGATACGGGTGCTGTAGTTATTGGAAGTAGTGAACAGGTTCAGTTTCTCGAAAGGGAACAGTGGGGTGAGATAGTCGAACGGTACCCGGTCGCGAACTTCGTCGGGGCGTTTGCCGTTGATACTGTCAACCTTTAACAGGGCAAAATATTTTTCACCTTCTTTGGGTGGGCGCACTGCACCATGTACGGTATCGCCTGTTTTTAAACCAAACAGTTTGATCTGGGAAGGGGAAACGTATACATCATCCGGGGATGATAAATAGTTATAGTCCGAGGAACGTAAGAAACCATATCCATCTGGCATCATTTCCAAAACGCCTTCTCCCAGGATCACCCCTTCGAATTCGATATTGAATGCGGGTTCTTTGCGTTGTTGTTTGGCGGGGTATTGGTGCTGGGGAGCATCGGGGGTTGTGCCGTTCTCGCCGGGTTGTGTGGTTTCGGTTGCAACCAGGGCATCTGCTACGGCTTCCGTATTTTCCAGGGGCTGTGCGGTTTCGGCCTTGGCCGCCTGCTGACGGCTATCTGTTTTGCCTTTGCGGGCCGGTCCTTTGCGGGGCGCTGCTTTTTCTGCCGGGGCAGGCGCTTCCTGCATCACTTCTGCTTCTTCGGTTCCGTTGGTGGTCTTTACCGTAACGGGTTTGCGCTGCCGGGCATTCTTTTTCTTGGGGTCTTCTTTGGTTTCACTGGCCTGTAATGCCTGGCTGTCCAGTATTTTGTAGATGAGTCCCTGTTTGTCCAATTTTTTTGCGCCGCTGATGTTCAGTTGCTCAGCAATATCCAGCAACTCAGGCAGGAGCATGTCATTTAATTGCAAAATGTCGTACATAAGAAATAAAATCTGTTAATAGGGGAAATTCAAATTGTCAAGGGTTGTTAATCCAGTCTAAGGAACTTTGGAACTCAGATCGGGTTGTGATTGTTGAGCGGAAAGAGAGTAAACAGGTTGTGTCGAGAGCGAATTAAGACCGAACCGGTTTGGTTTCCACTGCAATGTTAAGCCAGATTTTCGGAAAACAAACATTTTTTTGTGCTTTTTAGGCTTAGCGTGCTGTTAAAACACGGTTTGGCGACCGGTTTGGTTATCTTTGCGGTCCGAAATATTGCAGGTTGGTGGATCCGTATGGACCATTCACGCATCCACTCATCCACTCATTCATTCATTGACGTACGATATGTTTAACAAGAGAACCAAGATCAAACAACTGCTCGCCACCGGTGCGGCAGGACAGGAAGTAACCGTAATGGGTTGGGTACGAACCTTTCGTAACAACCAGTTTATTGCATTGAACGATGGTAGTACCAATCATAACCTGCAAGTAGTGGCTACCCTGGGCGAATTTGAGGAGGTTTTGTTGAAACGCCTGACCACCGGGGCTTCTGTGAAAGTGACCGGGCAGGTGGTAACTTCTGTGGGTAAGGGGCAAAACATTGAGGTAAAAGCGGCCAGCATTGAGATACTGGGTGATAGTGATGCCGAGAAATACCCGCTTCAACCCAAAAAACACAGCCTGGAATTCCTGCGCGAAAAAGCGCACCTGCGTTTCCGTACCAATACCTTCGGATCGGTATTCCGTATCCGTCATTCGCTGGCTTTTGCGGTGCACCAGTTCTTTAACGAGAAAGGTTTTGTGTACCTGCATACACCCATCATCACTGCCAGTGATGCGGAAGGCGCCGGTGAAATGTTCCGGGTAACCACCTTGCCGATGGATAATCCGCCACGTAACGAAGATGGTTCCATAAATTTTAAGGAAGATTTTTTTGGCAAGAGCGCTAATCTTACCGTGAGCGGTCAGCTGGAGGGTGAACTGGGAGCCATGGCATTCAGTGATATCTACACATTCGGGCCTACTTTCCGGGCCGAGAACTCGAATACCACCCGCCACCTGGCAGAGTTCTGGATGATTGAGCCGGAAATGGCTTTTCATGACCTGGAAGATAATATGGACCTGGCGGAAGCGTTTATCAAATGCCTGATCAAATATGTGATGGACCATAACCGAGAGGACCTGGAGTTCCTGGCACAGCGACTGGCAGAGGAGGAAAAACAGTTGCCCCAGGACAAGCGCAGTGAACTGGGCCTGATCGAGAAGCTGGAGTTTGTGCTGAACAACGATTTCCAGCGCCTTACTTATACGGAAGCGATCGAGATCCTGAAAGAGAGCAATCACAATAAAAAGAAGAAATTCCAATACCTCGTAGAGGGCTGGGGTGTGGACCTGCAGAGTGAGCATGAGCGTTACCTGGTAGAGAAACATTTCAAGAAACCGGTGATCCTGACCAATTACCCGAAAGACATCAAAGCGTTTTATATGCGCCAGAACGATGATGGCAAAACCGTAGCGGCCATGGATATACTGGCACCGGGTATTGGCGAGATCGTTGGCGGATCGCAGCGGGAAGAGCGCCTGGACAAACTGGAGCAGCGGATGAAAGAAATGCATATTCCTGCCGAGGAGCTAAGCTGGTACCTGGATACCCGCCGTTTTGGAACGGTGCCACATGCCGGTTTCGGACTGGGTTTTGAGCGGATGGTATTGTTTGTGACGGGCATGACGAATATCCGTGATGTGATCGCTTTTGCGAGAACGCCGAATAACTGTGAGTTTTAACCCAGCACGGCCCTCCCTATTTTTTAGGGAGGGGTGATGAGCGCAGCGAAGTCGGGGAGGGTTAATTTTTTTTGTGGATAATTTCTGAATATAACCCCGCCACCCTATATTTGCACCCCCGAATAGGGGCAAACCGATAAAAACAGTAATTACTAATTACTTACTAAAATGGTGCGGTAGCTCAGTCGGTAGAGCAAAGGACTGAAAATCCTTGTGTCGCCGGTTCGATCCCGGCCCACACCACGCAGAAAATCAAGCGGTTATGATGAAAATTCATAGCCGCTTTTTCTTTTGGGTCGCACATGGGTCGCACGATCTACAATAAGAGTATAAGTTGTATTTCATACCTGATTGGCAGAAATCACGCTCGTTAAAGAGGAGGAATGATCGTTATAATTGCCCGCCGGAGAGCTATTTGAGATTTTGACTGCGAGTTAAATATTGATCCCTGAAGCTACCAATAGAACGCCTGTCGCCATCTAACGCGATGTACCAATAGAGCCAGCCGTTGAGATTCCTTTTCTCGATGTATCTCGCGGCACCGCTTAAATATTCAAAATGATAATCTTTTCCGTGAATATTAACGGTAATAGAGCCATTCACATTTATGACCCCTTTGACGGACGGGTTTTCACAAAAAATTTCCTGGCCTTCATGCAATAAGCCAACATCAATCAGCATTTTAAGAGTAATGCTCGTTTTTTCGAAAGTGTTTGAGGACGCGCCCATAGGCATCGAAAAGTTATCTTCCGTCCAAAGATAATTTTATACCGCCCCTGAAAGGCAAAGACTTACCTATATTTGAAAAAATAATTCCAAATAGCCGGAAAAACTAAAAAATTTAGTATCTTGGGGAACGTTCATATCTTTGCCCGAACTCTCTCATAAATTTCTTTAATGAACAAAAAAGAAAACACCTAAGGCTGATGAAATATTTAGGTGGCAAAATACATCAAGGTGACTGCTTAAAGGTCATAAAGAAGATTGAAGACCAATCTGTCGATATGATCTTATGCGATTTACCCTACGGTACAACGCAGAATAAATGGGATAGTGTTATCCCCCTTGATAAGTTATGGGCTGAGTACAAGCGCATCATTAAGCCCAAAGGGGTTATAGCACTCACCTCGCAAGGCATTTTCACAGCCAAACTGATATTAAGTAACGAAGCATGGTTCAGGTATAAATTTGTTTGGGTAAAAAGCAAGCCAACGAACTTTTTGAATGCTCGGCGCCAGCCTCTGCGTCAGCATGAAGATATTTGTATCTTTTACGGTAGCCAGCCCGATTACAACCCGATCATGTCTCCAGGCGAGCCATACAATAAGGGAATAAGGAAGGCTCAATATACAGGCAGCTATGGAGACTTTAAACCCGTTCAAGTAAAGAGCGACGGAGAACGTTTTCCGACAGATACACTTTATTGTAAGACCGCAGAAAGCGAAAGTGGAGGCCGCGTGTGGCATCCCACACAAAAGCCGGTAGCTCTGGGAAGATACTTGATCCGAATGTTCACCAAAGAAGGAGACGTTGTATTAGACAACGCCTTTGGTAGCGGTAGTTTTTTGGTTTCAGCCGCTCTGGAGCAACGTCGGTTTATTGGAATAGAACAAAATCAGGAAGTTCACTTATTCAAAGAGAAGCAGATCGACTATATCAGTGTGGCCAATGAGAGACTCGCAGAAGTCGAAAAATCTATAAAAAATAATCAACCACCACCACCACTATACTCGGAATTACAACCCTCTACAAAATCAACAAGTCTGCAAAATCGCAAAGGTATGGTGGATGTCGATGCGTTGATATCTACCAATACTAAAATAGCGATATGAGTGGATTAGCTCCGAATTATAATGAGCGTTCATGGGCAATAGATTTAATCGGACACATAAAAGGCTTATGCGCCCAAGCCAATAGATCAATCAAAGACGCAGGAGGAGAGCAAACCGTAAAAGCGGAAGGGGGTTGCCTGTTCCCGGATGTACTTTTATTTGGTGACCGTACCACAGCCCGCATATTGCAGGGCTGGGAATTAAAGATGCCGGATACGCCAATCACAGACGCGGATTTCAGGGAAAACGCGGAAGAAAAGGCACGCGCTTTAGGCCTGGATAGCTTTCTTCTATGGAACGTGTCTCACGCTCACCTTTATACCCGCAATGCAGCAACAGATAAATACACACGCAGCAAAGTATGGTCAGACTTGGCCGAAATCACGACCCGCGCAGGAGTTACGGCGAACAGGGCAAGATGGAAAAAACTCGCAACTGATATTATCGGTCATTTGAACGCCTTATTTGACGACGGATCACTCGAAGGAAGACAGTTTATCGAGGCGTACCGTAGTGGTGGCGTTACCAATCTTATCTTGGAAAACTCCGGCGATGTAACCGAGGCATTAAAAGCGGTAATGAATGCCGATGCACCCCTACGCGCTCAAATAATTCTGTGGTGGAACGTTTCAAGCGGCGAATACGCGAAAGGAAAGATGGAAGATGTGCTTGCCAAAGCAAATATTTCAAACTGGATTGGCAAGATATTATTCGCACATATTCTGCGCGAACAAGATCAACGAGCACGGCAAGTAGCGAATATCAGTGATGATACCACGCCAGAGCAAGCCTTGGCATTATTCGCACAACTATCAGAAGACTGTAATTTCTGGACAATATTTTCTGACAATGGCTTGGGACTTTCAAAAATACCTGCAAGAGCCTGGGATCAGCTTAAACAGTTCAATCACCTTCTTACTGATTTGCGCGTTGGCTCAGTTGATCAAGCACAACTATCTGGTGTGCTGGAGGCGACTGTTGAAGTTGCAACCCGCAAACTTCGAGGCCAGTATCCTACGCCAATAGAACTCGCAAGATTGCTGACTCATTTATGTGTTCGTGATATTGCAAATGATCGGGTTCTTGATCCATGCTGCGGCAGCGGTACAATCGCCCGCGCCGCCTTAGAAATGAAATTGACCGCAGGGGTTCAAGCGCAACAAGCGTCAGAAACCATTTACGCTTCAGATCAAGATCCACAAGCCGTACAGATCGCAACGTTTGCGCTTGCGAAGCCAGCTTTCATGCACATGCCGCTAAGGATATTCCGGCGAGACGCATTCACATTAACCCCCAGTTTAAATATTCAGTTTCGTAATCCTTCAAATGGAGCCTTGTTCACCGAACAGCTCGGTACATTCCAGACCATTACGAGCAACCTGCCCTTTGTTGCACAAGCAGGAAGAACACAATACGGCAATGCTTTAAGAGGAGCATTGGCAAATATGGGTGGAGGAAAATTTACAGGCCGAGCAGATGTTGCGGCCTATCTTCCTTTTGCTTTTTATCCCCTACTTGCCGATGGTGGACGCTTGGGTATTATTATTACTAACGCATGGCTTGGAACAGATTGGGGTAATGATTTCTATAATCGTTTAAGCCAATATTATGATCTTAAATGTGTCATTACTTCCGGCGCAGGACGATGGTTTAGAAACAGCAAAGTCGTGACGAATATTCTTGTCATGGATAAGAAAGCTGATCCCAACCAGCCGAGCGGGAATGTCAATTTTGTCGTCCTGACGAGACCACTTGAAGAAATGGCCGATGACGAAGCGGTTCAGATTGCAGCCGCACAGATACAATTAGGCCAGACCCAAAACGATACGATGACGATTAGAGCCGTTAGCCAGGAAGACATGATTGCGTTTAGAGCAGTCGGATTAGGAGGCAATGCGCAGTTTGTGAATTGCGACTGGATATTGAACTTACCGCTTGTTCCTTTAAACACAGTCTTTAATATAAAACGTGGAGAACGTCGCGGAGAAAATGACCTTTTTTACCCAGAAGACGGTCACGGAATAGAACCAGAATACATTACGCCGCTTGCAAAAAGCCCTGCTGAATTTGACAGACTTTGTTCACCGCCAACGAAAGAAGCATTCTCTTGCTCAAGGTCACTAGAAGAGCTTGAAGAATTAGGCCATACCGGAGCGATCAACTGGATTAATAATTTTGCGACCCAAGAGACCATCAATAAATTATCGCGCAAAGGAAAACAATGGTATCAAATGGATACCGACTCGATCACCGATTTGGTTATGTTTATCAATTTCGGACAGCGTCTCTTTGTTGGACGTGTAATGCCTCGCGCGTTTGTTGATCAGCGATTAGTCCCCTTAAATCCCCTTCATGAAATAGATATAGACCTGCACCACGCGCTTCTGAATAGCGCAATATCAATGTTCATTATTGAGGGTATGGGCTTTGGTCGTGGACAAGGAGCCCTAGACTTGAACAAGAACAGGATTGAAGATTATATGCACATGCTCCATGCCTCACAGCTTAGCGAAGAAGAGCGAACTGCGATTAAAAACGCATTCGCTCCACTTTTAGAGCGTGATATTCTTCCTGTTGCTGATGAATTGGAACAAGCCGATAGAATTGCGTTTGATGAGACGATAATCGCAGCTTTCGGCCTAGATGTTTCTAGAGCTCAAATCTATGATTCATTGTTATCACTCGTCGAAATCAGAAGGACAGCAACAGAGTGATAAGAATTATTAATAATAGATATTTATCCGAGGGATTAGAAGCGCCTGTCAAATAAAGTATATGGGAGTTACTCGAAGATTCATACCATCTATTTCTACAGCCTTCTGATCTATCAATGTCTTTAATTCTTCGACAAATTGTGCTTTTAAAGCCTCGTACTTGCTTGCGGAATGATCGCCTATAATCCTAATTAACTATCTAAATCTAAGCCAGAAATACTTTTCTCCAATTTTTGTTGCTGACTAGAGCAAGTTGACAACGCTTGATTAATAATCTCTCTCGCAAATAAAGTCATGTTTTATCTTTCTGTGATTTTCACTAGTTTCTAGGTCAAACTATATTACCGACCGTAATAAATCTTTGTCAATCTGCTCTTATAAATACAATACAACCCAAAAAGCTCATTTAATCACCAGGGCTAAAGACCTCCTGCTGCGGATCAAAAACATAACACCTGATTTGACCCCACTGTAAAAATTTTCTTAAAATATTTGAAAACCAATAATTATACTTTATTTTGTGTAAGTAAACGCTCACATACTTATTAAATTAATGCAATATGACTGGTAAAAATAACATTGCGATCGGCTTTCTGACAATGGGCCTATTTATGGTTTACGGGTTCATACTAATTTATCTCCGTGACTTTGCTCCGGGTAAGGAAGAGTGGGTGAATTCATACAGTCTCGGAAAACATTTCGAAGCAAGACTGGCACACGTACACGGTAACCTGTTTGCTTTTCTGAACATCCTTATCGGTTATTTGCTTATTCATTTCAGGAATAAACTGCAAAACGTCAAAATCATTTCCCGGATGGCACTTACCGGGTTATTAATGCCGGTAGGAATATTAACAGAGGTATATTTTGGGTTGCCTCCTGCATTGATATTAATAGGAGCGATAGCAATGACAACCTCCATAATTTGGTTAGGGATCTCGTTTATTAAATTGAAACCGGACAATGAAAAATAAAGATTTTACAGACAGGCAAAAAGAAATAATTGAAGCTGCCACGCTTCGCATTGATAAATTTGGAATACAGGAATTGACAATAAAAAATTTAGCAGGCGACCTGAATTTATCTGAGGCGGCATTGTATCGCCATTTTAAAAGCAAAAACGAAATATTGCTTGGGCTATTATCCTATTTTATCGTAGAGATGAATGAACGGATCTCTGCAATAATAGCGGATACAGAAGAACAGCCCTCGAAACTTCTAAAAAAGATATTTACATCGCAACTGAACACTTTTGTAGCAAAACCTGCCATAGTTAGTGTGATTTTTTCCGAAGGGATCTTTCAATTTAATAAGGACCTGAGCGACAAGGTTTCAACGCTGATGACAGTAATGCAAAAAAACATCAACACGCTTATTAAAAGAGGCCAGGAGGAAGGTGTGTATGCAAAACTATTGAGTGCCGACACCATAACAACAATAGTTATGGGAAGTATGCGAATGGTTGTATTAAAATGGAAACTTTCGGGTAATAAATCCCATCTCGTAAATGACGGGAAAACGGTATTGAACGGACTTTTGCAAATCATAGAAAAATGAAAAAACGCATCCCATACATATTCGCAGTAATATTGGCCGGTTTTGGATTGCTTACCCTTTTTTTAAGCACATCCATCATATTTGATTTGTTCGGTATTAGAGCAAAAGAAGGCAACTATGTTTTGTTTGTAGTTTGGGCAAACTTCATCTGTAGTATTTTTTATCTGTTCTCCGCGTACGGATTTATACATAGCAGAAAATGGACCACTTCTCTTTTGGGAATTTCAACACTCATTCTGATTGCAGCCAATATTGGACTTATCATACATGCAAATTCCGGTGGCGTTTATGAAACAAAGACGATCGGTGCATTGATCTTTAGGATTTCAGTGACCCTTGTATTTGCAATCATTGCATATTTCACAATAACAAAAAAGAAGATATCCAATCATTTGCCGTAATCAGCTTGTACTTTGGATTGTGGCGACAGTTCCACTGAAAACCAAATGGTAAACCGGGATACGGAACCACGCAGAACAATGGCATAACGAGGCACAGAAAACACAGCATACAACAGTAACGGAAAAGGGAAACCAGTCAATACGCAGTAAGTAAAAAATTTTGACCCATGAAGTTAGTAAACATTCACATACCATTCCTGGTAGTCCTGCTTTTGATAGGGCTTCAAACCGGGCAGGCACAGGTTTGGACAATGCAGCAGTGTATTGACACCGCGCAGGTTCACAACAAGAACCTGCAACTGGGTAGAAACAATATTTCTATTGTTGAACAGAGGGAAAAAGAAGCGAGGGCAAATTTAATGCCCAAAGTAATGCTTAATGCGGATTATAAGTATTTCACTAATCTGCCGTATCAGTTAATGCCGTTGTCAACATTTAATCCGACAGCTCCTGAGGGGCAGTTTAAAGAAGCGCAATTCGGCGTTCCGCATAACATGAATGCAAATTTACAATTGTCGGTACCCTTGTATAATCCGCAGATCAACGGAGCGATTGAGGCTACAAAAATCGCCTCGGAATTAACAGAACTGCAATTTCGGAAAACCGAGGAGCAGATCTATTTTGAGATCTCCAATCTGTATTACAATGCGCAGGTTTTACACCATCAATCAGCTTTTATTGATAGCAACCTGCTAAATGCCGAAAGACTCTTAACAAATATGCAATTACTCCATAGCCAGTTACTTGCGAAAGGAACTGATGTAAGTAAGGTCAAATTGCAGGTTACACAATTAACAACACAAAAGGAAAGCTTCCGTATTAAATACCAGCAGGTATTGAATGCTTTGAAATTCACTATGGGCATTTCGATCGAAAAAGACCTGCAGATTGAACCAGACATCCAATATCAGAACGCGAACGATTATACGCTGTCATCAACTTTTGATATGCGTATCATAAAAACGCAGAACAGGGCATTGGCAAGTGAACTGAATACACTTAACAAATCGAGGTATTCTCCCTCGGTTAATATTATCGGCACGTATGGTACAACCGGGTTGGGATATGATAAACGACCCAATAATTTCCTGAAATTCTATCCAATTGGCTTTGCGGGTATTCAATTATCCTACCCCCTGTTCAATGGAACGGTAACAAAGCGTAAAATCAGCCAGAAAAAGATCGAACTTAAAAATAATGAACTGCAATTCAGTTTGATTACCGAACAAAATTCGATGCAGATTGAAAATGCTACACTTCAGAGAACGATCGCTAAAAGATCGGTAGAAACAACAACCAGGCAAATTGAATTTGCAAAAACCATTTACGAACAAACGGTCTTCCAGCAAAAACAGGGAACAGCAAATTTAACGGATGTTCTGCTTGCCGACAATGCCCTTCGGGAAGCACAACAAACCTATCTGACCACGGTGATCGACTACCTGAAAGCGGATTTAGAACTTAAAAAACTAACTGGGAATATTTCAACAACTAAATAGTATCAGCAATGAGTACAAAATCAACGATAATAAGAAGAGCGCTATATGTTATCCTGTCATTGGCGATAATTGCTATTGTGGTAATTAAGTTGAAAAGCAATAAAGAAAGTACACAAAGCAAAGTTTATCAAAATGATAAAGAACAGGCGATACATGTGCAGACAGACACGCTGCAAATTGAAAATGTGAATACCGGATATTCCTATTCAGGAACATTCGAGCCAAATAAGGAAACTAAAATAAGCGCCGAAATTCAGGGAAAGATCAATGATATATTGGTTGATGTTGGAAGTGTTGTAAGCAGGGGACAATCGTTGGTGTTATTAGATAATTCATTGCTAAAACTACAACTCCAATCTGTTGAAGTGCAAATTGAAGGATTGGAAGCTGATGTAAAACGATATACCATTTTAGCCAAAGCAGATGCCATACAGGGTGTTCAGTTAGAGAAAGCGGAATTGGGATTGAGATCTGCCAAAGTGCAAAAGGCAACATTGCTCGAACAGATAAGTAAAACCATGATCAAAGCGCCATTCAATGGTGTAGTAACAGCAAAACTTATTGAAGAAGGTGCCTTTGCTGCACCCGGAGTCCCGCTGCTCCAGATAACGGACATTGCCGGGTTAAGGTTTAGTGTGAACGTTCAGGAAAATGATTTAAGCCAGTTCAAATTAAACCAAAGCTATGTTATAACGGCAGATGCTTACCCTACTATTCTGTTAACCGGAAAAACAAGCATGATTGGTAGCAAAGCGAATATGGGCAGTAGTTTCCCGGTTCAGTTCTCGTTACACAACACCCCCGATCTAAAAATAAAATCAGGAATGTTTGGCAAGGTCAATTTAAAAAAAGATACACAGGAAAAAGGCATCATAATAGCCGCATCGGCGATCGTTGGCACGGCTGATCAACCGCAGGTTTATTTGATTGAAAAGGGCAAATCTGTATTGCATAATATCACGATTTCTAAGAAGATACAAAATAAGGCGGTTGTGTCAAATGGGTTAAAGGAAGGAGATGTAATTGTCACAAATGGCTTTATCAATCTTTTTGACGGAGCCAATATAACGGTCAAATAAAATCAGCGGAAAATGAATATTACCGAAATCTCTATCAAACGCCCGTCGCTGATAATCGTCCTGTTCAGCGTATTTACCTTATTAGGGTTCATCGGGTATAAAAACCTGAGTTACGAATTAATGCCCGACTTTAACCAGCCGGTGGTTGTGATAAAAACGGTTTATCCCGGTGCGGAACCTAACGAAGTAGAGACTTCTGTTTCAAAAAAAATTGAGGATGCCTTATCCAACCTGGAAGGGGTTGACTATTTAGTTACAAAGTCGTTGCCCAATGCTTCTATCATCATTGCCAATTTGAAATATGGAACGGATCTGGACAAAACAATGCAGGGTGCACAACGGTATATTGACAATATTCGTAAAGATCTGCCGCAGGATATTTTGAGCCCAGTGATGAGTAAGGTTTCGCCAAACGACTTGCCTATAATGTCCATTAGTGCAACAAGTAAGTTATCTGCTACGGAGTTTTATCAAAAAATGAAAGATGATTATCTGCCGCAGATCCAACAGATAAAAGGTGTTGCAGAAATTACGATTTTAGGAGGAGAAGAAAGAGAAATTCAGGTAAAAGTAGACCAGGACAAACTGAAATTGTATAGAATTTCGATGCTTCAGGTTGTAGAAGCGATCAATCGTTCCGGGTTAGACCTGCCTGCCGGAAAAGTGCAAACTGAAAAAGAGAACAATTCAGTTCGTTTGACCGGAAAGTTTACGGCATTGGAAGATATTCAAAGGGTTCAGGTGGCAATGCCGGTTATTGGCAGCCCGGTTTATGTGAAAGATGTGGCGGAAGTTACAGATGGCAAAAAAGAAACGACTTCTATCAGCCGCTACAATGGCAAAAACGGTATTGGAATATTGTTGAAGAAACAAGGAGACGCCAATGCTGTTAATGTTTCAAAGGCGGTTCGTGAAAAACTCAAATCCATTGAGCAACAGAATGCGGGTTCAGATGTGCGCTTTATTATTGCAGACGACAGCACAGATAATACTATTGCGGCAGTAGACTCCGTTGTTTTTGATTTGATCTTAGCTGTGATTTTGGTGTCGCTGGTGATGCTTCTGTTCCTAAGAAGCTTCAGAAATTCATTGATCGTAATAGTGGCTATTCCCACATCTCTTGTTACTGCATTTGCCGTTATGTGGTTATTGGGTTATACGCTGAACCTGATGACATTACTCGCAATGTCGCTAATCATCGGTATTTTAGTGGATGATGCCGTTGTTGTTTTAGAGAACATCCAAAACCATCTGGACAGAGGAAAAGAGAAACGGACTGCGGCAATGGATGGTCGTATGGAAATAGGCTTCGCAGCATTGTCAATTACATTAGTTGACGTAGTTGTTTTCCTGCCCATTCTTTTTTTACAGGTGTTTGTGGCCGATATGCTCAAGCAGTTTTCCGTTGTGGTAGTAACATCTACACTCACCAGTTTATTGGTTGGTTTTACGCTTACACCCTGGCTGGCCTCCCGTATTGGAAAGAAAGAAGATCTGCAGCCGACTAATTTTTTCAATCGTTTCTTACTTGGGTTTGAGCATCAGCTGGAAAAATTCACTAATTGGTATGGCAGACAATTGAATTGGGTTTTACACCATAAGCTCATTTTTACCGGGATAGTTTTACTGCTTTTTGTAATGACCATAGGCATTATGAAGCAGGGTATTATCGGTAAAGAATTAATATCAACAGGCGATCAGGGTAAGTTTAGAATGGCATTAGAATTTGACAAGTTCACTTCCATTGAACAAAACAACATGATCGCTACAGAGATCGAGAACTATATTATTCAGCAACCCGAAGTAGCAACAGTATTCAGTAATATTGGCGGACCCAGCACCGGAGTCGGAAGTTTGGGTGTTGGTTTGGCAAACAAGACCGAATTTACAATTCAGTTGAAATCCAAGAAACAACTTGGGAATATGCCGACCGAAACCTTTATGAAGGATCTCCGGGAAAACCTGAAGTCAAAATTTCCAAGTATCAATTATTCAATGGCCGCATTGGGCTTAATACCACGCTCCGCTCCAATCGAAATTACATTGAGCGGGAGTAATTTAGACCTGGTGATGAAAAAAGGAAATGATCTCAAAGCCATTATTGAAAAGATCCCAGGCGCTGATAATGTTCGATTATCAGTAGAAACCGGAAGTCCCGAATTCAAGATAGTTCCTGATAAAGATAAGATGCAGAGATTGGGTTTGACAACCGCTTATGTTGGAGTAAACCTAAGAACATCGTTCACGGGCAATGACGATGCAACACTTACCGAGAATGGAACTGAATATCCAATAAGGATCCGGTTACATGAATTCAGCCGGCAGAATTATGAGAATGTTCGGCAGCTTTTTATCGTTAATCCAATGGGTTCACCCATAGAGGTTTCACAATTTGCCAATGTTCAACAAGACAATTCACCCTCATTATTGGAACGAAAAGACCGGCAACCGGCAGTAACGCTCACCGCGGATGCGTTAGGCAGACCCTCAGGAACGGTAGCGGATGATGTAGTAGCGTATCTGAAAGAAAACCCGCTTCCCCAGGGAATACAGATGACATGGGGCAGCGATATTAAAAGACAGAATGATAGTTTTGGAGCATTGGGTTCTGTGTTACTCATTTCATTTTTACTGATCTATCTGATTATGGTAGCGCTATATGACAGTTTTATTTATCCCTTTGTCGTATTGTTTTCTATTCCGGTAGCGGCAATTGGGGCATTTCTCGCATTGAACCTCTCGATGAGCAATTTGAGTTTATTCGCGTTATTGGGCTTGATTATGCTAATGGGCCTGGTAGTAAAAAACGCTATCCTGATTGTTGATTTTACCAATCAGTTAAAGGCACAGGGCAAACATTTTAAAGAAGCTTTGATCATTGCAGGGAAAAGCCGTATGCGACCTATCTTAATGACAACGCTTTCAATGGTTGTTGGTATGCTTCCCATTGCGATGGCAACAGGAACAGCCGCAGAGTGGAAAAACGGGTTGGCCTGGGTAATTATTGGCGGGCTTCTTTCCTCTTTACTATTGACCGTTTTTTTAGTTCCGGTGGTCTATTATTTGCTTGATACGGTGAAAGAAAAAATAAACAAAAGAAAATAACATACAGACTCTTTCATTCCAGACAAAACGGTCATGGATCGAATCACGATCGATCCTTTGGGAATATTCTGAGAGCCATTATCTTATTGTGCATTCTGTTATACGCTTTTCAGGATCGCTTGTAGGATTAATTTCAAAACATTTTTGAGACAGCCTCTTACAGGCGGAGCGGTCCCGGAAGGAATCGAACCGGTCATCTATTTTAGGAACCTCCTCTTTTAATAGGAACGGGAACAGATCACTGCGCCGATGAATCAGATCGGGCTGTTCCGGGTTCAGTGCATACAAGGAGGATGCCCTCACATCCGGTAAAGAAATTAAAACGGATACAATGTTTCTTCTGCAACGGAAAAAGTTTTGCAGTAATATCTTCCCGCTACTACACCATCTTATATGCTGGCATAGCTGAATACTTATTTGTATTTTCGTAACAGTGGTAGGTTTGGTTTGTATCCGCATGTGCCATTCGCGTTCTCTGATTAATAAAAACACACAATGACGCATTTACCCAATTTGATAAAGGATCTTGCTCTGATCCTTGGTGCCGCCGGTGTGATCACCATTTTCTTTAAGCGGATCAAACAACCGGTTGTCCTGGGTTATATTATTGCCGGACTGCTGGTAGGGCCCAATTTTAAACTGTTTCCTACCATTGTAGATATTGAGGGGATTAAGATATGGGCCGAGATCGGCGTGGTATTCCTGCTGTTTACCCTGGGCCTTGAGTTCAGTTTCAAAAAACTGCTGAAGGTCGGCGGCTCTGCTGCCATTACAGGAGTTACCGAGCTGGCTTGTATGCTATTATTAGGTTTTATGAGCGGACAGTTACTGGGCTGGTCCTATATGGATAGCATTTTTCTCGGCGGCATCATTGCCATCTCCTCGACCACCATCATTTTCCGGGCTTTTGATGAGTTGGGACTGAAGACCAAACAATTCACCACCCTGGTTTTGGGGGTACTGGTAATAGAGGACCTGGTGGCCATTCTATTGATGGTAATGCTTTCTACTGTTTCGGTTAGCCGCCAGTTTGAGGGAACCCAACTTTTTTTTTCGCTGCTGAAACTGATCTTCTTTTTGTGTCTGTGGTTCGTGATGGGCATTTTCCTGCTTCCTTCGTTTTTTAAGCGTGCCGGTAAACTGCTGAACAGCGAAACCTTGCTAATTGTATCGATCGGGCTTTGCCTGGGCATGGTTACCCTTGCCGATCAGTTTGGTTTTTCTGCAGCCCTGGGTGCATTTATCATGGGTTCTATCCTGGCAGAGACCACGCAATCGCATAAGATCGAGAACCTGGTAACTTCTGTCAAAAACCTGTTCGGGGCCATATTCTTTGTATCGGTAGGTATGCTGATCGATCCACAGATATTGTTGGAATATGCGGTGCCGGTTTTGATACTTACGGTTACGGTGATATTGGGTAAGACCATTTTTGTAAGTACCGGCGCCCTGTTTGCCGGCCGCTCGCTGAAGCAGGCGGTACAGGCCGGGACCAGTATGTCGCAGATCGGCGAGTTCTCGTTCATCATTGCTTCCATGGGTGTAGCTTTTAATGTAACCAGTTCATACCTGTATCCCATTGCGGTGGGGGTTTCGGTGATCACCACTTTCACCACACCGTATATGATCAAACTGGCGGAGCCCCTGTACAACCTGCTTTTGAAAATACTGCCACCTAAATGGATCAATTCGCTGGAGACCTATAGCAGCAGTTCGCAGATCATCAAAACAGAGAACAACTGGCGCAAACTGTTGCGTTTTTACCTGCAGACCATCATCCTGAATGGGGTTATCATGATCGCCATGACCCTGCTGATCGTAAATTTTGCCGAACCCTTTCTGAATAGTCATATCAGTAATCCAATGATCACCAAGCTCATTTGCGCGGTGGTGGGATTGATCGCGATGGCCCCGTTTATCTGGGGCATTTCTGTAAAGAAGATGAAAAAAAGCATGTATGCTTCTTTGTGGCTTGACCAGAAATACAGCAAAGGCCCACTGGTAATGATCGAGATCGCCCGTAACATCATTACCGTACTACTCATTGGTTTCCTGCTTCGGCAATTGTTCAGTCTCCCGGTAACCATTGCGGGAACCTTTTTGGTAATGATCATCGTGGGTGTCATTTTCCGGCAGCGGCTGCAGGTGTTCTATCACCGCATCGAGGACCGCTTTCTGCAGAACCTGCACGAAAAAGAAGAACTCGAAAAAAACAGGACCAAAAGTTATCTCTCACCCTGGGATGCCCACCTTACCGGTTATGTGATCAGTCCGCACGCCGATTTTATCGGCAAGACCCTGGAAGAATTGCAGTGGCGTGAAAAATACGGGATCAATGTGGCATTTATTGAGCGGGGTAATATTGCCAAGTTTGCACCGTCAAGAACGGAACAGATCTTTCCCTTCGATAATATCGGGGTGATCGGTACAGACCAGCAGTTACTGGCTTTCAGCAAACTGATCGTTCCGTTTGAGGAGGGCACCACCGACGAAAAAGGGTTGGTGGAACTGGATAAGATCCTGGTAGATGAACATACCAGATTGAAGGGACTCACCATACGCGAATCGGGTATCCGTGAAAAGACGGATGGCCTGGTAGTAGGTATCGAAAGGAAAGGAGAAAGGGTACTGAACCCCTCATCAGATACCCGGCTGGAGTGGGACGATATCGTATGGATAGTTGGAAACCGCAAAAAGATCCAGCAACTGTATCACCCCTGATTTTCCGGCAGGACGTTCCCTGGCCAGGCGGTGCAGTGATCATGATAATATAAAACCGACGCCTTGATTCAATGACGAAAGTCATTGATTACCGGTAACTTATCAAGTAAATTCATGGGTCTGACAGGAGATGCATATTGCGGTCATCCTGTTATAAACCTATGTGTCATGAAAAAGTTCTTTGTGCTGTTCAGCACACTATTGATCGGGGGGGCTTTGTTGTTTTCCTGTACCAAGAAGACCCTGACCGAACCCTCTGCCGAAACCTTGTTACAGGAAAAACTACAGGCTTCTGTAGACCTGCTGATGACAAAATATAAGGCCAAATATCCGGCTTACCCGGGAGGCTTTGCGTTGAAACTGATCTCTAAAAAAGGTTCTTATTTTGCGTCGTCCGGTATGGAAGCGGGTGTAACAGACCAGATACATTTCCGGGCGGCCAGTAATACCAAAGCGTTTACGGCAACGGCCATAGTATTACTGGCACAGGAAGGCAAACTGAATGTGGACGCAAAGATCATTGATACCATACCCGGTACCAAAATGACCTATATTCCATTGAACCTGCAGTATAATATCCCGTACCGCGACCAGATCACCATCCGCGACCTGTTGCAGCATAGTGCCGGTGTATATGATATCACCAATGATTCCATACCGGTAACCGTTACGGTGAATGTGCCTTATGTAGGAAAACATTATCTCGAGTTCATCCAGGAGACCGATCCCAACCATAATTTTAATTTTGATGAACTGGTGGGTGTGGTAGCTACCTGCCAGATATCGTATGCAGCCCCCCGCGTGAAACACAAATATTCCAATACGGGATATTCTATCCTGGGAAAGATCATTGAGCGGGTTTCGGGTATGGGATATAATCAGTTTGTGACCGACCGCATCATCAAACCGATGGGTCTTGATCAATCGTCCATGCCTTATACCGGCACCGATCGTTTATTACCCTTGCCGTATGCAAAGGGCTATTTTTATCAACCTGCAGTAATTGAATGCACCAACTCGAATATTTCGGGCAATATCGCCGAAGGCAACCTGATCACCACACCGGATGATCTCTGCCGTTTTATCCGAAAACTGATGCGGGGCGAAGGCGTGTTGAGCCTGAATACCGTGAACAATATATTAAAGGTCTATCCTTCCGGAACTCTGGGAGAAACCAGGTATGCCTGTGGTATTTTTTATGTTCCCAATCTGGGATGGGGACACAATGGCGCACATGAGGGCTATTTATCCAGGATGGTATCTGACCCGGATACAGATATTTCCGTAGTGGCTTTCACCAATACCTGGAATACATCAGGAGGAATGGCGACCATAACGGAACAATTAACCAACCTGCTGGATGAAGCCTGTATCAATGCAAGGCAGATCGTACAGTAGTCCGGTGGGTCAGAGGTGGATAGAACAAAGGGCGTAGAATTTTTTCTGCACCCTTTGTTTATTCTCTGTCCACGGGTTGCAGAATCCTGTCAGAAATTATGAATGTAAGCCAGCATCAGGCCCGTAGCAAAGCGGGTGGCGCTGATCTTTTTGAGACTGCCTTCGAGGTTATTTTCAACTGTGGGATCGTCGAAGTTGACCATCTGTTCCAACCGGTTTTTTCTTCCGTACGATACCAACAACCCAGCCCTGAGGTTGAATTTTCGTTTTTTAAAGTTGGTCCCTACCTGCATATGATAAATATCCCAGGTAGCCGTGTTTGAGCGGTAGCCATCTTCATTCTGGAACTTGCGTGTATCGGAATAATTATAATCGGTCCTGAGGGAAAGATAACCCATGATCCTTTCCCTGAGCGGGAAACTGACGCCAACAGAAAAGTTCAGGATAGACTTGTTCAGGTTCTTTAACTGCATCATGGACGAAGTGAAATCTTTGCTGATACCTGTGTCGGGACGGATAAAATAGTCGTTGCGTGGTGTGATGACACTGTATTCAGCTATCCGGGTAAAATATTCGGCTGAAAAATACAGGTGGCCGCGTCCATAATCGTATGTGTATCCACCCGCAATACTCAGGGGAGTCTTCCACCTGGATGCCAGTTTGGTTTGTTTGCTGTTGACGATCAGGAATTTTTCCTTGTTGTTACCCATCGGCAGGTTATTGATGCTGTATTGCACCAGGAGATCGGCCTTTGAGGAAAGGTGTATGGACGGCGCAGTCACCAGCAGGCCCAGGTGGTGTTTGGGGGCCAGGTCATAAGACAATCCTGCCTTGATGCCCAGGTTGAACACGTTGCTGTGTACGAGATAATATTCTTCTATCGATACAAGCCGCTGGTCCAGGCCCATGGAAGCATCGTTGCTGAGTACGCTGAGTGTAAGGTTGTGGTGGAACTCCTGCCGGCGGTTGGTAAAACCGAAAGAAACACCCATCGCCAGTTTTTTAGAAAAGGATTTACCCACCGCCAGTAAGCCCGTGGTCTCATCAACCGTGTTGGCGTGTACATATTGACCCACATAAAACTCATTTCCCACACTGATCGATTCATCCAGAACGTTTACCATACCATCTCTCCGCTGCGAGGCGCCGAATTTCATTACCGGTGTATTCATAATGGCATAGGCAAGCGTGAAGGGTTTCTTCAGTTTCAGGTAGATCGTGTTGGAAGCGATCACCGGAAGAATGTAGGTAGACGTGGCTTTCAGGCCCAGCCCCAGTCCGGCGCCATCGTTGAATTTGGTGGTTTGAAAATTGTAGATGCTGCCACTGATATTGGATGCGTTTTTGGTATTGAATGCCAGCAATGCAGGGTTGTAAAACAAAACACCGCTGTCGCCATTCTTGGCAATAACAGCCCCCGGCGACATAAAACCTCCGGGTCCGTAAGCGTTAGACCAGTAATTGGCATCTTGTGCGAGACAGGCTGAAGAAAGAAAGAGGGATAAAAAAGCAAGTATATTTTTTCTCAACATGGCGAAGAATTTATAGAGTGAGAAACGTTTTTTCAGTAACTTGATAGGGCGAAAGTTCACTGATAAATGCTATAACAAAGTTGGCTAAAATTGTTCATATCCTGCTCATTTTATCGGCGTTCTTCATTCAGGGAACGTCAATTGCACAAGGCTTGAGTTTTACACGGCCCGCTAAGATTTTCAGTGATCAGCAAACGGACCGGGAGCCCAGTATCATGGGTTTTGAGGGTAGTTATTTCATTGCCTGGAAGGACCCCGGATCAACTGGAAATATCCTGCTCAGCGACCTGGGAAAACAATATGATACCAATGCGGCAACACCGGCGATCCGCCTATCGGCTATTTCTTCCTTCGCTCCCCTGCTGCAACCTTTTCATCACCGCTTATACCTTTTCTGGATCAACCCAAAGGGCAGGATCCAATACCTGGTCCGTACAAAAGAGCAGGGTTTTGACCCATCTGCTATTCATGAGATCGAGTTCTCAGATCCTGTAAAAGTTTCATTGGGGATGGATGGTGCCGAGCTGGGAGAACAATTGGTATTGTCTACGCACGCCGACAATAAGGAGACCTTATTATATACACTGCTGCAGGCTGATGCGAACGGATTACTGCAGGCAACCAGCCTGCATAAGATACCACAGGAAAGATCAAGGAACTACCCGCATGTAACGGCGATCAATAATACCATAGCGCGTTTCTGCTGGCAGGGAAAAAACGATCAGCTGTTTTTTGCCGATTACGATGCTGTACAGAACAGCTGGTCCGAAGCAAAACCCAAGGGCAATTCACAGACACAGGTATCGCCGGTGGTGCACCAGGTCTACCATTCTGATCAGTTATTCTATATCTGGCGTGGATATAAAAAAGACAACCGCCTGTATTATAAGATGGGAGCGGGATCTGCCAGTCCGCGCGGGCATACCGAACTGCCCCCCTATTTTACCACAGATCTCCCGGTGTCGGTCTGTAAGGTAGATGCGAATAATTTCCTGATGGCGTATACAGGGCCGGACCGGCAATTATACCTCAGTAATTTTTCTGCCTACCAGCCTGCCCGGTGGATGGAGCAGTCATTGCAGCCAAACACAAGCAACAAAACGCTGAAGGATATTGTGATACCCGGATCGCACGATGCGGGCATGAGTGTGCTGACCGCCACCGGAGGCCAGCAAAAAGGAACCATCAACGAGTGTAACACACTTACGCAGCAACTGAATATAGAGAGCCAGCTGAATGGCGGCATCCGCATGTTCGACCTGCGCATCGGCACATTCAATAAAATGCTGTACACCAAACACAGTTCATCCGACTGCATGGAAGAAGCGCTGGGTGGCGGTTATGGTGAAAGGTTGTACCCAGTAGCGGTAGCCATTAAAAAATTCCTGCAAACCAACCCGCAGGAGATCGTGATGGCCACATTCAGCCATTTCTGCGAAAAGGAAACACCGCTGGCCGGTTTGCAGGACAGCCTGGTGTATTGGATCGGGCAAGACCATATTTATGTTGCCAATAAAACAACGATCGGTGATGTGCCTTTACGAGAGCTGGCTGGTAAAGTGATCTTGAGCTTTGAGATACCCGACCAGACCGATAACCGTTTCCCCGGCTGCACCATAGCGGAGAGATCAACCGCGTTCATCAATTTCAGAAGGGCCTATGCGGCTACCAATAAAATGAATGAACTGATCGAAAAGGAAAAGAACTTTTTCTTGTCGCTCAATAATACCCTTAACCAGAATGACCTGGTACGCCTCGACTGGCAGATCACGCAAAGCGCCGATGAAGCGCCTGTGATCTGTAATGAGTTTCAGGATGAGAAGATCAACCCGCTGGTGAATGGGGTTATGTTGCTGGCCAATGTGATCCGCAAGAACAAAAGCATCATCGATCACTCGATCGAAGGCAATAAATGGTTGCCGGTAAAACTGAATGAATGGATCAAAGAAGGTGCCATCAACCGGCAGAACAAACCGAATATCGTATATGTAGATGTGGCCGGCGCCTGGATCACCGATTATTGCATTGACCTGATGCGGACAGATCTGTACAATTAACTCACCGGTAATAATTCGGTATTGATCCCGATCGGGTTACTCAGTATTTTATGAACAGGGCATTTATTGGCAATATCCAACAGCCTTGCACGCTGTTCCTCATCCAGGTTCCCGATCAACCGGATCCTGCGGTTGATATAGGTTTTGTTCTCGCTGTCGTTCCTGTCCAGGTCCAGGTCGATCTTCACCTCCTGCAGGTCCCACTGTTTCCTGTCGGCATACATGCGCAGGGTGGCGCTCGTACAGGCGGCCAGTGCGGCGATCAATAACTCTTTGGGAGAGAAGCCAAGGTCCTGGCCTCCCTTGTCGATGGGTTCATCTGCAATCACCCGGTTGCCACTGGGAGAATGGATCTCAATTTTATACAGTTCTTTTGCAATGGAAGAAGATACTTTGTCCATGTTTAAGGTTTTATACGTGTAGGATAAGGAACAAATTCAATATCATCGCCCTTTATTTTGGGGAATTTCTGATCGATCCAGTTCTGCCTGGCCGTTGCAAGCGTTTCTTTGCTGCTGGAAACAAAGTTCCAGTCAATGAACCTTTGTTCCGGCAGGGGCTCACCGCCAAACAGGTAAACAGTGGTATTGGCTTCCATCGTAAAACTGCATAGGGTACTTTCTTTGGCCACCAGTATCTGTTTGGGGTCATAGCGGTTGCCCTCGTTTTCAACAGAACCTTCCAGAATATACAGTCCGGATTCACCATACAGTTTGTGACCGATATTGATGGTTTGCCGGGTGCTGCTTTTGATCTCGAGCATATATAGTTTACTGTATACCGGAACGGGTGATCTTCTGCCGAAAGCTTCACCGGCGATCAGTTGATAACTCACGTCGCCATCCATCCAGTAAGGAATATGGTCTTTATCAACATGGGCGAAATTGGGTTCCATATTCTCCAGCTCTTTGGGCAATGCCACCCAGATCTGCAGACCGTGCATGTGTTTTTCTGAATGACGCAGGTATTCCGGTGTTCTCTCCGAATGCACAATACCTTTTCCGGCGGTCATCCAGTTCACTTCGCCGGGTTTGATCTCTATTTCATTGCCGATGCTGTCGCGGTGCATGATGGCGCCCTCGAATAAAAAAGTAAGGGTGGACAAACCGATATGGGGATGGGGCTGTACATCGAGATTTTCCCGCTCGCTCATTTTGGCGGGACCCATATGGTCGATGAAGATGAAGGGACCCACCATTCTTTTTTCCCTGAAAGGCAGTAAACGGCCCACCAGGAAATTGCCGATATCGGCAGCACGTTCTTCTATGATCAGTTGGATGTTGGACATAGGAAGGGTTTTGATAAAGGTACACACAAAACAGAGCAACAGGCTTTATTTCTATTCAGTTATTGTTCGGCGCCGGACCAGAAGTTTGTTTTATTTGACCCTGTATTACTCATTTTTCGTTGTTGGATTCCTTAATCCAGGTTATGTTTTTTTCTTAATCTACGTTATCGTTGACGGCCATACAGCCGGGCTATGTTTGCAATGTGAATTTGATTCCATGGACAAGAGAATTCAAACAAAGTAAACCTGCTGCAAAAAAACCAAGCAGATAATCTCAACAACAAAAACAAAAAAAATGAAAAAGATTGTATCCAAAATCAGCCTTCTGACATTACTGGTGGTAAGTTCAGTTGCTGTATTTGCTCAAAAACCATCTCCACGTTTATTAACGCCTACCAACCACACACTGGTATTGGTAGATTATGAAGGACAAATGGCTTTCGCCACAAAAAGTATTGGTATCAGCGACCTGCGTGATAATGTAGGCCTGGTTGCCGGTGGCGCCACTATTTTTAAAGTGCCTACTGTAGTGACCACTGTTGCCGAAAAAAGTTTCAGCGGCCCCGTTTTCCCCGAGATCCTGGAATACTTTCCCGACACCAAAACCTATATTGACCGCACAACCATGAATACCTGGGAAGATAAAAATGCACATGCAGCCATTGTTGGTAAGGGAAATAAGAAAATTGTTTTTGGCGGTCTGTGGACAGAGGTTTGTATCGTAGGCCCTGTTCTTTCAGCTATCGCCGATGGTTATGATGTATATGTATTGACAGATGCTTCCGGAGGTGTTAGCCCTGAAGCACACGAAATGGCAGTGAGAAGGATGGTACAGGCTGGTGCACAACCCATTACTGCATCTCAGTATGTACTGGAACTGCAGAGAGACTGGGCAAGAGGTGAAACATACGCCCCTGTGACCAACCTGTTTAAAAAATATGGCGGTGCTTATGGTTTGGGCATCCAATATGCAAAAGACATGCTGAAGCACTAATCAACAGATCTTAATAAGATGAGTTTCACGGTGAGGGCGGGGTACAAGTCCTGCTCTCACATTTTTAAAACAGATATCATGAAACGTAATATATTGTTCCTTCTCATCACAATATTGACATCTGCATTGGTTGCCAATGCCCAGGGTGTGGCCAGTTTAATTGTGTACAACGCAAATATCGTTACACTGGATGTTTCGCGGCCAACGGCCCAGGCGCTAGCCATATCGGGAGACCGGATCATTGCAGTAGGTAATAATGATGAGATACTCAGAAGTAAAGCTGCAACAACAAAACTGGTGAATGCCAACGGGCGCACCATCATCCCGGGTATTTACGATTCGCACCTGCATGTGATCCGCGGAGGCCGTTTCTTTAATGCCGAACTACGGTGGGAAGGAGTAAAAAGCCTGAGCCGCGCCTTACAGATGTTGAAAGAGCAGGCGGCCCGGACACCTAAAGGAGAATGGGTAAGGGTTGTAGGCGGTTGGAATGAGTATCAGTTTGCAGAAAAAAGACTTCCCGGTTTGCAGGAAATCAATGCGGCAACAGGGAACACACCTACTTTTATTTTGTACCTGTATGGCCATGCATATATTAACAAAGCCGGATTAAAGGCTTTGCAGATCGATGAGAATACGCCCAATCCTGCCGGAGGACTGATACAAAAAGATCCGGATGGTAAACCCACAGGATTACTGGTGGCAGAACCCAGTGCATTTCTTTTGTATTCTACCCTGGCTAAATTACCCGAGCTTACTACCGCAGAAAAAGTAAACTCCACCCAACTGTTTATGAGTGAACTGAACCGCCTGGGCGTTACCAGTGTCATGGATGCAGGTGGCGGATTCCAGAATTTTCCGGATGACTATGGTATTACAGACTCGCTTTCCAGGAAGGGGGCGCTTACAGTAAGACTGCCGTATTATTTGTATCCGCAGAAACCAGGAGCGGAACAGCAGGATTTTTCGCGTTGGATCGGTATGGTGGATATTGATCACCAGGATGGCGAAAGAGCTGAAACGGAATATTTTGTGGAAGGCGGTGGCGAAAGTATTGTAGCTACAGGCGCCGATTTTGAAAACTTTGCCAAACCCCGGCCGGAACTTTCTGCAGCCATGGAGAAGCAGTTCAAAGAAACCGTGACCCTGCTTGTGAAGAACCGCTGGCCATTCCGTTTACATGCAACGTATAACGAATCTATCGGCCGTTTCCTCAATGTACTGGAAGAAGTGAACAAAGAATATCCATTGAATGGTTTACCCTGGTTATTCGACCACGCAGAAACGGTTTCAACAGAAAACCTGCAACGTATTAAAGCAATGGGCGGCGGTATCTCTATCCAGCACCGGATGGCCTACCAGGGCGAAAGTTTTATCTCACGGTATGGTAAAAAAGCAGCGCTGAACACGCCGCCTGTAAAAACCATGCTTGAAATGGGATTGAAAGTAGGCGGAGGTACTGATGGTACAAGGGTGTCCAGCTTTAATCCCTGGGTGGCATTATACTGGTTAACCACCGGAAAAACCATCGGGGGAAAAGAAGTGACTGCCAAAGAAAACCGGTTAGACAGGATAACCGCTTTAAAAATATATACCCAGGGCAGCGCCAGCCTGGTTAACCAGGAAAAAGACCGTGGCACCATTAAAGAAGGATACCTGGCCGATATAGCGGTATTGAATAACGATTACCTGAAAGTGGATGCGGAACAGATCAAGGACATCGAATCTGTTTTAACAGTCCTGGATGGCAAGATCGTATATGGAGCCCATGAGTTCAAGGCGCTGGCGCCCGCCAAACAGAAAGCGATCCCGGCATGGTCACCTGTTAATTTTTACGGCGGGTACCAGTATAAATAAAGGTTCTATGAAAAGCAGGTTGAACAGTATTACAAGTGTATTTCCCCAGGCACAGGTTTACCATATCAGTATGTTATTGTTCCGTGTATTGGTTTCCCTACAGCTGATGCTGGCCCATGGTTTAAAAAAGATAGGGATAGGTGTATCGGTAGCCGAACAGGTGCCGAACCCACTGCACTTACCGGAAATGTTTAACCAGCTGTTTGCTGTTGCCTCCAACCTGTTCTTCCCGTTGTTGGTGATGATAGGGTTATTTGTCAGGATAGCTGTTTTGCCTATCCTGGCAGTAACCCTTACGGGATATTTTATGGTACATAGCGGAGATAGTTTGCTGCAGAAAGACATGCCTTACATGTATAGCCTTGCCTATTTATTGATACTGATGCTGGGCCCCGGAAAGTATTCCGCAGATCACCTGTTGTACCAAAAAAACAGGAAGGCATTTAAATAATACACCATGAAACCGATCATCTATATCCTTTCGTTGTTATTCGCGGGCAGCACGTATGCACAGAACCTGCCCCCATTTAAGTCATTGCGGTACGATGAGGATTACCGGTTTTTGGCAAAAGACAGCGCACCCTCTGCTTATGAGAGATTCAAGTACCGGTCGTTTTCTCCTAACAAAAAAAACTACCTCAGTATGGGTGGGGAACTGCGGTACCAGTTTTTGAATAATATACATGAAGACTGGTCTGAGGCACCCGCAGACAGTTACCTCTTCTCCCGTTTTTTAACACATGCCGATCTTCATCTGGGCGATCACCTGCGTTTCTTTACGCAGTTGCAGGGAAGTATGGCCAATGGAAAAGCCTCGCCTACCAGTGCGGTGGACGAGAATATACTGGATCTGCACCAGGCTTTTGTGGATATCAGTAGCTTTCGGAAAAAACTGCTGTTCCGGTTGGGCCGGCAGGAGTTTTCGTATGGCTCACAGCGGCTGATCTCCGTAAGGGAGCTGCCAAATAACCGGCAGGCATTTGATGCGGCCAAAGCCATGATTACGCTGGACGGGCATAAGCTGGATGTTTTTTATGGCCATTATGTATCAGCGCGTAAAGGGGTGTTTGACGATGTATCCGGCAGGGATATTCAGTTATGGGGTGTTTACTGGGTGAATAACCGGGTTCCCGTTATCCGCAATGTTGACCTCTATTATATCGGTCTGCACAAGAATAAAGCGGTATTTAACGACGGGAGGGGTAAAGAACAACGTCATTCGATTGGTACACGGGTATGGGGCGGAGCCAATGGCTGGAAATACGATTTTGAAATGGTGTACCAGTTTGGAAAATTTGCGGGTAAGACAATATCCGCCTGGACCGCCTCTTCCCATACAACGTATCGGTTCTCCCAAGCAAAATGGCGCCCGGAACTGGGCCTGAAAACGGAGGTCATCAGTGGCGACAGGCAGACAGGCGATAACAGGCTGGGTACATTCAATCCCCTATTTCCCAAAGGCGCTTATTTTGGATTGGCAGCATTCATTGGTCCGGCAAACATATTTGATATACACAGTTCATTTTCGTTGGAGCCGGTTAAGGAGAAACTGGTGTGGACCATCGATCATGATGTGTTCTGGAGAAATTCGGTGCAGGATGGTATTTATGCAACCAATGTTTCTGTGATCTTTCCCGCCGGTAATAGCGGCCGCAGGCTAATTGGTCACCAGCTGGCAACAGATATTACCTATACCCCCAACAGGGCTTTGTTATTACGGGCAGAAGCCACCTGGTTTGCTGCCGGGGACTACCTGAAAACCGTAAGCGCCGGAAAAGATATCCTGTTCTTTGGTATTACCACACAGTTTAAATTTTAGTATGCGGTATCTGGTTTATCCGGTACAGGGCAATGATACATCGGTGTATAAATCTGTATATTTGCCTATGACCTGCACCAACGTCATAACCAATTTAAGCAGGCACATTTCTTTGACTAAGGAAGAGTGCGATCTGATTTCTTCCAAAGTCAGGCAAGTGGAGTTAAAAAGGAAAAAAGTCATCATACACGAAGGCCAGGTGGCAAAGGATGTGGCGTTTGTTTTATCGGGATGCCTGCGTTCCTACTCGGTGGATGATAATGGTTTTGAACATATCCTGCAGTTCGCGCCTGCCGAGTGGTGGATCACCGATATGTATAGTTTTATTGCACAGCAACCCGCCTACCTGACCGTGGAAGCCATCACGGATAGCGAAATAGCCCTGCTCAGCAGAAAGGATCAGCTGGATCTTTTTGACCAGATCCCCAAACTGGAACGGTATTTCCGGATACTGACAGAGAATTCACTGGTGGGAACCCGCCAAAGGCTGATTGATAATTTGAGCCTTACTGCCAAACAGCGCTACGAAAATTTCTGTAATCTGTACCCCTCCCTTATCAACGAGATCCCGCAGAAGCTGATTGCGGAATATATTGGTGTTACGCCCGAGTTCCTCAGCAAAATGAGAACACAGTTATTGCGGTCCAGATAACACCCAATAACCTGTTTTCTTAATCTATGTTATTGGTTACTACCCCTGCTTCGGAAGAACTTTGTAGTAAAATACAGGGTTATGAAACAGTTGTTACTATTGATTTTTTTATTCTTCCAGATAGCGGCCCACGCACAAAAAATGAGTTATCTCAGTTTTAAAACAGAGAACGATTTCCTCAACTACAGGGGTAAGGGAACAGACCGGTACTATTCTGCAGGGATTTTTGTAGGACTTACACTGGTGAATAAAGAGAATCCCCGGGTTATCCAGAACCTGTCTATCAACCAGAAATTATTTACACCGGATGATATTTCGAACCTGCACCTCACCAACCGGGATTATCCGTATACAGGGTTGCTGTATTTTACCTACAGCCGTTCCGTGATCGCCAGAAACGCGCTTTCGGCCGTTACCTATAAGGTCTCATCCGGATCAACAGGGCAGAATTCAGGAGCAAGACAGACACAAACAGCCGTACACAAATGGATCCATTACCGCGTACCGCAGGGTTGCGATTATGAATTGAATATGGGCCAGCTGTTGCAGTTTGAGCTGAATTACAACCGTGCACTGGTAACCCAAAACCGTATTAAAATCAGTTCGTTTGCCGGGGCCGAATTTGGCACCATCTTCAACAGGCTTACTATCGGCACGGAACTGAAAATAGGCGCCAGTAATTTTAATTTTAATGAAGGCAGTTTCCAGGTACATCCCGAACTTTTCAGTAAAAGATCAGGCTTCTACTTTTTTGCAAGGCCCGAGCTTGGGTATGTGCTTAAAAACAAAATGTTCAGTACCGATTTCGGGAACACACCGGTTAAAGAGGCCGAAGTGACTCATAAGGACATGTCTCGCTACGTATTCAGCAGCAGCGTGGGTGTTTCCTGGTACACCCCCCGTTTACTGGTTACCCTTGCACAGCATAGCAATACCAAAGAATTTGTCGGGGCCGATCCGCATTCGTATGGTGAAGTGCAGTTGGTGTTCCGGTTATAACCGCTTACTGGTTATTGAGCGTTCGGGATCGTTAAAGGGCTTCGAAAACAGGTTAAAGAACGGGATATCTACTGCCAGAAAAATACCGCTACGCCAGTTGAGCTGATCGGAAAGATCAATGCTGGTACTGCCCGAACCATAGCGGATACTGCGCAGGGCGGGTCCCTTCTGCATACCGAACCCCAACGATAGCGGTGTATTAAATAACCGCCCCAGCACCACAAAACCGCCGGGCGCCAGCAGGTTCTTCCAGGTAAAATCGGGCAGTTGTTTACTGGTGATACTATCGGGCGTACTCAGCTGGTAACTCGCCACGGCGCCCAGGTCAAGGATGGAGGCAAACAAAGAAACGGCACCCACTACTTTCCCGATGGAAGTATTGCGAAGGCCTTTAGTAAAAGCCACTCCAATGGGCAGGCTGATACCAAAAGTGGGAAAACGGATGGTTTTGTTGGCAACGGAGGCGCTTTTGTATTTCTCTGTATACCAATTGGCGCCGATATACGAGTTGATGGATACGCTCCAGCCGGTATATTGTTTAATGGAAGAACTGCCGGTAGGTAAAATAGCGGCATCCAGTGCGTTGCTGATATCATTTTCGTTTTTTGCTTCAATGAGGGAAGCTGCAAACGAGCCGTATTTGACCAGTTGTCGTGTAATGTTTTGTTTTGTTGAGGGCAAATAGCGGTCAAGTAATACAGTCGAGTTCATAACGGCAGCGGCAAATTGTTTTTCGTACAGGTTACCTATCAGTGCAGTAAGGGTAGTAACGTTTTTGAACAGGGAATCTGTTTTTGCCGTATACCCGGCATCGGCAAGACCAATGAGCCGGGTAATCTGTGTACAGGTATTTTTAGTGGTGCTGCTGATCCTGGTCATAAGACCTATTGCTTTCTGGTACGAAACTTCGGCCATCAGTCCCATAGTTTGTAAAGAATCCAGTACCGAGGCTGCCTGGTTATATCCCTGCAGCAAAATCCGGATGCTGTTGTTCAGAGCGCTGATCCTTTCGGCTTCGTTGGTGATAACTGCTGTAAGTTTCAACGTTGTACGATCCTTCTTTGTAAAGGTAAACGAGCGGATTTTTTCGTATAACAGGCCATAGAATAACCGCGTGTTAACCTGGTTTTCGATAACATTTTTAGAAAAATCCTCCACACTGATCCAGTTGCGTAAATCGCTGTCGTCGCGTACAGCTTCGGAGAGCATGCACAGGAACTCCAGGGTATTGTACACATTTTCCCAATCTTTCGTTCGACAGTCCGATCTGTCGGGTCGTAGCTTTTGAATGGCATCGGCCAGCGAGCTGCCTGTAAACAGGCTACCCAGTGCATCCAGTACCGGAACGGATAACCATTGGCCCTGGCGGAGCGTATCTTTCTGATTTTCGTCAGACATACCGGACAATCGTAAATAGGCGGGAACCGCGCTGACCAGTCCGTTGATATCTTCTGCAAAAGCGGCGCGTAAAGTGTTTAGGAAACCGGCATACAGGTAGGGTTCTATCTGACCCATCAGTGCAGCGGTCTTTGGAAACAGCATTACCAGACCTGCCTGCTGGTTCAGCTCTTCTTTTAGTTTGTTAAAGAAAACAACCGTTAATTCCTGTTTGGCCCGTTTAATGACCAGGCTGGTAATGGCGCTGGTGATGAGCGGGGCACCTGAACCAGTGGCGGCTGCAACTACTGTTTCCGAGGGGATTAGATTAAGTTTTTTTAAAATAGGAGGAGGGGCAGCAGGTAGGTATATACTATCATTTTTTGGGCTTTTACTATTCTCCAGCATATTCTTTATCCGAAAAGGATTATTTTTCTTCTGAACTAAGGCCCGAATTTCTTGTGTGGGATTCTTACCAGAAGGATCGAAATATCTGCGTAAGATGGGTGAGTAAATCTCCCGTGAGGCGTCGTCGATTTTAAAAGTACTATCAACCATCGTTTCCCGCAGGGCCATTACGTCACGATAAATATTGGGAAAATGTTGTGCGGAAGCAGTTTGCATCAGTAAGCAGGCCAACGCAATAAAAAGGATCTTCATAGCAGTAAGGGTTTTGGATAGGGTGATTTCTTCTGTGTAGACAGGCAGTTATACCGGCCGACAACAAAAGCGAATAAATAATAATACGATAATAACCAGTAGGAGCTGAATGGACAAGGCTGCCAGGTAAACAGTATCCAACATACAGCGGTCTTAAACGGTCCTACAGCTCCGGTAAACAGTCCTGCGGCTCACAAAATGTGAGAAACAGCTCTGTTAAACAGAGAAACAGCTCCCATAAACAGAGCCATTTCTCTGTTTATGGGCCCTGCAGCTCAGTACCAGTGAGCCGCAGCTCACTAAAAGTGCCCTGCGGCCCTGTTCATACCTGCTGCAGGGCACTCAGGCAGGGGTGGTAGCAGCTTGTTTACGGCCAACACGCGGGAAACGTTTCACCAGGTCTTCATAAATAGCCTGACTACCAGCCACATTGTTGCGACTGGCCCCTTTTACCGAAGCATGGAAAATGAGCGAAGCCTCATAGGCTTCGGCCCCGGCCATGGTCAGGGTGTCTTCAACGGCCTGGCATAACGTGTTTAATTCATGTGCGATCTCGCGCAGGTCATTGACCAGGGACAGGTCTTTGGAGGCTTCGCTAACATCTAAGTAGGTGGGTACCAAACTGCTGTTTTTTTGGGCATAATCGAGCGCTTTTTGTACGAAAGCCAGGCTTTTATCGCCCATTTTGGCCATACTCACCCGGTCATCGGGGGTTAGGTTAAACAGTAATACAGGACTGAGTTGCTGGCGGATGGCCGCCAGTTGCTGCAGAATGGCCTGTTTATCAGCAGCGCTGAGGGTGCCGGAGATCTTGTTGTTTTGTGGCATAGGGTTGGTTTTTTAAGATGAAATGAATACCGCGAGTTTAACAATTATGAATTTTTTCTCATAGGGTATTTTTACCCGGTTTCGTACGGGAAAAACACCCCCCTTACAGCTGATCGGGGTTTATTATATTGGGTACTTGACGAATGCAGGGTGACCTGTTAAAGCAGAGAACCGTCTGGGCAACGGTGGTTTTGAAGAGAAGATGATCCGGTTTACTTCTACACCCTGGTAAATACCTGTCAAAAAAATAAAATACTAACTTGTATTTCCCTACATCTTTGCAACTAAATCCCACCCATGTTTGAGCAGACTTTTAAGAATATTGACGATATCCTACACAAAGATGCCGGCTGCAGTAGCGAGCTGGATTATGTGGAACAAACTTCCTGGGTATTGTTTCTCAAATACCTCGACGACCTGGAGAAAGACAAAAAAACAGCGGCCCAACTGAGCGGTAAAACCTACCAAACCATTATTGCGCCCAAATACCAGTGGAGTGCCTGGGCCATGCCCAAAAACAAGGAAGGCAAATTAGACCACCACAAAGCCCTGACCGGCGATGACCTGGCCGATTTTGTAAATGTGCAACTGTTTCCCTACCTCAAAAAATTCAAGGCCAACGCCGTAAGCGCCGATACCATTGAATATAAGATCGGCGAAATTTTCAGCGAACTCAAAAACCGCATACAGAGTGGTTATAACCTGCGTGAAGTAATTAACCGGGTTGACGAATTGCGTTTCAGAACCCATGCCGAGAAACATGAAATGAGCCACCTGTACGAAGCCAAGATCCAGAACATGGGTAATGCGGGTCGCAACGGGGGTGAGTATTATACCCCCCGGCCCCTGATAAAAACCATTATTAAAGTAGTGGCCCCCCAGATCGGCCAAACCATTTATGATGGTGCTGCAGGCAGCGCCGGTTTTTTATGCGAAGCATTTGACTACCTGAAGAACAGCAAAAAACTGAGCACGGCCGATATCAACACATTGCAGAAAAAGACTTTTTACGGCAAAGAAAAAAAATCGCTGGCCTATATCATCGGTATCATGAATATGATATTACACGGGGTGGAAGCGCCCAATATCATACACACCAATACCCTTGCCGAAAACATTGCCGATATACAGGAGAAAGACCGCTACGATATTGTACTGGCCAATCCGCCCTTTGGCGGTAAAGAGCGGGCCGAAGTGCAGCAGAACTTTCCCATTAAGACCGGTGAAACCGCTTCTTTGTTTTTGCAGCATTTCATTAAAATACTGCGGGCCGGTGGTAAAGCCGGGGTGGTCATTAAAAACACGTTTTTAAGCAATACCGATAATGCTTCGGTTAGTTTGCGCAGGCATTTGCTGGAAAGCTGTAACCTGCACACGGTACTGGATCTGCCCGGCGGTACATTTACCGGTGCGGGGGTAAAAACCGTGGTCCTGTTTTTTGAGAAGGGCGCTCCCACCCGCAAAGTTTGGTTTTACCAGCTGAACCTGAACAGGAACCTGGGCAAAACCAATGCCCTGAACGAAAAGGACCTGGAAGAATTCGTGACCCTGCAAAAAACCAAAGCCGATAGTGAGAACTCCTGGACGCTTAACGTAAAAGACATAGACCCCGGCACCTTTGACCTGAGCGCCAAAAACCCCAACAAAAAACAGGAAACCACGTTACGCAATCCGCAGGAAATACTGGAAGAGATGAAGGTATTGGATAAGGAGAGTGCGGAGATTTTAAAATCAATTATGAAATTGATATGAAGAAAGGATGGGAAATAAAGAAACTGGGAGATGTTTGTGTTTTTAAGAGTGGTACAACCATAGATAGTAAACTTGAAAAAGAGGAAGGAGAAATTATTTATGCCAAAGTGGGAGATATGAATCTTGATGGGAATGAAGATTATATAAACAGGTCTTCCCGATATGTTGATTCAATAATGATTAATAAGAATCAGTTAATACCCATTGGTTCAATTATTTTTCCAAAAAGAGGCGGGGCGATTGCTACAAACAAAAAACGAAGAATTGCTCATCCAACAATAGTTGATTTAAACACTATGGCATTAGTGCCTAATAAAAATATTAATAAAGACTATTTATACTTTTGGTTTCAGCAAATTGATTTATCTGATTTAAGCAACGGAACATCAATCCCACAAATAAATAATTATAGTTTTGATAATGTTTATATTTCGTATCCACACTCTCTGAACGAACAACAACGGATCGTCTCTATATTAAACGAAGCATTCGCCGCTATAGAGCAGGCAAAAGCCAATGCGGCCAGAAACCTGCAAAATGCGCGGGAGTTATTTGAGAGTTATTTGGAGGGGGTGTTTGAGAATGGAAATTGGGAAGAGAAAAAACTACAAGATGTTGCTAAAGTTTTTGAACGGGGAAAATCAAGACATAGACCAAGGAATTGGGAGGGTTTATATGGCGGTCAAATTCCCTTTATTCAAACAGGAGATGTTCGTAACGCAAATAAATATATTACTAATTATACGCAGACATATAATGAAGTTGGGTTGGCACAAAGCAAACTTTGGAAAAAAGGAACTATTTGCATAACTATTGCTGCAAATATTGCTGAAACAGCAATATTAAATTTTGATGCTTGTATTCCTGATAGCATCATCGGTTTTTATGTCAACGACAACAAAGCCGACTTAAATTTTGCTTATTATTTATTGCAATACTTCAAAGCAGAATTACAGAAATTAGGAAAAGGGAGTGCTCAAGACAATATTAACTTGGGAACTTTTGAAAATCGATATTTCCCATTTCCCCCTTTAAAAGAACAACAAACCATAGTTCGTCAATTAGATGCGCTGCGTGATGAAATGCAAAAGTTGGAATCGGTCTATCAAAAAAAAATTGACTATTTAGAAGAGTTAAAAAAGAGTTTATTGCAGAAGGCGTTTAGCGGAGCGTTATAAAGCCCCGAAGGGGCCAGATACGCCAACGAAGGGCGCAGCCCCTCGATACCGCACAGCCACAGGAAGATACACCAGCCCTGCAAGGGCACGATACAGTACGCGGGGAGCCCCCCACGCAGTCAGAGTGGTCTTCGAAGAGAAGGGAGGCGATCCCTGAAAGGGCTTAGTACAGTAACGCGGGGAGAATCCCCACGCAGTCAGAGCGGTCATCGAAGAGAAGGGAGGCGATCCCTGAAAGGGCTTAGTATAGTAACGCGGGGAGAATCCCCACGCAGTCAGAGTGGTCATCGAAGAGAAGGGAGGCGATCCCTGAAAGGGCTTAGTATAGTAACGCGGGGAGAATCCCCACGCAGTCAGAGCGGTCTTCAAGGAGAAGATAACCAGCCCTGAAAGGGCTTAATACAACAGCTATGGGACAATCACTCGTTAAAAATTATCTCCATATCGTATTCAGCACCAAACATCGTGAAGCGCTCATTCACCCGCCATACGAAGAGGAGTTACATGCCTACCTGGGAGGTATTTGTAAAAACTTAGAATGTACGCCTATCAAAATAGGCGGTTATACCAATCATGTACATATTCTGTGTATGCTCTCCAAAAAAATACCCCTTACGGAGTTGATGCAGGAATTGAAGTCATCTTCTTCAAAATGGATGAAGACGAAAGATACTTCATTGAAAAACTTTTACTGGCAGAACGGATATGGGGCATTTTCGGTAAATCCTTTGCAGGTAGATCGGGTTGTAGCGTATATTAGTAATCAGCATGAGCATCATCGAAAGAAAACCTTTGAAGAAGAATACAGGGCATTTTTAGAAGAGTACCAGATTGAATATGATGAGCGGTATGTGTGGGATTAATTATTACGCCCTTTCAGGGCTGCATGAAGTGTGTGAGAGGTTTTATTATCAGGGGGCTGCGCTCACTGTTGGTGTAGGAAGCTCTTTCAGGGCTGCATGAAGTGTGAGAGGTTTTATTATCAGGGGGCTGCGCCCACTGTTGGTGTAGGAAGCCCTTTCAGGGCTGCATGAAGTGTGTGAGAGGTTTTATTAACATGGGGCTGCGCCCACTGTTGGTATAGGTGGCCCTTTCAGGGCTGCATGAAGTGTGTGAGGTTTTATTAACATGGGGCTGCGCCCACTGTTGGTATAGGTGGCCCTTTCAGGGCTGTATGAAGTGTGTGTGAGGCTTTATTAACAGAGGGCTGCGCCCACTGTTGGTGTAGGTAGCCCTTTCAGGGCTGAGAGTGCGGAGCGTATCTTCGAAGATAAGTATCGGGATGGGAAAACCGGCCCTGAAAGGGCTTGGTACAGTAACGCGGGGAGAATCCCCACGCAGTCAGAGCGGTCATCGAAGAGAAGGGAGGCGAGCCCTGAAAGGGCTTAGTACAGTAACGCGGGGAGAATCCCCACGCAGTCAGAGCGGTCATGGAAGAGAAGATAGGCGATCCCTGAAAGGGCTTGATACAGTAACGAGGGGAGAATCCCCTCGCAGACAGTGTGGTCTTCGAAGAGAAGATAACCAGCCCTGAAAGGGCGTGATATTAAAACGCTAACAAATGAATGAAGCAGAAACCAGAGCAGAATTAATTGACCCCAGGCTACAAGCTTGCGGCTGGGGTGTTGAGGAAGGTTCTAAAGTGTTGCGGGAGCACCCTATTACTGCCGGTAAAATTCAAACGGGTGGCCTTCGTTCTAAAAAACTCACTGCCGATTATGTGCTGGTGTACAAAGGCATTAAACTGGCCGTAATAGAAGCCAAAAGCGATGAGCTGGGCGTGGGTGAGGGTGTGGCCCAGGCCAAACTATATGCCGAAAAAATGTGCATAGAGACCACGTATGCCACTAACGGCAGGGAAATCTATCATATCTGTATGAAAACCGGCGCGGAAGGACTGGTAACCGCCTACCCTACCCCCGATGAATTATGGCACAAAACCTTCGCCATACAAAACGAGTGGCGCGAAAAATTTGCCAATATTCCTTTTGAAGATAAAAGCGGTACCTGGCAGTTGCGTTATTACCAGGAGATAGCCGTAATCAATACCTTAGAAGCATTAGCCAATAACCAAAACCGTATTTTATTAACCCTTGCCACTGGTACCGGTAAAACGGCCATTGCCTTTCAGATAAGCTGGAAATTATTTCAGACCCGCTGGAATCTGCAGAGAGATGGCAGCCGCAGGCCGAGGATTCTTTTTTTAGCCGATAGAAATATTCTGGCCAATCAGGCCTATAATTCTTTCTCTTCTTTTCCCGACGATGCCCTGGTGAGGATCAGTCCGAAAGAGATCAGTAAAAGGGGCGCTGTACCCACCAATGGTAGCATCTTCTTTACCATTTTTCAAACCTTTATGTCCGGCACCGACAAGGAAGGTAATCCGGCGCCTTATTTTGGTGCATATCCGCCGGATTATTTTGATTTTATTATTATCGATGAGTGTCATAGAGGCGGTGCCAATGATGAGGGAAACTGGAGAGCCATATTGGAATATTTTTCGCCAGCGGTTCAGTTGGGTTTAACGGCAACGCCCAGGCGGGTAGATAATGCAGATACCTATAAGTATTTTGGCGAGCCGGTATATATCTATTCCTTAAAAGAGGGCATCAACGATGGATTTCTCACGCCATTTAAAGTAAAACGGATTAAGACCACACTGGATGATTATATCTATACCAGTGATGACAGAATTATAGAAGGAGAAATAGAAGAGGGTAAACGATATACGGAGCCGGATTTTAATAAGATTATAGAGATCAGGGAGCGTGAAGCAAAGCGGGTGAAGATTTATATGGACGAAGCCAACCAGAATGAAAAAGCCATTATCTTCTGCGCCACGCAAGACCATGCCGCAGCAGTGCGCGATCTGGTAAATCAATACAAGAAAAGTAAAGACCCCCTTTATTGCGTAAGGGTAACCGCCAACGATGGTGAAATTGGCGAACAGTTCTTACGTGATTTTCAGGATAATGAAAAAACCATACCTACTGTATTGACTACATCGCAAAAGCTATCAACAGGGGTAGATGCGCGCAATATCCGCAACATTGTTTTACTGCGCCCGGTAAACTCGATGATAGAGTTCAAGCAAATTGTGGGAAGGGGTACGAGGCTGTTTGATGGGAAAGAGTTTTTTACCATTTATGATTTTGTAGATGCCTATCACCATTTCTCCGATCCCGAATGGGATGGAGAACCCCTGGAGCCGGAGCCAACCACTCCCAGACCCCGAAAACCCTATGAACCGAATGATGTGCCTGTGGGCAACTTTCAGCAGCCGGCACAAACTCCCTTACGAACCAAAGTAAAAGTAAAACTCAAAGACGGTAAGGAGCGAGAGATACAACACATGATAGCCACATCCTTCTGGAGTGTGGATGGAAAACCCATTTCGGCCGAAGAGTTTTTGCATAACCTGTTTGGCGCTTTACCCCGCTTCTTTTCGAGCGAAGAGGAACTGCGAACTCTTTGGAGTAATCCCTTAACCCGCAAAACCCTGCTGGAAAAACTGGATGAAGCCGGCTTTGGAAAAGAGGAGCTGCGCATATTGCAACAGATAGTTGATGCCGAAAAAAGCGACCTGTTTGATGTACTGGAATATGTATTCAACAGCGATATCAAACCTATTACCCGCGAAGCCCGCGTGGCTGCCACCCAGGCAACCATTCTTGCCCTGCTCAACGAAAGACAGAAAGAATTCATTGAGTTTGTATTGAGCAAGTACATAGAAACCGGTGTGGAAGAGCTGGATCAGGAAAAACTGCCCCTCCTGCTCACCAGTAAATACCAAACCTTTGAAGATGCCGGTTCTGTACTCGGAGACCTGACGAAAGTGCGGGAACTGTTCATTGCCTTTCAGAAACAGTTGTATGCGGATAAAGTGGCGTAGGGTATGTCATATGTACAATATGTTTATACCATAATTAATTGATTATAAATTATTTTTTAATTTTAACCCGATAAACTTGGTAACAACATATAGGAGGCCTAAGTTTGTCTTAACTTATAAGTTAAGTTGATTGTTGAGTTTATACCCATATTTATTGATGAGTTTGAACGAGTGCAGTACTACACCGTACGACTTGAAGGAAGAGCCGTCTCCGAATTCAAGGATTTTCAAACACGACTGGGGAAAAATGCTGAAGATCGCGTTGAACTTTCAGAGATTAACAGGTACATCGAAAAAATAGGAAATGAATACGGGGCTTATCCAGAACATTTCAGACATGAAGAAGCCGCAGAAGCCTTACCACCGGGGTATCATACGTTTATTGAAACAGACAACTACAATGATTATGGATTACGGCTATACTGTATCAGGCTGTGCCCCTCGGTTGTTATTTTACTAAATGGAGATAGGAAAGTAAACCAAAAGGCACAAAGATGCCCGAATTGTCGTCCCCATTTTGAAAAAGCAAGTATTATATCAAAAGCAATAAACCGGGCAATTGTAGACGGGTACATGCGAGTTGTTGATGAAAAAATGGAATTAGAAATTGATGGCGATTTTGAATTAGAGATTTAATGTGCTATTATGATTAAGAAGAAAAAAAGTCTGAAAACAGAATCGATTCCGGAATTCAGGGCGTCTATTGATGCAATGCCAGAGGACAGTAAAATATTTGTAGATAAATCTCTGGAAATAGCGCATCATATTATTCTGTTGATGCGTCAAAAAGGGATGAAGCAGAAAGACCTTGCTGAAAAGATGGGTAAGTCTGAGGCGGAAATAAGTAAGCTGCTTGGAGGTATGCATAATTACACACTTCGTTCTATTGCCAAACTGGAAGCAGCTTTAGGTTCTACTGTTATACATACAAAACCGATATCGCATGTGTTTACTCATCAATTAAAGACGTACCCCACAACCAGTGCTCAAATGTTACGAACGAGTTATAAACGCTCATACCATAATATTATGTATGGTACTAAAGTGGTAACTCTTCCAACAGCAAAACAGAAAAACAACGAACTCGTTGCTATATGAATCCAGAAAGAAAAGTAGACGCATCCAAAATTCAGATACTTGATATCAAAACGCTTCAGGGTCAGATTACATCCGAAGAAAATGTTGACACAGCTTTATTGGGTGGACAGTCATTCGAATTCAATGTAACTACCGGATTAAACCCCGATGAAAATATTATTGGCTTAAAACTAAAAGTTGATATTCAGGCTACAGACGTAGAGGGTAATCCGATACGAATCAGCGGTTCATATACACATGAAGTTGTATTCAGCGTTGAAAACTTGAGTGATTTTATAGAAGTTAAAGATGTGAATGGCGTAAACGAATATGTGGTTGATGTTGTGTTAGGGGCAACGTTGGCAGGAATTATATATTCTACTGTAAGAGGTATTATTTTCACCCGAACTCAAGGTACTTCTTTAGGAGCTGTTGTTCTTCCAGTAATAGATCCGTTACGATTAATTCAGGAAAACCAATCGCCGGAAGCTAATAACCATCATAAAACGGCGCCTTAGCACTTTTGCGGGAACTATCACGCTAAGGCGCGGGAGTTTTGTTATTTACTTATGGGTTGGTAGACCAGATAGAAGCATCTTTCACAAACACCCTCCTGTTCAGTTTCAGATGTGCGACCAGCAGTTCTGCAAAATCTTCGGGGTGCATAACCCGGTCTTCATTGTTGTTGATGAGGTTGGCGCTTTTGGCCAGGTCGGTCACCACGGTACTCGGGATCAATGCGGTTACACGGATATTGTGTTTGCGCACTTCCTGCATCAAAGAATCGGTGAGACCCATCAGTCCGAATTTAGAAGCGCTGTAGGCGCTGGTAACCGGTGCGCCTTTTAAACCAGCGGTAGAGGCCACGTTCACGATATCGCCGGTCTGTCTTTCGATCATCTCGGGCAATATGGCGCGGGTGGTATAGTAAACGCCAAAAAGGTTCACTTTAATCTGGTTCTCCCACTGCTCGGGTGTCAGCTCCAGGAACTTCCCGAAAGTGGCGGTGCCGGCATTGTTAATGAGGATATCGATAGGCCCCAGTTCCTGCCGGATCTTTGTCAAGGCAGTAGTTACCGAGTTGATATCACTTACATCCGCCGTGGCTACAGCCGTTTTTACTCCCAGGGCGCCAGCTTCCTGCGCTACCGCCTGCAGGTCTTTTTCGGTGCGGGCCACCAGCCCAAGGTTTACCCCTTCGTTAGCCAAAGCAAGCGCTATCGCCCGCCCAATTCCTTTCCCCGCACCCGTGATGATTGCGGTCTTATTTTGTAATGATTGCATATATTTTATTTACAGGTGAATTGTGAATTGTGAGTGGTGAATCGTCAGTCGTCAGTGTTGATTCTCTGCCTATTCACCACTCACGATTCACGACTGACGCAAAATTACATCCCGCCACCCTGTGTCTTTGTAATTTCTCTGTCATTGTTTACCCCCTACCAACCAAAACTCCATTTAAAACGCAAATACCCGATATCCTGTAATCCCTGGAATCGGGTTTATTTATATTTCAAAAGCAATGCTTTTCCCGACAGGCAGTTGTTTCTCTCCCTGTACGAAATCGTTTGCGTTTGTTTTCTCTGCCCAATACCATTTTATTCAGGTTCTTCTTCGTATTTTATTGGCTGATTAATTACCCCGATTGCTATGAACGAACAACTGCCCCGTCGTCGTTTTATCCGTTATGCCACCCACACAGCGCTTGGCGCTGGTTTACTCGGTAAATTCTCTGGTGTTTTTGCAGCCGGAACCGATGAGGTTCCCAAACGGATCGGCATCATCGGGTTAGACACATCGCATAGCATTGCTTTTGCCAAAGCGTTGAACGGACCGAATGTTTCGCAGGCCTACCAGGGCTTTACGGTTTCTGCGGCTTATCCCAGGGGAAGTGCTGATATAGAATCTTCTGTAAAACGGATACCCGGTTATACCGAAGAAATAAAGAAGCTGGGCATTGAGATCACGTCTTCTGTGGAAGAACTGCTGACCAAATCGGATTATATTTTACTGGAAACCAACGATGGCCGGCCACACCTGGAACAGGCCATGCAGGTGATCAAAGCGGGAAAACCTTTTTTCATCGATAAACCTGTCGCCGGATCTCTCCGTGATGCCATCGCCATTTATGCGGCAGCTAAAAAACACAAAGTGCCCCTGTTCTCTTCCTCCTCGCTCCGTTATATGGAAACTGCACAGGAAGTGGCGCAGGGCAAGATCGGCAAAGTGCTGGGGGCTGATACCTATAGTCCGGGCACCCTCGAAAAAACACATCCCGATCTGTTCTGGTATGGAATTCATGGCGTAGAGATCCTGTATACGGTAATGGGTACGGGCTGCAAAGAACTGGTACGCGTAAATACACCCGATACCGATATCGTGGTGGGAACCTGGTCCGATGGCCGTACCGGCACTTTCCGCGGTACACGCACGGGCAAACACGAATATGGCGGAACAGCCTATGGAGAAAAAGGAAACCTGGTATTGGGGCCATTTAAGGGGTATGACAACCTGCTCGACCAGATCATCCGCTTTTTCAGGACCGGCATCGCCCCGGTGAGTGCCGAAGAAACCCTGGAAATATACACATTCATGGAAGCCGCAGATGAAAGCAGGCGCAATGGTGGCAAAGCGGTTGTGTTGGCGGATGTGTATGGGGCAATGAGCGAATGAGTGAATGAGTGAATGAGTGGATGGGTGAATGATTTGTTTAAAACCATAAGTATGAATAATTCCCGCAGAGACTTTATTAAAAAAACTTCCATGGGCTCGGTGGCTTTTTCGTTTGGTGGGGTGTTGCAGGGCTTCAGTGCCGGCAGCTACCGCAATATTATTGGCGCTAATGATAAAATAGCGGTAGCCTGTATGGGTGTGAACAGCCGTGGCCTGGCAGTCGGTAAAAATTTTGCCTCGCAGCGCAATTGTGAAGTGCTGCATGTGTGCGATGTAGACAACAGGGCCAGCACCAAATGTATTGCTGCCATAGAAAGCATACAACAGAAACGGCCGAAGGATACGCCCGATTTCAGGAAAGCCCTGGAGGATAAGGATGTGGATGTGCTCATTGTTACTGCACCCGATCACTGGCACGCGCCTGCCGCCCTGCTGGCCTGTGCTGCCGGAAAAGACGTGTACCTGGAAAAACCCTGCAGTCATAATCCCAATGAAGGCGAAATGCTGGTAAAAGCAGCAGCTAAACATAAGCGGGTGCTCCAAATGGGTAACCAGCGTCGCTCCTGGCCCAATGTGAGTGCCGCCATTGCAGAACTGCATGGGGGTGTGATTGGCAAACCCTATTATGCCAAAACCTGGTACACCAATAACCGCCCGTCTATCGGCAAAGGCAAAGAAGCGGCAGTGCCCGACTGGCTCAATTACGACCTGTGGCAGGGACCGGCGCCACGCAGACCCTACCGCGATAACCTGATACACTATAACTGGCACTGGTTCTGGCATTGGGGAACAGGCGAAGCTTTGAACAATGGCACCCATATGGTTGACCTGGCACGCTGGGGACTGGGTGTTACCTATCCTACCAGTGTCAATTCTACCGGCGGCCGCTACCGTTACCAGGACGATTGGGAAACCCCCGATACACAGGTGATCAATCTTTCTTTTGGCGATAAAGGAATGATCAGCTGGGAAGGCCGCAGCTGTAACAGCCGGAATGTAGAAGGCAGCAGTGTAGGCGTGATCTTTTACGGGGAGAACGGCTCGCTCACCATTGAAAGCGGCAACTCTTACAAGATCCACGACCTGAAAAACAAGCTGGTAAAAGAAGTAAAGAACACCCAGAATATTGATGCGCGTAATGTAGCAGACCCTGCACAGGAACTGGATGCCTACCATATCCAGAACTTGTTTGATGCCATCAAAAAAGGAACGCCCCTGAATTCCGATATCGTGGGTGGTCACCAGAGCACGTTGCTGGTACAGCTGGGCAATATTGCACAACGCACGGGCCGCACACTGCATACCGACCCGACCAATGGACATATCCTCAATGATTCTGCCGCCATGAAATACTGGAGCCGCGAGTATGAAAAAGGATGGGAACCGAAAGTGTAGATAAGAAGCGAGTCATGAATAATGAACAAGGAATAATGAACAAGGAATGATGAATTGTTTCTATCACTCTGCGTAAACTCACCGTCCTCTGCGGCTCTGCGGTGAAAAGATGAAAGGGACAAGGAGCAAGAAACAAGGAACAAGGGACAAGAAACAAGGAACAAGGGAGAATAATGAATGGATAGTTAAAACCCAAATGCATGACAACTAACGAAGCCGGTGATAAATTTATCAGTCAGCGTTTGTATTCATTGGATGCTTTGCGTGGCTTTGATATGTTCTGGATCATCGGCGCCGATGAGTTTTTTCACCAGATGGGCAAAGCCACAGGAACACCCTTCTGGCAGTCGCTCTCAAACCAGTTCACACACCCTTCCTGGAATGGGTTTCATGTGTATGATCTTATTTTCCCATTGTTCCTTTTCCTGGCGGGGGTATCAACGCCCTATTCCATCGGCCGTTCCCTGTCGGAAGGGAAAACCAGGCGGCAGGTAATGCTGAAAGTGGTGAAAAGAGGTTGTTTGTTGGTTTTGCTGGGACTGGTGTTTAACAATGGTCTGCAGTTGCGTCCTTTGGCCGATATCCGCTTTTCCAGCGTATTGGGGAGGATCGGTATTGCGTATGTGTTGGCCAATATCATCTATATCTATGCCAGAGAAAAACTACAGTTTACCTGGTTCGCCGGTTTACTCATCGGCTACTGGCTTATTTTGAAATTCACGTCTGCACCGGGTTTCCCTCCGGGTGATCTTACTATGGAAGGTAATTTTGCCTCCTATGTAGACCGCAGCCTGTTGCCGGGAAAACTGTCGCTGGGTATTCATGATACAGTTGGTTTCTTCAATAATATACCAGCCGTAAGTACGGCGCTGGCGGGCATTATTACCGGTATCTATTTGAAGAAACCCGAAATCACCAAACAAAAGAAAGCCTGGATGATGGCGTTGATGGGGGTTTTGTGCCTGCTGATCGCACAGGTATGGAACCTCGATTTTCCCATCAATAAGAATATGTGGTCCAGCTCATTTGTGATGCATACCACCGGACTGAGCCTGCTGCTGATGGCCCTGTTCTATTATGTGATAGATGTACTGGGTTACCAGCGTTGGGCTTTTTTTCTGAAAGTGATCGGTATGAATTCGATCCTCATTTATATCTCCGGAAAATTCATCAACTGGAAATATACGACCAATGGTTTTTTTCAATGGCTGATAGAATGGGTTGGCGAGCCGTATAACCTGGTAATACTGAGTTTGTGTATGATACTGGTAAAATGGGTGTTTCTGTATATCCTGTATCGCAAAAAAATATTCTTAAGGGTATGAATCTGACAAAAATCATCAGGGTACACCACCTGCAGGACCCCGTTTCACTGGGTAGTTCTGCCGGTGAAGAAGCGGCAATTGCTATTAAAAAAGCGATCGCTAAAAAAGGGCAGGCCAAGATCATCCTGGCAACAGGCACCAGCCAGTTTGAAACACTGAACCGGCTGATCGCGGAACGGGGTATCAACTGGGCCCAGGTAACCATGTTTCACCTGGATGAATACATTGGTCTTCCCATCACTTCACCGGCCAGTTTCCGGAAATACCTGAAAGAAAGGTTTCTGGATAAAGTGCCGAAGCTGAAAGCGGCGCACCTGATCAACGGGGAGAAGGATCCCATAAAAGAATGTAAACGTCTGAACGCATTACTTGGCCGCCACCGTATTGATGTGGCCCTGGTAGGTATTGGCGAAAACGGTCACCTGGCTTTCAACGATCCCCCCGCCGATTTCGACACCCGTGATCCGTATATCATTGTAGACCTGGACCCGGCCTGCCGTAAACAACAGTTTAATGAAGGTTGGTTCAAAACCAGGAATGATGTGCCCAGGCAGGCCATCAGTATGTCGATACACCAGATCATGAAAGCCAGGCAGATCATCTGTTCTGTTCCGGACCGCAGAAAGGCAGAAGCGGTAAGGAACTGCCTGGAAAAACCGATCAGTAACCGATATCCCGCCAGCATTCTGCGGGATCATACCAACTGTTCCATTTACCTTGATAAAGCGTCTGCATCCCTGTTAACCGGTAAGAAAACGAAATAACCAGTCCTATTTGTAAACCCGAAGCCATCCTCTCATAAGCAAACAAATGACATCATGCGTGATCCGAAAAATGTTGTGCAGGTAAGTTCTTTGTCGAAGCGGCAAACACAGGTCTCTATCTTTATCATTGGCATCCTGTTCTTCATTTTCGGGTTTGTTTCCTGGGTGAACGCGATCCTGATACCGTATTTCAAGATCGCCTGTGAGCTGACACATTTCAGGGCTTACCTGGTCACGTTCGCTTTTTATATCTCTTACTTTATTATGTCGGTGCCGGCGTCTTACCTGTTAAAGAGAACCGGCTTTAAAAAAGGTATGATGACGGGTTTCTGGATCATGTCGCTGGGTGCATTCATTTTTGTCCCTGCTGCGTTAACCCGAACATATGAGATTTTCCTGATGGGACTGTTCACGATCGGCGCTGGGTTGGCTGTTTTGCAAACAGCGGCCAATCCGTATATCACGGTATTGGGTCCCAAAGAAAGTGCGGCACAGCGCATCAGCATCATGGGTATTTTTAACAAGGGTGCCGGTATTCTTGCACCACTGGTGTTTGCTGCGGTAATCCTAAAAGCCACCGATACCCATCTATTTGCAGAACTGGGCAGTATGGGTGCAGCAGAAAAAGCAACAGCATTGGGTGAGCTGGTAAGGCGTGTGATGGTTCCTTACCTGTGTGTGGGTTCGGTATTACTGGCATTGGGTTTCCTGGTGCGGTTTTCTCCTTTGCCGGAAATCGATACCGAACACGAGAGTGAAGAACTGGCGGCTGCCAATACGGGTAAAAACACCATTTTCGATTTCCCGCACCTGGTACTGGGGGCCATTGGTATCTTTTTGCATGTGGGTACACAGGTGATCGCCATTGATACCATTATCGGTTATGCCAACTCCATGCAGATACCGCTGATGGAAGCCAAAACCTTTCCTTCCTATACATTGGCCGCTACTATCTGTGGGTATGTGTTGGGTATTATCTGTATCCCGGCATATGTGAGCCAGGTAAATGCACTCAGGTTCTGTACGCTGCTGGGAACCCTACTGACCCTATTGATCGTTTTTGCCAACGGGCAGGTACATTTTCTCGGGCATACGGCAGATATTTCTATCTGGTTCGTAGTGTTGCTGGGACTGGCCAATTCGCTGGTATGGGCGGGTATCTGGCCCCTGGCGCTGGACGGGCTGGGCAAGTTTACCAAGATAGGAGCTTCAGTAATGATCATGGGACTTTGCGGTAATGCCATCTTACCACTGGTGTATGGATGGATGGCCGATCGTTTCGATGTGCGTACGGCTTACTGGGTACTCCTGCCCTGTTATCTGTATCTTGTATTTTATGCGATGTGTGGTCACCGCATCAGGAGGTGGAAACCTTAATCATGTATGGCAGAACGTTTCAAAATATTCAATGGTAAAGTTATCCTGCCGGGCGGGATCCTTCCGTGGGGCACGGTATTGATCGATGATGGCCGTATTGTGGCTGTGGAAGCAGCTGAAGTAGATTTTGCGGATGCAACCCTGATCGATGCCGGTGGTCAATATATCTCACCCGGTTTTATCGACATACATGTGCATGGTGGTGGTGGGTATGATTTTATGGACGGAACTACAGAAGCATTTTTACAGGTAGCAAAACTGCACGCAAAACATGGTACCACGGCCATGCTGCCTACCACGCTTACCAGCGAGAAGGAAGACCTGCTGGCCACATTGGATGCTTATGATGCGGCCAGTCGCATCAATGTTTCCGGCGCCTCATTTATAGGCATGCACCTGGAGGGGCCGTATTTTGCCATGAGCCAGCGGGGAGCCCAGGATCCCAAATACATCCGTAACCCTGATCCCGCCGAATACAGAGAGATACTGGAAAAATATCCTTCTGTAAAACGCTGGAGTGCCGCGCCTGAATTACCAGGAGCCATTGCATTCGGACAATACCTTCGCTCCCAAAATGTGGTGGCAGCCATGGCACATACCGATGCTGTGTATGAAGAGGCCCTCGAAGCCTTCCGAAACGGGTATAGCCTGGCTACCCATTTTTATTCGGCCATGTCTGGTGTAACCCGCCGTAATGCTTTTCGTTATGCCGGTGTGGTAGAAACGGCATACCTGCTGGATGAGATGGATGTTGAGATCATTGCCGATGGCGTGCACCTGCCTGCGCCATTGCTGCAGCTGGTGGTAAAGAGTAAGGGTAAGGAACGGACGGCGCTCATCACCGATGCTATGCGGGCTGCGGGAACCGAAGTAACAGAAAGTGTTTTGGGTGGTATAAAAAACGGCTTACCCGTTCTGGTGGAAGATGGTGTGGCCAAACTGCCGGACAGAACCGCATTCGCAGGCAGCGTGGCTACAGCCGACAGGCTGGTAAGAACCATGCTGGAAATGGCGAACTGTTCTCTCCCCGATACCATTCAAATGATCACAGCCACCCCGGCAAGGATCATGGGTGTGGACGATGTAAAAGGCAGCCTGCAGAAAGGGAAAGATGCCGATTTGCTCCTCTTCGACGAAGCCATCCATATCGGGATGACGATGGTGAAAGGGAATATTGTTTACCAGGCCAGCTAAATGGTCGCTACCTGATCTGTAAGTTCATAAACAATCTGACTGATGAATCAACAAGTTAAGATCTTCCAAACGGGTAAGCAGGATAATGAACAGGCAGAAAGTAATATTTCGTCAATTGATAGCAATAAATCCTCTGAATTAAAAAAAGGTATAAATAGTTAATATATTGCCACCCGTTCGGATCAGTGATTGGTTCGGATGTATGATCGGCCCTACACCTTATCTCTATATCCCCCCAATTACACAAGTGATGCCTGGTTTTTGCCGGGCATTATTTTTTGTGACCGGGGAGGGTGGTGATTTCCTCCGGAAGCAATGAAGCTTTTCTGTAGTTTTAAACATGTTCCGTTCTTCTGTTTTCTCCCTGGTAGTATGGCTTGTTTCACCGGTAGCGGTAACTGTTGTGTATCATGGTCCGGCCGGGCAGCCCGGCATCAAAAAACAAATGGTAGCCGTTTCCCGACCGGTGAAACCTACAGGCATGGTATGGATCCCCGGCGGTAAGTTCCGCATGGGTACGCCTGCAGCCAATGAGTCGTTATGTGCCACACCTGGATTGACTTCCGATGCCCTGCCTGTGCATACCGTAGCGGTAAAAGCTTTCTGGATGGATGAACACGAAGTGACCAATGCCGAGTTTGAAAAGTTTGTGCAGGCCACGGGGTATAAAACCGTGGCAGAGATCGCACCCACTGCAGCGGAATTCCCGAATGCCGATCCGTCATTACTGGTACCGGGCTCTGCGGTATTTGCACCGCCGGCTCATGAGGTTCCGCTGGACAATTACCTGCAATGGTGGGAATACCGTAAAAATGCCAACTGGCGAGAACCCTTCGGCGCAGGAAGCAGTATAAAGGGGAAAGAGAATTATCCCGTAGTACATATTGCCTGGGAAGATGCGGCGGCCTATGCACGCTGGGCCGGTAAACGTTTACCCACGGAAGCCGAATGGGAGTTTGCCGCGCGCGGTGGATTGAAAGAGAACACGTATGCCTGGGGTAACCAGTTTACACCGGCCAACCGCTATATGGCCAACACTTTCCAGGGAAGTTTCCCATCAAAAGATGCCGGTCAGGATGGTTATAAGGGTATTGCACCCGTGAAACAATACCCAAAGAACGGGTATGGTTTATATGATATGGCCGGTAATGTGTGGGAGTGGTGCTCAGATTGGTACCGCGCAGATTATTATACCACACTGGTACGAAAAGGCAGCCCTATTGTTGACCCGCAGGGACCGCCGGATAGTTTTGATCCTACAGAACCCGGTATTGTTAAAAAGGTGCAGAAGGGCGGGTCCTTTCTTTGCAGCGATGAATATTGTTCCCGTTATGTTGTGGGTTCTCGTGGTAAGGGCGATTGGAAAATGGGTACCAACCACCTGGGCTTCCGTTGTGTGCGCGATGCAAAATAAGTTCCGTTTATTTTTTCTGTAACCGCTTGTCAAGACTCCAGTCACCGCTTCCCAGGCAAAAAAATACGGCGGTCAGTAAAGCCGATATAAAAGGATGTTGGTCATCGGTCAGTATTTTCCCATGCCCCATGGTAAAACTGATCAGCAATAAAGTGAGGGTCAGCGGAATCATGAACAGGCGGACCCATATTCCCAACACCAGGGAAAGACCTCCCAACAGTTCAGCTGTTTTGCCTGCATACGCAAATAAAGCCGGCAACGGATAATGCAGGTCACTAAGCCATTGCGTATAATTCTTCATCTGGTCAAACACAAATACTTCATGACCATGATACACAAATAAGATACCCGTAATGATCCGGATAAGGGCAAGCATTTTAGGTGTGTAACGTTGTATCGGCATAGTATCAGATTTGTTTAGTAAGATACCATCCTCTAGGAACAAAAACAACCGCGCCTTTCGGTCCTTGCAGGAAAATTTGCACGCAAGGACCGAAAGGCGCGATTAAAGAGGGTTTGAGGATGTTATAGCTTTTTTATCCGGATATTCCTGAACCGCAGCACATCGCCATGACCCAGGAAGCCAATGTGGCCGCTTGTTCTTTGCAGGCCGGGGTGTTCCTTATGATCCATGGTGCCATTGGCAGACGCCTGTTTGATGTCGCCATCAAGGATGGTTTCCCCGTTCAGGATCACTTTTACTTTGGAGCCTTTTACGATCACTTCTTCCTGGTTCCATTCGCCGGTGGCTTTCAGAAAACCTCTTTTGGCCGGGATCACTCCATACACGGAACCATGGTACTGGTAAGGCTGCAGGTTCTTGTAGATCTCTGCTTCATTATCAAGTATCTGCAATTCCATTCCCACATAAGCCGCATCGCCCTGCAGTGGTGCGCGGATACCCAGGCCATTGTTGGCGCCGGGTGTTAACTGGAACTCGAAACGGAAATGGAAATCCGCATATTCCTCTTTGGTATACAGGTTGCCGCCGCTGAGTTCGGGATGTACAACTATATTACCCTCTTCCACCACATATCCCGTGGTATTACCTGTCCATTGCTCCAGGTTGGTCCCATCAAAAAGGGAACTGAAGCCCTGTTTCTTTTCTTCCTCGCTTAAGGGAGTTGTGTAATCTGTAGGCAATTCCCGTACAAAAATATTCCGGTAGGCAACATAGGTTCCGTGTGCCTGCAGTTCCAGTTGTTCCTTAGGGAAAATGGGTTGCTTGCGGTCCCAGTAGTTTTCCAGCACCACATTATCGGTCACCAACTGCCCGTTTAGGTACACCGTTACACGTTCTCCTTTCATGATAATGTGAAAACGGTTCCATTCCCCAATTTTATTATCGGCCACTACCAGTGGTTTGCTTGGGTTTTTCTGGTTGTTGTACAAACCGCCGGAACCTACCTGTGCGCCTACTTCGCGACGGCTGGTATCCCAGATCTGTACCTGCGGACTGCCCCGCAGGTAAATACCCGCATCCCCTTTTTCGGTGATCTTCCAGTCGACAAACATTTCTATATCACCGTATTTTTTTTCGGTGCAGAGATTGTCGCCATGACCTGTAAATACCAGCAGCCCATCTTTTACGATCCAGTCATTCTTTGCTTTTTCATTGGCGATGTTCTGTGCGGCAGCCAATGAATCGGCAGGCATTTTGGCCCGCAGAATGGGGTTGCCCACCAGCGCTTTCCATCCACCCAGGTCTTTTCCGTTAAATAGCGATACGAAGCCAAAATCAAAGGGTATGGCTTTGATATGTGCGGTCAGTTTCTTTACCAGTATCGCACTGTCTTCTCCCTTGATCAGCGGCAGGGCTTTTTCCAATTCAGCTCGTACCAGGGGCCCCCGGATATGTTGATCGTTCAGGGCCAATTGCGCAAGAATGCGTGCCGCATCGGTCGCTACTTCCTTGTCAGACAAAGCCCCACTTACCAGCACAAAAGAGCTGATGCCCGGGATACGAGATGCCTGGTTGAGGATTCTTTTTTTACGGATTGGATCAGTGGCCTTCTCTAACTGGTCTTGCAGCGATAACAGTTGCTGAACAGGATTCTGTTTTTCAACAGGAAAGGCTGCAGCAGCTTTGATGGCCGGTAACGGTTGTTTGTTGAAGTTGAGTACGGTTTCGATGTATTTCCGGTTAGGCTCTTTTGCTTTGGCCAGCGCCTTCTGTAATGCTGTCATGGCAGCCGGTGAATGAATTGTGACCAGCGCTCGCGCCGCATTATCGGCCTGTTCGTTGTTGGACAAGAGTTTGCTGAGTGGTTTTACGGCCACATCCTCTCCTAATAAAGACAGGTATTTGATAATGAGTTCTTTGGCGTAATAGGTTTTTGCTTTTACCAGTCCGGCCACCAGTGTTGTTGCCGTTTGTGTTTTTTGAGAGGTGTTTGTGGCTGATCGATGTGTGTAGGCGCTTAACGCATAACTGGCTTTTAGTTTCAGTGAATCATTGTCCAGCAGCGTGAACAGCTGGTTCCATTGGTTACTGTTCCAGTTTTGCATGCTGGCGAGTGCGGTAGCCGCCTCTTCCGTTTTCTGGTAGGGGAAGGGTTGAATAAGGCTTTGCACTTCTTCTGTTTGTGCAGTGAGTTGTGTAAAGCTGATCAGGAAGAGAAGAGCGGAAAGAATTCTTTTCATATGGTTGGTTATGTTTTTTTCACCGCAGAGGCGGGGAGGTCGGGGAGTTTACGCAGAGGTCTTCTCTGCGTAAACTCTGCGTTTCTCTGCGCCTCCGCGGTGAATATAATTTTATACTGTAATCAGATACTCCATGGCGCGCGCATCGGCGGGTCGATCATGCGGTTGGCTTCGTCGTCGTTGAGGAAGGTCTGGCTGACCGGATCAAACCGCAGTGAACGTCCAAGCTGTAAGGCGATCTTGCCCATATTGATAATGGTGCAGGAGCGGAAACCATTCGATTCATTCAGGGCAAACGGTGTTCTGTATTTTACCGAGTCCAGGAAATTGGTGACCTGAGGCTCCGGATCGGGCAGCAACGCCAGTTTCTCTTTCAGGTTGGGTATGTCTGAACGGAACCCGGCATACAATTTTCCTTTAGGACCTTCTATATAAGCCGCATTGGGGTCTTTGGCTTCCCCGTCGAGAATGATCTTACAACCATCTTCATACGTGAAGGTGATCTTGCGGAACGTGCCACAGGCATCGGGGTGTTGTTGTTCGGCATCCACTTCCACCAGCACCGGGCTGGTATCATCTTTTCCGAGGAAATACTGGATGGGGTCTATATAATGTTGTCCCATATCGCCCAGTCCGCCCCCGTCATAATCCCAGTAGCCCCGGAAAGTGCCATGAATGCGATGTGCATTATAGGGTTTGAAAGGTGCGGGTCCCAGCCAGCGGTCGTAATCCAGTTCTGCAGGAACAGTTTGTGTTTCCAGTTGTGTTTTACCTACCCAGTAAAATTTCCAGTCGAAACCGGTGGCCTTGCTCACGGTCACCGTAAGCGGCCAGCCCAGCATGCCCGATTCTATCAGTTTTTTAATGGGTTTTACGGTGGTGTTCATACCGTAAAAATTATCTTCAAAGCGGAACCAGGTATTCAGGCGGAACATGCGTTTGTACTGCTGTACGGCTTCTATCACCCGTTTGCCCTCGCCAATGGTGCGGGTCATGGGTTTTTCGCACCAGATATCTTTACCGGCTTTGGCCGCATCAATGGCCATGATGCCGTGCCAGTGAGGTGGAGTGGCAATATGCACAATATCCACTTCGGGAAGGGCGATCAGTTCCCGGTGATCGTGAAAGGTTTTGACACCATTGCCGATCATACCGGCCGCCTGCGACAGGTGGTTCTTGTCCACATCGCAGATAGCTACTACGCGTGTACCGGCATAGGGAATATGTCCGCGGCCCATGCCGCCTACACCAATGATGCCTTTTGTGAGCTGATCGCTCGGGGCCAGGAAACCTCTGCCCAGAACATGACGGGGAACAATACTGAAACCGGCCAATACGGTGGCGGTGTTACGCAGGAACTTTCTTCGTGAAAGCGCGCTTGATTTTGGGGATCTCATATACGTTAGATAGATGTCTTTAAAGATAAGGAGAAATAGCAATGATAGAATGATAGCATGATAGAATGAGTGAATGATAGAGTGTTTAAAGAAAATATTTTTTGGTGATGCGAGTGTTTTGGGCAATTCTGTCCGGGCAGACTATAGGGCTGATGTCCATCAGCTGATTTCCGGGGGCGCCGGATGATTGTGGTGTTTTTTTGTTGCTGTGTTCTTCAGTTGCCGCGCCCTTCAATTGCCGCGCCCTTCAGGGCGTGGATAAGAGGAAATAATAAGATAAATGGCTGCGGGACTTTAGTCCCGGGTGGCTAAACAGGATAGCAGGTATCACAGCCATTCTTTCCGGTAAAACTCACCCTCCACTGCCAGACATTTCCTATCAGCGGTCTGCCTTTGCGGTAAGGAATATTTTCCGCCATCGTTTTCGTAACTTCTTTGTGCCAGGGTGCAGGTAGCTCCTTGGCTTTGTGGTACATTAGTAGGGTTATCCATCACTCATTAATTGCTTGTACCATGAAATCCTCTCAAAAATCGCGTCGTTCGTTTTTGAAGCAGGCAGCTATCCTGTCTGCCGCTTCTGCTGTTCCTTCGATGATCACTAAAGCTGCCGGGAATTTTGCAGTTGGTCAGAGAGTAAAACTGGCCTGTGTGGGCATCGGTAACCAGGGTGGCTCCGATGTTATGTCCTTTGCCAAAACCGGCCTGGCCGAGTTTGTGGCTTTTTGCGATGTGGATATGGGCGCTCCCCAAACACAGGCTGTACTGAAGCAGTTTCCCGATGTACCCCGGTTCCAGGATTTCCGTACTATGTTCGATAAAATGGGTAACCAGATAGAAGCGGTTGCCGTAGGTGTACCTGATCATTCGCATTTTGCCATCACGATGATGGCATTGGGACTGGGCAAACACGTGTTTGTAGAAAAACCCATGGCCCGCACTTTCAACGAAGTGGAATTGATGATGAAAGCCGCACAGAAAAATCCGAAACTGGTAACACAGATGGGTAACCAGGGACATTCGGAAGCTAATTATTTCCAGTTCAAAGCCTGGACAGAAGCCGGCATCATCAAAGATGTAACAGCCATAACCGCGCATATGAACAGCGCCCGCCGCTGGCATGGCTGGGATACCAGTATTAAACAGTACCCATCCAAAGAAACTATCCCGGCCACCCTCGACTGGGATACCTGGCATGGCGTAACGCAACTGCACGATTATAACCACGAGTATATCAATGGCCAATGGCGTTGCTGGTATGACTTTGGCATGGGCGCCCTCGGCGATTGGGGTGCACACCTGGTAGACACTGCACATGAGTTCCTGGACCTTGGCCTGCCCTATGAAGTGCAGATGCTGAAAGCAGAGGGACATAACTCTTTCTTCTTCCCGCAATCTTCTACCATCCTGTTCCGATTCCCTGCGCGGGGTAAAATGCCGGCCTGTGATATTACCTGGTATGATGGTGTGAACAACCTGCCACCATTACCCGATGGATACAGGGGTCCCGGACTGGATGCCAATATTCCGCCGCCCAGCTCAGGAAAGATCGAATCCAAAAAACTGAACCCGGGTAAGATCATTTATGGTAAAGACCTAACATTTGCCGGAGGTTCGCATGGTAAAACACTGTCCATCATTCCGGAAGCAAAAGCAAAGGATATGGCATCCAAACTGCCGTTCGTGCCTGAGAGCCCGTCCAATCATTACGCCAACTTCCTCAAAGCCTGTATGGGTGAAGAGAAAACACGCTCACCTTTTTCGGTGGCCGGTCCGTTGAGCCAGGTGTTCTCACTGGGTGTGATGGCGCAGCAGCTGAATACCACCATTCAGATCGACAGAAAATCCAAAAAGATCACCAACAACAAAATCGCAAACGATATGCTGGTGGGATTACCTCCGAGGAAGGGATGGGAGCAGTATTATAAGATTTAATGAGTGAATGAGTGAATGAGTGGATGAGTGGATGAGTGGATGAGTGGATGGGGAAGTCGTCAATCGTCAGTAGTGAGTGGGGGTTACTTCATTCTGTTGCATGCGGTAACTTTTAATGAACTGTCGTGTTCTTCATTTACTGCGTATTTCAACTGCCTTATCTTTTATGTGGCGCATTGTTTAATTGCTGTGCCATTTAGTAGCGTGTTCTTCATTTGCCGCGCCCAACATTTGCCGGGTCTTTTAGGTTGCCGCGCTCTTTAGAGCGTGGATGGGAGATATAATAAGAATAATTGGTTGCGGGACTTTAGTCCCGGGTGCGGCGGTTGCAGAACGGTCTGTATTTTTTACTAGCATCTATCCGCAACCAGAGAAAGGCGCCGGTCAAACCCGCCGTATTCAGAGATCCCGAAACAACACTATTTCTGATCCCGTCTATATCCATGGCTACGGCCCCGGCAATCCATCGTACCACCCGTATCAACACTTTTACCGCCGATCCTGTCGCCCAGCCAACCGGTGGGTATTTCGAACAAACCATAGGCCAGGGTGAACATACCCATGATCCAGCCCCACTGCACTATGCTGATCTGCAGGTCATTCATGATGCAACTGCATCGTGTATCTTTTTTTCATGCAGTGTGTTGAAGGTTGTAATTTACGTGTTCACCGGCAGTTTGCATACACCAAGGAGCTCCCTGCCTGGTCTTTGCGCCTTAGCGTGCAAATTTTTCTCGCAGAGGCGCAAAGGCGCCGAGTCGTGTATATAAATCTTGCCTTTGTGTGGTGAATTCTCGCGGAGGTGCGGAGGCGCAGTGCACACGGCGTTCTTTAACTTACATACTACACCAACCGTGCCTTAGTGCCTTTGTGAGAAAATTTTCCCGCACCAGTGTACCAGGATCCGCTAAAGATGTGTTCATTGTTTTCTTCCTACAAAGCGGATCACAGCGCCTGTGCCGTTATGAAAAAGTCCTTCATGCAGCTCAACCTCTTTTTCCGTTAATTCCAGTATCTCATAACCCGGGAAATCAGCTTTGATCTCTTCCACAGAAAACAAAGTGTCTATATCTTTTGGTCCGCCCACTTTTTCATTTGCGGTTACGTAGTCAATATGTTTTTTACTGAACGCTTCCAGGATGATGGTTCCACCCTTTTTCAGGTATTTACTGAGTGTTCTATGGTATAGCGACTTGATGTTTGGCGGAAAATGTGCAAATACCAGGGCAATGGCATCAAACTGTTCCTCTTCAAAATCCAGCGCCTGCAGGTCACCAACGATATATTGAATGGTTACTTTGTTTTTTTCTGCCAACCGCATGGCTTTTGTCTTGCCCTCCTGGCTGATGTCGAAGGCAGCAACGGTCCATCCCTGTTGGGCCGCATATACGGCGTTACGTCCTTCACCCTCGGCCGGGAACAGTATTTTTCCGGCAGGTAATTGGGATAGTTGTTCTTTTAAAAATAGGTTCGGCTCTTCTCCGTAAGCAAAGGCTTCATTGCTGTACCGTTCATTCCACCTGGCTGCTGCAGGGTCGGTCTGTTTGTTCCTGTTATCCATCTTTTTGTCGTTTTGTTGATTACCACGAACAAAGTTAATGGTTGACAAGATTCGCCGCCTGCTTCATCCGTTTTCCGGTATTTCCCTGTCGGCAATGAGTTGTGCGATCAGGCTGGTCCAACCGCTTTGGTGACTGGCACCCAGGCCCCTGCCGCTGTCGCCATGAAAATATTCGTAGAACAGAACAAGGTCCTTGTTTTCGGGCCTGCTGTAAAACCAGTTCTGGTTACCATGCAGTTTGCGTTGGTTCTGCGCATCCAGCTCAAACAGGCTGGTCACGCGTTTGGCCAGTTCGGCGGCTACCTGTTTCAGATCCATGTACACACCCGACCCGGTAGGGTATTCAATACTCAGTGAGCCGTTGTAGAACTCACCAAATTTTTTGATGCTCTGGATGATGAGATAATTGATGGGCATCCACACGGGACCCCGCCAGTTACTGTTGCCACCAAAAAAATCAGAAGTGGAATCTCCGGGATCATATTGTATCGAATATACATGTCCTTCGATCGTTACTGAATATGGATTCTTTTCGTGGTATTTGGATAAGGCACGGATCCCGCCCTCCGATAAAAATTCCGTTTCGCTCAATACCCGCTTCAGCAGGGCGATGAGTTTGTTCTTGGGTATCAGCGATATCAGCATCCTGTCTTCATCGGCGATCTCTTCGTTGGGCCAGAATTTTTGATTCTTTTTCCGGTACTGTTCAAACCAGGTGATGCGTTTGGTAAAATCTTCCAGTTTGGTCAGCGTCTTTTTCCCGATCACCGATACGGCAAAGAGGGAGGTCAATCCCACGATCGATTGTATGCGTAACTGAATGGTAGTGTTATTGGACAGTCCCAGTGTGTCATAAAAGAACTGGTCCTCTTCGTTCCATAGGCCCAGCTGGTTCAATGCTTCTGCGATCAGTACAAAATGTTCAAAGAACTTGGTGGCGCTGTCTTCAAACGCTTCGTCTTCCATGGCTATTTCCAGTGCCATATCCATCAGGTTCAGTGCGTACATGCCCATCCAGCTGGTGCCATCGGCCTGTTCCAGTTTGGCTTCGCTGTGCAACTGTATGCTGCGGTTGAATACGCCGATATTGTCCAGCCCGAGAAAACCGCCTTCGAACATATTGTTCCCATTCGGGTCTTTCCGGTTGATCCACCAGGTAAAATTGATCATCAGTTTGTGGAACACTTTTTTCAGGAAGCTGATATCGCCCTTACCGTTTTTGTTTTTCTCTATCTGGTACACCTGCAGTGCCGACCAGGCATGTACCGGCGGATTCACATCGCTGAAGTTCCATTCGTAGGCAGGCAGTTGTCCATCAGGTTTCATGTACCATTCGCGCATCACCAGCAGTATCTGGTGTTTGGCAAATACAGGGTCTATCATGGCCATGGGTACACAGTGAAAAGCCAGGTCCCAGGCGGCATACCACGGATATTCCCATTTATCGGGCATCAGAATGATGTCCTGGTTCTTGAGGTGTTGCCAGTCGTGGTTACGCCCCCTGCCACGTTCATCGCTTACATGGGCAATGCCGTCGGGTTCAGAGAGCCAGCGTTCCACGTCGTAATGATAATACTGTTTGCTCCAGAGCAGACCTGCCAGTGCCTGGCGCTGGATATTGCGCAGGTCATCACTGATATCGACTGCGAGGATACGGTTATAATAGTCGTTGGTCTCCTGTTTACGCTGGTCGAAAATATCGGTAAAACCTTTGGTAAAAGGCGCTTCCATCTGTACATCACTCAAACGCAGGTATAAGGTTTCGGTGGCGCCGGCTTTGACCTGGTATTCGTATACCGGTGCAAACTTGGTACCGCTCTTTTTCTGGTTCAGTGCCTCCACATTTTTGTTATGAATGATGGCATCGTGAAATGCGTCTTTTACAAAGAGGGATTCATTTTTTTTACCAAAGAGTTTTTCCATATTGGTCTCGTTCTCGGTAAAAAAAGCATGTTTGGCTTCGGGATAATAGAAATAGTAGGATCCCAGTCTTTCATGTTTGGCCTCCACCAGGCAGCTGCCGTCGATGGATTTGATCAGGGGTTTCTTATCAAGTCCGCGCGACTGCCACCGGTTAAAGAACCAGAGCGTAGGTAAAACCGTGATGGGTGCATCATTGGCGGAACGGTTAGTGATCTCAATACGGATACCAATATCTTTTTTGTTCACTTTGGCATAGGTAATCAGCACATCAAAATATTCGTTGTCCTGGAAGATGCCGGTATCCAGGATCTCGTACTCAGGCTCCAGTTTGCTGCGTTGTTTGTTCTGTTTAATGAGCTCCTGTTAAGGAGATGCCTGCTGCGGATACTTGTACAGCATCTGCATATAATAGTGTGTGGGCAGGTTCTCCAGGTAGTAGTACAGTTCCTTTACATCTTCCCCATGGTTACCCTCGTTGTTACCCAGGCCAAACAGTCTTTCTTTCAGGATGGTATCTTTCCCGTTCCAGAGCGCTACGCAGAAACAGAGATTGCCGAAGAAGTCGGAAATCCCGCCCAGCCCGTCTTCGCCCCAGCGATAGGCGCGTGCGTGGGCATGGCTGAAGGGCACATAATTCCATGCATCGCCATTTTCGCTATAGTCTTCCCGAACGGTGCCCCATTGTCTTTCCGATAAATAGGGCCCCCATTGTTCCAACGGGATCGTCCTGGTGTTGTTTGCTTTCAGTCTTTGCTCCTCTGCAGTCATAATGACCCTAAATTAAAGAGCCTTTGCGCAAAAACGTGAATATTTATGAACATATACTTCTTATTTTAGTAAAAATAAGCGCGGTAACCAGCGTATATAATGCACAGGAGATGAAATACTTACTACTGTTATCTTTTTTTGTAGCATCTATGCCGAGGCTTGCTGCGACTGAAAAAGAAACCATACCTGTTTCTCAATTGATCTACAATGTCTGGGTGGTAGATGGTACGGGTGCGGCAGCCCAAAAAGCTTCGGTGCGTATCCGCAACAAAAAGATCATTGCGGTGGGCACGCTGAAACCCTTGCCTGGCGAGCTTTTGATAGATGGCAAGGGTAGAACGCTCACACCGGGTTTTATCGACACACATAGCCACCTGCTGGGCTCGTTCCGCTCAAAACCGGAAGCACTCGCAGCCCTGAACCAGGGCGTGACACTTATTGTTGCGGGCCAGGATGGCGAGGGTAGTCCCATCGACAGCATTCTTTCGCAGCTGAAAGCACGATCGGTTGCGGTGAATATCGCCACGTACACCGGTCAGACCTCCTTGCGTAAAGAAGTGATGGGTGAAAAAGAGTTGCACCGCAAAGCCAGTCCGGAAGAGATACAACAAATGTGTGTACTGCTCGCTAAAGAAATGCGGAAAGGTTCACTGGGTCTCTCTACCGGCCTGGAATATGATGGCGCTTTTTTTTCGGAGAAGGACGAGCTGGTAGCACTGGCTAAGACCGCGGCACAATTCGGAGGCAGCTACACCAGTCATATCCGCAGCGAAGATGTACAACTGAAACAGGCCATTGAAGAGATCATCCTGATCGGTCGTGAAGCAAAGTTACCGGTGCAGGTATCACATATCAAGATCGCTTTGAAAGATGATTGGGGCAAAGCGCAGGAGTTGCTGGCAAGGTTGGAAAAAGCCCGCGCAGAAGGTATTGACATAACGGCCGATTGTTATCCTTACGATTTCTGGAACAGCACGTTGAAAGTACTGTTTCCCAAAACGGATTACGACAACCTGCAGAGTGCAGCTTTTGCGGTGGAACATACTTTCGATCCCAATGAGTCGATCCTGTTCCGGTATGCACCCAACCCGGAATACCAAGGCAAAACGATCGCCGCTATTTCGGCCATGCGCCAGGAAACACCTGCGCAGACCCTGCTTTCACTGATCGCGGAGGCAGAAACCTATAAAAAAGATCATCCCAGTGCCACCGCTGTGGAAACCATCATGGGCAAATCGATGGTGGATGAAGATGTGAGCAGCCTATTGGCCTGGCAACATACCAATATCTGCTCCGACGGCTCTATCGGAGGTCATCCGCGCGCTTTCGGTTCTTTTACCCGTGTGCTGGGACATTATGTACGTGACAAAAAACTGCTGTCGCTGGAAGAGGCTGTCCGTAAAATGACCTTACTCGCAGCAGAACATATAGGAATAGCCAACCGGGGAAAGATAGCACCCGGTTATTTTGCCGATTTGGTTTTGCTTGATCCGGCCACGGTAAAAGACCGCTCCAGCATACAGGAGCCGGCAGCTTTATCGGATGGTATCGAACAGGTATGGGTGAATGGAGAAGTGGTCTATCAAAACAAACAAAACACCCGTCGTTACCCGGGTATGTTCATAGAAAGAAAATAAGACAACCAATGCCAGAGAAGAATTTACCCAGCGCCCTCGTCATCACAGAAGGTATGTTACATACAGACGATGCGAAAACAGCACATGGACTGATCCGCGGAACCGAACGATTCCGTATAGCAGGTATGATCGACAGTATGCATGCGGGCAAAGATGCAGGTGACATGTTGGATGGCCGCAACAGGAGCATACCCATCTACGCCAGTGCGGAAGAGGCTTTGCAGAAAGCAGGTAAGATCGATTACTGTATTGTTGGTGTGGCCACGGTGGGCGGAATTTTGCCGCCGGTATTCCTGCAGATCATCAGCACCTGTATCAAAAACGGGGTTTCCATTGTGAACGGATTACACGATTACCTGAATGATAAACCCGAACTGGTGTCACTGGCTAAAGAACATAGTGTCAGCTTAACGGATATACGCCGTCCCAAAAAACGCGGGGACCTGCATTTCTGGACAGCTGAAATATTCACTGTGAAAGCGCCCATACTGGCCGTGCTGGGAACAGACTGCTCCATGGGTAAAAGAACCACCTGCCGTATGATACGACAGGCCTGTGCCAAAGAAGGCATACATGCTGAAATGATCTACACCGGGCAAACCGGCTGGTTACAGGGAGGCAAATATGGATTTGTTTTCGATTCCACGCTGAACGATTTTATCTCCGGCGAAATAGAACATGCCATTGTCAGCTGCTGGAAAGAAACACAGGCAGAGCTGATACTGCTGGAGGGCCAGTCTGCCCTGCGAAACCCCAGCGGACCCTGTGGTTCAGAGTTCCTGGTATCGGGCAACGCCAAACTGGTGGTGCTGGTGCATGCACCCAAGCGGATCCATTTTGAACACCTGCCCGAGTGGGGAGAGATCCCATCGGTCCGTTCAGAACTGGCACTGATTAAAGCCTATGGATCGGAAGTGATCGCATTGGCGCTGAATACGGCCCATTGTACACGAGAGGAAGCATTTGCTTTTCAGCGTGTGTATGAAAAAGAACTGGGAATACCCGTGCTGCTGCCGTTGGAAGAAGGTGTTGAACCCGTTATTCCTGTTCTGCGCGCACACCTGAAAACAACAACCGTATGAAGATAACAGCGGTCCGCACCTGGATGGAACAACTGCCCCTGACCAAACCTTATACCATTGCCTACAATACCTGTTCGCATACAGCGATCGTTTTCCTGGAGATAATGCTGGAGAACGGCATGACAGGCATCGGTTCGGCCAATCCTTTTGAAGAAGTGGTGGGCGAAACGCCGGTACTCAGTTTTGCCAACCTGCAGTCGGTTCAGGTACAGGACCTGCTGAAAGGGAAAGATATCCGCAGTTTCCAGCAGCTGATCAGGGAGGCCGATAAACTGTTCCCGCATTTGCCGGGTACGCTGGCAGCTATCGATATTGCCCTGCACGATGTTTTCTGCACCTGGCTGGGTATCCCGGTACTGTCTTTTTACGGCCAACAGCAAGAGGCATTGTTAACGTCTGTTACCATCGGCATCAAACCTGCAGATGAAATGCTGGAAGAGGCGAAAGCTTACCATGCCCAGGGTTTCCGTATCCTCAAGATCAAAACCGGACTGGATGTGGAGGCGGATATAGAAAGAGTAAGCTTGCTGCACCAGGCATTTGGCAATACAATGAAGATCCGTGTAGATGTCAACCAGGGATACGACAGCATTGCGTTGAAAAAATTCCTGGAAAATACCCGCTCATTGGCATTGGAACTGATTGAACAACCCCTGCCTTCCGGCCAGGAAGCCGCATTGTTGGCTTTTCCGGAAGCTGACAGGAAACAGCTGGTGGCTGATGAGAGCCTGCTCGATGCAGCTAGCGCGATCCGCCTGGCACAGTTGCCGCAGCCTTTTGGCGTGTTCAATATCAAACTGATGAAATGTGGCGGTATACTGGGCGCCCGCAATATAGCCACCATTGCCGAGCCGGCCGATATCGGTTTGTTCTGGGGCTGCAATGATGAAAGCATCGTAAGCATCAGTGCGGCACTGCATGTGGCGTATTCCTGTCCACATACCCGTTATATCGATCTCGATGGCAGTTTTGACCTCAGCAAAGACCTGGTCAGCGGAGGTTTTATGCTCAAAGATGGTTATCTCCATGCCCTGCAACAACCCGGCTTGGGACTGAAAAGACTTGACTGATCCAATCCTCATACTATCATAGCGTAAAATCGTAACGCACTACATTTTACCCTGAAAATGCGGTAATGGTATGATCGCAACCTGATAAAATACAGTTTACAGCATGACAATTGTCATAACCCGGCGCAGGATAGCTGTCTAATTTTAGACTATTAAAATGTACTATATGACAAAGAAGCGTACCGCAAAGAAATACGTCTATTTTTTTGGCGCCGGCAAGGCCGACGGAAATGAATCCATGAAGAATCTATTGGGTGGTAAGGGTGCAAACCTGGCCGAAATGGCGGGCCATCCCAAACTGAAATTGCCCGTGCCTCCGGGATTTACCATTTCTACGGAACTGTGTACCTATTATTACGACCACAAACGCACCTATCCTTCCGTGTTGCAGGCACAGGTGAATGCGGCACTGGCTTCCATTGAAAAGATAACCGGAAAAAAATTCGGCGATCCTGATAATCCACTATTACTCTCTGTACGTTCCGGTGCCCGCCGCAGTATGCCGGGTATGATGGATACGGTGCTGGATATCGGTTTGAATGATACAACGATCCAGGGTCTGATCAAACAATCAGGTGATGAACGTTTTGCGTATGATGCTTACAGAAGGCTGGTGATGATGTATGCCGATGTGGTGATGGAAAAAGCCAGCGGTATTGAACCCAAGAACGGAAAAGGCATCCGCAAAGTGCTGGATGAAAAACTGGAGTCCATCAAACACAAGCAGGGTTATACGTCCGATACAGACCTCACCGTTCCGGAACTGAAAGCACTGGTGAAGGATTTTAAGGCAACCGTGAAAAAAGTATTGGGCAAACCCTTCCCCGAAGATCCGCTGGAACAGCTCTGGGGCGGTATCGGCGGTGTGTTCGGCAGCTGGAATGGTAAACGGGCCATTGAATACCGCCGCATTGAAAAGATCCCGGATGAGTGGGGAACTGCAGTGAACGTGCAGGCGATGGTGTTTGGTAACATGGGTAACGACAGTGCTACCGGCGTAGCTTTTACCCGCAACCCCGGAACCGGCGAAAACAAATTCTATGGCGAATACCTGGTGAATGCCCAGGGAGAAGATGTGGTGGCAGGTATCAGAACACCCGCCCCCATCAACACCTATTCTAAAAACGATCATAGCCGCAACCTGGATACGCTGGAAAAACTGATGCCGAAACTGTACAAAGAGCTTGACCAGTACCAGCAGCGCCTGGAGAAACACTATAAGGACATGCAGGACATCGAGTTCACCATTGAAAAAGGTAAACTCTATATGCTGCAGTGCCGCGTTGGTAAGCGAAATGGTGTTGCTGCCGTTCGGATGGCCACAGAAATGTACAGCGAGAAACTGATCGATATCAAAACAGCCATCATGCGGGTAGCTCCCAACCAGCTGGTAGAACTGCTGTTGCCCATGCTTGACCCCAAAGTGGAAGCGGTTACCAAACCGATCGCCAAAGGTCTGCCTGCAGGGCCGGGTGGTGCACAGGGCCGGGTGGTGTTCTCTTCTGCAGAAGCCGTGGAATGGGCACGTAAGGGAGAGAAAGTGATCCTGGTGCGTGAGGAGACTTCTCCCGAAGATGTGGATGGTATGCACAAATCGCAGGCGATCCTCACCACCAAAGGTGGTATGACCTCACACGCCGCACTGGTTGCGCGCGGCTGGGGTAAATGCTGTATTGTAGGATGTAATGATATTGAGATACATACTGACACCAAAACCTTCAAAGCCCAAAACGGCACTGTAGTAAAAGAAGGCGATGTGATTACCCTGAACGGAACCAAGGGCCTGGTGTATGTAGGTAGTATACCGCTTGTGGCGATAGACCTGAACAAGAACAAAGCGTACCAGAACCTGATGGTATTGGTAGACAAGACCAAGTTGATGGGTGTGCGCACCAATGCAGAAACACCACAGGATGCGGCACAGGCCATGGCATTTGGTGCAGAAGGTATTGGATTGTTCAGGACAGAACACATGTTTTATGGCGAAAACAGTGAGCAACCTCTGTTCCTGTTGCGTAAGATGATCATGAGCAAAACAGAACCCGAGAGGAGAAAAGCGCTGAATGAGCTGTTCGTGTTTGTGAAAAAAGATATCAAAGACACCATGCAGGTGATGAAGGGCAATCCGGTAACCATCCGTTTGCTTGACCCGCCACTGCACGAGTTTGTACCGCATGATGTAGAGAAACTACAGCAGCTGAGCAAAGAGCTGGGTATCAGTATGAGTGTATTACGCAGAAGGGTATTGGCCTTACACGAGAACAACCCGATGCTGGGTCACCGGGGTGTACGTTTAGGCGTAAGTTATCCCGAGATCACCGAAATGCAGATACGCGCCATACTGGAGTCAACAGCAGAACTGGTGAAAGCAGGTAAAAAAGCGTATCCCGAGATTATGGTGCCGGTTACCTGTACTGTGAATGAGCTTACACACCAGAAAGCCATTGTGGACAGGGTGTACAAGGAAGTATGTGGGAAACTGAAAGTAAAATCCATCCCGTACCTCTATGGTACCATGATAGAAATACCAAGGGCTGCACTGATGGCTGATAAGATGGCGATCGAAGCCGATTTCTTCAGCTTCGGTACCAATGACCTTACCCAGATGAGTTTTGGATTCAGCCGGGATGATGTAGGCGGATTCTTACCCAATTATATGGACCAGAAAATTTTACTGGACGATCCTTTCCAGACCATTGACCAGGAAGGTGTAGGAGAACTGATCAAAGACGGAACAGAGCGCGGACGGAAAACCAAACCCAAATTGAAAGTGGGTATCTGTGGAGAACATGGCGGTGATCCGGAAAGTGTTAAATTCTGCCATCGTATCGGTATGAACTATGTCAGTTGCTCACCATTCCGCGTACCTATTGCGCGACTGGCAGCGGCACAGGCAGCCGTTATGTATGGAAAAGTAAAGGCGTAAGTGAGATTCGCCGGGTATCAACATGGGGGCCGGAATAGTTTCCGGCTCTTGTGCTTTGTATCAGGTAATGCCCGGATACAGGCAAACATGAGCATTAAAAAATCATTCCCGCGCCTTTGCACTTTCGCGAGCATATTTTCCCGCAAAGATGCAAAGATGCAGTTGGTTGTTATTTCAGGACCCTGTTCAGGGTCCTGCTGGCGTAGGGTGGCCGGATGGCCCAGCTGTGTTTATTGGAAGGACGGATTACTAGCCAGTAAAAGAAGAACAGGGTTGTTGCAACGGTAATGCCACGCACCACCCAGAAAGGAACGGAGGCGCTGAGATCAATCAGTAGACCATCGTCTGCAAAACTGCCCATACCCAGTAATGCGGGTATACGGTACCAGTAATAACAGGATACCCCGGCCGCGGCAAACAGTCCACTCAGTTTTCTTGCATGACCCGGGATGATCAGTTCCACAAAAATGGCATAGATGGATAAAGTAAGCAGCATACCCATCAACGGCATTTCATAAACACCCGGAAATGCATTGATGCCAGCGATATACTGGTTATCCGGAACATGGAACCATCCCCAGATAAAACCGGGAAGCCCACCCACAATGAGCCAGCCGCTGAGTTTATGGTAGAGGGTCTTTACAGAAGCTGTCGGATGAATATTAGGGGTAGAATCCGGGCAGGGCACCACGCAGTTCATACATTTATCGCAGTGTGCATTGGGAACACTGAAAGCTACATTGCTGCCATACAGTTTCTCAACTGGATGAACCGGGCAAAGACCGGAGCACCACGCACTTTTCCATTCGTAGAAGAAACCGAGAACCACACCTGCACAGGCCAGCGAAACGATGAGTAAACCGCTGGCAACGCCGTTGTTATTAAAAACTGCATGGCGCAGCGGCACAATACTGAACAACAGCAGTACACTGGCCAGGTTCAGCATGCCCAGCTGTTTGGCGCTGAGCTTTTTTCTTTGTGAGAGCCCCCAATGCCTGGGTAACAGGTTGGTAATGGCCAGCGGACAAACATTGCGCCAGATGCCGGCCGCCAAAACAAACAAAGCGGGTGCCACGGGAATCAGGATATTCCAGAAGACCAGCAAACCCAGTTTGGGCAGCAGGAACAGGCTTAGTAAGATAGCCGCGCCTATCAGCCATACCAATGCTTGAATAATATGCCAATACAAAATGGTACGGGCCGAAAAGGCAGTTCTTTTGGAGAGGGGAACAACTGTGTCATTCATAGATGGTCGCCATCATGGGGGTAATAACGCATGTGGCTGCAGCAATTTAAAATTTGCTGCCTTTACAAAAGATGACTTTTATCAGGTTGCACAAATAGAAAAAATGCTTATACGGGCAGGGTTACTTTGAAGATACTTCCCCTGGTGGCCCGTTGTTCTATGTTGAACTCGCCGCCATGGCGGGCAATAAATTCTTTACAAATGAGCAAGCCCAGGCCGGTACCACGCTCTTTGGCAGTACCCCTGCGCGAATTACTCAGGCTGGCCTGTAACAGCTGTTGTTTGGTCTCCTCGCTCATGCCCACTCCTTCATCAATCACCCTGATTTCCACTGCACCGGGAAGTTGTCTGATTTCTATTTCTATATGACTGTTCTTATGGCTGAACTTAATTGCATTACTGAGCAGGTTACGGATAATGAAATCGAGCATTTCCTTATCGGCAAACAAAGTCAGTTTTTCATCCAGGCTGGGATTGATCTGTACCTGTTTCATATGCGCCTGCAGGTATAAGAGACGGATATTTTTTTCGATCACTGTTTTGGCCAGCAGTATTTCAGGCTTAAACTCGAGCAGATGCATCTGGCTCTTGCTCCATTGCAGCAGGTTATAGAGTAACTCGTTCAGGTAATCGAGTGATCCCTGGGCTTCTTTTACCAGCTTCTTTTTTTCTTCTTCATTCAGTTTTTCGTGGTGCTGTGTAATGAGTTTGAGAAAAGACTGCATGGTAGCCAGTGGGTTTCGCAGATCGTGTGAGATGATAGAAAAAAGTTTATCTTTTACACTATTCAGCTGCGATAACTGGTTTTTGGAATCCTCCAGTTCATATATGGTTTTTTCCAGTGTAATGTTCTGTTGCTTCAGGTCCTGCGTTTGCTGTTCTACCTGTATCTGCAATTCCTGTTTCTGCTGTTCAATCATCTGTTTTTTCTCGCGTTCCACTTCCAGTGCAATCCTTTCTTTTTCAATTCTTTGCACTGCCAGTTCCTGGCGTGTCTGGTTGTAACGGCTGGCCAGACCCAGTGCAAAAACAATCACCTGTATCACAAAACCGATCTGCACAAAATAGCGGGTATAAAAATTATCTTCCACCCATCCCATCTCGCGCAGGATAAAAAGTATGGCGCCGATTACCAGCAGGGCATTGGCGGTAATAAAATATTTGGCTGGTTCATAACGGTCTGCGTAATAAGCTACCAGTCCGGCCACTAGCATCAGTATCAATACCAGGGTTCCTATCAAACCTACTGCCACGATCAGCGAATCTAGATAATCAATATCTGCTAAGAAGGTAGTCATACCGGTAATCATTAGTAAACCACATGCGGCAATCAGCAGATTAATGACCCTGTTCAACCTCGGCATTAACGAGTTGGTAAGCAGGTAACTTTTGGTGAATAGTAACCGGGCCAGGTTGGTAAAAGGAACAATGATGGTATAACAGAAAGTGTCCCAGCGGGGTAAACCGGACCAGAGATATTCAATTCCGAAACCGTAATAAAAAGCAAGGTAGAGACCCAATCCAGCAATACTTAATACATAATAGAGATAACTCACATCCCTCACTCCGTAAAAAATAAAGAGGTTATACAAAGCCATTACCAGGATAGTACCTAGAAAAATGCCCTGCCAGAACAGTCTTCGGGTATCCTGTTGTTCAAAGCCGGTGGTAGGCTGTAGACTGATATCTGCTTTTTGGGGTTGATAGATACTGTACACCGCGTTGTTAAATATCCTAATTGTATATACGGTATTACGGGGAAGGATAAATCTGACCACATTGCTGTTAGAAGGGTGATTCCGCTTGTGTAAGGGCAGCAGGGAACCGGTGACCAATTGCTGTTTTTGCTTACCATCATCTATCACTACGGTAATAAAACCGCTTTTTGGAAAACCCATCACTAAGTCCTGGTCGTATGCAGCTGTATTTTGCAGGGTGAATAAAGTGGTATAAAACGGGCCATCACTTCCCTCAGATTCCTGCCAATGCAGGCTTTCGTGGCTAATGGTAATCGGCTTCCCGTTAAAGGAAACGGTGGTTACCTGTGCAGATAAAGGTAGTAAGCAGCAACTGAAAAGGAATATGAACAGGCTATGTTTCAGAAAGAATTATTTCAAGTAAATTTAGGCAATGGGAGGAATAAAAATTTTATTAGTAGAGGATGACTGGATCATAGCCAAAGAAATTACGCTTTCGTTAAACGATCTGGGTTTTGAAGTGGTGGGTAATTTTGATGCAGGAGAGGATGCCCTGAAAAAAATCCCGGAACTCAAACCAGATATCGTTTTGCTGGATATAGGTTTAAGCGGAGAAATGACAGGTATCGATACCGCCCGGGAGATCAAACGGCAATACCAGGTGCCTTTCATTTTTCTCACGGCGCTGGCCGATTCTACTACCATCGAGCAAGCCAAGCTGACCGAACCCTATGCCTACCTGGTTAAACCGGTTAAAGCCGAAACTTTATATTCTACCATTGAAATCACCCTTCACAATGCAGCCCAGCGCAAAGATCCTACACCGCCACTAAAAGAAGGGCTGACTATTGATGACAGTATTTTCGTAAAAACAAAGAACCGCCTGGAAAAGATCCTACTCAGAGATATACGCTGGGTAGAAGCTTCTGATATTTACGCATTGGTATGTACGGCCACCGGTACATATTTACTTAATACCAGCCTGAAAGCAGTGGAAGAAAAATTTCCTGCTACCTGTTTTCTCCGGGTGCACCGCTCTTATATTGTTAATCTGGACAAAATAGAAGCGATTGAAGAAGATGATCTGGTAATCACGGATCAGCGGATTCCCATTGGGAAAACCTATAGGGAAAAGCTGATGAGCCGTCTTTCCTTTCTCTGAAAAATACGTTCACCTTACAGAAAAGGCTGTTCACCCCTAAAAAAGCTATGCTGGCAAGTAAGCTGTTAATTGTTTGTTGTAAGAAGATATTTTCAATGTAACGATTGCTTATGAACCAGATTGCCAGTCCGGGCATGGTATCCGCTATTTGGATTGCCCTGCTTTTATATATAAGTGCTATTGTTTTCTTCGTTATACGCGGGGCCTTACAAACGCGTAACATGAAAGATTTTGCGCTGGGCAGCATTCAGTTTTCTCCATCTTTTCTCGGTCTCTCGCTGGCTGCTTCAATGAGCAGTGCCGCTACCTTTATCATCAATCCGGGTTTTGTGGCTTACTATGGAGTGAGTGGGTTTTTGTCTATGGCTGTTTTTTTGCCTATCGGCACATTGGTTTCACTGGCTATCTTATCGCGCCGGTTTCGTAAATATGGTCAGTCGGTAAACGCCCGTACCATTGCCCAGTGGATGGGTATCCGTTACCAAAGCAGTGGTTTTGCCCTGTTCTTCGGATTTCTTTCCTTATTAATGATTGCATTTATTGTCATGATCTGTGTAGGACTTACACAAGTGATCTCCCGTTCTTTAAACCTGGAGGTATTACCTACGTTGATTGGGGTCGTGGTATTTACGTTTACGTATATGATGTTTGGCGGAGCTAACAGCATGGTATATACTAATACAGTACAGGCCTTTCTCAAACTGGTGGTGGCTGTGATTCTGCTTACTTCCGGGTATGAATATTTTTCGGAAGGAGTACATGGTTTTCTGGGTAAACTGGCAGCCATAGACCCGGTACTGACACATCCCTTTAATCCTGCAAGTCCATTGTTCCGGGATTTTTTCGAAGTAGTAATCTGTCAGCTGGTAGTGGGAACCGCCATTGTTTGTCAGCCGCATATTCTTACCCGTTCCCTTCTATTAAAGAACGATAAAGACCTGAACCGTTTTCTTACGGTGGCTATTCTGGCGCAAGCTTTGTTCTTTATGGTAGTGTTTGTGGGGTTATATGCCCGCATCCTGTTTCCCAATCTGCAGTTACATGGCCAGGCTATTCCTTTGGATGGGGTGATGGGCACTTTTGTAGTGAGCCGTTTTCCGGTATACATCGCCATCATTCTGGTATTGGGAATGATCTCTGCGGGAATGGCTACGCTGGAAGGACTGATCCAGTCACTGAGTACTACGTTTACCTCTGATATCATTAAACCACTCACCGGCAACAGGCTCATTCGCGAATCTGAAAAATCGGGCGGTATTATGAGTGAGCTGGTGATGAACCGGATAGTAATCGGACTGATGGCAGTGGTGTCTATCTATATCTCGTACCAGCAATTGCTGAAACCTGATCTGAGTGTGGGCATTTTTGCCCAGAATGGCGTGTATGCTTATTTCTGCGGAGCTTTTGTGCCGGTACTCTTCGGTATTTTTCTGAAGGATGTGCCAAGAACAGCAGCTATCGCCGCCAGTATTACAGCCGTATCATTGCATTTTGCAGTATACTATGGCAGGCTAACACCATATATGCACAGCGGCACCCGTAATCCAGGTGTGGCAGCAGCAATTGCGATTCTGTGTTCATTGGTTGTGGGTCTTGTTTTATATTATGCACTGAAACCAAAAACCAAATTGGCAGCCGCATGAAAAAACAGATACTCATCCTGCTATTTCTTCTGTCTGCAGTAAAGCTGCCGGCCCAATGTGTGCCTTCCTATGGTTTTATTGCCAAACAGGTACAACTTGATTCATTGCAGATCAATTACGTGGAGGCGGGTAAAGGAGAAACCATTATCATGATCCATGGGTTGGGCGGTAATGCTTCTCATTGGAAAAGGAATATAGAAACACTCTCCCAAAAATTCCGCTGTATTGCGGTAGACCTCCCGGGTTATGGCAAAAGCAGTACAGCCGAGAGAACAGACGCAGCTACCCAACTGGATTTTTATGCAGATGTGATAGCATCACTGCTGCAAAAACTAAAGATACCAACGGCGTTCGTAATGGGTCATTCCATGGGCGGGCAGATAAGTATGATACTGGCTTTGAAGTATCCTTCACTTGTAAATAAACTGGTGTTGGTGGCTCCTGCCGGGCTGGAAACGTTTACGGACGCAGAAGCCAATATATTAACCGGTTATGCAACTGCCGCTTTTTATATGGCCCAGGATAGTATGGCGATTACCCAAAGCTACAGAGCCAACTTTTTCCGGATGACCGATGCTGCAGAATTGTTGATAAAAGAAAGGATTTCCCTGAAACAGTGTGCAGAATTTGAAGCGTATTGTCGTCAGGTATCTATGGGTGTGAAAGGAATGCTGGCTCATCCGGTAACGGAGGAATTACAAAAAATCAGTCAACCAGTATTGGTGCTTTTTGGAGAGCAGGATGCATTGATTCCGAATAAATTTTTACATCCTTCCTTAACCGTATCAGCAGTGGCGGCAATGGCAAAATCTATTCGGGGCAGTAGCATCAGGATGATACCGGAAGCCGGACATCTGCTGCAATACGAAAAACCCGAACCACTCAATGAAGCGGTGACAATTTTTTTACGAATAAAACAATCCGGTTTCTGAATTCTACAACCTAAAAAAAAATAACATGAAACGATTGCCAGTACTCTTATGTCTGCTCTTGGTGCAGGCTGCTGTGATGGCCCAGGGCATTAAGATCAGCGGACGGGTAACCGACGGGAAAACAGGTCAGGCATTGGCTGGTACCAGCGTAATGCTGAAAGCCACAGGGGCAGGTACCTATACCGACGATGAAGGAAACTTCACACTTGCTCTCTCTAAAAAAGGTAAAGTAATCCTTGTTTTTTCTTACGTGGGTTATGGTGATGTAGAAAAAACAGCCGAGGCAGGCGACAATCTCACCATCGGTCTTACCTCAACCGTAGGTAGAGGTGATGAAGTAGTTGTAAGTGCATCCAAGCGTCCGGAAAAGATTACGCGTGCTCCGGCTACCATCAGTGTAATTACGGCCAGGGATTTTGCACAAACCTCCTCTTTCAATATCGGAGAACTTGCTTCCAAGATCCAGGGGGTTGAATTTATCAGAACCGGCGTAACCGGTGTGGGTTTTAATGCCCGTGGTTTTAACAATGCCTTTAATGCCAAAATTCTGCAGATGACAGATGGTCGTAACAGTATGATGGCTGGTGGTAGTGGATTACCCTCAGGCATAATGAATACTGTGATTAAAGAAGATGTTGAGAGACTGGAAATTGTACTCGGTCCTAACTCTGCTTTGTACGGTCCGAACGCACATAATGGTATTGCCAATACCATTACCAAAGATCCGCGTAAATACCAGGGAACGGATATTGCCATTGGCGCCGGTAACCAGGATGTGTTTACTTCCCGTTTCCGAACAGCCAATAAGATTGATCAGAAATGGGCCTATAAATTTACCGGCGAGTATACGACCGGGAAGGATTTTGAATTTCACGACAGTATTTATGCAGGGGGCTCTGTGTATGGACCGGCGTTGGCCATTCCTGAAAGAATTCCCAGCTATCAGTTTAAACATGTACGTGGTACGGCCGATCTGTATTATGCCGTATCATCTAAATCAGATCTGATTGTTTCTTATGGAGGAAGTAATAATAATTTCCTGAGTGTAAACAATACCGGTCGCAACCAGATCCGAGACTGGAAATTCTCCTACCTGCAGCTGCGTTATGTGAGCCCACGTTTTTTTGCACAGGTGTATGAAACATGGACCAACGTGGGAACATCTTATGGTATACCAGGATATACCCGTGATTTCTGGAACCGTACGCATAGTACTATTACGGATCCAACCAGTCCTTTGTATGCTGCAGTGGGCCAATTGTATCCCGACCAGGCAGAAGCTTTTGCTACCAGGCTGGGAAATATGTTCAAAGAAGAATCCAAAAGATTAAATGCAGAAGCACAGTATAATAATAGTTTTACCAAAGCGGGTCTGAATATGGTGTTGAGTGCTTCTTACCAGAAAGATGATCCCAAAACATTTGGAACCAGCCTGGCCGATGCTACCCAGAAAGTAGAAGTAACCCAGTATGGAGGTGCCCTGCAGCTGGAAAAAACATTGCCAGCCGATTTTAAACTGGTAGCAGCTGCTAGGCTGGATCATCACAGCCTTTTCAAGAATATGTTCTCTCCTAAAGTGGCCCTTGTAAAAGGAGTTCCGGGCGGAAGTATTCGTCTTACCTGGGGTAAAGCATTTGCGGCGCCCATTATCCTGTTTCAGCGAGCGAGTGTATTCGGATTGGTATTTGGTAACGGAGATGGGGTGAAATATATTCCCAACGGTGCCAATGTAAACGATCCGGCAGCTGTTGCCACCACGGTACCATTGAAACCCGAACAGATTAGTACCTGGGAACTGGGCTATAAAGGAACCGTAGGTAAAAAATTATACATCGATATCAATGGATATTATGGTAAAACACTGAATTTCCTGAGTCCGGCCATTACCGTAGGAGGTCGTGCATTAAGCGTAGGCAGCATCGGCATTCCAACAGCAGGTTTGTTGATACCGGGAACCGTTTCGGGAACAGGTACACTGGCAGGTGCTGCATTCTCTACTTACTTTAATTATGGCGAAGTTTCTTCCTATGGTGTTGACCTGGGTGTGAATTATTATTTCACAGATGATATCAGCCTGGCCATGAAATATTCCTGGTTCGGTAGTGATATCACAGACGAGAATATCAAGAACGATGCAAATAGGGATGGATATGTGTCGCTCGAAGAAAAAAGCCTGAATACGGCTACCAACCGTTTTTCTTCTACACTCAGCTTCCAGAACATTGCCAAAGGCAAAATGTTCCTGAATATTTCACTCCGTTATGTGGCATCTTATGATCTCTACAGCGGGAACCAGATCGGTACCAAGGCAGGTGCAGGCAAAAGAGGTGTTGTATATGGCGGCATTAACCCGCTGAATAACACACCCCGGTATTACGTAAAGAATTTTGACTGGGGTGCGCTGGGCGGATTTACCACTATCGATATCAGTACCGGTGTCAAACTGAACAGTGAGTTAAGTCTTGGTGCAGGTATCAGTAACCTGTTTAATGTGACACAAAAAGAATTTGTGGGTTCTCCTTCTATCGGACGCCTGCTCTCGATAGAACTGAAAGCGCATATTCCCAATAAGAAAAAATAGCTTGTAATGGTAGATTGACGGGTGGTACTCCATAAGGGGTGCCACCCTCTTTGTTAAATAAGAGAGACATGTACAGCGATGACCTTACGATACAACACTGGCTTACCCGGCATGCGAAATATAAGGCACAGAAAACAGCAATTATTTGTGGTAAGCAACGGCAAACTTTTTCCGAACTGAATGCCAATGTGAACCAGCTGATAGGGGCCCTGCAGCAGGCTGGCGTATGCAAAGGAGATAAAGTAGCCACCATATTACCCAATTGTATAGAATTGTGGGAGATCTACTGGGCTTGCGCCAAAATGGGGGCAGTAGCGGTACCTCTCAGTCCTCTGTTACGTGGTGTGGGCCTGGCCAACCTGATTAATAATGCCGACACCAAATTGGTTATCACTAACTGCGAAACAGCCGGGTATGTAACAGAAATTAAAAAGCATGTTACACAAGTTGTAGCAGATAATTACTGGCTGATTAATGATTCCGGAATAAGCGGTTGGCAGTCGTATCACACATTGAAAGCGGCACAACCTGCCACAGAACCTGATGTAGAAACAGTAACCGGCTCCGACCCGTACAATATTATTTACAGTAGTGGTACAACGGGTTTACCCAAAGGCATCGTGATTTCACATGCCGTTCGTGCTTTATATGGCTCGCTGTTTGCCAATAGTTACCGGATGACACCTGAAAGCGTTGTCATGCATTCCGGCTCAATCATTTTTAATGGTTCTTTTTTAACACTGATGCCGGCTATGTTTCTGGGCTGCACCTATGTGCTGCAACATCATTTTGACCCGCACCAGGTAATTACAGATATCGGAACAGAATCGGTTACGCATACCATCCTGGTTCCTTCGCAGATCATTGCTTGTTTACAGCAGGAGAAATTCTGCAAACAGCAATTGCCATCTATTGAATACATTCTTTCTGTAGGTGCTCCTTTATTACTTGAACATAAACAGGAACTGAATCAAAGGTTACCCGGCGTGTTTTATGAACTCTACGGATTGACAGAAGGTTTTATGACCATACTGGATAAAACCGATGCGGCCCGCAAAACAGGAAGCGTGGGTTATCCGCCTTCCTTTATGGATATGCAGATCTGCAATGAAAGTGGAGAACCTGTATCCAGCGGTACTATTGGCGAGATCGTGGGCAGAGGGCCCTTATTGATGGATGGATACTATAAAAACGAAACACAAACAAAAGAAGCGCTGCGTAATGGTTGGTTGTATACCGGCGATTTGGGTTATGTGGATGAAGAGGGCTTTCTCTATCTCACAGGACGTAAAAAAGATCTGATCATTTCCGGTGGCGTGAATGTGTACCCGGCAGATATCGAGGAAGTTATTATCAAACATCCTGCTGTAAAAGATGTGGCGGTATTTGGTGTGGCACACAGTGAATGGGGAGAAACGCCGGTGGCGGCTATTGTGTTGAAAACGATGGAGGCGGACGCAGCGACGATCAAAATATGGGTTAACGATCATATTGACGCCCGTTTTCAGAAAGTAAATGATATCATGATCCTTGATGAACTGCCCCGGAATGTAGCAGGCAAAGTATTAAAACATGAACTCAAAAAACAGTATGAAAACCGTTAGTAAGTGGGCAGATACGGGCAGTATCAGGCTTCATTATCTGGATAACGAAGGAAGTGGGTCGTTGTTATTATTATTACACGGCTTAACTGCCAATGCACATGCGTTCGACGGTCTGCTGGCCGCCGGATTGGGCAATCATTTTCATATTTTGTCGGTTGATCTCCGTGGACGTGGCCTCAGCGATCAGCCTGCTACAGGTTATACCATGAAGGAGCATGCAGCAGATATCATTGCACTGTTAGATCACAGGCAGGCAACGCAGGTGGTTATCTGCGGACATTCTTTCGGTGCCTTTCTGGCTTTGTACCTCGCGGCATATTTCCCTGAGCGTGTGGAGAAACTGATATTGATGGACGCAGCTGTAAAGATGCATCCCAAAACAAAGGAAATGCTGGGTCCGGCAATGGCCAGACTGGGACAGCGGTTCGCTTCTTTTGATGCCTATCTCGACAAAGTAAAACAGGCTCCCTATCTCAGTTTCTGGGATGAGACTATGCGAAGTTATTATGAAGCCGATATCTACACCCTTGCTGATGGTACCGTTATGCCACGCAGCAAACCGGAACACATGATGGAAGCGGTGTTGAAAGGAAGTCTGGGAGAACCCTGGGCAGAACTGATTAAGGAAAACAAAAAACCTTCGATACTGATTAATGCACCCGGTATTTATACAATGGATGCTGCTTTGTTACCAGCTGACCTGGCTATGGAAACAGTGAACGGAATGGAAAACTGCCGTTATGTGGCTGTGTCGGGAAACCACCAGACCATGTTGTACGGAGAGGGCGCGCAACAGATTGTACTGGCTATTAAAGAATTCCTTTTTAAATAATACGAACATGAAAACAGCTAATTCGGTAGCAGTGATTACAGGTGCTGCCAGCGGTATCGGTGAAGCAGTAGCGGTTGCATTGGCAGCCATGGGCGCCAAAGTGGTATTGGCAGACAGGGACGAAGCAAAACTGCAAACCGTTAAAGAGAAGATCCTTGCGGCAGGCCAACAGGCAGATTTTATGACCTGTGATGTAACCGACGAAACATCTGTACGTGCACTGATGCAGTTTGCTGTTACTAGTTTCGGATCTATCAATATTGTACTGGCTTGTGCCGGTATTATCCGTGATGCTTTTTTGATTACACCGGATAAGGAAACGGGGAAAGTGAAAAAGTTCATGACTACCCAACAATGGCAACAGGTAATGGATGTAAACCTAACGGGTGTATTCCTTACCCTGCGAGAAGCAGCCATACAAATGACGGATCACCACTGGCCAGGTGTGCTGATTCCGATTTCCTCTATTAACAAAAGTGGTGAATTGGGACAACTGAACTATGCATCTGCTAAAGCTGCTATTGCACTCTGGCCCAAAATTCTGGCAGGCGAATTTCATGCTAGAGGTATTACCAATATTCGGGTGGCTGCTATAGCGCCGGGGTATGTAGAAACACCCATGCTGCTATCTATCCAACCGGATATATTGAACCGGATTATAGCCGATATTCCGCTGGGCAGATTGGTAAAAACGGAAGAGATCGTGAACACGGTTCGCTTCATTATAGAGAACGAAGCGGTACATGGCACTACCCTGGAGGTGAGTGGGGGTATTATAGGAAAAGGACTCGCTAAATAGCTTATGTTTAAACCGGTAGCCTGCCTGCCATCAGCTGTTTTGAGCCGTTCGTATGGAATTTTAGCAAAATTTACGGAATATTACTGCTACTTTTGTCTGGTCTTAGTACATGAAAAAGCTGTTTGTCCTCATATTAGCCCTTGTACACTTCGGCGCCAGTGCCGGGGTTGCCATGAACATGCATTACTGTATGGGTAAGGCTTATGGCTGGGAGTTGACACAACAAAAAGGTAAAGCCTGCGGCAAATGCGGCATGGCCAAAATAGAAAAGAAAAATAAAAAAGGCTGCTGTAAAGACGAGCAGAAACTGGTTAAAGCAACCATTGACCAGAAAACAGCCGAGTCTGTTTACCAATCCATGCAGCTGGTAGCTATCGCTGTTCCTGTTTCGGTATTTCAGGCATCTGTCATCCGCTTCTCTTCTGTAACAGAAGAAAACCCCACCTGTAACGCACCTCCCGAAAGCAGTGTAGCGGTTTATTTGAGTAACGGCGTTTTCCGTATTTAGTATCAGATCCTTCTGAGCAGCCGGGCAAATGTTTGCCGGGCTTTTGGTATTTCTATGGCCCAATGTTTCTGTATATATTCATTATCTATAAAATCAAAACAATGAAAAAAATCAAAATGCTGTTGATGGCGGCTTTTACTATCCTTTCTGTAACCGTATTTGCACAGGACACCAAAAAATACAGCTGTCCCATGCATGCCGATGTTACCAGCGACAAACCCGCCAGATGTTCCAAATGTGGTATGAACCTGACAGAAAATAAAAAAGAAGCGGCTTATTCATGCCCCATGCATGCCGATGTTACCAGCGATAAACCCGGCAAATGTTCCAAATGCGGTATGAACCTGAAAGAGAACAAAAAAACAACAGCTACAACGTATGTATGTCCCATGCATGCTGATGTTACCAGCGACAAACCGGGTAAATGTTCCAAATGCGGCATGAACCTGAAAGAGAAAAAGGGATAATACCCTGTTATTGGAAACCGGAAAATTACCGTTATGGTTCAAAAATTAATCGTACTGGCTTTGCGCAACCGGCTGATCGTGCTGCTGGCAGCAGTGGGCATGTTTGCCTGGGGCCTGTATTCCGTCAAACAGAATCCGATCGATGCCATCCCCGATCTCAGTGAAAACCAGGTCATTGTTTTCACCGAATGGATGGGTCGCAGTCCGCAAGTGATCGAAGACCAGGTCACCTACCCGCTGGTGAGCAACCTGCAGGGCATACCCAAGATCAGGAACATACGCGGCTCGTCTATGTTCGGGATGAGTTTTGTATACGTGATCTTCGAAGACAATGTTGATATCTACTGGGCTCGCACGCGTGTGCTGGAGCGACTGAATTTTGCCCAGCGCTTGCTGCCCCAAGGGGTTACACCTACGCTGGGTCCCGATGGCACCGGGGTGGGGCATATCTACTGGTACCACCTGGATGCACCTAAAATGGATTTGGGTGAACAGCGTGCCCTGCAGGACTGGTATATCAAATTTGCCCTGCAAACCGTACCGGGTGTGGCCGAAGTGGCTTCTTTCGGCGGTTTTGAAAAACAGTACCAGCTGGTGGTAGACCCGGTGAAACTGCAGTATTACAACATCTCCCTCATGGATGTGATGAACAGGGTAAAAGCCAACAACAACGATGTGGGTGGCAGAAAATTCGAGATGGCCGATATGGCTTATATCATCCGGGGCCTGGGTTATATCAAGAACAAGGAAGACATCGAGAACATTGCACTGGGTAATTATAATGGCATACCGGTGCGGGTAAGGGATGTGGGTTCGGTACAGATGGGAGGTGATCTGCGTCTTGGCATTTTTGATATGGATGGAAAAGGAGAAGTGGTAGGCGGTATCGTGGTGATGCGCTATAATGAGAATGCCGACCGGGTGATCAAAGCCATAAAAGCCAAAATCAAAGAAGTGGAAAAAGGCTTACCCGAAGGCATAACGCTGAAAACCTCTTACGACAGGAGTACGCTGATAGAAGAAGCCGTTGAATCGGTAAAAGGCACTTTGATCGAAGAAATGATCACGGTATCACTGATCGTGATCATCTTCCTCTTCCACTGGCGCAGCGCACTCATCATCCTGATACAGCTACCTATTTCCGTAGCAGTGGGCTTTATCCTGCTGCAGACTTTTGGTATTTCGTCCAATATCATGTCGCTTACCGGTATTGCACTGGCCATTGGCGTGGTGGTGGATGACGGGATCGTGATGGTGGAGAATGCCTATCGCCACATCAGTGAAGCACAGGCAGCAAAAAGACAGTCATCAAATAATGTAAACTCATGACAAACTGGTTCAAAAAAAATAAAGACCCCCTGAGCCCGGAAGAAAAAATGGAGATCATTGAAAGGTCTTCGAAACAGGTAGGGCCGGGTGTATTTTACTCAACGATCATTGTGGTCGCATCTTTCCTGCCGGTCTTTCTTTTGACGGGCATGGAAGGCAAGATGTTTCATCCGCTGGCCTGGACAAAAACCTTTATCCTGCTGGTAGATGCATTCCTAGCCATTACACTGACGCCGGTGTTGATCTCTTATTTTCTAAAAGGGAGTCTGAAGCCGGAATCCTTCAATCCCATCACGCGAACGTTGGAACGGTTGTATACGCCGATACTGCAATGGTGCCTGCGCTGGCGCAAAACCGTGCTGGCTGTGAACCTGGTGGCTTTAGCGGCAGGAGCGATCATGATGACCAGAATGGGATCAGAGTTCATGCCTCCGCTGGATGAAAGGTCCATCCTGTTCATGCCGGTTACCCTGCCTGATGTATCCAATGCAGAAGTCAAGCGTTTGTTACAGGTGCAGGATAAACTGATCAGTTCCGTTCCGGAAGTCTCGCATGTGCTGGGTAAAGCGGGAAGGGCGAATACCGCAACGGATAATTCGCCGGTGAGTATGATCGAGACCATCATCCTGCTGAAACCCCGACATGAATGGCGCAAAGGTATCACCAAAGATGCTATCATCAATGAGCTCAATGTCAAAATGCAGATACCGGGTGTGACCAATGGATGGACGCAGCCCATCATCAACCGCATCAACATGCTCTCAACCGGGATCCGTACCGATGTAGGCCTCAAAGTGTACGGGCAGAACCTCGACAGTATCTATGTATTTGCACAGACCATCAAAAAACACCTCGAGGGAATTGATGGGGTAAAAGACCTGTATGTAGAACCGATTACCGGTGGCAAATACATTGATGTAGTGGTAAAGCGCGAAGAGATTGGCAGGTATGGGTTGAGCGTGGATGATGTGAACACGGTGGTAGAAAGTGCACTGGGTGGCATGAAACTGACAACCACCATTGAAGGCCGCCAGCGATTTTCTGTGAATGCCCGCTATGGCCAGGATTTCAGGAATAATGTGCAGGCATTGAAACGCTTGCCGGTGCAGACCATGAATTTTGGTCCCGTTCCACTGGAAGCTGTTGCAGATATCCGGTTCAGCGATGGTCCGCCGATGATCAATTCGGAGAACGCGTTGCTGCGCGGAACAGTCCTGTTCAATGTGCGGGAACGCGACCTGGGCAGCACGGTTACCGAAGCACAGGAAAAACTGAACCAGATGATGATCAAACTGCCCAAAGGTTATTTTCTGGAATGGAGCGGGCAGTGGGAAAACCAGATCCGCGCCAACCGCACACTCACACTGATCATGCCGGTCGTGATCCTTATCATTTTTATGGTATTGTACTTTACATATCATTCCATCAAAGAAGCCATCGTTACCATGATCACCGTTCCATTTGCGCTAATCGGCGGCGTATTCATGGTATATTACTACGGTGTGAATTTGTCGGTGGCTGTGGCAGTGGGTTTCATAGCCCTGTTTGGTATGGCCATTGAAACGGCCATGCTGATGACGATCTACCTGAACGAAGCCATGCAGAAAATGGTGGCAAAACATGGCAACTCTCGGGCAACATTGACGCCGGCTATCATACGTGAATTTGTGGTGGAGGGTTCTGTGAAAAGGTTACGTCCCAAACTGATGACGGTATCGGTTGGTTTGTTCGGACTGATCCCTATTTTATGGTCAACCGGTGTGGGCAGCGATATCATGCGTCCCATTACCATACCGTTGATCGGCGGAACCATCAGTTCAACCATTTATGTATTGCTGATCACGCCGGTGGTTTTTGAGATTATCAAAGAAAGAGAACTAAAACGAAAAGGTAAAATTGAATTGATAGATGTTACAGAATAAAACATACCTCGTACTGTTTGCGCTGCTGTCGTTTATAACCGGCCGGGCACAAACTCTGAAACTGTCTGCTGTTATCGACAGTATCACCGTCTCGCATCCTGTGGTTAAAATGTACAACCATGAGATCCGTTCTATGGACGAAGCCGCCAAAGGCGCCAAAAGCTGGATGCCACCGGAATTCTCCACCGGCCTCTGGATGGTTCCGTATAATCCGTCCTACTGGAAAAAATCGGACATGGGAAACGGGATGGGCCAGTACATGCTTGGCGGTCAGCAGATGATCCCGAATAAAAAAAAGCAGCAGGCAGATGCAGCGTATATGCAAACCATGTCTTCGGTAGAAAAAGAAAAAAAGAATGCTACGCTGAACGAACTGGTGAACGATGCCAAACAGTTTTACTACGAGTGGATCATCCTTGAAAAAAAACTGAACATCCTGGGCCAGAACGAGAAGCTGCTGAATTTCATGATCAAGAATGCAGAGATCCGTTACCGCAATGGGATGGAAAAGATAAGCGCCTATTATAAAGCCAAAGCTGCACTGGGCAACATCAAAAATATGCAGTTGATGTACGAGAGCGAGATCACCGAAAAAAGGATCCGCCTGAATACGCTGATGGGACGCAATGCCATGGCTGACCTGGCCATCGATACCAATTACCGGATCAAGGGGTATGATGATATGGTCTTCGACAGCACCCTGTTCTATCGCAACCGGAGCGATCTGAAAGCGATCGACCGGGATATCGATCTTACTTACCTGAAACAGGAAACTGAAAAACAAAGCCTGCGCCCACAGTTCGGGATCCGGTATGAGCATATGTTTGGCTTTGGCGGTCTGCCCATGCAGTACTCATTGATGGGCATGATGAAACTGCCGCTGACCAACTGGTCATCAAAAATGAATAAGGCCAATATCGAAAGCCTGAAATGGAAAGCCAATGCCTTACAATCGCAGAAAGAGATGATGGTGAACGAATACAGTGGTATGGCTTATGGTATGCGTAATGAACTGATACTGAAAGCAAAACAGCTGAAACTGTACGAGACGAATATCTTACCTGCCTTTCAGAAGAATTTTGCAACCATGCAGTTGGCCTATGAGCAGAATACCGAAGAACTGTTCATGTTGTACGATGCATGGGAAGCCCTGTATATGAGCCAGCTGGAATACATTGAATTGTTGAACCAGGCGCTCAGAACACAGGTATCACTGGAAAGAATAATTGAAAACAAATGAAACGACTACTGATCTTATCACTGGTGCTGATGGCTGTTGTGGCCTGTCAGGATAAAAAAGAAAAAACCGCTGCAACAGCAGGGCATGTACATCAGGAAGCAAGCCAGCCGATGTATACCTGCCCGATGCCACAGGATTCTGTTTTCAGCGACAAGCCCGGTACCTGCCCTAAATGCGGCATGGACCTGGTTAAAATGGAAACCGGTAAACCGGAGCAACACCAACACGATGCTGCCGCTGAATCGGTATATACCTGTCCCATGCATCCTGAAGTGAGGTCCGATAAACCGGGCTCCTGTCCCATTTGCGGCATGAGCCTGGTAAAAAAAGAGACCGGCGGAAACCGGCAGGAGCAGGTAGAGCTGGATGCTTTGCTGAAACCTACCAATGAGTTTGTGGTTTCTTCTCTACCCGTAACGGTGATGCGGCAGAAACAGGAACAGATAGAGATCAGGGCGCTGGGTATGATCACTTACGATACCAGGATGGTGGGTACGATTGCAGCAAGGGTTTCAGGACGCATCGAAAAGCTGTATGTCCGTTACCGTTACCAGAAGATCAGGAAAGGAGAGAAGATCATGGAAGTGTATAGCCCGGAATTGCTTACTGCACAGCAGAACTTATTATTCCTGCTCAGGAACGATCCGGGTAACAGGAACATCATAGAAGCCGCTAAAGAAAAACTATTGTTACTGGGGATGGATGCGGCACAATTGGAAAAACTGATCCGCGAAGAAAAACCCTCAATGACTGTGACCGTATACAGTAATTACAACGGGCATATTCACGAATCTGCCAATGCAGGTACGATGAGTAAAGAAAGGGAAACCGGCGCTATGAAAGATATTTCGCTTATTACTGAAGAACTTTCCTTAAAAGAAGGCATGTATGTGGAGAAAGGCAAATCCGTGTTCACGGTATACGACCCTTCAAGGGCCTGGGTATTGTTGAATATCTACGGCGAGAACCAGGCATTGGTAAGAGCGGGCAGCAGAGTGACGATTGTGCCGGAAACATTACCCGGCAAAAACTTCCAGGCTTCAGTGGATTATGTGGAGCCCTTTTACCGGAAAGACAGTAAAACACTGACCGCACGCGTTTATTTCAATAACAGCGATCTTAAGATCCCCATTGGTAGCCAGGTAAACGCCACCGTATATGGTAATACCCGGCAGGCATACTGGCTGCCCAAAGAAGCGGTTCTTTCTCTGGGACTGGATAAAGTGGTGTTTGAAAAAGTGAAAGGCGGTTTTAAGGCCCACAGGATCAGCACCGGGATCATCCATAAGGAGCACATACAGGTGCTGAACGGGCTCGGTGTACAGGATTCTGTAGCCGCCAATGCACAATATTTAATGGATAGCGAAAGCTTTATTAAAGTAAAAAACTGAATATGCGTACATCATTCCTCATCATTTTCCTGTTGCTGGCAGCCGTGGCCTGTAAAAACAAACCGGCGCCTGTTACAGCAGAGTCAGATACCTATTATACCTGCTCGATGGACCCCCAGGTAAAGGAGCACAAACCGGGGAAGTGCCCGATCTGCAAAATGGAGCTCACGCCTGTAAAAAAGAAAAGTGGCGCCAGCCACGATGAGATAGAACTGAGCGAACAGCAGCTGCAGTTGGGCAATATTCATGCGGACACCATCCGCAACGGGACCATCGGCGACAAACTGGTGCTTACCGCAACACTGAATTTTGACCAGATGAAAGCCTCTTCGGTCAGTGCAAGGGTCATGGGCAGGGTAGAGAAACTGTATTATAAAAATGTGGGCGATTTTGTTAAAAAAGGAGCGCCCTTGTACGAGTTATACAGCGAAGAGCTGAATAATGCCAAACAGGAATACCTGCTGGCGCTGGAAAGGAAAAAGGTATTCGCTAATGAAGCCATGATGAATTTTGACGAGCTACTGCAAAGTGCAAGACACAAACTATTATTATGGGGCATGTCCGACAAACAGGTGCAGGAACTGGCGCAACAGAAAAAAGCGAGTACTACCACCACTTTCTACAGCCCGGTATCAGGCACCATCACGGGCCTGGAAACAAGGGAAGGTGATTATGTGATGGAGGGTGGAGTACTGGTAAAACTGGCTGACCTGTCAAGCCTCTGGGCAGAAGCCCAGGTATATACTTCGCAGATGTCGGGCATCGACAGGAATAGTGTGGCCACGGTGCAGTTACCCGATTTTGACGGAATGGAGATCAGGGGAAACATCGGTTTCGTTAATCCCGAGATCAACCCCGATACCCGGATCAACCTAATCCGTGTGGCAATACCCAATTCGGGTAACCAGTTAAAACCGGGTATGTCGGCGTATGTACTATTAAAAAGTGTGCCACACAAAACGCTTACATTACCCATCGATGCGGTGATACGTGACGGGAAGGGCGCTACGGTATGGGTCCGTACGGGTAAAAAGACATTCAAGACACTGATGGTGCAAACCGGACTGGAAACAGATGACAGGATAGAGATCAGTTCCGGCTTGCGCTCGGGTGATGTGGTGGTCGTATCAGGAGCTTACCTGCTGCAGAGTGAATATATATTCCAGAAAGGGGCTAACCCAATGGCAGGGCATGATATGAGCAAGATGTAATGGTTCGATCAATAGCACCACAGACAACTTTATGTAAACAGTAAAAAAATCCTGTATAATGAAAATGCGCAGGTAACTTGTGTATTCAAATGCCAGGTATCATGAAAAAAATTTGGATTGTTTTATTGGCGATCGTTTCTGTTGCTTCTGTACCACCCCGTAAAAAGACCATCATCGTATGGCAACCCTCACACCAGACCAATACCGGCAAGAACTTCAGCGAAGCGGCGGTCTGTAACGGTATTGCAGAAGCAGCTATGGCCACAGCACCTTCTTTCAGGGAATACAAAGTGTGGAGCCTGGGAAGAAAAGATCTGCACAATGCGGACAGTGGCAGCAATACCATGATGGCACATACATCAGCCGTTGTAGACGGAAAAATTTCGGGCTATGCCTGGGAGCTCAAACAATCGAATAAAAGAAATCCCGATGTATTCATTGCAGTGCATAACAATGGCGGTACACGCAGGCATGCCGTATGGGGATATATTCATTATGGCGATGCGCAGGAAACTGAGAACCGCGACCTGGCTGCTACGCTGATCGCATCCATTGCGGAAGCCACAACCCTCGAGAACCGGGGTGTGTTGCTCGACAGTACCACCGGGCGTAACGATTACCGCTGTGCTGCTACCGGTAAACTTTCTTTTTACAGCCTGGATGAACACGTGAACAAAGCTCCCACCCGCGTATTACTGGAGATCGGTGATAATGGCGCCAGCTACGATTTTCTCCGAGATCCCGCCAACCAGCAAAAGATCGGCGAAGCCATCAAAAAGGGATTGGCACAATGGCTGGAGAAAAGGGAAACAGCTCATTAAACGACCATCCCCCTGTTTTACATTTTTTTGATGCCAGCAGTAATTCTGTAGCAGTGAAGATTATCTGGTAATTGCTCAGGTCAGAAACCGGATATTTTCGGCAAGGGGTTCGGGGTCACTGACTGCGCCCCCCCTGGTTGTACCAGGACGTTTTGCAAAAATCTGCTGGCTGCATAGTACATTCGTTTGTTGTATATTATGTATAAGCCCAAAGCCGGAATAGATATTATTGCCAGGATCCTGGATGCCCTGTACGAGCACAATCCGGACGCACTGTTCGTCATGAGCCTGATGCATCAATATGAAGAAAGAGGCAGCCTGAGTAAAAAACAACTGCAGGGTTTGTTGTCGAAAGCACAGAAGGTGAAAGATATGCCCCCCAGCTGGCTGGGTACGCTGGAAGCCATCATTCTGAAGATGCCTACCCGTTACAAACCCGTGGAGCCGGTTTTGGCATCGCCCATTTACCAGAAAGATGAAACAGCGGGTAAATACATCAGCGCCATACTGGCCAGATACCCGGAACATAAAAGAGTATTGTTTCTGCAGGCCAAATATGCCAACAATGAACCACTGAGCAACGATGAAATGGCTGAACTGAAAAAGTTCGCCAAAATTCTGAAAGTGGAAATCGGATAAGAACGAACTTCTCTAAACCGATTTTTACAGAGGTCATGGTGAGAGATCCTCCCACGGCCTTGTTGTTGAACAGGCTAAGCGGTTCTTTTTCCTGTTTCAATGCCTACCTTTATTTCCACGAAAATGATATGTATGAACTTACAGATGTATAACCAGTTGTTTATTATCGGTGGCGCTACATCCGGTTTCGGAAAAGCCATTGCAGAAGCATTACTGGCCGAAGGCGCCCGTATTATTGCCGTGGCAAGGGGTGAAGAAAACCTGAAAGTATTACAAGCTGTCTCACCTGCACAGGTAGAGATCCTTGCCGGCGACCTCTCTGATTCTGCCGTGATCAAACAGCTGGTAGCGTTATTGGGCGATCGACAACTGCATGGCCTGGTGATCAATGCGGGAGGCCCGCCCGCTAAGATGGTCCTGGAAACCACACTGGAAGACTGGGACAACGCCTACCGGTCGCTGTTGCGCTGGAAAGTGGAATTGACCCAGGCCCTGGTACCCAAAATGATGGCACAACAGTACGGGAGGGTGGTATATATAGAAAGCTCGTCGGTTAAACAGCCACTGGAGAACCTGGTTCTGAGCAGTTCCTTGCGGGTGGCTGTGGTGGGTATGGTAAAAACACTCTCGCAGGAGATCGCAAAAAGCGGTGTTACCCTGAATATTCTTGGTCCGGGTTCACACGATACGCCCGCCATTAACCGTATTTACCAGAAAAAATCGGAACAGACCGGTTTACCCGTGGAGGAAGTGCGTGAGAAAGCCATTGCCCAGATACCCGTAGGCTCACTGGGTTTACCAGCCGATTTTGCCAGTCTTGCATTGTGGCTGCTTAGCCCGCTCAGCCGTTATGTGACCGGGCAAACCATTACCCTGGATGGCGGATCCATAAAATCAATGCTGTAAAACCCTTAGGTAAAACGGGGCTTATTCTCTGTCCGGCATGATGCAGCCGAATAAGATATGCTTATTCCCCGCTAATAACGACCCTTTTCAGGATAAGCTGAAATTTGGTATTGAGCGAAACGGTGAAATGGTTATCGGCCAGGATGGATTTAATGTTAGCATCTTCCTGCATCAAAAAAGCAAGTTCGGAAGCCAGCAATGAACCACTGATGATATTGGCCACACGCCCCCTGTTGAATTCGATGGTAAACTTATATCCCGCTTTGCGTCCGGTTCCGGCCCTTTCAAAATCGATCCGGTTCAGATCCAGTACCTGGTCGCCAGTAGCAGTACGTTTTAATAAAATCTTGATAATGGGAAGATACTTGCTCCAGATCTGTGTATACATTGAGAATTATTTGATGATAGCGCTTTCGCGGATGCGAAAACCGATGTAAAGTTGCACTTTTTATCGCCGAAAAACGAATTTGATTAGGCTTTGTTGCATGAATAAATGCAGCCTTATCAATGATTACAAAGGGTGTAAAGTAATAATTAACTCGAAAATTGGCTCATATTGAGTCCTTATTCTTCTGAAACCCGCACAAACATTGGAAAATATTCATGCAACAACACCTTTTGATTGCATGAAAATCACCATTGTCGGGTATTCAGACAGGTAGGCGGCTCCTGATCTACCGGCGGCTTGCTATAAACACGAACAACTTGTAGGGGTAGGTTGGGGTATAAAAAGGTAGCCCCACAAATACGATCGACCCAAGACTACTTTTATCTTCGCAGCCTATGACCAGTATCGACAGCGTACAACTGAACCAGGTGATCGTTCATAAAATAGGTAATCCCACCCGTGGTGAGGAGCTGAAATTATCGGCTAACCCGCTTACCCTGAACGATGGGATCGTTCGGAGCATGCTGGCCAAATACTTCCTGGGACCTTTTAACGAGCATGACCAGTACCGATTCACACATTTGACCGATGTTGCCATGAATGAAGTGTACCGTTATGTAAGTGACCTGTTCGATGATCCGAAAAAGTTCACTTTGTACAGCGCCCAGCTGGCACAGTTCCTGTATAGCAAGAGCACCCATGCCAAAGTGAAGGAAGGGGAACTCTATGTGGTGCATTTCAGTAATGTGCCCTTTGGTACGGAGTATACCGATGCCATTGGTATCTTCAAAAGTGAGACCAAGGAAACTTTCCTCAAAGTGTTCCCCCATGGCGAAAACTGGGAAGTGATCGCAGAAGATGGCATCAACATCAATAAGCTGGATAAGGGCTGCCTGGTCTTTAAACAGAACCGGACAGAAGGGTATGTGGTATGCGTGGTGGATGCCACCAATAAACAGAACGATGCCCAATACTGGGTGAACGATTTTTTGCAGGTCACCCGCTATGCCAACAGTTACCATTATACCGATGCGGCCCTGGGTATGTGCAAACTGTTCATCAGTAATGAACTGTCGGAGAAATTTGACGTGAACAAGAGCGACCAGATAGACATGCTCAACCGCAGCATGGAATACTTCAAAACAAAAGATGAGTTCAGGCTGAATGAATTTGCCCAGGAAGTGCTGCATCACCCCGAAGTGATCGACAGTTTTACGCAATACAAACAGACCTATGAAGTGGCCAGGCAGGTCAACATTGAAGATGCATTCGATATCCATCTCTCTGCAGTGAAAAAACAGCAACGGGTGTTCAAGAGTGTTTTAAAACTGGATAAGAATTTCCACGTGTATATCCATGGCCGGAGAGACCTGATAGAAAAGGGCTATGATGAAATGGCCGGTAAACACTACTACAAACTTTTCTTTGACGAAGAAAACTGAACCGCATTTTGTAATGCAGGAGCTATAACCTGTCGACCTCTTTCTGCAGATCGTATTGGATATCTTCGTGCAGCGTTTTCATGGCTATTGTTATTTTTTTCAACTGCATTTCGTAGAGATTGTTCAATACAGGGCTTTTTGTATTGGCTATACCCAGGGTTTTCATCCTGCTGCAGAAATGGATCAGCAAGCCGGCTTCTACCTGCCTGGATCCGGAGTATTTGATATACCGGTTAGTGAAACGCAGGATCTTGCGTAATGTCTTTTTGGTAAGGTATACATTGGATTTGGGCAGTTCGGTGAAGGCTTCATCTATCATTTCTTTGATGCTGTTCAGGTAAGCTTCTTCGTCATGCGATTCGAACAGCAGAAAACTGAGTAGTTCCTTATTCTCTTTTTTAAATTTTGCCAGCCGCAAACAAAGTTCCAGCAATTGTTGATGATTGCTGGCCTGCAGTTCCTGTTTCAGCTCCTGTATACTCGCCATTTTCATCCTGCAAAGTAACCACATTCACTCACCCACTCATTCACTCATTGATTATCTTCGTCCCATGCCTCTTGATCTGTCCCAACCTCATCCCGAACTCTTACTGGAACTGGTAACCCAACGTATGCCGTATGGCAAGTACAAGGACCGCCTGCTTTGCGATGTGCCGATGCATTACCTGGAGTGGATGCAGCGCCAGGGTTTCCCAAAGGGTAAACTGGGTGTGTTATTGGAGACCATGTATGTGATACAATTGAACGGGCTGGCTTATTTGCTGGATCCCCTCAAAAGAAAAAAATAAGCGGGGCGATTATAAAATTCAGTTTCCCTCCCGTCTTCTTCAACTAATTTTGCGTATATTGATGCTGTATTCCGATTGCATCATGCCCTATAAAAAAAACCTATGAACAGTTCCAGAAGATCTTTTCTGCAAAAAACAGCCCTGGTAGTGGCCGGCGGTTCTTTGTTTTCGCGACAGCTGTTTGCTGCCGCTGCTCCTAAAACCCTGACAGGCGTACAACTGTATTCCATTCGTGACGAGATGAAAAAAGACCCCCTGGGCACCCTGAAAGCCCTGGCTGAAATGGGGTATAAAAATGTGGAGCATGCCAATTATGTGAACCGTAAATTTTATGGTTACAGCGCCAAAGAATTCAAAAAGATCCTGGCAGACCATGGTATGCAAATGCCCAGCGGCCATACGGTAATGGGCCGCGACCATTGGAATAGCGATAAAAAAGAATTCAGCGACAGCTGGAAATATACCGTGGAAGATGCGGCCATAGCTGGTCAGGAGCTGGTCATCAGTCCCTGGCTGGATGAGGGTCTTCGTAAAACCTACGATGGTATGCTCCGCTATATGGAAGTGTTCAATAAAAGCGGCGAGCTTTGTAAGAAATCAGGCATGCGTTTTGGATACCATAACCACAATTTCGAGTTTACACAGGAGCTGAATGGCCAGAAAGTGTACGACATTATTTTAGACAATACCGATCCCTCGCTGGTGGCCCAGCAGCTGGATATGGGCAATTTATATGGTACCGGCGCCGATGCGTATGCTATTGTTAAAAAACATCCCGGCCGTTTTGTATCCCTGCATGTGAAAGACGAGATCAAATCTGAAAAAGGCGCCATGGGAGAGGGCTATGAAAGCACGATCCTGGGAACGGGCGTGGCTAATACCAAAGCCATCACCGACCTGGGAAAACAAATGGGCGGCACGCTGCATTTTATAATTGAACAGGAGGCTTACCAGGGAAAATCACCACTGGAATGTGTGAAAGAAGACCTGCGCATTATGAAAAGCTGGGGATACTGAGTCTTAATTTATTTTTTGCAAAAGCCCTTCCCCAACCGGAAGGGCTTTTTATTACCGGAAACAGATGCCGCTCCTGAATGCATAGGTAATGATACCCGCAATGCTCTTGGCTCCTACTTTATCCATGATGCGTGTCCGGTGACCTTCTACAGTTCGTTTACTCAGTTTCAGGCTATAGGCGATCTCTTTACTGGTAAACTCGCGACAAATAAGCCGGATGATTTCTTTTTCGCGTTCGGAGAAACAAAGGTCTGCGTCTGGCGGCAGTTGATAATTCCTGGAAACGATCTCTGTTAATTTTTCGGTCACTTCGCGGCAGAAATAAGGTTTGTGCTGCAACACGGTGCTGATGGCTTCTGCGATCTCCTCGTTGTCGGCACTTTTTAATACATACCCCAATGCCCCGGCTTCCAGCGTCCGCAGAATGGGTTCTTCCTTGTTAAAAGCAGTCAGAACAATGATACCGGTACCCGGTTTTCGCCTGGTAATTTCACGGGCAGCGGTAATGCCGTCCATCAATGGCATATCAATATCGGTAAGTATGATATCGGGCGAAGTTTCCATTGTTCTGAGAATCAGTTCCTGTCCATTGTCGGCTTCTCCCACAACTTCTACGTTGCGGATCTGTTCTAACAGACCGCGTAAGCCCTTCCTGAAAAGGTGATGGTCATCAGCGATCATCACCCGGATACTTCTCCTGAACATAACCGAAATTTTAAAAGTTTGGTACGCCAGTGCGTTACTACACTCCTGAGGAAGCATAGTTAGTTGTCTTCGCAACGGAAAGCTCAACTATTGATTTTAGTTTGTATTAGGTATTTATACCTGGTGGTGAGGTTTTTTTAGCGGTAAATGCAGCAATCAGATAAACAACTATGGGTGTAGCAACAACCGTTAAAACACGGTATTTCAGTAAACTGTCAGTCTCTCGGGATCCTGTATTCAGCCAGCAGTTCGTCCAGTTCCATCTCTAAACCCTGTGCCAGTGCTACCAGGGTAGAAAAGGCAAAGTTCACTTTACCTTTTTCTATCCGTTGTATCTGACTGTATTCCAGTCCAGATACAGCAGCCAGCTGGCGAATACTGAGTCCTTTTTCCTTACGCAACCTGGTAAAATGCGCAGCAAACCGGATCAGTATTTTTTCCTTGTTGGTCATGAGGCAACAAGGTCAATGCAATGGTGAAACTTATTGACGTATGATTATAGATCTGTTGTCTTTTTGTGTAACTTGTTGGATGAGGCAAGGCTTTTCTTTGCCCTATCATTATGGAAAAACCAAGGATAACGGTTGTTTCGCCCGAAATATATCACTCGATCCTGTATGCATTTTTGATGCTGATCATCAGGGATCAAAAGAAACATCCAACTCTTTCAATAAGCAGGTGGCCATCCGGCAACTTTCGGTAGCCCCTGCCTGACCGTTCCGGTAAAACAGTTCCGGGATGCCGCCAACAACGGTTCAGGGACGAAGCGATCAACCAGAGATACCTTACAAAAAAATACCATAACGGGTATCATCTCTCTAAAGTATAGTTGGAAAATTCTTTAACCGGCAATAGCCGTAGTACTGATTTTCCGGCTATTTATGTATAGATTAGCTACATGAAAACATCCCTTATTTTATCTGCTGCAGTACTGGCCATTACCTGCAGTGTACAAGCGCAAAAAAAGATCAACCAGGACAGCCTGGTAAAGGAAGCTGCTAAAACAGAATACTGGGAGCCCGTTCCCAAACTGGTAACGCCGGGTAAAACGGCGGCTGATGCACCTTCTGATGCCATTGTATTGTACAACGGAAAAGATGTGGCACAATGGCAAAAGGAAAAAGGAGGAGCGCCGGGCTGGAAAATAGATAAAGACGGGGCGCTGACCGTTGTAAAAGGATCTGGTAATATTGCTACCAAACAGGGTTTTGGCGATTGCCAGTTACATATTGAATGGAGAGAACCTGCTGCTATTGCAGGCTCCAGCCAATCGCGCGGCAACAGCGGTATCTTTCTGATGGGACAGTATGAATTGCAGGTACTGGATTCTTACAATAACCCCACATATGTGAACGGACAGGCGGGCAGTATGTATAAACAGTATGCACCCCTGGTGAACGCCTGCCGTAAACCCGGCGAATGGCAGAGTTATGATGTGATCTTCACTGCCCCACGCTTTTTTTCGGATGGTAAATTGCAGTCGCCGGCATACATCACCGTATTGCACAATGGCGTATTGGTACAGAATAATGTAGCGATCAAAGGGCATACTGAGTGGATCGGCCAGCCGCAATATTCGGTGCATAAAGACAAAGAGCCGTTGGTATTGCAGGATCATGGCATGGATGGTGGTAACCCCATGAGTTACCGGAATATCTGGATCAGAGAATTGTAAACCTTGCAGAATACAGTTACACAAACGGCTTCCAGTTGGAAGCCGTTTTGTTTTGTGCCGGTTACAGCGGCAGGGGGGCGTTGTATCATAAACCAAACTGGTGGGTATCAATCCATTCGGCCTTGGTCATGGTCCACCAGTCGTCGGCAATACCTTTCAGAACATATTCATAGGGTAACCAGCCGTATCCTTCTTCGCCCCAGCCGGTTCCCCAGGAATTACGGATGAGAAAGGCGCCGGTGGTAACCGTGTTTTTGCTGAGCGGGTTACTGATCTTCAGGTTATCGTCATAACCAACGGCCATCACTGCGTGACCGCCATCGGTATCTTCTTTGGCAGAAGGGAATGGTATCTTTCCATTTTCGGCCTGGTTGAGTGATGTGTAACAGGTAAAACCGAACATGGATGGAAGCCCCTTGCTCAGGTGGTCTTTGATGCTGTTCAGCAATTGTGCCTGCGTTACACCCACCGCATCGAGCCGGTAATACGAAATGGCCTGGAAGTTCTGCGCATAGGAATACAGGAATGCACCAGGTTCCTCGTTCACTTTGCTTTCATCATACGGCCAGTATTTTTCGGGTACCACCCCGAATAAAACCAGCGAAGCCATGGCTGTGCGCAGGTAGGCACCGCTGTCTTCTTTTTGTTTTAACAGGTTACGCGTGGCCTTGTACTGGAACAGGCGTGAGCCATCGATATGTTTGCCAAAAGCCCTTCGTTCAAAATATTCGTACAGACCAATGGAAGCATGTGCGGTACAGGAGCCCAGCTGCCCCTGGTCCTCAATGGGCGAACACCATTGGCGCAGGTCTGCTTTTGTTGGCAATATATTAGTAGATCTTTTCCTGGTCTTGCCTTGGTCCAGTGCTTCCAGTATTTTTTTTACCGGTTGTCTAATGCCCCGCTCGGCCTGCTTTACAGTTAGTTCTGAAGTAAAAGGCGTTTGGTCGCGGAAGTCGGGATAGTCTTTGAGCCACCCCTTCCCCTTGGATAAGTGTTGGTTTTTCATAGGATACAGACTATTTGATGAAACAACAATGATGTCGGCCAGGCATATTGGATGCTACTGTAAAAGAACGGAATACCCCGAACAGTTGCAATGGTGAAAACACCCTTTTTTTAGCGTATAAATGCCTAAGGGATTGCTGCAATTGCATGTTATCTTGCAGTCCGATGAAAACAGACACATCACATACCAGCTTGATTACCACACCCCGGCAAGTGCTGGAGTCTGTTTTTGGTTATACCGAATTCAGGCACAACCAGGAATCCATCATCCAGCAACTGCTTGCGGGAAAGGATGCTATTGTACTGATGCCTACCGGTGGGGGCAAAAGTCTTTGTTACCAGGTGCCTGCCCTCTGTTTTCCGGGCGTGACCATTGTGGTAAGCCCGCTGATTGCCTTAATGAAGGACCAGGTGGATGCACTGGTATTGAGTGGTGTGAAAGCCGCTTTTTTAAACAGTACCCAAAACAGCGGCGAGCAATCGTTTATATTGAAACAGTTGCAGCGCAATGAATTAAAACTACTGTATGTAGCACCGGAACGGCTGGTGGGTGGAGAGGTCTCTTTTCTGCGTTACCTGCAGGATTGTAAGGTTTCTTTATTTGCCATAGATGAAGCCCACTGTATCAGTCAGTGGGGACATGATTTCAGGCCTGAATACCGGGTATTGTCCCAGCTGAAACAGCAGTTTCCCGCTGTGCCTGTCATAGCCTTAACGGCCACAGCGGATGCGCTTACCAGGAAAGATATCATTGAGCAGTTACAGGTAACCGATTACCGGGTATTTGAGAGCAGTTTTAACCGCCCCAATATTTCGTATCACATCAAACCCAAGAAAGGGTACTATGGGGTATTGGTGGATTACCTGAAAGAACACCAGGACGACAGCGGTATCATTTATTGCCTGAGTCGAGCGGCTACAGAAAACCTGGCGCAAGACCTGCGTGCAGACGGTTTTAATGCGGCGGCTTATCATGCCGGGCTCGACAAAACCACCCGCGATGAGCGGCAGGACCTGTTCCTGAAAGATGATATCCGCATCATGGTGGCTACCATTGCCTTTGGTATGGGCATCAATAAAAGTAATGTGCGTTTTGTGGTGCATGCCGATCTGCCCAAGAATATTGAGGGCTATTACCAGGAAACCGGCCGTGCCGGTCGCGATGGTTTACCCAGTGAAGCCATCTTGTTCTACAGTTCGGGGGACGTGGTGAAACTGAAAGGGTTTGCACAGGTAGAAAACAATCCTGAGCAGACGCAGATCCTTTTGAAAAAGCTCAACCAGATGGTACAGCTTTGCGAAACCCGCGGCTGCCGCAGAAAATACCTGCTGGCTTATTTTGACGAACAGGCACCTGATTATTGCGGCAGCTGCGATAACTGTTTGAATAAACCCGAGCTGCAGGAGCGGACAGTGATTGCTCAAAAGATACTGAGCACCGTATACAGGCTGAACCAGTCTTTCGGCATGCGTTATGTGGTGGACATACTGAAGGGAAGCCATGGCGAAAAAATCCGTGAAGAACATAAGAAATTATCGGTGTATGGTGTTGGCAAAGACGAGCCAAAAGAAGCATGGCTGCATTATGTGAAGGAGTTGTTGTACTACGGTTACCTGCAGCAATCCGAAGGAGAATATCCTGTATTGAAACTGACAGAAAAAAGCAACGCTGTATTGTTCAAGGGAGAAAAAGTATTCCTGTCGGCACCTGTGCAGGTTAGTATTGCCAAAGAACCGGTGATCTACCAGCAACACGATTACGAGAGACCATTGTTCGAAGAACTGAAAAAATTACGTAACCGCATTGCTCATGAAGAGAATGTGCCGGCTTATCTCATCTTCAGCGACAGCAGTTTACTGGACCTGGCTACTTATTTACCTGTTACCCAAACCGACCTGCCAAAGATCTCCGGTTTTGGTGCGTTCAAAATTGAAAAATACGGGGAGGCTTTTCTTGAAAAAGTGCAGGACTATTGCAGCGAACATAAAATAGCCAGCCGGATGGAGCTGAAACAGCCCGCCAAAACAAAACGGGTGCCGGTTACCCGTGAGCGGGCATCGGATACCAAACGGATCAGTTACGAAATGTACCGGTCTGGCAAATCTGTACAGGAGATCGCTGAAGAAAGGCAGCTGGCCGCTACTACGATAGAAACACACTTCAGTTATTATATTACTACCGGCGAACTGGATGTGAATGAATTTGTTTCTTCCGATAAACAGGAACTGATAGAAGCTGCGGCCAACCAGTTTGGGCGACTGGGTCTAAAACAGATCAAAGACCATTTGCCGGACCATATCAGTTACGGCGAAATACGGATGACCATATCAGCAATGAATAGCCGCGACAAGTGACTGGAACTGCATTAATGCAATGCCCAGTCCAGCGCCCTTGCTTCGGCCCAGCTGCATGCAGATCCCCGGGCCATAAAACCACAATGCCCCCCTTGTTCAGGTGTTTCCAGGAAAACGAAGGAGTGTTCGGCGATGATCTCTTCACACAAACATTCCGGTGTGAGGAAGCTGTCGTTTTTGGCCTGTACAATCAATGTGGGTATCCGAATGTTTTTAAGCAAAGGTTTTACACTTGCCTTGCTGTAAAAATCAAAAGCATCCCTGAATCCGTGTAGTGGCGCAGTGTAACGGTTGTCGAAATCTGTAAAATGTTTGATCTTCTCATACCCTTCATAGCTGATGAGCCCCGGAAAGATCTTTGATTTGGCTTTGATCTTTTCGCCCAGTTTGCGCAGAAAACGGTTATTGTATATTTTGTTGGCCGACTGCGATAGCATTCTAACACTACTCAGCAGGTCGCAGGGTACGGAAAAACCGATCACTTTTTTTACCTGAACGGGAACCTCATCGGGGAACTCCGCAATGGCGCGTAAACTCAGACTGCCGCCCATGCTGAACCCGACCAATACGATCTCTTCATAACCATAATGCCGGGTACAGTGTTCGATCACCAGCCTGAGATCACCTGCATCGCCATGGTGGTAGAATCTTGGCAGCCGGTTCAACTCACCGCTACAGCTGCGGCAGTTCCAGCCCAGTGCATCAAAGCCGTTCTGTGAAAACAGTTTGGCCATACCGGTCACATAGTGGCGCGTGGAATCCCCTTCCAGTCCGTGGGTAATGATTACCAGTTTGTTATTGCCGGTCCGGTGCCAGTCAAGATCAACAAAATCTCCATCCGGCAATTCCAGCCTTTCTCTTTCCAGGTAAGTAAAATCCACTTTCCGGAAAAGGCTTGGGATAATGGTCTGCAGGTGTCCATTGAATTGCCAGAACGGGGCTTTAAAAGTTGCTTTTGGAAGAATCGGCATGGAGCGAAGGTAATCAATGAGTGAATGGGTGGATGAGTGAATGAGTGGATGAGTGAAGGGGGAATAATTTTTAAAAATTCCTCCAAACAAAACATTCGCTCATTCACTCATCCACTCATTCACTCATTGATAATTTGTACCTTCCCTGTATGTCACAAAATAAGTATCTCAAATATTTTAAGCTGTCGTCGCTGTTTAATACCAGGCGGACAAGGGATATTTTCCAGGTGAACCCCACCGTGGTTCCGCAGCGGGAAGAAGCGAAAGAGAGTAAGGTCAGCGTGTTTGATTATTCGCAGGGGCATTTGCATGAACATTCGTTTACGGGCATCACCGATTGTTTCCCTTTTAAAGACAACCACCATACCACCTGGATCAATATTGATGGTATCCGTAAAGCGGATGTGGAAGCGGTCTGTAATCATTATTCGGTACACATACTGATACAGGAAGATATCCTGAGCGTGGGGCAACGGCCCAAGATGGACGAGATGGACCCGGTGCTTTCCTGTTTGCTGAACATGCTCTACTTCAATGAACGTACCGGTGCAGTGGAAACGGAGCAGATCAGTATTGTGCTGGGCAGGGATTTTGTGCTTTCGTTCCAGGAAGATGCCAGCCGGGATGTGTTTGATCCCATCCGTGAAAAATTAAGGATCGCCAACAGCAAACTGCGGATCAGTAATGCCGACTATCTCTGTTATGCGCTTCTCGATATGATCGTGGATAATTATTATGTGGTGATGGAGAAGCTGGGAGAGCATATCGAGTTGCTGGAGGAAAAGATCATCCGCAGCAGCAATACCCGCGCTTTGGCCGAGATCAACAACCTGCGGAAAGAACTGATCGTATTGAAACGGAATGTAAACCCCGTGCGGGAGCTCATCAACGGTTTTATCCGCAGCGACAGCGACCTGTTGGAAGAACGGACCACCAAGTATTTCAAAGATGTGTACGATCATATTGTACAGGCCAATGACCTGGCAGAGAACTACCGCGATATGATGATGAACCTGCAGGACCTCTATCTCAGCAATGTAAACCTGAAGATGAACGAAGTGATGAAAGTGATGGCCGTGGTAACCTGCCTGTTGGCGCCTGCCACCGTTATCGGCGGCATCTTCGGAATGAACTTTGACCGCATACCTTACCTGCATCACCAATACGGCTTTTTCATCGCGGTAGGATTGATGCTGATCGTTCCTGTATGGATGGTATTCGTATTCCGGCGGCGAGGCTGGTTTTAAGCATTGGCAGACGCTTCTCTCTGCAGTATCTCCCCGAACTCCCCGCCTCCGCGGTGAAAAAAATCCAGCCATCCGTCAACGCTATATCTTAACCAGCTTCCATCTGCCTCTTTTGAACAGGATCACGCTGGTAGTGGTGATGCAGGTCTCCGTTACCACGATGGCAATGAACACGCCGGTAGGACCCATATTCCACACTTTGGCCAATAGCCAGGCAAAAGGTATCTGGAAGATCCAGAACCAGAACAGGTTGATCCAGGTGGGCGTTCTGCTATCACCGGCGCCATTGAACGCGTTGATCATGACCATACCCACACCATAAAAAACATAACCCAGGCTTACAATACGCAAAGCCTGCACGGCGGTTTTTACTACGGCGGGATCTGTATTGATCAGCGACACAAAAAACTCGGCAGAAGTCAGGAACAGAATAGATACGATGCCCATGAAAATGGCATTGTACTGCGCGGTCTTCCAGACAGATTTTTCTGCGCGTTCGGGTTGCCCGGCGCCCAGGTTCTGACCTACCAGTGTGGCAGCGGCATTACTGAGGCCCCAGGCTGGCATCAGGAAGAAGATGAGCAAACGGATGGCGATGGTATAACCTGCAATGGCGTCGCTGCCGAAACCTGAAATGATGCGGGCCATGGCGATCCAGCTGGCAGAACCGATCAGGAACTGCAGGGTGGCGGTGGAGGCAATGCTGAAAATAGATCTCAGCAAAGAGAGGTCGGGTATGAAATGCCGTAAATGGATCTTGATGATGCCTTTTCCTTTGAACAGGTGATAAACCTGGTAACATACGCCAATGCCCCGCCCGATGGTAGTGGCAATGGCGGCGCCGGGTAATCCATGATAATGGATCAATATAGGACAAAGAATGATGTTACAGATATTGGCCAGCCATAAACTGCGCATGGCGATAGCCGCATCACCCGCACCACGGAAAATACCGTTGATGAGGAATAACAGCATGATCACGATATTACCTACGAGCATGATGCGTGTATAAGTATGACCCATGGCTACGATGGCCGCATCGGCACCCATCAGCTCCAGTATCTCTTCTGCAAAAAAGAAACCGGTAATACTGATCAGGACGGTTATTATGAACGCAAGCAGGGCGGCTTGTGCACCTGCTTTGGCGGCGGCATCGTAATGTTTCTCGCCTACACGGCGGGCAACCATGGCGGTAGCTCCCATGCTTAAACCGATGGCCACGGAATAGATAATGGTTAAAAAGGATTCGGTGAGCCCGACCGCGGCTGCTGCATTTGGTCCCAGTTTACCTACGAAAAATATGTCCACAACAGCAAACACCGATTCCATGCACATTTCGAGAATCATAGGGATGGCCAGCATGAAAATGGCTTTGCGGATGCTGCCCGTGGTAAAATCCTGGTGTTCACTTCGGAGCGATTCTTTGAGATAAGACCAGACAGACGTTTTGCCTTTATGCGTAGTTGTATCAACAGTCATTGTATAATAAGTTAAAATAACAAATGGGATTGCCAATGGTAATGGATGTCCATTACGGAAACCGGGGAATTGTGAGCCTAAGCTTCAATTATGTCTGCCTAAGCCCTGCTTAGCTGTTCATCGGCGTAGAATTGATAAAAGGAAACGACAGTTTTTAATGTGGTAGCGTTGTTACGAAACGAAAATAGGGAAATGATACAGAAAATAACCCAAGGGGTCAAGATAAACGGTCGTAAAATGGTATGAATGAAACTGCTATTACGAACGTCTTGATGCAATAGCTGGTTGTTGCCGGGTTAACTGACTGGTATTCATTTGTTATTACAGTTCTGTGAAAGTGGTGATGGTCATGGTCTGGTTATGCAGTTCGCAGTGGGTTTGCTGACCAAAGGGCGCGATCTCGCCGTATGAATAGAAACCGGTGATAGCGCTTTCCGGTCCGAGCGCTTTCCGGGCGGCTTTGATCTCTTCCGCTGTCCGTTCCTGCAGGATGCGTTTGCGGCCCACACAGCTCACGAGTATGGATAATTCCGGTGTTTTCTTGACACCTGTTGCCAATACGCTGGTAGCAGCTTCAGAAGAAGCATGGATGATTTTGTCGAAATTGGCTTTCATCAAATGCACTTTGCTTCCTTCGGGCAGGTTGCCGGCGAAGATCATGCTTTTGTTCTCCTCGTTGATGGAGAGGATGGTCCGTACCAGGCTGTAACCCTGGTGTTCTACCTGCATGGACAGCGGAAAGAACAATGCGGCGCCGGGAAGTTCTTCCGCATAAGGGCCCAGGTATTCCTTGTATAGATCAAGTGCGTTCCGGTTATCAATTTCGTACAGGATATTGTTTTCAGACCGGGTGATGATGCGTTCGCGGCCAAATTCCTCCCATCCGCCAAAAGAACTATGTGCTACCAGAAGGTGCCGGCTATATAAACCGATGGCTACCACTTTCCCTTCTGTGGCTGCAGCATTTAAACCTACCTGTGTTTTCTGAAAGCGTTCCGCATCGCCGGCCAACCCGCCGGTAACGGGTATCTGCCTGGGATTGTTCTCATTAAAACCTCTTACCAATTCGCCGCCGTTGATAAAGCTGCTTTCTGATAATACGAATATGGACACGAGTTCATCCGTGTCCAGTTGTTTCATGAGTGAACGGCCGGTTTCGAGGCTGCTGCTGTTGCGGTTTACCTGTACCGCTGTTGTGCGGACCCGGGTTTTTTCGAACTGGATGGCGGTAACGGAAAGGGTCTTATCGAAGACCGTATCATCCAGGATCTCTCCTGCAGTAGAGCAGGACACGATCTCTGCATTGGGGTATTGAGAACGGATATGCGAAAAGAGGTCCTGCCTGGTCACCAATTCTCCCGACCCAAAAACCAGTACCAGCTGGCAGGCAGCGCTGTCAATATTTGTGGAATGGTTGAGTTCATGCCATTGGTTTCCTGCATAATATTGCTGAATTGTTCTCATAGGCCGGCTCAGTGCTGACTGATACAATATAGACATTCCTGATATATAAGGAGCAGGCTATCCGGTATTTTTCATGAAGCAGGCGCTGCAATCGATTGCGGAAGCGGCAAATGTGGGGTCTCTTTTAGGACGAAACCCGGTAAAATAGCATAAGGATAAAATAAAGCCTGCTGTTTACCTAAGAATGAGTTGCCACTTACCCACTCTGATCTTAAATAGCGTTAGATGTATGCAGCTATCCTGAAGCTGGTTGAAAATGATTAAACCGTTAAAGCAGCTTTTTACAAACCCATATACCTTCTTTAACTATTTTAACCCCTTTAACCAGTCCAACCCCTTCAACACCCCCCTATAAAGAGATCACACTATTGCTCCCTCCGTACACATTGGGTTGTTCGCTGTCGGCAGCGGGATCATTTACCCATTCGGTAGTATTGATGCGGTATTTGAATTCGTGTTGTGAGTTTTTGGGAAGAGAAACGTCGGTACTAAAGCTGCCGTCTTTCTTTTTACTCATGATAATCGCATTTTCCCAATCGCTGTTCAGACCAAGGATCTCTATGGTTTCAGCGTTCTCAACGGCAAATGAAAATTTTACTTTGCAATAATCTTTTGTCTTGAAGTAGGTTTTCTGTATCATGTCTGTTTTATGTGTACCCCCTTAATACCCTTTTCAGCGAAAAGTAACCCCGGTCAGTTAAATAATTCGTGTAAGGCTTTTGTATGACAGAAGTGGTTACAAACATTTGTGAGTTCAATCGATTGCAGGGGTTCCGCTTGGTAAAAAAGAAAGCCGCCTCTTTTGGAGACAGCTTTCACTAATAAACACTAACAGAACTCAGTTTATTTTTCCCACCATACTTTGGTCGTATTCAGATCGCCGCCCATGGACTGTACGGCAAGCTGGTAATTATCTGCGTTATTGGTGCGGACTGCAATCGGGTATTTAAAACGTGTGGGCATTTGTTTGCCTGCAGTACCGGTATTTACCGGTAATACCGGCATACCGGTACGCCTGTATTCGAACCAGGATTGGTAGTCGACAAAAAATAATGCATAGTATTTCTGCAATAAGATCCGCTGCAGGGTTCCGTTATAGGCTGTGGCAGAAGTGTAAGAAACGTTGGTGAAATAATCGGCCGGCATTACTGCGCCCCATTGTTCAATGGCGGCTTTTACACCCGCTTCGTAAGCCGCTTTGGCAGCAGTGGCATTATTGTTCATGAACTGAACCTCGGCTTTGATGAATTCTACTTCTGCATACGGCATGATCACGCAGATCATAGGTGTAACGGAATTGGAAGAAGCTGTCACCAGCGATACGTTTACATTCGAAGGAATATAATTGAACTGTGTTTCACTTCCAGTATATCCGCTTGGGATGCCCATATAACCGATACTTGCAGAACCTGCGGCATTTTTTGCCTGTGTAGCGAATTTGGCCCTGCGCGGATCGTTAAAAGCGTTCAGGCTGTCGAGGAAGAACTTTCCAACTGCACGGTATGAAGTAAAATCCACCGGCCTGCCCCAGGGTGAAGTGAGTGGGGTAATGCCGGTTAATTTTAAAACAGCTGCATCATCATTACTCGCGAACACCGGGTATTTTGTGGGGTTATCGATCATGGTCTTCAGCTGTGCATAGGCGTTTACACTGGTTTTTTTAGACAGGCGCAGTAACAGGCGCATGCGGAGTGAATTGGTGAATTTTTTCCACTTGCTCACATTGTTGGCATACAGGATCTCTGTACCATAGATCATTGATTTGGATGTATTGTACAGGTTGTTGGCCGAATCGAGGTTCTTTAGCAGTGCGGTATAAATGTTTTCCTGGCTGTCGAACCTGGGATGCAGGATACCGGCATCACCCTGTGTGGCTTCCTGCATGGGCACATCGCCAAAACAGTCTGTGAGGTTTGAATACATCCAGGCATTCAGGGTAAGGGCAATGGCCTGGTAGTTCACATCGTTTGCTTTTACGGATGTGTTGTACATCTCTTTCACGTTATTCAGCCACTGGTAATAAGTGTTCCAGGTTCCGTTGCCGGCGTTCTCGGAAATATCATACCTGTGCAAACCACCCGAAGCGCTCGGAAAAGGAAGTGCTACCTGCATGAGGTTAAATGTGATATCATCTGAACGCAGCATATTATAACCTGCTACATTATAGATGATGGGATTGATCAGTGTTCCCGGACTGATGGCATCAATACGGTTGGGGTCTGTGTTGATCTCTTCAAAATTCTTGGTGCAGGAGCTGAGTAAGCTGCCGAACAGGAGAACAACCGCGGTAAGTTTTGTAATATGTTTCATACGAATTGTAGTAATTAGAATTTTAAAGTAAGGTTAATACCCATGGTCCTGGTAGAAGGTAACTGTCCCATTTCTACACCGGGTAATAAAGTAGAACCATTCAGTGAAGCTGTTTCCGGATCAAACATCGGGAAGCTGGTGATCATGAACAGGTCGCGACCGTACACGGCAAAAGATGCACCCTTGAATACACTGTTCTTTAAACGTGCTGCCGGAACACTGTACTCCAGACGAACTTCACGCAGTTTCAGATAAGACGCATCGAACGAGTTGGTTTCAACGTTGGCGCGACGGTAATATTCCACGTAGTAATCAACAGGTAACACTTTTTTGGTGTTCGGGATATATTTGCCGTTGGCGGCATCCAGCACTACGCCTTCACCAATGATATAGTTTTCGGCCCTGCCGTTCAGGGTGTGAACCAGTTTCCCCTGCTCGGTCATTTTGTGGTGGGTTTGTGAATAGATGATGCCGCCTAACTGACCATCAACCAATACGCTCAAGCGGAATGATTTGTAGGTGAATTCATTTTTTAAACCACCTTTCCAGTCTGCATAAGCTTTGCCAATATAAGAGATGTCTGAGGGGCGAACGGGTAATCCGCTCGTTGCATCGTAAATAACTTTTCCTTCAGCATTACGAACCAGGGCGAATCCATAGATATCGCCGGTGGTTCCGCCCACTCTTGCCTGGATGGTTGCGTTACCGCCGTAGCCGATATCCTGTTTGCCATCCATGCCTTCAGCCAGCTCCAGTACTCGGTTCTCATTTTTAGACCAGGTGGCGGTTGCTACCCATTTAAAACGGTTGCTCCTGATAGGCTGACCGCTCACAACTACTTCAATACCCCTATTTCTTACCACACCTGCATTCAACACCGCGCGTGTATAGCCGGTGGTAGGATCCAGCGGAACTTCCAGGATCTGGTTTTTGGTAAGGTTATGATATAAAGTGATATCGAAATTCAGGCGATTCTTGAATAAACGTATATCCAGTCCAAACTCTTTACTGCTGGAGATCTCGGGTTTTAAATTGGCATTCGGTAAAATGGTGGGCACGGATCCGGAAGCAGGGAACTCGCTGGTACCATAATACTTCTTGGTCTTGTAGGGATCAGTATCATTACCCACCTGTGCAATCGAAAACCTTGCTTTTGCAAAAGAGATGGCAGCGGGTAAATGAAAAATATCGCTCAGGATAAAACTGGTATTTACCGATGGATAGAAGAATGAATTGCTCATGAGCGGCAGAGTGCTGGACCAGTCATTTCTTCCGGTCACGTCAATAAAGTATTTTCCTTTATAACCAAGCGATGCCATACCGTATAAACTGTTTACCTGTTTGTTGCGGTCTGTGGCGGTCACAATGGGCATGCCTGATCCGTTGGTGAGTTTGTACACACCCGGGATCACCAGGCCATCCACATATGCGTCCTGCCGGTTGTATTTGCGGGTCATGGCGTTACCACCTGCAGAAGCGGTAAAGTCAAAGTCGGCTCCAAACTTATCGCGGTAGGTGATCAGGAAGTCGGAGTTTACTTCATAATCTGCTATATTTTGTTGTTTGAAATACCCTTTCAGGTAGTTGGCCGTACTGAAAGGTCTTTGTTGTTTGCGTTGTTCGCTGGTCAGATCGATACCGGAACGCAGCATCAGGTCTATTTTTTTCGTAACCTGGTAAGTAGCGGCAATATTACCTACCACATTGTTGCTGTTCACCGAGTTAGTCATCTCATACGCGATCAGGAAAGGATTATCAATGAATGAACTGAAAGGGTGTATCTGGTCTACCTGCTCATATCCTTTTTTCCAGCGGTCACGGTACCAGTTCAGGTCCACGTTCGGGTTCTGGAAGATCATGAAGTAAGCGATGGACTGGTTGTTATAACCGGTGCCAGGCAGGTTATCACTCTGTTTATTGGTGTAATTGAATTTAGCTGTGATCTTGATTTTATCAGAGATCTTATAGTTGGTACTGAATGCGGCGGAGATCCTTTCGAAACCCGTGTTAGGCATAATCCACTCGTTTTTGCTGTGCGTAAGCGAAGCACGAACAGATCCTTTGTCGTTACCGCCTTCCAGTGAGATATTATTGGTGATGGTATAACCGGTACGCCAGAATCCCTTTACATTATCTTTATAAGGAACCCATGGGGTACGTGTAGCGCCCGCACCCTGTTTTTCCGGATCGTACTGGAAATACTGCTGGCCATCAAATTTAGGTCCGTAAGCGCTGGAAGTACCGCTGGTACTGGCCCCGTCGGCAGAAGCACCGTAGCTGTAATATTTCTCTCCCGCAGTATTCAGCGCCTTGCCGGTACCCTGGCCATATTCATGTTGGTAATCGGGCCATTTCAATACGGTGTTGATGCTGGCGTTAGAGTTGAAGGTAACGCCGATGCCCTTGTCTTTCCGGTTGCCCGATTTGGTGGTGATGATCAAAGCACCATTGGCAGCACGGCTGCCATACAAGGCCGTGGCTCCGGCACCTTTCAATACAGTGATGCTCTCAATATCATCAGGGTTGATATCAGAAATGCCATTACCGAAGTCGATAGGGACATCATTACCCGAACCCGCGCCATATGCATTGTTAACACCTGAGCTGGTCATGGTACTGTTTTTGGGGATACCATCTACTACGATCAGGGCGTTATTGCCATCGGGATTCATAGAAGCATCACCTCGCAGACTGATGCGGGTAGAGTTGAGGGGGCCGGAACCAGCAGAGATCAGGTTCAACCCGGCCACTTTACCGGATAAAGCGCTTGACCAGTTATTGGAGCGTGCATCGTTCAGATCTGCTTCACCGATACTTTGTACAGAATATCCCAGGGCTTTCTGCTTACGACTGATACCTAATGCGGTTACCACCACGTTCTCGAGCTCTTTGGATTCTCTTGCCAGCAGAAAGCTTTTGTTCTGCACAGGCTCATGTATCAATATACGCTGAGAAGCATAAGAAACCATGGTAAATACAAGTGTTGATCCTTTGGGTACAGATACAGCGAAAGAACCATCTTCCTTACTTATGCCAATGGCTTTTTTACCATCAATACTGATGGTTACATCTTTAACAGGTGAATTGGTTTCTGCATCCTTGATGATACCTGATACGGACACCTGAACATTGCCCAGTTTTTTGTTGTCACTCTTAGGGGACGGTTGTGCATAGGTCCCTTGCGAAAATGGGATAGACAGTAGTGCCATTAGCACCAGCTTAAGCAGTTTCATGTAAATTGATTTGGTTAATAGAAGAACAATCTGTGGGTTAGATCCGTACAGACCTTAATGAGGGCGCAATATGTTCCAAAATTTAATGGGGGAACATTAACTTACTGTTATCTTACTATTAAGTAAGTATGAAGATTGCTGCTGTTGCATTGTTGTATTTGTATTATTTATTTTCTATCAGCGATATCCTGCAGGTTTATACCAATGCGGATGAATATATTTGATCACTAATGCACTATTTATATGAAACTGTGTTCTGTTGTATCTGCCTCTTTTGTACTGGTTTCAGTTTTCTTGTTTTGTTCCCAAACTGGGCTGGCACAGAAAACAGTGAATACACTCCAGGTATCCGGAAGGAATTTGTATAGTAAGATCAATGAAAAAGGGGTATCGGTCATACCCAGCGGCCGTTTGCTCACGCCGGCCGGCGAACTGATCCGTATCACACATGATCCCTTCGGTATGGCGATCTCTCCTGATGGTAAAAAAGCAGTGACACTGCACAATGGTGTGTTCACCATTATCGACATAACCAGTCTTACGAATACGCGTGTTCCCAGTTATGATAAAAAGATCCTGTCGCCGCTTTCACACGGATCTTTCCTGGGGGTGGCGTTTGCACCCGATTCCAGAACGGTTTACCTGAGTGGCGGAGATAATGGTGCAGTGATCGTGTATGATATTGAAAAATTACAGCGCCTGGATTCCATCTCACTGAACGGGAAAGTAGGGGCTGAGGATTTTGAGGACAGCTTTACTTCCGACCTCTTATTGAATGGCAATGAACTGTTGATCCTTGACCGTGCACATTTCAGGATGGTTCGGTATCATGTAACGGATAAAAAAATTACGGCTTCTATCCCGGTTGGGCGCCAGCCTTTTGGACTCTCGCTCAGTTCGGATAAAAAAACAGCCTTCGTGGCCAATGTGGGTATGTACAGTTATCCGCTGATCACAGGCGCCACCAAAGAGAATTATGATTCACTGATGATAACAAGACATCCTTACGGTGATAATACACCCGAATCCATCAATGGGACCGTGATAGAGGGTAAAAAGATCCCGGGTGTGGGCAGCCCCTCTTCACCGGAAGCCATGAGCGTGTTCACCATTGATCTGGCTACCAACCAAGTGATCGATAAATTCAAAACAGGACACCAGGTAGGAGAAATGATCGAAGATGCAGAAGTGGTGGGCGGTGCCAGTCCTAACTCCATTGCTGTAGGCAAACGTTTTGCCTATGTGACCAACGCCACGAATGACAATATCTCTGTTATTGATTATAAAAATCATAAGATACTGGGTCATATACCGATCACTACCGACAAAAGGATCGATCGTTTCAGAGGTCTGTTACCTTTCGGCATTACACTCAGTAAAGATGAAAAGACATTGTATGTTGCCTTGCTCGGCTTTAATGCCATTGCCGTGATCGATGTAGAGACCAGGAAAACCAGAGGCCTCATACCTACAGCCTGGGGTCCCACCCGTGTCCGTTTATCGGAAGATGAAAAAGAGCTGTATGTGATCACCTGTCGCGGCCTGGGCGCAGGTCCCAATGGCGGTTCCGGCTTTACAGCACCCCCGCAGGGAACCTATATTGGCGATATACAGCTGGGCAGTTTCCAGAAGATCGCAGTACCCGGCAAAGAAGCACTCGCTGCTTATACCCGGCAAGCTATTCAGAATACTTTTGAAGAAGTCGCATTGCAAAAGGATCCGGATAATCCCCTGCCGTTTCTGCCGGGAGAAAAGGAAAGTCCCATCAAATACATTGTGTACATCACCAAAGAGAACCGGACCTATGATGAAATGTTTGGCCAGTTTACCAATGCGAAAGGCGATTCTACGCTGGCCAGGTTTGGCGTAAACAGTGAATATACCCTGCCCGATAGCGTGCGGCACAGGTTCAAAAACCTCCGGGTATCGCCCAATCACCACAAAGCGGCCAAACAGTTCGCTTTCAGTGATAATTTTTATTGCGATAGCGATGCGTCCATTCATGGTCACCACTGGATGATGGGTGTGATACCCAACGAATGGGTGGAGACCAATTCGAGCGTGAGCAAATCTTCCCGTATTTTCTCCAAAGCACCTGGTCGCCGGTTCCCCGGAAGTACGGGAAGCATGGACCCGGAAGACTATGCCGAGATCGGCGGATTGTGGGAAGCATTAGAAAGAAAAAAGATCTCATTCTACAATTTCGGTGAAGCCAACGAGACCGCTCATGTGCGCGAAGAGTGGTACGATACCGCCACTGGCGCCGCTCATGGTGTGATGGTGCCTATGCAGAAAGCATTGTATACAAGAACCAGTACCAGCTACCCCGGTTATAACACCAATATCCCCGATCAATACCGGATGGATCAGTTTGAGAACGAGTTCACCCGCCGCTGGATCAAAGGAAAAGAGAAACTGCCCTCGCTGATCACCATGCAGGTGCCGAATGATCATACTGCTGGTGCAAGACCGGAGGATGGCTATAGTTCCCGTCATTCCTTTATTGCAGACAATGACCTGGCGGTGGGCCGTATCCTGCATTTTCTTTCCAGAACCCGCTACTGGAAGAACATGCTGGTGATCATCACCGAAGATGATCCGCAGGGTGGGGTGGATCATATAGATGCGCACCGTTCCGTGCTGATGATGGCCGGTCCGTATGTCAAACGCGGTCATGTAAGTAACACGCATGCCAACTTCGGCTCCATTCTTAAAACGATCTATAATATCCTGGGTGTACCCTATGTGAACCAGTATGATGCAACGGCATCGCTGCTGCAGGATTTCTTTACCGGCAAACCTGACTATACACCCTATACGCTGGAGAAACATGATGAAAGGATCTTTGATACAGAGAAAGCGATGAAAAAATACCAGCGCACCCTTGACTGGAAAAAGATCCTGAAAGGCCCGGAAATGGACGATACGGCCGAGCAGCGGGCAGATCATTACAACCAGAAAAAAACGACGATCAGACTGTCGGACAACAAGTAACGACTGGGTTTTGGTTGATAAAACAGGTAAAAAGGATTTTTACCTGTTTTTTTTTACCTTGTTGTCAGGAAGCGTCAACCACTTCTGTTGAGTTATGCCAGACAATCAGAACACATACGATGCGATCGTGATCGGCTCGGGTATCAGCGGTGGCTGGGCTGCCAAGGAACTCTGTGAAAAAGGTTTGCGAACATTACTGATAGAGCGGGGCAGGAAAGTGGAGCATATCAAAGACTACCCCACTGCCAACAAAGCACCCTGGGAATTGCCGCACAGGGGAAACATCACGCAGGCATTCCGGAAAAAGAATCCGCTGATCACCCGTTCGGCCGGTTTTGGAGAAGACAATGCGCATTTTTTCATAGAAGACTCCATTCAACCCTATATACAGGAAAAGCCGTTCGACTGGATACGTGGTTACCAGTTAGGGGGTAAATCGCTTACCTGGGGAAGGGCCTGCCAGCGCTGGAGCGATTATGAATTCACTGGCCCGCAACGGTTTGGCTACGGTTTTGACTGGCCCATCCGTTACAAAGATGTGGCCGACTGGTACTCGCATGTAGAGCGGTTCATTGGCGTCTGCGGCAACAGGGACGGTATTGCCTCCATGCCAGACGGTGAGTTTCTGCCGCCCTTTGAACTGAACTGTGTGGAGGCGCACCTGAAAGAAGTATTGCATAAAGAGTTTGGCCGGCACCTGGTACATGCCCGTTGGGCGCATATTACAGAACCACAACCGATACACCTGGAGCAGGGACGGGCACAATGTTTATCGCGAAACCTTTGTATGCGGGGATGCCCGCTGGGTGGTTATTTCAGTTCCGTATCATCTACCATACCCTGGGCCGCCAAAACAGGTAAGCTTACCATACTGACCGATGCCGTGGTACATTCCATTCGCTACGATGAAACACAGAAGAAAGCCAGGTCGGTCCGCGTGATCGATGCGCATACCAAAGCTGTGACCGAATACAGTGCCCGCATCATTTTTGTCAATGCCTCAGCCTTGAACACAAACCTCATCCTGCTGAACTCGGTCTCCGGTCGTTTCCCCAATGGACTGGGTAATGATTCCGGTTTACTGGGCAAGTATATCTGCCACCATAATTACCGAGCCTATCTCAACGGGCGTATTGATGGCTATCGGGACCGTTATTTTTATGGACGCAATCCAACAGAAACCATTATTGCCAACTACCGTAACCTGGATAAAAAGGATACGGATTTTGTGGGTGGGTATACCACGTTTGCAGGTGCCTATCGGGAAAAGTTCGATACCACTACCAGTCCGGAGACCATTGGTGCAGCTTTTAAAGAAGCCATGCAGGAACCAGGCGGCTGGCATGTATATGCTTATCTGCAGGGAGAGACCATTCCGAAAGCAGAGAACCAGGTGCGGTTGAGTAAAGACAAGACCGATCCTTACGGCATCCCGCAGCTGGTGGTGTCGGTCGGGTATGATGAGAACGATGATAAAATGGTAAAAGATTTCATAGAGCAGACCACCGCCATGTTTACGAAGGCGGGGGTGTATGATATTGTGGCTAACGACAATCACCAGCCACCCGGACTCGATATACACGAAATGGGTGGCTGCCGCATGGGTAAAGATCCTTCCACTTCCCTGCTGAACGAGTGGAACCAACTACACCATTGCCAGAATGTATTTGTGACCGATGGAGCCTGTATGACAAGCACCGGTAACCAGAGTCCATCCATCTTATACATGGCATTAACCGCGAGGGCGGCGAACCATGCTGCCGGACTTTTCAAGAAAGGCCTCTTGTAAGCAACAGGTCCTTATAGGAGCAATATTTTATCCTACATTCGTGGTGGCTGCAAGCAGTACGACATATCCAAGGACACGTAAAACAAATTAAGGTGGTAAGTAATATTCATTATAGGGACTACATTACAGATTATTTAATTCCTGTAATTAATCTAATGAAAAAAGGGGTCAATCATACAGAAGCCTTTAAAGAAGTTGCAAGTACCCTAAAAGTTACTAAACAGACGGTAAATGATCGTTGTTCCCGAGGCATTGATATTGACACACCAACATTTGTTCGCTTAGTTAAATCAAATCGGATAAAAGAACACTTACTAAATAAATTTCCGGACAAAGCAGACATTTTAAATAAAAGTCTTTGAACCATTTTGTAATAGCAATATTGAAAAGGGTAAAGACTATATAAAAGGGCTTACTATTTTAGAATGCCTGCAGCCAATAACATTGCGTTGGCGTTATGGTGGCTGACGGATCGCGGAATTCCGCCACAACGCCGATGCGGGAATAATCAACTTTATCAATACCTGCCATTGTGGAAAAGAGACAAGACTATATCAGCTGGGATGAATATTTTATGGGTGTGGCCCTGTTGTCGGCCTGCAGAAGTAAGGATCCGAGTACACAGGTGGGCGCCTGTATCGTGAACGATAAAAACAAGATCGTTGGCGCCGGTTACAATGGCCTGCCGCTGGGATGCAGCGATGATGAGTTCCCCTGGTCCAAACAGGGCGAATTCCTGGATACCAAATATCCTTATGTCTGCCATGCAGAACTGAATGCCATTCTCAACAATATCGGCATGGACCTGCGGGGCTGTAAAATATATACAGCCTTGTTCCCGTGTAATGAATGTACCAAAGCCATTATCCAGGCGGGGATCACAGAAGTGATCTACCTGTCGGACAAATACGAAAGTACAGACCCTGCAAAAGCATCCAGGCTGATGCTGGAAAGAGCCGGTGTGCGTTGCCGTAAAGTGCAGACATCCCTTTCTACGCTGGTGTTGTCGTTTGATGAGAAAGATGTATAAATGTACAGGAATAGTACACTGATGGTTTTCCCATTTATCCTGCAATTCGCCTCATATGAAAAATACACTGATCATCTTCTTGCTGCTGTTGGCAGCGCAGGTATCCCAAGCCCAAACCCCTGAGTCCAGGTTGAAGCAAATGGGTATCGTTTTGCCGGCTGTTGGTACCCCTGTGGCCAACTATGTGAAGTTTGTTCGTACCGGTAACCTGGTTTTCCTGTCGGGCCATGGCCCTGAAGACAAAACCAGGGGAGGGTATATTACCGGGAAGTTAGGTAAGGACCTGAGTATTGAGGAAGGTTATGCGGCAGCCAAACTCACCGGTATTTCATTGTTGGCCACCTTACAAGCTGCAGTGAGCGACCTGGGCAAAGTAAAACGTATCGTAAAAGTATTGGGTATGGTGAACGGGATAGAAAGTTTTACCGATCAGCCCAAAGTGATCAATGGTTTCTCCGACCTGATGGTAGCGGTATTCGGCGATGCGGGTAAACATGCGCGCAGTGCCGTAGGTATGGCATCCTTACCCTTTAATATGGCGGTAGAAATTGAAATGGTGGTAGAGGTAGAAAATTAAAAGAGGCCCGAAGGCCTCTTTCTTTTGCAAATCTAGAGTTTAGCTCCAACAGAGATAAAAAAGGTCCTTCCATCTCCCGGCAGCACACCGGGTCCGGGGTAACCACCCGCTCTCCGGGTAAAATACCTGGTATCGAACAGGTTGTTGATGCCTGATTTGATAGAAAGGTCTTTCGATAATTTATAAGTAGCGGTGAGGTCGGTAATGGTATAAGAAGGGATCAAACCATTCTGCGCGTTAGCGGTTGGGGTAACCGTATTATTCGCGTCACTGAATGTTTTGTCGCTATAACTTACCTGTCCTGTCAGCAGGAATGATTTGTAACCTGCAGAAATACCAAAACGAAGGATATTCCTGGGTGCGTTCTCTACCTGTTTGCCCTTGGTGGCCGCATCTTTATGGTCATTGCTGTAACGGGCATCGGTATAACTGTACGAAGCGAATAACAGGATATCGGTTGTATTGCTGGGTGTAAATGCCTTGATGGGATTGAATTCCACAAAGCCTTCAAAACCCTTGCTGGTACTGTTGCCCACATTGGTGATGAGGCGATAGGTGGCACCGGCCGGCGTAATGGTTCCGATACGGTTCTGGTAATCGAGGTAATAGACGCTTATATCAAACTGCAGGAAATTTTTGACCTTCCCACGGTAGCCCAGGTCAAAATTGTACCCTTTGGCATCGCTTAGATTGGGGTCCACCACATCGGTTGAAGGTGGCGCCTGCAGGTTGGCAAACTGGATGGGCCGGTATGCCTGTGAATAGTTGGCGTACAGTTCTGTTCCCTTGCTAATATGGAATTCACTGCCAATACCTGCCAGTAAAAAGCTACGGCTTCTTTTAATATTCTGTAATTCTATGGCTGTGCCGGCGCTGCTAAATCCATTACGCCCCGCTGCAGTGCCTTCCAGCCATTCGTAACGGATGCCGGGTATCAGCAGCAATTGATCGGTAATGCGGAAAATATTTTCTGCGAACGCTGCTGCATTACGGGAGTCGAAACGGATATCCGTAGGATAGATATTTGTGGAGCGCATATCGTAATTGCTGCCGGTACTTCCTTTGCCATTCGACTGGCGAAAAGTACTTCCTGTGTATAAACGGATACCTGCAGAGAATGTGTTCTTCCTATTTCCCAGCAGGTAATCGGTAATGATCCTGCTCTCCAGTGCATAGTTCCGGTACCTGTCTGCACTCAGTACCCGGTTATTGTAATTCTGTGTTGCGGCATTGATGCTGTCTTTCACCGTGATGGCCGGAGTAAAGCCCACACTGTTCCTGTCGCCGATGGTGGCAAACAGTTTGGTATTCCAGCGGGTGGTTTCACTGATCTGGTAATTGGCGATCAGGACAGGGGTGGTGCACAGGATATCAAACCAGTTACGGGCACGCAGACTTTGTTGTGCATCCTGGCTGAACTGTACGTCTGTTAAACCACCGGCCTGCTGGCTGCGGATATGTGAACGCATGATTTCGGCGGTCAAAGAGAGTTTAGGTGTGAGGTAGTAGGTAAAAGTGCCATAACCCGCATCTGTGGAATACCGGCTGTTTTCTCTCCATCCGTTCCCGTTGCGGTGATCAAAGAAAGTGTAATAATGGATCTTGCCTTTTTTACCCCCAATGGCATTGTAAGAGTTGAACAAAGCATTGCTGCCCACGGTCTGTTGCGTTTCAAATTCAAAGGGTTTATTGATCTCACTTCCATTGCGGAGAATGTAATTTACCATACCGCCGAACTGTGGCCCGTACTGCAGCGAGCCCTGCCCGCGAATGATCTCTACGCGCTGAACCCCCTGTAACTGTGGGTTATAATAAGCTTCAGGATAACCGAAAGGATCGGCGGCAATATCATAACCATTCTGGCGCACATTGAACTCCCAACTGCGGTTGGGACTCAGTCCACGCGCAGCAATACCGATCTGGATACCACTGGGATCGCTTTCCCAGATATGGATGCCGGGCACTTTGGCCAGTACCTGGCGCATGTTATTGGTAACCACATTTCCCTGTACATTATCCAGTACTACCAGCGAGTTCTTTTTGCCTGCATAGATGGAAGTGCCCACGATCTCGGGCATCTGCTGAATATCGCTTTTGCTGTTGCGGCCTACTACGGTGATATCGGGCAGGTTATTAAGCCTGACAGAAAAGCTATCCGTAGTTTTTATTTTATGGGATGATTGCGCCTGAACATTGATAATCAATGAAACAAATAGTGAAACAGTTATAAATCTTACAAACATAGGTTGGTTTTAGGGTGCGAAGGTATTTTCGCGCCCTGTCGGCATCTCCCGCAATCGGGAAAATTGCTTTACGAAAACAGGAAATTGAAATATTGGGTCTTTGCAGATACTGATCAAGTGTGTGGAACAGTCTAACATTTTCATATTCAATGATTCCGGAAAATAAAAGTTATTTTCGGGAAGAGAACCTATAGCGGAACGCCGCGCCATTATCCCAACTATACCGAAACTGCAATCATGAAAGAGCAGCAACTCAGAAGCCGTAACTGGTTTGGCCGTAAGGGTAAAGAAGGCTTTATTTACCGTGCCTGGATGAAGAACCAGGGCATACCCCAGGATATGTTTGAAGGTAAACCTGTGATAGGTATCTGTAATACCTGGAGTGAGCTCACCCCCTGCAATGCGCATTTCCGCGACCTGGCAGAAGCCGTTAAAAAAGGAGTGCTGGAAGCCGGCGGTTTCCCGGTGGAATTTCCGGTGATGTCGCTGGGCGAAACCCTGGTAAAACCAACAGCCATGTTATACCGCAACCTGGTGAGCATGGATGTGGAAGAATCCATCCGCGCCAACCCGGTGGATGGTGTGGTATTGCTTTGCGGCTGCGATAAAACCACTCCCTCACTGGTGATGGGTGCCTGCAGCGTGGATATTCCCACACTGGTGATCTCCGGAGGACCGATGTTAAAAGGTCACTGGAAAGGGAAAGATATCGGCACATCCGATGTATGGCGTTTTGATGTGGCCCATAAACTGGGTCAGATCACCCAGGAAGAATTTGTAGAAGCCGAAGCCTGCATGGCCCGTACCCAGGGTCATTGTGCGGTAATGGGTACAGCTTCCACCATGGCTGTGATGGTGGAAGCGCTCGGATTATCCTTACCCAACAATGCTTCCATCCCGGCAGCTGATGCCCGCAGAAAAGTACTCTCCCAGTTATCGGGACGCAGAATTGTGGAGATGGTGAAAGAAGACCTTACGCTTTCCAAAATACTTACCCGTAAAGCCTTCGAAAATGCCATCAAAGTGAATGCGGCCATCGGCGGCTCCACCAATTTTGTGATCCACTTACTGGCCATCGCGGGAAGGATCGGGGTAGACCTCTGCCTGGATGATTTTGACAAACACTCACAAGGCATACCCTTACTGGCCAACATACAACCTTCCGGAGAGAATTATATGGAAGACCTCTACTACTCGGGCGGTTTGCCCGCCGTGATCAGGGAAATGTCTTCGGTCATACATACCGATGCCGTTACGGTGAACGGTAAGACCATGGGTGAGAACTGCAGTAAGGCAGAAGTGTACGACAGGACTATCATCAGTACCCTGTCTGACCCGTTCAAGCCAGAATCCGGTATCATCGTGGTGAAAGGTAACCTGGCTCCCAATGGTGCGGTCATCAAACCCTCTGCTGCCAGCGCCAACCTGCTGCAGCATTCCGGCAAAGCGGTCGTATTTGAAAATATTGAAGACTATCATGCACGGATCGATGATCCGGCTCTCGAGATAGATGCCAATAGCATCATGGTATTAAAGAATGTGGGACCCAAAGGTTACCCCGGCATGGCCGAAGTGGGTAATATGGCCCTCCCCAAAAAATTACTGGAGAAAGGGGTTACAGACCTGGTCCGCATCTCAGACGGAAGAATGAGCGGGACCGGTTTTGGAACGGTGGTCCTGCATGTATCCCCCGAAGCAGCCGTAGGTGGCCCCTTGGCACTGGTTCAGAATGGTGATACCATTCACCTGGATGTGGCAAACCGCAAGCTGGAACTGGCTGTAACTGATGAAGAACTTGCAAAACGGAAAGCCGGCTGGCAGCTCAAAGAAAAAATGGAAACCAGGGGTTATGTACATCTTTACCAGACACATGTGGAACAGGCACACCTGGGAGCCGATATGGACTTTCTGAAAGGAGGTTCGGGCAGCCAGGTCACCCGGGATTCACACTGATCTTTGTTTGCTTTATAGAGCCCGCAGAAACTATTTTGCGGGCTTTTTTGTGCCTTGGTCTATACGCCCAGGTCAAATGCATCTAAATTTTTTCAGAGCAGTCGCTCGGCTCCGCCGAGTGACGCCTATCCTAAGGCTTCCAGCCTAAAAATCTTAACCCTGCAATACCCTGCCGTACAACCAGATAAAATTTTTTATTATCAAAAATTGCGGAACTTTACACTATGCAACTCTGGAAAAATATCATCAGCCGTCCTTCCTGAATGCACACTCTCTTGCAGTGAATTGCACCCGAAAATACTTCACTGTCTTTCTCTGAATATGGATAGATCACCGCTATTGCCTTACAGCTTCTGTTTGTTGTAGCGGGTAATTGATGTCTGCCTGCTTATTACGGCAGGCACACCATTTAAACGATACATATGAAAACGATCATTGAACCTTTCCGGATCAAATCCGTGGAGCCCATCTATTTCACTACCAAAGAAGAACGAGCCCATATCCTGCAGCAGGCTTTTTACAATCCATTCCTGATTCATGCCGACCAGGTGCTGATAGACCTGCTTACCGACAGCGGCACCAGCGCCATGAGCAGTAACCAGTGGGCCGGCATGATGCAGGGCGATGAGTCCTATGCGGGCAGTACCAGTTTCTTTCATTTCGAAAAAACGATACAGGATATCACGGGCCTGCCCCTCGTAATTCCTACTCACCAGGGAAGGGCCGCTGAAAAGATCCTGTTCAGTATACTTGGTGGTAAAGGAAAATATATGGTAAGCAACACCCTGTTCGATACCACCCGCGCCAATATTGAATACTCGGGGGCTGAAGGTATAGACCTGGTTTGTGAAGAAGGCAAACATCCATCCATACCGGCGCCATTCAAAGGCAATATGGATACGGTTGCCCTGCAAAGATTCATACAGGAAAAAGGGGCTGCCCAGATCCCGTTGTGCGTGATCACGGTGACCAATAATTCCGGCGGCGGACAACCCGTGAGTATGCAGAATATCCGCGAAGTGCACCGCATCTGCCAGGCAAATGGGATCCCGCTTTTTATCGACGCCTGCCGTTTTGCGGAGAACGCCTATTTCATCAAACAGCGTGAAACAGGTTATTCCGATAAGACCATTCCTGCAATTGTACGTGAAATGTTCTCTTATGCAGACGGCTGCACCATGAGCGCCAAAAAAGATGCGTTCGCCAATATCGGCGGTTTCCTGGCCATGCACAATGAAGCGTTGGCACAGCAATGCCGCAATATGATGATCATGACGGAAGGTTTTCCTACCTATGGCGGCCTGGCCGGCCGCGACCTGGAAGCCATTGCCATCGGGTTGACCGAAGTGATGGACGAACACTACCTGCAATACCGTATCCGCAGTACCGAATACCTCTGCAACAAACTCATCGCCGCAGGCGTACCCGTGATGCAGCCAGCCGGCGGACATGCCATTTACCTCGATGCCAAAGAATTTCTGCCACATATCCCGGTCGATCAGTATCCCGGCCAGGCATTGGTAGGGGCTTTGTATGTACATGGTGGTATCCGTAGCGTAGAGATAGGCTCCTTGATGTTCGGTAAATATGATGCTGATAAAAAACTGGTGCCTGCACAACTGGAGCTGGTCCGGCTGGCCATACCCAGAAGGGTGTATACGCAAAGCCATATAGACTATGTGGCCGAAGTGATCATAGAAGTGTTCTGCGAAAAAGAGAAGATCAAAGGACTTGCTATTACGGAAGAAGCACCGATGTTGCGCCATTTTACCGCTAAACTCAAACCCATTCAATAATTAAAATGCTGTTATATGAAAAAGATCAAACAAAGCTGGGCTGAACCCTATAAGATAAAAATGGTGGAGCTGTTGAAGATGACAACAGCCGACCAGCGTAAAAAAGCCATGAAAGAGGCTGGATACAATACATTTTTACTCCGTTCCGAAGATGTGTATATCGACCTGCTGACAGACAGTGGCACTTCTGCCATGAGCGACCGCCAATGGGCAGGTATGATGCTGGGCGATGAAGCCTATGCCGGCAGCAGTAATTTTTATCACCTCGAAGAAGTGGTGCGGGATGTATATGGTTATAAATACCTGGTCCCCACGCACCAGGGCCGCGGTGCGGAAAATATCCTGTCGAAGATCCTGATCAAAAAAGGAGATATCGTTCCGGGTAACATGTATTTCACCACTACGCGCCTGCACCAGGAACTGGCGGGGGGTAAGTTTGAGGACGTGATCATCGATGAGGCACATGACCCGGAAAATGAATTCCCGTTCAAAGGCAATATTGATCTCGATAAATTGAAACTGCTGATCAAAAAACACGGAGCTAAAAAGATCCCGTATGTAAGCATGGCCACCAGCGTGAATATGGCAGGTGGACAACCCATCAGCATGAAAAACCTGAAAGAACTGCGGGCACTTACCAAAAAACATGGCATCAAAGTGATCCATGATATGACACGTGTGGCAGAGAACGCCTATTTCATCCAGCAGAAAGAGAAAGGCTATGCAGACCGGTCCATCAAATCCATTGTAAAAGAGATCTGTTCCTATACCGACGGTGCCACCATGAGCGCCAAAAAAGATGCGCTGGTGAATATCGGCGGTTTCCTGGCGGTGAATGATTGGGATGTTTTTGAGGAAGCCCGCAATATGGTGGTGGTATATGAAGGCCTGCACACGTATGGCGGACTGGCTGGCAGGGATATGGAAGCCATGGCCATAGGTATCCGCGAGAGTGTGAGTGATGAACATATCAAGGCCCGTATCGGCCAGGTGATCTACCTGGGAGAAAAAATGATCGGATACGATGTGCCGATCGTCAAACCGATCGGCGGACATGGCATATTTGTGGACGCCAAAAAATTCCTGCCACATATTCCGCAGGACCACTTCCCTGCACAGACACTGGCCGCAGAAATGTACCTTGATTCCGGTGTGAGAACAATGGAGAGAGGTGTTGTATCGGCTGGCAGAAAAGCCAATGGGGAGAACTACTATCCCAAACTGGAATTGGTAAGGTTCACCATACCCCGCCGTGTATACACCCAGGCACACATGGATGTGATAGCGGAATCTGCTGCAAGGGTATATGAACGGAGAAACAAGATCAAAGGACTTAAGATGATCTATGAGCCCAAATACCTGCGTTTCTTCCAGGCGAGATTTGAAAAATTATGAATGGACCGCTGGTAGTGATCGTTTACCTGCAGGGCCCGGATGTTCGAGAAGCTGTTGTACCGCAGCCGCTGTTTGTTTGATGGTGGCAGCTATCTTTTGTAAGGCGGCAGCATGGTCTTTTTGAACTTTCGGGTCTTTGGGTAAGTGACCCTTCATGGTCAGCAGGGTAATATGTACGTGTATGGCATCATGCCAGTTGCCAATGGTTTCCTGCAACTGATCACTGAATCGGTAGAACCGGCTAAGACTGGTAGATCTTTGTTTTTCGATCCAGTTCACGGAATAGAGCCACTGTTTGAGCAGTTTACGTAATTCGTGCCATTCGGCCTCTGCAGGTTTTTGTGACAGTCTTTTTTCAATCCTGTGTTTGAGTTTGACTGAATATTCTTCCGGAATGCTTTGTGTTGTTGCTGCTACCAGTTCCCGGTTCTGTTCCAGTACTGTTGAAAGTTTTTTTCGTATTGTTTTCAGGATCTTTTGTAATGCGCCGGAGATCTCGGGTAAGGGATGTTGGTCTGCGTATTCTTTCTCCAGTTTACCCAGCTTGTTTTTGTGCAGCCATAGTAAAAGTAACTGCTGCTCGCGCAGGGAGCCGGCTTCCTGGAAAACAGTGTCAACGGATTTCCTGATCTTTTTCATTTCCTGTTTTCCGTATACCTCCTGTAAAAAACGGAGAAGGCCCCGCAATTTTTTTAATTCAATCCTGAAACGATGCAATCCCTCCTCATTGATGCCGGTCTCAAATTCGCTCAGGTGCTGAAGAATGTTTTTCTCCCGTTGAAGATAATATCGTTCTATTTTGCTATGCATGTTGAACCGATGGTAAAAGTTACTGCTTTTTCAACAGATAAGTGATAAACGGGGCTTTGCATAACAGCGTCTGACCGGTTGTCTTGTAGAGAGACCGGTAAAAGAAAACAGGCCATAAGGCCTGCTTTCAGATAACAGGAAAAGACAACTCAAAACTGGTAAGAAGCCATCATCACCCAGCTTCTGCCCGGTGAGTTCAGCGGCAGGGTGGAACTGATATAGCGACTCAGGTGTTCTTTATATGTTTGGTTGAACAGGTTCTGAACAGCCAATGTGAACTGCAGTTTTGCTGCCGGCCTGATATTCAGTCCCAGGTCAGTAACTGTAAATGCTGCCGTAGTTTTTTCATTGAATGCAGTGGAAACCCGGTTCTGTTCAAACGAATGACGAAGGCTGATATAACCGGTGATCTTATTTTTATACAGATCAGCCTGCAGTTTATTCCTGAGTTCAAAAGGGTTGATCTCGGGCAGTGGCTGGTCCAACTCCCTGTTTTGTCCCCTGGTATAAGTAGCGCTGAGCTCATTACGGATACGGCTGCCAACCTGCTGCCCCCAATGAAATTCAAAACCTGTCAACCGCGCATTACTGATATTGATAAACCTTCTTACGCCCGGTGCTGTTGACACCACTGGTTTTAGGGTAGGATCAACCACCGAACTGATGAAGTTCTGCACGGAAGATGCAAAGAGGGTCACCTGCAGACTGGTAGATTGGTTTTTATAAGCCAGTATCAGATCCAGTTGCGTATTGGCTTCGGGTTTCAGTTGTGCATTGCCCACTACTTCATAGGCATCCAGCCCAACAGGAATGAAATTGATGAATTTTTCCGTGATACTGGCACTTCTCACGCCCCGTCCCAGCCATAATCCGGCCTGGAAGGATCTGGAGAAAATGCGGTTGATACCGGCACTGATGCTGGGGTTCAGATCAGCTGTTTCCAGCTTGGTATTGGTGCCGGCGTATTTGGTGCTTACTGCATTGGGTTTTGCATGAACCAGGTCTAACCTGGAAGAAAGGGTGAATTCATATTTTCCGATGGTCTTGTCAAAGTGGCCAAAAAAGCCGGTATGCAACAGGGAAGCTTTTTGCCACAAAGTGTCTGTAAAGGTTTTACCCGCCATCATACCGGTGATCATGGTCCGGGTACGGTTGCCATTGGCATATTCATATTTCAGGTCGGCACCCAGGTAGAGGGCCTGGTTATTTTTTTTGATCTGGAACTCTGTCTTGCCGCCGGAGGTCTGGGTATTGGAGAACACATGACTTAACATGGTGGCAGAAGCCGGACGTAAACCATTGCCCATCTGGTGGTCAACAAAGGAAGTAAATACCTGTGTGTTCCACTGGCTGTACCATCTGTTGGTCGATCTTATCTGGTACTTTCCCTGGATCATCCAGGTATCATCGCTTAACAGATCCATCATCAATGTGGGGAAAGAAGTGTTGCGCGCAAAATTCCGGGTGATGTTAATAGAAGCCACCTGGTTTTGTTTCACCTGGTAAGCTGCATTCAGGTTGATAGCGCCGCGATTGAATACAGCGGGAATGATGGTGCCGTTGCCATCTTTATAATCCCGTCCGTTGGAATACGAACCAGCCAATGACACTTGTGTATTTTTCCCCCTCATTCCGATCTGTCCTTCTGTCCGGAAGATGTCTCCGTTGGATTCACCACCGATATTGATCCTGCCGAACATTTCTTTTTGTGAACTGAATACAGGTTCTGCTGTTTTGAAATTGACCACTGCACCTGTAGCGGGTCCAAAACGAAAATTGTGTGGTCCTTTGATCACTTCGATCTTTTCTACCTGGTTGATCATGACCTGGCTGCTGGGCGGGTCCATCCGGTTGGGACAGGCGGCATGTGCGGTCAGTCCGCCATCGTTGAGGATGCTTACCTGCTCCCACTTGAAACCACGGAATACGGGATCAAATCCAAAATCGCCGCTTTTCCGGATCGAAGAAAAACCAGGTATCTGCAACAGCACTTCACCGGCATCATGTTTTACCCAGTCGGCATGTGTCAGTTTCAGGGATTTATGGGTGGGTTTGCCTTTCAGGGCATATACACTAACGGGACTGAGGGTTTCAACCGTTGAATCGTTGAAATTATTATTTTGTGCGGAAGCTGTTTGGGTATACAATAACAGTGCAAGCACCCCCACAAAGAGGCTTGTGAAATTCGTTTTCATGATGTTTGTTTAATAGATAACAGATCTGCGGAGCAGAGGACAAGAATGGGCAGTTATGATCAGGCTGCCTGTGGGGGGTGAAACAGATTCAACGATACATCAATGGTGGTATTGATATTCCTGTGGGTGTATATTGTTGTGTGAGAAATGGTTGGTGAACAGACTGTGGCAAAAAAGCTTTTTGAACTGATCACTTCTTCGGTAAATCCCGTTTTTCTTTCGGGCGCCTGTTTGTCTTGTGTGCTGCTGTCCTGATCCAGTTTCTTCTGTAACTGGCAGTGACCATTACATTTCAGTTTGGGTTTTGCCTTGTTGATACAGTTCTTCAGGTAAACCTCCCGGTTAAACTGGTAATCGGCATAGTACAGCATTTTGGAATAGTTACTGGCCAGCAGTGAAAGAAGGATCCATATAACGGCAAACTGTTTCAAAATAACAGGCTGATTTCAGAGACAAAGATAAAACCTGCCATGGCAGATAATATGACCAGGGTCATATCTGTGATAAAATTCCTTAACAGTGAATGAATTACATGCCTGACTTGGGATCAGGTACAGGGATCGGCGCTGTTTCATGTGTTTTGATCCTGCCGATGAGCAGGAAATAGATAATTACGATCATCGCGGCCAACGCAGGCACCAGCAATGCCACCGAAGAACCAAAACGATACCAGAGAATACCGGCCAATGAGCTGGACAGCATCATGCAGATACTCTGAAAGCCCGCGAAAGTGCCAATGGCGGATGCGGTATCCCTGCTGCTTACCATGTTGGAGATCCAGGCTTTTGCCACACCTTCCGTGGCGGCAGCATAGATCCCATATAGGATAAACAGGCCAAAAAACAGGTAGAGGTTGTTTGTTACAGACATACCCGCATACATAAGGGCAAACAGGGTAAAGCCAATCAGGAGCATCGTTCTTAGGCCGATCTTATCAGCAATAATCCCCAATGGATAAGCGAATAGCGCATAGATCAGGTTATAAAAAATATAGACGCCAATAACCAGGGAATCATCATTCACCGATTCTTTTACTTTGAGCAATAAAAAAACATCGGAACTGTTGAACAGAGAAAAAAACAGTAACCCGATCACCACTTTTTTATAACCGGATGGACTTTGTTTCCAGTAAGTAAGGAATGAAAAGAACTTCACGGGTTTAGCTGCCGCTTTTTCAACCATTCTTTTTTTATCCTTTAAAAACAGCGAAGTGCCGAGCGCCAGTATGCCGGGTATGAAAGCTACCAGGAATAATATCCGGTAATTACCCGGGTAGAAATACAGGTACAGCAGCGCCAGGGACGGACCAATAGCTGCACCCAAAGTATCAAGCGCACGATGAAAACCAAAGATCTGTCCTTTCGTGGCAGGGGTGGATTCGTCCGACAGCATGGCATCCCTGGCGCCGGTTCTGATCCCTTTGCCCAGCCGGTCTGTGGCCCTGGCAAAAAACACCCATAGCGGAAACACAAACATGGCCATCATGGGTTTGGATATGGCACTGAACGCGTAGCCGATTTGTATGAAAGGGGTTCTTTTATGGGATCGGTCTGACAGCTGCCCGAAATACCCTTTGCTTAAACCCGTGGTGGCTTCGGCAATTCCTTCCAGTAATCCGATCAGTACAACAGAAAACCCGATGGAGGTAAGGTAGATGGGCATGATGGGATACAGCATTTCACTGGCCACATCTGTGAACAGGCTCACGAAAGATAATATCCAGACGGTACGTGAGATCTTTTTCATGTACCTAAAGTTATTATTATTTAACAGTTAAGCCTGCTTAAAACACTTCCCCTAAATTCATGAACAGACCATGTGATCCGCCCTGCCCGAAACCATAATCAAGGGCAATATTGGTGTTGGCGTGTTTGTTCAGTTTGATGCGGATACCTGCTCCATAACCGGGTCTTAACCCCTGTATGTTTTTGCCGGGTTGTTCCGAAACCGTTTGCATATTGGCAAATACCACTGCGCCGAGGAAGCCGTTCTCGGTAATGCCAAAACGGTATTCCGATTCAGCAAACAACCATTTATCGCCACGGAACCGGCCCTGTATATAACCGCGGCCCGTATTGCTGAAAACATCAGATGCGGTTGCCGGCAAATGCAGGTATGGCGGCCTGCCCTGCAATGTAAGTACATCATAGGTCCAGAAAGCCAGTATGTTTTTACTGTTCTTAGGGAAGCCGATATATTTCCTGGCATCAATGACCAGGTTTTGCCAATGTTGATTGCTTCCCATGCCGATTAGGTTATCCCGGTAAATTATATTGAGATAACTGCTTTTGGCAACAGGGTTCACAATGCTTTTTCGTGTGTCGTACAGCAGGTTCAGAGAAAGTCCTACTGAAGTAGCCGAAGGGGTAAAACCATATTGGGTGAATCCTGTAAGAGGTTTGTTAAGTGTGGTGGTATCCGTGATGTTCCAGTGATGATCTATGACGATGCCCGGCCCCACATAAAAATTTGGGAAGATCCGTCTTACGAGCGACTGGTGCATCTTCAGATAGGAATAATCCAGCAGGTCAAAACGCGCGAGGTCGCTGTTGGACCCCAGGCCAAAATCCTTCTGCGGATATTTGGCGTATGACCAGTTCGTATTCAGTATGTAATCATTGTTCCGAAACCAGATATTCGATACCAGCTGTCCGATGATTTGTTTATTTTGGGTGTACTTCAGTTCACCTGAAATGGTAGATGCGTTGGTGAAATTGGTTTTGCCCGGTAATACCAGACTGGCATTGGCAGAAACAGCCAATCCGGTTGCGAGACTGTATTCTACAGCAGGAACAAAAGAAAAATGCGTGACTGCCTGGTTCTCATCATAGGCCCTTGTTTTATGGGGCATGAAAACCCGGTAAATACCATCTACAAAATCTACCATCGAATCTTTGCCGGGTTGCTTGTAAAAGGCAAGTGTAAAAATATTTTTCTTGTGTCTGGGCAGACCATCGTTTACCTGTGCGGTGATGGTAGAAAAAAAGCAACACAACAGGCTGGTAAAAAGAAGGGATTGTTTGGCTGGCATGAAAAAAGGGTTCCGTTGCTGGCAACGAGGGTTCAGGAAAATGCAAAGTAACGGGTAGTTTATTTTTTCAGCAGGAATTTCTTTTTCAGCCATGCGCGTACCGGCTCATCATATAACTTTAAAGAGAACCAGGCAAGCAGTACAAACAGTACGAACAATCCGATAGCGATGGGTATGATCTGTGCAGGTGCTGGTTTTTTTTCTGCAACCCAAAGGGTATAGATATAGATAAACGGGTAGTGGGTAATATAAATGGGGTAAGAGATATCGCCGGAAAACTTACACAGTTTTGCCCAGTTACCACTGACACTGCCACCCGCACCTATGGCAACGATCAGGGGAAAGATCAGGATGATACTTAAAGATTCATAGATGCCGTTGTGCCGGAAAGTAGGTAAAAAGAATACAATGATCAGTAACAGGGAACAGATCGGGAAAGCCATGGGCAGTCGGAATACCTTCCGGGAACGGAACAGTAACAATCCGGCAAAAAAGGGAAACATCATGCGTACCACCGCGATCCAGAAAGTGTTGTATCCCCATCCGGTGGCCAGGTCTCCGTGCCAGGTGGCCACATAAATCAGTACGGCGGCACTGGTGATGACGAGTGTCCACAATAGAAACCTGCCCGCCTTTCGTACCAGTGTAGCGTAGAGAATATTGCCAATGTATTCCTGCAGCAGCGACCAGAATGGACCGTTCAGCGGATGTGTTTCACCCCAGCCGCGGATATCGGGTCCGGGTAATAAGGTCATGCCCATCAGCATGATGCCTGTCAACTGCAGCAGGTTCAGTTGCTGGTGGCCGGTAGTGAACGGATCGAACCAGAAACCAATGGTACCGATCAAGGCACCCATCACCACCATGGGATGCAGGCGTACCAGGCGGATCTTGAAGAATTCCCAGGTACTCATCTTGCCCCAACGGTCGTCATAGGCATAACCGATCACGAATCCGGATAACAAAAAGAAAAAGTCTACCGCCAGGTAACCATGATGCATAGGATGGTTGGCGGGTACGGGATAATATGCTTCAAACAAATGGAAGATCACCACCAGGATAGCGGCCACGCCACGTAATCCATCGAGAATAAGGTAATGCGGTTTGGTGGCCGGAAGCGCAGAATGCATAACACAGTTAATTTATCGCTTAAATGTAAGCAAAAGCACGCTGATGCATTAACAGGCCAAGTGTAAAAGAGATAAGCATGGATGGGAGGATTCTTACGACCTTTTTCGATAACTCAACACCGCCCAGTAATTGATGACGATGGCAAAACCCAGCATGATCAGTATGGGTTGCCTGATGTCTGCCAACCCACTGCCTTTTAATACCACCCTCCGCATCACTTCAATAAAATAGGCAACAGGATTGAAGCGGGTGACCCATTGTGCCCACTCGGGCATGCTATCAATACTGGTATAGAGTCCGCCCATGAGAATGAAGATCATGAGCAGGAAAAAAGAGATCAGCATGGCCTGCTGCTGGTTTTCTGCGTAGGTGGATATGAGCAGACCCAGACCGAGAATGGCCAGCAGGTATATTGCCGCAAACAGGTAAATGGTAAGGTAGGACCCCAATGGAATGATGCCATATACCAGCCAGGCTACCGCGAAACCGATCGTAATGACCACCAGGCCCAATATCCAGAAAGGAATGAGTTTGCCAAGAATGAAATGTGTTTTCCTGATGGGGGTTACATTGATCTGCTCAATGGTACCGATCTCCTTCTCCCTTACAATATTGATGGCAGACAGGTTCAGACCGATCATGGTGATCAGTAACACCAGTATGCCGGGTACCATGAAGAAAGTATAATTCATTCTTGGGTTATACCAGTTGGATGATGTGGTTTCTATCACGGGCAGATCGTTGAACCTGCCGGGTGTAAGTACCGATATCCTGAAATCATTGTTGAAATTCTGAACAATGCTTCTCAGGTAGGTGGCGCCCAGGTTGGCTTTTACGCCATTGATGGCGTTTACGGCAAGGAAAACCCTGGTTTCCTTCTGCGCATATAATTCAGATTCAAAACCACTGGGCAGTTCGAGGATCAGGTCGGCTCTGTCGTTATCAATGTTCTGCATGGCCTGGTTGAAATGACTGCTGTATGCTACCAGCCTGAAATAGTTGGAGGAGGTGATGGTATGGATGAGCCTGTTTGAACTGGGGCTATGATCCCGGTCTACAATGGCGATATTGATGTTCTTGATCTCATAATCTGCGGCCATGGGTAATAGGATGAGCTGAATGATGGGCAGGATGAATATGACCCGGATGATGGCCGGATCGCGGAAGATCTGTTTGAACTCTTTCTGTAAAATATATGCCAGTGGACTCATGACAACCTGATTTTGAATTTTTTGATGGCCATGGTGAAAAAGAACAGCATCATGCCGGTCAGGATCAGTACTTCTTTCCAGATCAGGCTAAACCCAAGTCCCTTGATCATGACCGATTTTACGATGATGAAATACCACTTGGCAGGAATGATATTCGATATTACCCGCAGCGGTAAAGGCATGTTCTCAATAGGAAAAATAAAACCGCTGAACATCACCGTTGGCAGGAGCATGACGATCAGTGAAATGAACATGGCCGCTTTCTGCGTATCCGTAACCGATGAGATCAGCAGCCCCAGCGCCAGCGATACCAGGATAAACAGGATACTGACCGCAAACAACAATGCCAGGCTTCCGTTTATGGGAACCTCCAGTACAAAATAACTCAGCAATAAAATGGTGATGATGTTGATGATGGATAACAGCAGGTAAGGCACTGCTTTGGCCAGGATGATGATCAGAGGATTTACCGGTGATGCCAGCAGTATCTCCATATTGCCCAGCTCTTTTTCTCTTACAACCGTTAAGGAAGTCATCAGGGTACAGACCAGCAGCAGCACCATGGCCATTACTCCCGGCACAAAATTATAAGCACCCTTTAGCTGTGGGTTATACATCATGCGGGTCTCAACATTGATGGTATAAGGGATGCTGTTGGGCTGGTTGAGCTCTTTTTGAAAATCGGCCACAATGATGGATAAATAAGCGGTAAGCGTGGTGGCCACATTCGGATCGGTGGCATCTGAAATGATCTGTAAGCGGGAACTGTTCTGGGCAAGAATGGTTTTATCGAAATCTGGAGGTATCACCAATGCCACTTTAATGGTGCCTTTCCGGAACATCTTTTCAATATCCGATGTCTGGGTGGTCTGATTGTAGGTCTCGAAATATTTGCTGGACTCAATTTTCTGCACCAGTTTCATGGAAGCGGCACCATTCGATTGGTTAACGATGGTGATATGTGCATTTTTCACCTCATTGGATAGGGCGAAACCAAAGATCACGATCTGCGCCATGGGCATGCCCAATAGGATCAGCAGCGTTTTCCTGTCACGGAAAATGTGATAGAACTCTTTGATGATGAAATGATAGAACTGCTTCATGTTATTCAGATCTTTTGGCTTTTCTTGCTATCTGTAAAAAAACTTCGTCCATGCTGCCTGCCTGGAAAGAGCTTTTTAAATTTCCTGGTGTATCAAGCGCATCTATCTGGCCGTCTACCATGATGGATACCCTGTCGCAATATTCTGCCTCATCCATATAGTGTGTGGTCACAAATACGGTAATACCCTTTGCCGCAGCATCGTAGATCATGTTCCAGAAATCCCGCCTGGTAATGGGATCTACCCCGCCGGTGGGCTCGTCTAAGAAAACGATCTGTGGGTCATGAAAGATCGCTACGGAAAAAGCCAGTTTCTGTTTCCAGCCCAGGGGCAATTGTTTCACCAGCAGGTTGGCTTCTTTTTCCAGGGTAAGCTGTTCTAATAAGAGGGTGGTCTTACTGGTGATCAGTTCAGGTCGTATTCCATAAATGCCTGCATAAAACCTGATATTCTCTTTAATGGTAAGGTCTTCATACAATGAGAATTTCTGGCTCATGTAGCCAATATTCTTTTTAATGGATTCGTTCTCTTTGTATACATCAAATCCGGCAACCATGGCGCTGCCGCTGGTGGGCATCGACAGTCCGCACAGCATTTTCATAGCCGTTGTTTTTCCGGCCCCATTGGCTCCGAGGAACCCGAAGATCTCACCTTTCTCCACTTCAAAACTGATGCCGTCAACGGCGGTGAAACCATTGAATATTTTGGTGAGGTTCTCTACTATGATGGCTTTACTGTTCATGGTCTCGCATTAGGTCTATGAAAACGTCCTCAATACCCGGGTGGATCTTTCCGGCTTCAACTTCTGCGGGGAAAACTGGCTCCGCTACGCCATGCCTGATCACCACATGGTGATATTCGCCAAAAGGATATACCTGTTCTGTAAAAGCCCACTGTTTAGCTTCCTGCAGCAGTGCATGCATATTATCGTTCCGTACCCGGTAGATGGTTTTCGGAAACTGTTCTGTGATATTCTCCGGGGTGTTGATGCCCAGTATGGTTCCTGCCTGTATCAGCGCCACTTTATCACAGAGGTTCGCTTCATCCATATAAGGGGTGGATACCAGGATGGTGATGCCTTCCTGTTTCAATGTTTTCAGCATGTCCCAGAACTCTTTTCTCGATACCGCATCCACACCCGTAGTGGGCTCGTCCAGGAACAATACCGAAGGCCGGTGGATCAGTGCACAACTTAAAGCCAGTTTCTGTTTCATACCGCCAGATAATTTTCCGGCTCTCCTGTCCTTAAAAGGTTCTATCTGTGCATAAATGGCTTTGATGAGGTCATAGTTCTCTTCGATGGTTGTTTCAAAGATGCTGGCGAAAAATTGCAGGTTTTCCTGAACGGTGAGGTCCGTGTATAGAGAAAAACGACCTGGCATATACCCGATCCTTTTCCTGATAGTTTTATAATCGGCTATTACATCAAACCCATCTACCATTGCCTGCCCCTTATCAAATAAGAGGAGCGAGGTCAGTATCCTGAATAAGGTTGTTTTACCTGCTCCATCGGGGCCGATCAAACCGAACAATGAACCTCTCTCTACTTCGAAGCTGATATTGTCCAGGGCCTTTACTACGGTCTTACCCGTTGTATAGGATTTGCTTACCGATGAAACAACAATGGCCGGTTGCTCAGAAACGAACTTCTCCATACATACCTATTTTGATGTCACCATCATTTTTTACCAGCAGTTTTACTGCATACACCAGGTTGGCCCTTTCTTCTTTAGTCTGGATGGTCTTGGGCGTGAACTCGGCTTTTGAAGCGATCGCCGATACGGTGCCTGCATATTCTTTATAGGAGCGCTTGCCCCTGTCAATGAACACTTTCAGTTGCTGTCCGATCCTGACCATCGGTAATTGATCGCCGGTGATATACATGCGTAAGGTCAGCTCCTGCACATTGGCGATCTTGTACAGGGGTTTCCCGGCAGCTGTCATTTCGCCTTCTCTGGCATAAGTGGTCAGCACGGTTCCGGTTACCGGATTGTGAACGCGGGTCTTGCCAATGAGGTCTTCTACCTGGTCTATTTTCTTTTGTACCGGGTCCAGTTCGCTTAATACCGCTTTGTTCTGATTATTTACGTTGGCAACCTGCACATTCACCTGTTGTTGGGTCACTTTGATCTGTTTGTTCGCCGATTCTATCTGGAAATTGATATCGTCCAGTTGTTTCCTGGTGGCCGCATCGCTTTTCAACAGGTTCTCTATCCGTTCTTTTTCAAACAACAGGTTCTTTAACTGTGTCTGCTGCACCTGTATCTGGTTATTCAGCAAAGCCACCTGTGGCGATACATCTGTCGTTTTTTCTTTGATGGATGAAACAGTGGCATTCAGTTGCGCACGCTGCAGGATATAACCGGCAGAGTCAAGATAGGCCACTACCTGGTCCTTCGTAAGGCTATCGCCTTCGTTCACAGGAAATGCCAGCAGTTTGCCGGGAACTTCAGCAGAAACGATGACTTCTTCCGACTCGAACACGCCTTGTGCATCAAATGCAGAATCGGAATTTCCGCAGCTGAAGAGTGCCGGCAGTATTGCCGCAAGTAGGTACTTTTTCATGTATTTATATTTTCCCTTTTAATAATTGGTATACCAGTTTGGCCTGCACCAGTTGTATCTGGTGTTGTATCAGTGTTTGCCCGGCCAGGTCAGATTCGTTCACTTCTTTCAGGTAATCGTTGGTGCTGATGACACCGTTGGTAAGCTGTGCCAGCGAAGTATTTTTGATCTGCTCCCTGAGGGAAAGCATTTCCTTGTCCGACACGATCAGTTTTTCCAGTTTGCCGATCTCATCCAACTGTTGTTGTAACTGGATATTGGTGTTGAGCAGATAGGTCTCTTTTTGGTTTTTGATGAGACCGGTCTGTTGCTGTAATATGCTTTTCTCTTTTTTCGCTGTATAGAAACCGCCCAGCGACCATTGCAGTTTGATACCGGTGAGCGAGAACCAGGTAAATTCATTTTTCAGCATGTTCAGCCCGGGTTTTCCGTAACCGCCCTGTACAAAAGCGCCCATCCTGGGTTTGGTTCTGGCGTCTATCAATCCTGTCTGTTTGTCAATACTGTTCATCTGCGCATCAAACAGAGAGATCTCCGGTCTTGTCACTTCTTTAGTGTCATCCAGCGGTTTCGGCGGCTCCGGTAACAGGAACACGGCAGAGTCGCCAAGCTTTTGTCCGCTCAGCAGCTCCAGCGCATGGTGCAGCGATCTTTTTGCCGAAAGGATCTCTTCGGATCGCTGGGTGTTTTTTAAAACCTGCGCTTTTACCTGCAATACATTGTTCTTAAAGACGACCCCGTTCTTATACAGGGCCTCTGCTTTCTGTAGACCATTGTTCAGGTCGGCAGCTACATAGTTCAGCTGGGTCAACAAAGCATCGGTATAGAGCATACTGCAATAGATCTGTGTTACCCGTTCCCTGAGTTTGTATAGCTCTACTTCGTTTTTCAACAGGTCTACCTGGAGTGATGATTGCGAGAGCTCCCTGGTTTTTTTGTTCAGCCCGCCATCGTACAGGGTCTGCTGTATCTCTGCAGTGGCTTTGTACTGGTCTTTGGAGAGCGGGTCTATCCTGAACAGGTTGTTCGGGACGCTGATACCCGTTACATCCGACTGGTAGGTAGCCTGTCCGTTAATGGTCACCTGCGGCAGCAACAGTGTTTTGATATTCTCCACGTTCAGCGCCTCGGTACGTTTCAATAACTGGTTCTGGTGAATGAGCGGGTAATTGCTGAGACTCAACTCCTGGATCTTTTCCAGCGTATAGGTCTGTGAAAAACCTATTTTCGAAACCAGCAGAAAAAACAGTAGGGTGTAACGCATGACTGGTTTATTTTTTGATTGATTGGATGATGAATGCGGGTACTTCCTTGATCCTTTGCTGCATCAGCTCGTCATAGAGGTCTTTGTCGATCCTCATACCATGAACGAACATGGGCCTCATCAGGAACGGGAACACGCACATAGCAAGGATATTCATGATCAGGTGTGGTGGTAAAATAGGTTTGATATTTCCCAGCTCCACTTCCCGGTTTATCTGCATGCTGAACTTCAGGAAGTCGGGCAGGTCATTTTCGAACATCCGATGGATGAATACCACAGGTTGTTTATTGATCTCGCTGATCACAAATACCGGAAGAAAGGGGTTGTCGATCGCCATCCGGATATAAGTTTCGCAGAGCTTTTCTATTTTCTCGAACAGCGGCGCCTCCGAGGCGATCGCCGTTTTGAGAATGTGAGAGAACTTCTGCAGTTCGGCAAAAAACACTTTCTCGAATAAGAGGTCCTTACTCCTGAAATAATAGTGCAGCAATGCCTTATTGATGCCGGCTTCATCGGCGATCTCCTGCATCGACGTGCCATCTTTACCCTGGGTGGAGAAGATCTTTTTGGCCGCCGACAGGATCAGTTGTTCTGTTGTTTGCTCTTCGTTAACCATTTAGTTTAACCGTTTGGTTAACAAAGATAGACAGTAAACTGAAATATGCAGGAAAAATCCATCAAAAATATTTTTCAACCTGATTGACAGCCCCCCGGTACGGGAACTATTTGATAAATTGTTGCTTTATAAACAGATGAACATCTTTTCCTTATTTCCTTTTTCCGAATGGGTCATGATCCTGCTGGCGGCTTTTATCATTGGACTGGGTAAAGCCGGCCTGAAGGGGGTAGACATGCTGAGCGTGACCCTGATGGCTTTTGTGTTCGGGGGTAAATCTTCTACCGGTATTGTATTGCCGTTATTGTGCGCAGCAGATATTGCCGCCGTATGGTATTATCACCGTCACGCCCAATGGCAGCATTTCTGGAAACTGACACCCTGGATGGTGCTGGGTGTTTTACTGGGTGTGTACTTCGGCAAGGACATGAATGAGGCGGTTTTCCGTAAGCTGATGGCACTGATCATTGTACTGACCATTGTGATCGTGCTGGTGCAGGAGTTGCGCAAATCAAAACGGGTGCCCACACATCCTTTGTTTGCTGTGGTAACGGGAGTGTCGGCAGGGTTCACCACCATGATCGGTAACCTTGCCGGTGCGTTCGCTAACCTGTATTTCCTGGCCATGCGCATGCAGAAGAACGATTTTATCGGCACGGCTGCCTGGGTCTTCCTGTTCATGAACCTGTTCAAACTTCCTTTCCAGGTATTTTACTGGAAAAACATCAATGCACAGAGTTTACAGATAGACGCGGTACTCTTACCCATGCTGGCACTGGGTTTTTATACCGGTCTCTGGCTGGTGGCCAGGATCCGGGACACCAGTTACCGCAAAATGGTCATGGTATTGACCCTGATCGGCTGTGTGCTGATGTTGTTCAGGCGCTGAGTGGCTGATGGCCGTCTTCTGAAATCATATCTTTTACATAGCTTACCCATCAAATCCTTAATTTTTATGAGATCCAGATCTGCATTTTACCTGTTCTTTTCGATGCTGTTTTTGGGTGTATGTGCTACCCAAACAGTATATGCGCAACCCGAAAAAGCAGAAGCCGCCATCCGTACTATCATGGAACAAAATAAAGTAGCGGGATTATCTGTGGCGGTGGTCAGGAATAACCGGGTTATCTACACACATTCCTTCGGCCTTAAAAATATCGAGAGCAACGAGCCGCTCACGGACGACTGTATCTTCCGTATCGCTTCCATCTCCAAATCATTCACTGCCACAGCCATGATGCAGCTGGCAGAGGCCGGGAAGGTTTCACTGGAGGAGGATATGGGCAAACTGGTGGGTTTCAGGGTCAGGAATCCGAAGTTCCCGGACCAGGTCATTACACTCAGGATGGTCCTGTCGCACCGCTCTTCCATCAATGACAGCCAGGGGTATTTTACGCTGGATGCCATTAACCCCGACAAAAATCCCAACTGGGAAAAAGGGTACAACGATTATGCCCCCGGAACCGGTTACCAATACTGTAACCTGAATTATAATATGGCAGGAACCCTGATCGAAAAACTGTCCGGCGAAAGGTTCGATCAATATATCAAACACCATATCCTCGACCCGCTGGGTTTATATGGCGGTTACTGTGTGGACTCATTGGATAAAGCCCGTTTTGCCACGATCTACGAATACAATGTTGATTCTGCAAAATTCATGGCTTCACCGGCCGCCTATGCTCCCAGGAGCAAAGAGATCGCTGCCTATGAAATGGGCTACAGTACGCCTGTTTTCTCCCCAACCGGTGGTATGAAGATATCTGCCGGTGATCTTGCCCGTTATATGATCATGCACAGCAAGTTGGGTAAGTACAAAGGCAAAAGGATCATTTCCAAAAAACAGGCACGTGACATGCAGACGCCGCTTTCAGACAAAGAGAACTACGGACTGGCCCTGCTGAAGACAGATAAACTGATCGCTGGCAAGACGCTGACGGGCCATACGGGTTCTGCTTACGGCCTGTACAGTGCCATGTTTTTTCAGCCGGATGAAAAATTCGGGATCGTGGTCATCAGCAACGGTTGTCACCCCGGTTATACCGACGGCTTCAATACGGTGATCAGGAAAACGATCAACAGTTTGTACGAAGCATTTATTTTGAAATAACTTTGTAAGCAGGTTGCAGTGTGGAACAGAAAGAATGCAACCGACAAACGTATAAAACAGGTACTATGAAAAATGTATGGTTGATCACCGGTTGCTCCACCGGTTTTGGAAGAGAGCTGGCAAAAGAATTATTGACCAATGGATACCAGGTTGCTGTGACGGCAAGGAATGTGGCGGATATTGCGGATATCGTTACAGCTTATCCGGATACAGCCATCAGTCTCCGGCTGGATGTTACCGACGCGCAGCAGATCGAACAGGCGGTAAAAGCCGCCATCGACCGTTTCGGAAGGATCGATGTGTTGGTGAACAATGCAGGCATCGGGTATTTCGGCGCCATTGAAGAAAGTGAAGAAGCAGAAGTGAGAAGAATGTTCGAGATCAATGTGTTTGGACTGGCCAGGATGACACAGGAAGTGTTGCCGCATATGCGTAAGCAAAAAAGCGGTCATATCCTGAATGTTGCTTCTATCGGCGGACTGCGTTCTTTCCCGGGCGTTGGTTTCTATAATGCCACCAAATATGCGGTGGACGGTTTAAGCGAATCGCTTGCCAAGGAACTGGCGCCGCTGGGTATCAAAGTGACTGTGATCGCACCCAGCGGTTTCCGTACTGACTGGGCCGGCCGTTCAGCGAAGAACACCAGCATCAAAATAGAGGATTATGCCACCACCGCCTGGAAAAATATGGGCGATATCAGGGGCTACAGCGGCAACCAGCCGGGCGATCCGGTAAAAGCGGCCAGGGCCATGATACAGGTGACCGAAACAGAAAATCCCCCCATGCGTCTTTTATTAGGGGTAGCTGCCTTGAAAGGTGCCCGCGCCAAACTGGAAGAACTGAAAAAGGATTTTGATACCTGGGCAGTAGTAAGCGAAGGGGCTGATTTTACAAAATAAGAAAAGCCCGTTCCCCAAGAAATGAAAAGGGGGGGATCCTGGTTTTGCTGTCCTTCCCTTTCCATTTCTGCTGGCAGGCCTGTATGCATTATATACTTATCTTCAATTCAAATCTTTATTGGATGAAGAAACTATTCCTGTTACTTGCCTTGTTCACAGCCGTACGCGGTAGCACTCAGCAAACGAAATTTTACACCATCAATGCTGATACTACGCAATTCAGCCTCACCAAGGAAGGCGCTTCACAGTTGGCCATGCTGCCGATGAAATGTATCCTGCAGCAGTATCCCAATAAGATCAATCATACGGCGGTTTCGGACAGCGACCAGGTGCTGACACCCATTCAGCAGCATCCCAGTTTTTATGGTTGTTTCGACTGGCATAGCAGTGTTCACGGCCACTGGATGCTGGTTCGTCTGTTACAACAATTCCCGGATCTGAAGGAGCAGGCGGCTATCCGGAAAGTATTGAATACAACGCTTACTGCTAAGAATATCCAGGCCGAGACAGAATATTTCAAAGCGCCTCTGAGCAGAAGTTTCGAACGGACCTATGGATGGGCCTGGGTGCTGAAACTGCAGCAGGAATTGTTGAACTGGAACGATCCCGATGCAGGTCAATGGCGGAATGCATTGCAGCCATTGTGCGATACCATCATTAAATTATGGGAGGTTTATCTTCCCAAACAAACCTATGCCAACAGATCGGGCATGCATGGTAACACGGCTTTTGGATTGAGTTTTGCGTTGGATTATGCACGTGCTACAAAAAATTATGCATTCGAGAACAAGATCATCGTTGCCGCCACACAATTGTTTGGAAAAGATACCAACGCACCCACCGTGTGGGAACCGGATGGTGCCGACTTTTTTTCACCATCACTGATGGAAGCCGACCTGATGCGTAAAGTGTTTACTAAAAAGAGTTTCATCGATTGGTTCGGAAAATGGTTGGACCCTCAATCGCTGCTTCACCTGACTCGTTTACCGCATGTATCTGACAGAACGGATCTGCAGATCGTACACCTGGATGGTTTGTGCTTCAGCAGAAGCTGGTGCATGTCGGGCATTGCACAGCAGCTTCCAAAAAATGATAACCGCCGGAAAATACTGGTTGCTTCCTCTGTAAAACACCTGAACCAGAGTTTGGCAACAGTGGCTTCAGGTCATTATGGTGGTGAACACTGGCTGGCGAGTTTTGCCGTGTATGCCATTAGTGGTGGCAAATAGAATAGCTGTTCAAAGAATAGGATAAATGAACAGGGCTCACGGTAAACTGAGCCCTGTTCTTTTGTATGAAGAATCGATCCTGATAAGTATGGTTACTTAAATCCGAAAATAAGCGGTAGTAAAAATGTGATCAAAGCAGCCCAGATTCCATACAAAGGGAGGAAGCGTGCTATTACATTTTCTACTTTTTGTACATCGGCCTTATTTTGTAAGGCACGCAGTAGCTGATAAGTAACCCATAATAGATTCATAAAAACCAGCAGATTGGCACCCAATACGGCCAGCCTATTGGGCGATATGCCGAATTCGGTAAGACGGAATGCAATGGCAGATAACGCAATGCTGTTCACCACAATACTCAATAAAGATAACCCGAATAAAAAAAGCAGGTTGATCCTGTTGCCTGTGTTCTTGGTGGCCTCCGACACCGAAAAAAGAATGATGGCAATCACTGCGATCAGCAGACCGTTGAACATTAATAGGAAATTCCTGTCATGATATACATTTTTGCCTGTGTAGATAATGGTACACAGGAAGATGAACAGCGTAACGAATACAACGGGTGTGAAGATCCTGGCAATCAGGGGCGAGATCCTGTTGACCAGTTGCGGGTTGGTCTGAACCAGGAAGGCGGACAGTACGGGAACCGCTGCCAGTCCCCATGCCAGTATGTGCTGTGCATAAAATTCCTGTATATGCAGTCCGATCATTTCAAACAGGCCGAAAGTGATGCCGGTGAACAGGATACCCGAAAGCACCAGGATAGCCGTCATAACAGCGAAATCACCGTTGAAACGGAGAAAATCGATCTTTTTCTGGTTGTCAGAAAGGTTGCCGTCCACAAAACTGTATCCAAGCAGGGTCCACAAAAAAACGGGTAAATGGATACAGGCCAATATCAGCGTATCGCTTTTAGGATTATCGGGCAGAAGATTGATATAACATGCGGATGCCAGTATGATAACCAAAGACGGTACTGATTTTCGGAGAGCTGTTTTTTGTTTCCATGAAAAATATCCTATGAGTACAGGAAACACGATGAATCCGACGTTACGCGAAAAAAAGAATTCTTTGTTCATGCCGGACAGGGCGGGAAGGTTAGCAATGAGTCCCGCCATAAGGGAAGCCAGTACCAAGAAAAGCAGGTCATTTCTGGAGCCTGTATAAAATTCATCCTGCTGGTAGTTCAATCTTTCGTTCCATACCTGTGCAACGGGGTTGTCACGCAGGTCGGTATAAAGCGTATTGAATACTTTTTGAAAGGATGTTTTGTTTTTCCTGTATAATTTTTCGAGCTCCACAGGCCGGTCGATGTTATGGAGTATGTTTTCTTTAACGCTATCAAATTCCGCGTTCGTTTTTATTGCGACAGTGCTTGTTTCCATATGGTGAAGGTTTAGGTATGTTTTTGCAAAGGCTGTGAAGTGGTATCAGGTTGACTTTTTGATTAGTTTCTCCAGACCGGCCAGGTGTTCGATAAAGGCTTTTTTACCGGCCGGAGTTGCTGCATAGGAAGTGTTGGGTCTTTTGCCGATAAATTGCTTTCTCACATCGATGTATTGCAGTTTTTCGAGTGCGCTCAAATGACTGGCCACATTGCCATCTGTGATCTGTAACTGTTCTTTGAGCGTGCCGAAATCCACAAAGTCGTTCACCATGAGGATCGACATGATACCCAGGCGCACCCTGCTCTCAAAGGCTTTATTCAATTCTGTGATGTAGTTTTTCACTTCTCGTAGGTAAAGTAGATTGTGATACCATATACTATATGCAGTATGCCGAACCCAAAAGCCCAGAACAGCAGGCCATAATCGATGAAAAAGGAAGCGAGCAACCCAAGCACAAGTTCCAGTACGCCCAGGTAGCGGATATCGTTAATGGTATATTTACTGGCATTCAAAAGCGCCATACCATAAAAAAGCAAACTGGCCGGGGCTACCAGGGCAACCTGTCCGTGGTACAGTAATACCAGGCAATACATACCACCTGCTACCAGTGGAATGGCCATGTTCAGCAGCATACGCCGGGCAGTGGCATCCCAAACGGGCAGGCTTTGTTTCCTGGCTTTCCTGACCGCCATCAAAACGCCAGTGAACAGGGAAAGCAGTAATACCAGGCCGAAATCGGCGGCGAGGAACGTACAGGTGGAGAGTTGTAATCCGCCATTTTCGTCCTTCAGCAGGTTATAGTAACCCGTAGCTAATGGTGAAAGCCCCAGGAACAGGTATACAGCAACAATGCAGGCAATGGCGAATATGCCAACAATCACTCCGGCAAGACCACTGAGCGATAAAAAACGAGAAGAGCGTTCCATCAGGTTCCTGATATCGCGGATGGCTTCTAACTGTTCCTGTTGTTGATTCATGTAGATTCTTTTAAGATGGTTTGCAGTTCAGGTTGATAGAAAGAGGGCGTTCGGTTTTTAAAAGGACTGTACTGGCAGGTCTATCTTGTTAAACAATTCACCAACGCCCAGGCTTACCCAAAGGATGAACAGACCCAGCGCAACTTGTACAACACTGTGGACCCGGTAGCCGGTCGGTTTCCTGAAAAGAGCATGTAATGGCGGGTAGTGCACCAGTGACAGTAACAACAGGAAAACACCAAATAAGGCATCATTCCCCCAGAATATATTCACTACGCCGATAGCGGAAAACAGGATGCCGCATATCCAGCCGAGCAATTTTACTGCAAGGGTTCTGTTATTCATCAGTTTTTAATAATTTAAAAGTACTTTGAATTTCAAAGTTAATATTAAAAATAAGACTTCCAAATATTTCTGGATGCGTAAAGTGCCGGTAGTGGGAATGTTATCCGTAGAATGTGCCGGGGTTTTACAAGTGTCTGCCGCCGGCCAATGTTGTTTTTCTTCTTTTATGTTTCCTTCCCCACCAGAATAAAAAACCCGTAACAGGCAGGCTGGCAACGATTAATGAGGCAAAAAACAAGGCGATTCTGCCGGGTAAACCCCAGACAGCGCCCGTATGAATGTCGTAGTTCATTCGTTTCAGGTAATCGGCAGGGGTATGTGCATCCCGGTAATTTCCCCATACATAGGCTCCCGGTATTTCTTTTCCGGTAAATTGATCAAAATACCGGAAATCGGTTTTGTACAGGGTTCCCGATTCTGGGTTGGCCCGTAACAGGATAGCGCCGTTCCTGCCGGCAGGTAATACCAGCAGGGCTGTGGCGTATTTTTTGTGCAGGTCTGGCTGAATCGTTCCCCATACCAGGTCTAAGCCGTTATTTCTTTTGGTGATGCTGCCGCTTGTATCAGATACAGGTGGTTTTTTCTGTACCACCGAATGCCGGGAGCCGGTAAATTGGTATATCCTGTCTGCCAGGTTTTCAAAACCAAACAGAAGCCCGGTGATGGCAGTGAAGAGAACGATCCAGGTTGCATAAAAGCCCAGTATCCTGTGAAGGTCATAATTCAGGCGCTTGGGGTGGGCATTCCACATTATTTTGAATCCCCGTTTTGCTGTTTTCCTGTTCCGCGGCCACCATAGGATGATTCCTGAAACCAGCATTAGTAGAAAAACAACGGTAGCCCATCGTATGATATCCTGTCCATATGGAATTAATAGCGTCCGGTGCAGCTGTAACACCACACTGAAAAAGTCCCGATGGTTGTCACGCACTTTCAGTACATCGCCATTATAAGGGTTGATAAAAACAGAATAGTTATAGGATCCTTTTTCGGAAAACAATACCATCACTGCTTTATCCCTGGCATCATAATAGATTCGCTGAACCATTTTTCCCGGCAACCGTTGTTCTGCGATCTGTTTTATCTGCGAAGGGGGCAGCAGGGGAGCGTGTTCGACCTGAACTTTCCGGTACCACTGCCTGTTTTGCAGTTCTGGTGCAAAACAATAGATCGCACCGGTCAGTCCCTGTATCAGTACCACGAGCCCGGTTGCCAGGCCAAGCCAGAGATGAAGTTTTCCAAACAGTTTTTTAAAGGTCATTTTGTTTGTCATGAACCCGGTGATCCCGGTCCCGATGAAGTTCTCAGAATTGATTGCCGGTAATGGTTTATAGTTTCACATTCAGTGTTAAACGGTAAGCTGCGCCTTTTCCTTTGGTATAACTATCATTGAAAGCGCCAACCTGTGAGCGTACTGTAAAGTAATTTTCGTTCAGCAGGTTTTCAAGGCCCAGGTTTATTGAGGTGCTTTCGCTGAAGTTGTAGCCGGCAGATATGTTGAATAAATGATAGGGACTTACCGGGGCTTTGTACGGATCGTATGAGCCGCTGCTATTCCTGGCAAAGCGGTCTCTTTTCATCACTCCTGTATACTGAAGCAACAGGTTCAATTTTCCGGGCAATACGCTGTAATCAATATAGCCGGCCAGTTTGGGCGGTGAAATCCGTTGACCAGGCAGGTACTCATCTTTTACGCCATCATACCGGCCATCGTTGTCGGCATCCAGTTTGCCTTCCACATAACTGTAAGAAAGACCGGCTTTCATATGCCTGCTTACTTCCATATCGGCTGCAATCTCATATCCATAGATCTTCTCCGGACTTCTTACAACCACAAAACTACCGTTTTGATAAACGCTGTTTGCTCCCAGGCTGGATTTACTGATATAGCCTGTTACTTCAAAACGGATCTTATGGAACTTGCTAACAAAACCGGCTTCATAATTGTTGACAATAACAGCTTCCGTGTTGATCTTGGAAATACTGTTCACCCTTGCCGATCTCAGCACAAGACCGATATCTGATACACTGAATCCCTGTGAAAAACTCAGGTAAGGAGAAAAATACCGTGAAAGGTTATAACGCAATCCCACGTTAGAGACAAAGGCATTGTACCGTAACTGTCCACCCTGTACATTCATGGAGGGTGTTACCACGCCCGTGCTGGTGTTTTTGGTGGGTAGTGTGGCGTAATCACCCACACCGATCGTTACTTTTTCATAACGCATGCCCCCTTTCAGTACTAATTTTTCAAGCAGCGTCAGTTTTGTCTGAACAAAAGGAGCCAGGTTTACCATGTTCATTTCTGGTACCCAGATCCTGCCGTCTACCAGTGGTTGTGAAGTGATATCTTTTTGCCAGTCAAGCCCATAGGTAAAATTGGTTTCTATGCTTTTCCAGGAAACAGGCGTATTCAGTACCAGGCGGGCTCCTTTTTTCTGGGAGAGGATACGCGAGATACCTCCATCCACAAATGTTTCGGAATAAAAGAAGATGTTGTCAACGCTTTGATAGTAGATATCAGCATCGTAGTGTGTTTTTGCAATACCGGTATTCCCCGAAAATTGCAGGCCAAGATTATGGTTACCCCTTACACCCTGTGGCACGCCTGCACTTTCTCCTAATTTGGCAGTTGTTTTTTTCCCGGTTTTATAATCGCCGTTTACAGTGAGGTAATTGGTGGTTTGACGGCTGCTGAAGAAGTTGTAAGTAGCCTGTACTTTGTGATGCTTATTGAACTCGTATCCCAATTTGGCAAAAGCGTTATATGAGTCTGTCTCGCCCAGTCCATATACGGGAGGTAATATATCACCGGAAGCATCTTTATACTCGCCGGTTTGCTCGTATACGCCGCTTGTTACATAACTGAACTTTCCTTTATTTCCATAAAACAGCTGGCTCAGCCGACCGCCCATGCTATTGGAAGCCCTGACCAGCGATCCTGTTATTCCTGCAGAAGTCTGGCTGTTAAATGCTTTGTTCGATTTGGGTTCGCGGGTAAAATAATTGATCAGGCCGCCGGCAGCCCCATTTCCGTAAATGGCGGTGGCGCCTTTTACCACTTCAATACGTTCTATGGCAGCAGGGTCAAGCGCCCGCAGGTCCATGGCCCCATTGCGCAGAGGCGTAGATTGGGGCACACCATCTACCATGACCAGCAGGCTGCGACCACGGAGTGTCTGGCCAAAATTGCTACTGAGGCCTGTGCTGGGGGCCAGGCCAGCTACCCGGTTTTCCAGGATATCGCCCAGGTTAGTGGTAATGTTCATGCTCTGTTGCAGCGTTTTCTGTCCAACAAGGGAAACAGAAGAAGGTACCTGATCGATGGTTTCCCGGGTACGTCCCGCTGATACGATGACTTCGGCCAGTTCCGCCGGAGTGCTTGTCAATTGAATGGTAAGAGAAACTATACTGTCTGTGGTAACGGTTAGTTGCCTTTCCTGGCTAAGGTAACCAACACTGGATATGTGCAGGCTGTATGTTCCGGGTAGTAGATTTTTGATGATAAAGAGGCCCTCATTATTGGTGAGCGTGGTTTTCCGGATCTCTTTAATACGAACGGTAGCTGATGCGATGGGCTGGTGTTCTGCATTGATAAGGGTTCCCCTGATACTACTGTTGCCGGTTTCGTTTTGGGCAAATATGGGTAAGGATAGGATAAGCAGGCAACAAACGTGGAATAGTCTGGTTCTCATAGTTGATGTACAATTTTGGGTGCAAAACTGGGTGCAGAAATTTCTCTCACCTACCTGATTTGGAAAATCGATTTACGAAAACAGGAATTTCAGATTTCCGGCTTCGGGAGAATCCATGAGACAGTTGGTTAATAATCCCTTATGGGTATGCTGGTAAGAAAAACAGCTTTGCAGATCCTTAATGCCGATATTGCGTGCCATGGCCCATTGGGGCTAACTCTCATGTGGCAAAACAGATCATCAGAAAATGGGAAGCCATCAGGCTTAGGTGATTGTTATCTCATCCAAAAAACAGATCGGTCAGGCAATTAATGCCGGCAACAATGCAGACCACCGGGCTGCCTGTATTTATGCGCTGGTGGATGGTAAACCCTGGTTCGATGGTTTTTTGCAATAAGCAATGATTGTGTGGATGCGGATCGTTGCTTACAACGTTCACTAAGGTTTTCAGCTGCAAGACCTTGACAATGTCGAAGTGCAAAGCTTCATTTAATCACTGAACCGCCAATTTCTTACAGCTGCGCCGTTTTATCATGGCTTATAAATCAACCTTGTTGAAACTGCGATCCTGTTCCAGGCATTTATGGTAATAATAAGCATAATGATTTGTGCTGTTAGGTGTTCGCCAAAAGTGTTTATAGCATTTTGGTATGTTTCTTCATCTACGCCTTTCTCAGCAATTTTGGTAACCGCTTCCGTCAATTGAAGTAACGTTTTTTCTTTTTCTGAGAACAGGTGGGATTCATGCCATACCGATAGTGCAAAAATTCTTCTTGAACTTTCACCCATTTTTAGCGCGTCTTCTGTATGCATATCCAGGCAGTAAGCGCATCCATTGATTTGCGATGCTCTCATTTTTATCAACTCCTTTAACAAAGGGTCTAATGCACATGACTTGCCATAATTCTCCAATGCCATCATTGCCTCGTAGGCAGCTGGCTCAAGGTCTTTGATTTTTATTCTGTTTGTATTCATGATTTATTGATAAGGGTCTTTAAATAATCGGTTGTTATTTCGTTTTCTGTAATGGTTGATAAGCCGTCAAGATATTTCAATTCTATTGAAAGCGTTTTCATTGCCTTTATGGCAATTTTCAAAAAGGATGGTCCTAAGCTAACCCTGGTCACGCCAATTTCTTTCAATGTTTTAAAATCAGGGATCCCTGCAATAGCCAATATGTTGATGGGTAGTTTAAGCTGTGTTACTAATTTTTGTATGACATCTTTGTTTCTTAGAGCGATCGGGAAAAAGCAGTTGGCACCGGCTTCTTTGTATGCTATTCCTCTTTGTAATAGTTCTTTGTATTGTAACTCATCTGTAGGGAATATTTCGTCATAAAGCAAGACATCTGTTCGCGCGTTTATGAAAAGCGGTAATTCCAGGTCATCCGCAATAGCTCTTATAAGCTTAATTCGCTTGCATTGATCGTCGATTGAAAAAATGGATCTTTTTGTATGATTGGTGTCTTCTATGTTGATCCCAACAATTCCTGTTGTGATAAGGGTTTTGATATTTTCTTGAAATTTGGAATCGTTATCAGAATACCCGCTTTCAATATCTGCTGTCACAGGTATATTTACGCTGTTTGCAATTCGTGTAAGTATCGGAACAACGTCGGTAAAAGGTATGCATTCCCCGTCAGGATATCCGTTTGTAAATGCAATGGAGGCGCTTGCTGTTGCAATTGCAGGATAGTCTGAATCTTCTAATAATTTTGCACCTAAAACATCCCAGATATTAGGCATAAGAACAAAATTTCCTTCCTTATGCAATTCATGAAACCGGGTTGCTTTTTCCCGCTGTGTATATTTGGTATGCATCATGCCTGTAAAATTGGTTGGGTCTTTCCTGCAATGATCGCTAACGGGACCCGGTGTTGGCGAAGGTTGGAGAAAATATTCTGTCGCCTGACTGGCCACTAAAGCCTCGATTGATTAAAGCTAAATTACTAAAGTCTGACCAGCAATCCAATTTTAGAGAACCTGCGGGACTTTTACAGAAAGTTTGATGATGCAACCAATAAAAAAAATCTTAGTTGCATCTTTTAAAGAAAGTCCGTTTTAAAGATTGAAAAGACGGATCACCAAATACACACTACCAATTGCGGGTGTGATCAATTGCCGGAGCGGTTTGGAGCATTCTAAGAATAAAAACAAATCAAGTTTACGACTTGTTTTCTCGATTTGCCCTCTTTAACACCAATATTGCAATCATTTTAAATTTTCTGAACATAAGACCCTGTTAAACAGATAATTAGCGATACCCAAACCACAGCCAGTTTAATGTTAGGTTCTGAATGGGAATAGCATATACTACAGGGGAATCGCCCAAATTTGAACGAACTAGTTTTTTAACCACATCAAAAAAGGGTCATACTATCAAAGTATAACCCTTTTATCTTTTTATCTGCTCCCCTTACTAGTGAAAGGAGCAGTATTTTTTTAATCATAATGAAATCTGCATTTAGCAATTTGAATCTCATCATCTACTACTCTGTAAATTAAATGATGTTCCTCATTAATTCTTCTTGACCAGAAGCCGGCATAATTAAAACGTAATGGTTCTGGTTTACCTATACCCTCATAAGGATTGCGAGAGATTTCTTTCAACAGTTCATTAATCCGCTTTACTTTTTGTTTATCGTTTTTTTGCCAAAAGAGATAATCCTCCCAGGATAATTCAGTGAATACAAACTTCATTATTCATGGAGTTTTTTGATTATTTTTTTACCGGATTTAAGCGCTTCAATAGATGCATCCAAACGCTGTTGATTAATACGTGAGGACAATTCGTGCTGAGTGCTTTTCAGAGCATTATACTCTTCTAAAGAAATAACGACCACACCAGTGTCTTTACCCCGATTGATAATTAAGGTTTCAAAGCTTTGTGTAACCTTATCCAGGTAACTTTTGATATCCTTGCGAAAGTCTGAGAGCGTTGTTGTTAACATTTGTGTGCTTTTTATTGTACAAATATATGTACATATAATAAGTGGTCCAAATAAAAAAAAGGGTCATACTATCAAAGTATAACCCTTTTACCTTTTTATCTGCTCCCCCTTCTGGACTTGAACCAGAGACCCTCTGATTAACAGTCAGATGCTCTAACCAACTGAGCTAAGGAGGAATTTCCCGCTATGGGGTTGCAAAAATAGGGAAAAATGTATTCCGGCAAAATCTATGGCTGAAATTCCGGCAAAATCTATGGCTGAAAATTTACCATAAACCCAGAAATCCTTTGTCTTTCAAGCCCATGTAAACACCATCGGGTCGGACTTCCACGGGGTAGGTTGTCAAGAAATACCCCTCACCGCTGGTGTTACGCCCGTTTTTTAGGTCAAACCTGTAGCGGTGCAGGGGGCAGGTGATCTGTCCGGTAGCATTGATATAACCATCAGCCAGGATCCCACTGGCATGCGGGCATTTATGCGCGCAACCGAATAACTGTCCGTTATGTTTTGCCAGGGTCACTGTTTTATCCCCCGCTTTTACCAGGCACATATGATTATCCTGCCAGTTTAATTCAGCCGCGTTTTCTGCAATTTTATGCCAGTGTATAGCGTTGTCACCCATAAACGTATTTTTCTTTTATTTATGTCTATCTTTAAATCCCCCCTTTCATATTGTAACGAATTTCAATTGTATGTGTAAATTAGGCGTTTTGCTTTTCTGCACAGGATTCTTCCTGGCAGGAACTGTTGGTTATGCACAATCTGTAAGGGTCGACCAGGTATTCGGTTTAGGAATAACCGGGGCCAATATTTCCGGCAAAGCCGGATTGATCACGGATTCCTCTGCTATTAATGCCGATTATTCTGTAAAAGTACATCAGTTCGGAATTGTGTATGGAGCGAGGGTAAACATTGTTACCTGGCGTTTCGGATCGGTTAGTATCGGCTCTCCCATAATGCTGGGTCTTAGTACAACGGGTAACTATCGCTCTGTCGATTTCAACGGTACCAAAAGAGATACGATCGTGGGACTTAGAGGTACCCGGCTTGCATTGGAACTGCCTTTATTTGCAGACCTGAATATTGGCCTGTCTTCGGCAGCTGACGATTCGAGGAATAAAAATTTCGGGATCTATATTGGGGCAGGTTATATGTATAGTTATACCAGGCTTCGTACTTCCGTGGGAAATGTGATCTTTGATGGATTCGATCCTTGCGTACGTGCCGGTATTCGTATAGGGAGTAGCTGGGAAAGACGTTATAGCGTTGGTTTTACCATGCGCGGCAACCTTTCGAACAATGGTTCGCCACGAACGTATGGGATTCAATTGCTGAAAGAGCTGTAAACAACCCGGTTCCCGCATCGGCACCTGTCACCATCCTGTAATTTGAAAATTTGAGAATGTGGTAATTTGAAAATGAGTACACCAATTGCTGTCTCCATTTTCAAATTACCACATTCCCAAATTGGGTTAGTACTGTACCGTTCTATACGGATACCGGACCTTATACATATCCCTCACTTTATTCAATATCATCTCTCTCAGCGCATCAATATTGTTCCTTTCCTGGGCCGATACGAATACGCAGTTGTTATCGGTGGCTTCGTCCCATTTTTCTTTCAGTTCGCGTAGGATCTCCTGTTGTACACTTTCATCCAGCCACTCGTCAAAATTATTTTTGGTGTACAGGTCCATTTTGTTGAAGATGGTGAGGATGGGCTTTTCAAATGCTTTCAGCTCCTGCAGTGTCTTGTTCACCACGCCGATCTGTTCTTCGTATTGCGGGTGCGAAATGTCTACCACGTGCAGTAGTATATCGGCTTCACGCACTTCATCCAGCGTACTTTTAAAACTCTCTACCAGGTGATGCGGAAGTTTGCGGATGAAACCCACCGTATCGCTCAGCAGGAACGGCGTATTCTCGAATACCACTTTCCGGGTAGTGGTATCCAGGGTGGCGAACAGTTTGTTCTCGGCAAATACCTCGCTCTTGCTCAACAGGTTCATCAGGGTGCTTTTGCCTACATTGGTATAACCCACCAGGGCCACACGGATCAGTTCGCCGCGTTCTTTGCGCTGGGTAAACGACTGTTTGTCTATCTCGGCCAAACGTTTGCGCAATAAAGCGATCTTATCTTTTACAATACGACGGTCGGTCTCGATCTCTGTCTCCCCCGGACCACGGGTACCAATACCGCCACCCTGCCTTTCCAGGTGTTTCCACATACCCTTTAAACGGGGTAAAAGATATTGATACTGAGCAAGTTCCACCTGCACTTTTGCCTGGGCAGTGCGGGCGCGACTGGCAAAAATATCGAGGATCAGGTCGCTTCGGTCAATGGTCTTCACGCCCAGTTCTTTTTCAATATTGGAGATCTGGGAGCCGGTGAGCTCATCGTCAAAGATCACGAGATGGATGTCCCTGCCCCGTACATAATCCTTGATCTCTTCCAGTTTACCCTTACCCACAAAACTGCGGCTATCAGGGTGGGGCAGTTTCTGGGTAAAGCGTTTTACGGCCAAGGCGCCGGCGGTCTCTGACAAAAAAGCCAGTTCATCCAGGTATTCGGTTACCTGTTCTTCCGTCTGGTCTTTCTGGATCAATCCCACCAACACGGTCTTCTCTTCATTCTGTATCGCTTTCTTTTTCTCGATCAAGGGACAATAATTTAGGCGAAGGTAATCAATGATGGGGTGAATCGTGAGTGGTGAGGCGTGAATCGTGAGGCGTGAGTGGTGAGTGGTGAGTTGGGAGGGGGGGAACAAAAAATCGTGAATAGGGCTGACCTATTCACGATTTTCCAGAAATCACTCCCTACTCACCACGCACGATTCACGTCTCACGCCCTACAGTCCGCTAAACGTAATGCCGATTGAGAATTTATTCATGCTGGGTCCGGCCCCGTCTTTCAATACGCTGTTGAACTGGTAACCCGCATCCAGTGAAATGATGCCATAACCAATACGGCCGGTAACCGCCAGCATGGTTCCGTTGAAGAAACGTTTGCTGCTTTCTTTTTCAATATAACCGTTGCCATATACAGAAGCGCCGCTTTTGGTTACCAGGTTCTTGCCCTTACTGTAGGTCTTTAACAGGGTTCCCACTTTCACCCCCAGGGCTGCTTTCCATGATTTACCCGGATTTTCGGGGTTAGAGAAATAGCGCAGTTCTACCGGGACTTCGGCGTAAATATTGGTCACTTTGAATTTGCTGAAATGACTGGTACTGTCCACATTGGTGAACGGTAACCTGGCAGTGTTGGCTTTCACGTCTACCTTGGTGTTCTTGAAGAATATATTACTGCTTCCGATACCGATACCATAAGCGATGCTGAACTTAGGATTGGTCTTGAAAGGTTTGTCGATCATGAAATAGATATTGAAATGCCTGCTGAAGCCGCCGGTACGGATACTGTCCGGGCGATTGGTCCAGCTATCTCCCCCGTACTGGATCATAAAATGGTCGGCGGCACGGTTGCTGAGATCCAGTTTTTTCTTGATATCGGTAGATTGCGACAAAGCCAGTAAAGAAGCGGAAAGGCTTAACAGGACGAGTAGTGTTTTTTTCATTTCAGATAGTTAATTGCAAATAATGGCTGGTAGGGCGCAAAAATAACAGAATTGGCTGCATACCAGTGGTTAAAAATTAGTCAAAACCCGTTTGCCGGCAACAGACATACCTATTTTGGGCTAAAATAGGCCTATCTGTGCGTAAAATGCCGGCTAAGGGTGTTAGAATAACGTACTTACAGCAAACAGCAGGCCCGATATCCTTTGTAACAGCCTATCTTTACAAAAATCATCACTTTAAATATTGTTATCCGCTTTGAAGTTTACAGAATTTGGCCTCGACGAAAGATTACTGGAAGGGATCGACTCAATGGGTTACGAAAATGCCACTCCGGTACAGGAGCAGGTGATCGTTCCTATTTTACAGGGAAAAGACATCATTGCTTCGGCACAGACTGGTACGGGTAAAACCGCCGCTTTCCTGCTGCCCGTTATTAATAAGATCATTACAGAACCGCACGAAGCGCACCTGATCAATGCGGTGGTCATTGTACCCACCCGGGAGTTGGCAGTGCAGATTGCCCAGACCATGGAAGGGCTTTCTTATTTTACCGATGTAAGTTCCATTGCCGTATATGGCGGTAGCGATGGTACCAGCTTTACCACGGAGAAAAAAGCGTTGTCGAGCGGGGTAGATATGGTGATCTGTACCCCCGGCCGCATGATCGCACACCTGAACATGGGATATGTGAAGATGCAGGCGGTGAAATACCTGATCCTGGATGAGGCAGACCGTATGCTGGACATGGGTTTTCATGATGATATCATGAAGATCATCTCCTTCCTGCCCAAACAGCGGCAGAACCTGCTGTTCTCTGCCACCATGCCCATGAAAATGCGCGAGTTGGCAAGAAAGATCCTGCATCACCCGCTGGAGATCAACATCGCGATCTCCAAACCGCCGGAGCAGATCGTTCAGGAAGCGTTCATCCTGTATGAACCGCAGAAAATACCCTTGGTGAAAGATATCCTGCGCAGAAAAGATTTCCAGAGTGTGATCATTTTCTGTTCCCGCAAATCCAATGTAAAACAGCTGTCGGGCGAATTAAAACGTTCCAAATTCTCTATCGGAGAAATACATTCAGACCTGGAACAGGATACACGTGAACAGGTATTGCAGGATTTCAGAAATAAAAAACTAAAGATCCTCGTAGCTACCGATATCCTGAGCCGGGGTATTGATATTGAAGAGATCGATCTGGTCATCAATTATGATGTACCCAATGACGGGGAAGATTATGTACACCGCATTGGCCGTACTGCCCGTGCCGCCAGTACCGGTACGGCTTATACTTTTGTAACAGAAGCCGAGCAGCAGAAATTTGCCCAGATCGAAAACCTGCTGGGCGCCCCTGTTACCAAAGCCGCTGTGCCGGAACAATTTGGTCCCACACCTGAATACAATCCCCGTAAAAGCAGATCTTCCGGAGGGGGCGCCAGGAGACAGGGCGGACGCCCAGGCGGAAGACCGGGCGCCAGGCAACAAACTGGCCGCAATGGACATGGTGGGCATCCGGGGGCAAGAAAACCCCGTACCTGATATTGCCTTCTGTGGTACAGAATTGGTGAGTTTTATATAGCTTGTCTGTTCACAACGATTCAACAGGTAAGGCATCTGAAGAAACAACTGCATATGATATGTGTTTTTGCAGTCCTGTTCTTTTTGCTGGTACCCCTACTGCAAAAGCACAAGACAGCTGTCTGCCCAATATCGGTTTTGAAATGGGTGATCTCAGTTATTGGGAAACCTGCACGGGCAGGATATTCACCGATGGTAAACTGGGGCTGAACAGATCCAATCCCGTTGCCTCACGCCATAAGCTGCTGCAGAACAGTAACCAACAGGTCAAGGATTTTTATGGGGGATTCCTGGTCAATTGTCCCAACGGCAGTGGTTATTCCATGCGTTTGGGAAATGATTCCATAATGCGCAGGCCGAAAGGATGGGTTATACTTTTTCCGTTCCTGCCGCCAGGAATAATTACAGAACTTATTATTTTTGCACCTGATTGCGGGATGTAGCGCAGCCCGGTAGCGTGCTTCGTTCGGGACGAAGAGGTCGCTGGTTCGAATCCAGTCATCCCGACCAAAGCTCCTTGAAGGAGCTTTTTTGTATGCCTTATTCAGGAGCCGCACAGGTTTGGTTGCCCGGAAAATAGTAACCTTGCTTAAAAAACGAATGGGACCTAACGACAATCCTGTTGCTGGCATTGCTGTATTACGACCACGATAATAGTTGTATTATTTGTTATATAACTTGACGATTTATGTTTCTTTGCTGACCTCGCCTGTAGTATATTTATTAGGGTATTCCTGTTCAGACCCGGTCAAAAGATCGGCCGGAGCCTAAAAAAGCATGGTAATATGATGGAAATCATGAGCTTTTTCTGAAAGAAGGGATACATTGCGTACACAAACAGGGAACACATTATTATAAATGCGTATATGAACGCAATGGTGGTGCCTGTTTTTTGAGTAGTTTCTTTTTTAAAATACCATATCCAACCGCGAAAATCGCACGCCCCCCCGATTATGTCTGATATCCACTATTACAGCATGCTGTGATCCGGTCCCCCCATGGGTCAGCGCTTGCCATTAACAGATATTGTTTGACATGAAGAATCGCCGGTTACAATTAACCCTTTATACGTTCATTATCATTTGCATCATTGCATTGCTGGCACTGTATGGGGTAGAGTATCAACGGCTCTCGAAGAACAAAGGGGCCAATGGCATACAGAAAAAAGCGATAGCGATCGTTGACCACCTGAACCTTTTCAGGATCTCTCTCAATGAAATAGAATACCATGTTAATACTTTCCTGATCTCGCACGATACGGGAAAACTGAAAGACATAAAAAACCTGCGAAAGCAGGCGGAAGCCAATATCGACTCCCTGAAACAACTGTGCAGCGATCAGGTGATTAACTGCAATAGCATCACCCATCTAGATTCCCTGTTCCAGGGAAGCCAGTTGTACCTGACATCAACGATAGCACTGCTGATCAATGAAGAAATGCGTGATCCCAAACTGCTGGCGAACAATGTGCAGTACAGCCTCTTGCGGTTCCGGATGATCAGGGAATACGACCGCCTGGTGAAGCAGGCTGATATTGTTTTACAGAACACGCACGATGCCTACGACAAAGAATCCACCGATCGGTACACTTTGCTGGGCATGTTGGTCTTTACCACTTTACTCATCCTGGGATTCATTATCTGGCGATTTGTTGTTCAGTTGTCGCTCAAAGACAAAGAGATCAGAAGACACAGGTTATTTGAGGAGTCAAGCGACGGGATGCTGGTAACCGATTTCCATTTCGTGATCACCTACACCAATAAGGCGATAGACAAACTGCTGGGCTTACAGGGACAGAATATCATTGGCAACTATATTTTCGATTTTATCAGCGATGATACGGTGCGGCAAAATGTTTCCCTGCGACAGACACTTGAAAAGAGTATCGATCATACCGGTACCAACTCTTTTGACTTTTACCATGCGAACGTGGATAGATGGTTCCGGATAAGTATTTTACCCTCTGCAACCGATTTCACCTTTTTCCTGAAAGATATTTCAGTCATCAAACAGGCCGAGCTGGAAATTCATAAGTCCGGAAGACTGTATGCGTTCATTGGTGACTGTAATGACCTGATCCTGCATGCCAGGAGCGACGATGAGATCTACCGGGAAATATGTAAGATAGCCGTTAATTCCGACGACTTCGTTTTTGCCTGGATCGGTATACCCAATGAAGAAGCCGGTTTGATAGAGCCACGTTACCAGTACCGGGAAGAGGAAGACTATGTGCGGAGCATCAAAGTCTCTATGCTGGACGATGCATACGGTCAGGGGCCTACCGGAAGGGCTTACCGGTCAGGCAGGTATTATTATTGTAATGATATTTCCAATGACCCCGTTATGAAGATTTGGGCGCCCAGGGCATTGTCAAAGGGTTTCCAGTCTTCCATCGCCCTGCCCATAATAGTAGAGGGCAAAGTGGTCAGCTTGTTTACCATGTATGCGCCCAAGACCTTCTTCTTTACAGAGGAAGAGATTAAATTATTGAACCGGGTAACAGATAATATCAGTTATGCCCTTACCGCCATTGCCGGCAGCAATAAACGCAGGGAAATGGAAAAAGAGTTGCTGAAAGTGACCAGGGCCATTGAACAAAGTTCCGCTTCGGTAGTGATCACCAATATCAAGGGAGATATTGAATACGTGAATCCTGCATTTACCCGGCTTACAGGTTATAACCAGGAAGAAGTGATTGGCCAGAATCCACGGGTACTAAAAACCGGGCATACCAGCCAGGGCGATTATGAGAACCTTTGGCACGATATCACCCATTACAAAGAGTGGCAGGGTGAGTTCCTGAACAAAAAGAAAAACGGGGAAACCTATTGGGAACATGCCATCATATCGCCGATACTGGATGAGAACAATGAGATCACCCATTTTGTAGCGGTAAAAGAGAACATCACGGAAAGAAAACAGATAGAACAGAAACAGAAACAGCTGATCGATATATTTGAGAATACCAATGCTTATGTGGCTACCTGCAATACGAACAGGAATTTCCTGTATATCAACCAATCCATGCGCCAGGCATTGGAGATCGGGGATGAGGAAGATGTTACCAGGTACAATATAAAGCAATTCTGTAGTGAGGGAGGTATAAAGATTATGGCAGAGGCTGAAAAAGCCCTGAAAGAAACGGGTAAATGGATCGGCGAGAATAACTTTAAAACAAGGTTGGGCAGAAACATTCCCGTAATGCAGGTGGTTGTATTACATAAGGACGAGAATGGCCAGGACATCCAGCTCTCTACCACAGCTATTGACCTTACCCGTGTGAAAGAAACGGAAAAAGACCTGCTTCGCCTGAACCAGGAATTGCGCGAATTCTCGCGGCACCTGCAGTCTGTCCGCGAAGTAGAAAAGAGCAAGATCCTGGGTGAGGTTCACGACGAACTGGGCCAGGGCCTGGCTGCTTTGATGATCGATGTATCCTGGATCAAAAAACACCTGGGCGATGATACGGAACTGGTATCTAAAAAAGTAGATAACCTGCTGGATGCGATCTCCGGTAACCTGGATTCCTTCTCCCGTATTTACAGTGCCATGAACCCCTCAATGCTGAATGAGCTGGGTTTACATGCTTCTGTTGAGTACCTGGTACATTCTTTTACCAAATCAAGCGGTATACCTGTAAAACTGGTCTCCAACACGGAGAATGAAAAGATCCATCCGAATCAAAGCCTGGCCCTGTACCGTATTGTGCAGGAAGCACTGGCCAATGTAAAACAACATGCCAAAGCCAGCTCGGCCACCGTTAGCCTGATCAGGCAGGATGGTACCCTGGAACTGCAGATAGAAGATGATGGCGTAGGATTTACTCCCCCCGACGACGTAGATAGCAAACAGCATTACGGTATCCTGGAAATACGGGAAAGGGTGTATGCGATGAATGGGGCATTCCATATTTCATCTGCCCCCGGTAAGGGCACAACCCTCACTATCCAGGTTCCCTTAGAGAAACGTTAATTTATTGGCAAAAAACCTTTTGTAGCTTCACCTGTTTTATAAACGGGATACCAACCTCTGTCATTTAGCGGTCAATAATCAAACAAAGCCCCCATTTTCAGTGTTTTTTAATATAATTTCGCGCGCAATGGGGAAAATAACCGCCTTTTTACTGCTGTTGATGTTTATCATCCAGTCTCCTGTATTTGCCTGTGCCTTGCAGGTAAAGGTGGATCAGGCTGCCCTGTTATTTGCCGATACCGGCAGCGGACAGCAGGATACAGACCAGGACCAGGATCTCGACCAGCACGGTCATTTCGATAATGATGAATCTGACGATTTCAAATTGCCGGTTTGCCGTATCGGATGGGTACTTCCCTATCACAAAAACACCAAGAACCTCTCTGGCCAGTACCTGTTGGCTCGGGTTGCGCAACAGAACTTTTCCGTTAATACGCCTCCTCCTGAGTGCTAAGGAAAACCTTCGCTGATTTTTCTATTTACTAAGTCTATTCTTTATCGGCCCATATGGGCAAAAACAATTCTAGTTATGCATAGTCGTGTACTGTATGTATGGATCCTTATTTGTACGGGTGTATTCTTTATTTCCTGTGGTGCTAAAAAGGAGACCAGCCAGGCAACCCCGGAAACTTTCCAGGTATTTCAACCCATTGTTATTGACACATCATACGAAAAATCGTATGTGGCAGATATCCATTCTATGCAAAACGTAGAAATACGGGCCCGTGTAAAGGGATTTATTGAGAAGATACTGGTAGATGAGGGTAAACCCGTAAAAGCCGGCCAAATCCTATTCGTTTTTAATAACCTGATGCTGAAAGAAGAGCTGCTGAAGGCCAATGCGCACTTAAAAAATGCTGTGGCTGAGCTGAAAGTGACCGAAGTGGAACTGAAGAACGTGAGGAACCTGGTAGAGAAAAAAGTGGTTTCAGAAACGGAACTGGAAATGGCCAAAGCCAAAAAAGAAGCGATCGAAGCAAAGATCCTGGAAGCCAAAGCCGCTGTGTCCATTGCAGAACTGCACATCTCCTATTCGCAGATCAAAGCACCTTTTGACGGGGTGATCAACCGGATCCCTTATAAAGTAGGTAGCCTGGTAGATGAGGGCACTCTTCTGACCACCCTTTCTAACAACAAGGAAATGTTTGCCTATTTCAACATTTCAGAGAAAGAGTATCTCCGTTTCTCTAAGTCGAATGAGCTCACCAAACAAAATTCCATTTCGCTGCTGCTGGCCGATAACACACGCTTCAAATACAAAGGCCGCATCGAAACAGCCGAAACAGAGATTGATAAGAATACCGGAAACATTGCCATCCGCGCACGTTTTGCCAACCCCGAATACCTGCTCAAACATGGGGCTACCGGTAAGATCATACTCAATGGGGTATTGGACAATGCCCTTGTGATCCCGCAGAAATCAACGTTTGAAGTGCAGGACAGGGTGAATGTGTTTGTGGTCGACAGTAAAAATATTGTAAGAACAAGACCCGTGGAGATCCTGTGGCGGTTACCACACCTGTACGTGGTGGGTGCCGGCCTTGCCACTGGCGACAAAGTGATCTACGAAGGAGTGCAACTGGTGAAGGAGGGTGACAGCATCAATACCAAACCTGTTGATCTGCACAGCCTGCTTCCACAACTCTTATCAACCCATTAATCCAACCCATGACATCTAATTTTATACGCCGACCGATCTTATCGATTGTTATTTCGTTACTGATCATGCTCATCGGGCTGATCTCACTCACGCAACTGCCGGTGACCCAGTTCCCGGATATCGCGCCGCCCGAAGTGACCGTGACCACCAAGTATACCGGTGCCAATGCAGAAACCTGTGTAAAAGCCGTAGTGACCCCGCTGGAACGTGCCATTAATGGTGTGCCCGGCATGTCTTATATGTCGTCTGTTTCCGGTAACGACGGATCCAGCGTCATCTCCATCATATTCAAATCGGGGGTAGACCCCGAAGTGGCATCGGTGAATGTGCAGAACCGGGTATCGTCCGTAGTGGATGAATTACCGGAAGAAGTGATCAAAGCAGGTGTGATTGTGGAGAAAGTACAGAACAGTATGCTGCTGTACCTGAACATTCTCAGTGAGGACAGTACCATGGATGAAAAGTTCCTGTACAACTTTACAGACATCAACTTATTACCCGAGTTAAAAAGGATCGAAGGTGTGGGTTTTGCCGATATCATGGGTTCCAGGGAATATTCCATGCGTATCTGGATGAACCCGGATAAGATGACCACGTACGATATTTCTACCGATGATGTGATCAGGGCGCTGAAAGAGCAGAATGTGGAGGCCGCGCCGGGTAAGATCGGCGAAAGCTCCGGCAAAAGACCCGAGGCCCTGCAGTATGTGTTGAAGTACACAGGTAAGTTCAACACAGAGGAACAATATGAGAACATTGTATTGAAGAGTACGGTAGATGGACAGATCATTTTGTTGAAAGATGTGGCCAATGTGGAATTCGGCTCACAGGAATATGATGTGATCTCCAAAGAGAACGGCAAACCTTCTGCGGCCATCCTGCTGAAACAAAGGCCGGGCAGTAATGCCAGCCAGGTGATCGCCAATATCAAAAGCCGGATGGAAGACCTGTCTGCCGGGTTCCCTTCCGGTATGACGTATACGATCAGTTACGACGTATCTGCTTTCCTGGATGCCTCGATCCATGAAGTGATCAAGACCCTGATCGAAGCCTTCCTGCTTGTGGCATTGGTGGTGTTTGTGTTTTTGCAGGATTTCCGGTCAACCATCATACCGGCCATTGCGGTACCGGTTTCATTGGTGGGAACCTTCTTTTTCATTAAGCTGTTCGGCTTTTCGATCAATATGATCACCCTGTTCGCGTTGGTATTGTCCATCGGTATCGTGGTGGATGATGCCATTGTGGTGATAGAAGCGGTTCACTCCATCATGGAAGAAACCAACCTGAGTCCGCGAAAAGCCACTGAAAAAGCCATGCGTGAAATCAGTGGTGCCATCATTGCCATTACACTGGTCATGTCGGCGGTGTTCCTGCCGGTAGCTTTCCTGGAAGGTCCTACGGGCGTGTTCTATCGACAGTTCTCGCTGACCATGGCGGTATCTATTGTCTTATCGGGTATCGTGGCATTGACCTTGACACCCGCACTTTGTGCCGCCCTGCTAAAAAATAACCACCACGCGGGTGCTCATGCAAAAAAGAGCCTGTTCCAGGTCTTCTTCGATGCATTCAATAACCGATACAATGGTGTGGCCAATAAATACAAAAAACTGATCGAAGCCATTGCTAACCGAAGAGTGGTTACCTGGCTGATCATCCTGCTGTTCTGCGGATTGACCGGAATGGTGGGCAGGGTTTTGCCAAGTGGTTTTATTCCCAACGAAGACCAGGCAACCATCTACGCTAACGTAACGGCCCCCTCCGGTGCTACGCTGGAGCGTACTGAACAAGTGGTGGATGAGATCCAGAAAGCTGCACAGGCATTGCCCGATGTGGCGTCGGTATCAACCCTGGCCGGTTATAGTGTATTGTCTGAAGGTGTGGGTGCCACATTCGGGATGAACCTGATCGGACTGAAAAAATGGGAAGACCGTGAGCGGACCGATAAAGAAGTGATCGAACTGCTGAAAGACAAGACCCGTCACATCAAAGATGCCCGGATCGAATTCTTTACACCACCACCGGTACCGGGGTATGGTAATTCAAGTGGTTTTGAACTGCGTTTGCTGGATAAGACCGGCAAGGGCGATCTGAAGAAACTGGAATCCGTTGCCAATGATTTTGTACGCGAACTGAAAAAACACCCGGCCATCGGAAATGCTTTCACCACTTTCGATGCCAGTTTTCCGCAGTACCTGGTCAGCATCGATAATATCAAAGCTGCACAGAAAGGGGTGGTTCTGGCAGACGTGCTCAATACGCTGCAGGCTTTTATCGGTAGTGAATATGCCACCAACTTTATCCGCTTTGGTCAGCTGTACCGGGTAATGATCCAGTCATCGCCCGAATTCCGCTCACGTCCCGAAGACCTGATGCGTTTGTTTGTAAAGAACAAGATGGGTGAGATGGTGCCGGTGGCCGCTTTCCTGAAAATTGAAAAAGTATATGGCCCCGAACAGGTGACCCGTTATAATATGTATCCCTCCGCCATGGTGAACGGAGAACCCAAAGCGGGGTATAGCAGTGGACAGGCCATTGAAGCCATCCGCGAAGTGGCCAAGACCAAACTGCCGGCTGGTTTTGGGTACGACTGGGCAGGCTCCTCGCGCGACCAGGCCAATACGGGTGGCGAAGCGATATTGATCTTCATACTGAGCCTGTTGTTCGTGTACCTGCTGCTCTCGGCCCAGTACGAAAGTTTCCTGTTGCCCATGCCAGTGATCCTTTCGCTGCCAACGGGTGTGTTCGGTGCATTTTTCCTGTTGTGGGTATTGGGACTGGAGAACAATATCTATGCGCAGGTAGCCATGATCATGCTGATCGGTCTGTTAGGTAAGAACGCGATCCTGATCGTAGAATTCGCTTCTATGAAACACAGGGAAGGTAAAACACCGTTACAGGCAGCCATTGAAGGGGCCGCATCAAGACTGCGCCCTATCCTGATGACCTCTTTTGCTTTCATTGCCGGGCTGATACCCCTGATCTTTGCCAGTGGTGCAGGCGCCATCGGTAATAAGACCATCGGTACCGCTGCGGCAGGTGGTATGTTGTTCGGAACCATTTTTGGTGTCATCGTGATACCCGGTATTTATGTGATCTTCTCTAAGATCACAGATGCGATACGGAAAACAAGGAACAAAGAGGAAAAACCATTTACAGAGACAATCTAATCAAACATGAAAAGAAATTATTTAGGTGGGATAGTGGTGTTGTGTGCCGGTTTATGGCTGGGCTCCTGCAGTGTACCGGCAGTGGTCACCCAGAAAAACGGGTTGAGTCTGCCGGCAGCCTATCCCGGATCAACAACGGATACCGCAACTGTGACCTTGCATAACTGGAAATCATTTTTTACAGATACCAGCCTGCTGGCGCTGATCAGTACCGGGCTCGAATACAACCACGACCTCCAGGCTGCCATGCAGCGTATCCGGTCGGCGCAGTCGGAAGTATTGCTGCAGAAAGGTTTGTTAGCGCCCACGGTAAGCGCCGGTGTGGTAAGCAGCCTGAAAAAGTTTGGCCTGTATACCATGGATGGTGCGGGTAATATTGCTACAGAGATGACCCCCGGTAAACTTATCCCGGTAAACCTGCCAGATTATTTTCTGGGCTTGCAAACCAGTTGGGAAGTAGATGTATGGGGTAAACTCAAAAACAAGAAAAAAGCGGCATTGGCCCGTTATCTTGCCAGTGTGGAAGGAAAGAACCTGCTCACCACGCAGATCGTATCGGCCATTGCTGCCAGTTATTATGAGCTGATGGCCATCGATCATACATTGAAGATCATTGATGAAACGATTCTCATCCAGGAAAGGGCGTACGAGCTGGTAAAAGTGCAGAAAGAATCAGCAGTTTCTACCGAACTGGCGGTGAAACAATTTGAATCCCGTTTGCTGAACCTCAGGGCATTTCATTGGGATCTGCTGCAGCAGGCGAAACAGGTAGAAAGTGCCATTCATATCCTTACAGGCAGAATGCCCGTGCCGATACAACGGGAACAGCAGTTTTTTGAAGCAGCATTTCCAGCACTGATAGAAACGGGGGTTCCTTCGGCACTGTTGCAGAACAGGCCCGACATACGCCAGGCCGAATGGAATGTACTTGCCAGCAATGCCGAACTGCAGTCGGCCCGCGCAGCGTTCTATCCATCATTCAACATCACCGGTTCCCTGGGTTTCCAGGCATTTAAACCGGATCTGTTGATACGTACGCCAGAGTCTGTTGCCTACGGACTGCTGGGCGGACTGACCACACCGATCATTAACCGAACGGCACTGAAAGCAAATTTCCAGAGAGCCAATGCCGGACAGATAGAGGCATTTTACCAATACCAGAAAGCTATCTTAACAGGTTACGTGGAAGTGCATAATGAACTGCTGCGTGTAAAGAACCTGGAACGGGTTTTTGACCTGAAGAACAAAGAAGCAGCATCGTTGTCGCAGTCGATCGATATCGCAGAAATCCTGTTTAAAGCGGGCCGTGCCAGTTACCTGGAAGTGCTGCTGACACAGCAAAATGCTTTGCAGGCAAAACTGGAACTGGTGGATACGCGTAAAAAACAATTCCTGACAACCGTGAATCTGTACAAAGCATTAGGTGGTGGCTGGCAGTAATTGTCGGCCATTACCTTTTATAATTGTGTTTTCTGAGTGGAGCTACGCGGTTGCAACAGCGGCACCAGTAAGTCGCCTGGGTATGCCATACAATGCCCAGGGAAAGATCAACAGGATGATCTGCAGCAACACCAATACCATCCCTTGAGAGATATGGAACAAAGAACCATGCCCGATAAGCAGGGATTCTGTGCTGTCATTATAGGAGATGATCACGCTTGCCATGTACGCAATGAATAACATCACCTGAGTAAAAACGAATAGGTTCAGCCAGATCACAGCATGGTGCTGATGCTTGTTGGCGATGCTTAATCTGTGCTGGTGATGTTTGTAGATCAGTATCATGCAATAAGCTGCATACCCGATACCCATGAAGGAACGCAGCAGGAAACTGCTGTAAAAGGATATCACCGAATGAAAGTACTCGTTTTGGAAAATACTGTCAGGCACTTCCACGATGGTCCTGGCCAGTGCTTGTTTGGTGTCAAAATCTGTGAACAGCCAGGGGGTGATGAGCAAAAAATGTATCACAGCCGGTAAAAAATGGAGCCAATCCTTTTTATCAAGTTTTGTTTTGCCGGTCAGGGTTCCGCGTACATAAAAGTAGAGGATCGGCCCCGGAAGCAGGAACAGGAAACTGGGATTGATGAATGCAATGGCGATCCAGAACACATTACCACTGAACACAATGGTATAATGCACGAGCACATACAATGAAACAATAAAAAAATAGATGGCAAGGTAGCGGTTCACTTTATTACCTCCTCTGCTGAATGCAAAGAGGGTCATAGAAATCAACATTCCTAGCGCTGCCGCTAATAATAGCATAATAATTGGGGATTGGGGGGGGTAATCAACAATTGGTTACAAGGGATGATTGAATTCTATATGGGCCACTTACGCAATGTATGCAGCGGCTTTTTGTTTAGTGGAGTACTTGTTTGTTTTACATGATTTTATAGTGCTGCACTAAATTCAGGTAGTAAAAGTTCGACAAAATGCCGATTTTGAAAACCCCTCAATTAAGGGAATGAGCGAAGTGAGGCAAAACTGCTCCAATTCCCAGGCTGTTTCCTTACTACCAGCTACCCGGGATGCCGTTTGTTGCTCTCGCTTTTGGTACTCTGTATCAATGAGTTATCCTGCCGGGATATATGGCTGTATTTTTCGTTGGTACGGTTGATGCTGCCGGTTCTCGATTTTTCTGCATTGCCGCGTTCTGGTTTGTGAAGCCTAACACATAACTAATATCTATAATGGAATGAGTTTTATTACCCTGCTCCTGGTCTATCAAAAAAAGCCGGCAACTGATCACCAGTTGCCGGCTTTTTTTTAGATTGCCAATCTGTTGGTGCAGATCGGTTATGCGTTATTTCCCTGTTTTCTTACATATTTGGTCAGGATCACAATGGTCTGGCCTTCGATCTTTCCCTCGATCTGTTCCATATTGTCCGGAACCAGGCGGATATTTTTTACCACGGTTCCCATTTTGGCATTGAGGGTAGAGCCTTTTACATCCAGCGATTTGGTCAGTACAATGGTATCTCCCTGCTGGAGTATGGCGCCATTAGCGTCTTTGTGCAGGTCAACGCTGCCATCACTCTCATGATCGCCGGTAGCTTTGGCCCAGGCAAGCCGCTCATCGTCGAGGTACAACATATCCAGTTGGTCGGCTGCCCAACTCTCGGTGCGTAAACGGTTCAGCATACGCCAGGCCACTACCTGTACACCGGGTACCTCACTCCACATAGAGCTGGTCAGGCATTTCCAGTGCTCCTGGTCCAGTTCAGCTTTTTTATCGACCTGGTTACGACATACTTTACAGGCCATGATACAGTTTTCGGCGTCAGGATGATCCTGTGGCTGCACTTCGTACACCTGGATATCATCGGTTGATCCGCAGAGTTCACATTTGTTCTCACTTCTGTTAAGCAGGGTCGCGTCAAGTTTCATCTTGTATGAATTTGGCCCGCAAGGTAAAAAAACTATTGGCAGAACCCCGTAGTTTTTACAGAATGATCGCCCGTCGTTCATCCTGCCGGATCTATTTCCTGCATTGGTGAGATGAAAATCCGAAGTTCCGGAACGCGAAGGGAGGGTAGGCACCCGATCAGTACGGAACCCTGAAATACTTACGGAGTAAGGAGTTGGGGATGATAAAAGTCATATAAAACAGCCCCGAAGCGCATTAGCTTTAACAGTCAATAAAACCTGATCCTATGGCTAAGAAATTAGTAAATACCATTCATTACGCCATCTGGGTAGATCATAAAAAAGCGATCATCATCCATATCGACAGTAAGGGTGTGATGAAGGAAGAAGACCTGATCTCCGCATTCGACAGCCACCAGCGGTTCCGTGGAGAAAGCACCAACAAGACCGGTATCCTGACCGCATCCCTGAATGTAAAGAAGAAGGAACAGAACCGCCAGCATGCGCAGATGCATCAGTTCTGTAAGAATATCATCGCCCGTGTGTCTCCAACAGCCGCATTCGTGTTACTGACCGGACCTGCAGAGGCCAAGTATGACCTGCACCGCGAGTTCAGCCGCAAAAGGTCATTTGCACAGGTACCCATGGAAGTAAAGACCACCGGGAAAATGAAAGCAGAGGGGCTTGCCCTGTTATTAAAGACAAGACTGGCAGAAAAAGCGAGGATACATTTTACAGAATAAGGAGCTTACAGCAGTTTCATACCGTAATGGCCAAGTGTGGTAAAAAGGGTGCATCGTACGATCACACCCAGGCTGCACCATAGTACCATTTTATTAACGGGAACGTTAAAACCCACTCCTACACCAATGCTGATGGGGGCGCCTACTGTCATGGTGCCCAGGAACCCAAGTCCGGCAACACCATATTTCTCCCATATGCGTATGATCATTCCGGTCTTTGGTTTTTCTTCTGCCGGTTGTTTCCGGTACTTGTTCAGCACCTTGCGTACCTGTTTGCCCAGGTAGGCGGCCACGAATACGCCGATCAATCCGCCAACGATGCTGGCCAGGCCGATCATGTAAGAGGGCAGTTCAAAAGCGAACCCGGCCGGAATGGCTGCGTATACTTCAAAAGTTGCCAGTGCAACAACGGTTGCTATTTTCAATGTCATAGGATTCCTGCTTTGCCACGAAGATAGCGGAACAAACTGCTGGTAAAACAGCCGGAACCGGTGGAACCATCACTTTAACATTCTATAAATTACAGCCTCCGTCATAATAAAAAAGCCATTCACCTGAGGGTAAATGGCTGGTAAAACCGGGTATAAAAATATATTATGCCAGTAAAGCGTTCATGACCGATTGGATGGACTGGTACATGGCAGCAGCTTCTTTGAAAAGTTCCGGATTACCCTCAACCATTTTGAGCAGTGGTTCCATATTCATGGTAGATACCACTGTTTCACCATTCTCTTCATATACGGCGATCCTGCAGGGCATGAATGTGGCAAAACCCGGGAAAGCGGTCAGCATTTTGGATGCCATGGGGGCACGGCAGATCTCGAATACATGAACCTTCCGCTCAATAGGAAACCCCTTGGTCTGCAGGATCTCAAAGAAATCATAACTGTGCAGTACGGAGAATTTGAACTGTTCGGAGGCTGCTCCCACCAGCGCTATGGCAGCTGTAATGGGTTTGGTTCCACTTACCTGATAGGTGAATGTGTTGGTTGTCGGATTAACAGTGCTGGTTGTTTGGGTCATAGGTTATTTTTTACAAAGATAAGCAGGGTTGCAAGAGGTATTTGTAACAATGGTTACATAAACCTTGATACAATAGGATCGCCCACCGGGCCTAGTCTTTGATAAAAGCCAGCTGGGCAGAATGGTAGACCGGCTTTTTGACCTGCTCCCGCAGATTCTTGAAAGATTCAAAGGGGCCACGTGCGGCGAACAGGTTTACCAGCCAGGCGGGTAACCAGCCGCCGGGGTCAACCTGCAGTACATATTCAATTTTGGTTAGCCCGTTGTGCAGCGGTGTGATGAGCCATTTACCGGAAGACTGTTGTATGCGAACAATATTTTTCTTTTCAGGCAGGTAAGTGGGTTTGTTCTGTGCCAGTATGGTAACCGCTTTGTTTTGCATATCCTGCGAAATGGCAATGCTGATAATGAAATCACGGTTTCGGGCGGGCCAGGGGAGGCTTACCTCTGAATAATAAATGACCTCTTCCGGAGACACTTGTTTTAGCAGGCTGCAAGTTTTGGTGGCGTATACCCAATCCTGCGTATTCTTTACATCCATCAATACTGCAGCCAACTTGCTTAAGGGGGCATCTACCGTACAAACAGTTTTTACAGCTTTAAAACGCGAACCGTCCAGGTTTTGTGTGTAGACCTGTATGCCATCTTTTTCAGTATATAATTTCCAGCTGCTCTGGGCAATGAGAGGCGCAGAAACACCGAGTAACGCAAAGAAAAACAGGGAGAATAATTTTTGCCACATATGAGAACCTATTTATCTAATAACAGGTGACCAAGGCTTTTGTTTATCAGTCGGTATCATTTTTAGAGATACCTATGCCGGAATATATTCGTGTTATATTCATATAGCCATCGGATTCGGTATTGTTTTATTTGATAAGTTTGGTTCTCTTTATCCATCACTTGAAATTCTATTATTATGCGTTGTATTTCCCTGTGCCTGTTGCTTTGTTCTGGTGTTACGGCTTTTGCTTTTAACAGTGTAGCATCGGCTGCAGATACGTTTGCCCCTGGTCCGGTAGTCGCACATCGCGGAGCATTCAAATTGCACCAGTATCCGGAAAACTCCATCGCATCTTTACGTGAAGCCATCCGTTTGAAATGTGCGGGTTCCGAATTCGATGTACGGATGACTGCTGATGATTCGCTCGTCATCAATCACGACCCCGAGTACCATAAACTCCCGATCGAGAAACATACTTATGCGGAACTGACGGCTTTCCCCCTTGCCAATGGCGAAAAACTGCCTACACTGCGTGAGTATATTGTGGCAGGTATCACCAACAATACCACTACGCGACTGGTTTGCGAGATCAAACCCTCACCTGAGAGCAAGGAACGTGGACAGCTCATTGCAGAAAGATCGGTGCAGCTGATCAACCAACTGGGAGCAGAGAAGAAAGTGGTGTATATCAGTTTTGATTATGACATTCTTAAGAAGATACTGGTGGTCAACCCCAAAGCCAACACCCAATACCTGAATGGCGATATTGCTCCCGAGCAGTTAAAAAAAGATGGGGTGGCCGGCGCCGATTATCACTATTCCGTATTCAGGAACAAACCCGAATGGATCAGGCAGGCAAAACAGAACCAGATCGTACTCAATGCCTGGACGGTGAACGATACCGAAACCATGGACTGGCTGCTGGCCAACGAATTTGATTTCATCACCACCAACGAACCCGAACTGCTGGCAGAGCGCGTAAAACAGTCCCTCACCCGTAATGGCTGGAAACTCAGTTGGAGCGATGAGTTCGATTCCAAAGGACTGCCCGACAGTACCCGCTGGGGTTTTGATGTGGGAGGTCATGGCGGCGGCAACAATGAACTGCAGTACTATACGGATAAGGACACCCTGAATGCCAAAGTGGAGAAAGGTGTACTGAAGATCACCGCCCGCAAAGAGAGCAAGGAGAACAAAGCCTATACTTCTGCCAAACTGGTAACAGACAAGACCGCCTTATTCACGTATGGACGCATAGAAGTGCGCGCCAAACTACCTGCCGGCAAAGGCACCTGGCCCGCTATCTGGATGCTGGGCAAGAATATTCAACAGGCAGGCTGGCCCACTTGTGGCGAAATAGATATCATGGAACATGTAGGATATCAGAAGGACAGCATTTTTGGAACCATCCACAGCGAAGCCTATAACCACATGAAAGGAACGCAGAAAGGCAGGAGCATCTACACGGCAGATCCTTATGACCGCTTTCATGTATATGCCATTGAGTGGACCAAAGAGAAGATCGATTTCCTGATGGATGGTGTGGTGTATAACCATATTCGTAACGAACATAAGAGCACCAGGGAATGGCCCTTCGACCAGCCTTTTTACCTGATCCTCAACCTGGCCATCGGTGGTAACTGGGGTGGCAAATACGGGGTGGATGATTCCATTTTCCCGGCAACGATGGAAGTGGACTGGGTTAGGGTGTATACCCGTAAATAACCAGACATAGTACCTGGTCCGTTCCGGTGAATGACAAAAGTCATAAGCCTGCTGTATTTGATACGATACATTTGCCTGCATTGATCAGCAGGCAGACATACTGCTGTGTTCATTAAAAACCATGTTATGAAATCCATCCTTACCGCCTCTCTTTTTCTGGGGGCTATCGTATGTTTTGGTCAGTCCAAAAAAGTGCCACCTACACCACCGCTCAGTTATCTTGGTAAAACGGTCACGGTATACACCACCGCCGCCAATACGGATCTGCGATTGTCGCAGACAGATAAAGTGGTCTTTAAAGAACTGGCACAACCCACCGAGGGAGAGATCAGCGTGTTTGTGGACCCGACCAAGACCTATCAGTCCTTCATGGGTATCGGCGCGGCTTTAACCGATGCCAGTGCCGAAACCTTTGCCAAACTCTCCAGAGAAAAACAGGAAGAGTTCCTGACCGCTTATTATGATGTGAACAAAGGCATTGGTTATACCCTGGCCCGCACCAATATCCACAGCTGCGATTTCAGCAGTGGCAGTTATACCTATGTAAAAGAGGGCGATGCAGATCTGGGCTCCTTCAATATTGATCACGACCGCCAGTACCGGATCCCTTTCATTAAAAGGGTGATCGCTGCGGCGGGTGGAAAGATCACTACGTATGCAAGTCCCTGGAGCCCGCCTGCATTCATGAAATCGAATAAAAACATGTTGCGTGGCGGTAAACTGTTACCGGAATACAGGCAGAGCTGGGCCAGGTACTATACCAAATTCATCAAAGCCTACGAAAAGGAAGGCATCCCTATCTGGGGTATCACTGTTCAGAACGAACCCATGGCCACACAGAAATGGGAGTCCTGCATTTTTACTGCCGAAGAAGAAAGGGATTTCCTGAAGCAATACCTGGGACCTACCATGGCACGCGAAGGACTGGCTGATAAGAAGATCGTGGTGTGGGACCATAACCGAGACCTGATGTTTCACCGCGCCAACGTGATCTTTGATGATCCCGAAGCGGCAAAATATGCCTGGGGTATGGGTTTTCACTGGTATGAGGACTGGAGTGGCGGATTGCCCATGTACGAGAACGTGGGACTGGTACAGAAAGCCTTCCCCAATAAAAACCTGTTGTTCACAGAAGGCTGTGCCGAAAGTTTTGACCCCACCCGTTACCAGTTCTGGGGGCTGGGCGAAGAATATGGCTGCTCCATGATCCACGATTTTAACAATGGATCTGTGGGCTGGACGGACTGGAATATCCTGCTCGATGAAAAAGGCGGTCCCAACCATGCAGGTAATTTCTGTTTTGCACCGGTGCATGCCAATACAGAGGATGGCAGTCTTATCTATACCAACTCGTATTATTATATCGGGCATTTCTCCAAATTCATCCGCCTGGGCGCCAAACGTATCGGAAGTGCGGCCAGCAGGAGCCAGTTGTTAACTACATCGTTCATCAATAAAGACAGGAAAATAGCGGTGATCGTAATGAACCAGAGCGATAAAAAACTGGACTATAATATCTGTATCGGCAGAGCTGCGGCCGTGATCACTATTCCGCCGCATGCTATCCAGACCCTGGTATTGTAAAACGGATCGTCTGTACTCAATAAAAAAGTGATCTGTTATCATTATTGACCTGTTTCAGACGGTCTGCACAGGCAATTATTCCGGCAACAGTCAAAAGTTAAAACCGCATTTTTCCTGTCACTACAGTACGAGTTATACCAGTTAGATCTAACTGGTATAACTCGTATAACGGATTGATAACCATTTCTTTTCCAGACGGCAATTACCCAAAAAGGTCAAAAAATGGAAAAACCGCAGGTAAAGGGGCTGTTTTAGGGCCCTGAAAATGTGGATAAACCCAACTTATACTGAACTATCACCGGGTAGGCATCGGGAAGCGACCGGGAAGCGACCGGGAATTGACCGGGAAGCTACTGGGAAAGGGTTGAAGAGGTGGGCGCTTTGAATTGGGAGGCAGCAGGGAATGGATCCCTATGTCAACTTTTAAATGAGCAGGATCTAGGGGAGCTTACACGATGTTAATATTAACACGGAATGAAGGTGTCAGATTAGTGAATGGTTAATTCAATCATCTAATACAAACGCCCAAAGAACGCACTACGGCCTTCATTTCGGAGGCCGTTTCTTTTTTATAACTATTATTATATCGAATGATGAATTGGGAAATGGAGATGGTATCTTATTTGTCATTATTGACAAATCCGGTGCCTTCGTCCTACTTAAACCCACAGTACATTACTTCGCAGTAACATTGTAACTTAATAGCCTAAAGTAGTTGTATGAATGTGGATAAAGAGTCGAAGCAAACAGAGGACGAAGTTGTACAAAAACTCATTATACATTTAGAGAATAATGGGTGGATTATAGACAGCTTTTGTTTGGGGCATACGCATGGTTGCGATATTGTAGCTACGAAGAATAAAATTGAGCTTGTAATCGAGGTAAAAGGGGCACGAGCATCAGATAACTCCCCGGTTAAAAAAAGAGATTTTTTCGATAGCGGGCAAATAAAAACTCATTTTGGAAAATCAATGGTAAAAGTTTTAGAAGAAATGCACAAAAGGCCGAATTCCACATTTGGTATTGCCCATCCAGATGATGCTGATATTCGTAAAGCAATCGGCCATCTTGTTTCCAACCTCAAAAAATTAAATATTATTCATTATTGGGTGAAGATTAATGGAGAGATTGTTGAAGAATAGTGATCAAACTATATTAGATTTATAATGTATTCCAAGTTTTATCTTGCCTTCTTCAAAGATTTTGATACCAAATCCAGTTTGTCCCACCTGTTTAGGAATTGTTCACCCGCTAATTTATTTATATTAATTATTCCTCGAGTTTCATATTGATTTACTCTGCGCTTAGTTTCTGCAGAAGTGGCAATATAATAGTCTGGAGTATCTTGATCGTTTAGGTTCACAAAAATGTAAATTATTCCAGGAAGAACTTTGTCTTTCATGATGGGCCACCCAACACTTTTTCGATTTTTAATCGCTTTCACCTGGACTGATATAGTTTTATTATTAGTGTTGGCAAATAGGTCGATTGCTTTCGCGTTTCCTATTGTCATTCCAACTGAATACCCTCGGCGATATAATTCAGCAGCAACAAAATATTCGCCTGCTAAGTGTGAACTGTTTGTTTCCATGGTCTGTTTTGAAGTGCTTTTATTAAATAGAAATATTATAGAGACGTTAAAGTAATGTATACGTGATTTGTTCTAAATCCTCACTGGAAAAATCCAAATCCGTATTGTCTACTTGCACTTTGAAATTAATACCATTGTTGCTTAGGTTAATGCTGTAATTACTTGGAGGAATAGGTATATTTTCTAAATCGACAAATTGCATTTCTTCAATCCAATAAAGATATTTGGAAAAAGCAGTCATAATATCATTAAAAACACCTGCGAGGTATTGATTGTTTTTTTGCTCTGTGTAATATACCCCGGGTATATTATCATATTCATATACATAATTAAGTCGATCGGAGAATTGATCATAAGGAGCAAACGCCTCTATCATTACCGATAGCGAAATTTCAAAATGTCTTGCAATATTCAGGACGTGTCTTATTACTGCATCCATTATGTGTGTTTTTGATAGTGGGAAATCATCCAGCAAAGATTGCCGGAGGGCGTGGAAGGCCCTGTACATACGAATTGCGAATACTTCACCAATAAACCCTCCCGGATCAGGTTGTTTACCCAACAGTAATAGTAAAAGATTCATTTCATTTCTATCATAATCGTTATAACAAGTTCGAAATTTGTGTGGATTTCCGTCATCAATTGTAATGCCATTTTTGGCTGCCTTAATATCTATGTCAGAAATCGATATGAATGTTGTACGTGCTAAAAGCTTACCACTAAACTGCTGTATTTGCTTCTCATCTACGATTCTTGGAAAAACATAAACCACAGCATTTCCATTTCCGGCAGATGTCGCCAAGGTTTTTAATAAACGATGCTGGTCTCGTTTTTTATTACTATTGACATCAAACTCAACGTGGGCGTTTTTAGTCGTGGTGGTTCCATAAAATATACTTTTGCTATTTGTATTATAATCTTTGTGGACTCCAGCCTTAAATTGCATAAACAGGAGTCGTGGATTTCCACCTATGAAGTTTGGCGATGAATGAATACAAATGTCATAACCGCCTCCTGGCTTACCTTCTAAACTGATGGGGAGTCCACTCGCCACTGCTGTTGGAGTTTGCATAAGAGGAAAACGCCAATGTGGTCTCCAATATCTTTTCAGCGATACCGGCTGCAAAAACCACCAAAAACTATCGGCTAATGAAAGGAGCTCATGAGTTATATTTATCTCTAAACTTTTCTCGATTTTACTCATAACTGTAACTTATACGTTTTCAAAAAATTTAATCGCAAAATCACAAAAGTCAATGATCACTTGTTTATCTAAGTCGAACTCATGTCTATTGCCCAAATAATTCTTTGATGTTGGTGTTATTTCCTTTCCTTCGATAAGTTCTGATACAGTAGTACATTTGATATGTCTTTTTGAAACCAGAATAATATAAGCATTAGTATATGGATAGTTTTTGGGTAAATCGGAAATTCTAAATTCACCACTTGCTCGGAATTTGACTTCAATAAAATAAACCTCCTTATTTTTTGGATTTTGCATAACAAAATCCGGCATCCTTCTTATTTCTTGAGCGACATCTGATCGGACCCCTTTTAATAATTCCATAATGCCAGGAATAGTGTTTTCCATGCCATATCTAAAAACATTATATCCTAAACTCAAAAACAATTCTTGAATTAGGGTTTCAGCTATTCGCCCTTTAATCATCCCATAACGATAGGAATACTCCTTGTTGTTTAGACCAACATTCAAGACATCCTCATCGGCTATGTCATCTTTTTGATTATGATAACAGACAGTACATACTCCTCCGTTAAACTTTGTAAAAGCACCACACTTGATACAATCTGCCATAGAGTTTGATTTATTCGTATGCTAATTCAATCGCCTTCTGTAACGCATTATATATTACGGGCATTCCCTTTTTAAACTCTTCTTCGGAATTGATCGACTCAACAACAGTTAACGCGAGATTCACCTTATCCTTATTTCCCTTCATTTGATTCACTTCTTCGTGCGTTTTGCGAAAGGTCGTGGGATAATACATCTCTATAGCCTCAACGGGTAATTCATGAATATGCACATCGTCAACAAGCCAATTGTGTGTTTTCTTAAACATATCGTAAGATTTCTTTTTTGCCGGATCTATTTTGTCCAACAGAAAAATCACCTTATCCCTATATACCCCGTTAGTTAATAAAGGCGTATAGCACTGATGAATGCAATGGTAAATATCCTTATGCTTCTCATGATCGCCGCGAGCGAATATTACTTTTATAGCGGAACATTTTTTATTGCCTTTAAAAAGTTTCTCTATCAATCCCTTGAGCAATGTAAATTCAGTCTGACCCTCGACAACTAAAAAATTACTTGGCAGGAGAATATCCTGCGGACTACCACCAAGCAGTTGATAAATAGAATTAAGCTGTTCTTGTTCAGTTGCAATTTCTAACAGTTCAGATATGCCATCCTCTTTATCAACCCGATATATTTTTTGGTTGTCGAAAATTTCATTAGCGAAAATCGATGAGTGTGAGTTAATAAATACCTGGCCACCGTTATCTACAATATCTCTTAAGGCAGATTTTAATGCTCGTTGTGCAGTTGGATGTAGGTGTAGCTCTGCTTCGTCGATCAAAAAAGTGAAATTTCTTGCTATACCTTTTTCTTTTCGATAATCCGCATAGGCTTGGACTATTGCGAGCATCACTGCTCGTTGCATACCATCTCCTTTATGTTCGGCTTTGGTCTTTATGCCATCGTCAACCTCTGTCTCAAACTTCTTCAACATATCCTCTATTGCCGGATTCTCAATGTGAAATTGTACTTTCGCATTTTCATCAAATTGCTTCGCCAGATAAAACTCTACTTTCTTTTCAAGTAAATTTACTGACTGACGGAAATCCGATGTAGTGCCGTTAAAAAGCTCATCAAACAATTCTATAAATGCCCTGTACTTGGGATCGTTATCAACCATGTCCTTCAATACATCAGCGAGCATTTCTGCGATAGGTGATTTGGCTTTATATCCTGCAACATCTGATAGTCGTTGGCGAGTTGTAACATAAACAATCTTCGGAAGGAAGTAATTTAAAGCTGTGTCTATACCTCTTGGGTTTCCCTTGTTGTCCCCATTCACAATAAGGGTCCGTTTATCAGTCTCACTATCTTTTTCTATGATAAATTCATCAGCACCTTCTAAAGTTTTTTCCATCGTGGTTTTGTAAGCACCGTCTGGAAGAGCTACTATCCCGGCTTGTACATCACTAAAGTGTAGCCTAACCTTAATAGGCAACTCGTAGTTGTGATTTCTATAGGAAGACTTATCAGTTTTACCAGAATCAAACCAATCAAGAGCATCGAACAAATTTGTTTTGCCATGATTATTCTTCCCAACAAATATGTTCATATCGCTGACGGCAAAATCATACTTCTTAATTGATTTGAAGTTCTCGACTTCTATGCGAGTAATTTTCATAAGCCAGTTTGGTTATAATTTATAGATCGGCTTAACAGCCGACAGATTGAGCGATTAAAGGATTTAGATGTGCGTGGGGGGAAGGGGGATTGTCAAAATACGAAGCCTATCTTAAATTATCAAACTTTTAATATGTAAAAGGAGGTCGGGCCTATAGCTCAGTTGGTTAGAGCACCAATTAGGGTAATCTCCAAGCCCTTTATTGCGGCCCGATTGAAGAATCTATCTCCTGAACCTGTTTATTGCGAGTTTTATTGCAACCTCTAAAAACAACAAAGGCCTCCAACTGAATGAAAGCCTTTGCAGACGTGAAGTGGGCCCACCAGGGCATGATCCTGGGACCCCCTGATTATGAGTCAGGTGCTCTAACCAACTGAGCTATAGGCCCGAATAACATTTCTGCTATTCAAGGCGGCAAAAATAGAGAAAAGACCAGTAAAATCTGAATTGAAAATTTGAAAATTTGAAAATCAAGCCATTACTTGCCTGCATATTGGTAGCTGAATACCATTTAACCATGGCAAATCAGCATTTTCAAATTTTCTCATTCTCAAATTTTCAAATTGACCAAAAACATCCTATTCGACCTCGGCGGGGTTTTTATGAACCTCGATTTTGGTCTGACCGAGCGGGCATTCATCGATCTCGGTGTTACGGCATTTCCCGGCATGTTCAACCAGCACCATTCCAACGACCTGTTCGAGCAACTGGAGACCGGCAAGATCAGCGACCAGGAATTCTACGACGTATTCCGCCAGGAATCTGGCATTGCTTTGACCGATGAGCAGATCAGGCAGGCCTGGAACGCATTGATGCTCGATTTTCCGCAGGAGCGGCTCGACTGGCTGGCCGGGATCAGGGATAAATACCGGGTCTACCTGTTCTCCAATACCAACAGCATCCATTACGACGCTTTCACGGAGATCCTTGCCCGGGAAAATAACTGTACTGATTTTGACAGCTATTTCATCAAAGCCTATTATTCCCATACCCTGGGCATGCGGAAACCCTATGTGGGATCGTATCAGAAAATACTCGCAGAACAGCAACTGGACCCCGCCGAAACCCTGTTTATAGATGATACCGCGAAAAACCTGGTGGGGGCGAGTGAGGCAGGTCTGCAGACCCTGCATTTGGTGGGGCCGAGGACGGTTTTGGATCTGGGGCTTTGAATGGCGAATTCAAAAGTCAAAAGTCAAAAGTCAAAAGGGACTGGTGGGTAGGTTGAGAGGGAAAGATTTATTTAACTTCCTCAAAATCAATGTAATCGTCGCTTTTGGCGGCGGATTCTTTGGCGGCTGCTTGTTGGGCTTGAGCTTGTGCCTGGGCCTGCTGTTGCTGCTGGCGGTACTGCTGCTGTTGCGCCTGCTGCATTTCCTGCATCTTGCGGAGATTGTCTTTAACCTGCGAAGTGGCTTTGCTCACGGGGATCACCAGCTCAAATATGAATTTGTAAGCCAGGTAGATCAGGAAACCGTATAAGATCATCTTGAACATAAGGGTGTAAAGGTAAAGAATATCGAACCGGTAACAGACGATCTTGGTATAGGAACTGTTAAAACCATTCCGGGTAACCAGGGGCCCGGTAAACGGCGAAACCCGGGCCACCAAAGAAAGAAATTTGGCGGTATAGGCTCATTTACACTACATTTGCACTATCAAAGAATCAACAGAAGGGAACGGCTACCGTTCCCTTCTCCTTTTTACATATGGCAAATGAAACGGCAATACAGGCCATCGAACAGATGCTGACCAGCGTGCTGGCAGAAGAACCGGAATATTTTCCCGTATCTGTCCGCATCAAACCTACCAATAATATCAAAGTGTTCATTGACGGGGACAATGGCATCACCATTGAAAAATGTGTTCGTTTTAACCGCTCCCTGTACAAACTGATCGAAGAAAGCGGCATGTACCCCGAGGGTGAATTTTCGCTGGAAGTCTCCTCACCAGGCATCGATGAACCCCTGAAACTGCACCGCCAGTACACCAGAAATATCGGGCGCGATGTAGAGATCAGCTTTACGGACGGCACCAAAAAAGAAGGCAAACTGCTGTCGGTGGCCGAGGCAGACCTGATCATCGAACACACAGAAGGCAAAGGCAAAAAAGCTGTAACCCAGCAACTGGTGGTACCCTTCAGTAACATACAATCAACAATCGTTCAAATAAAATTCTAAACCCGTACCGCCCCGCGGCACGGCACCGTACTAAAAAATTGAATTATGGCCAGTATCAACCTGATTGAGGCGTTCCAGGAGTTCAAAGACGCAGAGAATATCGATCGTCCAACGATGATGAAAGTGGTGGAAGATGTGTTCAAGACCCTGCTCCGTAAGAAATTCGGCAGTGATGATAATTTTGACGTGATCGTAAACGCCGAAAAAGGTGACCTTGAGATCATCCGCAGGCGTATGATCGTGGAAGATGGTGAAGTGATGGACCCCCTGGCCGAAGTAGCCTATACCCAGGCCATCAAGATCGAACCCGACTTTGAAGTAGGGGAAGAATTGTATGAAGAAGTGGACATCCTCGATTTCGGACGCCGCGCCATCCTGGCCGCCAAACAGACCCTGGCCAGCCGTATCAGCGACCTGAAGAAGAATGTACTGATCAAGAAATATGGCGACCGCATCGGCGATATCATCAGCGCAGAAGTATACCAGGTATGGAAAAAAGAGGTATTGCTGCTGGATGAGGAAGGCAATGAACTGATCCTGCCCAAATCGGAGCAGATCCCGCAGGATTATTTCAAGAAAGGCGAGAATATCCGCGCCGTGGTAGCCCGGGTTGACCTGAAGAACAACTCACCGGTGATCATCCTGTCAAGGACCAGTCCGCTGTTCCTGGCCAAATTGCTCGAAATTGAGGTGCCTGAGATCTTCGACGGACTCATCGCCATCAAAAAGATCGTTCGCGATCCGGGAGAAAGGGCCAAAGTGGCAGTGGAATCTTACGACGACCGTATTGACCCCGTGGGCGCCTGCGTGGGTATGAAAGGAAGCCGGATCCACGGTATCGTACGCGAACTGAAGAACGAGAACATAGACGTGATCAACTTTACCACCAATATCCAGCTGCTGATCCAGCGTTCCTTAACACCGGCCAAGATCAGCTATATGGAACTGGATAATGAGAAAAAACACGCCGAAGTCTACCTCAAAGCCGACCAGGTATCCCTGGCCATCGGCCGCCGCGGGGTCAACATTAAACTGGCCTGCGAACTGACCGGCTACGAAATTGATGTGTACCGCGAGGACGAGGAAGTGGTGGATGAGTTCGATATTGACCTGGACGAGTTCTCAGACGAGATCGAACCATGGGTGATCGAAGAACTGAAGCGCATTGGTTGCGATACCGGCCGCAGCATCCTGAAACTGACCGCCGAGGAACTGGAAAGAAGGACCGACCTGGAGAAAGAGACCATCAACGAAGTGAGAAGAATCTTGCAGGAAGAGTTTGACAGAGAAGAATAAGCAGCTATTAAGGGACTATCTTTGTCGAATAGATAGTCTGAACGATACTTTAAAAAGCCCATGGACCATAGTCCATTGTTCATGGGACGTCGACCATTGACTATGGACTAAAAATTACTGAATGTCAGAACTGAAATTACCGAGACTGTTAGCAGCCGCCAAGGAATTCAACATTGGTCAGGATACCCTGATCGAGTTCCTGGTGAAGAAAGGATTTAACCGCGATGACCTGAAGCCCACCGCCAAGCTGCAGGAAGACCAGTACTATGCACTGCAGGCAGAGTTCCAGAGCGATAAAGTAGCGAAGAACAAAGCCGACCAGGTAGAAATACCCAAGGGAGCGGCGCAGGGTGAGCCCAAGAAGAAAAAAGACGAGGAAGAGATATCATTCAGGAAAGAAGAGAAAAAACCGGCGAAAGAAGAGCCCAAACCCGCCGAACCGGTAGTGGAAGCCCCCAAACCGGAGCCCGTAGCCGAAACACCGGTTGCCCCGCCGCCGCCGCCACCTGCCGAAGCAGAAGTAGCCAAAATAGAAGTCCCGGAACTGGAAGGTACCAAAGTGATCACCAAGATCGATCTTTCTGCGATCGACTCTTCTACCAGGCCGAAAAAGACAGCTAAGAAAAAAGAAGAGAAGGAAAAAGCGCCTGCTGTTGAGGAAGCGCCCAAAGCGGCCGTCAAGGAAGAAACACCGGCAGCACCGGTAGTACCCGCAGCGCCTGTAGTGGCTGCAGTCCCGGCGCCAGCGCCACAGCCCGAAGAAGAGACCGGACCAACCATCACCAATATCAAGGCAGAGAAACTGGAAGGACCCAAAATTCTTGGAAAGATCGAGTTGCCTGTTAACAGCGATACCCGTCCCAAACCCATGGCCAGGGATGAAAAACGCAAACGCAAACGTATTCCCGTTGACAAAGCGGGTGCTCCGGGACAAGCCGGTGCCGTTCAACGTGATGCCAATGGACGTCCTACAACCGGACCCAACCGTCCGATCGTTCCTGCCAACAACAATACCGGTGGACGCGACCGCGGACAGGGTGGCTTTAACCGCGGGGGCCAGGGAGGCAACCGTGGCGGAGGCAACCGTGGACCGGCTGTACGCAGGGAGGAAAAAGAGATCGATCAGAAAGCCATCCAGGAGAAGATCCGCGAGACCCAGGCCAAACTGGCCGGTACGGGTGGACGTGGTAAGAGCCTGAAAGCTAAATACCGCCGCGCCAAACGCGATGAAGCCGCTGAAGCCATGGGCGAGGAGACCGTTGACAACAAACTGCAGGTAACGGAATTTGTTACCGTAAGTGAGCTGGCCAACCTGATGGACGTAAGTTTTGCCGATGTGATCGGAAAATGTATGAACCTCGGTATCATGGTATCCATCAACCAGCGCCTGGATGCGGAAGTGATTGAACTGGTGGCCAGTGAATTCGGCTTTGAAGTGGAATTCATTGGACTGGAAGATGCCGATGAAATGGAAGATGAGGACTACGAAGATGAAGAGGAAGACCTGGTTCCCAGGGCACCGATCGTAACGATCATGGGTCACGTAGACCATGGTAAGACCTCATTGCTCGACTATATTCGAAGCGCCAATGTGGTGGCCGGAGAGGCCGGGGGTATTACCCAGCACATCGGTGCCTATGAAGTGACCCTGCCCAATGGCAAAGCCATCACTTTCCTGGATACACCGGGTCACGAAGCGTTCACCGCCATGCGTGCCCGTGGTGCCAAAGTAACTGATATCGCCATTATCGTGGTTGCGGCCGACGATGCGGTGATGCCCCAGACCAAGGAAGCCATCAGCCACGCACAGGCTGCCGGTGTTCCGATGATCTTTGCGGTGAATAAAATCGATAAGGACGGAGCCAATCCGCAGAAGATATACGAGCAGTTATCACAGATGAATATCCTGGTAGAAGCCTGGGGTGGTAAATACCAGAACCAGGAACTCTCTGCCAAACAGGGCCTGAATGTGGACCTGCTGCTGGAAAAAGTATTGCTGGAAGCAGAAGTACTTGACCTGAAAGCCAATCCCGACAGGGAAGCTTCCGGTACCATCATCGAAGCTTCGCTGGATAAGGGCCGCGGTTATGTGGCCACCATCCTGGTACAGAACGGTACCCTGCGCCAGGGCGACCTGATCGTTTCAGGACAGCATTTTGGACGTGTGAAAGCCATGTTCAACGAGCGTAACCAGCGTATTGAAGAAGCGCCACCATCCACCCCGGTAGTGATATTGGGTCTGAACGGTGCGCCACAGGCCGGTGAGAAGTTCAAAGTGTTTGAAGACGAGGCCGAAGCCAAAGAGACCGCTACCAAACGTGCCCAGATCCTGCGCGAGCAGGGACTGCGTGCCAGGAAACATATTACCCTGGATGAGATCGGCCGCCGTTTGGCACTGGGTAACTTCAAGGAACTCAACATCATCATCAAAGGTGACGTGGACGGTTCCGTGGAAGCCCTCAGCGACTCCCTGCAGAAACTGTCTACCGAAGAGATCGCCGTTCGCGTGGTACACAAAGGCGTGGGCCAGATCTCGGAAAGTGATGTGCTGCTGGCAACCGCATCCGATGCCATCATCATCGGCTTTAATGTGCGTCCGTCCATGCAGGCCAATAAACTGTCTGAAACAGAAGGTGTGGAGATCAAACTCTACTCCATCATCTACCAGGCCATCGACGAGATCAAGAGCGCGATGGAGGGTATGCTGGAACCCAAGTACCAGGAAAAGATCACTGCCAACGTGGAAGTGCGCGAAGTGTACAAGTTCGACAAAGCCACTGTGGCCGGCTGTTATGTACTGGAAGGAAAGATCGCCAGGAACAGCAAGATCAGGATCATCCGCGATGGTATTGTGGAATATCCCAAAGGAGAAGGACAGAGCGCAGAGCTGGGCAGCCTGAAACGTTTCAAGGACGATGCCAAAGAAGTGGCGACCAATATGGAATGTGGTCTGACCATCAAAAACTTCAACGACCTGAAAGTAGGGGATATCGTGGAAGCGTTCGAAGAAGAAGAAGTGAAAAGGACATTATAGGAGCAGCTGTGAGCGATGGGCTATGAGCCATGAGCTTTGAGCTGCGAGCAGGAAAGGTATAGACGACATGATTTGTTCTATACCTTTTCCATTTAAAAAGCTCATAGCTCATCGCTCACCGCTCGAAGCTTAATATATATATTTTGTTAAAAGCCCCGCCCCGCAGGCGAAACCGGGGTTGAATAATTACATTTGAATGATATTGAAGTTTATGAAGTACCTATTTTCAGCAGCAGTGGCTTTTCTGGTTTGTGGAACGATGACCGTTTCGGCACAAAGCAAAAAAGTAGTGGCGGATAAAATTGTGGGACAGGTGGGCGACAGGATCATCCTCCGTTCCGACATCCAGAATGCAATGGCCGATATGAAACGCCAGGCACAGGGTCAGGAAAACGTGATCCTGCCTACCGAATGCCAGATCATGGAAGGCCAGCTGATCCGTAAGGCGCTGGTATTGCAGGCGCAGAAAGACTCCCTGAATGTTAGTGAAGATGAGATAGATGCGGCACTGGACAACCGTATCCGCAGTTTCATCATGCAGTACGGCTCTAAAGACATACTGGAAGAGATCGCGGGTAAAACCGTGTACCAGATCAAGGAAGATTTTAAAGAGGCCCTGCGCGAACAGAAACTGTCTGAGCAGATGCAGAGCAAGATCGTGGATGCGATCAAGATCACCCCCACGGAAGTAAAAGCCTATTACAATAAGATCCCGAAAGATAGTCTGCCCTTTTACGAGAGCGAGATCGAACTGAGCCAGATCGTGATCCACCCCAAAGCCAATAAGGATGTGGAAGAATATGTATCGAAGCAGTTATATGATTACAAACGCCAGGCAGAGACACAGGGCACCAAAAAATTTGACCAGCTGGCCAAACTGTACAGCGAAGACCCTGCAGTAAAAGAGAATGGCGGACAGTACAGCCTGAACCGTAATGACAAAGGCTCCTGGGATCCGGCTTTCTTGTCGGCCTGTTTCCGTTTGAAGGAGGGCCAGATCTCGCCGGTGATCAAATCGAAATTTGGTCTGCACATCATACAGATGGTGAGCCGCTCGGGTGATGAAGCGGTGGTAAAACATATCCTGCGTATTCCGCCGGTGACCGAAGATGAGATCAATGAAACCAAAAAACTGCTGGACTCTGTGAGGAACAGACTGGTGGCTGGTGAACTTACATTTGGCGCCGCAGTGAACAAATACAGCGACGACGATAACAGTAAGTTCAGTGCGGGAGCACTTTCCGGTCGCGATGGCAACGGCTCGCCAACCACATTCCTGTCTATCGACCAGCTGGACAAGGATATTGTAGTATTGCTGAAAGACCTGAAACCAGGTGAATATTCCAAACCACAATTGTACAAGGACGAAAGGGGAGGCCAGGTGGTACGCCTGATCTACCTGCGAAACCGCACCGAGCCCCACCGTGAGAACCTGAAAGAAGACTACGACCGTGTTGCCAAAAGAGCGCTGGAAGAAAAGAAGAGCAGTGCATTGGAAAAATGGTTCAAGGACCATATCCCTACTTATTTCATCTCAATCGATAAAGAATATGCTTCCTGCCATGGACTGGAAGAATGGCGCAAGTCGGCAGAAAATGCAGAGAAAGCGAGGAGCAACCAGTAGTGAGTCGTGAGGCGTGAATCGTCAATTGTCAATAGTGAATTGTGAATGGGTAGGGGGAGTAGTGAGTGGTGAGTAGGGAGTTCGGAAAGAAGTTATATGATCAAAAGGGTGAGCTGCATGCTCACCCTTTTTCTTGGACCTAACCCACCCGCCACTTACGCCTCACGACTGACGATTCACGACCAATTGACAATTCACCATTCACAATTGCCTACTCACCACTCACGATTGTCAATTGTGAATGGGCAATGGGGAGTTCAGAAAGAGTTTGCTACAAAAAAAAAGGGTGCACATCATACGAATACATTTCACTCCCTACTCCCCACTCACCACTGCCAATTACCCTCCCTCCTCCCCTTCCAACTAATTGAAAATCAGCCGATCAGAAGAAAGATGTAAAAATATTTGGTAAATTGCATGTATGTACATACATTTGTGTTGTGAAATTAGAACAGGCCATACAGAGTACTAAATTCAAGAACGAAGTGCATAAGGCAGGATTGAACATATTATATACCGCCTGGTGGTTGAAAACACAGATGAGCAAGGAACTGAAGGAGTTTGGCTTAACCCATGAGCAATACAATGTGTTGCGGATCCTGAAAGGTAAATACCCCGACCAGATGTGCGTAAGGGATATCGCCTGCAGGATGATTGAAAAGAACTCGAATGTGCCCCGGATCATTGACAGGCTGGAAATTAAGAAACTGGTAAAACGTGCTACCTCGGCCATCGATAAACGGGAAACCGTGATTACCCTTACCCAGGGCGGAATTGCCCTCCTGGAAGCCAGTACAGTATCGGTCAACAGGACCATGGATGCATCGATGGTGATCAATGAACAGGATGCTGTTGCTTTGAATATCCTGCTTGAAAAAGTAAGGCTGGACGAAAAATAATTTTTTTAAACAGATACGTGTATGTACACGTAATAAAGTTAACTGACATGAAAACGATCATACATAAAGCCGATACAAGGGGTCATGCCAATTTTGGCTGGCTCAACAGTTACCATACATTCAGTTTTGGCAACTATCATGATCCCGAGCGCGTGCATTTTGGTGCATTACGGGTTCTGAATGACGATACCGTTGCCAAGGGTATGGGATTTCCCAAACACCCGCACGATAACATGGAAATTGTATCGATCCCGCTGTATGGCGACCTGCACCACAAAGACAGCACCGGCCGCGATGAGATCATTCGCCAACATGACGTACAGATCATGAGCGCGGGCAGTGGTATTGCACACAGCGAGATGAACGCCAATAAAGACAAGGAAGTTAAGTTCCTGCAGATCTGGGTATTTCCGAAACTGGCCAATATTGAACCACGGTATGCGCAGAAAAATTTTAAACCTGAAGACAGGAACAACCAGTTACTGACGGTGGTGGCTCCCGACGACGACAATGCGGTGTTCATTAACCAGGATGCCTGGTTCTCGCTGGGTAAATTCTCAAAAGACCTGACCACCAGCTACCAGATCCGTAAACCAGGTAATGGCGTGTATGCGTTCATCCTGAACGGAACCGTAACCCTGAATGGCGAAACCGTATCTGACCGCGACGGACTGGGGATCTGGGATACAGATACCCTCAACATCAAAGCCGATACCGACGCTGAATTTTTACTGATCGATGTCCCTATGCACATCGAAACCACATAAAAAAACACTAATCCTAATCAATCACAAATACAAACAATTAAAACAAAAAACAATGTCAACTTACAAAATCGACGCAGCACACAGTGAGATCACTTTCAAGGTAAAACACCTGATGATCACCAATGTAACCGGTAACTTCAACAAGTTTGATGCTACCCTGGAAAGTTCCGCCGCTGATTTCAGCGATGCCAAAATCTCTTTTGAGGCGGATATCGACAGCATTTCTACCAACAACGAACAGCGTGATGCTCACCTGAAAAGCGATGACTTCTTTTCCGCTGAGAAATTTCCTAAACTGAGCTTTGTCTCTACCTCATTCAACAAACTGAACGGCGGTGAATACCTGCTGAAAGGGAACCTGACCATCCGTGGCAACAGCAAACCCGTAGAACTGGCCGTTGAATATGGTGGAACCGTTACCGATCCTTACGGACAGGTAAAAGCAGGTTTTGAGATCGGCGGTAAGATCAGCCGTAAAGAATTCGGCCTTACCTGGAGCGCTACCACAGAAGCGGGTGGTGTAGTGGTGAGTGACGAAGTGAAACTGCACCTGGCTGTTCAAATGATCAAACAGGCTTAAATAATAATGTATACCGGCCCGGTGAATAACTGGACCGGTATATATTCCAACCATTGTACCTGAGAAGGTGATCGGTTGGTTATTTCTAACAATCTATATAATGCACATGAAACTGATCAAACACCTGCCGGTGTATGTACTGGCATTGATTTACCTGGTATTCGGGTCCAACTATTTTTTCCATTTCATCACAATGCCTCCAATGGCCGGTAATGCGGGCAGTTTTGTAGGCGTATTATACAGCACCAGTTTTCTGCTGGTAGTAAAACTGCTGGAGATCGCTTTTGCGGTGCTGATGCTGGTTCCCAAAACAAGGGCGCTGGGTCTGGTGCTGATTGCCCCCATTACCATTAATATCCTGTTGTTTGAATTGCTGATAGCCCAGCAGCCGGGTCTTGCGGTGCTGATGGTGATCCTGAACGGGCTGGCCATCCTGCAGTATAAGGACCAGTATATCGGAATGCTGAAAGTTCGTCTGGCATTGGCAAATCATTCATAAGAAGAGACTTGTATTTATCCTTCTCTGTTTAATATTCTTGTATGCAATACCTGTTATATCCGGCATCGGAAAGGGGATTGAAAGACCTGGGATGGCTGCAGAGCCAATTCTCGTTCAGTTTCTCATCCTACCAAAATCCTGTTAAAAAAGGTTTTGGACTGCTGCACACGTTCAACGACGATACGGTGAAACCCGGTGGCGGTTTTGGTCTGCACGCACATGCCAATATGGAGATCATCAGTGTGATGCTGCAGGGCAAAATGAACCATAAGGATACGATGGGTTATTCCGAGGTAGTGGAGAAGGACTGGGTGCAGCTGATGAGCGCCGGAACCGGTTTGCGGCATGAAGAGCACAATATTGGTGAGGAGGACGTACAATTCCTGCAGATCTGGATCGAACCCAAGCTGCAGAATATTGGTCCCCGTTACCAGAAAAGGTATTTCCCGCAGGAAAAGCGGAAGAACCAGCTGAAGACCATTGTGAGCAATGAAGAAGGTACAGAACATTGCTGGATCAACCAGAATGCGCGTTTGCAGCTGGGCTGGTTTGAGCAGAACAGGGAGATCCCGTATGTGCTGAACCCGCAGAACAAAGCCGTATTCGTTTTTGTACTGGAAGGCGTATTGTCGGTCAGCGGGCAAACACTCACCCGTCGCGATGCCATCGGTATCTGGGATACGGATGCTTTTACCCTGCATACCGAACAGGAAGCTGCTTTTATTGTTATAGAAGTACCGGTCAATCATTAATGAACCACCATGGTTGGTCCATGGAATAAATCATACACATGAACATAGAGATCATATCAGGAAGTCCGCGAAAAGACAGTGTATCGCACCGGGTGGCAGTGTACCTGCAGAAAACCCTGGCAGAGAAAACCCATCATACGGTGAACATCATTGATGTCCGCGACTGGGACCTGCCGCTGCTGCAGGAGGTCTTTAGCAGTATGGAGAAGGTTCCGGATGCCTATAAACCGTTGGCAGAGAGGATGTTTGCGGCAGATGCCTTCATCCTGGTGACCCCTGAATACAATGGCAGTTATTCACCGGCCTTACAGAACCTGCTGGACCATTTTCCCAAGCAGCAGCATAAGGCTTTTGGTATAGTGACCGCTTCGCCGGGGGCCATGGGCGGTATGCGTGCCACACAGCAATTGTTGCTGCTGGTGCCTGCTTTGTTCGGCATAGCATCGCCATATATGCTGGTTACGCCTTTTGTAGACAAGAAATTTGACGCAGAAGCCCGGCTGATTGATACATCATTCCAGAAAAACATAGACATTTTTATTAATGAGTTCCTCTGGCTGGCAGAAACCCTGCACCCGGAGATGGAAACGGTCTATAATTAACCTGAAAAAATGTGGCGGAGTTGTAACTTCGCCACTTTCTTTTAAATACTCCGCATGAGCGACGAAATCAAACACGAGTGTGGCCTTGCCTACATCCGGTTACGAAAGCCCTTTTCCTATTATCTGCAAAAGCATGGCTCTGTTACGTACGGTCTGAACAAGCTGTACCTGCTGATGGAGAAACAACATAACCGCGGTCAGGATGGAGCAGGTATCGCCGCCGTAAAACTGAATACCGAACCCGGTAGTCCTTTTTTACACCGCATGCGCAGTAATGCGCTGCAACCCATTGCCGATATTTTCTTTCAAGTAGGCCAGGAGATCGCAGAACTGGAGAAATACCAGCCCGATATCAAACAGCATCCCGGCCTGATGAAGGGTCATCTTCCTTTTCTGGGCGAACTGTTACTGGGTCATCTGCGTTACGGAACACAGGGGAAGAACAATGTGGAGTTCTGTCACCCCTTCATCAAAAGAGACCTGATGCCGGGCAAGAACCTGGCCCTTGCGGGAAACTTTAACCTGGTAAATACCGATGAGTTATTTGATCTCATCAATATGGATCCCGGTGAGTTCCAGAAACAGAGCGACCTGGCAGCGATGATGGAAGTGCTGCATCATTTCCTGTCCAAAGAAGATGCCCAACACCCCAATGCGGCCGATGTGGCTACCGTACTGAAAAAAGCCACTCCTTTGTTCGACGGTGGTTATACCGTTGGCGGCCTGCTGGGTAACGGCTACAGTTTTGTGATGCGCGATGCACATGGCATACGCCCGGCCTATTATTATATCAACGACGAAGTGATCGTGGCCGCCAGTGAACGTGCCGCCATCCGAACCACGTTCAATGTAGGCGAAAATGAAGTACTGGAACTGATGCCCGGTATGGCCCTGATTGTGGATGATAAAGGTAAATATCAGATAGAGCAGGTACTGGAACCCAAAGAAAGAAGGGCCTGCAGTTTTGAACGCATCTATTTCTCACGCGGAAGTGATGAAAAAATATACAGGGAGCGTATTGCGTTGGGACACCACCTCAGCAAGACCGTTCTTGAGAACATCAGCTACGACCTGAAGAATACCATCTTCTCCTACATACCCAATACCGCTGAAGTGGCTTTTTACGGGCTGGTGAAGGGCATGGAGGAATACCTGAACAAGATCAAGGTAGAACGTATCCTCAGCTGGGGTAAGGATTTTACGCCCGAGAAACTGGAAGAGATGGTGAACCGGAAGATCCGCCAGGAAAAGATCGCGATCAAGGATGTGAAACTCCGCACCTTCATTACCGAAGATGCCAACCGAAATGAGATGGTGCAGCACGTATACGATATCACGTATGGTACCGTGCGCAAAAAAGAAGATACGCTGGTGGTGATCGACGACAGTATTGTACGTGGTACCACTTTGAAAGAAAGTATTGTACGGATGCTGGCGCGCCTGCAACCCAAAAAGATCACAGTGGTTTCTTCCGCCCCGCAGATCCGTTACCCGGATTGTTACGGTATCGATATGAGTAAACTGGGCGATTTCATTGCTTTCCGTGCCGCCATCGCCTTGCTGAAAGAGCGCAATATGGAACATGTACTCACCGATCTACTGGAAAAAATAAAAGAATTACAACGCACCAACCAGCTGCATACCGAAAATGTGGTTCGGCAGGTATACAAACCCTTCACCACGCAGGAGATCTCCGATAAGATCGCACAACTGATTACCCCGCAGGAAGTGGATGTACCGGTAGAAGTGATCTACCAGACCATCGAAGACCTGCACGACAGCTGCCCCACCAACACCGGCGACTGGTACTTCACCGGCAACTACCCCACACCCGGCGGAAATAAAGTGGTGAACAAGGCTTTCCTGAATTTTATGGAAGGAAAGAACGTAAGAGGTTATTGATAATGAGTGAATGAGTGGATGAGTGGATGAGTGAATGGATGGAAAGCCTTAACATTCACTCATCCACTCATCCACTCATTCACTCATTGTCTAAACCCTGTAACAGATCGCATTAATATTCATCCCTGCGCCTACGGAGGCGAACAGGATGATGTCTCCTTTTTCCAGTTCGTGGGCGCCCAGTTGTTCGTGTTTTACCAGGTCGTACAGGGTGGGTATGGTGGCAACGGAGCTGTTCCCGAACTTATGGATGCTCATGGGCATGATGCCATTGGGCACTTCGCGCAGGCCGTAGAGTTTGTAGAGTGCTTTTACAAAACCTTCATCCATTTTTTCGTTGGCCTGGTGCAGGAAGAATTTTTTCACATCCGTAACCTGCAAACCGCATTTTTCCAGGCAGGCTTTCATGGCCGGCGGTACGTTTTTGATGGCGTATTCGTACACTTTTCTTCCCTTCATCTTCATGTAGCGTATGTTCTGGTCGGCTTTCGGGTTGTAGGACTGTCCGTACTTCAGGTAATAGGCTTCTTCCACGCAATGGCTTTGTACACTGGTGGCGAGTATGCCGCTGTCTTGTTCGCTGCCTTCTACGGCTTCAATGACGGTGGCTCCGGCCCCGTCGCTGAAGATCATGCTGTCGCGGTCGTATTTGTCGATCACACGGCTTAGCGTTTCTGTTCCGATGACCAGGCATTTTTTGGCGATGCCGGCTTTGATATAGGCATCGGCCTGTATCACACCCTGTATCCATCCGGGGCAGCCGAACAAAATATCATAAGCCACGCAGTTGGGGTTATGGATGCCCAGTGATTGTTTTACGCGGGATGATAAGGCCGGTAAGGCATCGCTTTGGATACTGCCGGATAAGATATTTCCGAAATTATGTGCTACGATGATCTGGTCAAGCGTTTCCGGGTCAATGCCGGCATCTTCGATGGCTCTGCGGGCAGCGATGGCAGCCATGTCGGAAGAGTTCATGCCGGCATCTGCATAACGGCGCTCTTCAATTCCGGTGATATCCCTGAATTTGTCTACGATCTCATTGGGAGCAGTAACAATATGTTCATGGTCCTCACTGTAAAAATCCTGGTGGACAAAATCTCTGTTGGTCTTGATGTTGGGTGGAATGAAACTCCCTGTTCCGGTAATTACGGTTCTTATTTGCGGCATGAGCAAAATAGGGTTAATAGTTTGTAACAATTACTATAGCGATAAAAGAATCCTGCCCGCGAACAGGCAACGCTTCAAATGTAATCAATATTCATGCAGGATGGTATTGACAAACCCTATTTTGAATATAAAAAAAGCGATCGCTTGTTAGTAGCGGTCGTTCGTATCCTAACAATTCTCTTACCTCGTCAGGATCAGCAAAATCATACAATGATCAGTGAAATCAGAGATATTTATCACCTTTATTCCGTTTTACTTCAGCCACATATTCTTTGATGGATTGCTCCTTTTCTTTTTTGCAGATCAGTAATACGTCTTTGGTGTCTACCACAATGAAATCATCCAGTCCCTGCAGTACCAGCAATTTATCATTGTCGGCAGATACCATACACTTGGTGGCGTCGATCACGATCACGTTTTCTCCGGCCACAGCGTTACCGAGATAGTCTTTTTCGAGGTTGTCGTAAGCGCTGTTCCAGGTACCCAGGTCGCTCCAGCCAAAAGAAGAGGGGATCACATACACATTATCCGCTTTTTCCATGATGGCAAAATCGATGGAGACATTGGTACAGAGGGGATATATCCGGTTGATGGCTTCCTGTTCGGCTGGGGTGTTGAAATGTTCTTTTTCTGAATCGAAGAGTTCGAACATTTCGGGCTGGTAGATCTCAAATGCTTTGATCACATTTTTCACCTGCCATACAAAAATGCCTGCATTCCACAGAAAATCACCACTTGCCAGGAAGGTCTTGGCCAGTTCCAGGTTGGGTTTTTCGGTGAAGGTCTTTACCTGGTAGATACCATCAGCTACCGGAAGGGCTTCGTGCTGTATATACCCATAACCGGTATTAGGGTGCGTGGGTTTGATGCCCAGTGTTACCAGGGATCTGATATGGGATACAAAATCCAGCGCCTGTAAAGTGGTTGCCCGGAAATTCTCATTGTCTAAAATGATATGGTCACTTGGCGCTACGATCAGGGAGGCTTCGGGGTCTTTCTGAAGCAATTTGTAGGAAATATAAGCTACACAGGGAGCTGTGTTCTTACGGCTGGGTTCAGCCAGGATATTTTCCGGGTTGAGGGCAGGCAATTGCTCTTTTACGATATGGCAATATTCTCCGGAGGTAACTACAAAAATGTTCTCTGCAGGAATGAAAGCTGAAAAACGATCATAGGTCCATTGGATAAGTGATTTACCCGTATTCAGGATATCCAGAAACTGTTTGGGATAACTGCTGCGGCTGCTGGGCCAGAAACGGCTCCCGATCCCACCGGCCATGATGGCAACATAGTGATGTTTATTCATCTGCTCCAAATTAATAACGACAATTTTGCGATGCAATATTACAGGCTTATTTGCCGAATACCCGTAAATAATGGTTAAACAATTCCTTCGCGAACCAGGTCATGCAGGTGTAAAATACCCAGGTACTGCCCCTGTTCTTCCACGATCAGTTGACTAATATCGTTTTTTCTTAATATGTCGAGGGCTTCAACCGCGAGTAAGGAGGCGACAACGGTTTTGGGGTGGGGGGATAAGATATCTTTTGCGGTGATCTGGCTGATGTCGTTGCTTCTTTCCAGCATGCGTCGCAGGTCGCCATCGGTGATGATGCCGATTACCTGGTTCTCGCTGTTGGTCACGGCGGTCACACCCAGGCGTTTCTCGGTGATCTCAACGATCACTTCTTTTAAACTGGCCGTAGGCCGCACCGAAGGTTTTTCGTTGGCCTGTATCAGGTCGGCCACCCGCAGGTACAGTCGTTTTCCCAGGTTACCGCCGGGATGGTATCTGGCAAAATCCTGCCCGGTAAAACCGTTCAGTTCCATCAAACAAACGGCCAGCACATCACCCATCACCATTTGCGCGGTGGTACTGCTGGTGGGGGCCAGGTTATTGGGACAGGCTTCTTTGCTCACGGTGGTGTCCAGAACAAGGTCGCCCTGCTGTGCCAGGAAACTGTTGGTATTACCCACCATGCTGATAAGGGTATTGCCGAAATTCCGGATCAGGGGCACCAGCACTTTGATCTCGGGGCTTTCCCCGCTTTTACTGATGATCATCACCACGTCGTCTTGCTGAACCATGCCCAGGTCGCCATGGATGGCGTCGGCAGCATGCATGAACAGGGCCGGGGTACCGGTAGAGTTCAGGGTAGACACGATCTTCTGGCCCACAATGGCGCTTTTGCCGATCCCACTGATCACCAGACGGCCTTTAGACTGGTGAATGGTGTGTACGGCTTTCTCGAAAGATTCGTTGATGGACGACGCCAAACCGGCTACGGATTGGGCTTCCAGTTCGATGGTATGCAGGGCGGTTTGCCGGATAGATAGACTCATGTGAGACAAAGGTAAACTTTAACAGCCATGTGGTGATATTGCCCTGATACTTTACTAACTTCGCTACCCTTTTAAAAAAACCTTCCCTGGTTCCCGGGAAAAGGGCAAATAACTGCCGGACACGCAGTAACTCCTGCCGTTAAAATATTTTATGTAACGATTTCCGGCAAAAAGAAGTATATTATACAATCGTTAGAAAAGTGAAACTGATTTTGATACATGGCTACAAGTACAAAAAAAACCGCTACCAAGGCAGCATCCTCCAAGCCTAAAAAAGCTACCACTACCCCCAAAGCGGCAACTAAAAAAAGCATCCCATCCCATTCCTATGATATTTATGGGGCCCTGGAACAGTATTTCGGCTTTCGTGAGTTCAAAGGCACCCAGGAAAAAGCGATCAACAGCATTCTCAACGGGAAAGATACATTTGTGATCATGCCTACGGGTGGCGGTAAAAGTCTTTGTTACCAGCTACCGGCCATGATGCTGCCGGGCTGCGCCATCATCGTATCGCCCCTGATCGCCCTGATGAAAAACCAGGTGGACCTGGTCCGTGGGTACAGCGAGAAGGACGAAGTGGCGCATTTTCTGAACTCTTCGCTGAATAAGAGCCAGATCAAAGAGGTGAAAGACGACCTGGACAGCGGTAAGACCAAACTGCTGTACGTAGCGCCTGAAACACTGACCAAACAGGAGAACCTGGAATATTTCAGCGACCTGGACATTTCTTTTTTTGCGGTGGATGAAGCACACTGTATTTCTGAATGGGGCCATGATTTCAGGCCGGAATACCGGCGACTGCGTGAGATGATGGATATCATCAATCCGGATATACCCGTGGTGGCATTGACGGCAACCGCTACCCCCAAAGTAAAGAGCGATATTGTCAAGAACCTGGGTCTGCGTGAGCCGGAGATATTGTTGTCTTCGTTTAACCGATCCAACCTGTATTACGAGATCCAGCCCAAGATAGCGAAAGACCAGACCGTCAAGAGCATCGTTAAATTCATTACGGGCCACAAGGGGAAGAGCGGCATCATTTATACCCTGAACCGGAAAACGACAGAAGAACTGGCTGAAATACTGGTGGCCAACCAGATCAAAGCGGTGGCATACCATGCCGGTCTCGACCAGAAACTGCGTGCCGAAAGGCAGGACCAGTTCCTGAACGAAGATGTACAGGTGATTGTAGCCACGATCGCCTTCGGAATGGGGATCGATAAACCGGATATCCGTTATGTGATCCATTTCAATATCCCCAAATCCATCGAGAACTATTACCAGGAAACCGGTCGCGCAGGAAGAGATGGCATGGAAGGGATCTGTGTCCTGTATTATTCACACAAGGATGTGTCCAAACTGGAACACCTGATGCGTGATAAACCCTTGAGCGAACGTGAAGTAGGGGCGCAGCTGATCGATGAAACAGTGGCTTATGCCGAAAGCGCCGTTTGCCGAAGAAAGATACTGCTGCATTATTTCGGCGAGAACTGGGACACCCCCAATTGCGGCAACTGCGATAACTGTCTGCATCCCAAAGAAAAGATAGAAGCCAAAGAAGATGTGGTGAAGATGCTGAAAACCATCAAGGCGCTGGATGAACGCTTTACCACCGACTATGCAGTGAACGTGGTGATGGGTAAACTGACCCCGCAGATCAATCTATACCGGCACGATTCCCTGCCGGTATTCGGGATCGGTAAGGACAAAGAAGCGCATTTATGGAACAGCCTGGTGCGGCAGATGCTGCTGGAGAACCTGATCAAAAAAGACATTGAAGAGTACGGCTTGCTGAAGATGACCGAAAAAGGAGAGAAATTTCTCAAAAAACCGGCTTCATTCAAGATCGTACTGAACAACCTGTTCGAAGATGCGCAGTTTGATGAGGATGAAAATGAAAATGCTTCACAGGGCAGCGCTGCAGCGGATGAGAAGCTGTTCGAGATGTTGAAGGAACTTCGCCAGAAAGAGGCCAAGCGGAAAAGCCTGCCGCCTTTTGTGATCTTTCTCGAAAGTTCCCTGCAGGATATGGCCACCATTTATCCCACCACGCTGGAAGAGATGGAGAAATGCCAGGGAGTAAGCAAAGGGAAAGCCCTCAAATACGGGAAGCCGTTCGTGGAACTGATCGCCAAATATGTTGAGGAGAATGATATTGAGAAGCCGGATGATTTTGTGATGAAGAGTGTGGCCAATAAAGCCAATAACAAGATCTATATCATCCAGAACGTGGATAAGAAGATACCGCTGGAAACCATTGCCAAAAACAAGAGCCTGCGTCTGGATGAATTACTGGAAGAGATGGAGACCATCGCGGCCAGCGGCACCAAACTGAACCTGGATTATGCCATCGACGAATGGCTGGACAGTTACGACCAGGAAGAGATCATCGATTATTTTAAAAACTGTGAAACCTCTTCACTCCAGGTAGCACAGGAGGAACTGAGTGAGAACAACTATAACTGGGAGCAGCTGAAGATCATGCGGATCAAGTTCCTGAGTGTGTATGGAAACTGATCGATGATGGCGCTGATCTTAATATGATTGATATGATTTTTTGGAGCCCGTTCTGTTAGGACGGGCTTTTATATTGTTCAGGAGCCGTTGCTGCGACTGGCCTTGCTAATGATCCACTTTCAGGATCATTGCAACCAGGTGAAAGGAGTTCCCTACTGGTATTGTATTTCCCCTTGCCGCGGCCTTTAGGCCGTGGGATGATGAGGTGTTTTTTTCAGCCCGGCGAAAGGAGGGCCTGCTGGTATTGTATTTCCTCTTGCTGTGGTCTTCAGGCCGTGGGATGATGAGGTGTTTTTTCAGCCCGGCGAAAGGAGGGCCTGCTGGTATTGTATTTCCTCTTGCTGCGGTCTTCAGGCCGTGGGATGATCAGGTGTTTTTTTCAGCCCGGCGAAAGGAGTTCCTGCTGGTTTTGTATTTCCCCTTGCCGCGGCCTTCAGGCCGTGGAATGATTAGGTGTTTTTTGATAGAGGGTTCCGGGCTTTAGCCCGGGGTGGGGTTAAATAAACGGCAGCTCTGCGTATTAATACGCTATTGGAATAACCTGTTTCTTGTTTTCTTACATACATGTCATATACCAATGTTTATATCCATTATGTATGGGCTACCCGTAAACGGTGCCCCCTGCTCCAGATGCCTTACCGACATACATTATTTGATCATATGTATCAGAATGCGTTACGAAAGGGTATCTATCTCGATCGGGTGAATGGTTTTACGGACCATATTCATTGCCTGGTTTGGCTAAGGCCGGCACAAACTATGGATGCGGTGGCTCAATTACTGAAAGGAGAATCGGCCTATTGGTTTAATCATTATGGGGGTTTTGGCGACCTGAAGTTGCAATGGCAGGAAGGTTATTTTGCGGCATCTGTTTGTTTATCCATGATTGAGAAGGTGAGGGCTTATATTGATAATCAGGAGCAGCATCATCAGAAAAGAACATTTATTGAGGAATATGAACAATGGAAGAAGTTGTATTTGCTAACAAAAGATCTTGATAACAGTCTGGCCCATTACCAATTAAAGACCCGGCGCTAAAGCGCCTGAGCCAATTATCTTTCACCTCCTGTAACCCCCGGCCTGAAGTCCGGGGCAAGATTTAGATGAGATAGAACAAATGTCATAGCCAATTATCTTTCACCTCCTGTAACCTCCGGCCTGAAGTCCGGGGCAAGATTTAGATGGGATAGAACAAATGTCATAGCCAATTATCTTTCACCTCCTGTAACCCCCGGCCTGAAGTCCGGGGCAAGATTTAGATGGGATAGAACAAATGTCATAGCCAATCATTCTCACCTTCTGTAACCTCCGGCCTGAAGTCCGGGCAAGATTTAGATAAGATAGAACAAATGTTATAGCCAATTATCTTTCACCTCCTGTAACCCCGGCCTGAAGTCCGGGGCAAGATTTAGATAAGATAGAACAAATGTCATAGCCAATTATCTTTCACCTTCTGAATCTCCCGGCCTGAAGTCCGGGGCAAGATTTAGATGAGATAGAGCAAATGTTATAGTCAATCATTTTCACTTCCTGTAACCCCCGGCCTGAAGTCCGGGCAAGATTTAGATGAGATAGAGCAAATGTCATAGCCAATTATCTTTCACCTCCTGTAACCCCCGGCCTGAAGTCCGGGCAAGATTTAGATGAGATAGAACAAATGTCATAGCCAATTATCTTTCACCTCCTGTAACCCCCGGCCTGAAGTCCGGGGCAAGAACCTACAACCGGAGCAATGCCTGAAAAGTGCATAATAATTTCAGAAATCCGTCAAATAACTGAAAACGAAACAAGAGCATGCGTATCAGGCAAATTGATACCTGTTATACCGACAGATAAAAGGAACATCAAAAATTGATCTACCCGGCCATTGCCCTGAAGTATGGATCAAATTGCCCGTGCAATGGGTAAAAAAGCATCCAGTGTGTAGGCACCTTGTACAGCACGGTTCTCGTATACCATGAAGTACCTGTAGGCATTTCCGGCTTTGGCGGCCCAGGCATTCCCGAGACGGATTTTTGCCTCCGCATCCAGGTGATCACCTTTGGTTTCAAGGATAATGGTTTTGCCCGATTTGCTCCTGATAATGAAGTCGGGGTAGTGATTGATATAACCATTGATACAAAATCCTTTTCTTTCTATGTTCCGTGTCCAGAAAGCAATATTTTCCATATTGGCTATTTCATTGATGACGCGTTCTTCAAAACCATTCATGCGTCCTTCTGTTTCGTATAAGGATTTTGGAAAATCTTTGGAAATATCGCCTGGAATGATCTCAGGCGGAAAACGGTAAGAAGGACGTATCAAAACCTTATCAGTGTCCAGGAATTCCCTGAATTTTTTCTCTGCAAAAAGTTCTTTCAGGCTGTTGATTTTGGCCTTGATTTTATCGGCATAACTGTATTCATGGCTGACCAGTGATATGAACTGCTCATCACCGAAACCTTCCAGTATCCGGCTGATATATTTCATTATTTCACTGTCGGGAATGGGGTCGAACTTACCGATGATAGTCATGATCCTTTTGGTAAAATTTTTTACCCGGCTGTCTATTCTGGCAGGGTCCAGCAGGTAAGCCTGCAGGCTATCGCGGATAGCACCATCCAGTTTGATAAAACTGGGTGTATGTTCTTTTTTACTTTCATCAAGGTCTACCTTATAGAGGTTGGCAGTAACGTTGGTAAAATCAATTTTGGTGTCTTCCTGCGACAGTTTAAAATCTCTATCCAGCAGTTCCTCTTTTTCCAGCAGTTTATCACCCCCGAAAATCTCGCCTGCGGGCACCTGCAGAAAAAACTGGGGTATCTGCATCGAAAGTGCATCGGGCCGGAAGAACTCCTTCATGCTGTATTTTTTCACGATCGATTGGATTTCGGAGGGTAAGGAAATGGTTTGTGTATGCGCCGATTCCATCACCCTGGCATCCATGGCGCTTGTTTCCTGGATGGCCATGGTTTCGATGATGGATAGGGGCTCGGCAGGTGCTTCTGTTTCGATCATAGCCATAATCCGTGCGGAATCAATGCCGGAACTGATATCTTCCTCCTGTTCTTCCCCGTCTGTTGCAAAAACCGTTAACTGGTTCAATACCTGGTTCGGAGCGGGCGTTGTAGTGGTGGCGTTTGTTTCGGGTAGTTTGTAGTCCTGTTTACTGAACCCCGCTTTATTTAACCCCTTTACAATATTATCCAGGGTGTCGATGAATTTATCGGAAGCAGTCAGTACATAACTCAGGTTTAGCAAAGCAAAACTATGTTTGGTAACATAGGGTTGACGCAGCACCCGGCCCAGGATCTGCTCTACGTCTACCGCCGATGATTTGTCGGCAAGCGAGGCAAGGATATACGCAAAAGGACAATCCCAGCCTTCTTTTAATACATTAACAGTGATGATATACCTAACAGGACAATCCGGGCTCATCAGGTCCTCGGATTTGATCTCATTGATATTGGCCGTTTTAATACGGATTTGTTCGGCAGGTATTTGTAATTCAACCAGTTTTTCTTTCAGTTTTTCAAATGTGGTATTGTCTTCTGCGTTCCGGGGCTGTGCCTGAAACAGTACGATGGGCCTGATATAACGTCCCCCGTTTTTATGTTCTTCCAGGGCCTCTTTCTCCAGTTTGCGTTGCAGTTGCAGGGCCGAATGGATCACTTCTGTTTTGTCGTGATGGTTGTATACAATTACGGGCAGTTTCACCATATTCTCCCGTTTCAGTTCCAGGGCATCCACAAAACTGATGATATTACTGTTTTTACGGGGCGTAGCCGTAAGGTCGAGAATAAAGCAGGGGTTCAGGTTAACCAGCATATCAACACTGAGTTCGCTTTCTGCGTTATGACTTTCATCCACCACCACCACCGGGTTAAGCGCCTGTATCACTTTCATCAGGCTGATCTCTTCTTCGGTACCCAGCAGGGAGCCGAAAGATTGCAGGTTACCATTTTCCTGGTACACTTTCCGGTCTTCTTTACTGCGCGAGCGAAAGCTGTCGAAGCTCATCACAATAATATTGAGCTGCTCCTGCACACTGGAAGGGTTAAAACTGCTGCCCTGCAGCAGGGCCGACTTATCAAAAATTTCCACGCGGCCGTTAAAATGGGTATTCAGTTTTTGCCGGTAGGGATGCGAAGAATCGCTAAGGTTACGCAGGGTTTGATCCAGGATGGTGATGGAAGGCACCAGCCATACCACCACTTTGTTCTTATCGTAAGAGAATGAATCGAAAATGGTTTTAATGGCGTTGCAGGCAATAAAGGTTTTACCGCCGGCAGTGGGTACTTTTACGCATACATGCGGTACACCGGGAATATTGTTTTTATAAGGCTCAATAGCCGATCCCACAAAAGGCTGGAGAGGCGTTTTGGGGTGCTGCGACCAAAATCCGTAAAACGAATCACCCAGGTGTTTTACTTCCTGTAAACGGGAAAGAAATCTTTCCAGGTCGGCGATAACATCCTGCTGGTATTTTTTCAGTTCCATAGGCTGGCTTAAAACCGTGTGATATCTCGCGGTATTTTTTTAAAACGGATAGCATACATTGTCAGGTACTCGCTGGTAAGTGTACAATTGTCTGCGTATATAATATATTCTTCAGCTTTGGTCCGGATGGTGGCCAGAAAATCATGGTCAAGTGTGGTGGCACGCCCGGGTTCATAAAAAAAATAATAAGCCGTTTGGTTGTGCAGGCCCAGCAAAAAAGGGTTGTCTTTATTTTTAGCCGTATCGGGTAAAGCCTGCTGGGTTTCCGTGTAAAAAATATAGCGGCGCAGCTCTTTTACCGGAACCGACTCATTCAGAATACCTTCTTCTGTAAAAATGGGGTGCCCCAGCGTATAATAATCAAAGCCGCCGCCGGTGCCTTCTTTGTCTGCATAACCACCGATCACCCGTTTCACCCTTTCGGCTGTAATGGTTTCGGCATAGTTCTCCATTTCAATGAGAATGAACTTGCGATTGCCCCCATCCTGTTTGTTCAGGTTTAATACCGCATGGGCCGTAGTGCCGGAGCCAGCGAATGAGTCGAGGATGATGGCATTTTTATCAGTACTCAGCTGAACTAATCGCTCCATTAGTTTTAGTGGTTTGGGTGTGTCAAATGGCAGGCTACTTTCAGGAAAAATTTGTTTTATCTCTTTTTTTGCTTCCTGTGTGTGACCAACTTCCTTATATGTCCAAACTGTTAATGGGGTCATCCCGTCTTTAACATCACTTTTGAATCTTTTCAGTCTAGGCATATTAGAGCCTGTTTCTCCAAACCAAATTCTTGATTCACTTTGTAACTCATTGAATCTTTCTTCGGTGACAACCCAACATCTTCCGGAAGGGGGCAAGTAAGTTTGCCCGGAGGGAGTTGTGATTTGATAAAGTTTCTCTTTTATGACAGGCCCAACTGTTAGATCGCTTGAAGTCCAATCTCCTCGGCTATCATTGTCTGGATTAGCGTATCTGTTATCTGCATCTTCTGTTCTTGGTAAGCTGAATTCTACTTGGCTAGCTTTTTTTGCGTAGCATAGAATAAAGTCGTGATTCGGCGAAAACCTTTTTTTGGTATTTATTGGAGAAAATGCCCTCTGCCAAATGACATTATTTATAAAGTTGTTAGTACCGAAAATCTCATCTAACAATAATTTTAGATTTGCCTGTTCATAATCATCAATTGAACAAAAGAAGATGCCATCATCTGATAAAAGCCTATGTAGAAGTTTTATCCTTGGATACATCATGCAAAGCCATTTATCATCACGCGAAAGATCTTCCCCTTCTTTGCCAACAATTTTTGAAAACCATTTTTGAATTGTCGGATGGTTTACTTTATCAGTATATAACCATTGTTCTTTCCCGGTATTATACGGCGGATCTATATAAATACACTTGATCTTTCCTTCATACTCCGGCAGTAAAGCTTTCAGCGCTTCCAGGTTATCGCCATGAATGATCCGGTTCCCGCTTCCGCCGACCGATTTACTTTTTTTCCCGTTAGGGAAACCATACCCATGCTCCAAAACACGGAAAGGCACGTCGAGGTGATGGTTGATCACCTTGTCTTTTCCTATCCAATGTAATGTGGGCATCTGTCTTCTAAGGTTTGATAAGTACAGGAGCTGTCGTAAAACAACAATATTGTACTATAAAGACAGTAAATGTATTTAAAATATCTTAAACTGTACTTTTAGGACAATTCAAGATGAGGGTGTTGAAGAAATTTGATTTGTGAAAAAAACCATCGGAGAACGAATACGGAAGCTGCGGCAAAGCAAAGACTATACCCAGGATAATATGGCTGCTGAACTGGAGATCACTGCGGGTGCTTATGCCAAAATTGAACGTGGCGAAACCGATCCCTCCGCCACCCGCCTGCTCAGGATCGCTGAAATCCTGGAAGTGGATGTAGCCAGTTTTTTTACCGGGGGCAACCCCGTACCACAGCAGGTTGTACAATCAGCCCCCCAGCCTTATGGCTATGCGTCTAAAGAAGAACTGGCCCAGTTAGCCCAACTGGTAAAACAGCTGGTCCAGGACCTGGAAAAATTGAAAGAACAACTAACAGCAGTGCCAAAAGCAACTAAAAAAGGAAAATAAGATTCCTGCACGTACAACACCCGGACTGGTTCCCCGGGCTTACCCCCCTTTGACATTGCACATATCCCGGAAGAGAGTCCTTTTACCACGGGATTTTTCCCGTTTTTTGCCTTTTTTCCCATTTTCTGGCACCATACTTGTAACCGATAAGCAGCGGTACAGCTGTCTGTATTGTCTAAGAGAATGGTTTCCCCCGCTATTTCAGAAATTTTATACATCCGTTATGCATATCCAGAATTTACAACCGGGGTTAGTGGAAGAGCGCAGTTTTGTAACCGTAATGGCCGACAGGAACGGTCGGCTGGTACTGAAAGTGCTGGATATGGATGGACGTATTGCCAAAACCATGGTGGCCCAGATCAATGAAGGACGTCAGCAACTGGAGCTGAACATGGGCGATCTGAATAGCGGCCGGTATGTAATGAATGCTTTCAGCGGTGACATATTCATCAAGTCCATCCGCTTTGAAAAGCAATAACTAAGGGTTCAATTGGGGGTATCTATATGGGTCTCGCCGTAATACTGGCGGGACCTTTGTTTTAAAATAGCTGTATAGCTGTCGTAAAGTTTTTTGCTGATACACTATCTGTTTTTCTGCGCTTGCATATAGGACGATACCCGTTGTTTCGCATTTTCCCTCACATTCAGGTAAAAAAAGTTCAGGTCCGCTACATGGTAGTTCCGGCCGGTGAGGAACAGGTTGCCGAAGAAACGGGGTTTGCCTGTCCAAAGTACCCCCTGTACGGCTTTGGCATCAATGATCTTTGGGATCAGCCGGTTGAAGTTGAGCAATAGTCCGCCTTTGTTTTCTATTCTTTCTGCCAGGGGTTTACCGGCATCCCAGGTAAGCGGGTTGGTTACAGTGGCAACAAAGGGTTCTTTAGCGATATAATCCGGCTTATACCCTTCGCGCATGGTGCGCCAGCTAACTGCACAGCCGGTCTGCCAAGGGGTGAGGCAGGGTTGAATGGAAGAGAACCAGTCAGGCTCCAGCGGCATACCTACCAGGTAAGCAGCGATCAGCTGTTTGCCCAGTTCGGTGCCATCAAACAGTTCTTTCAATAAACGTTTGGCATGCTGTGTTCCCTGGCTATGCGATGCAATGATCACCGGGCGGCCATGATTGTAATGCGAGAGATAATACTGAAATGCGGTTTTCACATCCTGGTACGCCAATTCAAAAGCAGCCAGGGCCTGCAGTGTGTCCTGGGCGTTTGCCGGGAAATAGGCATAGTAGTTGGCCTGGCGGTAACGGGGGGCATAAACCCGGCCCGCTTCGTTGAATACGCTGGCCTGCAGTAAGATACTGGTGTAATCGGTTTTGGCATTCAGTTCGGCATCATCGATCGGCGCGTTCCAGCCAAGGCTTTTCTTTTGATCGGTATAAGTGGTGGGATAGATAAAAAAAACATCAGCGCTGGTATCGGGTTGATACGACTTCCGTAAAGGAGCAGGCACGCTATCAGAAGGGTCCCATTTGGACGGTAATGCGGCCCAATGATCCGGGTTGCTGTAATCAGGCGCCCCGTGGGTATTGGTAAATGTATAATGGGAGATAAAACGATGATACCCATTGCTGCATCCCCCAACAAAAAAGAAAAATATCCAAACGATGAATGGCCATTTCCGGATCATATCTTAAAGTTGATAAAAATTCTCCATAAGCGCATATTATCTACACATTACCTGGTATGATGCCTATTTTGTATTTTTCACGCCATATCCGATCTATTTTACTCACTAAACTATCTAACGAATTATGTCTATTCCTGTCGTTGACCTGGCAGATTTCCTGGGTGGAGATGCCGGTCGTAAAGCAGCATTTGTAGAGTCACTGGGTAAGGCCTATGAAGAAGTGGGTTTTGTGGCAGTGAAGAACCACGGGGTGCCTGATGAACTGATTGCACAGCAATATGAATATGTACAACAGTTCTTTTCCTTACCGCTGGAAAAGAAACTGGCATATGAGATCCCCGGACTGTCCGGCCAGCGCGGTTATACCAGTTTTGGCCGCGAGCATGCCAAAGGCAGTGAAGCCCCGGACCTGAAAGAGTTTTTCCAGTATGGTCAAACGGTGGAAGACAAGGATCCCATAAAGTCTGAATACCCCGATAACGTATCCGTACCGGAAATAGCTGCGTTCAACCAGACCCTGTTCAACGCTTACCGCAATTTTGAAAAAAGCGGGAAAGCCCTGTTGCAGGCCATCGCTTTATACCTCGGACTGGATGAACATTTTTTCGATGAATCCATTCACAACGGGAACTCCATCCTGCGTTGTATACATTATCCACCCATCACCCAGGAGCCCAGGTCTGCGATCCGCGCGGAACAGCATGAGGATATTAACCTGATCACTTTACTGGTAGGCGCTTCTGCTGATGGTCTGCAGATCCTGACCAAACAGGGCGACTGGGTAGGCGTTACCTCACTGCCCGAGCAGATCGTGGTGAATGTGGGCGATATGCTGCAGCGGCTCACCAACAACAAACTGCGCAGTACCACGCACCGGGTGGTGAATCCGCCAAGGGAACTCTGGCATACCAGCCGTTTTTCCATGCCATTCTTCCTGCATCCCAGGAGCGAGATGAGCCTTGCCTGCCTGGAAAGCTGTATTGATGCCGAACATCCCAAAGCCTACCCCGATGCAACAGCAGGAGAATACCTTGACGAGCGCCTACGGGAAATTGGATTGAAGAAATAACCCTTATTCATAACCGTGCCTTAGTGCCTTTGTGTGCAATTATCCCGCACAAAGGCACTAAGGCACGGTTTTTTGACCACTATGCGTATTTGTTTACCCCAAGCCTGAAATTTTAATTAAATTCCGCTCTCAACAAAGTACTCCTGATGGTTGTGATGCGCCATATACCTTTTTTGCGGGCTGTGTTCTGGCACAGCATTACCGCAGTAGGAGGGCCGCAGGGACATATGGGCATGATGTTGAAGACCTTTGTACAACAAAGAAAAGATCTGACCGAAACGGAACTGATCGAATACAACGGCTTTTGCCAGCTGTTGCCCGGGGCCTCTTCTACACAGACACTTACACTGATCGGTTACAAAAGAGGAGGACTGCCCCTGGCTATCCTTACACTGCTCATCTGGATACTACCCGCCTGTGCATTGATGGGCGGCATCTCTTTCCTGCTGGATTATTTTGAAGATATGGGGCTGAAAGTGGGGGTGTTCAAATTCGTGCGTCCCATGGCCATCGGGTTTATCGCGTATTCCACTTTCCGCATTTTCGGGGTGGCGGTTAATAACACCATTACCAAAGTGATCATGGTAGTGGCCACCCTGGCCACATTCATTGCATTCAAGACACCCTGGATCTTCCCGGCACTGATCGTAGCGGCAGGTATTGCCACCAACTTCAGCGACAGGAGGATACCGCAGACAGAGATCCCGCATAAAAAAGTAGGCTGGGGTAATATCCTCATCTTTTTTGCCCTGTTTGGACTGGCGGGTTATTTTTCAGAAACAGCCAGCCGCCAAAACTGGGAATACCGAAAACCGATCAACCTGTTCGAGAATACCTACCGCTTCGGCAGCCTGGTATTCGGCGGCGGAGACGTGCTGATACCGCTGATGTATGAACAATATGTGATTCGCCCGGAAACAAAAAGGGTACAGTCCACTAAAAGAGACGTTCTGAAAATGAGCCGGGAAGATTTTTTAACCGGATCGGGTATGGTGCGCGCCATACCTGGCCCCGTATTCTCTATCGGCGCCTTCACCGGTGGCATGGTGCTGCGCGACCAGGGTACGCTGATGCAGTTACTGGGCTGTGTGATCGGCGCCATAGGTATCTTTTTACCCAGCGCCCTGCTGGTGCTGTTCTTTTTCCCGGTATGGCATAACCTGAAAAAATATGCGGCGATCTACCGGTCGTTGGAGGGCATCAATGCCGCTGTCGTGGGTATCATGGCAGGAGCTACCTGTTACCTCATCAAAGACACATTCCTTAGTTCGCTGATCCAGGCGGAAGCCATCGGTATCTGGGACCTGATGATCGTGATCCTTACTTTCCTGCTGCTCAACAGCCATAAGATACCCGCTCCCCTTATTGTAGCAGGCTGCCTGGTATTGGGCTGGTTTATCTGATACCCCCAAAAAAACCGCGACTTTGTGCCTTTGCGGCCAAACCTCCTCCAAAAACAAGGTAAATGAAGTGGTCAGTAATATACCTGTTACATAAAGGAATTTCGTATATTAGAGCATGGTCACACTAGCACTGTATAACCTGAAAGGCGGGGTTGGTAAAACTGCTGCCACAATCAACCTGGCGTATTTAGCTGCCAAAGAAGGCTATAAAACCCTGATCTGGGATATGGACCCGCAAGGCTCCTCTTCCTTTTATCTCGGTGCCGAAGCCAATACCAAAAACGAATCGCGTAAGCTGCTGAGCAGTGAAATGGAATTGCTGGACGCGGTACAGGCTTCTGCTTATGAGAACCTCGACATCATTCCTGCCGACCTTTCTGCCCGTCATGCAGATGTGCAACTGAGCGAAATGAAACATTCGAAAAGAAAGATCTCTTCTTTGTTGTCGGGCCTGAAGAAAGACTATGATGTCGTGATCCTGGACTGTCCGCCCGGGATCTCTATCCTGCATGATGCCGTTTTTGCCGGTGTTGACTGGATACTGATGCCCAATATCCCTACCACTTTATCGATCCGGTCTTATGAAACAGTGGCGGCTTATTTCAGGGAGAATGAGCTGGACCTCTCCAAGCTGAAATGTTTCTTCAGCATGGTGGACCACCGTAAGAACCTGCACCATGAAGTGATGAATAGTTTTTATAAGGACAAAGTATTCCTGAAAAGTTATATCCCTTATCTCAGCGATGTGGAGAAAATGGGTATCCATGAAGCCCCCCTGGAAACCTTTGCCGCCAGCAGTTATGCGGCGCAGTGTTATCGCGACCTCTGGAAAGAGATCAGGAAGACCTGTATTGAGTAGTTTTTGAAAGTGTCATTTGCTTTTCACCAAACGTCTGCGTATGAACAGAGAACTGGATTCCTGGTATAGTCCTGCGTTGGGAAAAGATATGCCCATCGCCTCTTATGGACAGGATGGTTTTGCCTTATTACTGATACCCACCGCTGCTGCAGATTACCTGGAATACGAAAGGTTCCAGCTGATCAACGCGCTGGCCCCGTTCATTGATTCGGGTAAACTGCGGGTATTCAGCATTGACAGCATGAACAAGGAGAGCTGGATGAATGCTGAAATGGTACCCGAACACAAAGCCATCCGTCATAACCAGTTCAATGAGTATGTATTTAATGAAGTGGTGCCTTTTATCCGCAACGCTACCAGTCAGGACACCATGATCTATACCTGCGGCGCATCTTTTGGCGCACTGCATGCCATGAACCTGTTCCTGAAAAGACCCGATATTATCAACGGCGCCATCAGCATGAGTGGCGTGTATAACCTTACGGAATATACCAGGGGATTTTTTGACGAACAGGTCTATTATAACAGCCCGGAACACTATATGCCCAACCTCACCGATAACTGGTATCTTGAAAAGATCAAAGCCAGTCATCATATACATATCTACACCGGCAGCGGCGCTTATGAAGATCCCGAAGCTTCGCGGCGGTTTGCCGGGATACTGTACAGCAAAGGCATCTGGTATGACCTGGATGTCTGGGGGCCGGATATCACCCACGACTGGCCTACCTGGCGGACCATCCTGCCTTATATCATCGATACGAAATTCTGACGGTTCCCGGGGGCAGGGGATTATATGCAGCCAGCATTTGTTTTACAGAAGTCGCTGTTTCTTCCGGTGTTACTCTATGCAGGTATATTCTGTAAAAGCCGAGTTAATTCGCCATACATTTCTTGTACTATGCCACTGCTGATTTAATATTACAGCCTAAATTGACGATTTGAGAAAAAGTTTACCCTTTCTGCTGCTGGTATTGTTTGCCTGTATCTTTCATGAAAGCCATGCCCAGACAGTTACCATCAGCGGAACGGTATATGATATTTCTGCCAGGAGGCCGCTGGAAGCGGTAGCGGTGCTGAGCAGTTCGGGTCGCGGAACCATTACGGATTCGCTCGGTAATTACAGTATTAGGGTGCCCGCCAAAGATTCGATCTGGTTCTCGCTGATCGGTAAGACCACCATGAAATACCCGGTTGACACTATTTCAAACCTGGATCATTTCAATGTGATGATCCATATACGCAGTTTTGAACTGCCGGAGGTGAAAGTGCGGAACAGCTATTATAAATTCGATTCTATCCAGAACCGGAAAGACTATGCCAAGATCTTTGATTTCAGAAAACCAGGTCTTAGGTTGAGCAATAGCCCCACCTATAATCCAGGCGGTTTGACCGTGGGTTTCGACCTGGATGAGATCATCAATATGTTCCGCGTAAAAAGGAACCGCAGTATCCAGAGCCTGCAGAAACGTTTGCTGGATCAGGAACAGGAAAAATACGTGAACAACCGCTACAGCAAACAGTTTGTGAGAAAGATCACCAAACTGGCATCTCCTGAACTGGACACGTTCATGGTCCGCTATCGCCCCGATTACGAAGTGGTGCAACTGTTGAACGACCTGGAACTGGGATATTATATCCAGCAAAGTTTTGAGCAGTACAAAGCTTCGAAAAACACACCCCGGGGAACGTTGCGCAGACGCGACGAATGAGCAGCCATTAAAGATAAAATATCGGGCAGGGATATGGAAGGGTAGGGTACGGGAGTACCGGAGGTAGCCAAATGCCTACACCCATACAAATAAAACGGGGGTTCCGGCGATAATCCTGTACTGCAAACCGATCATTTTAAAGATTCAGCCGAATTATTTTGGCAGCTTAACCATTCATCGATAAACTGCAGTCAGATATAAATAGTTTTTATCTTTAACGGCCCTTAAATTATACGACTTTGAAACATTTTTATATCCTATCGCTCGGACTGTTCCTGGCAACTGCCTGTAAGAGCAAAAAAGAGAATGCACCCAAACAGAACAATGCCAACCAGCCCGTAACGGTAGATGTGATCATTGCCACGCCGCAAACTGTTTCCAATGCTGTTGAAGCCAACGGTACCGTGGTGGCCAACGAGTATGTAGAGCTGCACCCGGAAGTGAGTGGCAGGCTTACCTACCTGAATGTTCCGGAAGGATCACGTGTTGAGCAGGGCACACTGATAGCGCGCGTGAACGATGCGGATCTGCAGGCGCAGCTGAACAAAACCAAAGTATTGCTGGAAATGGCCGTGAAAACGGAAGACCGTCTGCGTAAACTGCTGGCCATCAACGGCGTTAACCAGGCCGAGTATGATGTGGCCCTGAACGCCGTGAATAGTTATAAGGCCGATATGGCCTATACCCAGTCCCTCATCGATAAAACAGTGATCAAAGCGCCGTTCAGCGGCGTGGTTGGCCTGCGCCAGGTGAGCCCGGGTGCTTATGTGTCTCCCTCCACCATCATCGCTACCATACAGCAGGTGGATAAGATCAAGATCGACTTTACCCTTCCGGAAGAATATGGTAAAATGATCCGTAAGGGTAATATGGTGGATGTGCAGGTAGATGTTACCAATAAAACGATCCGGAAAGCAGTGGTATCTGCCATTGAACCACAGGTGAACCAGGCAACCCGTAACCTGAAAGTGAGGGCGCTGCTGCAGGGCAGCGATGTAAACCCCGGAGCCTATGTAAAAGTACTCCTGTTGGCCAGTCGCGATAAAAAAACCATCCTGATCCCGTCCAATGCCATCATTCCCGACGATAAGAACAAACAGGTGGTGCTGGTGAAGAACGGGCAAGCCGCTTTTGTGAATATTGAAACCGGCAGCAGGCAGGCATATACGGTGGAAGTGCTGAAAGGCCTTGAACCGGGCGATTCCGTTGTTGTGACCGGTTTGTTGTTTGCAAGACCCAAATCAACGCTGAAAGTGAAGAGCGTAAAGAAACTGGAACAGTTAGCGAACTAAAGCAATCCCGTTCCGGTACCCGATTTTTTGATTTCCAAAACAGAACAGCCACACAGCTATGAATATTTCTGAACTATCGTTGAAGCGGCCGGTATTGGCTACCGTAATGAACCTGCTGATCATCCTGTTTGGATTAGTGGGTTTCAGTTTCCTGGCTGTGCGTGATTATCCTGCCATTGACCCGCCCATTATTTCCATCAGCACCAGTTATGTGGGCGCCAATGCCGACATCATTGAAAGCCAGATCACCGAACCATTGGAGAAACAGGTGAATGGTATTCCCGGTATCCGTTCCATTTCATCATCCAGCTCACTGGGTAGCAGCAATATTACGGTTGAGTTCAACCTGGGGGTTGACCTGGAAGCTGCTGCCAGTGATGTGCGCGATAAGGTAGGACAGGCCCAGCGAAGCCTGCCCCAGGATATTGATGCCCCACCGATCGTTTCCAAAGCCGATGCCAGTGGCGATTTCATCCTGGTACTGGCGGTGCAAAGCCGTACCAAGAGCCTGATGGAGCTGAGCGATTATGCGGAGAACGTATTACAGCAGCAGCTCCAGACCATCAAAGATGTGAGTGCGGTGAACATTTTCGGGCAAAAGCGGTATGCCATGCGTATCTGGCTGAACCCCGACAGGATGCGTGCCCATAATGTGGCATTCACAGATATCAGGACAGCGATCAATACAGAAAATATTGAATTGCCGCCGGGTAAGATCTATGGTAACACTACGGAACTCATTATCCGCCCCCTGGGAAGACTGCGCAATGAACAACAGTTCCGCGACCTGATCATCCGCGAAGATGCCAGCGGTATCGTTCGCCTGGGCGATGTGGCCAAAGTGGAACTGGGACCTGAACAGCTGGAACAGTCCTGGAAACTGAATGGCGTGAATGCAGTGGGTCTGGCTATTGTGCCGCAACCCGGCGCCAATAACGTACAGATAGCCGACGAGTTCAATAAACGACTGGAGCAGATCAAAAAAGCCAATAAGTCGGATATTGAAATGACAGTGATACTGGATAATACCATCAATATCCGTAAGTCGCTGGAAGAAGTAAAAGAGACCATGATCATCTCGTTCAGCCTGGTGGTACTGGTGATCTTCCTGTTCTTCCGTAACTGGCTTATTGCGCTGCGGCCATTGATCGATATCCCGATCTCGCTGGTGGCTACTTTCTTCATCATGTATATTGCCGGCTTCTCTATCAATATCCTTACCCTGTTGGGTATCGTACTGGCAACCGGCCTGGTGGTGGATGATGGAATTGTGGTAACGGAAAATATCTTCCGGAAACTGGAAGAGGGCCTGCCGATCCGCAAAGCGGCATTGGAAGGGAGTAAGGAGATCTTTTTTGCGGTCATCTCTACCTCCATCACCCTGGCGGTGGTGTTCCTGCCCGTGATCTTCCTGGAAGGTTTTGTGGGAAGGCTGTTCCGCGAGTTCGGCGTGACCCTGGCCGTGGCGGTATTGATCTCGGCATTCGTATCACTCACCATCACACCGGTACTGAACGTATACCTCAGTTCTGAAAAAGCCCACGAAGGCTGGTTCTATAAAAAGACAGAACCTTTCTTTACCGGTATGGAAGAAGGCTATAAACGTTTACTCTCCGCATTCATGAATGTGCGCTGGATGGCCTGGGTGATCGTACTGGTCTGTATGGGCATCATTGTAGGAGTAATGAGCACTTTGCAGAGCGAGATCGCACCGCTGGAAGACAGGAGCAGTATCCGTTTTACCGTAACGGCGCCCGAGGGAACCAGCTACAACGCCATGCTAAAGATCTCGGATAATATCGCCAATTTCCTGATCGATTCAGTTCCTGAGAATGATTTTGTACAGGCACGTACCCCCGGCGGGTTTGGTCCGGGCGGAGCCGCCAACTCAGCTGCACCAAGGGTAGCACTGGTGCCACCCGATCAGCGTAAGAGAAGCCAGAACGAGATCGCCAACGACCTGCAGAAAAAATTGGGCAGGTTCAACGAAGTAAGAGCGTTTGCCATACAGGAACAGACCATTGCGGTAGGTTTTGCTTCCAGGGGATCGCTGCCAGTGCAGTTCATCCTGCAGAACCAGGACCTGGCCAAACTGAAAGCGGTCATTCCCAAATTCCTCGAAGAAGCCCGTAAGGATAAGACCTTTGCCAACGTGGACGTAAACATCAAGTTCAACAAGCCCGAGGTACAGTTAACCATCGACAGGATGAAGGCCAAGGACCTGGGACTGTCTACTGCAGATGTGGTGGCCACCATGCAATCGGCCTTCAGTGGCGGCCGGATGGCCTATTTCATCATGAATGGTTTCCAGTATTCCGTAGTGGCGCAGGTGGAGCGCGATAACCGGAGCACGCCGAATGATATCAGTAACCTGTATGTGAGAAACAACAGGGGTGATTATATTCCACTGGATGCGGTGGTGAAAATGGAAGAAAACAGTAACCCGGCTACCCTGTATCACTTTAACCGTTACAAAGCAGCCACCATCTCTGCTTCACTGGCAGAAGGAAAAACAATTGGGGATGGTATCAAAGCCATGAACGCCATTGGTAATAAACTGCTGGATGAATCTTTCCAGACATCGCTCAACGGTCCTTCCAGGGACTATTCAGAAAGTTCCTCCAATATTGTATTCGCCTTTATCCTGGCATTGTTACTGATCTACCTGGTACTGGCGGCTCAGTTCGAAAGTTTCCTGGACCCATTGATCATCATGATCACGGTGCCACTGGCTTTGGCCGGCGCCTTGTTGAGCCTGTACCTGTTTGACCAGACCCTGAATATCTTCTCTGAGATAGGTATGATCATGCTGATCGGGCTGGTGACGAAAAACGGTATCCTGATCGTGGAGTTCGCCAACCAGAAACGGAATTTCGGTATGCCCAAGCGCCAGGCGGTGATAGAAGCGGCCACGCAGAGGTTGCGACCGATCCTGATGACCAGTCTGGCTACATCATTGGGGGCCCTGCCCATTGCCCTGAGCCTGGGCGCCGCTGCCACAAGCCGTATGCCATTGGGTATTGTAGTGGTGGGCGGTATCCTGTTCTCGCTGGTACTTACCCTGCTGGTGATCCCTGCCGTATACAGCTTTATCTCCGGTAAACACCGGGCGAAACATATTGAGATCACAGAATAAGAGAGAAGTTAAAAGTCAAAATTAAAAAGTCAAAAGTCAAAACAGGGCGAGTGTTCCTCATTTTGACTTTTGACTTTTTAATTTTGACTTTCATGCCATCTCCTCTATTCTCTTGTTACCTTTGTTGTCTTAATCAGTGATTATGAGCCATACCATTGCCGATATCCGGAGAGATTATATGATGCATGCCCTGAATGAGGCTGATATGGCCGAAAACCCTATGGAGCAATTTGCCCGCTGGTGGGATGATGCCATCAAAAGTGAGATAGACGAAGTGAATGCCATGACACTGGCTACGGCTACCTTGGGTGGACTGCCGTCGGCAAGGGTGGTATTATTGAAGGGGTTTGATGAGCGGGGTTTTATCTTTTTCACCAATTACCATAGCCATAAAGGAAGGGAACTGGAACAGAACCCGCGTGCATCACTGATCTTTTTCTGGAAGGAGCTGGAGCGGCAGGTACGCATTGAAGGCATTGTGGAAAAAGTTCCTGAAAAAGAGAGTGACGACTATTTCCAGTCACGCCCGGTCGGCAGCCGCATCGGCGCCTGGGCCTCGCCCCAAAGCAGCGTGATCGATAACCGGGAAGTGATCGAAAACCATGTGAAGGAACTGGAGAAAAGATTCAGCGATGGTTTTATACCCCGCCCGGAACATTGGGGTGGTTATGTGGTAAAACCTGCTAATATTGAATTCTGGCAGGGCCGCAGCAGCCGCCTGCACGACCGCGTAAAGTATGTACACCAGCTCGGCAGCAAATGGCATATGCAAAGACTAGCACCGTAGAACCTTGAACCATCTTACTGGTTACCGAAATGGCATTATTGGTTTTCTTTCACCTGGTATTGAGCCAGTAACTGGCAATCAGGGTCTGCTTCCACTTTTACGGGGTTACTGTTTACCGGGATACTGGCAGTAGTGATCTTCTGGTCGATCCTGATTTTTGTGATCCGTTTCCTCCCCGCTGTATCCGTTACTGCAATATCGAGGGGCATTGAAAATTCTGTCCGGGTCTTTTGTGTTACAACAAGTCGTACCTCTTTCATTGCTGCAACATAGTTCCAGCTGATATCGAGATCGGGATTCTCGCCTGTATACAGCCATTGCCTGAAAAAAGTACCCAGGTCTTTCCCCGAAACGGTTTCTGCCACTTTCTGGAAATCCTCTGTTGACGCATTACTGTTCTGATAGGTCTGGTAGTAGGTCCGTATGATCTTCCAGAAAAGATCATCACCCAGCTGATTGCGCAGCATCAGCAATACCCATCCCCCTTTCTGGTAAGAATGTGCGTTCAGCAGGGTCATAGGTTTTGTTCTGCCTGCACTGTCTACAACCGGTGTTTTTTTGATCCTGGTAAATGCCAGTACAGTTTCCCTGTCTTTTTGTAAACGACTGGTCAGGGTATCGTTTCCATGCCGGTACTCCATGTACAGGTGGGTCATGGCGGTGGCAAAACCTTCGCTTAACCAGAGATGCGGCCAGTCGGTTTCAGTGGCATGGTTGCCGAACCACTGGTGAGCAATTTCATGTGTCAGCAGTTCCTCCATCTGGCGCTTGCCGGTGATGCTGGTCTCGGTATAAAAAATGGCACCTGCATTTTCCATACCGCCGAAAATGGTTTTAGATTGCACGTTGGCCAGTTTGGGATAAGGATAGGTCCCCAGTTTACCAATAAAAAAAGGCAGGATCTCCGTAGCCTGTGCATAATCATAAAACCCGGCTTTTTTATTTTCGGGAAATACCCAGCTGCTAACCGGAATGCCATTTACTTCACCCGCTTGTTCAATAGCGAAATCAGCAATACCTACGGCCATCACTTTCACAGGCAACGGAACCTTTTCTGTCCATTGGGTGAGGCGTTTTTTTCCTGGTAAACTTATCTCTTTTGTCTTCACACCGTTGGACACTACTTTGTAATGATCCGGTGCAGTGACTACAAATGCTACAGATGCTTTATCGGACAGATGATCCTTACAGGGAATCCAGTAATGTGCCCGGTTTGGCCAGTTATCGCTGAAAAAGGTCCGGCGCCCGAACTGGTTACGGCTAATGATGAGCCCGTCTGCCGGAATACCTTTATAGTGAATAGTGAATCTGTGTAAGGAACCTGCTTCACCGGCAGCAGGAAGCTGAATGGTCAGGCGGTCAAGCTTATGTGTAAAAGTGAGTTTTTTGCCGTCTTCTATCACCGATGTCACCAGCATACCCCTGCCCGTATCATTGATATTGGACAGATCGAAGGATACCGCAGCCAGTTTTTCGGTAAACCGTACCGTGATCAGGGCCGTGCCTGTAAGACTGTCGTTCCTGTCTGAAACTTCCAGTTGGAATGTATACTGCTGCACATCGATGGAGGGATTGTAGCGGTTTTGTTGCTGTGCGGCCAGCGACTGGCAGACAAGTATGCCCAGGATGGGAAAGAATTTTTTCATCATGGCGTTGGTTTCTGGGATTAAATGTAAAACTTGTACCGTCATCTACAGTAATCCTGTTGTGTTCACCAAATAGTAACGCTGTTCGGGAATGGGTTAATAAGAGAAGAACGGAGAAAAGAAGACAGGAAGCCGTCTCCCTTCTTTTCTTCTTTTCTCCGTTTCTCTCTTATTCAAGAAACCGCAGCCTTTCAGCCACGGTTCCTAAAGTAATATATTATCCTGTTTATTTTTTCCTTGCCATCACTTTCTCAGCAGCAGCTACGATAAACGGTGTATCCAGGCCGTACTTGGTCAGCAGTTCGTTGGGTTTACCGCTTTCGCCAAAAGTATCGTTGGTGCCGATGTATTCGATGGGAACCGGAATATGGCGGGCCGCAACCTGTGCAACAGCGTCGCCCATACCGCCGATGATATTATGTTCTTCCACCGTTACCGCACATTTGGTTTTGGAGAGTGATGCGATGATCGCAGCTTCATCCAGCGGTTTGATGGTGTGCAGGTTGATCAGTTCTACGCTGATGCCTTTGTCTTCCAGGATCCTTCCGGCTTCAATGGCTTTCCATACCATGTGTCCGCAGGCGAAAATGGTGACATCGGTTCCTTCGCTCAGCTGTTGGGCCTTACCGATCACGAAATCGCTTCCGTCCTCTTTGGTAAAGTTGGGCCATTTGGGACGTCCGAAACGGAGGTATACCGGACCCTGGTGGGCTGCAATGGCTTTGGTGGCCGCTTTGGTCTGGTTAAAATCGCAGGGCACGATCACGGTCATGCCCGGCAGCATTTTCATCAGGCCAATATCTTCCAGTATCTGGTGGGTAGCGCCATCTTCGCCCAGTGTTAAACCGGCATGAGAGGCACAGATCTTCACATTCTTATCACTGTATGCCACACTCTGGCGTATCTGGTCGTACACACGGCCGGTGCTGAAGTTGGCGAAAGTGGTGGTATAAGGAATTTTACCGCCGATGGTCATACCGGCTGCAATACCGATCATATTGGCTTCGGCAATACCTACCTGTACAAAACGGTTGGGGAAATCTTTGATAAAGGGACCGAGTTTCAAAGAACCGGCAAGGTCGGCGGTGAGTACCACAACGTTCTCATTCTCTTTACCGATCTCATGTATACCCTCGCCAAAACCGCCACGGGTTTCTTTTTCGTTCAGTACCTGGATGTCTTTCAGTTTCATACAGTGATTTTATTGATGGTGCAAAGTAAAGGAAAAGTAGGGAGGAATAAGTGAATGAGTGGGTGAGTGAATGAGTGGATGAGTGGATGAGTGAATAAGTGAATGAGTGGGTGAGTGAATGAGTGGATGAGTGGATGAGTGAATGGAAAATGGGCAATTGCGAGGGGGGATATTCACCATTCACAATTGCCCATTCACAAAAAACGTCCTATCCTTCGAAAGTACTGTAGAAATAGGGTGTCTTGGCTTCGAATTCGGCGCTGCAGGTATCTACCATCTTGTATACGCGGGTGATACCGAGAGATTTTCTTTTCTGGTATACCTGTTCGTCGCTGCAATCACCGTGCAGGATCCGGGCTATCTGGGCATCGCCAAAGCCGTTTTTCTTGGCTTCTTTGAGCAGTTCTTCCGGAATGGTGTCGATGGTGTATTGGGCGATCTCTTTTTCGATAGTACAGAGTTTCTGTATCTGATACAGGAACCAGCGGTCGATGCGGGTGGCCTGTGCAATGGATTTGATGGTGGACCCCTGCATCAGTGCGTCCTTGATGCGGAAGATGCGATCCCATTTCGGGGTCTTGATATATTCTACCAGTTCCTCGCTTTTCATCAGGCTTTTTCCATAGTAACCCAGGCCAATGGCTTCGTTCTCCAGGCTCTGGCAGGCTTTCTGGATGGCTTCGGTGAAACTTCTTCCGATGGCCATTACCTCACCCACGCTCTTCATCTGTAAGCCCAGGGTATCATTGGCGCCTTTGAACTTGTCGAAGTTCCAGCGGGGTACTTTTACAATTACATAGTCTAACGCAGGCTCAAAATAGGCCGATGTGGTCCCGGTGATCTGGTTCTTCAGTTCATCCAGTGAGTAACCGATGGCCAGTTTGGCTGCTATCTTGGCAATGGGGTAACCGGTTGCTTTGGAAGCCAGGGCTGAGGACCGGCTCACGCGGGGGTTGATCTCTACGGCGATGAGTTCTTCTGTTTCGGGGTTCTGGGCAAACTGTACGTTACATCCACCGGCAAAATTGCCCAGCGAACGCATCATCAGGATGGCTTTGTTACGCATATCCTGGAAGGAGGTATCGCTCAGGGTCATGGCCGGGGCCACGGTAATGGAATCTCCGGTATGCACGCCCATCGGGTCGAGGTTCTCTACTGTACAGATGATCACCACATTATCATTTTGATCGCGCAGCAGCTCCAGCTCGTATTCTTTCCATCCCAGAACCGCTTTCTCTACCAGTACTTCGTGTATGGGAGAGGCTTTCAGACCTCTTTCGAGGGCTGCATCCAGGTCGTCTTTGCTATGTACAAAACCACCGCCGGTACCTCCAAGTGTGAAGGAAGGGCGGATCACCAGCGGGAAACCGATCTCCTGTGCAAACTCTTTGCCTTCCAGAAAGCTGTTGGCTACCTTACTGGGGGCTACCGCTACTCCGATTTTCACCATTAACTGCCTGAATTTCTCGCGGTCTTCCGCGGTATCAATGGCGGCAACGTCTACCCCGATCAGACGGCAATGGTATTTTTCCCAGATGCCCAGTTCTTCGGCTTCTTTACAGAGATTCAGGGCTGTTTGTCCGCCCATGGTGGGCAGAACGGCATCGATCTGGTTCTCTTCCAGTATCTGTTCAATACTTTCTACGGTCAGGGGTAACAGGTACACTTTATCGGCCATCATGGGGTCGGTCATAATGGTGGCCGGGTTACTGTTGATCAGGACCACTTTGATACCCTCTTCGCGCAGACTGCGGGCAGCCTGGGAACCGGAATAGTCGAACTCACAGGCCTGGCCGATGATGATGGGGCCGGAACCGATGATCAGAACGGATTTGATGGAATTGTCTTTGGGCATGGTTGCAAAAAAATAAATTGTGCAAATGTAAGGCCGCAAGGGCAAAGACTGTGTTATTTTTTGCTCCGGGGCGGCCAAACGGAACAAAACAGCCCAAATAGCGTTATTATTACAAATTGATTACGTAAAATAATAATATGGCAGTACTAAAAGAAGGCAGCAAAGCACCCGCATTCAAGGCATTGGATCAGAACGGGAATGCCATTTCGCTGGCCGATTTCAAGGGTAAGAAACTGGTTCTTTATTTCTATCCGAAAGACGATACCCCCACTTGTACCATACAGGCCTGCAACCTGCGCGATAACTACGCCCTGCTGAAGAAAAAAGGCTACCAGGTGGTTGGGGTAAGTGTGGACGATGTGAAAAGCCACAAAAAGTTTGAGCAGAAACATGAACTGCCCTTCCCGCTGGTATCAGACGAGGATAAAAAGATCGTGGACAAATACAATTTGTGGGGTGAGAAGAAATTCATGGGCCGCACCTATATGGGAACTACCCGTACCACGTTCCTGATCGATGAAGAAGGTAAGATCGTCAAGATCATCGATAAACCCGATAGCAAGAACCATACGGAAGAGATCCTGGAAGCCTGGAAAGCGGCCGGTAAATAATACCTGTCTGCTGATGACATAAAAAAAGAAGCTGCCCGGAAGGACAGCTTCTTTTTTTATGGTCTTCTATTGTTTTGTCTCCAGTAATTTGAAGAACTGGTCCAGTTGCGGCAGGATCACGATACGTGTTCTGCGGTTTACGGAACGGCCTTCTGATGTAGTATTGGTAGCCAAAGGCAGGTACTGGCTGCGGCCGGCGGCGGTCATGCGTTTAGGATCCAATCCGTAGGTGTTCTGTAATACACGAACTACGGTAGTGGCGCGTTTTACGCTCAGGTCCCAGTTGTCCTGGATACCGGGAATGCTGATCGGCAGCGAATCGGTATGACCTTCCACCATGAATTCGATCTCAGGCTGGTTGTTCAGCACTTTGGCCACTTTACCCAGTACTTCTTTGGCACGGTCAGTGATCTCGTAGCTGCCACTCTTGAACAGCAGTTTGTCGGAGATATCTACATATACCACGCCTTTGTCCACTTTGATATTGATGTCTTTGTCATCCAGGTTGCCGATAGCGCCTTTCAGGTTCATCACCAGGGCCATGTTCAGCGAATCCTTGCGGGCGATAGAACCCTGCAGGTCGCGGATATAGAGGTCTTTGGCGCCGATATTATCCAGGGATTTCCTGATGCTTTCCGCTTGCGAGCCGGTAACCACAGACAGGTCTTTCAGCTGGTTCAGCACGGTATTGTTGTTCTGCTTCAGGTAGTCAATCTGTTTGCCCATATCGGCGATCTGTGATTCCAGGGCGGCTTTGCGGGTATTCAGGTCAGAGATCTTGGCGCTTGATTCGTTCTGGCAGCGTTTCAGTTCATCCTGCAGTTCGCGGTATTTGGCCTGCATATCCAGGTAGTTGCCGCTAAGTTGTGTGTACTTTGCCTTTTCTTCTTCGAGTTTTTTCGGACTCACACAGGAAAAGACGGCCATTGAACCCATGGCGATCAGTAAGAAGATTCTTGATTTCATGTTCATTAATTGGTAGTGATAAAAATTGCCCTTATGTAACGTCTTATCTGGACATTAAATTGTGCTTAAGGTCTTTATCACAAAATTAATCACTAAACGACCGCCGGCTCCGGGCTAGTTTTCAACAAAAATGCCCCTGCTGTGGGGTTGTTCAGGCAAAGATCACTTTGTGCGTGGTTTTACTCCACTCGGGGTACAGGTCACCAAAACTGGCGTCGATCATTTTCCGTTTGATCTTTAGGGTTGGGGTAAGCAGGCCGTTCTGGATGGTCCATTCCTCGGGTAGTACGATCAGTTTGGCTAACTGTTCGTGGTGCTCCAGGCTTTTGTTGACCGCTGCCAGGGCATGGTGCAGGATATCCTGTAGTTGTTCGATGGCATGTTTGCGGGCGGTTTCTGAAAGGGTGCAGAGCACCATGGCATTGGGCATGCCCGACCCTACCACGCAAACCTGTGCCAGTTCGGGTGTTTGCAGTAGTTTGCTTTCTACCGGCGCCGGCATGATATATTTGCCCTTGCTGGTCTTGAACTGGTCTTTGATGCGGCCCGTAATGGTCAGGTAACCTTCACTGTCTATAGATCCTTCATCGCCCGTACGCAGGAAGCCCTCTTCAAAACATTCGGTGGTAAGACCGGGTTCTTTGTAATAACCCAGCATATTGGCCGGGCTTTTTACCTGCATTTCATTCTCCTTGCCCAGGCGTACTTCTACTCCTGTATACGATTGTCCCACGGTGCCGAATTTAACGGCAGCCCTGCGGTTTGAGTGGGAGAGCGCCAGGTTTTCCGTCATGCCATAAGCTTCCTGTATCACAATGTCCAGCCGGGCAAACCAGTGGAGCAGGGCAGGGCTGATGGGTGAGGCCCCGGTGAACAGGAACCGGGCATTGGCCAGCCCCAGTTTTTTCTTGATGGCTTTTTTGATAACTGTTGATACAAGCGGAATGGACAATAACCGGTTAAGTTTCTGTTGCGGTATCTTTTTAAGGATGCCTTCCTGCAGTTTTTCCCAGATACGGGGTACGGCCAGGAAGATGGTGGGTTTGGTATGAGACAGGTTGGCGGCAAAGCTATCCATCGACTCAACAAAATATACCGTACTGCCTGTGAAGATGGTGCCACATTCTACCAGCATGCGTTCGGCCACATGGCAGAGCGGCAGGTAGGAGAAAAAGATCTCCTCTTTGATCTCGGGATAACTTACCAGGAAGGCATCTACGGCATAAGCTACGGCATAAAAAGTATGCATCACGCCCTTGGGCTGGCCTGTTGTGCCTGAAGTGTATACAATGCAGGCCAGTGCCTGCGGATCAAGATCGGGTTTGCCTGTGAGGCCTTCCTGCTCTTCGACGAGCTCATCCCAGTTCAAACAACCGGTATTGGGGTAAAAAGGGAAACTGATCTGAAGCAGCTTATCCGGAACACCGGTACGCAGTTCTTCGGGGTTGTCCAGTTTGCCGATGAAAATGGCTTTGCATTCACTATGGTCAATGATCTCGCGAAGGGCATCGGGGGTGATATTGGGGTACAGGGGCACCGAAATGCAGCCTGCCATGGATATGGCCAGGTCGGCCATGATCCAGTGTGCACAGTTCTTGCTGAGGATGGCCACTTTATCGTCTTTGCCCAGGCCTATGCCGCGCAAGGCGGCGGCCATCTTACGAACTTGGTTTCCCGCTTCCTGCCAGGTGAATGTCTGGTAAACTCCTTTCACTGGTTCTGCCAGAAAAAGTTTGTTGGCACGGGTCTGCTCAAATTCGCAGAACTTATCAAGCATGGTGGGCAGTGGTCGAAGCATACAGCAATATCGTATTAGGGTTGGGGAGATAGTAAAAAATACGCCATGCCCTGTTCGGGTATCTTTCCCTGCAGGGGGGCATAGAATTCATAAATCTTTGTAAAATCGGCAGCTTCATCACCTGTGGGCCAGAAGGGTTCTGAAAACACACCCTGTTTATGGGCAAAGTCCAGCCCCACCATCACAATCGGCACACCGGCTTTTTTGGCGATATGGTAAAAACCGGTACGGAGCCGGTCCACTTTTTTTCTGGTGCCTTCGGGAGAAAGTGCCAGGATGAACTCTTCGTGACTGTTGAACAGTTCCACTACCTGGTCTACCAGTTTGTTGCTGCCCGACCGGTTTACCGGGAAACCGCCCAGTTTGCGGAAGAAAAAACCGAACCTTCCTTTGAACAGGGACTCCTTACCGAGGAATTTAATATGCTGCAGGCGAAGTTTGCTGCGGAATGCCAGGCCCATTACAAAATCCCAGGCGCTGGTATGCGGACCCACGATCAGCACGGCTTTTTTGAACTGGTAGGGAAAAGAACCCTTCTGGGTCCATCCCATGGCACGGAGATAGAAGCTCCATAATAGTCTCATGTGGCAGCAATTGTTCTGATTGACAAGATAATAAGAAAAAAGATAGGGAGGAAGGGTTCGTCGTGAGTCGTGAATCGGCAGACGTGAATCGTGAGTGGTGAGTGGTGAGTAGTGAGTAGGTCGACAATTGCATATGGGGCACATGATTACTCCCACTCACGATTCACGATTGACGATTGGGGTGCCAATGGGTAATTGTGAATGGCTGTGCTATTGACCATTCACAACTCCCTACTCCCTACTCACCACTCACCACTCACCACTCACGATTGACGATTCATTTCTCACGCAAAAAAACGGATTAATAAGCAATTTTCTAATTACAAACAGCGTTATAGCATAAATATCCAATCTATGGCCTCCTTCAGAAGCTTTGTTGCCAGTGAGCTGATGTCGATCAAACAGAATATCGCTGCTGTACGCAACATGGTCCCCAACAACATCAAACTAAAGCCCAGCGAAAGAAGAAGTATGTTCAAGCTGAACACCAAACGTCATGCATTCGTAGAAAAAGCCGTTCAGTTCATGCGCAAGAACCCCAACACGGTTCCCTCTTTTGTGGACGTGATGGAGTGCAACAACTATGTTCATCTCTATGCCCAGTATACAGAACTGATCGAAGAACTGGATGCCGTTAAAACCAAACTGGAAGATGCCAAACTGGTGATCGGCAACGAGATCATGAAACAGACCCGGGCGTATTTCCAGAATTCCAAGAATGCTTCAGAATCGGGTAATGAGCAGTTGACCAAGATCTACAAGGAATTGAAACCGCACTATGCGGTAGGGAGGAATAGCAGGAAATCTGCAGATAGCTAGGGGAGTAATTAATAGTTAAAAGTTAATAGTTAATAGTTGAAAGAGGGTTTCCTTCAACACTATTAACTATTAACTTTTATTCATTTCTATTTCAATTCTTTCAACAATGCATTTACCGCTGCTTCCAGTTGCTGGTCGCGGCCTTTGATCACGGTTTCATAGTCGTTCATGAGTTTGATATCGGGTTCGGTCTGTGCGTTCTCGAGGTATTGTCCTTTCATGTCTTTACAACCCAATGGTGGCACACCCCAGCGGATACTGTTATCCTGTAGTGCTTCCCAGCCTGCAAACGTACAGGTGCCAGGTACAGGCATACCCACCAGTTTACCGAGTTTCAATTCCTGGTAAGTGTAGGCATAACAATGGCCATCGCTGTAGTTGGCTTCATTGGCGATGGAGATGCTGGGTTTGGTCCAGCGGAAATTAGGCTCATATCCGTTACTGCGTGTGTCGGTGGTATAATCCATGAATTTTTTTCCGCTGAGGAACATGGCTAGGTCGGCCACGAGGTCGCCGCCGCCATTAAAACGGGTATCTACCACAATTCCTTTGCGACTGGCATATTTGCCCATCACTTCTTCATAAGTGGTCCGGTAGGCACCATCGTTCATGCCGGGTATGTGTACATAACCCAGTTGACCATTACTTAAGCGGTCTACTTCATCCTGGTTCTTTCTTACCCAGCGTTTGTACAAAAGCCCGTTCTCCTCGCCCAGGCTGATGGGTTTTACGATGAACTCTTTTCTGGCCGAACCATCCAGCACCACTAACAGGGTGTTTTTTCCGGCTTTGCGGTTCAGGAACTGTGCAGGGTCCTTATCGGGCGTGATGAGTTCACCATCGATCGATTCTATGACCATGCCCGCTTTGATGTTGAGCCCGGCTTTGTCTAATGGACCGTCTTTAATCAGTTCTTCTATCCGGATACCATTGCCTTTGTATTGCTGGTCATAGAAAATACCCAAAGAGGCGGTTGCATCGCCATTGGCGGAAACGTTATTGTAGCTGGCGCCACTATGGCTCACATTCAGTTCACCCAGCAGCTCACTCAGCATTTCTGCAAACTCATAATTATTACCGATATGCGGCAGGTATTTCTCGTAGTCGGGTTTGTAGCTGTCCCAGTTCACCCCATGCATACTGGCGGTATAAAAAGTTTCTTTGGTGCGGCGCCATACATGTTCAAACATAAAACGTCGTTCGGCATCCACATTCAGTACCATTTCGCCATTGATGCTCACCATGTCGCGTTTACCGGTGGCTGGGTCAATTTTAGATATACTGCCATCCGCGGAAAGGAAGATGGTCTTCTGCTCTTTATCCCAGACAAGGCTGCCCCCACCCGCATTCAGCGGAACGAGCATCTTGGTTTCTTTGGTGCGCAGGTTGGTGCTCCAGAGATTACTTCCTTTTTCAAAACGTGCCAGGTAATAGAGTGTTTCCCCATCCTTGCTGACCAGTGCATCACTCAGCGAGGAAGAGTGAATGGTCAGTTTGGCCTTGCGGATGCTGAGCCCGTCCCAGTCGATCACCACACTGTCTTTTTTGCTATCTTTTTTCTTTGTGGTATCTGCCTTCGCTTTATTCTCTTCGACTTCTTTCACTAATGCGGCATCTTCTTTGCTGAGTTTGAACTTGTCGTATGCTTCCTGTGTAAAGAACATCGCATATACATCTGTTTGTGCGCCGCCGCTCTGGGCCACGCTTTTCAATCCATCGCGGTTGCTGAACCAGAGCATGGCTTTTCCGCCCATGATCCATTTGGCGCGGCTATCGTTGAAGCCGCTTTCGGTGAGGTTACTCACTTTGCCCTTGCCATCGGCGGCAATAATACCCACTTCGCCGGAAGCCACTCCCGGAACGGAATAGTCAAAAAGGATCCATTTACTATCAGGGCTCCATTGGAAATACTGGTCGTTGTCGCCCATCGAAAACAGTTCTTTATCGGTAAGCAGGGCGCGGGATTGTTTGCTGGCGATATTGTATACTTTCAGCGTCATCCTGTTCTCTATATAAGCGATCTCTTTACCGTCGGGAGAGTATACGGGCTGGTAGTTCTCGTTCCCGTTCACGATCACCGGGGTTTCCTTTAATACGGTGGACGCATAGAAATAAGGTTCTTCATCGCGTGTTTTCCTGGTTTCGAATATCTTCCAGCTGTTGCCACGCTCAGAAGCGTACAGCAGTGTTTTGCCATCGGGTGAGAAACTCACCAGTCGTTCCTGCTCGGGCGTATTGGTGATGCGTTTGGTGACACCACCCTCCACACTGGTCACAAAAACTTCGCCACGAAAGATGAAGGCAACTTCCTTACCGTTGGGTGATACGGCCATATCCCTTGCACCGCCTGTTACCGGAACCACTTTCTCGTTATTGCTCTTGACATCTGTAGCAATGCTGATATTGACCTTATTGCTTTTGCCATTGGCTTTCTGGGTATACAGGTTGCCATCGTAAGTATAACAAAGCGTACCGTCATTGGCAGCGCTTAAAAAGCGCACCGGGTGTTTTGTAAAAGAGGTCAGGGTCTGCGGCTTTCCGCCTGTTATAGACATCTTCTGTACATTGAAAGAGCCGCTTTCTTCGCTCAGGTAATAAAAAGCCTGGTCGTTATCGGTGAATACCGGGTTACGGTCTTCGCCGGCAAAGGAAGTGATCTTTTTATGCGAGCCGTTTTTGCTGTCGTACACCCAGATATCCCTTGCAATGGCAGAATGATGGTGTTTGCGCCAGGTGTTTTCTCCGCCTTTTTTATCCTGGTAGATCAGGTATTGGCCATTCCGGCTCAGTTTTACCTCTTCTGCCGGTGTGCTCAACACCTGTTCGGCCCTGCCACCGTTGACAGGAACTTTGTATAACTCCGGCTGCGAACCAGTTGGGTAGGTTCGGTTGCTGGCCAGGTCCATACGGGTGGCGCCAAACAATACTGACCGGTTGTCTGCGGAAAACTCATAGGGATATTCCTGCGCGGAATGCCAGGTGATCCGCCTGGCTTCTCCGCCTTCTGCCGGTATCACGAAAATGTCGAAATTGCCGTAACGGTCACTGGCAAATGCGATCTGTTTGCCGTCGTGGCTCCATACGGGCATGAAATCCTGTGCCTCATGTACGGTAAGGGCAGTAGCATTACCTCCGCTGGCGGCAACGCGGTAAAGATCCCCCTTGTAGGTGAATACAATGGTGTTTCCGTCGGGTGAGATGGCCGCATAACGGATCCATCCCGGATCGGTCTGGGCAAAACTGCTGAAGCTGCAGCAGGCTGCCAGCAGTAAACAGGTGATTTTTTTCATAGCAGTATAATGAGCCAGAAAGTTAGGAAAGAACTACTGTAAAATCATAGGTAGGGGGTATGATCTGTTTGAAAAACCCTAACCGGCAAAGTCATGAGAACGATGCCGAAGAAACCGTAATTTTAACACCATCTCCTTTTATGAAAAGATCTCTTCTTTTTTGTTGTGGTATGTCAGTTGCTTTATTTGCCTTGTCTCAGTCCAAAAGACCGCGCGACCTGGGAATAGGTATCGGTGTATTGCCAACAGGCACCTATAATGCGATCACGGATGTAGCGGGTGTTAAAGTGGGGCATACCACTTTGATCAAGGGCGATTCAGTTCGTACAGGCGTAACGGCCATCCTGCCTTTCGACGGGAATATTTTTCAGCACAAGGTTCCGGCAGGTGCTTTTGTGGGCAATGGTTTTGGCAAACTGGCGGGCAGCACACAGCTGACCGAGCTGGGCAACCTGGAAAGTCCCGTGATCCTCACCAATACCCTGGGTGTGGCCACTGCCATGAATGCAGTGATCGGGCACACGTTACAACAGCCGGGTAATGAAAAAGTGTTTTCCGTGAATGCAGTGGTGGGTGAGACCAACGACAGTTACCTGAACGATATCAGAGGTCAGTACGTGCAAAAAACAGATGTATTGCAAGCGATACGGGGGGCAACAAGCGGCCCTGTTGCCGAAGGAGCTGTTGGAGCCGGTACCGGCACGGTTTGTTTCCAGTTCAAAGGAGGTATCGGTACGGCTTCGCGCAAACTGCCTGCATCGATGGGCGGATATACAGTAGGTGTGCTGGTGCAGACCAATTTTGGAGGAGTATTGCAGATTAACGGTGTGCCGGTGGGAGAAGAACTGAACAGATATTACCTGAGCGACCAGCTGAATAAAAAAGAAGATGGCTCCTGTATGATCGTGGTGGCAACTGATGCGCCGCTTGACAGTCGCAACCTCAGTCGCCTGGCCAAACGCGCTTTTATGGGACTGGCCAAAACCGGCGGCATTGCGCATAATGGCAGTGGCGATTATGTGATCGCTTTTTCAACAGATCCCTTATTAAGGATCGATCATAATACTTCAGGGAAAACACAAACGGTGAGTCTGTTGACCAATGACGCGGTCTCACCCCTGTTCATGGCCGCCATCGAAGCAACAGAAGAAGCGATCATCAATTCACTTTTCGCAGCCACTACCACCAGGGGTATTGGTAACCATGTGGCGGAAGCATTGCCGGTAGAAAAAGTATTGGGCATCCTGAAAAAATATAACCGTATCCGATAATGAGCAACCTGACCTGTTTTTGTAATGGCCGTTTCATGCCGCTGAGCGAGGCTTCTTTACCTGTGAATGACCTGGGTTACCAGCGCGGGTATGGTATCTTTGATTTTCTGCGCGTAACGGGCAATACACCTTTGTACTGGGAGGACCACCTGGACCGTTTTTTCTTCTCGGCCCAGGCCATGCATTTGCCGGTAAAATACCAGCGGGATGCGTTACAGCAGATCATCCTGCAACTGATCAAAGAGAATGCCCTGCCTTTTTCGGGAATACGTATCATGTTGTCGGGAGGAAGTTCGCCCGATGGGTACCAGATCACTGAGCCTAACCTGGTGATCGTGCAAACACCGTTAACACCTCCGCCGGAACAGGTGATGCTGCCGGGTTACAAAGTGGTCAGCTATCCGCACCAGCGACAGATGCCGCATGTGAAGACCACCGATTACCTGATGGCCATCTGGTTACAACCCTGGGTAAAACAACAGGGGGCAGATGATGTGTTGTACCATCAGAATGGGATCATCACCGAGTTTCCCCGGTCTAATTTCTTCCTCGTGACAGATGATCAAACGATCGTTACCCCTGAGAAGAATATCCTGGCTGGCATTACCCGGAAGCAGATTCTTCAGGTGGCGGCGGCAAATGGTCTCCGGGTGATACAGAAGGATATTTCACTGGAAGAGATCGGTGCCGCGCGTGAAGCATTCATCAGCAGCTCCACCAAACGGGTGATACCGATACGCCTGTTGGACAATACCCTGTTTGCGCCTTACACGGCTGACTCTGTGACCGCAAAGCTGTTCGGCTGGTTGCGGCAACATGAAATTACGACCACAGGCAAGGCGCACTGATGCCATTTATCCAAAATAGGTTGTCCGCTTTTTACAGGTAAGGTAGTTTTGGTTTCCTACTTATGATGAACTGAACCGATGAATCCAAAACTAGTACCTGCTATTTTATTTTCGGCACTGTCGCTGCTTTGTATCGCGATTGTGATGCGCGGTCTGCAACAGGCATTACGCAGAACGGACATTACAGCTGTTAGAAGGAACAGGATCTGGGTTGCCACATGGATCTGGGTTGCAGCCTGGGTAGTTTTGATCGGTGTACTCGCCATCAAAGGTTTTTTTGCTAATTTTTCAACGATCCCGCCGCGACCTGTTTTCATGATCCTTATTCCGCTGCTGGTTTTTATCGCTACCGCCTTTTCTGCTACAGGAAGCGAGATCATCAAAGCCATACCGCCGTATTGGCTGGTGGGTATGCAATCGTTCCGCATCCTGGTAGAACTCTTATTGTGGCGGGCTTTTCTTGATAATCTCCTGCCGATCCAGATGACTTTTGAAGGTAGTAATTTCGACGGGCTCAGCGGTCTGCTGGCCGTTCCGGTGGCTATGCTCCTGCTACGTAAATGGATACCACAGCTGGTATTATTTTTTAATATTGCCGGCCTGCTGTTATTGATCAATATCCTCCTGATAGCCATACTCTCAATGCCTACCCGTTTCCGCTATTTCACCAATGAACCACCCAATACACTGATCGGGGAATTCCCCTTTGTGTACCTGGGGGCTGTCCTGGTGGCCATCGCACTCGGCCTGCATGTTTTTTCACTGCGCCAATGGTGGCTGCTTCGCAAAGAAGCCATGCTGGCCAGGATATAGTTCCTGCTGGTGGTTTCTGGGCGATGATGTAATTTGTAGCCGGTGGCAAATCTTCCAGAATACCAGTACTATGCCTGCGGCGACCATGCCGTTACCATTGCATTGGGCAATGGGGTCTCTGTTGCCGTCAATGAACAGGTGATGCGTTTATACCGGTACCTGGTTGCGCAGAAAGCCGAAGCAGTACTCGATATCATTCCCGCATATAACTCGCTTACAGTAGTGTATAATCCACTGTTGCTGATCAGGAAATACCCCGGCCGTTCACCTTATGGGATGATGCAAAGCCGGCTGCAACAGTCGGTCGCAGCGATGGGTCATATACAGGAACAAACAGCACGGAAAATGGAGATCCCGGTTTGTTACGACAGATCCCTCGCTCCGGATATGGAGACAGTGGCCGCCTTGCACCAATTACCTGTAGCAGAAGTGATACGCTTGCATACGGCAACTGCCTATCGTGTATATATGATCGGGTTCCTGCCGGGCTTTGCTTATATGGGATCGGTACAGGAGAAACTCATCACACCCCGGAAAGCAACACCCAGAACCTGCGTGCCTGCAGGCAGTGTGGGCATTGCGGGTGAACAGACCGGTATTTATCCCCTGGATTCACCCGGTGGCTGGCAGCTGATCGGCCAGACGCCACTACAGCTTTTCAATGTACAACAGGCAAACCCCTGTTTGCTGCAACCTGGCGATGAAGTGCGGTTCTATCCAATATCTCTTGCTGAATTTCAAAAACTGAAACGGCCATGAGTATAGGGGTACAAAAAGCAGGACTGTTGGATACGCTGCAGGACGGGGGCCGTTACGGTTACCAGCAATCCGGCATCAACCCTGGTGGTGTTATGGATCGTCTGGCCATGCGTGTAGCCAATATGCTGGTGGGTAATGACCCGGCAACAGCTGTACTTGAGATGCATTTTCCCGCGGCCGTTTTATTGTTTGAGACCACCGCCCTGATCGCCTTGAGTGGCGCAGATTTTTCTCCTGAAGTGGAAGGCAGGGAAGTTCCCCTGCATCAGCCGGTGCTGGTAAAAAGGGGTACGGTTCTGCAGTGTAAAAAACAAAGAAAAGGCGCCAGGATGTACCTGGCAGTAGCCGGCGGTTTTAAAACAGAGCAATGGTTGCACAGTGCCAGTACACAACTGCAGGTAAAAGCTGGTGGTTTTGCAGGAAGGGCTTTGCAGAAACATGACAAGCTATTGTTGAGAAAACCGGACCTGTTTCTTTTACCCGAACCCTCACAGGTTATTGAGACCCTGCCCTGGCGCGCAGATATCGGTGGATTATATCATGATGGCCCTATCCGCTGTATTGCCGGAAACGAGCTGGATAACCTGGATAACCGTTCCCGGCAATTGCTGACAGATTCCGTTTTTCAGATATCCCGGGAGAGTAACCGGATGGGTTACCGTTTGCAGGGGCCAGTGCTGCATAGCAACCTAGCGGGGGAACTGGTATCAACTGCCATAACCAGGGGTACTATTCAGCTATTGCCCAATGGACAGTTGATCGTTCTGATGGCAGACCACCAGACAACAGGTGGTTACCCCCGTTTGGCGCATGTGACCAGTGCCGACCTGCCCGTTTTGGCCCAGAAACAGGCAGGTGAGCAATTCAGTCTCCAGCTGGTGAGTGTAGCCGAGGCAGAAAAAATTTTCCGGGAACAGGAAATGAATTTGCAGCAACTGCAAAATGCCTGTAACTTCCGTTTAGATCGGTATTTCGGTACCTGATCGTTCATCAAAACCTAAATCATAACTCCCCCTGATTGCGGGGGAGCCTGTGCATGCGAACCATCGATCTGAATTGCGATATGGGAGAGGGCTTTGCCAATGATGCCCAACTGATGCCCTGGATCAGCAGCGTGAATATTGCCTGCGGTTACCATGCCGGAGATGCAGATAGCATGCAGCGCACATTGGCACTGGCCATTGAGCACCAGCTGGCGATCGGGGCACATCCGGGCTTTGCGGATAAAGCCAATTTCGGCCGCATCGAAGTATTACTTCCCCTGAACGAGGTTTTTGACCTGGTGATAACCCAGGTGCAACTGTTACAGCAGATGGCTGTACAAATGGGTGCCAGGCTTAATCATGTAAAACCACATGGGGCATTGTATAATATGTCGGCAAGGGATGCTTTGCTGGCCAACACCATTGCCAAAGCGGTATACACGGTAGACAGTGGACTGGTGCTGTTTGGGCTTAGTGGCAGCCATTCCATCAGCGAAGCAGAAAAGATCGGGTTGCGGACTGCCAGTGAGGTTTTTGCCGACCGGACCTATCAGCCCAACGGGAGCCTGACACCCCGCTCAGCAGACAATGCGCTTATCGGTTCGGAAGAAGTATGCCTGCAGCAGGTATTACAGATGATAGAACAAAAAACGGTAACCGCTACCAATCAACAGGAGGTTCCCATAGTAGCAGACACGGTTTGCCTGCATGGGGATGGGGAGCATGCGCTGGATTTTGCCAGGACTATTTTTCACAAACTGCAACAACAACACATTCAAATTCAACCCCTCGCACATTGAAAAAAGTTGTACGCTCATCTGCCGTTTCGGGTGCTGCTTTCCTGATGGCCACATCTGCCATTGGTCCTGGTTTTTTGACACAGACTACCGTGTTTACCCAGCAACTCCTGGCCAGTTTTGGTTTTGTGATCCTGATTTCAGTGCTGCTCGATATCGGTGCCCAAATGAATATCTGGCGGGTGCTGGCCGTAACGGAGAAACACGCGCAGGATATTGCCAATGCACTGTTGCCGGGACTGGGATATTTTGTGGCAGCACTGATCGTGGTGGGCGGACTGGCTTTCAATGTGGGCAATATGGCCGGTTGTGGTCTCGGGTTGAACGTACTCACCGGGATGGACACCATATATGGCTCTATCATTAGTTGTATAATGGCTTTGTTCCTTTTCTGGATGAAAGAAGCAGGTAAAGCCATGGACCTTTTTGCGAAAGTACTGGGAGTGCTGATATTCCTGCTGACACTGTATGTTGCGTTCAGTTCCCAGCCGCCTTTGGGCGATGCCGTATACAGGACTTTTGTGCCCGAAAAGATCAATGTTGTATCAATTGTAACCCTGGTAGGTGGTACCGTAGGCGGTTATATCTGTTTTGCCGGTGGGCACCGTTTGCTGGATGCGGGTATTAAAGGTCAGGCGGCTTTGCCCGAAGTTACCCGTAGCTCCGTAACCGGCATACTGGTTACTGCTTTTATGCGGGTAGTATTGTTCCTGGCGGCACTGGGCGTGGTAATGAAGGGCGGCATACTGGATGGTAATAACCCACCCGCTTCCGTGTTCAAACTGGCTGCCGGAGAATTGGGATACCGCTTTTTTGGTGTGGTTATGTGGGCGGCTTCTATCACTTCAGTGGTGGGGGCATCGTATACTTCGATTTCTTTTCTCCGGACTTTTCACCCGTGGATCGGCCGGAACGATCGCTGGCTCATCAGTTTCATTATTGTTTTTGCCACACTGGTTTTTGTCTTTATTGGACAGCCTGTGAAAATACTGATAACCGTTGCGGCTTTGAATGGGCTGGTCTTACCGATTACTCTGGCCATTATGCTGCTGGCAGCCAGGAGCGTTAAACTGGTAGGCAATTACCGCCACCCGCTGGTATTACAGGTTGCTGGCTGGATAGTGGTGATAGTGATGAGCTGGATGAGTTATCATACCCTGGCTACCTGGTTAGGTATCTAAAAAGCGGATATTTTCTTTTGTAACTTTATAAAAATAATTCCTTATGGATAACAGACAACAATATTGGGACCATATCTACCAGACCAAACAATCCACCGAAGTAAGCTGGACACAGGAAAAACCCACAATCTCTCTCGATTTTATTCATGGTTTTGCTATTGCCAAAGATGCGGCTGTCATTGATATTGGTGGTGGTGATAGCCGGCTGGTAGATTATCTGCTGGATGAAGGGTTTACCAATGTTACCGTTCTGGATATTTCTGAAGAAGCGCTGGTCCGTGCCAAAAAACGTTTGGGGGCAAGAGCCGGCCAGGCAAAATGGATCGTATCTGATATAACCGAGTTTACTCCCGAAACCCAATACGATGTATGGCACGATCGGGCCACATTTCATTTTCTTACCACACCGGAACAGATCAGCAAGTATATTGGTATTGCCGATAAAAATGTAAAAGGATTTTTAACCATCGGCACTTTTTCTGATAACGGACCTGATAAATGCAGCGGACTCCCTATACGTAAATACACGGAAGAATTATTACAAAAAGAAATGATAAACAGGTTCGACAAGATCCGCTGTGTTACGGAAGACCATGTGACTCCTTTCAACACCAAGCAGAACTTTCTTTTCTGCAGTTTTAAAAAACACACTGTTAACTGATAGAGGCAGATCAGTTGCCTGAGATAGCCGCCGCCTTCTGTAAATACTGTGTAAGTACGGCTTCGGCTGTGGCTTCTGCGGAAACGCTGTTCAGGACCACTTTATTGAAGAGTGACGAAAAATTTTCCCGGTTCTGCAGGCTCTTCAGGTAAAATTTATCGTAATAGGCAAGCAGGATGGCGAAGCAGTCTTTGGTATTGTCTTCTATCAGCAGGCTCACTGCATTTTTAGTTTCCAGTCCGCCCAGTCTTTTTTTGATTCGCAGGATGGCACTGATCAGTTTCTCCTTTTCAAACTTTCCGTAATGTTCTACCAGGAATTGTAATCTCTCTTCAAAAGGTATATCCAGGAAGTAGATCTGTTTATCGCGCATCTGTCTGAAAAAAGCAGCGGGAAGGTTCACTTCGCCAATGCGCTGGCTTTCATCTTCCAGCCAGATAACTTTTGGTAACTGTGATCTGCCTGCAGTGCGATCATCGGATCCCGCTTGCCAGCTGTCAACCGTTTTCTTCAATGCGGCAGCCAGCAGGTTCTCGAACATTTCCTGCGAGGGTTGTGCCGGTTGGCCAAGGGCCCCGAATGCAGATCCTTTGTGGTTGGACAGTCCTTCCAGGTCAATCACCGACTGCTTTTTTTGGGCCAGTGCCTGCAGTGCCTCTGTTTTGCCGCTGCCCGTAAAACCACCAATGATATTGATAGGGTAAGCAATGTTGAACTGGTCCAGCACCCATTTGCGGTAAGCCTTGTATCCTCCCGCCAGTGTGTATACCCTGAATCCATAGAGGTCCAGCATCCAGGCAACACCTGCACTGCGCATACCCCCACGCCAGCAGTGAACCAGTACTATATGTTGATCTCTTCTGAAGTGTTGCTGTTTGTTTTTTATATCGAGGATCTCTTCAACTGCTTCAACTAGCTTCACCATTTTCACCCCAAAAAAATCGAGTCCCAGTTTAATGGCTTTCTGCTGGCTCTCCTGTTTGTAAGCGGTGCCCACTACTTTCCTCTCTTCGTCGGAGAATAGTGGTAAACTATGGGCTCCGGGAATATGGGCATGACCAAACTCGCCCGGACTGCGTACGTCCAGCACGGGATGCTGTTGGGCAAGTGCCAGGAATTCTTCTGCCTGGATACGGGTAATGGCCATGCAGCAAATGTAAGGGCAGAATTTTGTAACTTTTGGGTCTGAAACAGTTATTGATCATACGACATGCCAAAAGCAGCTGGGCAGTGATTGGCCAGGATGATTTTGACCGGCCCCTGAATGACCGCGGCAAACACGACGCCCCCATGATGGCGCAACGGTTGCTGGACAGGCAGGTGTCAATAGACCTGTTCATCACCAGTCCTGCCAAAAGGGCCCTGTCAACCGCCAAACATTTTGTGGAGGTATACCAGACGGGAAAAGAGCGGCTGGCCGCAGTGAGACAACTGTACCATGCGTATCCTGCCGTGTTTTATGAAGTGATCAGTGAGATCGATGATTCGATCCGTACGGCGGCGATTTTTTCACATAATCCGGGCATCACCACTTTTGTCAATGAATTGACCACGACCCAGATCGATAATATGCCCACCTGTGGTGTGTTTGCAGTAAAAACGGACACGATGCACTGGAAAGATTTTGCAGCTGCCAAAAAGACTTTCTGGTTTTTCGATTACCCCAAACGCTGAAGAAATGATCGCTCAGGAAGGCTGTATGGTCTCCGTCTGCTTTTTAAAGTTAGCAAGGTAAACCCCGGTAAAGATGAGGATGGCGGCAGTTAGTTTGGTTACGTTGAAATGCTCTCCTGCAAATACAATGGCGATCACTGCTGCAAATACAGGTTGTGTATAGATATAAGCCCCGGTTGCCGAAGCGCCAATAATAGAAATGCCATACACATTCAGCAGGTAAGCCAGAAAAGTGGCGCCTACGGCCACAGCGGCCAGTGCCAGCCATTGTGCCAATCCAAAGCCCGCCCAGTTGGTGGCGAGGAACTCCTGCATACCAAAGGGGAGTATGACAAGCGAGCCAAATGTGAAGATCCATCTGAGAACCTGTATGCCACTGTAGGTCTGCATGAGCGGACGCACCAGCACCAGGTAAAACGCATAGGAAACTGCATTGATCAGTACCATGATATCACCAAGTAACAGGTTGCTGCCACTGTGCCCCGGGTCTTTCAGCAAGATCAGTAAAGTAGCACCACCAATGCCCAATACCAGCCCCGTGAATTTCAATAAGGTAAAACCCTCCCGCAACAGCCATGCGGCGATCAGGGTGATAAAAATAGGCGTGGCCAGCGACAATAAAGAACTGTGAATAGGTGTGGTAAGTGATACCCCCTTGATAAAAAAGATCTGGTTGATCACTACCCCAGTCAAAGCGCAAAGAAGAAAACGGGGAATATGTTTCCGCTCGAGCCTCACTTTGCCGGGTTTGAAGAGGAAAAGTGTCCAGAACAGGAACAGGCTTACCAGTATCCGTACTACATTTAAGGCAAAAGGGTGCAGGTAGGTGGGTGTAATATATTTTACGATCGCATAATTGGCCCCAAAAATAAAATTGGCACCCAATACAGCGGCATGTGCTTTGGTGTTACGGGTCATGGAAAGCAAAGGTAGGATAATGCGGGGGAGTGAGTAGGGAGTAGTGAGGGGGTTATTGAAGAAGAGAACTATTGAGCAGAGGGGGCAGGTCGGTTTCCCCGAATGTAATTAGGGAGACCTGCTGGTAAGAAAAAGTTTCGGCCATGGGTAAGTGTTTGCTGCAGTCGAACCGGTCTTGCGAAAAAGATAAACAGTATCCCTTTTCCTGTAATCGCTCGGCAAGGTATTCCTGTTCCGTTTGGCCTGGGGTGGGTATGAGTATTGCTTTTTTATGAAGCGATAGTAGCTCCATTACGCTGGTATACCCGCTGCGGCAGACAATATAGTCGCTCTGGTTAATGGCTTCTTCCAGTTCGCTGCCACGCAGATGATTTTTGACGGTAACCTTCTCGTCGATAAAAATAGTTTCCGCTTCTCCCGGTTTACCCCGCACCAGTAAACAGGTGCTGTTCAGTTTGGGCAATCCCTGTATGATTTTTTCTTCAAGCAGGCTTCTCTGCGGCTCAGGCCCGGAGAGCAGGATGCAGTAATCGTATTTTTTTCCCAGCTTCTTTTCACGGAACCGGGAAAGAACTCCCATATACCTGACAGGTATTGCGGGCAATTGTTCGGGATGGGATAAAATGCCGGCAAGATTATGTTCCCCTTCTGTATCAGGTACCCAGCAGGCAGAGAACCGGTTGATATATCGGTAGTTGATGTATTGCAGGATCTTTTGTAACCACCCGAACGGCGCTTTGATGATAAGCTGGTGCGTGATGAATATACAGGAAACCTTTTCCGAATATAAACCGTACCGGTTATCGGAGATCACTAGGTTGATCTGGTGCTGGTCGATCACCTGTTGCAGCCATTGGTGTTCTTCGCTGATCAGTCTTTTCAGGCGCGGCAACTGTTTCATCAGTGCCAGTGCCAGTCCAGCACGGGTACCCGCATACCGAACCCGGTAACCCGGGATGGGCAGTATGGTAAGCATGGGAAATTCCTGGTTCAGCAGGTGGGCCTGTGCGCCATCGGCAGCAATGATGACATTGAACCCATTGGTTACCAACGCCCTGATAATGGGAATGCAGCGTGTTGCGTGGCCCAGTCCCCAATCGAGCGGGGCCACCAGTACCGTATGTATGTTAAAATTATCAGGCAAAACGATTTGTTTGGTAAGTGTACGGCGTAAAATAGTATTTTAGAACGCGAATATGAAGATGAAAATAAACCAAATAATCGTTTTGTTGTTGTTGGTATCACTGGTATGTGGTTCCTGTGGTCTTTTGAACAGGAATAAAAACTCAAAACTCTGCGGTTGCCCGCCCAGTCACCGATAATATTTGATTAGCCTATGAACAGGGATTTGCTGGTTTTATCTTCTTCTGCACAACGCAACCCACAGCTGATGGAGCATGAGCTCGTACAGTTGCACCAACTGTTGTTCGATACCGAGAACTGGGCAGCATTTTCCATTGCCAACGAGATCATCGATATCAACCGGCGGAGGATCATCCGCAAGACACACCTGATCCAGCAGGTATTAACGGAACGAAGGCAGAAACCTTTTGTGTTTACCTGTAATAAGAATTGAAAGGGTTATCCGGGTCCGTCACAAAACCATTTAGTAAAACGAAGAACTGTGTATATTTAACTTGTACCAGTAAAGATCAGCATCACTTAACCAGTTGGCATGAGCAACACCGCCCATCACGATGAACGTATAGCTAAAATGACCTTCGCTTCGGTCTATCCGCATTATCTCAATAAGGTTGAGAGGAAAGGAAGAACAAAAGAGGAACTGCACCAGGTAATTGAATGGCTTACCGGCTACAATAACAAAGATCTTCAAAGCCTGATCGACAAAAAACTGACTTTTGAAGAATTTTTCCAGGAGGCAACGCTGCCTGCCAATACACATCTTATCACGGACCTGATATGCGGCTATCGGGTAGAAGAAATTGAAAATCCTTTGACACAGAAGGTTAGGTATTTAGACAAACTGGTAGACGAATTAGCCAAAGGCAAAAAGATGGAAAAGATTCTACGCATGTAGCAGATCCCCTTCTTTTCTTATTTTCTTTTATGGCTTTTATTGAAAATCCCGCATTAAGTGGAGCCAATTTCAATAAAAGAAAAACGGAGGGAAGAAGAAAAAAAGAGGGTCTCTTATTCGGAGACCCTCACTATAATTTGTGCATCTGCGCTACTTCAGTTTCTCTAGCGCTGCTTCCAGTTTTCCCAGCATTTCGGGGATCTCTTCTTTTTTGCTGGTACCTACACTTAAACGGTACCAGGGACTGTTGGCTCCTGCTCCAAATGCAGAGAAGGGAACCACCGCCAGCTTGGCTTCTCCAAGAATATAGGAAGTGACATCTGACTGTGAAACCAGTGGTTTGCCATCGGCAGTGCTCTTGCCTGCCAGGTCTAATTTGATGGTAAGATAAATGGCTGCCTGGGGTGAAACAGAATCAACGGGGTATCCTTTCTTTTGTAAAGTGATCAGTCCGTTATGGATGCTGCGTAACCTTTCTTCGATCTCAGCTTTAAAATGAGCCAGGTAGCGGGCGATATTGTCTTTCTGTAACAGGTATTTTGCTACCGCTTTCTGTTCAGCCATGGGTGCCCAGGCGCCGAGGTGACTCAGGATCGCTTTCATTTTACCGATCACGGTCTCAGGACCCAATGCCCATCCTACCCGAACGCCGGTTGAGGCAAAGACCTTCGAAATACCATCCACGAAAATGGTATAAGGTTTCATATCAGGTCTGAGTGAAATGGGGTTGTAATGTTCTGTAGTGCCATAAGTGAGCGTCCAGTACATCTGGTCAAACATCAGGTATAATTTCTTTTCTTCCTCACCACGCTGCCTGTTTTCTTCCAGTATCAGGTCGCAGATCTCTGCCAGTGACTGCTTGGATAAAGTGGTGCCGGTAGGGTTTTGGGGTGTGCAGATGCAGATCAGTGTAGCGCCCTTGATATGTTTACGAATATCATCCGGTGTGGGCATGAAATCATTTTCAGGTAAACAATCGATCACACAATGTTCACCATCGGTCATATGAACATAGTGGTTGTTATTCCATGAGGGAACACCATAAATTACTTTATCGCCTTTGTCAACGATGGCTTTGAAAATGGTATAGATCAGCGGGCGGCCACCGGATGCGATCTGTATTTCGCCGGGCGAATAATCAATGCCTTCCCATTCTTTGATGAAACTGCTGACCGCTTTGCGCAGATCAAGTACGCCTTCTGCTGCCGGATAACTGGTATTGCGTTGCTGGTACGATTCGATGATCAAAGATTCCAGCTCTGCGGGGATCGGGAATACCTGCGGATCAAAATCGCCGATGGTGAAATTGTATATTTTCTCGCCGTTGCGGATGCGTTCGCTGATGGCGTTTCCAAGTTTTACGATCTCACTGCCGATGAGGGTTCCGGCCAGCTGGCTTAGTTTGGGTTGGCTCATAAAAAGAAGTTGATTGAAAATCGAGCGCAAAATTACACCATTGACCGGTGGGGCTGTGAAATAATTGGTAGTAGCCGGGATTTATGTCACTCATATGACAAATAACATCTATTTTATGATCTGGTAGTCATTGATATACAGATCCGGATACCCGTATGTATGTGTTTTTTCCTTAATTTGGAATTGGAAAATAACCGGATGAAAAAAAAGATCCTGATCATCGACGATGACATCCTGATCATCACCATGCTCACCAAACTCATCAGCCTGTATCCTGCGCTGGAGCTGGTGGGCACCTGCAAGTCGTTCCAGGAAGCCAAACAGTTTTTTGAACGGGAACTGGTGGATATTGTGCTGCTCGATATTGAACTTTCAGATGGGCATGGTTTTGACCTGATCCCGTTCATATCCGGGAGTCCTGGCATTGTTGTGATCACGGGAAATGAGAACTATGCGTTCACGGCATTTGAGATAGGCGCCATAGATTTTCTGAAAAAACCGATCCTGCCTAACCGTTTCAAAAAAAGTATCGATAAGATCTTTGCGCGCGAAGTGCCGGTTACATCGTTGCCAGTGGCCGCAGAAAAGGAAAAACCCTTCCTGTTCATCAAAACCGGGGTCAAGATCATCAAAATAGAGATCGACCGTTTATTGTATGCAGAAGCCCTGCGTGATTATATCAAACTGGTGCTCAGCGGACAGGAAACGCACCTGGTAAACCTCTCTTTATCCGAATTGTCGCGCCGGCTGGCCAACTATGGTTTTTTGCAGGTGCACCGTTCGTATGTGGTAGGTATCCGTCACATCAAGCAGGTACAGGACGATATCATTTACCTGCAGGAGAACAATACACCCATCCCGATCGGTAAAACCTACAAGTCTGTTATTGGAAACTTATTGAAGTAAACCAAAAAATGGCGGCAGGGGGCCCGCCATTCTGGTTATGAAGGGGGGGGTAATACATTTTTGGAACCGGGTCGCTTCCAGCCAACCTGTCCTGCAAAGGTCTATTCTTGCCTTCGTTGGTTATTACGTTCCTCTTCCAACGGAGCTCTATTTTCTGCAAACAGACCTCTCTAAAAGACAAAAGGCCCACCGGGCCTTTTGCAAAATTCAATCACTCAATCACTCAATCACTCACCCACTCATTCACTCATTGATCTTATTCGATCGGTTTATAATCTTTGAACAGTTTCACAGGTGCGTTTTCCGCCAGTGATCTGTACTCTTTCCATTTGCCATCAAAGAATGCATTGGCTTTGGTAACGACTGCGGAGATCATGTTTTCGGCATCCTGCATCAGGCGTTCTTCCTGTGCGCCGGGTGCAACACGTTTGCCGAGTACAAACATACGGGCTTCGCCGAAAATACTGTTCACGGTTACCTGTGGTACATTTCCGTAACCTTGTTTTTCCTGGGGTTTACCGTTCAGTTGTTCGCGGATGGCTTTTAAACCTTCCTGAACCGCTTTGCCCACTTTGCGCAAAGTGTCGGCCTGTTTGGCATCCATATCTTTCAGGTTGGCTTCGATCTTTTTGATGATCTCATCCGCTTCTGTCAGACGGTCGTTCAGGTTAGTCAGTTTCAGGGTCTGTTTGTCCAGTCTTGCATTGGCTTTGCGGATGGCATCGCGTACTTCTTTGCTGAGCGGTGCATTGGGATCGTCATTTACCACTACCAGGGTGCTATCGGTATGGTCTTTACCCAGGCTGAACACAACTTTATAGGTGCCCGGATCAACGGGTAAACCACCCGGTTCAGCTTCACCGGCGCCACCGCCACCGCGGCGTCCACCACGTCCACCACCGGCCTGGCGTACGCCCTTACCTTCCATGCCCCAGTAGAAGCGGTTAAAACCACTGTCGGCTTTGGTGCGCAGGGTGCGTACCTGCACATTAGCTGCATCGAAAATGCGTATGGTAGCCGTATCGGCCAGTTTGTTCTTGCCGGTATCTGCAGCGGTCTTGTTCACAAAGAAGCTGAGTGCGGCACCGGTTCTTCGGTTTTCTCCTTCATAACTTCCCCAGATGCTGTATTCGATACCGGATGCATTTTTAATATTGGCCTGGTATCCTTGAGGAGCGTCGAAAGCCATTAATTTTTTGGCAGGCATGATGCCTTTGCCGGCTGCGATCTTTCTCAGCGGACGGATATCATCCAGGATCCACAGCGCCCTTCCGAAAGTTGCGATCACCAGGTCCGCTTCCCTTTCCTGGATAGCCAGGTCGTAGGTTGAAACAGAAGGGTAACCATTTTTGAACTGCTGATAGGTAAGGCCGTTATCGAGGCTAACCCAGAGGCCCTGTTCGGTTCCTACAAAGATCAGGTTGGGTTCAACAGGGTCCTGTATCAGGCACAGAGCATAACCGGTCACTTTCTTTTCATCAACCATGCGTGTCCAGGTTTTACCAAAATCGCTGGTGCGGAAGATATAGGGTTTCATGTCGCCCCGGCGGTAATCATTGGCCACTACGAATGCTTCGCCGGCATTGTGACGTGAAGCGCGGATCTGTGGTACCCACGCACCCAGCGGCATGCCGGGTATCTTACCACGGAAATTGGTCCAGCTTTTGCCGCCATCGGTAGTGAGCTGCACATTGCCGTCATCGGTTCCAACCCAGATCACACCCTGCTGTTTGGCAGATGGTTCAATGGCCAGGATGGTACAATAGTTTTCGGCGCCGGTGATATCAATAGAAATACCTCCGTTGCTGCTCTGGTCTATTTTGGCACTGTCGTTGGTGGTCAGGTCCGGGGAGATCAGTTCCCAGGAAGCGCCGCGGTTGGTACTTTTATTCACAAACTGGCTGCCGTAGTAGATGGTGGCCTTATCAAAAGGATCCTGTGCTATGGCTGAGTTCCAGTTAAAACGTTGCCTGGTTTTCATATCGGGTCTGGGTGGGCGTATGTTCCACTCTTCGCCGGTAGCTATGTTGTAACGGTTCACATTTCCTCCCTGGCTCATTGAGTATACCCAGTTAGGATCTTCCGGATCGGGCATCACGTCAAATCCATCACCGCCGTTCACTCCCTGCCAATAGGCGTTGCGGATGCCGCTGCGTACCCATACATAGGCGGGGCCGTGCCAGCTGCCGTTATCCTGTAAACCTCCCATGACATTATAAGGAATGCGGTTGTCTACGTTGATGTGGTAGAACTGTCCCAGCGGAAGTTTCTCATCAAACTGCCAGGTCTTGCCCCGGTCGCGGGTAATGGCGATACCGCCATCATTACCGTCGATGATGAAGGAAGAATTGGTGGGATGTATCCACCATGCATGGTGATCCGGGTGAATGCCGGCATAAGGGATGATGGTGGTGGAGAATGTTTTACCGCCATCTTCACTCATGGTGATCATCTGGTTGATGTTGAACAGACGGTTTTCATTCTGCGGATCTACTGCGATATCCTGGAAATAGAAAGCGCGGTTGGTCACCACGGATGGTTCACTGTTTACCAGCTGCCATTTCTGTCCGCCATCATCTGAACGGTACAGTCCGTTTTTGGTGGCTTCCACCAGTGCGTATATGCGGTTGGGATCGTTGCGGCTGATGGTGATGCCGATACGGCCATATTCGCCAGCAGGCAGACCTTCTTCCTTGCCTAATTTTTTGAATGATTTACCGGCATCATAGGTCACATACAGTCCACTGCCGCTGCCGCCGCCTTTCAGGCTCCAGGGAGTACGTTTGTGCTGGTACATGTTCACCAGTAATTTGTTGGGGTTGGAGGGGTCCATCACCATATCACCCACACCGCTGGTATCATTGGTGTGAAGGATCAGTTTCCAGGTTTCGCCGCCATCGGTTGTTTTATACAATCCCCTTTCTGCGTGTTCGGCAAAAGGGTTGCCCATCACACCGGCATACACCACATCCGGGTTATTGGGGTCGATGATGATGCGGTGGATATTGCGGGTCTTCTGCAGGCCCATGCATTTCCAGGTTTTACCGCCATCCAGGCTCTTGTAAATACCCTCGCCCAGACTGATGGAGTTACGCGGATTGCCTTCACCGGTACCTGCCCATACCACGCTGGGGTTAGACTGGGTAATGGCAACAGAACCGATGTTCTGTATGGGCTGCTCGTCAAACACGGGTGTCCAGCTGCCGCCGCCGTTCTCGGTTTTCCATACACCACCACTGGCAGTTCCCAGGAAAATGGTATTGGGATTGGTCCAGACAGCATCAATAGATGTAACACGGCCACTCATACCGGCCGGGCCGATATTGCGGGGTTTCAGGTTTTTGAAATGTTTGGACAGGTCGGCTTGCTGCGCAAATAGCCCAACAGAAGCCATGATCATCGATGTGACCAGGAAGATTTTTCTCATACGTGAAAGTTTCAGTCTCGGAAATTCTGAAATAAACCGGCAACTGCCAAATGATATTGACCTGTGGTTCAGGTATTTCCGCTGAGCAGGCAGAATGCATCGGTGGGTGAAAAAAAACAACAAAAAAAGCCGGCAGTCGTGTGATGTAGCAGCTGGAGGGATTATATTTAGTTTTCAAACGAATCACTTGCCTAACCTGACCCGAACTTACCTGCAGGGAAACGCCCTGCGAACAGGCATTTATGCCGCGGTTGTTGCCTTTCTTACCTATACAATGATCTTTGGTTTCCGAAAATCCTACACGGTGTGCACGTTCGATGGGATGCGTTTTGCGGGCATCCATTATAAGACGATCCTGGTATTGAGCCAGATGATCGGTTACCTGATGGCTAAGTTTTATGGTATCAAGTTCATTTCAGAGTTGCAGCGGCTGGGCCGTTACAAGATCATCCTGTTACTGGTGGGCATAGCCTGGGCTGCCTGGTTGTTTTTTGCCGTGATTCCTGCACCGTATAATGCCGTGTTTCTGTTTATCAATGGTTTTCCACTGGGGATGTTATGGGGTGTGGTATTCTCTTATGTGGAGGGAAGACGCAGTACCGATTTTATCGGGGCCTCGCTGGCTGTGAGTTTTATCTTTTCATCGGGTTTTGTAAAAACGGTGGGCGGATGGCTGCTGCTGGAGTTCCATTTGTCTGAATTCTGGGTGCCTTTTGCCACCGGACTGGTATTTGCCCTGCCCTTGCTACTGTTCATTTATCTCATCGAAAAAATACCACCGCCGGATGAGGCCGATATAGCTGCGCGGATGAACCGGACGCCCATGTCGGCAGAAGACCGTAAACAATTCGTCAAAACCTTTCTGCCGGGTCTGGTGGCCTGTATCGTAATCTATGGTTTTGCCACCATCTTCCGCGATATCCGCGATAATTTCAGCGCCGATATGTGGAAGGAGATGGGCTACCTGAACCAGCCTGCCCTCTTCTCTAAAACGGAAACACCGATTACCCTGATCGTACTGGTACTTATCGGAAGTATGGTACTGATCCGGAACAGTTACAAAGCACTGATGCTGGCCCATCTATTCATTGGCATCGGTTTTGTGCTGGCGGGTATCTCTACTTTGTTTTTTGTGCAGCAACAACTGGATCCCGTCTGGTGGATGACGGCTGTAGGACTGGGCCTGTACATGGTCTATATTCCCTTTAATTCCGTTTTCTTCGAACGGCTGATCGCTGCATTCCGTTTTACGGGTAATGTGGGATTCCTGATCTACCTCGCCGATTCTTTCGGCTACCTGGGCAGTGTGGGTGTGTTGCTGAGTAAAGAGATCTTTAAAGTAAAACTGAACTGGGTAGATTTTTTCTCCAACAGCGTCATGATCCTCTCCGTGGCGGGCGTGCTGATCACCGTTTTTTCGGCGTATTATTTTGCGGGGAAAAAGCGAGGGGTGAGTCGTCAATCGTGAGTCGTGAATCGTGAGTTGGCAATGGGCAATGGTGAATATGGCAGCACAGGCCGCCGTCACTCCCTACTCCCTACTCACCACTGACGACTCACGATTGACGATTCCACCTCATCCTTTTTTCTTCTCCTCAAATTTTTTCTCTGCCTCTTTAGCTTTTTCAAAATCGAGTACCACACCGTTGATGCAGTAACGCAGGCCGGTTGGGGGCGGTCCGTCGTCAAATACGTGGCCTAAATGCGATTTGCAGCGGCCGCATTGTACTTCGGTCCGTTGCATGCCAAGACTGTTATCGGGCAGATAGATGATCGATCCTTTGGTGATGGGTTCATAAAAACTGGGCCAGCCGCAACCACTCTCGAATTTGGTATCGCTTTTGAAGAGTGCATTGCCACAAACGGCACAGTAATAGGTGCCGATCTCTTTGGAAGTTTCGAACGGACTGGTAAACGGACGTTCGGTTCCTTTCTGGCGAGCGATATAATATACTTCCGGGTTCAGGAATTTCTTCCACTCTTCTTCCTTCAATACTACTTTGGAGGAATCGGTCCGCGAATACACTGGGTTATTCTTTTTGTTCTCTGTATCCATTTTGATCGGTTTCTTTTGATTGGATTGACTATGACAGCCCTGCCATACAATGGTTGAGAGCAGTAGCAGAAGGAGCGGCTTCATATTCAATTAAATTTTATGTGATAAAAATAATGCAAGCTGGTCGGATATGGTCCTTTTATCTGACGAAAACGCACCATAAATCTTACGATCGAGCGCTTTTAAAGGTTTTCAAATACTGTTAAATGTTTTTTAAAATCAAGGCCTTATCTTTGTTCTTCACTTAAGGTAAGCAAGGACATGTTTAATATTATCCTGTTTGGACCTCCCGGAAGCGGGAAAGGTACGCAAAGCGAGAAACTGATCGCAGCGTATGGGTTAAAACATTTATCAACCGGGGATCTGTTACGCAGTGAAATTACGCGCCAGACACCTCTCGGACTGGAAGCCAAAAGTATCATGGACCGCGGCCAGCTGGTGCCGGATGAAGTGGTGGTGGGTATGATCAGTTCTGCGCTGGAAGCCAATCCGCAGGCCCAAGGTTTTCTGTTTGATGGATTCCCCCGTACAGTGGCCCAGAGTGAAGCGCTGGATAAACTGCTGAACCTGAAAAACACCTCCATTGGTGTGGTACTGGCACTGCAGGTAACGGAAGAAGAGCTGGTGCAGCGTTTGCTGAACAGAGGTTTGACCAGTGGCCGCAGCGACGACACCAACGAATCGGTGATCAGGGCCCGAATTAAGGAATACCAGGACAAAACATCCGTAGTAGCCGATTATTACAGTCAGTTCGATAAAGTGGTCAATGTAAAGGGTGAAGGATCCGTAGAAGAAATTTTTGCCGCTCTTTGCAGCGAAATTGACAAACGGATGTCTTAAATATATATCTTGTAAAAAGTTTTACAACCAACAACCAACTGCAATCCCGTCATTTTAATGGCGGGATTCTTTTTTGTGCCTCCAATCATCTTCGTTCCTATCTTTAAAGTCAATCGACTGTTATGCTGGAGAAGAAAATCGTATTCCTGAAGGAGGAAGTTGTTCCCTTATTACATAAACTGCGTCCTCTGCAGAAAGGGAACTGGGGTAAAATGGATGCGCAACAGATGGTGGAACACCTGGAGGATATTTGTAAAGTGGCCAACGGAAAAATACCACTGCAACTGATCAATACCGACCCCAAAGGTTTGGCGGCTGCCCGTGATTTTCTGGCTACCGAATTACCTTTCCAGGAGAATACCCGGGTTCCGGTTATGCCCGAAGAACCCCGCCCGCATAAATATACCACACTGCAGGAAGGCATTGAAAAAGTAGCAAAAGAACTGGACCTGGTATTGGAAGTATACACAGCAAATCCTTCACTGCAATTGATGCATCCCATTTTTGGTTCATTGGACCAGGAACTGCAGATCCGTTATCTCTACAAACATGTCTACCACCACTTACGGCAGTTTGGACTGGTAGATTAATATTCATTCTTCGCATTGCCAAAACCTACCAATCGTTAGCTTTGTTGCTCTATAAATGATTGCTATGATTGCATTGGAAAATTATGTTCTGGGAAACTGGATCAAAGGTGATGGCGATGGTCAATTGCTGTATCATGCTGTAACCGGCGAACCGCTTGCCAGGACTTCTACCAAAGGCCTGGATTTTTCGGCTATCCTTGATTATGCCAGAACCCAGGGAAACCCATCACTCCGCAAGCTGAGTTTTCATGAGCGGGGCAGGTTATTGCGGGCACTGGCACTTCACCTGCGCGAACACCTGGATGAGTTTTACCGCATCAGTTACCAGACTGGCGCTACCAAAGCCGATAGTTGGGTAGATATTGAAGGGGGCATCGGCAATCTTTTCTCCTATGCCTCACTGCGCAGAAAATTTCCGGATACACCGTATTGCCTGGATGGAGAAAATCATCCGCTGGGCAAAGCAAACACGTTCATGGGCCATCACCTGCTGGTGCCAAAAGAAGGGGTGGCTGTTCATATCAATGCCTTTAATTTCCCCGTATGGGGCATGCTGGAAAAGATTGCAGTGAACCTGCTGGCAGGAGTGCCCGCAGTGGTGAAACCTGCAACCGTTACTTCGTACCTGACAGAAGCTGTGGTAAAACGGATCGCAGCATCGGGTATCTTACCAGATGGAGCTTTACAACTGATCTGCGGAAGTGCAGGCGATATGCTGGAGCATGTGACCTCGCAGGACGTGATAACGTTTACCGGTTCGGCTTCAACCGGACTGATGCTGAAATCGGGCAAACGCATCCTGCAGGAAAATGTTCCGTTTACCATGGAAGCTGACTCGCTCAACTGTATCGTACTTGGCGAAGATGTGACGCCGGGCATGCCTGAATGGGACATCTTTATCAAAGAAGTGAGAAAAGAGATGACCACGAAGTGCGGACAGAAATGCACTGCTATCCGCCGCATATTTGTTCCGGAGAACAAACTGGAAGAGGTACAACTGGCTTTGGGTAAAGCACTGTCGCAAACCACCATCGGGAACCCGCTTAACGAAAAAGTGAGAATGGGTTCGCTGGCCGGCGATACACAGCGTAAAGAAGTGAAAGAACAGGTGCAGAAGCTATTGGCTTCCTCCCAGATCATCTACGGTTCACTGGATAGTGTGGAAGTAATAGATGCCGATGCGCAGAAAGGGGCTTTCATGAGCCCGATCCTGTTGCTGAACAGCCAGCCGCTCACCAGCCGTGAAGTACATGAAGTGGAAGCTTTTGGTCCCGTATCGACCCTCATGCCTTACCGGACAACCGAAGAAGCCATTACACTTGCTAAAATGGGTAAGGGCTCCCTGGTAAGTTCCATTGTAACGGCCAATACACAAATTGCCAGGCAGTATGTGCTGGGTGCGGGTATGTATCATGGCCGCATCCTCATTTTAAACGAAGCCTGCGCCAAAGAAAGTACGGGGCACGGCTCGCCATTGCCCCTGCTGGTTCATGGAGGACCAGGCCGGGCTGGCGGTGGTGAAGAAATGGGAGGTATGCGCGGCGTAAAACATTATATGCAACGTGTGGCCATACAGGGTTCTCCTGATATGATCACCGCAGTAAGCCAGGTGTACCAGCCCGGAGCCACCGGTAACCGCGAAGGAAAACATCCGTTCAAAAAATATTTTGAGGAACTGGTCATCGGTGATCAATTGCTGACAGCCAAAAGAGAGATCACTGCAGAAGATATCGACCGCTTTGCAGACCTGAGCGGCGATCATTTTTATGCACACCTGGAAGAGACCGATTTTGCGGGAACCATGTTTGACCAGCAGGTGGCGCATGGTTATTTTATCATGAGCGCAGCTGCGGGTTTGTTTGTGGATAGCTATGAGAAAAACCCGGTATTGCTGAACTATGGTATTGATGAACTCAGGTTCACCAAACCAGTATATCCCGGCGCCGAGATCCAGGTTAGGTTCACCTGTAAGGAAAAAATAGCACAGGAACAGAAAGCGCCCGATGATATTCCCAGGGGTATTGTGAAGTGGCTGGTAGAGATCATGGATGATACCGATGAGATCGTGGGTGTGGCAACAATATTGACGATGGTGGAAAGGGGGGGTCAATAAGAGAGGAACGGAGAAAAGAAGAAAAGAAGAATTAGAAGGTATGCTGCGATATTCATGCTTGCGGTAAATACCTAATGAATAAACGGAGACAGCGTTTTATTTTTGTTCCAACCAACTCTTTATCTCTTTTTCTCCGTTTCTCTCTTATTGAAATGAAGCACTCCCAGGATGCCAATATGATCATCGGTCAGCTCCTCGACGCTTGTATTAAGATACACTCCGCATTAGGTCCCGGATTGTTCGAGTCGGTCTATGAAGAGGTGCTAACATACGAATTGCTCAAAAGATCGTTTACTGTTCAAAGACAAAAAGCAATACCACTTTTGTATGACGGGATACGGTTCGAAGACGGGTTCAGGGCAGATTTACTGATCAATAGGTTGGTCATCGTTGAAATCAAGTCGGTTGAGCATCTTGCCCCGGTACATTTTAAACAATTGCACACGTACCTGAAACTTTCCGGTATTAAAAACGGGGTATTGGTCAATTTTAATGTAAACCTTGTAAAAGAAGGATTTTTCAGACGATTTAATAACTTAGTATCATGATAGAGCAAGTAACAGATGGTTATGTGAAAGTGGAACGTGAGCATGGTATTGCCACGATCGAGTTCTTTCATCCGCAGAGTAATTCCCTGCCGGGCAAACTGCTGGCTGCGCTTGCCAAAGATATCCATAGTGAAGGGCTGAACCCCGGAACCCATGTGATCATTCTCCGATCGGTCGGCGAAAAGATTTTTTGTGCCGGCGCCTCTTTTGATGAGCTTGCCGCTATCAGCAACGAGGAGGAAGGGTATCATTTTTTTTCCGGTTTTGCGCAGGTCATCAATGCTATGCGTAAGGCACCGCAATTCATTATTGCGCGTATCCAGGGCAAATGTATTGGCGGTGGGGTAGGTTTGGCTGCTGCAGCCGATTATGCCATTGCTGCGGAAGGTGCGGATATCAAGTTAAGTGAACTGGCAGTAGGTATTGGTCCATTTGTGGTGGGACCTGCCGTAGAACGTAAACTGGGCCTTTCTGCTTTTTCACAGCTTACCATTGATGCCACCAACTGGCGTTCGGCCGACTGGGCACGCCGCAAAGGCCTGTTTGCAGAACTGCATACGGATATTGCCGCTGTGGATGATGCGATCGGGCAACTATCTACCACACTCTCGCATTCCTCTCCCGCCGCCATGCAGGAGATCAAAAAGGTATTGTGGAAAGGCACGGAACACTGGGATGAGTTGTTGCAAGAACGTGCCGCTATTAGTGGCAGGCTGATACTCAGCGATCATAGCAAACGATTCATCCAAAAATTCAAAGCTTCCAAGTCTTCACAGGCCAGCTGAAGCAAACTGGCATCGATCGGAAAATACAGGTTATCAGAAACAGGTTGTTGATAAAACAAAAGGCATATAGTCACTATACGCCCTTTGTTTGGTGAAATATTTCTTAAAGGTCATCGTATTGGTACAGTCTGTCGATCGGGCTCTGTGCTTTCAGCTCAAATACGGGATTGATCACCCCGTTCTTTAAACCATATACCCATCCGTGCAGGTCTGGACGTTGTTCGTTCTGCCAGGCTTTCTGGATGATGGATGTTTTGGCGAGGTGCTGCACCTGTTCAATTACATTCAGCTCTACCAGCCTGTCGAACCGTTGATCTTCATTCTCAATATGATTCAACTCATCTGTATGCAGACGGTATACGTCTTTGATATTTCTCAGCCACATATTCAATACCTGTTTGAAATCGTGGTTGGTCATGGCTGCTTTTACGCCACCGCAGCCGTAGTGGCCGCAAACGATCACGTGTTTTACTTTCAGGTGTACCACGGCATATTCCAGCACGCTCAACAGGTTCACATCGGTATGAATGACCAGGTTGGCCACATTGCGGTGTACAAAGATCTCGCCAGGCTGGGTGTTGGTGATCTCATTGGCGGGAACGCGACTGTCGCTGCAACCAATCCACAGGAACTCTGGTTTTTGAATTTCTGATAACCTGTTGAAGTACCCGGGATCATCTTCTACTTTTTCTTTTGCCCAGGCTTTGTTTTCTAATAATAGTTTCTCGTATGCTTTCATTGGATGGTTAATTTAGGTTCATTAAGTAAAAGGTGCATGGGTTTGTGTACGCTTTTCCTGATATCGATCCTGATATTTTTCAGGTGAGCGTGCAGCAGGAAGTTATTGATCTCTTCAATCACGTCCTTATCAATATAATCGGCCCTTGTGGCGTCGATCAGTACAGAAGCATTTTGGGGTACGTCTTCCAGTTTCTTTTTAATGATGGGCTTGTTCAGAAAGGAGACGTCTTTTCGTAAACGGATCAGGTAATGGTTCTTGTCGTTCACTACCATTACGGATGAGCGGAAATTATTCCGGATCATGAAGAACAGTCCAACCGCGATGCCGATAAGGATACCGATCAGCAGGTCTGTGAACAGAATAGCCAAAATGGTAACCACGAACGGGATGAACTGATCCCATCCTTTGTGAAAGAACTCTTTAAACAGTGAAACTTTCGCCAGTTTGTACCCTGTAAAGATAAGTACAGCAGCCAAAGCGCTTAAAGGTATTTTATTCAGCAGGGTGGGTATCAGCATAACGCATACCAGTAACAGTATCCCATGCATGATGGAAGAGACTTTTGTTCTGGCACCTGCCGATACGTTGGCAGAACTGCGTACTACTACAGATGTTAGGGGTAGTCCGCCGATCAGTCCGGAAACAATGTTCCCGACTCCCTGCGCCTTTAATTCACGGTTAGGCGGGGTAACCCGCTTCAGGGGGTCCAGTTTATCTACCGCCTCAATTCCCAGCAGGGTTTCCAGACTGGCCACAATAGCGAGGGTAACCCCCGAGACCCATACATCCGGGTTATTCAGGTGTTTGATATCCGGGAAACTGAAGAACGAGAAAAATTGGCCGAGGCCGCTGGCAACGGGTAATGATACCAGGTGTTTGGTTTCAAGCACATATCCCGGTTTACCTATTGCAAAATACTGGTTGATCAGCACGCCCGCGATCACTGCCACCAGGGCGCCGGGTACCAGGTTGAGTGTCTTGTTTTTCCGGATGAATTTTTTCTCCCAGAACATCAGTATGGCGAGTGATGCGGTTCCGATGATCACTGCGGCAGGGGTGATGTACCGGATTGCCTGGAACATTCCGGTAAATGTATTTTCCTGGTCATTCTGCCTGAAATTTTCATTGCCCACAAAATCGGTATCATAACCTACCAGGTGTGGAAATTGTTTTAAGATCAGTATCAGGCCGATGGCTGCCAGCATACCCTTGATCACCGAGTTGGGTACATAATCACCGATCACACCCGCTTTGATGAAGCCGAGGATCAGCTGTATGATACCTGCAATGACCACAGCCAGTAAAAAAGCTTCGTACACCTGCAGTTTCAGGATGGCGGTAGCCACAATTACGGTTAATCCGGCAGCGGGGCCGCTGACACTCAGTTGCGAGCCGCTGAGTAAACCGATCACTACACCACCAACCACACCGGCGATGATGCCGGAAAAAAGAGGTGCGCCTGAGCCGAGTGCAATTCCAAGGCACAGCGGCAGGGCTACCAATAACACTACGATAGAGGCGGGCAGGTCACTGCCGGCACTCTGAAAATATTTTTTCATGGTACAATTAGAAATAGGATAAATAAAATGGTTTGCTGCCTGTTAACGGTCAGCAGTTGGGAGGGGGTACATGGATATCGCCTGTAAAATTCTGCGGGATGGCATCGGCAAAAAGCTGATGTTGCGAAGCCCTGTCTTCCGTTCCCGGCGTATGGGTGAAAACGGTATTGGAAAAATGATCGTTCCTCAGGAAAGCTTTCTGAAACCCGCTTTTCTCCACATGTATCGAATGCGGGAGTTCTTCGGTGAACTGGTTACTGAACAACAGTCCCCCCATCTGACGTATGGGTAGTATCTGTATGGCCAATACCAACAACAGGAATACAGTGCAGAATCTCTTCTTCATCGTTACTGGGAATAGGGAATAACTTAAAACACGAAAAGGTGTATGCCACTAAGCGGTGGTCACAGGCATACCTGTAACAGGTAACGATCAGCAGTTGGGAGGTGGCACATGTATGTCGCCGGTAAAGTTCTGCGGAATGGCATCGGCAAAACCCTGGTGCTGTGAACTGGCATGCATGTATGCTGAAACAGCTGTTTCGGGTGAAGCTGAGAGATAGTCGCTTTTCAGGTCAACTTTCTGCAGGCAGCTCTTGTCAACACTGGTCGAATGCGGCAATTCTTCTGTAAACTGGTTACTGAACAGCAGGCTACCCATCTGCCAGATAGGCAGTATCTGGATGGCCAGCACCATCAGTAAAAAGATTGTACAGAATTTTTTCTTCATTGCCTCGCGAAAATAACTACAAACTGCAATAAGCCGGTTGTTAAAGTTTTTTTAACGGAAGATGTATATACAAACTGTGGCGGATAAATTTATCCGCCACAGTTGCAATTTGTTATGATGATTACCACGGACTATTACATGTTCAGTCCACCACAGGCGCTTAATACCTGCCCGGTGATATAGGAACTCATATCGCTTGCCAGGAACAAAGTGGTATTGGCAATCTCTTCAGCTTTGCCAAAGCGGCCAAGTGGTATTTTTTTCAGGAACTCTGTGGCGCCGTCGCCATCTTTTAAATAATGGGTCATATCGGTCTCAATAAAACCCGGAGCAATGGCATTGCAGCGGATGTTGCGGCTGCCCAGTTCCTGTGCCACTGATTTGGAAAAGCCGATAATGCCCGCTTTACTGGCTGCATAACTGCTTTGCCCGGCATTACCCCGTACACCCACTATTGAGCTCATGTTGATGATGCTACCGCTTTTGGCTTTCATCATTGGTTTAATAACCTGTTTGGTCATGTTGAAAACACTTTTCAGGTTAATGTCCATCACTTCATCCCATTGTTCCGCTGTCATGCGTAACAGCAGGTTGTCTTTAGAGATACCCGCATTGTTTACGCACACATCTATTTTGCCAAATTCTTTCAATACTTCGTTCACCAGTATTTCGCACTCTTCGTACACACCTGCATTGCTTTTATAGGCTTTGGCTTTTACGCCCAATGCGGTCAGCTTTGCTTCCAGTGCGGAAGCTTTTTCTGCGCTGCTGTCGCTCACATAGGTGAATGCCACATCACTGCCATGTTCGGCCAGGGTCACCGCAATGGCTGCGCCAATACCCCGGGCCGCCCCGGTAACGATTGATACTTTTCCTTCCAATAATTTCATAAGAAACAGTTTGTTATGAAGAACAAATGTAAAAGAATTGTTTTGGGCGGCAATAGGCAATCAGGTGGTCTGCCGGCAGCTTTTACAGGAACGACAGGATATCATCCACAAAATGCCTGTCGTTGCTCAGTCTCGGTACTTTATGCTGGCCACCCAGTTTGCCTTTGCTTTTCAGCCATTCGCGGAAAACCGTTTTGTTCAATGCATGTACAATGGGCAGGGTAAGCGCAATATCCTTGTACCGCTTGGCTTCGTAATCGCTGTTGAGCGATTTTAAGGCGCAGTCCAGTTCAAAGGCAAACTGTTCGGTGCTGGCCGGTTTTTCTTCAAACTCGATCAGCCATTCGTGTGCCCCTTTCTGGTTATCGCCAAAATACACGGGTGCGGCAGTATAGTCATTCACCACCAATCCTGTCTTCTGCGATGCCATGGCGATGGCTTTATCGGTATTGTCGGCGATCACTTCTTCGCCAAATGCATTGATGTATTGTTTCAGCCTGCCGCTTACTTTGATGCGGAAGGGAAATGTTGAGATAAACTGAACGGTATCTCCTACCAGGTAACGCCAGAGGCCACCGTTGGTACTGATGACGAGTGCATAATTCCTGCCGATCTCCACTTCTTTTAACCCAATGGTCCTGGGTTCCGGTTTCCCGTATTCTTCTACCGGCATAAATTCGTAAAAAATACCATGGTTCAGGAATAGCAACATGCCTTCTTCATTCGGATTGTCCTGGCCGGCAAAAAAACCTTCGCTGGCATTGTACATTTCAAGGTAGGTGCAACCTTCGCCGATGACCTTTTCAAACTGCTCACGATAAGGAATAAAAGAAACGCCGCCATGGATATACAGTTCCAGGTTGGGCCAAACTTCTTTCAGGGTGGCTTTACCGGTGATCTCCAATATGCGTTTGATAAGGATCAGCGTCCAGGTGGGAACCCCTGAAATAGACGTTACATCTTCCTGTATGGTGGATTGGGCCAGCTTTTCGATCTTGCTTTCCCATTCGTCCATCAGCGCTATGGACAATTCCGGTGTACGGATCCAGTTGGCCCACATGGGTGTATTCTGCAGCAGTACGGCACTCAGGTCGCCATATTGTATGTCTTCATTCAGTTTGCTGATCTGGTGTGATCCGCCGATCACCAGCCCTTTGCCGGTGAGCAGGTTGCTTTCATTATTGAAGTTGTAATACAGCGTCAATACGTCTTTGGATGCCTGGAAATGGTTGTCTTCGAGGCTCTCCTGTGTGATGGGGATGAATTTGCTTTTATCGCTGGTAGTGCCGCTGCTTTTGGCGAACCAGTTAACGGGGGTATTCCAGAGCATGTTCTCTTCTCCCGTCATGAGCCGTTCGATCAGGGGTTTCAGGTCGTTATACTCCTGTATGGGTACCCTTTCCTTGAATGTGCGGATATTGAAGAGTTCCTTGAACCCGTATTTACGCCCGAAATCCGTGTACTGGCCGTGGGTAACCAGGTCCTGCAGCACTTCCCGCTGTGAGCCGATGGGGTCATTGATCCATTGCTCAATACGCCAGTGCCGGAATCTGGCCAAACGTGATATAGCGGGGCTAAACAGTTTCATGTTGGTTCAATAGCAAAATAAGCAATGGGAACGAGAATGCGAAAGCCTGGACAAGAAAACCGGCTTATTAAGCCCCTGCCGATCCTTCCTTACCCATTTCAATGATCCAGTCTTTCCTTTTCAGTTCAAAATTGGTACCTAAATACAACCTGCGTACCTGCGGGTCATGAGCCAGCTCTTCGGCCGATCCGTGTTTGAAGATCTTACCCTCGATCAGGAGATAGGCCCTGTCGCAGATGGACAAGGTCTCGTTCACGTTATGGTCGGTGATCAGGATACCGATATTCTTGTATTTGAGTTTGGCAACCACACTCTGGATGTCTTCCACCGCAATGGGGTCCACACCGGCAAAAGGTTCATCCAGCAGGATGAATTTGGGGTCAACAGCGAGGGCGCGGGCAATTTCGGTCCTTCTTCTTTCCCCGCCACTCAGGCTGTCGCCATTATTTTTACGTACATGGTGCAGGTTGAACTCATCCAGTAAGGATTCCAGTTTGTGCTGGCGCTCACCCTGGGTAAGTTTGGTCATTTCCAGAACGGCCATGATATTGTCTTCCACGCTCAGTTTCCGGAACACACTGGCTTCCTGGGGCAGGTAACCAATGCCCATCTGTGCTCTTTTATACATGGGCAGTTTGGTGATCTCCATCTCGTTCAGGAATACCTTGCCCTCATCCGGCTTGATCAGGCCCACTACCATATAAAAAGTGGTGGTCTTGCCGGCGCCGTTTGGTCCCAGTAAACCTACGATCTCCCCTTGTTTTACGGTTACAGAAACGCTGTTGACTACTGTGCGGCCCTTATAACTTTTAAACAGGTCTTTGGTATGTATGGTAAGACTCAATGCGTTGTATTTTGACAAAAATAGCGGTTATCGGGGGTAATCGGGGGGACATGGAGCATCTTAACAGATGTTTTTCTATGGCGGAGGATGTATATTGCACCAATTTTATGGGGTAACCCATATGGCAAAGACAGCATAGCAATGAAAATAACAGAACACATTAAACAGTCTACGGACACGCTGGTATCATTCGAAGTATTACCGCCTTTAAAAGGCAAGACCATCCATAGCCTGTACGATCACCTGGACCCGCTGATGGATTTCAAGCCATCCTGGATCAATGTTACCTATCACCGCAGCGAAACCATGTTCAAGAAAAAAGCGGATGGTACGTTCGAGAAAGTGGATGTTCGCAAACGCCCCGGTACGGTAGGTATCTGCGCGGCCATCATGAACCATTACCGTATTGATGCGGTTCCCCATATCATCTGCGGAGGATTCACCCGCCGCGAAACGGAAGATGCATTGATCGACCTCGACTTTTTAGGGATTGATAATGTGCTGGTGCTGAGAGGCGATGCCGCTAAAAACGAAGCAGCTTTTGAAGCCGAGAAAGACGGCAACCATTATGCCATTGAACTGCTGCAGCAGGTAAACAATATGAACAATGGTATTTACCTGGATGAAGACATTAAGAATGGCGGTAAAACCAGTTTCTGCATGGGGGTTGCCGGTTATCCTGAAAAACATTTCGAGGCGCCGAACCTGGAGATAGACCTGGCAAAACTGAAAGAGAAAGTAGACGCCGGTGCAGAATACATCATGACACAGATGTTCTTCGATAACCAGAAATTCTTCGACTTCGTAAAAACCTGTCGTGATATGGGTATACAGGTGCCGATCATTCCGGGACTGAAACCCATCACCAGCAAAAAACAATTATCGGTACTGCCCAGGATCTTCCATGTGGATATTCCAACCGACCTTTCTAATGCCATCATGAAATGTAAGACCGACCAGGAATGTGAGCAGGTAGGTACTGAATGGCTGGTGCAGCAGAGTAAGGAGCTGAAAAAATTCGGTGTGCCGGTATTACATTACTATACTTTGGGCAAGCCCAAAGTGATCTGGAATGTAGTGAAAGAGATCCGGTAAATAATTGTGTAAGATTTGACCGGGGACTGTTGAAATGATTCTGTTTCAGCAGTCCCCGGTTTTTTATGAGGGTTATTTTTGTAATGTTTTCCGTTTGGTTTCTATCAATTCATCAAACTGCTCCAGGCTGAGTTGTTTGGCAATGATGCGTTTATCTTTGTCCAACAGATAAATGGTAGGTGTTTTATAGATGTCATATAACTGCCTGAAATTGGCTTTGCCCGCTTTTTCCACTGCCTGTTTGGCCGCTTTGGTCTCATAGGCATGTATCCACTCGGGAGACAGTTTTTTATCCTGTATGAAATGTTTCCAGGGGGCTATCTCGTTCTCATAGATATTGACGGAATAAACGGCTACCCCGTATTTTTTCCATTTGGATCTGTATAAGGAATCCATCTTCGGGATCTCTTCCTTGCAGTGCCCACAATTGGGGTCCCAGAAAGCAACCACCGTGAATGGCGCTTTGATACCATAGAGCGAAACCGTTTTGCCCGTGGTATCTGTCAGGTCGAGAAAAGGTGCCGGCTGCCCCAGCTGGTTGGCCATCAGGCTATAAGCCCTTTCGGTGATCACTTTACGTGAAGCCGGATTCAGCAGCATGGTATCGCCCTTGGCATAAAAGTTCTCGAAAAGGAATACAAATACTTTATCCTGCCCCATGAATTCGGGGTTCATGTATTTGTTGGTGAACTTGGTAAGCAGGTATGGGTAGATTTCTTTGCCGGTTCTGGCCATCAGTAACATGTAATTCACTTCTTTGATCACCGAATCCGGTTCAGGCGACACCATGGTCTTGAAATAATCATCCAGTTTTGTTTCAAAGAAAGGCGTGCGCAGTAAACGGTCGTCGTTGAACAATACATCATCCCAGAAATGTTCTTTTACGAACCGGTAAGGGTAAGCAGAGTCTGCCTTTCCATTCACAACGGGTATGGCAGGTACGGTTGGCCGTTTCATGGCAGTGAGCAGCATGGCGAGCAGGCTGTTTGGATTTTTCTGGATAATATCTTTGCGGTAAGCTTGCAGTTCTTTATCTGTTTTAATGATCTCATTGCGCAAACGGGTAGAATCGGCACTGGTGTTAGCCGCTTTGTAGGCATTTTCCAGTTGTGCCAGGCTGGCTCCCTTGCTACCTGTATACGTCGCATATTTTTTATAGAGGTCATTTTCGGCTGAGCCGGTGATCACGGCGTTTTCTTTTAAAGCCGTATCGCCTGCAATCGTGAATTGCTGTTGGTCATCCATCAGCAGGTCGAACTGGATGGTGTATTGGGGTGATACCACAAAATAGATACCCCCGGTTAATTTATTGGGACCTTTAAAAACTCCCTGGCTTTTTTCGTTCAGATAAGCGGAATCGACCAGGGCCCTGCCCTGCCCGTAATAACTGGCCAGGTACACTTTACAGTTTTTCAGTGGGGTAAGGGTGATGTTGATATTTCGCCCTTTGGTTACCGTGGGTTTGGTGAGGGCAGGCTTTTGGGGAACCGCCTTTTTTTGGCCCCAGGCTCCCAGCACCAGCGCAAAACTGACTGCAGTAAGTAATAATCGCCTCATAGCTGTTGAATGATGGGTAAAAATAGCTAAACCGGGGTTAAACTACTGTCAAAAATGTAGGGATGCGGGTCTTTCATCTGACTGGTCATGTATTCATCCCCAATCCTAGTTACATTTGCACCCGTGAGAAAACAAAAAAAACCGGTTGTTTTAGAAAATATCCTTGTGCAGGATTATGCTGCTGAAGGCAAATCGTTGGCAAGGGTCGATGGGAAAGTGGTATTCATTGAAGGAGCAGTGCCCGGCGATGTGGTGGATGTACAGTTGTCGAAGAACAAGACCGACTGGGCAGAAGGTCATACCGTAAAGATCCATACACTTTCGCCCGACAGGGTAAGCCCCTTCTGCCAGCATTTCGGTGTATGCGGGGGCTGCCAGTGGCAGATGCTTCCCTATGCGAAGCAGCTTTTCTACAAACAGAAGCAGGTGAGCGATAACCTGGGACGTATTGCCAAAGTGGCTTTGCCGCCGATGGCGCCTATTATCGGGGCCGATGTTACCAGCCGGTACCGGAATAAACTGGAATACACATTTGCTACCGGCAAATACATACCTACCGAAGAATTCAGGCGGATGAAAGCTGAAGGCATTGATCTGAATAACCATTCCGGCGCCGCAGGTTTTCATGCACGTGGCTTTTTTGATAAAGTGGTAGAGATCGATACCTGCCATCTGCAGGAAGAGCCCACTAACCAGATCAGGAAAGCAGTGGCACAATTTGCCATTGACAACGGCCTGGCATTTTACAATAACCGTTCGCATACCGGTTGGTTACGTAACATGTTTGTTCGCAATACTACTACCGGCGAGCTCATGATCAACATAGTGCTGGGTTACGAGGAGGAAAACTTGCGCAAACAACTGCTGGACCAGCTGCTGCAACAGTTTCCACAGATCACCACTTTGTTGTATACCATCAACACCAAAAAGAACGACAGCCTGTTTGACCTGGATCCGCAGACCTATTTTGGAAAGGGGTATATCATTGAGAAGCTGGAAGACTATTCTTTCATCATCAGTCCCAAATCATTTTTCCAGACCAATACCCGGCAGGCGGAAAAACTGTACCAGGTAACCCGCGAGTATGCCGAACTGGATGGAAACCAGACCGTGTATGATCTGTATTGCGGTACGGGCAGTATTGGTATTTTTGTAAGTAAGCTGGCCAAAAAAGTGATCGGTGTGGAAGTGATCGAAGATGCCATAGCGGATGCAAAGAAAAATGCGGCATTGAACCATATTGCGCATGCCGATTTTTTTGCCGGTGATGTGATTCATATCTGTGACGATGCTTTTTTTGCCACCCATGGCCGCCCCGATGTGGTGATCACAGATCCGCCAAGAGCGGGTATGCACGAAAAATTGGTTAAAAAGCTGCTGGATATCGCTGCGCCTACCGTGGTTTATGTAAGTTGCAACCCGGCCACACAAGCGCGAGACCTTGCTTTACTGGACGAAAAATATATGGTAGAAAAGATCCAGCCGGTAGATATGTTCCCGCACACACTGCATATTGAGAATGTGGTGCAGCTGAAACTGAAAAAAATATAGATGAACGCAATTTGTATGGGTATCCATTTTAGTAACCATTGTAATCACCCGTTCTTCGGCGGGCAGGGAGATAAACTATGACCGAATTTCGACCCTCGCGTTTTGAGATCTTGCCCACGATCGTAAAGAACCTGTTGATCATTAACGGGCTGTTCTTTTTGGCGCAGAACACATTCAAGGGCCCCTCTGTCAACTTCTCTATTGAAGATGTGCTGGCATTACATGCCTGGCAGAGTAACCTGTTCAAACCCTGGCAGCTGGTTACCCATATGTTCCTGCATGGCGATCTGGGTCATATTTTCGGTAACATGTTCGCACTGTGGATGTTTGGTTCCGTGCTGGAAAACCTCTGGGGGTCCAAACGGTTCCTCACTTTTTACCTGATCTGCGGATTGGGGGCTGCACTGATGCACCTGTTATTCCTGAGTTATGAATTGATGCCGTTGATAAAAGACTATGCTGCCATTTTCCAGCAGCATGCTGATGGCGGGTCATACCAGGCAGATGCCATGATCAATTTTATCAACAAGAACAAACTGGGTGAGCCGGGTTACCGTGATCAGCTTATCAGCCTGATCAGGGAAAACCCGAACGATACGGGGCTGATGAATAAACTGTTTGAGCAACTGACTGTGTTCTACCAGAGCCGTATCAACACCAGTACCATTGGCGCCAGCGGAGCCGTGTTTGGTGTGTTGGCAGCTTTTGTGTACCTGTTTCCCAATACCTATCTATACATCTATTTCCTGGTGCCCGTTAAGGCCAAATGGATCGGGTTATTGTATTTTGGATACGAAGTATTCTTTGCCTTAAAGAACTCAGCCGGCGATAATGTGGCCCGATGGGCGCATATTGGCGGGGCCATTGTGGGTTTGTTAATTGTGATGACCTGGAACAAAAACAACAAAAAAACGTTCTATTAGGATACGGGTTTCTTTTCAGAGATAAATTGTGTGTATGTCGCCTCAATCTTTTAAAACCGGCCGGAAGATATTGTTAGGACAGGATAATAATGCACTTGTGTTCCTGTTTGCGGTGAATATGATCCTGTTTGTGATCATCACTTTCATCAAAACGGTCTATTATCTTTCGGATATTCCGGAAGAGTTCTTCTATAAACAGATCCTGAACTGGTTTACCTTATCTGTTATGCCGGATACTTTCCTCACCAGGCCCTGGACGCTGATCACCCATATGTTCACACACCAGGGAATATGGCATCTGATCAGTAACTGTTTATGGCTTTGGTGTTTTGGTTATATCATGCAGGATCTTACCGGTAATAACAAACTGATACCTGTATACCTCTATGGCGGTTTTGTGGGTGGACTGGTATTCCTGTTGGGTAATAACCTGGTGCCGGTGCTGGAAAGAAACCTCGCTGTAACCGCACCCATGATGGGGGCCGGGGCGCCTATCATGGCGCTTGCCGTTGCAACCACCACTTTGGCACCTGATTACCGCATTTTCCCTTTGATCAATGGAGGCATTCCTTTGTGGGTGCTTACGCTGATCTTCGTGGTCATCGATTTTGCCACGCTGGCTACCGGTAATGCCGGTATCGGTGCAGGCCACCTGGCAGGGGGTGTGATGGGATATTTCTATATACGTCAACTTCGCCGCGGACAGGATTGGGGTGCCTGGATGATCCGGCTGATGAATTGGCTGGACGACCTGTTCAGTCCGGATAAAAAGCATAACAGCAAATCAACCCGGGAAAAACTGTATTACCGGTCCGACAGGAAACCCTATGAGAAAATTTCCCATACCACCCAGCAAAGGCTCGATGAGATCCTCGACAAGATCAACCAGGAGGGGTACCAGCTGCTCACAGATGAGGAAAAAGAGTTCCTGAAACGGGCCAGCTCCGACGAGTAAAACCCGGCCCTGCCCCCGCTTATCAGGGATATGCAACTTCGCAATTGATTTTTAGTAAATTCGGGCATGGCAAAAAATGTTTTTCGCCGTGCAACCAAAACAGTGTTTATCGCAATCAATGTGTTTATCTCATTACTGTTTGCGGTAGCCTGCCTGTTGCCTTACATCAACCCGGCCCGCTGGTGGATCAGCGGTTTTACGGGCCTGATCGTTCCCTATCTGTTACTGGCACTGGTATTTTTTGTGATCTTCTGGTTACTCGCAAAACCCGTGATGGTTTGGTTGCCGCTGATTACGCTGGCCGTGGGCTGGCAACAGATCGGTGTGGTATTTGCCTGGCATCCCGGTTCGGGCTTCAGTAAACGGAAGCCGGCCAATACCATGCGTATTGTTGATTGGAACATACAAAGCTTCAATGGTCTTTCTGCTAATAAAGAGATCAGGAAACTGGTCCCTTCGGAAGTGTCCGGAAGCATCCATAAACTAAACCCCGATGTGATCTGCCTGCAGGAGTTCAATAATGCGGCCAATGCGGATAATATTGCGCTGTTTTCAAAAGAGTACCGGTATCATTATTTCTCGAGAGATTACCAGCGCGATAATAGCGGGTACCAATCGGGCTGTATCATCTTCTCCCGGTACCCGATCGTTGATTCGGGCAGGATCCCTTACCCGGTTGCAGAGAGCCTGATCTATGCCGACATCAAAAAAGGCGACGATACCATCCGTGTGTACACTACGCACCTGCAATCGTTCAAGTTTAAAAAAGCAGATTATTCCGATATAGAAAAGATACGGGAACAGGATGCGGAAAGTCTTTCGGCATCTAAAAGCATTATCCGGAAAATGAAACTGGCATTCAACCGCCGGGCCGTGCAGGCCAATATGGTTCGGGAAGCCATTGACCAGTCGCCCTACCCCTCTGTTATCTGCGGCGATTTCAATGATGTACCCAATTCTTACGCCTATTTCCGGATCAGGGGAGAAAGGCAGGATGTTTTCCTGAAAAAAGGGTTTGCCGTGGGCCGTACGTTCATTTCGCTGGCGCCTACCCTGCGAATCGACTATATCCTGCCCGACCGGAATTTTGTGGTAAAACAGTTTGATATGGTGGATGAGGACCTGAGCGACCATATTATGCTGGTATCTGACCTTCTTTTGAAAAAATAAAATATCTTCGCAACACAATGAACCACCCACACAGATATTGCTGTTGTTTCTGCTGCTGCTGATGATGCAGTGTTCCCTGTTTGCCGGGTAGATACCGGTTTGTTTCAACTGATTGATGTAAAAGTAACCACCCATAAAAGATGCCACTTAAAGTATATAATTCGCTTACCCGACAGAAAGAAGAGTTTGTTCCCATCAATACACCTTATGTAGGCATGTACGTTTGTGGCCCCACCGTTAGCGGCGAGAGTCACCTGGGGCATGCAAGACCCTATGTAACATTTGATGTGTTGTACCGCTACCTGATGCACAACGGGTATAAGGTCCGGTATGTACGTAACCTGACCGATGCGGGGCATTTTGAAGAGGAGGGGCGTGAAGCAGAAGACAAGATCAGCAAAAAAGCGGTACTCGAAAAACTGGAACCGATGGAGCTGGTACAGAAATACACCAACCTCTACCATTGGGCTATGAACAGGCTAAATAACCTGCCCCCCAGTATCGAACCTACCGCCACCGGCCACATTATAGAACAGATCGAAATGATCAAGAAATTGATCGCAGACGGATACGCGTATGAAGTAAACGGATCGGTCTATTTTGATGTGGAGAAATACAATACGGATTATTCCCAAAAAGGACAGCCGTATGGCATCCTCAGCGGGCGTGTGCTGGACGAGCAAATCGAAAGCACCCGTGAGCTGGATAACCAGGACGAAAAGAGAAACAGGAGTGATTTTGCTCTCTGGAAAAAAGCGCCCCGGGAACACATCATGCGCTGGCAAAGCCCCTGGGGAGAGGGTTTCCCGGGTTGGCATATCGAATGTTCGGCCATGGCCACCAAGTACCTGGGCGAAGAGTTCGATATCCATGGAGGCGGCATGGACCTGCAGTTCCCGCACCACGAGTGCGAGATCGCACAGAGTACCGTATGCAATCATAAAATGCCTGCCCGTTACTGGATGCACAATAATATGATCACCATCAATGGCAGGAAGATGGGCAAGAGCTACAACAATGTCATCAAGCTGAGCGAACTGTTCAGTGGCGGACATCCCATGCTGGAGCAGCCGTATCACCCCATGACCATCCGCTTCTTTATCCTGCAAAGCCATTACCGGGGTACACTCGATTTCAGTAATGAAGCCCTGCAGGCATCTGAAAAAGCGCTGAAACGTTTGATGGAATCTTTTGACTGGCTGAGCCATTGGTCAGTTCCCGGTAACCAGCAGTCTGCCGACCAGGTGCTGGACGTGAAAGTGCAGAAACTGGTGAGCGAGTTCGTGCAGTTCATGGATGATGACCTGAACACGGCCAAAGTACTGGCTAATGTGTTCGAACTGGTGTCTGTCATCAATTCCATCAAAGACAAACATATTGCTGCTAATGCCTTGTCGGCTGCTACTGTAGGCACGCTGAAGCAACAACTGCAATTGTTTGTGGAAGATATTTTTGGACTGAAACAGGAACGTGCCGGTGATGACGGTAAGTTGGATGGTGTATTGCAACTCCTGATCGATATCCGCAAAGACGCCAAGAGCCGTAAGGATTTTGTTACCAGCGACAAGATACGCAATGAACTGGCCGCACTGGGCGTACAACTGAAAGATGAAAAGGATGGTGGCGTAAGTTATACCATTGCCTGACAGCAGCACTTTTGATCGTAAAAATCAGTGATTGCAATCGTCTGAATGCGCGTGATTGTGTACCAGGCACATCCGGTGGTTCTGTATATGGGCTGTCACAATGCAGATCACAGCAGGCACCAGGAACCAGTTACGCCATTCGTGCCAGGTCATTTTAGCCAGCAAACAGGCAATTCCCACCGAAAAAAGGATAAAGGGTAACCAGCTATGGTGGTGTTTTCTGAACCCATGGTACAACGAGTATGACCCTACCAGGAAAGCGATCCCGATCATCAGGTATTCAAACCACAGGTTTTCAATGATGTTGATCCCGAACAGGGGCAGGCTGGTCAGGAACAGGGGAAGCAGTGCACAGTGAATGGCACAGGCCAGGGAAGTAAAAATCCCCATTGCATCCCAGTCAACCTTTAATCGCATGGCGACAAAGGTATGCCAATGCAACAATGTTGCAAAATATTTGTTAGACTCACCCGGCACCCCCCGGCATAAGCAGAATGAGGCGTAACTTTGCACCCAATTTATCCTGTTATGAATAAGAAGCTCCTGGGTTATCTCCTGTTTTTTGTGGTATTGGTACTGGGTTTTTATTTTTTCCTGTTCAAGGGTACCGACAAATGGAAAGTCAAACTGGCCGTGATCAGCTACGTGAAACCTTTTCATTTTACCGACCAGGACGGGTTACCGTTCACCGACAGGGATATGCTGGGTAAAGTAAGCGTGGTGGAATACTTTTTTACCAACTGCAAAGGCATTTGCCCCAAGATGAACAACAACATGAAAAAGGTATTTGAGCAGTTCAAGAATGAGCCGGATTTCATGATCGTTGCGCATACCTGCGATCCGGAAAGGGATTCTGCACAGCGGTTGAAAGTATATGCCGACTCGATGAAGATCGATAACCGCAAATGGGTAATGCTTACCGGCCGCAAAGACAGCCTGTACCAGCAGGCCCGTAGTTCTTACCTGCTGGATGACCCTAAGAACAATGTAGAGAAAATAGAGGACCAGTTCATCCACACCCAGTTCTTTGCGCTGGTTGACAGAGACGGGAAGGTTCGCGGACAGGTTTATGATGGACTGAAGCAACCCGAACTGGACAGGCTTACCAAAGACATACGATCATTACTGGAGGAGAAATCCGGTACTGCCAATTTCGTGAATGGGTTGTTCAATGCCAACCCCAAATAATTTGTATGATGTACAGTATTGTTGAGACACTGAAGAAAAACCAGCTGAGCATTACCGACAGCCGGAAAAAGATACTGGAACTTTTTGTCCGATCGAAAGGCGCATTGGCGCATGCCGATATAGAACATGAGAGTGGTACCGAATTTGACCGCGTTACCATTTACAGAACCCTGCAGACTTTTGTGGAAAAGGGGATCATTCATACCATTCCTACCGCAGACAACTCGGTGCGTTATGCTTTGTGCAAAGATGCCTGCGCAGGCGGCCACCACCACGACGATCATGTACACTTCATGTGCGATGATTGTGGTACTACGTATTGCCTGGATAATATCAGCGTACCCAAACTCAGCCTGCCCGATGGCTTCACCATTTCACAAACCGATGTGGTGGTAAGCGGTAAATGCAGGAAATGCCGTTCGTGAGTGGGGAGTGGTCAGTGGTGAGTCGTGAGTGGTCAGTGGTGAGTCGTGAGTGGTCAGTAACAGACCGGCGCCCACAAACTGTAAGGTAAGCACGCCCGACAAATATTCACCATTCACAATTGACCATTCACAAATACTCCCTACTCACCACTGACCACTCACGACTCACCACTGACCACTCACGACTCACGACCCGCCATTGCCATTGCCCATTCACCCCTTATCTTCGCATAAACATCTTTCTATGATTTTTATCACCGGCGCTAGTGGTTTGGTAGGTTCTCACCTGGTAAAGCAGTTAGTGAACGAGGGTAAAAAAGTAAGGGCCTTATACCGTAGTTCCATACCCCTTATGGAAGGGGGGCAGGGAGTTGATTGGGTACAGGGTGATATACTGGATGTAGTCTCTCTGGAAGAAGCCATGAAAGGTGTGGATGAAGTGTATCACTGTGCCGCGGTTGTTTCCTTCAATCCCGCAAAAAAACACCTGTTACATCAAAACAATGTAGATGGTACTGCCAATGTGGTGAATGCCTGTCTGGAAGCTGGCATACGCAAGCTTGTTTTCGTCAGTTCTGTGGCTGCACTTGGGCGCATACGGCAGGATAAACCCATTGATGAAAGCATGAACTGGTCTGAAGAAACCAGCAACAGCGAATACGGTAAGACCAAATGGCTGGCCGAAATGGAAGTATGGCGGGGTATTGGAGAAGGCCTGAATGCAGTGATCGTTAACCCGGTCATCATCCTGGGTGCCGGCGACTGGGAAAAGGGTTCATCAGAGATCTTTAAATCGGCTTACGATGAGTTTCCCTGGTATACAGAGGGAACCGGAGGTTTTGTGGATGTGGCCGATGTGGTGAAAGCCATGATCCTGCTGATGCAGAGTGATGTGCGGGCGGAACGTTTTATTCTTTGTGCGGATAACCTGCCTTACCGGGAAGTGTTTACGCAGATCGCCCAAAATTTTGGGAAACAACCGCCGCATCGGAAAGTTACCCCACTGCTGGCAGCGATCGTATGGCGGCTGGAAGCCATCAAAGCAAAGTTTACCGGTAAAGATCCGCTGCTTACTAAGGAAACGGCACATACGGCTGCTGCTAAAGTACAGTTCAATAACAGCAAATTACTACAGCAGTTCCCTCAATTTGCCTATACACCAGTTACAGACTCCATCAAACGCATCTGCGGAGAGTTGAAGCGGATACATGGTTTATAATGTATCCATATACAGATTAATGATCTTTTATTTTTCCATCACTTTTTTCCATAACTCGGGTATCCGTTTGATCCATACCAGTTCCCTTCTTTTAAGAGAAGCGTCTTCTGCCGGATAGCCGAAATAGGTTTTACCACCTTCCAGTGAAGAAGGAACACCACTTTGCGCCAACACTACGGCGTTGGCTCCGATGGTGAGGGTCTTACTTACGCCAACCTGTCCCCAAAGGGTTACCCCGTCTTCAATAATGGTTCCTCCGGCAATACCTACCTGTGCGGCAAACAGGCAGTTTTTACCTACGGTGGTGTCATGTCCGATATGAACCATGTTGTCCATTTTGGTACCGGCGCCGATACGGGTTTCGGCGGTCACACCCCGGTCGATGGTGCAGCCGGCGCCGATCTCTACCTGGTCTTCAATCACTACGTTGCCGCAACTCTGCATTCTCTTATACCATACGGCTCGGTCTTTTTTGGTATTGTAATAGAAGGCATCACTGCCGATAACAGTACCGGCCTGTATCACCACATTGTTCCCGATAATGGTATGATCAAGCAAGGAAACATTGGGATGTATCACACAGTTTTCACCGATGACCACTTCGCGGCCGATAAAAACATTGGGCATGATGACCGTTCCTTTGCCAATGACCACATCATCGCTGATGGACTGTTGTGCAGGCGTGAATGGGCGGAAATGATTAACAATTTTGAGATAAGCTTCAAAAGGGTCTTTTACAACAAAAATGGTTTTGCCTTCGGGTATCTGCACCTCTTTGGTGTTGATGATGATGCAGCTTGCCGCACTATGTAAACAGGTATCGTAATATTTGGGATGATCAACAAATACCAGGTCGCCCGTTTCTACTTTGTGAATTTCATTGATGCCCAATGCCTGTGCAGCAAGGTTGCCTGCTGCTTCTGCACCGATCAGATCGGCGAGCCATGTTACGGAAACGGGTGCGGGAAACTTCATAAGGATGTTTTTTGATAGAAATCAAAGGTAATATTCCTGGTTCAGCAGAAATTTTTTTTCGTGGCAAAACCCTGTTTCAGGGTGTGTTTCCGGCAATATTTTTTTCGGGAAAAAGAGGAACCCGATCTGCAAATCATATTTTACTTTCTTCTGAAATCCTTTGTTCATCAATGTTTCAGAAGATCATGTTTTTTAATCGGTGATAAGTATGTGCAGAAAGACAGTTCAGCGAGTAAGTCATAACATACATCAATTCCTTATGCAATCCACATTTCCCGCCAAAATGTTAATAAAATTGTTTAAACTTTTTTTTGCTTTCGTTAAAAGTCTTTTTAATATTGTGTAGGGAAATTTATTTCCCGGTACTTACTAACCCATCCATATACAAAGTCTCGCTTCTGCGGGACTTTTGTTTTTATGAACCGCTACTTCATTATCTATAAACCTTACCTGGTACTATCACAATTTTCTGCGGCCGATGGAAAGAAAACCCTCGCTGATTTTTTTGATGTGCCCAAAGATGTATATCCTGTGGGGAGGCTTGATCATGACAGTGAAGGCCTGTTACTGTTGACCAACGACAGGTCTCTGAACCATCGTTTGCTTGATCCCCGTTTTGCCCATGAAAGAGAGTATTGGGTTCAGGTAGATGGCGCCATCAGCGTTGTGGCCATCAGCGAATTGGAGAAAGGTGTTACGATCAATGTGGATGGCAAATTACACCATACGGCTTCCTGTAAAGTGTCTGCATTTCCCGTAGATCCCATGGTGCCCGATCGTCATCCGCCCATCCGCTTCCGTAAAGAGATACCTGCACCCTGGATCCGGATGATTTTGACAGAAGGTAAAAACAGGCAGGTGAGAAAGATGACGGCTAAAGTAGGATTCCCTACTTTGCGCCTGATCCGTTACCGGATAGAGGGGCTTTCACTGGGTACCTTAGAGCCGGGTGATATGCTTGAACTTAGCCGGGAAGAAGTTTACCAACAACTGTTCCATGACAGAAAATAACAACAACCGCATCACCGCTTACGAAATCAGTACCGATCATAACAGGTTGCAGGTTGGCCTGATTCACCAATACCTATCGCAGGATTCCTATTGGGCACTAAATATTCCGCTTACAGTTGTGGAACGTTCGCTGCAACATTCATTATGTTTTGGCGTTTATGGTCCGGACGGTCAGGTGGGTTTTGCCCGTGTGATCACCGACAGGGCCACATTTGCTTACCTGGCCGATGTGTTCATTCTGCCCGGCCACAGGGGCAAAGGCTTGTCCAAACAACTCATGCAAGCCATTCATGAACATCCCGACCTCCAACAGCTTCGCCGCTGGGTGCTCTTTACGCGCGATGCGCATGGCCTGTACACCCAGTTCGGCTGGACCCCTGTTCCGGAAGACATGTTGCCCAGGATGATGCAACTGCATAACCCGGACGTATACGAAAAGAGGAACAAATAAACCGCGGGCCTAAATAAGCTTGCCCTATCTCCCACCCATCTGTTCCTTGCCTGCCGTCAGGCAGCTTCCTCTGTTCCATTGACGAATTAGCACATTTACGAATTGGTCATAGCATTCATCATTCCTCTGTTCCTTGTTCGTCATTCCCTTGTTCTATTTTCCCCTCCCGCCCGTATCTTTGCTGCTTTCAAAAAGTATGTATGAGTCAAACACATTTGTCTGAACAGGAATTGATCCGCCGTGAGAAACTGGTTAAACTGCAGGAAGCGGGTATCGATCCATTTCCGGCCCCTTTGTATCCTGTAAGCCATTTTTCAACCGATATCAAGGATCAGTATACCGAAGAGACCAGGGAACAGTTTGCTGCCGTTTGCGTGGCAGGCCGTATCATGAGCATCAATGATAAGGGTAAAGTGTTTTTTATCAAGATACAGGATAGCAAGGGCATCATTCAGCTGTATGTGAAAAGGGATGATCTCTGCCCCGGAGAAGACAAATCCTTTTGGGATACTGTAGTAAAACACGGACTTGATCTCGGAGATATCATCGGGGTTACCGGTTTTGCGTTCATTACCAAAACAGGGGAAACCTCTATTCATGTGCAAACGCTGACCCTGCTTGCCAAATCGTTGAAGCCATTGCCGGTGATCAAAAGAGATGAGGAGGGGAATGTGTTCGATGCGGTAACCGATCCCGAGTTCCGCTACCGCCAGCGCTATGCCGACCTGATCATTAACCCCGATGTAAAAGATACTTTTGTAAAACGCACCAAACTCATCAATACCATCCGCGAATTTTTGAACAGCCAGGGTGCGCTGGAAGTGGATACGCCTGTGTTGCAGGCTATCCCCGGTGGCGCCGCCGCCCGTCCGTTCATTACGCACCACAATGCATTGGATGTTCCTTTTTACCTGCGTATTGCCAATGAGCTGTACCTGAAGCGACTGATCGTGGGCGGGTTTGACTGGGTATATGAATTCAGCCGGAATTTCCGCAATGAAGGTATGGACAGAACCCATAACCCCGAATTCACCGTATTGGAATGGTATACAGCATACAAGGATTATTTCTGGATGATGGAGACCACCGAGCAGTTGTTCGAGAAAATTGCCATTGCCCTGCATGGGACCACAGATGTACCACTGGGGGATAAGGTCATCAACTTTAAAGCGCCGTTCAAACGTATCAGCATTCATGACGCCATTAAGGAGAATACAGGTATTGATGTCAGCGGGATGGATGAAGCCGGTCTGCGCGAGGTTTGCAAGCAACTCAAAATAGATGTGCCCGGCAATATCGGCAAGGGTAAATTGATCGATGAGATATTTGGCGCTACCAGCGAACATACTTATGTACAGCCAACGTTCATCATCGACTATCCTGTTGAGATGAGCCCGCTCACCAAAAAACACCGCAGCAAACCCGGACTGGTAGAGCGCTTTGAACTGATGGTGAACGGAAAAGAGATTGCTAATGCTTATAGCGAGTTGAACGATCCGATCGATCAGCGTGAACGTTTTGAAGAACAGGCCAGGCTGATGGAAAGGGGGGATGATGAAGCCATGTTCATCGACCATGATTTCCTGCGTGCACTGGAATATGGCATGCCGCCAACTTCCGGTATCGGTATTGGTATTGACAGGTTATGTATGATGATGACCAACCAGGTATCTATCCAGGATGTACTGCTCTTCCCGCAGATGCGCCCGGAGAAGCTGGATCAGTAATAACCACGCTTAACTGAATTGTCCATAGATGCTCCCTGATACAAGGGTCAGCCTCTATGGACTTTTTTTGTAGATTGCCACACCAAAACTCCCTGCTGCCAATGAAATATCTAAAGGTTCTCTATGTACAGGTTATTATTGGAATTATTTTGGGGGTTATTACCGGCTGGCTGTTTCCCGCATTTGCACCTACTGCTAAACTGATCAGCGAGTCGTTCATCAATATGATCAAGATGGTGATCACCCCGGTGATCTTCCTGACCATCGTACTCGGTATTGCCGGAGCCGGCAACCTGAAAAAAGTAGGCAGGGTAGGTGGTAAAGGGCTGATCTATTTTGAAGTGGTCACTACTTTTGCCCTGATCATTGGCCTGGTGGTGGCCAATGCGTTGAAACCCGGGGTGGGCATTGCCACCAACCACCTTCCCAAAGAAAACCTCGACAAGTATACTTCTGCCGCCAAGGAGATGAACTGGGGTGAGTTCTTTTCGCATATCATTCCCACCAATATCATTGACTCCTTTGCCAGGGGCGACCTGCTGCAGGTGCTTTTCTTCGGTGTATTGTTCAGTGTGGCCATCACCAGGATGGGAAGCGGCGGCACCAAACTGATATCTGTATTCGAGAACCTGAACAAGGCTTTTTTCAATGTGATCCATATTGTGATGAAGTTCAGTCCTGTCGGCGCTTTTGGCGGTATGGCCTATACCATTGGTAAATTCGGGTTTGGCAGCCTGGTATTGTTGGGTAACCTGCTGCTGTCGTATTATGTAACATCGTTCCTGTTCATTTTTGTGGTACTGAACCTGATTGGCCGCTATTATGGATTTAATGTGTGGAAATTGCTGGTGTACATCAAGGAGGAGCTCCTGATTGTGCTGGGCGCCAGCAGCAGCGAAGCGGTATTACCCAACCTGATGGAGAAACTGGAAGCCGCAGGTTGCGAAAGATCCGTAGTGGGTCTGATCATTCCCACCGGCTACAGTTTTAACCTCGATGGAACCACCATCTACCTGAGTATGGCCACCATCTTCCTGGCACAGGTATTCGATATCAATCTTACGCTGGCACAACAGCTGACCATTATCGGGGTGTTGCTGGTCACCAGTAAAGGAGCCGCCGGCGTAACCGGTAGTGGGTTCATTGTTCTTACCTCCACGCTTACGATCTTGAAAGTGATACCGCTGGAGGGACTGGCACTCCTGATCGGGGTAGACCGTTTCATGAGTGAAGGAAGGGCCCTGACCAATATGATCGGTAATACCATTGCCACGGTGATCATCGCCAAAAGCGAAAAAGCGATCGATATGACCAAGTATAAGCGGGTGGTGGAAGGAAGGTGAATCGTGAGTCGTGAGTCGTGAATCGTGAATCGTGAATCGTGAATCGTGAATCGTGAATCGTGAATCGTGAAATATCTAAGAATGTAAGATACTCACCATTCACCAATGACGATTCACGACTCACGTCTGCTTATTCAATCCCGATAATTCAATGCGGGTTTTCTGTCGCCGAGGAGGGCTTTGTATTGGTAATCTCCTCTGGATTGTTTGAATTCTTCTTTGGCTTTGGTGATCAACGCGGCATCTGTGAACAGGTCGATGGCCGTTAGTGCCATGGTCTTTGCTGCTACCATCATGCCTTTGGCGCCGATATCTGTTCCGTTACAGGCTACGGCCTGCCAGCTATGGGCGGCTGTGCCGGGTATCCAGGTGGCCGCTTCCAGGCCAACGGTGGGTACGGCATAACTTACATCACCTACATCGGTTGAACCGCCACCGGCATCGATTACCGGCTTCAGCGGGGTGATGGTGGCTGCTCTCTCAATTGCCGGCGACTGGTAAGAGAAAGAAGACTGTATTTTCTTACCGAACTCGATCTCAGAAGCGGTATAATTCACCCCGCCAACTTTCTGCAGGTTCTGCTGCATGGCTTCGGCCAGTGTACGGTTGATGAGCAGATCGTGCGTGCCGCCAATGATCTCGTATTCCACTTTGGTGTCTGTGCCCATGGCTGCACCCTTGGCAGCTTTGGTGAGCCTGTCGAACACGCTGACTACCCACTCCCTTTTCGGGTGACGCACATAATAGAACACTTCTGCAAAATCGGGTACCACATTTGGCGCTTTGCCACCCTGCGTGATCACATAGTGGATACGGGTTTCCTGCGGCACATGCTCACGCATCATATTTGCCATATGATCCATGGCTTCCACACCATCCAGTGCGGAACGGCCTTTTTCCGGGGCCATGGATGCATGGGCGGATAAACCATAGAAACGGAACTTGGCCGATGTGTTGGCAAGGGCGCTTGTCATGGTAACGGCATTCACATCAGAAGGATGCCAGTGTACAGCTACATCCACGTCTTTGAACAATCCTGCACGGACCATATATACTTTGCCGCTGCCCCCCTCTTCTGCAGGGCAACCATATACGCGGATGGTACCATTCAGTTTTTTACTTTCGATCAGTTTCTTGATCTCGATACCGGCTGCAACAGAAGCTGTGCCGAACAGGTTATGGCCACAGCCATGTCCCGCATCCACTCCTTTGATCGGTTGTTTGCCGGGAACTGCTTCCTGCGACAGGCCGGGTAAAGCATCGTATTCCGCCAGGATGGCGATCACCGGCTGACCACTGCCATAACTGGCCACAAAAGAAGTGGGAATATCGGCAACACCCGCCTGTACGGTAAAACCATTCGCCTGTAAAGTCTGTTGCAGCAGGGCCGAACTTTTCTGTTCCTTATAACCTACTTCGGCAAAGTTCCAGATCTGTAAGGCAATGTTTTTATAATCGTTGTACCCGGCATCTATGTTCGTAATGGTATTCTGTTTCAACAGTGCAGTTGCACTGGGGCCTTTCTGGGCATATAATACAAGAGAGACTGCGCAAATGACAGTAGTGAGTAAGGTTTTTTTCATGCAGGTATTTTCAAAAATTAAACAAACAGGTCACGGTAGAGTTCGGCGCCTGGTACCACAGAATAATTGCTCAGGTCTGTGATGCCTTCGGCAGCCATTACTTCTTCGTCAATAAAAGTATTGCCGGTGCATTGGGCAGCGGGTTTGCTGAGAATATAATATACACAATCGGCCAGTATATCGGGTGTACGGCTCATTTTGGCCAGCGCTTCACCCCCCAGCAGGTTTCTTACGGCTGCGGTATCGATGGTGGTCCTGGGCCATAAAGCGTTGGAAGCGATACCGGCGCCTTTTAGCTCAGCTGCCCAGCCCAGTGCCAGCATGCTCATGCTATATTTGGTAATGGTGTAGGCAATATGGCCTCCCATCCATTTGGGATCAAGGTTAACAGGAGGTGATAAAGTGATGATATGCGGATTCTTTCCTTTGCGCAGATGCGGGATGCAGTATTTGCCCATTAAGAAAGTGCCGCGTACATTGATGCTCTGCATCAGGTCGAACCGTTTGGTTTCCGTCTGTTCGGTCGGGGCCAGCTGAATGGCCGAAGCGTTGTTGATGAGCACATCGATACCGCCAAAATGATCCACCGCTTTTTGTACAGCAGCCTGTACCTGTTCTTCCTGGCGGATATCAAGCTGTACCGCCAGCGCTTTTCCGCCCGCTGCTTCTACTTCTGCTGCAGCAGAAAAGATGGTGCCGCCCAGGCGGGGGTCTTCTTCCACGCTTTTGGCAGCGATCACAATATTGGCGCCTTCCCTGGCCAAACGTAAAGCCATGGCTTTACCGATACCGCGACTGGCACCGGTAATGAATATGGTTCTGTTCTGGAATGACATATGCAACTGGTTAGACACCCAATTTCAGCAAAACCGGCTTACCAACCTAAGAAATCTTTGATCACCTGTTCCGTTTCGGCGCAGGCTTTGTCAAGATCCTCATTCAGGATGGTTTTGGTAAAATGATGGTTGAAAGACATTTCGTAGCTGGCTTTGTTTACCCTTGTTTCCAGGCTTTCGGGGGTTTCGGTACCCCGGGCTTCCAGCCTGCGCCTGAGTTCGGCCACTGATGGTGGTTGTATAAAGATAGACAGGCAATCGCCGGCAAACTGTTGCTGCACATGTATGGCGCCTTTTACGTCAATATCGAGCATGGGTACTTTGCCCCCGTTCCAGATGCGCTCCAGTTCGGTCTTTAGTGTGCCATAGTATTTGCCTTCGTATACCATTTCCCATTCAATGAACTCGTTGGCGTCTATTTTAGCCTTAAAATCAGGCACACTCAGGAAATGATATTCCACCCCGTCTTTTTCAGCGCCGCGCGGTGCACGGGTGGTGGCAGAAATTGAAAAAGACAAACGGGGATATTTACTGATCAGGTACCGGGTAATGGATGTTTTGCCGGAACCGGAGGGGGCGGTGAGTATGATCAGTTTGCCGTGCGTTGCAGACATGCGATTGATTTGCGCAAAGAAACAATATTATGGTGAATGGGCAATTGGTATTCGTGAAGCGTGAGTCGTGAGTCGTCAGTGGTGAGTAGGGAGTATTTGTGAATGGTCAATTGTGAATGGTGAATGAATCCATTGCCCATTCATAATTGAGCTTGCTTACCCCCTCTCTATTATATCCTTCCTACTCACTACTCACGATTCACGATTCACGAATGCCAACTCACTTTTTCCTCCAGTGGTATCCTGCGCTGACCATCTTTGGCGGGTTCATCGGTATAACCGAGGAGGAGTAGTCCCATGATAACATCCTCTTCGCCAAGGCCCAGGTATGTTTTCATGGATGGCTCATGTGTCATGCCACCGGTACTCCATAAAGCGGCGATACCCAGTGATGCGGTACCGAGCAGGATGTTCTGCATGGCGGCGCTTACCGCGGCGATCTCTTCGAGTGCGGGAATGCTGTTGTGGAGGGTCCGTTTCATATACACGACAATGATGTGAGAGAGCTGGTCGCCCTGCTGTTGCAGCTTTTCATATTTGGCATGTGTGAACTTCTCCGGATCGGTACCATTTCTGTACAGTTCGGCATGATCCCGGCAAAATTTTTTAACAGATTCCTGTTCATACACAATAAAACGCCAGGGTTCTGTACGGCCATGTGTAGGCGCCCAGTCGGCAAGGATCAGCAAGCGTTGGATAAGTGTATTGTCTATCTTTTTTCCATTCATGTCAGAAGGTTTTACACTTCTTCTATGCTGGATGATGCTTTGTAGGGTTTCAAATGTGTTCATGCTGCAAAAGTAGAATCTTCTGCAGGGAATTAATAGCGAAATGCGGTTTGTTTTGCCAGGCTTTACATCGGGATCTTGAGAAAAACAGTAGTACCCTTGCCTATCGTACTCTGAATCTGAAGCTGCCCGCCGATCTCTTTCATAAAATCCTTGATCAGGGTAATGCCCATGCCGCTGCCTTTTTCATCATTGGTGCCGGATGTACTTACCACATTGTCTTCTGTACTGACGATCTTGCTGATGATTTCCTGCGACATGCCCACGCCTGTATCGCTGATGGCCACCTGGTGATAGGTTTCGGACACATCGTTGTATACCGTGATCTGGCCATTGTGTGTGAACTTGTTGGCATTGCTGACCAGGTTTCGGATCATGAAACGTAAGATATTCGGGTTGATGGTGATGGTGGCGGTTTTATTGACCCGGTTGATCAGCTGGTTATTTTTAGATTCGGCGCTGATCCGCATCTGTTCAAACTCCTGGTCAACGATTTCTTTCAGGTTCACTTCCTGTTTCACAGATTTTTCCTGCATTTCTATCGCACCCCAATCGATCAGGTTATTGACCAGGTTGTAGGTAGTACCGATCTGTTTGGCAAAAATGGAGATCAGCATTTTTCTTTCTTCTTCAGAAACCTGTTCAGATTCCAGCATCTGAAAAGCCGATAAAACGGAACCGATGGGTCCTCGGATATCATGTACGATCACTGAGTGCATTTTTTTCTGCAAACGGTTCTGCAATTCAATTTTCTGCGATTTCCTTTCCAGCTGCTTGCGGGCTATTTTCAGGTCAATGAGTTTGGCCAGGTGATTACCCAATAATTCCAGCGCCTGTAATTGTTGTTTACTGAGCAGGTACGGATTGGTGTTAGCTACACAGAGCATACCTACCTGGTAACCCTGCCTACACAAGAGCTGTACGCCGGCATAGTATCTTTTTTCAGTAGGGGCTATGTCAACGGGATTGTCAAAAAAATGGGTACCCCTGAGGGCTTCCTCTACCACGGCAAAATCATGGTCCAGCAAAATATCCGTTCCGCTAAATGTAAGCTCTGTCAGAGGAGCAGTTTCCTCTATACCCGCCTTGAACCTGAACCATAGTTGTGTTCTGTCGATCAGGGAAATTAAGGATACGTGCGAATTGCAGATGGTGCCTGCTAATTGGACGATCTGCCCGAATTCGTCTGTCTGGGGCGTTTCAGGCAATGAGATCTTCCCTGTTTCCTCTATCCTTTGAGCGCTATCCGTAAATATGGGAGCCTGTTTCATGGTATTGGGTTTACCTGTGAATGGAGATGAACCTGTGTGTTGACAGGTTACGGATATTGGCTACTGTAAAGCTCCAACTATTCAATAACTCCGGTGATAGCTCAAACGCAGATTAGTTTGTAGTTGGTTTACTACGGTTTAGGCTGAGCAGCTGTCGACAGTGTCATGGGAGTATCAATTCCTTATTTACCGGTGTTTTCCGGCCAGCTTCATTGGTAGTAGCATTATCGACGGATTTTTTCTGTGTAGTAGGTTTATATGAGCACTACATATGCGGAGAACAGGAGCTTAAATAACTGATTACCAGCACACAATCACCAGGCCGGTGAGGGTATGCTGGGATTGCCGGCGCTTATCCGGAAACAACCTGTCAGGCGGGAATACGTTTGATATCTGCACCGAGGTTTTGCAGTCGTTCATCAATATATTGGTAACCACGGTCTATCTGTTCAATATTCTGGATCACGCTTTTTCCTTCGGCGCTTAAGGCGGCTATCAGCAATGCCTGTCCGGCCCGTATATCCGGGCTGCTCATGGTAATGCCACGTAAATTGTTTTTTCTTCCCAGTCCGATCACGGTGGCACGATGGGGGTCGCAGAGGATGATCTGTGCGCCCATATCGATCAGTTTATCGGTAAAGAACAAACGGCTTTCAAACATTTTCTGGTGTACCAGAACACTACCCCTTGCCTGTGTGGCCACAACCAGTACGATACTTAACAGGTCGGGGGTGAAACCCGGCCAGGGATGATCATAGATGGTAAGGATACCGCCATCCAGGAATGTCTGTATTTCATAAACATCCTGTGCGGGAATATAAATATCATCTCCCTTGATGTCGAACCGGATGCCCAGTTGCCTGAATTTTTCCGGGATGACTCCCAGGTGTTCCACGCCGGCATCTTTGATGGTGATCTCACTTTGTGTCATGGCAGCGAGGCCAATGAAACTGCCGATCTCGATCATGTCGGGTAACATGCGGTGCGTGGTACCTCCCAGTTTGCTCACACCCCCGATTACCAGCAGGTTACTGCCAATACCTTGAATATTGGCGCCCATACGGGTCAGCATTTTACATAGCTGTTGAATATAGGGTTCACAGGCAGCATTATAAATGGTGGTGATACCTTCTGCCAGAACAGCGGCCATAACGATATTGGCGGTACCGGTAACAGAAGGCTCATCGAGCAACATATAACAACCCTTCAGCTGCGGGGAAGATAATTTGAAACAACCCAGCTGCTCTTCATATTCATATTTTGCGCCCAGTTTTTCAAAACCAATGATATGTGTATCCAGCCTGCGCCGGCCTATCTTGTCGCCACCGGGTTTGGGGATATATGCTCTTTTGAACCTGGCCAGCATGGGGCCGGCAAACATCACACTGCCCCGGAGCCGCCCCCCTTTTTTGCGAAAAGTGTCTGATGCCAGGTAATCCGCATCTATTTCATCGGCCTGGAACGTGCAGGTGTGCCGGTCGCTGCGGGTCACTTTTACGCCGATATCGGCGAGCAGTTCAATCAGCAGGTTCACATCCAGTATATCGGGGATATTGGATACGGTTACCGCTTCTGAAGTGAGCAATACAGCCGATAAGATCTGCAAAGCTTCATTTTTTGCCCCCTGCGGAACAATTTCCCCCTTTAGTTTTTTACCGCCGATCACTTCGAATGTATTCATGTTGGTTGCAGGTTTATGGGTTTTCCCGTTTATTCTCCGGTGAGGATCGCGCAGTTGAATAAACGCAATAAAAAAGCACCGGAAATTTCCGATGCCTAAAAATATCTTTTTACCGGTAAATGAATAACTATTGGGTGAATAAAACCCAAACTAGTAACGTTTCTTGAACTGACCGCCACGGCCTTCCTGCCTGCCGCCGTTGCTGCGGTTACCTCCCTGGTTGCCTCCGCCACTACGGTTGCCACCCTGGGCCCTTCCGCCACGGTTGTTATCGCGCTGGCCGCCCTGGCTTCTTCCGCCGCTGCGGCCGCCAAAATTCTGCTGCCAGCGTCCACCACTGCGGGGATATTCGTCGCGCTCAAAATTCTGGTTGCGATGTTTGATATAAGGCGTGTTACTGAATTCAAGTTGTCCGCCGGTAATGCTGTTCAGTTCGGTACGGATGGTATCATCGTGCACCAGCTCTTTGTGCCAGTTGCTGTATGCCAGCTTCATGTAATAAGCAATGGCATGCGCAAAACCTGCTTTTTTCTCCGGGTCTTCTTCTTTCAGGGCCTTATCGATCACCACTTCGAGGTTCTTACCCAGGTGCGCATATTTGGGATGACGCTTGGGATAAGGCAGGGGATCGGGTTTCTGTTTGTAGGTCTCTTTCTGGGGAATGGGGTAGGGACTGTCCACATCCAGTTTAAAATCACTGATGAAAAACAGGTGATCCCAAAGTTTATGCCTGAAGTCTTCTACATTCTTTAAATGAGGGTTCACAAAGCCCATCAACTCAATTACATACTGGGCCTGCTCCTGTCTTTTTTCACGATCCTCAATGGTCAGCAGGTATTCCACCATTTTTTGTACATGGCGGCCATATTCCTTCATGCCCAGGTAATTTCTCTCGGTATTATATTCCATAATTTGTAGGTCTACGGTAGCAAATGTAAGTAATAAGCACAGATTGGGTATGATTTGGGATATGAGAGATACGATTTTACGGGCATTCAGGCCTGTTTTAACAATCCAGGCCGGTGGATACTTCTTTTTTACCGGCTGACGAACCCATGGCATCGGTTCTTGTGTCACTCAGTTCCGGGTTCCGGTCTGTGGTCGGCAGTTTTCCCTTGTAAGTCATAGGAATCATACCCTAAATCATATCCCATCTGCGATCAGGAGCTATGATTTTACGGCTATTCCGGGCCGGGTCAGCGGTTTCCCTTGCAAATCATAGGGATCATACCCTCAATCATATCCGATCTGCGTTTATCTTCGCAATATGGAACAGTTAGTACAACAGATCGAAGCCTACCGGCAGGAGATCGCGACCGCTGAGGCAGATACTCCGGAAGCGGTAGAGGAATTCCGTATCAAATACCTGGGCACCAAAGGATTGGTGAAAACTATTATGGGCGAAATGCGCCATGTGCCCAACGAGCGTAAAAAAGAGTTCGGGCAGGTATTGAACGATTTTAAACTGTTTGTAGAAGAAAAGTATGCCTTACTGAAAGAAAACAATAGCGGGGGGCCAGCTGCCGATACCCTGAAAACAGACTGGAGTTTACCCGGCGATCCTGTTGCCGTAGGTACCCGGCACCCGTTGAATATTGTGCGCAACCAGATCGTGTCTATTTTCAAACGACTTGGTTTTGCGGTAGCGGAAGGTCCGGAGATCGAGGACGACTGGCACAATTTCGGCGCCATGAACCTGCCTGAAGACCACCCGGCACGCGATATGCAGGATACGTTTTACATCAATCAGAACCCGTCCTGGCTGTTGCGTACGCATACCAGTAGCGTGCAGGCAAGGGTAATGGAGACCCAGCAACCACCGATCAGGGTGATCTGCCCGGGTAAAGTGTACCGGAACGAGACCATCAGCGCAAGGGCACACTGTTTCTTTCACCAGGTAGAAGGTTTGTATGTGGATGAGAACGTGAGTTTTGCCGATCTGAAACAGACCCTGTACTTTTTTGTGCAGGAAATGTTTGGCAACGATGTAAAAGTGCGTTTCCGTCCCAGTTATTTCCCGTTCACGGAACCCAGTGCCGAGATGGATATCAGCTGCCTCATCTGCAAGGGTGATGGCTGCAATATCTGTAAACATACCGGTTGGGTAGAGATCCTCGGAAGCGGCATGGTACACCCAAATGTATTGGAGAACTTCGGGATCGACCCGAATAAATACACCGGATTTGCCTTCGGTATGGGGGTAGAGCGGATCACGCAGCTGAAATACCAGGTAAATGATCTCCGCCTTTACTCGCAGAACGATATCCGTTTCCTGAAGCAGTTTACCGGGGTGGTCTAAACGTTTACAAAGGGTTTATCTGTTACAATGGGTGGTAACTACAGCCACCTGATGTGTTATGCGTTTTGCCTGCCGGACACACTAGGAGATAAAACGCAATAAATACTTATAATTAGGTATTTGTCCCAATCCCCGGACAGGATAGTTTTGTTTTCATAAAATCCAATATGTCAAAATGACTATGTCTTGTGTTTCCTGGGTTGCCTCTATATTACTGGGATGCCTATTACCAGTCTTATACCGGGCAGTGTGGTCGGCCTGACAATGAATGATGCGAAAACTGAATGTAAAATAGGTGCAGGGTTGATCAACGTCAGTAACCGGCGTAGTCATAAACCTTATGTATTCCTATCAGGTATCCCTTCGGGGGAGGGGATACCTTTATAAAATATTGTGCTGTTTAGCAAAATTGACAAGCCCGGCTACATTTTTAACGCTTAATTTTTTCAGGATATTCCTGCGGTGTGTATTCACCGTAAGTTCACTTAGAAAGAGCGCGGAAGCGATCTCTTTGGTGGTCATTTCCTGGCATACCAGCCGTAGAATCCCCACTTCACGTTTGGTTAGCTGGTACTTTTTCAGGAACTCATCAAAGTAATAGGAATTTTCCGGTACGACAGGAGATTCTTCCATTTGCTGAAAATAAAATCCGCCGGACAAAACCGTACCGATGGCATCCCGCAATTCATTGGCAGAAGAATTTTTGGCCAGGTAACCGTCTGCCTGCATTTTTTTTATCTTGTTGACCAGGTCGGGTTGCGAATAATTGGATAAGATCAGCACTTTGATGCCTGGAAAACCCTGTTTGATCTTTTCAAGGCATTGCAGCCCGTCGTACCCCGGCATATTCAGATCCAGCAATACGAGGTCGGGTTTTTCACGGATTACCGCATCGATCAGTTGATGGCCATTCTGTGCGGTTGCCACAATATCCAAAGAGGTATCCTCTTTCAAAATTGACTGTACCCCCTCCAGCATGAATTGATGGTCGTCAGCCAGTATGATCCTGTTCTTTGTCATACACAATCGGAATTTCTATCGTTATAATTAGTCCTTGATCCTTGTCATTGTCAATCGCCATCACACCTCCATAATAGGCCACTTTAGACCGGATACCCGCCATGCCAATTCCTTCGCCTGTTGTGGGTTTATCTGTAAATCCTACGCCATTGTCTTCTGCCACAATAGTGAACACATCCTCATATTCCGATACCTGCAATAATGCATGTGTGGCTCCGGAATGTTTGGCTATATTATTGAGCAGCTCATATACGATACCATACAGGGTCAGGTAATATTGCTCCAGCCTGGGTTGGTATGTATCAAAACCTATCACTTCCACCTGTATGTTTATTCTGCCGGATGCATTGAATATACTGGCCAGTTTGTCCAGCGCGCTCCTGAATCCGACCTGGGTCAGCATAACAGGACTTAACGCATGACTCAGGTTTCTCACCATACCCGATACGATCCCTATGGCTTCTTCTGTTTTGTTAAACTGCGTGGAAACATTTTGCTGCAGGAATACCTGTTTTTCCCTGATCGAGGCGAGGTTAAATTTGATACCCGATAACAGAGAACCCACCACATCGTGCAACTGGCTGGCAATACGACCCCGCTCTTCCTGTTGAACCTGCATCAATACTTTTGTGTTTTTCTTCTGCTGCTGGTTTAGGGTGATCAATAACGCCTCTTTGTCCAGGCGATAGCGATTGAACCGGTAAACCAATCCGATGGTCAGGATGATCGTTTCTGCCACATAACCGAAAGCAAGTCCGTAATGACTAAAGAAATGATTGAAACGGTTAAGGCTGCCAAGGGAGAACGATATCTGTAAAACGGCGGAAACCAACAGGATCAATTGGGCCACCAGGTAAAATGCTGCCAGTTTGTTCCCGCGGAAACTTGCGATGATCAGGATGATGAAAAAAACAATAATGTACAGCAGGGGAACGATGGGAACGACATATTGCAGGTACAGCCACCAGTTATTCAGCTGGTTCTGATCGTTAAGGCAAAAGATCAGGATAACACATCCCACCAGCAAGGTATTCATCAACTTTAGAAAGTTCAGTTGACCCCGGTTTTTAATACCGCCAATATACCTCACCAGGAATATGGAAGCGAAAATAAGCGGAACGATTACGAATACGGGCCTGGCCTTACTTGCAAACCAGGGCATATTGGGCCAGAAATATTCAAAGCCGTAACCTGCATTCGATAAAACCCATAACCATCCTGTTGCTATATACAGGATATAATACAGGTAGAGCCGGTCTTGTTCAATGATAAAAAGATAAAGGCCAAAGATGATCAGCAACAGCAGCATTCCCGTGAAAAGGAAGAGTACTGTTTTGGTACGCGATTCTTCCTGTAATGCCTGTTTGATATCCGTAAGGTGATACGATAGCTGTAAAGACTCATTCCGTTTGTCTATTTTGGCCAGGTAGATCCCTTTTTGGTTGATTGGAAAGTAGAACCCGGTAGTTTCAATAGGTCTTTGGCGGAAAGGATAATAATCACCCGTAACCCATTGTGTCTGGATACTGCTGTCCGAAACAAAATAAAAATGAATACGATTGATGTGGTGATGGCCGATGTACAACAACATTGAATCTGCCGGTTTTGCAGAAGGGTTCTCATAAATAAGCCAGTAGACTGAACGCGTGAAACTTATGTTCTTCCCTTTTTCAGGCGCCTGCTTTATGGCGTGCTTCCTAAACAGCTCTAATACATGCTGTGCATTGGAATGCGAGGAACTGTCTTCGTACAGGTAAAATTGAGGAGTATTGTTTTGTGCCAACAGCCTGCTCCCTTGCGAAGTAAAAAAGAAAAGCAGGAATAAAACAACACGCATGTATATCGGGATCAGAGGGTGATCACAAATATAGAGCAGAACAGGTATATAAAACAAGTTGGCCGGAACTGCTTTGGTAAGCCCTGCGGCAATGGAATACCAGATAGCAAATACTCGTTATCTTCACCCATCAATCATCACATGATCCACACCACCAAAGGTATTGTGTTGCGCACGGTAAAATATGGTGATACCAGTATCATCACTACCGTGTATACAGAACTGTTTGGGATACAGAGTTATATTGTAAAAGGTGTTCGGCAAAGCAGTAAGACCTCTTCGGGCAAAGCCGGCTTTTTTCAGCCCTCTGCCATACTGGACATGGAAGTGTACCACAATGAACAGAAGCAGTTGCAATTCATCAAAGAATACCAATGGGCATACCTGTATGAAAAAGTGCTGTTTGATGTGGTCCGTAATACAGTGGCCACGTATGTGATCGAATTGCTGCAGCACAGCCTCAAACAACCCGAGGCCAATCCCGAATTGTTTTACCTGATCGAGGATACACTGAAGCAGCTGGATAAGGGTAACGATACCTTAACCGGTAATCTTCCACTTTATTTTACGCTGCACCTGGCCGGTGAACTGGGTTTTCAATTGCAGGGTACTTACAGCCAACAAACGCCGGTACTCGACCTGCAGGAAGGCGTATTCACAAGAGAGATACCTACGCACCCGTATTATCTGGAAGGTATAATGGCCAGTACCACATCAGATCTTGCCAGGCTGCAGTTCTATAATGACCTTGAAGGGCTTGCCCTTAACCGGAATATGCGCAGGGAATTGTTGCAGGCATACCAGACGTTTTTATCACTGCATATTTCTGACTTTGGAGAAATGCGGAGTTATGCGATTTTGCAGGAGATACTTGCGTGATAATGAGTGAATGAGTGGATGAGTGGATGAGTGGATGAGTGAATCAAAGGAGTCTTTGCAGGGTGGAGTGGGAGTTGATTTGTTGGTTGGCTAACTGTTGGATCAGTATGATGCCAGGTTGTTTGCCTTTTTCAAAACTTCCCAAATGATCTTCCATTTGCAGAGCTTTAGCGCCGTTATAAGTGGCCCATTGCAGTAGTTCGGCCAGCGGAATCTTGGGGAAAAAGCGGGTAATGGTTTTTAACTCATCAAGAATGCTAAGACTATGGTTGCTGGCCAGGCTGTCAGTGCCAATGACCAGGTTGGCCTTTTGTTTGCGGAATAACTCAAGTGATGGCAGAGCCTGTTCAATATATTGGTTGGCATTGATGCAGATACACCAGTTCACATCGCTTGATCTGGCGGTAGCAAACAGGATGTCCGTCTCTTTGGTAAATGTATTGTGTACCAGTAACTGTTTTCGTGCAGGCAGCATTTTTTCAAAATAGGATTGCAGGCTGCTTTTGCCGGTAGGAGTAAAGAAATCCGTCTCGATATTCATCAGGCCGTACATGCGTATAAAATCACCCTGTTTGGTTTCAAATAAGCTGTCTTCAAAGCTGGTTTCCTGGTTGTGTATGGTTACGGTCTGGTTGTGGAAGTGGGGCATCATCAGGTCCCACAATTCATTGGAAACCGAATAGGGCGCATGCGGCGCCAGTGTGGTCCGGAACCGGCTGCCTGCGGGTTGTAGTTGCTGAAATGCCTGGTAAACCTCTAATGATCTGTTGAAGCGGGCCTCAGCCGCCTGCGGTAACCAGCCGGTCAGTTCAATAAAATTGTAATAAGCCAGCCGCTGTTTTGCTTTTTGGGCGAGCGTGAGGGAATTGTTACAGATATCGCCTACGGCAACAATGCCGTTGACCAGCATTTCATCTTCGGCTACCGATATTGCATCCAGTATTTCTGCTTCGGGAAAATGGCGTTCGTTCACTATCCGGAACACAAAATCCACCAGCCCGGTCTTTTCGGGGATGCGGCCGCGCAGATGGCTCAGTTCCAGGTGACAATGGCAGTTGATGAAACCGGGACTGAGCAGCCCGGAAAATTGCTGAATATCGTCTCCGGCTTCGTGCTGATCAATGATGGCTTCAACGGTTCCCTGTTCATCGGTGATCAATACCTTACCCGGGCCGAGGATCTCGGTTCCGGTGAAGAGCTGGCTGGCCTGGAATTTCTGGTAGGACAAAATTTACTGGAGTTTGTATTCTTTGATCAATGCTTCTGCGGGTATGCGAAGTATTTTGCTGAATTTACGGATCATGTTCAGGGACAATGCCTGCTTGTAGTTTAAAACCTTGCTCACAGTTCCTTTATCACCATAGGCTTTTGCCAGGTCGGCAGGTTTGTAGCCAAAATCCTCCATCCGGATCTTGATGAATTCGATGGGGTCCAGTTCGGGAAGCATAGAATTTCTTTTTCCATAATCATCAATCAAAAAAGCAAGTAGCATTTTTTCTTTGTGATCAGGAGATTCTCTTGTGGCATATTTGACTTCTTCGAATCGTTCGCATGCTTTTCGATAATCCAATTCATCCTCTAGCAGGTACCATGCATTTTTCATAAAACTGGATTGTTGTTGCATCAATTTTATCATATTCATTATGAGAACCGATAAATCTCACATTTATAATCCCATCCTCATAATCAAGCTCAACCACCAGGCGATAGGTATTGTGTAAGATCTCAAATCTTGCTCTTTTATTGGGTAGCATTTTGGCATTAGGGAAATCCTTTAACACATCCTGGTTTTTCTTCCACCTGGCTTCTTCTGTTGCTTTTCGCCAGGCAGAAAGGCTTTTCCTGGCATGAGCATGTCGCTTCGCGAAGTTTTCAACAAGCATTGGATTGATGATCTTCATATTACCGGGTTATCGTTGCATTGCAAGATTCCGGTCAGTAAAACTCAATCGCACCATCTAGGTGGCAGAAAGACCGGCAAAGTATAAAAAAGTTGGCAAAAGACCAACTTTTGTAAAAATATTCACCTCACCGCTTACCATGAAGCGTATTTATACGCAGGGATGGTTGTTTTTGCACCCGCTAAAAGGGTTGGTATGGTTGAATTGCGCAAGGTAGGGGGGCTATATTGCTGTAAAATCGTGGGTTTTAGTATCCATTGAAATCAATCGGTCAAAATTATTATTGTAAATCAATTAGTTACGGGATATCGATATAAAATACTTTTGTAAATTCTTGGAAAATTGACCGGGTCGGACCTACCTTCGCCGTCCATTTAAAACCGGTGGGATAGCGCCGGTTTCATTAAAACAAAATAATATGAGTAAACTTCATTTCACCACCAAGCATGCGAACGCGGCTACCGTACAGCACAACTGGTATGTGGTTGACGGTACTAATCAAACCGTAGGACGTATTGCGTCGAAAATCGCTTCTGTTCTTCGCGGTAAGAACAAGGCTTATTACACCCCGCACGTAGACTGCGGTGATTATGTGATCCTGATCAATGCAGAGAAAGTTGTTTTTACCGGCAACAAAGCTGAGCAGAAACAATACATCAACTACTCAGGTTACCCCGGCGGTAAAAAAGAAGAATCTGCTGAAAATCTGCTGAAACGCCGTCCGGAAGTGGTTATGGAAAGAGCTGTAAAAGGCATGCTTCCTAAAAACCGTCTGGGCCGTAAAATGGTCAAGAAGTTCTTTGTGTATGCAGGTTCTGCGCATCCGCACACTGCACAACAGCCTAAAGAACTGAAATTCTAATCAACTTACTACTAACAACTAATTCCAACATAAATGGAAAAACAAAAAAATGCAGTTGGTCGCCGTAAAGAAGCCGTTACCCGCGTTTTCATCAGCAAGGGCGATGGTAAGATCACTGTAAACGACAAAGATTACAAAGCTTATTTTCCACTGGTTTACTTACAGAACCAGGTAGAGGCTCCGCTGAAAACAGCTGATATGCTGGGTAAAGTGGACATCGTGATCAATGCACAGGGTGGTGGTCTTAAAGGCCAGGCCGAAGCAGCCAAGCTGGGTATTGCCCGCGCACTGCTTGAAGTGAACGCTGAATTCCGTCCGGCGCTGAAAGCTGCCGGCCAGCTGAAGCGTGACCCACGTGGTGTTGAACGTAAGAAATTCGGTCATAAGAAAGCCCGTAGAAGCTACCAGTTCAGCAAGCGTTAATACCAGCTATGAGCTGCGAGCCATGAGCTATGAGCTGTTTTTGCTCGAAGCCCACAGCTCATGGCTCGCAGCTTAACCAAATCAAATCATTATAACAATTCATACAAATGGAAAATAACACTTCATTACAACAACAATTGCTGGAGGCCGGTGTACACTTTGGTCACCTGAAAAAGAAGTGGAATCCAAAGATGTTGCCTTACATCTTTGCTGAGAAAAAAGGTATCCACATCATCGACCTGAACAGAACTGTTGATCACCTGCAGGAATCTGCGGCTGCCATCAAACAGATCGCAAAAAGCGGTAAGAAGATCATGTTCGTGGCTACCAAAAAGCAGGCAAAAGAGATCGTTAGCGAATGCGCTAAGCGTGTAAACATGCCTTACGCTACAGAACGTTGGTTGGGTGGTATGCTCACCAACTTCAACACCGTTCGTAAGAGCGTGAAGAAGATGCAGAGCATTGAGAAAATGCTGGCCGATGGCAGTGCAGAGAGCCTGACTAAAAAAGAACGTCTTACCCTGAGCCGCGATAAGGATAAAATGGAGAAAGTACTGGGTGGTATCGCCCAGCTGGGCCGCCTGCCTGCCGCTTTGTTCCTGGTGGATATCGGTCATGAGCATATTGCCCTGTCTGAAGCCAAGCGCCTGGGTATCACTACTTTTGGTATGGTTGATACCAATTGTGATCCTAATAAAGTTGATTTTGCCATTCCTGCAAATGATGATGCCACCAAATCTATTGCCATCATCACTAACTATATTGTAGCCGCTATTGCTGAAGGTCTGGCTGAGCGTCAGGCTTCTAAAGATGAAGAAGAGTCTGACGATAGCAACAACGAAAATGAAACAAAAGCCCGCCGCCTGGAAGCCGAAGCACAAGCTGAAGCTGCCCGTGGTGGTCGCTCACGTGCTGCCGGCGCAACCGGTGGCCCGGGTGGTGCACCTAAACGTCGTGTTCCCGGTAACCGTCGCCCTGCAGGTGGTGGTGCAGGTAAATAAACCGCTGCTGTAAATACGCCTGAATTAATAATTAGTAATCAAGAATTCATAATGAAAATAGTATGATTCTTGATTACTAATTGTTAATTGCGAATTCTTAATCTTTAATTACTACTATAATGTCTACAGTAACTATAACCGCCCAGGATATTAACAAACTGCGCCAGACAACCGGAGCCGGTATGATGGATTGCAGAAAAGCGCTGACCGAAGCCAATGGCGATTTTGAAGCAGCTATTGACTGGTTACGTAAGCAGGGACAGAAAGTGGCTGCCAAGCGTAGCGACCGTGAAGCGAAGGAGGGTGTCATCATTGCTAAAACATCGGCTGATCATAAAGTGGGTTTCGTGGTATGTATCAGCTGTGAAACGGATTTCGTTTCCAAAAATGCCGATTTTGTTGCCTTTGCACAGAGCATTGCGGATGCGGCCGTAGCCAACAACGTAAAATCTGCCGAAGAATTGAATGAAGTGGTGATCAATGGCGCCAAAGTGGTTGATATGATCAACGACAAACTGGCCGCCATCGGTGAGAAGATCGGAATTGCCAAGTTCGAAAGGATCGAAGCGCCTTATGTAGCTTCTTATATCCACGGTGCATACCGTATGGGCGTACTGGTTGGCTTGTCTGCAGAAGCTGAAGAAGCTGGTAAAGACGTGGCCATGCAGATCGCCGCCATGAACCCGCTGGCAGTAGATGCCAACAGCATTCCTGCTGAGGTGGTGGAAAGAGAAAGGTCCATCGTGGTGGAAACCATGAAAGCCGATCCGAAAATGGCCGGTAAACCTGAAGATATGATCGCTAAGATCGCTGAAGGTAAACTGAACGCTTTCTTCAAAGAGAACACCCTGCTGGCACAACCTTTTGTGAAAGATGCAGCTATCTCCGTAGAAGCTTACCTGAAAACTGCAGGTGATGTGAAAGTATCTGAATTCAAACGTGTAGCGTTGGGATAATCCCCGGTTAACTAAATAGAGAAAAGGGAGTGCATGGCACTCCCTTTTTGTTTGGGCTGTTCCATCGGCTGACACCCCTTCAGGACTTATTTACGAACTGTTTAGTGTTTATTGAAACCCGGTGCAGAACCCACTGTTTTTTCCTTTTGGCAACTCATCGAAAAATCAGGTTATTTGCATACAAATCAACTACCCCATGCTTCCTAAGTTCAAACGTATCCTCCTCAAATTATCCGGTGAAGCTTTACTGGGCGATCAGCGTAACGGCGATCCCTTTAACCCCAAGATCATTGAGCAGTATGCACATGATATCAAACTGGTGACGGAACTGGGCGTACAGGTGGCCATTGTGATCGGCGGGGGTAATATTTACCGGGGAATGAACGAGGCTGATAGCGGTATTGAACGTGCCCATGGCGATTATATGGGTATGCTGGCCACTGTGATCAATGCCATGGCCATGCAGGCTATGCTGGAGAAGATAGGCGTGTACACGCGACTGCAGAGTGCGATCAATATGGAGCAGGTGGCTGAGCCCTATATCCGCCGGAAAGCCCTTCGTCACCTTGAAAAAGGACGGGTAGTGATCTTTGGCGCCGGTACGGGTAACCCCTATTTTACCACCGATACTGCCGGGTCCCTCCGGGCTATTGAAATGAAAGCCGACGTGATCCTGAAAGGTACCCGTGTGGATGGTGTGTACACGGCAGATCCTGAAAAAGACCCTGCCGCGGTAAAATATGAGAAGATCAGCTTCCAGGATTGCATCAGCAATAACCTGAAAGTAATGGATATGACGGCCTTTACACTTTGTATGGAAAACAAACTGCCCATCATTGTGTTCGATATGAACAAGCCCGGCAACCTGTTACAGGTGGTGGAAGGTGCCAATGTGGGCACCCTGGTAAGCTGATTCGCCCGTTCATATAAATTTTTAGACGGGATGTAATGGTGTTGATAATTTCACTACACATGAAAAAAATTGCGGTTATCCTCTTTCTGACCACCGGCATCACAGGTTTTGCCCAGCAGAAATTAAGCCTTACCGATGCCATCAATACTGCATTGCAAAACAGCTATGATATACAGCTGGCCAAAAACAGTGTTGAGGTCAGCAGTATCAATAACCATATCGGCGTGGCCGGTGGTTTGCCGGTTGTGAGTGCCACCGGTAACGATAATGAGCAGGTGACCAGTATCAACCAGAAATTTGCCGATCCTGCCCGTGATACCAAACGTAGTAATGTTAGCTCTAACAACCTTACCGTTGGCCTGACCGGTAGTTTCCTGCTGTTCAATGGCTACCGCGTAATGTCTACCAAAAAACGGCTGGAAGAACTGCAGCAGCAGAACCAGCAATTGCTGAGCGTACAGATACAGAATACCATTGCAGCGGTAACCACCAAGTATTTTGATGTGGTCCGGCAGCAGAGTTACCTGAAAACCATCGCACAGTCGATCGAAGTATCTAAAAAGAGACTGGAGATCTTACAGGTGCGTAAAGAAGTGGGTATGTCGAACAATGCCGATATCTTCCAGGCGCAACTGGACCTGAATGCGCTGGTACAATCGCAGCAGGCACAGGAATTGGTGATCGACCAGGCCAAAACAGACCTGCTGAACCTTGTTTTCCTGAAACCGGATACCAAAATCCTGATCAGCGATACCATTGTTGTTGACAGGAAAGTGCATATTGATAGTGTACGCAGTAACCTGGCCAAAAATCCCTTACTGGCAGCTGCCGACAGGCAGATACGCATTAACGAGCTGCTGGAAAAAGAGACCGCTGCGCTGCGTTACCCCTCTATCCGGGCCAATGCAGGATATAACCTTACCAGCAGTAAAAGTGCGGCAGGTTTTAGTTTGCTGAACCAGAGTTATGGTCCGTTCATCGGTATCAACCTGGCTATCCCCATTTATAACGGCAGCATCAGCAAAAAGCAACAGCAGGTAGCGGCCATCAATACCCGCAATGCTACGATCCAGCGCGACAATATCCTGCTGGATAATGAAACCGTTATGATACGGACTTACCAGGCTTACACCAATTCGCTGACGCAGCTGGAAACGGCTTTGAAGAACTATGCCTTATCTACGCAGTTGCTTGACCTGATACTGCAGAAGTTCCAGCTGGGACAGGCAACGATCATTGATGTGAAACAGGCGCAACAAAGTTTTGAGAATGAAGGCTACCGGCTGGTAAACCTGAATTATGCCGCTAAAGTGGCCGAAATTGAACTGAAGCGGTTGGCCAGCCAGTTGGCTTTACCATAAATTCCCCCCCTTGTTATTGTAACCGTAAGTCGCCATGGTACGATTTGTGCTGTGTTATCTTTATCCTGGTTTGTACAGCTGCTGCCTGAAATGACGGATACTTTTTGCTGTGGTTAGTTGCAGTAAGCAGGATGGATCAAACCCGGTTTTGATCGAGAAATGGTCATGCGGTGACCCGGTTATTGTATAGAAATTGAATGCTGCTTGGATTTTTTATCGTAAACCTGCACCTATACAATTCTACTATTTATGAGATATAAATCGGGATTAACCATTCTCTGCCTGATCATGTCTGTTCAGGTGTTCTCGCAGTTACAAAACCTGGACTCATTACTTGGTGAATACCGCCAGAAAGCTGCTCAGGAAAAGATCCATATCCATTTTGATAACAGCCGGTACCTTCCGGGGCAGACCATTTGGTACAAAGCTTATCTGCTGAAGGGAGATGAGCCTTCTAATCTTAGTAAAAACCTTTATCTGGACTGGTTTGATGCCAATGGAAAATTGCTGAGCCGGACCATTGCCCCCGTGACCAATGCGGTGTCGTTTGGAAATTATACCGTACCTGAAACTTTCAAAGGCAGTCATATACAGGTGCTGGCATATACCGGCTGGATGCTGAATTTTGATTCGGCTTTCCTGTTCCGGCAGATCCTGCCCGTTACGAATACCCAATTGCCTGCACCAGTTGTGGGTGCTATGGTTCCGGTAACCACGCTGCAGTTTTTTCCGGAAGGAGGCGACCTGGTTGAGGATATTCCCTCTATGCTGGCATTTAAAGCCATCAATTCCGAAGGGATGCCTGTTTCTGTAACGGGTACCATCTATAACAAAAGCAAACAGCCGGTATGTCCTTTTGCCACTACGCATAATGGAATGGGTAAGGTATCCTTTACGCCCTCACCTGGTGAAACCTATACGGCAGAATGGGCAGATCCCCAGGGCAACATACGAACAACGGAATTGCCAATAGCTAAGAGCTCGGGTATGGTAATTACCTTGAGTGAGGCAGCCGATAACCGGTACTTCAGCATTCAGCGGAGGGCAGATTCGGAAGAACGGTTTAAAAGAATAAGTGTGGTGGCTACCCTGAATGAGCAGTTGTTATTCAGAGCCAATGCAAACCTGACCGATAAAACAAAGATCACGGCCAGCATGCCGGTTGCAGATTTTCCATCGGGTGTTGTGCGGATAACGGTGTTCAATATGAACCGCCAACCTGTTGCCGAGCGGATCTTTTTTGTAAACAACGAGGAGTACAAGCTTATACCCGGGCTCATCACAGATACCCTGAATCTTGACAAGCGGGGCAAGAACGTATACCAGCTCAGTTTGCCGGATACGGTTCCGGCAACACTTTCCGTAGCCGTTACGGATGGCCAGGACCTGTATGATACTTCAAGGAATATTTTCTCTCAATTCCTGTTGTCATCTGAGATACGGGGTTATATACACCAGCCCGCCTATTATTTTTCTTCGGATGCGGGAATCGTATTGCAGGACCTCGACCTGGTAATGCTCACCAATGGCTGGCGCCGTTTTGCCTGGGAGAATGTACTTGCCGGTACCACGCCTTCGCTCCGGTACCCGCGCGATACCGGATACCTTTCCATTGCCGGTAAGATCGATAACCTGAGTGATGCCAGGATCAAAAGAGCCGAAACACTGAACCTGATACTGATGGCAAAAGACTCTACCAAACAGTTCATCTTTACGCCGCTCAAGCCAGATGGCAGTTTCCGTGAAGATGACCTGGTATTGTTTGACACGACCAAAGTGTTTTACCAGCTGAACAAGACTTTCATCCCTGCCAGGAGCCGCGTGAACATCAGTAATGCCTTTCTGCCGTTTGATAGTTTACGGACCATAGGTTCGCTGCAGAAATATTTGCCGGATACCACAGGCATGGCGCGGATCAAAGCTATAATGGCGGAACAGAAAAGGGTAGAAGAGCTGATGAAACAGGCTTCCCTGAAAGAAGTCATCGTAAGGACTAAAATAAAAACCCGCCTGCAGGAGATGGATGAAAAGTATACCCGCAGCGGTTTGTTCCAGGGAGGACTGTCACGCGATTTCAATATCGTAGACGATCAGACTGCTTTTGCATCGCCTTCCGCTTTTGCTTACCTGCAATCGCGGGTGGCTGGTTTGCAGATCAATAATGCCTATTCCACAAACCCATCTGCAACCTGGAGGCGACAGCCGGTGTCTTATTTTCTGGATGAAATAGCAACAGATGCATCTATGCTGGCCAGCATTTCCATGTCCAATGTTGCGTATATCAAAGTATTTGATCCGCCGTTTTTTGGTGCTATCGGTGGCGGGGCCGGAGGTGCCATTGCCGTATATACGCGTAGAGGGGATGACACCAAAACCATGTCTGTAGGCATGAATTATACCTTACTGCCGGGTTACACACCCATCAGGGAATTTTATGCGCCAAACTATGCAGAGAAACAGATCAATTTTACCCAGACCGATCTGCGCAGGACCCTGCACTGGATCCCCAACCTTTTGTATGATGGAAAAGGGAAACAGCTGGTATTCTCTTTTTATAATAACGACATCAGTAAGACCCTCCAGGTAGTGGTGCAGGGGATCACACAGGATGGAAAATTGATTTATCTCAGTAAATTGCTGCAATAATGCTGTGTTCATGATCCCGACAATTCAATCCAAACTACCAGCGGTAGACACCACTATTTTCACTGTAATGAGCCAGCTGGCAACCGAACTGGGAGCCGTGAACCTGGGCCAGGGCTTCCCGGATTTTCCGATGAGCGAGGAGCTTACTTCACTGGTGGCTGCTGCCATGGAAAAAGGGTTCAATCAGTATACACACATGAATGGCCTGCCACTGCTGCGGCAACGGCTGGCAGAAAAAGCAGGTGACCTGTATGGTACAACGATCGATCCTGAAACACAGATCACTGTAACGCCTGGAGGCACTTATGCCATCTATACTGCATTAACTACCGTATTACGTCCGGGTGATGAAGTGATCGTTTTTGAACCCGCCTATGATAGTTATATACCCAATATTGAGATCAATGGCGGGGTGCCCGTATTGATCTCACTTCAATTTCCCGATTATTCTATTCCCTGGGAGGAAGTGCGTGCCCGGATCAGCCCCCGCACGCGTATGATCATGATCAATACACCCCATAATCCTACGGGCAGTGTATTGTCGGAGAAAGGTATTGCCGAATTAAGAAGTATTGTACACAACACCGGCATCCTCATTCTCTGTGATGAAGTATATGAACACCTGATCTTCGATGGCATCGCCCACCAGAGCATGTTGCGTTACCCAGACCTGCTGGAACGGAGTTTCGTTTGTTATTCTTTCGGCAAAACCTATCATTGTACGGGATGGAAACTGGGTTACTGTATCAGTTCATCCCCGCTGATGAAGGAATTCCGGAAAGTACACCAGTTCAATTGTTTCTCATGCGATACACCGAAACAGGTAGCTATTGCCGAATACATAACTAATAAAGAGGCTTACCTGGGCCTGCCTGCATTTCTGCAAAAGAAACGTGATTTTTTCCGTGAGCTGATGAAAGCCACACCCTTCCAGTGCATCCCTTCGCATGGCAGTTATTTTGAGTGCTACCGTTATGGCCATTTCAGCCAGGAAGCCGATAAGGACCTTGCGATCCGCCTGACCAGGGAATACGGTATAGCCACCATCCCGATGTCGGCTTTCTACAAACACGGAGAAGATAATAAAGTGCTGCGTTTCTGTTTTGCCAAAAAAGAAGAAACGCTGAAAAAGGCAGTGGAGACACTATCGGGGTTACAATAGTATCCTGCATAACTGCGTCTTTGCGAGAAAACAAGTTGCAAAGACGCAGTTCTCAGAGGCTCCACCAGTAATTGAACTTCAGTACCAGCGCCCGGTTCTTTACTGAGAACGGGGTAGGAAAGTAGTTGTCGGTGTACACGATGAACAGGTCTGATGCGGGTTTGTACCGCCACTGTAACCTTGCATTCACATTGATGTTCTTCTGCTGTTCGTTGTATTGTACATAGGTGGTGATGAACAGTTTGTTCGTCATGGTCAGGTCTATTTTGGGACCGATCAGGAAAAAAGAAACATTACCCCAGGGTTTCGGCAGTTTCAGCTGGTTATGGCTGGTGCTGAGTGCCAGGCTCAGGTAAGGCTGAAAACGATAGCCTATATCAGAGAGCCAATAGAATCTTGTTCCGTCTGCATAATAGCCTCCATAACGCACCGTAGCCGAGTAAGTAAACAATTTCTGTGGCTGCGATACAATATCAATGCCATAGGTGTTGGCAGAATGGCGTGAACCCTTTGCCAGGGAATCTTTCCCGGTATTGGTAGGATCGAAGGGATTCAGTAACTCGATGAAATCACGTTGGTAAGAACCCGTGAATGTAATACGGTTACGCATGGTTACCAGGTAAGAAACATTGAACCAGTCGTCTGTTCTGCGCATCTTCTCATCAAAATACATAGCGGCGCTGAACTGCGGGCCATGACTCAGTATGTTACCTGTTTTTGGAAAATAGTTCCGGGTGATGGCAGGATTGAATTTGATATAACCCTGCCTGGGCACATAGCCCGCTTCTGCGGTATAGTTTTTACCAACATATTCGTGCTGCCAGCTGATATTCCAGATGCGGCTGTTGTAGGTGATACTTCCGCTATGCACCCAATCACTTCCGGTTTTGCCCGGCGTGAATGATTTGAGGAACATGCCCTTTCCCGTCCAGACATTATTGGAAGATGCCAGGTTATATTCAAAACCCAGGTTCCGGTTGTATTTGCTGTACTGGGGTTTGGTAAGATCGGCGCCCGGAGTATAATTCAGGGAGGTCTTGTCTATATAGAGGAAACCCACAGAGGAACGTTTAAAAATTTTCCGCTGCAGCGAAACCACGGCAAAATTCTGCGCGGGCAGGCCCCGTTCTTCCACTTTCTCTGTCTGGATGTTCATGGCGCCTATCCGCCAGTTCTTATCCAGCTTGCCACTGAGGCGGGCGCCAAAGCTGATGGGTACGCCCAGGCCGATCCTTCTTGAGAAAAAGGGACGGATATTGGTATTGCCAAAGTTGCCGAAGATATCGTTGTTCTCCAGGAAGAACTGTCTTCTTTCGGGGAAGAACAATTCAAAACGGTCCAGGTTGGTTACCTGTTTATCCACTTCTACCTGCGAAAAATCCGGATGAACAGTAAGGTCGAGGTTCAGTGAAGAAGTTACCGAGATCTTGGCATCCAGGCCAATATCGGATTTGTATTGTGAAGGTGTTTTATTTGCATAATCTTTTGATACACCTGTGAGCACATAGGGTATCACAGAAATATTAGGGCCCTGTACCGGCGGCGCTTCGTCCCATACCAATACGCCTGTGTACGCCAGTGACGCGGTAGGGAACTGCCTGGGTACCGGCGCCCAGCTGGATTTTTCGGTGGTCTTCAGGTCGTTCCTGCTGAAATTAATACCCCATTCTTTGATGCCTTTTTTGTAGCGGATGGTTTTAAAGGGAATGGCAGCTTCAAATATCCAGCGGTCTGCTTGATCGGTGACCACCGATGTCCATTTATTGTCCCAGTTCAGGTCGGCCTTACCGCCTTCATACAAAGTGGCATCCCATTGTGCGCCAGCGGCATTGGCGCCGAAGGTGAAACCATTGGTCTGGTCCTCGAAGGGGTCGATAAAAAAAATAAAATTATCGTTCTTCACAAAATTGAAATCCCGTCTCAGCGATTCCACCATGTTTGCACCTGTTATCTTTTTGTAACAGATGGCAATGATGTACAGGTTCTGATCGTCATAACACATCCGTACATCGGTGGGCACTTTTGCCAGGCTGGTATCCATGGGAAGTACCATGTAAAATTTATCAGCCCGTTCTGCTTTTTCCCAGGCAGGGTCATTCACCGACCCGTCAACCTGTACGGGCGTGAAGGTGCGGTGGATATTGAGCCGGAAAGCGGCATTTTTTTTCTGGGCGGCAACGGTTACTGATAACAGCAGGCCAATGGCAAGACAAAAGTTTTTCAATGCAATAATTTTCCTTGGGGTATGATACCGTAATATACGGTGATGTTTCAGTTGCGAGGTAGTTGAAAACCGGTAAATCCCCAAAAAGAAAACCGGAGACAGGCAGAATATTCAAAATCTGCAAATCTCCGGCTAAAAAAGTATCAGTTAAACCGGTTACCAGCCGTCGCCATCCAGCATATTGCCGATACCGCCGAGGATACTTCCTTCTTCTTTACGGCTGGTGGTTCCATAACGAAGGATCCTTCCGGCAAGCCTGCTGATGGGTAATGTTTGTATCCAAACGGTACCCGATCCGCGCAGTGTGGCAAAGAACAGGCCCTCTCCGCCAAAGATCGTGTTCTTGATACCGCCCACAAACTGGATATCGTAATCAATGCCATTGGTAAAGCCTACGATACATCCGGTATCTATGCGTAAGGTTTCACCAGGGATCAGGCGACGCTCAACCACGTGCCCGCAGGCGTGCAGGAATGCCATACCGTCTCCTTCCAGTTTCTCCATAATAAAACCTTCTCCGCCAAACAAACCTGTGCCCAGTTTGCGCTGGAATTCGATGCCGATGCTGACCCCTTTGGCGGCGCATAAAAAAGCATCTTTCTGACATACCACGCGGTTACCATGTCTTGCCAGGTCCAATGGAACAATCTTACCCGGATAAGGCGAGGCAAAACTCACGGTTCTTTTGCCATTGCCTGTATTGGTGAATGCGGTCATGAACAGGTTTTCTCCTACCAGTACCCGTTTTCCGGCGTTCAATAATTTTCCGAACAGGCCGCCTTTCTGTTGCTGGCTGCCATCGCCAAAAAGTGTTTCCATCTGGATATTATCATCCATCATCATAAATGCGCCCGGCTCTGCAATGGCAGTTTCATTGGGGTCCAGCTCTACTTCCACATACTGCATTTCCTCGCCGTAAATGCGGTAGTCTATTTCGTGATTTTCGATCATTGTTTTTGTTTTTATGAAAATAAGAAAGGCATGCTTAGTATAAAAATCTTTTCGGGATGAGTGGTTGCGCATCCGGCTGATCCGTCAATCTCTCAAGCAAGACCGCCCCCGGAAATGGGGGCGGTCTGATTATTCAACCAAAACGCAACTATCTGTTTACAGGGTGGGTGAATCTTTCATTTTACCCAGCCATACTTTTTTACCCTGTATCCTTCTCACCAGGAACATGATGCCTACGGTGATGAAGAAGAATGGACCGGTGAAACCTAACAGTGCCACATACTTGGTGCCGTAGAATTTCTCCATCGGTCTTCTCAGTCGCTCGCTGATCAGGTACATACTGGGTACCATCACCAGTGTGAGGAAGAAGGCAAAGATCAGTCCAAAGATGATGGTCCAGCTCAGAGGGCCCCAGAACACCACGCTATCGCCACCAAAGAAGATATGCGGGTTAAAATGGGTGAGCAATGATACAAAGTCGATATTGAAACCTACCGCCAGCGGCAACAGGCCCAGCATGGTGGCCAACGCGGTAAGCAATACCGGTATGATACGGATCTTACCTGCTTCAATGGCAGCAGCCCTTGTTTTATACCCCCTGCCACGCAGTTCGTCAGTGAATTCGATCAGCAGGATACCGTTTTTGATCACGATACCGGCCAGGCCGATGATACCTACGCCCACCATGATGGTGGCCATGGACATACCGGTTACCGCATAGCCGATCAATACACCGATGATAGAGAAGAAGATCTCGGTTAACACGATGAACGGTTTACTTAAGCTGTTGAACTGTAATACCAGGATCAGGAAGATCAATAACAGGGCCGATAAGAGCGAGGTTCCCAGGAAGCTCATGGTCTCAGCCTGTTGTTCTCCCTCTCCGGTTTGTTTGATGGAAACATCGGAAGGGATACGTGTTTTATCCTTGAACTCTTCGATCTTCTTGGCCAGTTCGACATTGACCGGGACGGTTAAGGATGGATCGGTGATGTTGGACTGGATCTGTATGGTACGTTTTACATTCTTACGTTTTACGCCACCGGAAGTGTTGGTATATTCAACTGTTGCCACAGCGTTCAATGGCACTTGTTTGATGCCCATGGTGCTCATGTCGCGGAAGGTCAGGCGCATATTCATCAGGTCGCTGATATTGTTACGCTGTAACTGGTTGTAACGGATCTGGATCTTGTATTCGTCTTCACCGTCTTTCAGTTTGCTGGCTTCTTTTCCGAATACCGCAGAGCGGATCTCCATACCTATCTGTGCGGTGCTGATGCCTTCGCGCAAGGCCCTTTCGCGGTCGATATTGATGGTTACTTCGGGGTTCTGCAGGTCAACATCCATTCTCAATCCTTCTATACCAGGGATACGGTTGGTATCAAGGTGGTTCTGCAGGTCATACGCCACTTTGGCGATCTCGTCGAAATTATCGCCACTCACTTCAATGTTCACAGGAGGATCGGTGGGAGGACCGGCATCTTCCTGTTTTACTTCGATGGTGGCGCCGGGTATACCGGTCATCTGTTTACGTATGGCTGCCATCAGCGGAGCTGTTGATTTTCCATGACGTTTTTCATATTCCACGAATGAGATCTGTATACGTCCCAGGTTGCTTTGTGTGCTTCGGTTGTTATCTCTCGGGTTATTGGCGCTTACCGCTACGTTGGTGATCACACTTTCCACGATAGCACCCTCATTACCCGGAAGTTCTTTGCCCAATACTTTCTGTACCCGTTGTTCCAGCATCCGAGTTACCGAATCGGTTGCCCATGTTTTGGTACCGATCGGCATTTTCAGGTACACATACACAAAGTTAGGGTCACCACTGGGGAAGAAAGGTTTGGGGTTATTACGCAGGATCAGTAATCCCAGTGCGATCGGGAACAGCAGGAACAACCACAACATCAGTCTTGCAGGACGTGCTCCCTTTAATACCCAGTGCAGCATTTTTTCGTAGCTGTTCATCAGGCCGGGTAATACTTTTCCCTGGAAGTTGTGGATCACTTCGCGTAGTACAAAACGGTTCAGCAGCATTAGTCCTGCCACTACCAGCAGGAAATTTCCGAAGGCATGCCATCCCGCCAGGTTGCACAGGATGCCGAATGCGATCAGCACCCAGAACAGCGGTTGCCGGAAAATTTGTTTTTTGGGCTTGTCAAACTCCTTTCCATCGGGGTGCATGAAACTGACCGCGAAAACCGGGTTGATGATAAAGGCAACGATCAGTGATGCCGCCAGTGTCAGGATCAGCATGGTGGGCAGGTAGATCATGAACTTACCAATGATACCCTTCCACAACAGCAACGGGAAGAAAGGCGCCAGTGTGGTGAGCGTACCGGCCAGTACGGGAATGAATACTTCGCCGGCTGCTTCTTTGGCAGCCCGTTCAATTCGCACTTTACCATTATTGTAGATACGGTGTGTATTCTCGATCACCACAATGGCGTCGTCTACAATGATACCCAGTCCGAACAATAAGGCAAACAGTACGATGAAGTTCAGCGTTATATGCGTGCCCACGATAGAGTCGGCCAGCGGCAGGAACAGGAAGGCTACGAACACGCTCAACGGAACACTGAGTGCCACGAAGAAGGCGTTGGTAACGCCCATAAAGAACATGAGTACCACCAATACCAGGATAAAACCAATGATGATGGTGTTCACCAGGTCGTGGAACGATGTCTTGGTCTTGATGCTCTGGTCGCCCGTGATCACGATCTTCAGGTTCGGCGGCAGTTCTTTTTTCTCTTTCATCTCATCCACGATGGCTTTGATCTTATCTGCCGCATTGATCAGGTTCTCGCCGCTTCTTTTAACGATGTTCAGGGTTACTACGTTCTTCCCATCCAGTCGGGCATAACTCTCGGTCTCTTTCACGGTATCAACGATCTCTGCAACATCCCTGAGATAAATTGGTGCAGCCTGCAGGTTCTTGACCACAATGTTGCGCATATCCAGGGCTGAGTTGAACTGTCCTTTTACACGGATGGTCCTTTTCATCTCGCCCACTTCTATCAAACCACCACTGATATCGCGGTTCTCGTAGCTGATGGCGTTGGAGATATCGTTGAAAGAAAGTTTGGCTGCCTGCATTTTAAAGGGGTCCACATTGATCTGGATCTCTCTTTCGGGGGCACCCACAATATCTGCACGGCTGATCTCGGTCAGTTCCTCAAAATGGTCCTGCATGTTATCAGCATACTTCTTCAGCGTCATCCCGTCATAGTCACCGCTTACGTTCACGTACATGATGGGCATTTCACTGAAGTCAAATTCCTGTACGTTGGGCAATTGGGTCAGGTCGGTGGGCAGATCGGTCTGCGCTTTGTCTATCGCGTCTTTTACTTTCTGCTTGGCTACTTCTGTTTTTACATCCGTATCGAACTCGATGATGATGAGGGAGAAATCCTGCTGCGAGGTAGACTGGATCTTTTTCACTTTGGCGCCGCTGATACCCTTCAGTTGTTTTTCAATGGGACGCGTTACCAGGTTTTCCATATCCTTGGGCGAGGTTCCGAAATACACGGTACTAACACTGATGGTGGGCACCACGATATCCGGGAACTGCTCTTTGGGCAGGGTGTTGAATTTATTCAGGCCATACAGTGAGATCAGTATGGTAATGATGTAGATCGCCGTACGGTTATCAACAGACCAACTGGTGGGTTTGAACTGTTTGAATTTTTTGGCGACACCTTCTATGAATGGATGCATATTATTATTTTTAGTAGTCAGCTTGGTTTTTGTGAACTATTAGCGTAGCGATCAGGGATCACTCACCACTCACGATTCACGTTTAATTAACCCGTAAGATCTGTCCGTCGTAAATGTTCTGGAAACCATCGGTGATCAGTTTTTCACCGGCGGTCAATCCACTTTTTATTTCGATCAGGGCCTTGTATAATTCGCCTACTACAATGGTTCTTTTCCGGGCAACCAGTTTGCCGTTCTCGGTAACAGCTATGTAAACATATTTGCCTTTTTCATCGGTACCCACGGTATTTACCGGGATGGCGATGGCATTGTTGGCGCTGTAATCCAGGATGCGTACCTGTGCAATCTGGTTGGGGCGGATGGCCGGGTCGCGTGGCAGTTTGGCTTCGGCGCGGAACGAACGGTTATTGGGATCGATCACTTTACCGGATACAGAGATGTTGGTGCTGAAAGTCTTATTGATATCGGGTAACAGGATCTCCATGCTGGAACCCTGTTTGATCCTGCCGCTGTAGTTCTCGGGTACATCAGTTACGATCTTCAGGCTATTGGTATTAACGATCTTGATCTGCGGCATGGTTCCGGAGAAACCGGTAAACAGTTCACCCACACGCACGTTCACATCATCTGCAATACCTTCCACATCACTGTAGATATTGGTTCCGCTCTGCTGTTCCTGCTGTACTTTAATGGACTCTTCCGCCGCTTTTACCTGTCTTTCCAGGGCCTCCACATTGGTTTTGGCACTGATGAGTTCTATCTCTGTACCAATACCCTGTTTCCATAGGTTGTTTCTCCTGTTATATACGTCCCTGGCAAAACCCAGCTGTGTTTTTACCGCTTCGGCATTCTGGCGCGAGGCAGCGATCTGTTGTTTCACAATGGCATCATCCAGTTTTAAGAGCAGCTGTCCTTTTTTTACAAAGTCACCTCTTTTTACATAGATGGCTTTTACCTGTCCGCCACCCAAACGTGGGGAGATATAAGAAATATCATCAGCATCAACTCTTCCCTGCAGGTCGATATAGTGTGAGAAATTCTGTGTGGTAATGTCGGCAATGCCTACCAGTTTGGCCACATCTTCTCTGGAAAAAGAGGTGTCGAGCAGGGAGATCTCTTTTTCAAGGGATTTCATCTTTTCGGTGATGATACTATGTTCTTTTTTCAGTTTGTCCAGTTCCGTCTTTTTAGCGGCCAATGAGCCATTGCCTTCCGTTTTATCGCCGCAGGCAGCCAGGACAAGCGAACCGCTGATGAAAATGATCTGTATGAACTTTTGCATATAGTAAGGTTTAGATAGTGTGTTTGGTTTATAATTTTCCGGTTGCTTTCAGGTAATCCACTTTGGCAATGATGGCGCTGTACAGTGAATTGATGTAGTTGGTCTGTGCGGTCACCAGGTCGGTTTGTGCTGCAGTGATCTCGGTATTGGATCCGGTACCTACTTCAAATTTCTTCTTGGTCTGGTTGTAGACCTCTTCGGCCAGCTGCATGTTTTTTTTCTGGAAACTCATGGTACTCAGTGCAGATTTGAAATTGATCTTTGCCTGCTCCACTTCACTGTCGATGGTCAGTTTCAGGTTGTCCAGCTGGTTCTCTGTCTGCTTCAGGTCGATCCTTGCTTTTTTGATGCGGGCACTTCTGGCAAAACCGTCGAAGATGGGAACAGACAGGTTAAAACCGAGATAGGAGGTGGTGTACCATTCACCGGTCTTGAACATGTCGAACTTATTGCGCTGTGCGTTTTTGCTGTAAGCGCCTATTGCCGACAGGGTAGGTACATAACTCAGCTGGTAACGTTTGATATTGTATTCGTTCAGCCTTTTGGCCAGTGAAAGGTATTGGAATTCTTTTCTGTCGGAGTGCTGGTAAACCGTATCGTTGGAAAAATCCTCCTGTACCTGCTCATCGGTGAGTTTGTCGGTAAGGACCAGTGTATCCTGTACCGGCATGCCCATGAGTGTCTTCAGTCCCAGGTAACCGATACTGATGCCATTCAGCGCTTTTGTTTTTTCTGTCTGCAGGTTAGCCAGTTGTACGGAGATCTTATCGAGGTCGAGTTTTTCGGCAAAACCGTTTTTGTACAGTTCGGTGGCGTCGTGACTCAGTTTCTGTAAACGGGCAATATTCGCATCCAGCAGTTCTATCTGCGTTTTGCTGAGCACCAGCTGGTAATAGATCTTGTAGATGTTGGTCTTGATCATCTCTTCTGTCACTTCCTTGTTCTTTGTCTGGAAAGCAATGGAAGTAGCCCTTGCCTGCAGGGCGATGAAGACCTGTCCATCGAACAGCAGCTGCTGCACCTGTATGCTGGCGGTGGAGTTGTATTTGGTACCAAACTGAACGGGTATATAGGTTCCGGCCGGCTGTCCAAAGATCTCTCCCGGCAACAGGGAAGTAGGCAGTTTGAGGTAATCGGTCATGCCAAAGCTGCCGTTAATGTTGGGAAGCGCCGCAGCGGTGATCTCGCGGTTGGTCTGTTGCTGGCTTTGTATATTCAGCAATGCATTCTTCACCTGCACATTGTTTCGCGCGGCATAATCCACTGCCTGGCGGATGGTGAATTCGTGTTTGGTGGGTGGTTGCGCAAGGACAAATGATCTGCCCACGCACAGGATAAAACCCAGGTACACGATTCTTGCTAATCCTCTTTTGGTCATAAAATGTTGGTTTTTGGTCTTTGTTGCTTGTATTTCTGTATCAGTTTCTGGCCTTTGGCGGTGGCCAGTCCGCATAAAAAGTTATCTGTTGTTTCAATGATCACGGTAGCCAGGCTGTGTTTGCCCAGAGGGAACTGTTCGTGATTGAATACCAGGAAAGTAGAAGCCAGTCTGAACCGGGTCATGATCTCTGTATTCACTTCCGCACGGTATAGGCCCTCTTCTTTGCCCTTCTCCAGGTTCTGCTTGATCATACTAAACAGGAACTTGTTTTTGAACTCGTTATATTTTTTAAAGGCATTGGGATGGTATTTCTCCATGTCAAAAATCACGCTCGGGTTCATGCGCGACAGCAATTCCTGCATCATGTCCATGGCCATAAAAATTTCGTCTATGGCGTTGCTGCTGTGGGCTTTGTGGTTGACACAGGTACATTCACTCTCATGTAATTCAATATCAATCACATCTTCCACCAGGCTGTCTTTGTCGGCATAAAACTGGTAAATGGTCTTTTTGCTCATTCCGAGCTGACTGGCCACTTCGTCCATGCTAACGCTGCGGATACCGTATCGCATGAACAATTCATGTGCCTTTTTCACGATTCTGTCCCTTACTTCCATTATTTTTCTTGATTGGGGGCCAAAACTATGGAAACTTTATTCGTTACAAAAGTTTCCTATGATGTTTTTTGGTTATTTTTGTGTTAAGCGGTTCGGATAAAGGATGAATGAGAACAGAAATACTTACTGTTGTTAGTTTTAAAGGTGGCGGCGTTCTTGTTTCCCGGCCGGCCGTGGTATCCTGATTTCTTATTTACTTTACAGCATAATACTAACTGAATGGAACCGGCTCAACCCCGTATTACTATCCGTGTTTACCTGCGAAAACTGTTACAGTTCTTTTTCCAGGGATTGATTGTGCTGGCGCCTATTGGCATTACGATCTGGGTAGTGCTGGGTCTGTTCAACTTTGTAGATAACATCCTGCCCAATATCATCCATACGGTGGCCCCCGCATTGCTGCCGCAGGATGAGAGTGGTATCCCGAGAAAGATACCTGGCCTGGGTTTTTTGGTGGTGATTTTGCTGGTATTGTTTGTGGGATGGGTGTCTTCGTTATTTGTAGTGGGCCGACTGGTGGCTGTGCTGGATACGGTACTGGAGAAAACCCCCGGGATCAAATTCATTTATTCATCGGTAAAAGATTTCCTGGAAGCTTTTGCGGGCAATAAGAAGAAATTCGATAAGGCCGTACTGGTGAATATTGACGCACCAGATGTATGGCGTGTGGGTTTTATCACCCAGCAGAATGCACATGAGTTTGGTTTGCCCGAACATGTAACCGTATATGTACCGCATTCTTATGCCATTTCCGGTATCACCTATATAGTCCCCCGCGAAAGGGTAAAACTGCTGCACAATGTAAGCGCCGCAGATGCCATGAAATATGCCGTTTCTGGCGGGGTGACGGATGTGCATGAATAGTGAGGCTTGAGTCGTGAATCGTCAGTCGTGAGTCGTGAGTGGTCAGTGGTGAGTAGGGAGTAGGGAGTATTTGTGAATGGCTGTCCCCCCTTATTGGCCATTCACCATTCACAATTGACGACTCTCCACTCACCTCCCTATTGCCCATTCACCATTGCCCATTGACACTTAAGTGCCAGCCTGTAACTTCCCACTCACCACTGACCACTCACGACTGACGATTCACGACTGACGCCTCCCGGTTCAAGTTCCATAAATCCGGTTACCTTTGCGCCTCAAGCAACCTTTATGAAACTCCATAATTTCAATTCAGGCCCTTCCATTCTGCCACAGTCAGTGCTGGAGCAGGCTTCCCGCTCGATCCTCAATTTCAATGATACCGGTTTGTCGATCCTGGAGATCGGGCATCGCACACCTCTGTTCGGTGAGGTATTGCAGGAAGCCGTGAGTTCGGTAAAAAAACTGATGCAGCTGGATGACAGTTATGAAGTACTTTTTCTGCATGGAGGTGCCACCACCCAGTTCATGCAGGTGCCAATGAACCTGCTGGATGATGGGGAAACGGCTGCCTATTGCAACAATGGTATCTGGGGCAAAAAAGCCATCGGCGAAGCCTCCCTGTTTGGGAAAGTGGAAGTGGTGGCCGACAGCTCAGACAGGAACCATACATATATACAAAAGTCATTTGCTATCCCGGAGAATGCCCAATACCTGCATATTACCTCCAACAATACCGTAGAAGGTACACAATGGCACCAATACCCGGAAACCACAGTGCCGCTGGTGGCGGATATGAGCAGTGATATTTTCAGTCGCCCCGTCGATTTCCGTAAGTTTTCGCTGATCTATGCCGGCGCCCAGAAAAATATGGGCGCTGCGGGGGTGAACCTGGTAGTGGTAAAAAAAGAGATCCTGGGTAAGATCCAGCGCCGGATCCCTGCCATAATGGATTACCGGAAACATATTGAGGCAGGATCGCTGATGAATACCCCGCCGGTTTTTGCTGTATATGTGAGTATGCTCACCCTGCGCTGGATCCTGGAACAGGGCGGCCTGGCCGAAATGGAGCGCCGGATGCTGGAGAAATCGAACCTTTTATACAATACCATCGATAGCCTGCCAATGTTTAAAGCATTGGTTGCCAAGGAAGATCGCAGCCATATGAATGCCGTCTTCTTTCTCAGCAAGCCCGATCTGGAAGCGCCTTTCCTCGACCTCTGTAAAAAAGAAGGGATGGTAGGGGTAAAAGGATACCGTACAGTGGGAGGCATACGGGTAAGTATGTACAATGCACTCCCCCTCGAAAGCGTACAGTTCTTCTGCGACCTGATGAAGGTTTTTGCCTCCCGCAACGGGTAATTTTGACAAACGGTTGTATTTGGTACGGATTTTGTACTAATTTTGGACCATAAAACGATTTTGGTCGAAAATATGATAGTGGCAAAAGACGATAGTATCCGTGACGAGATCCTGAAACAGGCCCAACAACTATTCCGGCAGTTTGGCGTTAAAAAGACGACCATGGAAGATATTGCCAAAGCTATGGGCAAGGGCAAGAGTACCCTCTATTATTACTACTGCAGTAAGGAAGATATCTTCGATGCCGTCATTCTTAAAGAAATGGCAGAGGTATTCAGCCAGGTGAAACAGGGGGTGGAAAAAGCGGTAACGGCTGAAGACAAACTGCGGGCTTTTACGCTGACCAAGATCAAGGCAGTTCAGAAATATGCCAATCTCTGCAAGATCATAAAAGGCGAAGTGCAGGAAAACTTCCGTTGTATGAAACACCTGCATACGGAATATGATACCCAGGAAGTGAACCTGGTAAAAGAGATCCTGGCGTTTGGTATTGCCAATGGTGAGTTTGACGGAACGATCCGTAAAGAACTGGATGTGCTGTCTTCCGTAATGGTGACCACCTTACGTGGACTGGAGAGAGAAATATTCATTGAGGGGCATTATGCCAAACTGGAAACCAGGATGGAATCGATCATGAATATCCTGATCAAAGGTTTGAAGCCTTAGGCTGCATACCGTAGCATTCTGTTATCAATAGAAAACACTAACACGACTTATATGAAAGAGAACATTCAACCCGCCGATGGAAAACTTGGCATCCTGTTACCTGGTCTTGGCGCTGTGGCTACTACCATGATCGCAGGTGTAATTGCTGTGAACAAGGGTTTGTCGCAGCCGATCGGTGCCCTTACGCAGATGGGTAATATCCGCCTGGGTAAGCGTACCGAGAACCGTTACCCGCTGATCAAGGATTTTGTGCCCCTGGCCGAACTGAACAATATTGCTTTTGGTGGATGGGACGTATACTCAGATAATGTATACGAATCTGCCATGAATGCCAAAGTGCTCGATGCCGGCCTGCTCAATGCCATCAAACCGGAACTGGAAGCCATTGTTCCGATGAAAGCAGTATTCGACAAATCCTATGTAAAGAACCTGGATGGCAAGAACATCAAACAGGCGGCCACCAAATTCGACCTGGCCAAAGAAGTGATGGACGATATTGAGAATTTCCGCGATGCCAACGGCTGCAGCCGCGTAGTAATTGTCTGGTGCGGCTCTACTGAAAAATACATAGAGGAAACCGAAGTGCATGCTACCATTGGATCTTTTGAGGAAGGTTTGCGCAACAACGATCCTGCGATCTCTCCCAGTATGATCTATGCCTATGCCGCATTGAAACTGGGTGTGCCTTTTGCCAATGGCGCCCCCAACCTTACCTGCGATATCCCTGCCCTGATGGACCTGGCCAAAGAAACCGGCACACCGATCGGCGGCAAGGATTTTAAAACCGGTCAGACCTTGATGAAGACCATCGTAGCGCCCGGATTACATGCCCGCGCACTGGGTGTGCGTGGCTGGTTTTCTACCAATATCCTCGGCAACCGTGATGGCCTGGTACTGGATGATCCGGATAATTTCAAAACCAAAGAGGTTTCCAAGCTGAGCGTGCTGGAAGATATCCTGCAGCCGGAGATCAACCCCGGCCTGTATGGCGACCTGTACCATAAAGTACGGATCAACTATTATCCTCCGCATGGCGATAATAAGGAGAGCTGGGACAATATCGACATTTTCGGATGGCTGGGTTACGGCATGCAGATCAAGATCAACTTCCTCTGCCGCGATTCCATCCTGGCTGCGCCGATCGTACTTGACCTGGCCCTGTTCATGGACCTGGCCAAACGCGCAAATATGTCGGGTATACAGGAGTGGTTGTCGTTCTATTTCAAATCACCGCAAACCGCGCCAGGCCTGCGTCCGGAGCATGATATCTTCAAACAGCTGATCAAGCTGCAGAATACCTTGCGCCATATCATGGGTGAAGACCTGATCACGCACCTGGGACTGGATTATTACCAGGACCTGGTAGAAGCTTTATGATGCAGATCGCTAAAATAACAGCCGGTTGTTTCGGTATCGGATACATCAGGGGCGGCGGAACCATTGCTGCACTGGTGACGGCATTGATCTGGTGGCGGGCAGCGGCAGCAGGTATAACCCGTGAAACGATGATCGCTGCCACGGTAGCGATCATCGTTATTGGAATAGTAACGTCTCATATCGTGGAAAAGGATTGGGGCAAAGACAGCAGCAAAGTAGTGATCGATGAAGTGGCGGGTATGTGTGTAAGCCTGCTGCTGCTACCCACAGGCTGGGTATGGGTAACAGCGGCGCTGGTGCTGTTCCGTTTTTTTGACATTGTAAAACCATGGTATATCCGCAAAACAGAATCTCTGCCAACAGGCTGGGGCGTAATGATGGATGACCTGCTGGCAGGTGTGTATACCAATGGTCTTTTACAGATTACAGCAGTACTGATTGCATGGCAACATTCGTAAAAGCACAGATGGCGTCTTTAACAGCAACACTGGTTGATTTTACGATGACCATTGTGCTGAAAGAAGCATTCCAATGCTGGTACCTGCTGGCAAGTGTGTTGGGTACGATCAGTGGGGGAGTGATCAATTTTACCATGAACCGCCGATGGGTGTTCAGGGCAAGAAGTAAAAAAGTACAACTACAGGCTATAAAATATATCATGGTCTGGATGGGTAACCTGTTACTGGTTTCGGCAGGCGTATTCCTGTTAACCAATTATGCCGGTTTCAGTTACGTGGTTTCAAAAGTTACCGTTTCTCTGGTTGTGGGTGTTTTTTATAATTATGTGCTGCAAAAGAGATTCGTGTTTAAATAAAAGATAATGACAAGTATTAAGGTGAGAAGAGCAATTTTTTTATTAATGGTATTGTTTACAGGACTGGTACAGGCTTCTGCCCAGACAGTGGTGCAGGGTGTGGTTACCGATGCAATAAGCAAACAACCTTTACAATACGTAAGCGTGGTGCTGAAAGGAGGCCGTGGTACGGTTACCGATAGCCTGGGACGTTATACCTTACGTTCTTCCGGTACCATTGCAACGCTGCAGGTTACCTATGTGGGATATAAAACGGTATTGAAGGCAATCACACCGGGTGTTAGCCAGACCTTTAACTTTGAGATGGAAACAGATCCCAAAGCCATTAACAATGTAACGGTAACCACCCGTAAAAGGGCGCCTTACCGTAACAAAGGCAATCCCGCCGTAGAGCTGATCAGGCGGGTGGTTGCCAATAAACCACTGAACCGGCCGGAGAGTTACAATTTTGTACAATACGACCAGTACGAGAAACTGCAGGTATCCATCAGTAATATTTCCGATAAGCTCACCAATTCCAAACTGCTCAAGAACTACAAGTTCCTCTTCGAGAACCGGGATACGACCAAGCTGGAGGGTAAGGCCCTGTTACCTGTTTACCTGGAGGAGACCCTTTCTAAAAAATATTTCCGCAAGAAACCTGAAAAGACAAAAACCATCATCACCGGTGAAAAACGCGTGAATTTTGGTGAATACATCGATAACAACGGGGTTAGCAGTTACCTGAACAGGTTGTATATGGATATCAATATCTACGATAATGATATTCCCCTGTTCACCTACCAGTTCCTGAGCCCGATCGCCGACCTGGCGCCTACTTTTTACATGTATTATATCAGGGATACCACGGTAGATGCCAGCGGACATAAACTGATCAAAGTGTATTTCACGCCGAGGAATACCAACGACCTGCTGTTCCGTGGTAATATGTGGATCACGCTGGACGGTAATTATTCTGTTCAGAAAATCAATATGTTCCTGAGCAAGAATGCGAACCTGAATTTTGTCCGTGAGCTGCACGTCGACCTGGATTTTGAAAAAAGCGAGGATAGCCGCTACCACCTGAGTCGTAGTAATATCATGGCGGATGCCAGTGTGACCAAAAACTCAGGTACCGGATTTTTTGGAGAACGCACGGTATCCTACAGAAATTTCAAGATCAACCAGGCATTACCGGATAGTGTATATAACGGACCGGCTACCGTGAAACTGGATAAGATAGACCAGCTTCCGGATGATTTCTGGAACAAAAGTCGTCACGATACACTTACACGCACTGAATCGAAAGTGTACAGCAATATCGACAGCCTGGAAAAAATGCCTTCCTTCCGCAGAACACTCGCCATTGCTACATTCCTGGTCGCAGGTTATACTTCCGTGGGGCCTTTTGAATTTGGTCCGGCAGCATCTTTTTACAGCTTTAACCCGGTAGAAGGGTTCAAACTCCGTTTTGGCGGAAGGACCACTCCCAAATTCAGTAAACGCATTTATTTTGAAACCTATGGTGCCTATGGTTTTAAAGATGAAAGATGGAAAGGTTTCCTGAGCGCCACCTATTCGCTCAATAACAAATCCATCTATTCCTTCCCGCTCAATTTTGTACGGGTAAGTTACCAGCACGATACCAAGATACCCGGCCAGGAACTGCAGTTTGTGGCAGAAGACAACTTCCTGCTGTCGTTCAAAAGAGGAAAGAACGACAAGTGGTTATACAATAGTAATTTTAAGCTGGATTATGTACACGAGTTAGACAATCACCTGTCATTCACCCTTGGTTTCAAGAACTGGAAACAGGAGCCGGCAGGGGCCATTATATATAACAAGGAGGTGAACGGCAGCACTGTGAATGTGAATAAGCTGATCACTTCGGAATTCTCCGGTGAGATCCGCTGGGCGCCGAACGAACAGTTTTACCAGGGTAAAGTGTACCGTATCCCCATCATTAACAAATACCCCATTTTTACCCTGCGTTTTATTGCCGGTGTAAAGGGGGTCATGAACAGCGAATACAATTACCAGAACATCAGCGCCCGCTTCGAGAAAAGGGCGTATATGTCGCAGCTGGGATATAGTGACCTCGTTCTCGAAGGAGGTTATATCTTTGGTAAAATTCCTTATCCCTTGATGACGGTACACAGGGCTAACCAGACCTATGCTTACCAGTTGAACTCGTATAACCTGATGAATTTCCAGGAATTTGTGAGCGACCGCTTTTTTGCGATCAATATCGACCATCACTTTAACGGGCTCTTCTTTAACCGTGTACCCTTGTTGAAAAAACTGAAACTGCGTGAAGTGGTTTCCTTCAAGATGCTGTATGGAGGTGTGCGGGATGAAAATAATCCGGCCAAAGACCCGTCGTTAATCAGGTATCCGTTGTTTGAAGGGTCACCTACCACTTTCTCGCTGGATAAGAAACCTTATATAGAGGGAAGTGTGGGTGTGGCAAACATATTCAAGCTGATTAGGGTTGACCTGGTAAAAAGGTTTAATTATCTTGAAAATCCATACGTGGCATCACTGGGCGTACGGGCAAGGTTTAAATTTGATTTTTAATTCAATAGTATAAACGGTTCATGGAAAGGGTTCCATTCAGAGTTCGGGCACAAAAAGGGATCTATGTAATAATAGACCCCTTTGTGAAATTGTTGATTAAGGCGGGGCTTACACCCAACGCAGTAACTACCATTGGCTTTATTTTAAATATCGGGGTGACCGTGATCTTTATTTCGGGTGCGGAAGAAGGGCATCGCGGAGACCTCTCTTATGTTGGCTGGGCAGGTGCACTGATCCTCTTTGCAGGCCTGTTCGATATGCTGGACGGCCAGGTGGCCAGGCTGGGCAACATGAGCTCTACTTTTGGTGCCCTCTACGATTCTGTACTGGACCGGTACAGCGAACTGGTCATGTTCTTTGGTATCTGTTATTACCTGGTGGGTCATCACTATTTTCTCAGTTCTATTTTTGCGTTCATTGCCATGATCGGCTCCATGATGGTGAGTTATACCCGCGCCCGCGCCGAAGGACTGGGCATTGAATGCAAGGATGGATTGATGCAAAGGCCGGAACGCGTGATCCTGATCGGAATCTCGGCCATTACCTGTGGTGTAACGGCTACCTATATTGGCGGCGATCATAAATGGTATGTGCCCGGTATTTCTTTTCATGTACTGGAAACCATGTCTATTTTCACCATACCCATTGCGCTGATGGCGGTACTCACCAATATTACCGCATTGAAACGGTTGACCGGCGCGCAGAAAACGCTTGACAGCAGGGATGAGGCCAAACGAAATGCCGGTCCCGGGATACCCGGGAACAAACTACTGACCGGGCTGGCTGTACTGGTGATGAGTGGTGTGGCATTTACAACAGTGCCCGACCAGGGCAGGAAACCTTCGGCAACATCGCATCCGGTATCTGCCAATACAGTGATAGAACCACAGGATACCTTCCCGGTTCCAACAGGTAATCCGCTGCAGCTGTTTTACCTGCAGCGTACTGCTAATACCAATACCATCGTTTGTGAACTGAATTACGACAAGTCGGGCAAACTCAACGAAGAATCGCCCGTACACGTTTTCTGGATACGATATCCTGAGGGTGGTATGCGTAAGGAACTGAATTATATCCAGCGCATATTTGCCTATGGCATCAGGTCGCAGCCCATCGGCAACGGGGCGTATAAGCTGAACTTTGTTTCTTACCGGAAACAGACATTTACGCTGATGCCTTCTCCCCAGGACAATAAATACCGGGTGTATGCAACCATTAACCAGAAACATGCACAGCTTACCCGGCTATTTGTAAAAGTGGACGGTGGTACTTTCTGGTCGCCCAATGTGGTATATATGGAGATGAAAGGGATCGATGTGACCACTGGAAAAGAAGTGGTGGAAAGGTTCAAACCCTGATGAATATGAATGTTGCAGAGAAGGAGGAGACTTCATTTTTTTCAACCCGCCAGTTTGTGATCGTTGCGGCTATCTCATTGCTGTACCTGTTGCTTTCTTACATACTGATCGGTTTTAAAACAGACCAGGTTTACCTGATGCTGCTCTTCAATGCCATGTATTTTACCTCGCGTATCACCCGCAAGTTCATCACCGGTTTTTCCATCTTCATCATTTTCTGGATCATCTTTGATTTCATGAAGGCCTTCCCGAACTACCTGTACCAGGATGTTCGTATAGAAAGCCTGTACAACACGGAGAAAGCCCTGTTTGGCATACCGCACGAGGGCCGCATCATAACACCGAATGAATTCTGGATCACACACAAGACCGCATTCCTGGATGTGCTTACCGGTATTTTTTATCTCTGCTGGGTGCCGGTGCCCCTGGCTTTTGCCGGGTACCTGTTTTTTAAGAACCGGCAGGCTTTTCTCTATTTCTCACTCACGTTCCTGTTTGTGAACCTGATAGGTTTTGTGATCTATTACCTGTACCCCGCCGCACCACCCTGGTATGTGCAGCTGCATGGGTTCGACTTCCTGGCATCCACGCCGGGTAATACGGGCGGACTGGAACGGTTCGACGCTTTTTTCGGGGTTACTATCTTCCATTCGCTCTACAGCAAAAGCTCCAATGTATTTGCGGCCATGCCATCGCTGCATTCGTCCTATCCATTGATCGTTCTGTTCTATGGCATCAAATACCGCCTGGGCTGGATCAATCTTTTCTTTGGCATTGTGATGGTCGGTATCTGGTTTGCCGCAGTATATAACAGCCACCATTATGTATTGGATGTACTGGCGGGTATTGTTTGCGCTGTTACCGGTATCTACCTGTTTCAGTGGATCATCCAGCGTAGTGAACTTGCACAAAGATTCATACAAATGTTTGTTAGGGCCATTGAGTAACCCTTTTGCAGGTGATACATAACGTTTCGTTTGTAATTATTTACGGATATTTGCCCAATGGCAAGAATCAGACCGTTCAAAGCATTACGCCCGCAACCACAATTGGCTAAACAGGTTGCCAGCCGTCCCTACGATGTATTGAGTTCCGCAGAAGCGAAACAGGAGGCACAGGGTAACCACAGTTCCTTTTTACATATCACCAAAAGTGAGATCGATCTTCCGGATACGGTGGATGTACACGATGCCGCTGTATACGAGCAGGCAAAAGAGAACCTGGCCGCTTTTATCCAGCGCGAGATCCTTTTCCGCGAGTCGAAAGCCTGTTATTATATCTACCAGCTGGTGATGAACGGCCGCGCACAAACGGGCCTGGTATGCGTGAGCAGTGTGGATGATTATGAGAACGGTATTATCAAGAAACATGAATTTACCCGGCCGGAAAAAGAGCAGGACCGTATTAACCATATCAAAACGTCCGGCGCGCAAACCGGTAATGTGTTCCTGGCATACCGTAACCACGATACCATTGATGCATTGATCGGCCAGTGGAAGGAGACCAAATCGCCGGCGTATGATTTTACGGCCGACGATGGCATACAACACACCATCTGGATCGTAAGCAGTGAGGATGTTGCAGAACAGATCACGTCTGTTTTTGAAAAAGAGATCCCCTGCACCTATATCGCGGATGGTCATCACCGCGCTGCTTCGGCGGCCAAAGTGCGTAAAGCCCTGGGTGATGCTGCCACAACAGGCGCTGATTATTTCCTCACCACCCTGTTCCCATCCAACCAGCTGTATATCATGGATTATAATCGGGTAGTGAAAGACCTGAATGGCTTAACACCAGCTTCTTTCCTGAGAACATTGGAAAAAGATTTTACGTTAGAACCTTTCAAAGGTGGTGAATATCGTCCGGAGACCCTGCACACGTTTGGTTTATACCTGGATAAGAACTGGTACAAGCTTACCGCCAAAACGGGAAGTTATACCACTGATCCCATAGGCGTCCTGGATGTGACGATCCTGTCTAACAACATACTTGATCCGATCCTGGGCATCAAAGACCAGCGTACCGACAAGCGCATCGATTTTGTGGGGGGGATACGCGGACTGGCAGAGCTGGAGAAAAGAGTGAACAGCGGAGAAATGGCAGCAGCTTTCAGCCTCTATCCCGTTACGATCGGACAGTTATTCGATATTGCAGACAGTGGTAATGTAATGCCGCCCAAAAGTACCTGGTTCGAGCCTAAACTCAGGGACGGCCTGTTAACACATCTCATTTATGAATAACCGCGGCATGTGTTTTGCAACACAACCCTGTTTAAATACAAGCTCATGAAATATGTATTCCTTTCATTGCTGGTAATTGCCCTGGCAGGTTCGGCGAAAGCACAGGAACAAACGGCCAGGTTATTACAGGAAACTGCCCGTACCCTGGTACAGAAGGGCGATTACGACAATGCCGCCGTAGTACTGGAACGCGCCAAACAGCAGGAACCTGATAATATCGACATCCTGCGCGATCTCTGTTTTGCTTATTATCTCAAAAGGGATTTCAGTAAAGCCATCGAAACAGGGAAAGATCTGGTAGAAAAGCCCAATGCTGACCAGCAGAGTTTCCAGGTGCTGGGACTTTCGTATAAAGCCATTGCATCGTATAAGGAATGTGCTAAACTGTACCGTACGGCGCTGCGAAAATTCCCGAACAGTGGGGTTATTTATAACGAATATGCTGAATTGTTTGCACTGGAGAACGACCTGGACGAAGCCATCGTACAATGGGAGAAAGGGATAGAAGTAGATCCTAACTACAGCAGCAATTATTATAATGCCACGATGTATCATACCCGCAAGGGAAACCGGATACGTGCGGTACTATACGGCGAAATCTTCCTGAACCTGGAAAGTTATTCGGCCCGCACAGAAGAGATCAAAACACAACTGTACAACAGTTGGAGAAGTATATTGACACCAGGCGCCATTCAGCAACAGAAAGACCAGAAAATGGCTTCTGCATTTGAAAAAACTGTACTGGACATCGTGGCCAAAGCGGCCGGCGGGTCACCATTGGCCGTAACCGCCGATGCTTTAACGGCCATTCGCACAAAATTTGTGGTTGAGTGGGCCGCTACCCAGCAAAAAAACTACCCCTTCCAATTATTTGCCAACCAGCAATACCTGATCAGCCAGGGTCTGTTCGAAGCGTACACTTACTGGCTCTTTGCACCATCGCTGGGAGTTGATGCCTGCCAGGCATGGCAGAAAGCGCATCCAAAGGAAACGGCCGGATTCAGCGTTTACCAGCAAAGCAGGGTTTTTAAAGCCCCTCCCGGTCAATATTATTTTTCACGTTAATATCTTACTGCTATAAAGGCCGGTGTAAAGAACATCGGCTTTTTTATTTGTGCTTATTTGCCTAATTTGACTTCCTGAAACGGCCGCCACATAAAGTCGGCAGGCAGTATCCGGTCCTGCTGATAGAAACCAGGACGAAATACTGATTTGTTTGAACGAATAACGATTGCACATGACCATTAAAAGACTCTTTGACTGTTTAGAACACCAGCTGCAGCATTTTCCCCAAAGCGATATGCTGGCGGCCAAGGAAAAGGGACAATGGGTAAAATACAGTACGCAGCAGGTTGCCGATACGGTAAACCGCCTGAGTGCAGGATTGATGAAACTGGGTGTCAGTGGCAATGATATGACACCTGAGGGCAGTGATAAGATTGCCATCATCAGTAATAACCGTCCCGAGTGGATGTTCACTGATATGGCCGTTCAGCAACTGGGGGCCATATTGGTTCCGGTATATCCCACCACCAATCCACTGGAGCTGGAATTCATTTTAAATGATGCGGCAGTGAAATACATTTTTGTGAGCAATGAAGAATTGCTGGCCAAAGTGAATAGCCTCATTTCTAAAGTTCCAACGCTTAAGAAAGCGTATACGTTCGATAAGATAGCAGGAGCTGCGCATTGGTTGGAAGTAACCGACCTGGCCGATGAAGCTTCTCTGCAGCAGGTAGCTGCTGTAAAACAAACCATTCCTGCTTCGCACCTGGCTACCATTATTTATACCTCGGGTACCACGGGTACACCCAAGGGGGTGATGCTGAGCCACAGGAATATTTACTGTAATGTGCAGTTTTCCAAAGAGAGTTTCCCATTTGAAGATGCGCCGGAAACCCGAGTGTTGAGTTTTCTGCCCTTGAACCATATTTTTGAGAAGACCTGCACCTATATCTATCTCTACAGCGGTATCAGCATTTATTATGCCGAAAGCCTGGAAAAGATCGGCGATAACCTGCGCGAAGTGAAACCCGATGGTTTTACCACTGTTCCCCGTTTGCTGGAAAAAGTGTTCGAGCGTATCATGACCAAGGGCAATGAGCTGACCGGCATCAAACGCAGCCTGTTTTTTTGGGCGGTTGAGCTGGCTGAAAAATATGATAACCGCAGCAGCGGAAGCCTCTGGTATCGTACGCAACTGGCGCTGGCAGATAAACTCATCTTCAGCAAATGGAGGGAAGCGCTGGGAGGCAGGGTGTCGTATGTGGTTACCGGCGGTGCAGCCTGCCAGGTAAAACTGCTCCGCATTTTCAATGCTGCCGGAATACCAGTATACGAAGGATATGGACCCACAGAGAACAGTCCGGTGATCAGCGTAAACCGGAAAGCCAAAGGCGGTATGAGGTTCGGAACCGTAGGTCCTGTTATCAATGGCATAGAAGTGAAGCTAGCGGAAGACGGAGAGATCTGCGTAACAGGTCCCTGTGTTATGGAAGGTTATTACAAACGTCCGGATCTTACTGCTGAAACAGTGATAGACGGATGGCTGCATACGGGGGATATCGGGATTTTTGAAGACGATAAATTCCTGAAGATCACCGATCGGAAAAAAGAACTCTTTAAGACCAGTGGCGGTAAATATGTGGCACCGCAGCCGATCGAGAATAAATTCAAGGAGAGTCCGTTCATTGAACAGATCATGGTAGTGGGTTCGGAACGAAAATTTGTAGGAGCCCTCATCGTTCCCTCTTTTGGGGTACTCCGTGAATGGATGAAAGAAAAGGGAATGGTCTTTACCACTAATGAAGAAGTGATCCGCCAGCCGCAGGTGCAGGAGCTGTTCAAAGGACTGGTAGAAAGCTTCAATGAATACTTCAACCATGTGGAGCAGATCAAGAAATTTGAATTGCTGCCCCGTGAGTGGACCATCGAAACCGGTGAGATGACGCCTAAGATGAGCCTGAAAAGAAAAGTGGTGATGGAGAAATTCAAGGATGTGATCGAAAGGATCTACCTCTGATCGTTGAACAGGATATAACAAGTGAACGTTCTGCCCGCAGCAGAACGTTTTTTATGAAACAGGTACCGAACCCGGGAAAGCTCCATAGCTGCTGACATAATCGATTAAAACAGAGCTGGCTATCTGAAAGAAAACAAATCTTGGCAGAAAACCAAATCTTACCGAACTTGGAAGCCCGCATGATACCGGTTCTTATGGCCTGTAAATACTGGTATTTTGGGTTTTCTGAATAAAATATCCATCCGGATCTATGATGCCAAGTTCTGTTTACGAATCCTTTTTTCACACATCAATCCAGGCATTGATCATCGCAACACCGGAGGGTGGCATATTGCAGGCAAACCAGGCTGCCTGTGATCTGTTTGGCTATACCGAAGTGGAATTACAGAATCTTGGCAGTAACTATATACTGGTATTGGATAAACCGTCCATCCCGCAACTGATGAAAGGCGGCGCCCCCGGCAAACTTGTTGAAATGGAAGTTACGGGTATCCACAAGGAGGTCAGAAGGTGGCAGGCAACTGACCTGCCTGATGTTTGCCCCTGTTCCTGCACGGCAGAGCCAGGAACAGAAGCTGAAAGAGTTACTGGAGGATACCAAACAGCTTCACCAGAAAGAAGAAGACAGTCGCCGCCTGCTGGAGAGTGCCGTGAACAGCGTAACAGACGGTTTTTTTATTGCAGACAAAGACTGGAAGATCGTCTTCTTCAATAAAGCGGCAGAACAGATCCTGCAGCGAAATGAACACGACATCATCGGTAAAGATCTTTGGGCCACATTTCCTGACCTGGCGGTATTGAAAAAAGGCATAGATTATGATACCCTGGTGACGAAGCATAAAGCCATCCGTTTCAGGGAGTTCTTTCCCCAGTATAAGGTCTGGGCCGATGTAAGTGTGTACCCTTCCGATAAAAATTTCTTCGTTTATATCAAAGATGTAACAGAAGTAAGAACCCTGCGCATACTGGAGAAACTGGAACGGGAAGTGCTGGAGATGAATGCGCGCCCGGACAGTGTGCTGGAAGATACTTTGTGTTTTTACCTGAAACAGGTAGAGGAACTGCATACGGGTATGATCTGTTCGGTGCTTCGTTTAGTGGGAAATCGCTTGCATAACTGGGTATCGCCCAGTTTACCGGAAGCTTATTGCAGGGCGATCGATGGGGGGCAGATTGGCGAGAATGCCGGATCATGCGGCACCGCTGCGTATTTCAGGGAGAAAGTGGTGGTTACAGATATTGCTACCGATCCCCGCTGGGCCAATTACCGGGAGCTGGCAGATATAGCAGGCGTTAAATCCTGTTGGTCGTTCCCCATTATTGATTCGCATAACAAGGTAATGGGCACTTTTGCGATCTACTACAGAAAAGTAAAATCGCCCACCAGGGAAGAGGAATATACCCTGAACCGGGTAAAGAATCTGCTGACTGTTATCATCGAGAATCACCTTTCGGTAGAAGCCGTAAAATCGAGCAACCGCAATTATGATATGGTGGCAAGGGCTACCAACGATGCCATTTGGGATTGGGACGTAGAAACAGGTGATGTGGTAAGGTCGGGACAAGGTCTTCAGATCTTTTTCGGATACGACCTGAAAGAAGCTTACGACGAAGAGGATTTCTGGAACAAACGGGTACATCCCAACGATCTTCAGTCGCTGCTGGATCATCGGGCAAAGGTATTGGCTGATCCGGTACAGTTATATTGGGAAGATGAATATCGTTTCATGAAAAAAGACGGGCAATATGCCCATGTGTTCGACAGGGGGTATATTATCCGCGATGAAAACGGTAAAGCCACACGTGTATTGGGCGCTACGCGGGATATTACGGAAAGAAAGAAGAATGAAGCTTTGTTACTGGAATTGAATACCCGGTTGAAACAACGGGCCGATGAACTGGCCGCATCGAATGTGGAGCTGGAACGTTTTGCCTATATTGCCTCACATGATATGCAGGAGCCCCTGCGTATGATCACCAGTTTTCTGCAGTTGTTCAAGAAAAAATATGAGGACCAGATAGATGAAACTGCGGAACAGTATATCCATTTTGCCATGGACGGGGCAGACCGGATGAAAAAACTGATCATGGACCTGCTGCAATATTCAAGGGTGGGATCGAATAAGGATAATTTTTCAGAGGTAGATACCAATGTGTTATTGAAGGAAGTGGTAAATGTGTTCATGAGCAGGATCGATGAGATGAAAGCAACGGTACTGGTAGGAGATCTCCCGTCTGTAACGGCCAACCGTATCCAGGTATTCCAGTTGTTCCAGAACCTGTTGGGGAATGCGCTGAAATACCATAGCGGTGAATCGCCCCTGATAGAGATCAACGGGCAGGAGGAAGCTACGCATTACCAGTTCAGGGTGAAAGATAATGGGATCGGTATCAAACCGATCTTCTTTGAAAAGATCTTTGTATTGTTCCAGCGCCTCCATCATAAAAATGAATACAGCGGAACCGGTATCGGATTGTCTATCTGTAAGAAGATCGTGGAACGGCACGGAGGCAGGATCTGGGTGGAATCCGAACCCGGTAAGGGAAGCTGTTTTTATTTTACCATCAGTAAATCAGCCGCCGACTATCGCTAACGGAAAGATCAATTATTTATCATACCGGATTCCCTAAAGCATGGTTCTCCGGAAGAAGAATTCAGAATAATGGCTATTAACGAAACACATCCTGCTTTTTCAGTTCTGATCGTGGAAGATAACCCGGGAGACATGTTCCTGCTGGAAGAAACCCTGCGTTTGACCAAGCTCCCTTTCACAGAGATCATTAAAGCTACCAGCGCGGCTTCGGCCATTGATGTATTGAAAAAACAGGAAGTGAGTGTGGTATTGCTCGACCTTTCTTTGCCGGATAGCTCAGGATTCAATTCCTATGCCCAGGTAAACAGTGTGGCGGATAGCGTACCCATTATTGTGCTTACGGGGTTGGCCGATATGGAACTGGCGCTGGAAACTATGGCCAGAGGCGCACAGGACTACCTGGTAAAAGGTGAGTATGATGAATGCTTGCTGGCCAAATCCATCCAGTACAGTATCGAGCGTAACAGGATCCGCCTGAGCCTGGTCGAGAGCAATGAAAGTTACCGTAACCTCTTCTTCAATAATCCGCTACCCATTTTTATCTGGGATATGGAGACCCTGGCCATCCTGGAAGCAAACGATATTGCCCAGCAGGAGTACGGTTATACGTATGAAGAACTGTTGACAATGTCGGTACTGGACCTTAGGAAACCTGGACTCCATCACAGCATCCGTGCCTTTGCCAAGGAGTTCCAGCAGGGCGCAACCCTGAAAAGTTCGGGTATCTGGGAGCATATTAAAAAGAGCGGGGAAGAAATGATCCTCGATATCTCATCCCACCGTATCGAATACAAGGGTATGCCGGCTGTTCTTTCCATACACAACAACATCACTGAAAAAGTGCGCTTGGAAGAAAAACTGGAGGAAGAACGCCTGTTGAAACAGAAAGAGATCAATGAGGCCATGATCCGTGTGCAGGAGCGGGAGCGTTACGAGATCAGCACCGAATTGCACGATAATGTGAACCAGCAGCTGACCGTTGCCATGATGTACATAGCATCGGCCGAACAGAAATCCAAGGATGAATCAGGTTTGTTGAAACAATCCTCGGGGTTTATCCTGCATGCCATTGAAGAGATCCGAAAACTTTCCCAGACACTGGTGACACCGTTGATCAAACATTTTGGCCTGAGTAAAGCCATTGAAGGATTGCTGGATGATATCGGCGCGGTGAATACCCTGCAGATCGATCTTACTGCCGATACTTTTTTTGAGGAGGATATCAAGTACGATTTTAAACTGAGTGTTTTCCGGATCGTACAGGAGCAGATGAACAATATCATCAAACATGCGCGGGCAACGCAGGTCAATATCGAACTGATGCGCAACAATCACATGATCTACCTCAAGATCGCTGATAATGGGGTTGGTTTCAACAGTGACCAGCATCGGAAAGGCATCGGTCTCTACAACATCATTAGCCGTGCGGAGGTTTACAATGGTATCGTTGATATAGAAACAGAACCGGGTAAAGGTTGCGCCCTGTACATCACTTTCCCTTTGAATGCAGAGATATTCGTGTAAGTAACGGCATGTCCGTCATGACTGTTTGCCCTGCAGCGCGTGCAGGTATTTTTTACGGATGATGGTCTGCACCGGCACATGGCCGATCTTGCTTTCCAGCCAGGAAATGATATCGAGGTACATAAAAGCACGGCTTTCCAGGCGGCTTTTTTCCAGGGGTTTCAGTGTGGCCAGCAAGGTCTCGAATTGCGGTTTCAGTTGCTCCGGCGATAAGCGGAACGATTTGCGCAGAAAGCCGAAGATCTCTTCCTCCACCGTACTCAGGTTCTGCATCTTGTACATGAACCGGTATACAGATTTAAGCAGGTATTCAAGTAATGTAAAATTCCCCAATTCATAATGCGCAATGAGGTGTAGTAACCTGGCATAACACTGCAGGTCTGTACGCAGGTCTACTTTCCAGTTGATGATCTTGTTCAGGTAATCAATGCTCCTGTCAGCATCGCCACTGCCAAAATACAGCGAAGCGATCTTGTAATAGAATATCAGTACCCGGTGGCGGTCGAGATACAGTTCAAATTCTTCCAGTTTTTCCTCTATATAAGGTACCAGTTCCAGTCCTTCACTGAACGTTCCTTCCATAAAATGTTTGTTCAGCTTGGATATGTTCAGGTAAATAAAAGTCTGTATCAGGTTGTTCCGGTTCTGCTGTATCACCGGTGTCTGCATGAATTTTTCAAATAGCAGGATGGTCTCGTTGAATTTCTGAAAATTACGCAGGTCAAAATGGGCGCCCATCAGGTTATGCATGCCCTTGATATAATGCGCGGTCTCAATCTCGATCATCCTGGGTGTAGACTCGAACAGGTCTACCCATTTCTGGCAATAGCGATAATAACCCAGGAAGTTCTGGGTTATGAATGCATGCCAGCAGTAACACTGGTACAGGTACAACCTTTCATAGAACTCTTTTACACCTTTTGCGCGTTCAATGGCCGGATGGTTCAGGAAAGCGTCTACGGCGGCCGTATCTTCCTCGTTACGGGTAATACCGTGTTTGATGTACCAGCTATATAACTGCAATGACAGGTTAGAGAGGGTACTGATCAGCTCCAGCCGCTGGTTCACTTCATTTACTTCGGCACTGAGCCTGTCGGCCCGGTCCTGCATACTGCGCGTAATATGGAGCGATTCGATCTTTTTCTCCAGAAAAAGCGCCTGTAACTGGTAAGTGACCTGGTGATTATTGCGTGCCAGCTCTTTGATCCGGTCAAGGATCTTCAGGCTTTGGAGATAAAGCCCCTTATTGTATAAGAGCCGTGCAAAATCGAGTTGTTCGTGCAGTTCCAGGTCGATATTATCTTCCTGGTTCAGCAGGCGCAGGCTTACCAGTATCTCGCGGTACAGATGGGCTTTCAGGTTCGAAAGCTGCTGTTTCTGGATGGAAGGATTTTTAACTAACAACTGTTCTTCATCATACTCCTTCATTTTGTCCAGCGCATCGAATAACTGGATCACTTTCAGGTCGCCCGAACCCGAATTCCGGGTCATATAGAGCTTGAAATTCCGCTTCTCCGATCTTTCCAGCGATTGGACCAGTTGAAATAAAGTATCAGTAGAACGGTTAGGCATCGTATTTTTTTTAAACTAAGATCCAGTACCAGTAAGGGTTTGGCCTTTTTTTAGGGACTTTATAGAGTGTAAAAAGCCCCCGATTTTGGTCTTTTTTCCTGTATTATCCGAACTATATTCGATAATGGCAGGCTATTAGGTTTGTTGTTAACGGCAATCGATGACAAATGTAAATAGCCTGCCTTTTCATCTGAAAATTAGACTAAAAAATATTAATGGATCAACAGGTATTCATATTCGACACCACACTCCGCGATGGGGAACAGGTTCCGGGCTGTAAACTCAATACCAGAGAGAAACTGACCCTTGCCCTGCACCTGGAGGCTTTGGGAGTGGATATTATCGAAGCCGGTTTCCCTATTTCCAGTCCCGGCGACTTTGAATCGGTGACCGAGATCTCCAAAGCGGTGAAAAATGCCACTATCTGTGGTCTTAGCCGTGCGGTACAGAAAGATATTGAAGTGGCAGCAGAGGCACTCAGATTCGCCAAACGCCCCCGGATTCATACCGGTATCGGCACCTCCGATTACCATATCAAAGCCAAATTCAACGCTACGCGCGATGAGATCCTGGCACGTGCTGTTCAGGCCGTTAAATGGGCCAGGAATTTTGTAGATGACGTGGAGTTCTATGCCGAAGATGCCGGCAGAACCGATAATGAATACCTGGCACGGGTAGTGGAAGCGGTCATCAAAGCCGGCGCCACCGTTGTGAACATACCGGATACAACCGGTTACTGTTTACCACAGCAGTATGGCGAAAAGATCGCGTACCTGATGAACCATGTACCGAATGTGGATAAAGCGATCCTGTCCTGCCATTGTCATAACGACCTCGGACTGGCCACTGCCAATTCCATTGCAGGCGTGGTTGCCGGTGCCAGGCAGATAGAATGTACCATCAATGGCCTGGGCGAAAGGGCCGGGAATACTTCACTGGAAGAAGTGGTGATGGTGCTGAAACAACACAAACACCTGGGTTTATATACCCATGTCAATACCCGAATGCTGAACCCGCTCAGTCGCGAAGTGGCTGATACCATGCGGGTGCCTGTGCAATTGAACAAAGCCATTGTGGGCGCCAATGCGTTCTCACATTCATCCGGAATACACCAGGATGGCTTTTTGAAGGATTCACTTACTTACGAGATCATTAACCCCGAAGAAGTAGGGGCAGGAGGCAGTAAGATCGTACTTACAGCCAGGAGCGGCCGCAGTGCGCTGGCACACCGTTTCCAGAAGATCGGTTATGCATTTACACGCAACGATATAGATGTTCTCTATGAATCATTTTTGCAGGTGGCAGATAAGAAAAAGGAAGTTGAGGAGGATGACCTGCACCAGCTGGCAAAAGCCTACCAGGCAGAGCCGGCCATCGCTTAGGATTTTCTCATCAGTATAGTTTTAGTTTGAGTAGCGTGGTGTTTCTACACCACGCTTAATTTAAATTTCGTATGGCAAAGACATTATTTGATAAGATCTGGGACAAACACGTAGTACAACAGGTTGAAGAGGGTCCCTCGGTACTGTATATCGACAAACACTTTATACACGAGGTAACCAGTCCACAGGCATTTGCCGGCATTGAGAAAAGAGGTCTTACCGTATTCCGTCCGCAACAGGTGGTAGCCACAGCCGATCATAATGTGCCTACGTTGAACCAGCATTTACCCATTAAAGATGAACTCTCCCGTTTACAGGTTCAGCAACTCATTGAAAATTGCAAAAAACATCATATTGAATTGTATGGTCTGGGTCACCCTTTCCAGGGGATTGTACATGTGATCGGTCCGGAGCTGGGCATTACGCAACCCGGAATGACGATCGTTTGCGGCGACAGTCACACTTCCACACATGGCGCTTTCGGTTCCATCGCTTTTGGTATCGGAACCAGCGAAGTGGAAATGGTATTTGCATCGCAGTGCCTGCTGCAAAACAAACCCAAACTAATGCGCATCACCATCGACGGTGAATTGCAGCCGGGTGTGGTATCGAAAGATATTATCCTGTACATCATTGCACAGATAACGGCCAGTGGCGCTACCGGTTATTTTGTAGAGTATGCCGGTTCTGCCATCCGCGCCTTATCGATGGAAGCAAGGATGACGATCTGTAATATGAGTATCGAGATGGGCGCCCGTGGCGGTATGATCGCTCCGGACCAGACCACTTTCGATTATATCAAAGGCCGTCAGTTTGCACCGGGACTTGCCCGGTGGGACAAAAAACTGGCCGAATGGAAAGAACTGTATAGCGATGCGGATGCGGTATTCGATAAAGAGATCCGGATCAACGCGGCCGATATTCAGCCCATGATCACTTATGGCACCAATCCCGGACTCGGTATCGCCATCAATGGAAAGATCCCGGTAACGGATCATATCACCGACGAAGGTGAACGAAATAATATTACCAAGGCATTGACCTATATGGGACTTGAATCGGGCAAAGCCTTACTGGGTATGCCGGTACAGCATGTGTTCATCGGCAGTTGTACCAATTCACGTATCGAGGACCTGCGCCAGGTAGCATCACTGGTGAAGGGGAGAAAGAAAAACCCTAATGTGCAGGTGATGATCGTTCCCGGCTCACAACAGGTGTCACGGCAGGTACAGGCCGAAGGACTGGATAAAGTATTCCGCGAAGCGGGGTTTGAAATACGTCAGGCGGGTTGCAGCGCCTGTTTGGGCATGAATGAAGACAAGATCCCCGCAGGCGAATACTGTATCAGTACCAGTAACCGGAATTTTGAAGGCCGCCAGGGTGCGGGCGCCAGAACACTATTGGCCAGTCCCTTAACAGCCGCAGCTGCAGCCATAACCGGTGTAGTAACGGATGTAAGGGAATTGCCCGCTGTTTCCTGAAGTCAGACGGAAGCAGACTATCTCATCAAAATAAAATTTTCCCGAAGGGGTTATATATATGAAACCATTGAAATCAATACATAGCCGTTTTGTTCCGCTGCCAATAGAGAATGTGGATACGGACCAGGTCATTCCGGCAAGGTTCTTAAAAGCCACTACCCGTGAGGGTTTTGGTAAGAACCTGTTTCGCGACTGGCGTTATGTTGATAATGATGAAAGCAAACCAAAACCGGATTTTGTGTTGAATCAACAGCAATATAGCGGAGAGATACTGGTGGCGGGAAAGAATTTTGGTTGTGGTTCATCCCGCGAACATGCTGCCTGGGCCCTGCAGGATTATGGGTTCAAAGCGGTGGTATCCAGTTTTTTTGCAGATATCTTCCGTAACAATGCCCTGAACAACGGTGTGCTGCCGGTAAAAGTGAGCGATGCTTTCCTGGCAGAATTGTTTACACTGGGTAATGAGGCAAGCTTGACGATCGACGTAGCCGCGCAGACCATCACCATTGATGCAACCGGCACACAGGAGGTGTTTGATATTAACAGGTATAAGAAAACCTGCCTTTTGAACGGGTATGATGATATCGATTATCTCATCAGCCATAAAGCGCAGATAGAAGCTTTTGAAACGCAGTTACAATCTTAATCCTTTGTCATGACAGCTTCTCCTCTTTTGCAGGTAAACGGACTTACAGTACAACTGTCGGGTCGGCCTGTGTTGCAGGAGCTGTCGTTTACCATACAGTCAGGAGAAAAACTGGCGGTGATCGGCGCATCCGGATCCGGCAAGACCACTTTGATCAAAGCCCTGGCCGGCCAATGTTTTGGCAGCGGCAGCATCCGCTTTCAGAATGGAAGCACACCCAGGATGGCTGTTATTACACAACAGCACCAGTTTAAGAACCTTTCCAATCTCAACTCTTTTTATTACCAGCAAAGATTCAATTCAAACGATTCCGAAGACGCGCAGACCGTTTTGGAAGCTTTGGAAGAAACAGGTGCAGATAAAACGGCTGTCGCTGAAACGCTGGCTCAGCTGGGAATCAGCCATATCAGTAATACCCGCCTGATCCAGTTATCAAATGGCGAACACAAAAGATTCCAGCTGGCCAAAGCCGTGCTGCAGAATGCCGAATGGCTGCTGCTCGATAATCCGTATACCGGATTGGATATAACTGCAAGACAGATGCTGAATACCATCCTGGATAACCTTTCGGAACAGGGTATCCATTACCTGCTGGTAACTGCCCCTTCTGATATTCCGGCTTCGGTAACTCATGTGGCAGAATTGTCGGATGGTAAACTGGGAGCCATATTTTCCCGCCAGGATCACGACCTTGGCCGTTCTGTGGCAAAACAATCTTTATTGTTTAGTGATACATTCATCACTTCCTGTAAAACCATACCACCTGCCTATTCCTATCCCGATTTTTCTGTGGCCATACGCATGGTGAACACTTCGGTGGTATACCATGACCGTATTATCCTGGATACCATTAACTGGGAAGTGAAGAAGGGAGAGCGCTGGAGTGTATCCGGTCATAATGGTTCGGGTAAATCTACCCTGTTGAGCCTGGTAAATGGCGATAATCCACAGGCATTTGCCAATGAGATTTATCTGTTCGATAAAAGGAAGGGTAGCGGAGAAAGTATCTGGGATATCAAACAGAAGATCGGTTATGTATCGCCCGAGTTACACCATTATTTTGACGCCGCCGCCACCGCATTCGAGGTAGTGGCTTCGGGTTTGTTTGATACCATTGGTTTGTTCAGGCAGTTATCACAGCAACAGCGTTCTATTGTCAACCAGTGGATGGCATTGCTGGACATCACTGCCCTTGTACAAAAATCATTCCGCCAGTTATCCAGTGGGGAGCAGCGATTGGTATTACTGGCAAGGGCATTGGTGAAGAACCCGCCATTGCTGATCCTGGATGAACCCTGCCAGGGACTGGACAGTGACTTGTGCGCCCGTTTTATTGCATTGGTGGATACGATCTGTGTAGAGATGCAGAAAACGCTGATCTATGTGAGTCATTATAAAGAGGAGATCCCATCCTGTGTTACCCGCTCACTGGAGCTGGAGCAGGGAAGGGTTGCCGCATAAAAAATAAGAAATACTATCTGATATGGAAAAGAAGATCGCAGTAATATTAGGAGATGGCATTGGCCCGGAAGTGACCCAGCAATCCATCAAAGTGTTGAATGCCGTTGCACACCGTTTCGGGCATGTGTTCCATTACAACTATGGTATCATGGGGGCAGACGCGATAGACAAAACCGGCAATCCTTTGCCCGACGACACCATCGCCACCTGCCTGGACAGCGATGCGATCTTATTTGGCGCCATCGGCCACCCTAAATATGATAACGATCCGACTGCCAAAGTAAGGCCTGAACAGGGTTTGCTGAAGCTGCGCAAGGAACTGCAGTTGTTCGCCAATATCCGGCCCATTACCACCTATCATACGTTACATCATTTATCCCCCCTGAAAACCAAACAGCTGAAAGGGATCGATTTCGTGATCTTCCGCGAGTTGACGGGTGGTATCTATTTTGGCAAGAAAGAGTTGAGTGAAGACCAGACAAGGGCTTCTGATGATTGCGTGTACACCAAACCTGAGATAGAAAGGGTGGCACACCTGGCTTTTCAGTATGCACAGAAAAGAAAGAAAAAACTGACACTGGTAGATAAGGCCAATGTACTGGAAACCTCCCGCCTCTGGCGCAAAGTGATCCAGGAGATAGCGGCACAGTATGCAGATGTAACTGTGGATTACATGTTTGTTGATAATGCCGCTATGCAGATCATTCTGAACCCCGCCCAGTTTGATGTGGTGCTCACGGAGAATATGTTTGGTGATATCATCAGCGATGAAGCCAGTGTACTCAGCGGTTCGCTGGGCCTGCTGCCTTCTGCATCTGTGGGTAATAAGACTGCATTGTTCGAGCCCATTCACGGTTCCTATCCGCAGGCAGCCGGTAAAGATATCGCTAACCCGCTGGGTTCCATCCTCTCTGCTGCCATGATGCTGGATCATTTTGGTCTGATCAATGAGGCCAATGCTGTAAGGGAAGCGGTGAGCTGGACACTGTCGCATGGTTTTGTTTCAAAAGACGTGGACCCGATCAACAACTATGCAACAACAGCGATCGGCGACCTGATCGCAGACCATATCGAACGGCATAGAGATGGCGGCAGACGCAGCAGTAACGCGAGTCTGAACCAGTCTACGATCATATAATAACTTACACACGTTCGTAAATAATACGCGCGTGTTTTTAGAATACATAAAATAGTTCTTTGTTTTTTGCGGTGGTGGGAGTACTTTTGTGCTAACAGCTCATCCATGTTAAGAAGCAGTATACATAATGCGAACACGGTTATTACAGTCATTGCGATTGTGATCGTCATTATTATTCCTGCCCTGCATGGAGGATGAGTTTATATTAGGTAAAAGATACTAAGCATATAAGCCCCGCCTCCAAAAAGGCGGGGCTTTGTTTTTCAGCACTGTAACAAAGAACAAAAAAATATATGGCAAACTATTACAACGGGCATACGGTACTTTACCTCAATGGAGCTTTTGTAAAAGCGGCGGAGGCTAAAATGGATTACTATAGCCAGTCGTTCCATTATGGCTATTCTGTGTTTGAAGGCATCCGTTCTTACAGGGCCCTTACCGGTGAAACCAGGATCTTCAAGGCGGAAGAACATTTTGAGCGGTTAAAGGTTTCTGCAGAATCATTGAATATGCCGTACCACTGGTCGGCCGCTGAACTGATCGAAGCCACGTACGAACTGCTGTTACAGAACAAACTGCAGGACGCTTATATCCGCCCGGTAGTATACGCCCCGGCCAATATGAGTTTTAACCGGAACACGGAATCGTTCATTGTAATAGAGGTATGGGAGATGGCGCCATTTTTGGGTGATAAGCTCCTGCGTGTAATGAGTTCTTCCTTTCAGCGGCCTAACCCGAAAGGTTTTAAGATACATGCCAAAGCAGCTGGTCATTATGTGAATTCCATCCTGGCAAGCCAGGAAGCCAAGGCCAATGGTTTTGATGAAGCCCTGCTGGGTGATATGAACGGCAATGTGGCGGAAGGTCCCGGAGCAAATGTGTTTTACGAAAAAGACGGTCGCCTTTACACCACGGCATTAGGCAATATTCTTCCGGGTATCACCAGGGCCACTGTGCTGGAATTATGCGCCGAACTGAACATACCGGTGGAAGAGAAACTGTTCACCAAAGAAGCTATGTATGGCGCCGATGCCGCTTTTTTCTGCGGTACAGCAGCGGAAGTGATCGGTATGGAATCGCTGGATGACAAACCCTTTGCGCTGCCCTGGGAAAAAACCGTGAGCCGTACCATACAACTGGCCTATAAGGACCTGGTAGTGGAGCGAAAAAATGTAGCGGTGAACGAGATCACCGGTGTTGAATAGGATTGCCGGAAGCAAAAGTGAGTGACACAAGTAAAGTTGAACAAAGATATATCGTTGAAAAAATGGCAAAAGAAATCAATCAGTACAGCAAAACATTAACGCAGGATGTAACGCAGCCTGCCGCACAGGCCATGTATTACGGCATCGGTCTGACCGATGAAGACCTGAAAAAAGCACAGATAGGTGTGGTGAGCATGGGATACGATGGGAACACCTGTAATATGCACCTGAACGACCTGGCACAGCTGGTGAAAAAAGGTATATGGGAGAACGACCTGGTAGGGTTGATCTTTAACACCATCGGTGTGAGTGATGGCATGAGTAATGGTACCGATGGTATGCGTTACTCCCTGGTGAGCAGGGATATTATTGCAGATTCCATTGAAGCCGTTTGCGGCGCACAGTATTATGATGCTCTGATCGCATTGCCGGGTTGTGATAAAAACATGCCGGGTTCCATTATTGCGATGGGCCGTTTGAACCGGCCAGCCATCATGGTGTATGGCGGTACCATTGCACCGGGGCATTACAAGGGGCAGGACCTGAACATCGTCTCTGCTTTTGAAGCGCTGGGACAAAAACTCGCCGGTAACCTTGACGAAGCAGACTTCAAGGGTATTGTAAAACATGCTTGTCCCGGGGCAGGCGCCTGCGGTGGTATGTACACAGCCAACACCATGGCATCGGCCATTGAGGCATTGGGCATGAGTTTGCCTTATTCCTCATCCAATCCTGCGTTGAGCGAAGAGAAACACCAGGAATGCCTGGAAGCAGGTAAAGCCATCAGGCTGTTATTGGAAAAAGATATCAAACCCAGGGATATCATGACGCGTAAAGCGTTCGAGAATGCGATCACCCTGGTAATGGTGCTGGGTGGCAGTACCAATGCGGTGCTGCACCTGATCGCCATGGCCAAGAGTGTGGATGTAGAACTGACCCAGGACGATTTTCAGCGCATCAGCGATAAGGTTCCTGTACTGGCCGATTTTAAACCCAGCGGTAAATACCTGATGCAGGACCTCCATCAATACGGTGGCGTACCTGCGGTGATGAAATACTTATTGCAAAAAGGAATGCTGCATGGGGATTGTCTGACCGTAACCGGCAAAACGATCGCTGAAAATGTGGCCAGTGCGCCAGATCTGGATTTTGTGCAACAGCAGATCATCCTGCCTGTAGAAACACCCGTGAAAGCAACCGGTCATTTACAGATCCTGTACGGTAACCTTGCCGAGGGTGGCAGTGTGGCCAAGATCAGTGGTAAGGAAGGTGAATTATTTGAAGGCCCGGCACGTGTGTTCGATGGGGAACATGAGCTCATAAACGGCATCAACAGCGGCCGTATCAAACATGGCGATGTGGTGGTGATCCGTTACGTAGGTCCGAGAGGCGCGCCGGGTATGCCGGAGATGCTGAAACCCACATCAGCTATTATTGGTGCGGGACTGGGTAAAGGTGTGGCACTCATCACCGATGGAAGGTTCAGCGGTGGTACGCACGGATTCGTGGTAGGACATGTAACGCCCGAAGCATACAATGGCGGACTGATAGGCATTGTACAGGACAACGACATCATTGAACTGAATGTAGCCACCAAAAAAATGACACTGAAAGTAAGTGAAGAAGAGATAAACAGGCGCCGAGTCAGTTGGGAACAGCCTGCCTTAAAAGCCACCAAGGGTCTCCTGTACAAATATGCCAAACAGGTAAAAGATGCTTCGGAAGGCTGTGTGACCGATGAGAGTTAACAACAGAATTTTCAACTGAATCCAAAAAAACAGATTGTATGAGTACAACTGCGCAAATAAAAACAACGACCGGCCCGCAACCCCAGGTGATCTCTTCCGCGAAAGGGGATGAACTGACCGGTTCCCAGGCGGTACTGGAAGCCTGCATTGCAGAGGGGGTAACTACCATTTTTGGTTATCCAGGTGGCGCTATCATGCCCATCTATGATGCACTGTATGATTATAACGATAAACTGAAACATATCCTGGTCCGTCATGAACAGGGGGGTATACATGCCGCACAGGGTTATGCACGTGCATCCGATAATGTGGGTGTGGTATTTGCTACCAGTGGTCCCGGTGCCACCAACCTGGTCACCGGTTTGGCCGATGCGATGATCGACAGTACGCCCGTGGTTGCCATTACCGGGCAGGTATTTGCACACTTGCTGGGAACAGATGCTTTTCAGGAAACCGATGTGGTGAATATTACGACTCCGGTTACCAAATGGAATTACCAGGTAACAGATGCCACAGAGATACCTGCTGTACTGGCCAAGGCTTTTTACATTGCCCGTAGCGGCAGGCCTGGACCTGTATTGATAGATATTACCAAGAACGCACAGGTACAGAAATTCCGTTACGAAGGGTATACACCTTGTAACCATGTGCGCAGTTATCGCCCCAAACCCATTGTCCGGAAAGAATATATTGAAGAAGCGGCCCGGCTGATCAATGCAGCAGAAAAACCATTCGTGGTTTTTGGCCAGGGTGTGATACTGGGTAAAGCGGAAAAAGAATTTAAAACCTTTATTGAAAAAGCAGGCATTCCTGCAGCCTGGACCATTTTAGGGTTGAGCGCGTTACCCACCGATCATCCATTGAATGTAGGCATGTTGGGTATGCATGGGAACTATGGTCCGAATGTAATGACCAATGAGTGCGATGTACTGATAGCTGTGGGTATGCGTTTTGATGACCGTGTTACCGGGCGGCTGGATAAATACGCTAAGCAGGCTAAAGTGATTCACCTGGATATAGATCCGTCGGAGATAGACAAAAATGTGAAAGCAACCGTAGGTGTTTGGGGTGATTGTAAGGAAACCCTGCCCATGCTGACAAAACTGGTAGAAGCCAAAGTGTATCCGCAGTGGGTGGAGAAATTCCGTGCCTGCGATGCCGAGGAGAATAAGGAAGTCATTTTTGAAGAACTGCATCCCTCTACCGAAAAAATGACAATGGGTGAAGTGATGAGGATCCTGAACGAGCTTACCGGTGGCGATGCCGTTATTGTTACCGATGTGGGCCAGCACCAGATGGTGGCCTGCCGCTACGCCAAGTTCAACCAGAGCAAGAGCAATATCACTTCCGGCGGATTGGGTACCATGGGCTTTGGTTTACCCGCTGCTATCGGCGCCAAGTTCGGGGCGCCGGACAGGACCGTGATCGCCATCATTGGTGATGGTGGTATGCAAATGACGATACAGGAACTGGGAACCATCATGCAAACAGGAGTGGATGTAAAGATCCTGATCCTGAACAATGAGTTCCTCGGAATGGTGCGCCAGTGGCAGCAGCTGTTCAACGACAGGCGTTATTCGTTTGTAGATATAGTCAGCCCGGATTTTGTGATGGTAGCCAAAGGATACGGTATTGCTGGCAATAAGGTCACCGACCGTTCCGGTCTGAAAGCAGCTTTACAGGCCATGCTCGATCACAAAGGTTCTTACCTGCTGGAAGTGATGGTGGGCAAGGAGAACAATGTGTTCCCGATGGTGCCGCAGGGTTGCAGTGTAAGTGAAGTAAGGCTGAAATAGACTGGCCGGATAACGTATCAATCAATAAAGATTGTATTATTTAACTAATTCCCCGCGAGGGGATCAGGGGGTGAATATGACAAAACAGGAATTTACCATAACCGTATATACCGAGAACCATATTGGTTTGCTGGTTCGTATTGCAACTATGTTCTCGCGCAGGAAGATCAATATTGAGAGCCTGAACACATCTCCTTCCGAAGCGGAAGGTATACATCGTTTTACCATCGTGATTCATGAAACGGAAGAAGTGGTACGTAAACTGGCCCGCCAGATAGAAAAGCAGGTGGAAGTGCTGAAAGCGTACTACAATAACAACGAGGAGATCGTTTGGCAGGAACTGGCTTTGTATAAAGTGCCTACCGACGAGATCGCTGAAAAAGTGAAAGTGGAACGGCTGCTGCGCGAGTATGGTGCAAGAGCGGTGGTGATCCGTAAGGACTATACCATTTTTGAAACCAGTGGTCACCGTGAGGAGACCGACAGGCTGGTAGAAGTGCTGGCTCCCTATGGACTGATCGAATTCGTACGCAGCGCCAGGGTGGCCATCATCAAACAGAGCAAGGGCTTTCATGAAAAACTGAAAGAGTTTGAACAGGCAGAACCGGGAGAAGAACTGGTAGAGAATGAATACCTGGATAAACAGGATGAAGTGTTTTCGATGTGAGGAAGGTGGATGGTATTGGTGAATTGTCAATAGTGAATGGTCAATAGGGCTTGACTTGGTAAGAATTCATCTTTGACAATTGCCCATTCACAAACAAACAGGGTGTCGATCAGGAAATGAAAATCAACATAACAACAAATCAACCAATAACAACTAAACCAATTAACAGTTAAATTTTACAAAATGGCAAAATTAAATTTTGGTGGGGTAGAAGAAAATGTAGTGACACGCGAAGAATTTCCGCTGGCGAAAGCACAGCAGGTATTGAAGGATGAAGTGGTGGCCGTGATCGGTTACGGTGTACAGGGTCCTGGACAGGCTTTGAACCAGAAAGAAAACGGTATCAATGTGATCGTGGGTCAGCGCAAAAATTCTAAAAGCTGGGACAAAGCAGTACAGGACGGATTTGTACCCGGACAAACCTTATTCGAAATTGAAGAAGCCCTTCAGAAAGGAACCATTATCTGTTACCTGTTGAGCGATGCGGCGCAGATAGCCATGTGGCCAACTGTGAAAAAACACCTGACCCCCGGTAAAGCATTGTATTTCTCTCATGGTTTTGGTATCACGTATAATGACCAGACAGGTATCATACCTCCGGCTGATGTGGATGTATTCCTGGTGGCTCCCAAAGGTTCAGGTACTTCACTGCGCAGGATGTTTTTACAGGGTCGTGGACTGAACAGCAGTTATGCCATTTTCCAGGATGCTACCGGTCGTGCTTTTGAAAGGGTGGTAGCACTGGGTATCGCTATTGGCTCCGGTTACCTGTTCGAGACCAACTTTAAAAAAGAAGTATACAGTGACCTTACCGGTGAGCGTGGTACACTGATGGGTGCCATCCAGGGAATTTTTGCAGCACAGTACCAGGTGTTGCGTTCCAAAGGACATTCGCCTTCTGAAGCTTTCAATGAAACTGTAGAAGAGTTGACACAATCGTTGATGCCGCTGGTGGCTGAGAACGGGATGGACTGGATGTATGCCAACTGCTCTACCACCGCACAGCGTGGTGCATTGGATTGGTGGAAGAAGTTCCGCGATGCTACCTTACCCGTATTTACAGAATTGTACGAGAGTGTAGCTGCCGGTAAAGAAGCCGCCAAGTCGATTGAAAGCAACAGCAAACCCGACTACCGCGAAAAATTGGATGCTGAATTGAAAGAATTGCATGATAGTGAAATATGGCAGGCAGGAAGGACCGTAAGAAGTTTACGTCCAGAGAACCAGCCAGCAAAATAACCTGACTTGTCCCTGGCGCTTTCTCTTAATAAGAGAAAGCGCCGGGGATGAGAAAAAAGACCGATATGGATACCCGATCAAGTACCGCAACCCCCACACTGGATTTTGAAAGCGCCAGAAAACGTTTACAGAAGATAGTGAACCGTACCCCGCTTACGTATAACCACAACTTATCGCGCAAATACCAGTGTGATGTTTTCCTGAAACGGGAAGACCTGCAGGTGGTACGATCGTATAAACTTCGTGGAGCCTATAATATGATGAGTAGCCTCCCGCAGGAGCAGTTGCAGAAAGGGGTGGTCTGTGCCAGTGCGGGTAACCATGCGCAAGGTTTTGCCTATAGCTGCAAAAAACTGAATGTGAAAGGGGTGGTATTCATGCCCATCATTACACCCAACCAGAAAGTGAACCAGACCAAAATGTTCGGAGAGGGCTTTATAGAAGTGGTGCTTACGGGTGATACTTTTGATGATTGCGCTTTTGCGGCCAAAGAATATACACTGGCACATGGGATGACCTTTATCCCGCCATTTGATGACCTGCGTATCATTGAAGGACAGGCAACGGTAGCTATGGAGATCATGGAAGACAGGTCGGATATTGATTATGTATTTGTGCCGGTTGGCGGCGGCGGATTGGCTGCGGGTATTGGCGCTTATTTCAAAACATTTTCTCCCAGAACAAAGATCATCGGCCTGGAACCCGAGGGTGCACCATCTATGTCTGAAGCCTTAAAAGCCGGACATCCTGTTACGATCGAGAATATTGAACGTTTTGTAGACGGCGCTGCCGTGCAACGTGTGGGAGATATCACTTTCGATATCTGTAAAGATGTGCTGGACGATATGCACCTGGTACCGGAAGGTAAAGTCTGTACCACCATCCTGCAGTTGTACAACGAAGACGCGATCGTGGTAGAACCGGCCGGGGTATTATCCATAGCCGCATTGGATGATTACGCTGATGCGATCAAAGGGAAAACCATCGTTTGTGTGGTAAGCGGCAGTAACAACGATATCGACCGCATGCAGGAGATCAAGGAGCGTTCACTGCAGTACGAAGGACTGAAGCATTATTTCCTGATCCGTTTTGCCCAGCGGCCGGGTGCTTTAAAAGAGTTTGTAAACCATGTACTCGGTCCCGGTGATGACATTACCCGTTTTGAATATATGCAGAAACATAATAAAGAAACCGGCCCTGCATTGGTAGGCATAGAGCTGAAGTCGAAACATGATTATGAAACACTGTTGGAAAACCTGAACCGTTATCATATCAACTATACTGAGTTGAAGCAGAATGATAATTTGTTCGGTTATCTCGTATAATGAACATATTTTTTAATTATCTTAGATCACGCTTAGCAAAAGATGCCATTACAGCAGTTACATATCATGTCCGCCATAGCAACAGCCCCGCTGTTCGCAACTGCTATTATTACCATTACAACCCTGTAAGGGGTTATACAGTATCATATCATCTTCGGGCTGTTATAGCTGTTCTTCCCAGGGGAACCAGTATCCTATTTTCAAAACATTTATTCAAGCAACAAGTATCCAGATATGCAGGTATTAAAATTTGGCGGTAGCTCTGTAGCCAATTCAGTAAACATCAACAGGGTAGTCAGTATTGTACAGTCTTCCATACAGAAAGAAGCTACGATTCTTGTAGTGTCTGCACTGGGAGGCATTACGGACAACCTGTTACATGCCGGTGAACTGGCTTCGCATGCAGATGAAGCCTATAAACAGTTATTGAAAGAGATGGAAAACCGCCACCTCGATACTGTGCGTGAACTCCTGCCCATACAACAGCAGAGCGCAACACTCAGCCTGCTAAAACAACAGTTCAATGAACTGGAAGGGATCTGCGATGGCGTATTCCTGCTCGGTGAATTATCTGCGCGCACCAAAGACCGTATCGTAAGTTATGGAGAGCTATTGTCTTCCATGATGATCTCGGCAAAGTTCCAGTCGCTCGGAGTGAACCAACATTGGCTCGATTCACGCAAACTGATCATTACCAATTCCAGCCACGGCAATGCAGTGGTGGATTTTGTGCAGACAGAGAAAAATATCCAGGATTATCTCAAGATTAATCCACATCAACTATATATAGCACCGGGATTTATTTCAAGTGATACCCATGGAAATACCACTACGCTGGGTCGTGGCGGTTCCGATTATACCGGTGCTATCTATGCAGCTGCCGTACAGGCCAGCGCGCTGGAGATCTGGACAGATGTGAGCGGTATGATGACCGCCGATCCCAGGCTGGTGCAGAATGCCAGACCCATCCAGCGCATCTCTTACCAGGAAGCCATGGAGTTGTCGCATTTCGGCGCCAAGATCATTTACCCGCCTACCATACAACCGGTGATGAAAAAACAGATCCCCGTTTGGGTGAAGAATACATTTGCGCCGGACGACTTCGGAACATTGGTAGAGCATGAATCGGCCGTTACGCCCGATAGTTTTATCCGCGGTATTTCCAGTATCAACCGCATCAGCCTGTTAAGCCTGGAAGGAAGCGGAATGGTCGGCATTCCCGGTTTCTCCAAACGTTTGTTCGAGGCATTGGCACTGGAAAAAGTGAATGTGATCCTGATCACCCAAAGCTCTTCAGAACATTCGATCTGTGTGGGTATCAACGAAGCTGATACCGACAAGGCGAAACGTGCTATCGACCACGCGTTTGACCACGAGATCCGTTCCGGAAAAGTAGATCCGCTGAAAGTAGAAACAGGGCAATCTATCGTGGCACTGGTAGGCGAACAGATGAAGAGTCACCCCGGCATCAGCGGTAAAATGTTCGGTGTGCTGGGCAGGAACGGCATCAATGTAAGGGCCATTGCCCAGGGTTCATCCGAAAAGAACATATCGGCGGTATTATCTTCCGCTGATGTTAAAAAAGCGATCAATGTATTACACGAAGAGTTTTTCGAAACCACTTATAAACAATTGAACGTATTCATTGCCGGAACCGGTAATGTGGGAGGTAAACTCATAGGGCAGATCCAGAAACAATTCAAATACCTGCAGGATCATCTGCGCCTGCAGATCCAGATCACGGGCTTGGCCAACAGCAAGCGTATCCTGATCAACGAAGAAGGGGTGAACCTGGCCGACTGGAAACAGGACCTGCAGCAGGCGCAACAGGGCAATATCCATGACTTTGTACAACAGATCATCCAAAAGAATTTACGCAACAGTGTATTCGTGGATGTTACCGCTAATGCGGAAGTGGCATCTGTGTATGGGTCTTTGCTGGAGAAAAGTATTTCTGTGGTGGCCTGTAATAAAATTGCTGCTTCGTCATCGTATGCGTCGTATAAGAAATTGAAATCATTATCGCGCGAGTACAATACTTCTTTCCTGTTCGAAACCAATGTGGGCGCAGGTCTGCCGGTGATCGGCACTTTGAACGATCTCTTACGCAGCGGCGACCAGGTGAACCGGATACAGGCCGTATTGTCCGGCACGCTCAATTTCGTATTCAACCACTATGATGCCACACGCCCGTTTGCGCAGGTGGTACGCAAGGCACAGGAAGAAGGGTATACAGAGCCGGATCCGAGGCTTGACCTGGGTGGCACCGATGTGATGCGTAAGATCATGATCCTGGCCAGGGAAGCCGGTCAGCAACTGGAGATGGAAGATATCAGCAACGAATACTTCTTGCCCGCCTCCTGCTTTGAAGGAAGTGTGGAAGATTTCTATGCAGAAATGGAAAAACAGGAAGCCCATTTCCAGGCCCTTTATCAGGCAGCTGCCAATAAGAATTGCAAACTCAAATTCGTGGCACAATATGAGAACGGAAAAGCATCGGTAGGATTACAGCACATACCTGCGGATTCTGATTTCTATCACCTGTACGGTAAAGACAACCTCGTCTTGTTCTACACAGAGCGGTATCCCGAACAGCCGTTGGTGATCAAAGGTGCCGGCGCCGGCGCCGATGTAACGGCGAGTGGTGTGTTTGCCGATATCATCCGGGTAGCGAGATGAGGAACCTGTTTCACAGGCCAGCTTTTTGGCGTTGACCGGTGAAACAAAAAAGATTCATATGAGACTGTTTTGCAGCAATACATTTTTTTATTCCCCTTTCGGTAACGAGGGTGGTGAGATCATAACGGTACATGCACCGGCAACGGTTGCCAATATGGTCTGCGGTTTTGATGTGCTCGGTTTTGCGGTGAATGAACCGTACGATGAGATGCATATCCGCTTTTCCGATAAACCCGGTGTATCCATCGTCAACCTGGATGCATATGACCTGCCCACCCAACCCGAATTGAATGTGGCCGGAGCAGCTTTGCTGGCCATGCTGGAAGAAATACCGGAACCGACCGGTTTCGAGCTGGCTATCTGTAAACATATCAAACCCGGCAGTGGTGTGGGTTCCAGCGCAGCAAGTTCTGCGGGCGCTGTGGTTGCCGCCAATCGTTTACTGAACGATCGTTTCAGCAAACAGGACCTGGTTCGTTTTGCGATGAATGGAGAGAAAGTGGCATCGGGCGTCAAACACGCCGATAATATTGCACCCTGCATTTACGGGGGCGTAACACTGATCCGATCCATCTTTCCGCTGGATATTGTCCCACTCAGCGTGCCGGAATTATATGTGACCATTGTACATCCCCAGATAGAAGTAAGAACGGCAGATGCGCGCGGTATCTTAAAACAGCAGGTACTGCTGAAAGACGCGATTCGCCAGTGGGGTAATATTGCTGGCCTGGTAGCAGGCTTGTTGCAAAAAGATTATGATCTCATTGGACGTTCCCTGGAAGATGTGTTGATCGAACCGGTCAGAAGTATCCTGATCCCTGGTTTTGACAATATTAAAAAGAACAGTCGCGAAGCCGGCGCACTGGGAGGCGGCATCTCAGGCAGCGGTCCTTCCATTTTCATGCTGAGCAAAGACGAAGCTACCGCCAAAGAGGTGCAGGCACAAATGCATGCTGTGTACGAGAAGCTATCACTCGATCACCATACCTATGTCACTACGATCAATTGCACCGGTGTACGTTTCATTGATCAGTAATATTCACCCTTCACCATTGTCCATTTACTATGCATTACTACAGTCTCAATAAACAAGCGCCCAATGTCAGTTTCCGTGAAGCCACCATCCAGGGACAGGCTCCGGATAAAGGATTGTATTTCCCCGAAACCATTCCAACGGTAGACCCGCTGATCATCAAAAATTGTAACGATTATACCCGGGAAGAACTGGCCATGCTGGTGATGCAACCTTATGTGGGCGATACCATTGATGAGAAAAGCCTGTTCCGTATCGTTTCTGAAACCATCGGGTTCGATTTTCCGCTGGTGAAAGTGAATGAACAGATCTCTTCGCTGGAACTGTTTCATGGACCTACCCTGGCTTTCAAGGATGTAGGGGCACGTTTCATGAGCCGCTGCCTGGGTTATTTTTCGCAACAGGCAACAGGCAAGGTTACTGTACTGGTAGCCACTTCGGGTGATACCGGCGGCGCCGTGGCCAATGGTTTTTTGGGTGTGGAAGGTGTGGAAGTGGTGATCCTCTATCCTTCGGGTAAAGTGAGTCCCGTGCAGGAATTACAGTTGACCACCTGCGGACAAAATATCAAAGCGCTGGAAGTATCAGGTAGTTTTGATGATTGCCAGGCCATGGTGAAAGATGCATTCATGGATACTGATCTGAATAAGGCATTACAGCTTACATCCGCCAATTCCATCAATGTGGCGCGTTGGCTGCCGCAACAGTTATATTATTTCTTTGCCTACCAGCAATGGCAGGATAAGGAACAAGCCCCTGTGATCGCTGTACCGAGCGGTAATTTTGGCAATATCTGTGCAGGTTTGCTGGCACATATCAGTGGTTTGCCGGTAAAACATTTTATAGCTGCCTGCAATGTGAACGATGCAGTGCCCGAGTACCTGCGTACCGGTAATTATGCAGCTAAAACAGCCGTACCCACTATCTCCAATGCCATGGATGTGGGCAGTCCCAGTAATTTCATCCGCATCATGGAACTGTTTGGCAATAAATATGAAACGATCCGGGAAAAGATCTCCGGTTATACGGTTACCGATGAGACCACCCGTCAGACCATTGCCGATGTGTACCACCAGTATGGGTACATCCTTGATCCGCACGGCGCCGTTGCATACCATGCTTTGCAGGAATACCTGTCCGGGCATCCCCGGGAGGCAGGATTCATTCTGGAGACCGCACACCCGGTCAAGTTCCCTGATACGGTAGAAGCTATGATCGGGAAAAAGATCGAAGTGCCGGCATCAGCGCAGCACCTGTTCGGGTTAGAGAAGAAGAGTATCTCCATGAAAGCCTCTTTTGCTGATTTGAAGGAATGGTTGCTGAACGGATAGGCTGAGAGCTTGAAGACAATCTACCGTGCGTGATTTTTTTCACCGCGGAGGCGGGGAGAGCGGGGAGGTGGCGCAGAGAATAATAGTACATTTATTATATGAAACTACGTTTTGCTTTTTGCCTGGTTGTACTGGTGGCGATGGTCCATGCAGTGAACGCCCAACAGAAGACCTACTGTAATCCGATCAATGTAGATTATGGGTATTGTCCCATCCCCAATTTTGTGGAGCAGGGAAAACACCGGGCAACAGCCGATCCGGTGATTACCCTGTTCAAGGGTAACTATTACCTGTTCTCCACCAACCAGTGGGGTTACTGGTGGAGTCCTGATATGCTGAACTGGCATTTCGTATCGCGTAAATTCCTCAAACCCTGGCACAAAGTATATGATGAGTTGTGTGCGCCCGCCACACTGGTACTGGGCGACACTTTACTGGTGATCGGCTCCACCCATGAAAAGAATTTCCCATTGTGGATGAGCACCAACCCGCAGAAAGACGAGTGGAAAGAAGCGGTGGACTCCTTCCAGGCCGGAGCCTGGGATCCCGGATTTTTTGTGGATGATGACAAACGCGTATACCTGTATTGGGGGTCCAGCAATTTCTATCCGATCTACGGACAGGAAATAGACCGTAAGACCCTGCAACCCATCGGTGAGAAAAAAGAACTGATCCGCCTGAACGATACTGTACACGGCTGGGAGCGTTTTGGCGAGCATAACGATAACACTTTCCTTAAACCTTTTATGGAAGGAGCCTGGGTAAACAAACACAACGGTAAATACTACCTGCAATATGGCGCTCCCGGCACTGAATTCAGTGGTTATGGTGATGGGGTGTATGTGTCTGATAAACCCATGGGACCATTCACCTATCAATCGCATAATCCCTTCTCGTACAAACCGGGCGGGTTTGCCCGTGGTGCAGGACATGGTGCTACCTACCAGGACCCATACAACCAGTGGTGGCATGTGTCCACGATCGTGATCGGCTCAAAGAATAATTTTGAAAGACGCATCGGTATCTGGCCAGCACAGTTTGATAAGGACGGGATCCTATCCGCTAACACAGCATTTGGTGATTACCCGCATTATCTTCCCTCCGCAACAGCAGATCATAGCCATTCACAGTTCACCGGATGGATGCTGCTGAATTACCAGAAGCCGGTGAAAGTATCTTCTACCCTGGGAGCATTTGCAGCGAACCTGGCAGTGGATGAAGATATTAAGACCTACTGGAGCGCTGCTACGGCTGATAAAGGGGAATGGATCCAGACGGATCTCGGGGCGATATCCGCCGTGCATGCCGTGCAGATCAACTATGCCGACCAGGACGTGACACTGATGGGTAAATCCACTACCACCTATCATCAATACAAACTGTACAGCTCAGTGGATGGCATTAACTGGAAACTGCTGGTAGATAAAAGCCAGAACAAGACCGATGTGCCGCACGAGTACCTGGAACTGTTGAAACCCATACAAACCCGTTACCTGAAACTGGAGAATATACATATGCCCACAGGGAAATTTGCCATCAGCGGCCTCCGGGTATTTGGAAAAGGTGGGGGAGCCGTACCGGATCAAGTGAAACATTTTGTGGTACTTCGCGGAGACAGCGAACGCCGGAACAGCTGGCTCAAATGGGAAGTGAACCCCACAGCAACCGGTTATACCATCTACACCGGAACGGCACCAGACAAATTGTATACCAGCATCATGGTATACGGCAAGAATGAATACTATTTCTCCGCCATGGAAAAAGATCAGCCCTATTATTTCCAGATAGAGCCTTTTAATGAGAATGGCGTAGGCAAGAGAACCGCAATCGCCAAAGTTGAGTAAACCTCTGCGAACCTCCCTGCTCTCTCCGGCTCTGCGGTGAATGGTCAATCGTGAGTCGTGAATTGTGAGTAGGAAGTTGGCAATAGCGAATGGTCAATGGGTACCCGCCAAGTACAAAAGCTCAACTTTTTGATTCCATGGTGGATTATATGGATTATGGCAAACTGCATCATGAAGCAATACGGGATATTGCAGCTGGCATTGGCTCCGAATAAATTAGTGCATCCAGATTGGGTAGGTGAATCAGATTTTTTGGGATCTTTACAGACAATTCATTCAGATGTACGAATTATTCTTCCGTAAGTTCAATGAAAAGATCTCTCTTACAGAGGAAGAAGAGACGCTGGTAAAACAGTATCTGACGCCGAAGAAACTACGCAAAAAGCAATACCTGCTGCAGGAAGGAGACATCTGTAAGTCCATAGCATTTGTTGAAAAAGGAGCATTAAGGGCATACTCGGTGGATGAAAAAGGCAATGAACACATCATCCAGTTTGGCCTGGAAGGATGGCTGATCTCAGACCTCTATAGCTTTCTTTCCAATGAACCTGCCACTTACAATATTGATGCTATTGAAGACGCCGAACTGGTACTCATAAGCAAGTCGGCTCACGAAGAATTATTAAGGAAACTGCCCAAATATGAAACTTTTACCAGGCTGAATATTACCGGTGCATACCTTGCCATGCAGAAAAGATTAACCTCTATCATTAGTTCAACGCTGGAAGAGCGATACATGGGCTTTATCAATCTCTATCCCAATATCGTACAACGGGTACCCCAACACATGATAGCTTCCTATATGGGCCTCACCCCGGAAACCCTGAGTCGGGTTCGTCAAAAAATGATTCGCAAATAACTCAGAATCAGTTATTTACATTTTTTATTGATTTTCGTCAATGCCATTTCTTGTCCGAACGCAATGGAACCAGGCATCGCTGTGAGGTAGTTTTGTGTAATAAATAAAAATTATGCAAACCAAACAAACCATAGCGATCATAGGTGCCAATGGTAATATGGGATCGGCCATTGCCAAAGCAATCGCAAAAGGACCGTACAGGTTGCTTTTAAAGGGGAATGATCAGTCTGCACTGGAGGCATTGGTTCAGGGAATCAAGTCCCGGAATGCATCTGCTGATGTGGAAGCGGCCGTTTGTACCACAGAAGCCAGCTGGGAAGCCGATATCATTATTCTCGCTATTCCGTTTGAAGCAGAGAAGGCAATAGCGGCACAGATAAAGGAAGTGGCCAACCAGAAAATTGTGATCAGTATTGCCAATCCCTTAAATGGAAATTACAATGGCCTGGTGACCCCGCCCGATACCAGTGCGGCAGAGGAATTACAGAAACTGCTGCCCGGCTCAAAAGTGATCAAGGCATTCAATACCACATTCGCGGCAGACTTTTCTACTCCGGTTATTGATGGAAAGCAGGTAGATGCGTTTATTGCCGGAAATGAGGAGGAGGCTTTACAGACAGTATCTGAAATAGTTGCTACTGCAGGTTTTCATCCGATCGTGGCTGGTGACTTGACCGTGAGCAGAACCCTGGAAAATATGCAACTGCTGCTAATCCAGCTGGGTATGAAATACAATTATAACTGGTTAGCAGGCTGGAAAATATTACACAATTAATCTTCTTACCATAAACAAAAAATAAAAAACAACTAATGAAAAAAGTAACACTTATCCTCGCAGCATTTATTGCATTGACCGCATTCACAACCGCAGCCGTAACCTGGGAAAATGATGACCCGCATTCACAGCTCGGTTTTACCGTAACGCACCTGGGTATTTCCAGTGTTTCCGGAACTTTCAACGATTTTGATGTAAAAATCAACGCATCGAAATCCGATTTCAGTGATGCTTCGTTTGAGCTGACCGCTAAATCGGCTTCTATTGATACCCGGGTGGAAGCAAGAAATAACCACCTGAAAAGCGCTGATTTTTTTGATGTGGCCAAATATCCTGAACTGGCATTTAAAAGCACTTCACTGAAGAAAACCGGCAATAACCAATACAAGCTTACCGGTAACCTTACCCTGCACGGTGTTACCAAAACGGTTACCATGGACCTGAAATATACAGGCCTGGTTGTAAATCCTATGTCGAAAGCCAATACTGCGGGTTTTCATTTGGAAGGGGCGATCAGGAGATCTGATTTTGCTTTAGGAAACGGTTTTCCGGCTCCGATGATCAGCGATGAGGTACGTATACATGCAGATGGAGAATTTACGCAAAAACCATAATAACTAAACAAAATATTTTCAGGAATGAAAAATACAATAAGCGGAAATATTGAATCCGGTACCACAGACTTTGCATTGTTAATCGCCAGGATTGGTATCGCTACTCTGATGCTCACACATGGGTTACCTAAAATGAGCATGCTCTTTTCCGGCGATCCGGTGCAGTTCCCGCCTGTGATGGGTTTGGGAGCAAAAACCTCACTGGGTCTTGCTGTTTTTGCGGAAGTGATCTGTTCTGTACTGATCTTAGCCGGTTTTGCAACAAGACTGGCTACCCTGCCGCTGATCATCACTATGCTGGTAGCTGTTTTTGTCATTCATGAAGCAGATCCTTTCAAGGTAAAAGAGCCGGCTTTGTATTATCTGTTGGTATACCTGGTGCTGCTTTTGGGCGGTAGTGGTAAATTCTCTGTAGACTATTTACTCAGCCCCAAAAACAGGTTGGTGGATTTCGGTAATACCCGCACAGGCGATCAATCTTATCAGTAACAACCATTTATCATCTTAATTAGTAAAAATGAAAGTAGCTTTAATAGGCGCATCAGGATTTGTAGGCAGCGCGATCTTACGAGAGCTGTTGCAGAGAGCGCACCAGGTTACAGCAATTGTCAGGAATGTTGGGAAAATAACACCCGCAGAAAATCTGAAGGTCATTTCTGTAAATGTATTGGATGAAGCCGCCCTGCAAACTGCCATCACTGGTCACGAAGCCGTTATCAGTGCGTATAACCCGGGATGGACAAATCCAGACCTGTATCAGGAGTTTTTAAAAGGCTCACAGAGTATACAGGCAGCTGTTACAAATGCGGGAGTCAAGCGGTTCATTGTTGTAGGTGGGGCAGGCAGTTTATTTATTGCCCCGGATCTGCAGGTTGTAGACACCAAAGAGTTTCCCGCAGATATAAAACCAGGCGCATTAGCAGCCAGGGATTACCTGACCCTGCTTACAGAAGAGACCGAATTGGACTGGACCTTTTTAAGCCCGGCAATAGAAATGCACCCCGGAACATCGGGTGTGCGGAAAGGCACCTATCGGACTGGACTGGAGAACCCGGTCTTTGATGATAACGGAAGAAGTATCCTGTCTGTAGAAGACACGGCAGTGGCGATAGTAGATGAACTGGAAACACCCAGGCATATACGGCAGCGTTTTACAGCAGCTTATTAACCCTATATCTCGGTTGGAATGAAAAGGATACAATTTGTAAAAACAATCGTAAAAGGAGTAGTGGGTATGACAACATTAGCAGCATTCAAAAGTTTTACAGGCGGATTAGCCGAGCAGGAAAACAGGATGCCTGTTCTTTTTGTAGGTCATGGTTCGCCAATGAATGGTATTGAGGATACGGAATTCAGCCGCAGGTGGACACAGATGGCAAAGGAGATACCGGTGCCAAAAGCAGTATTGGTCATCTCGGCACACTGGTTTACAAAAGGAACACGGATAACGGCTATGGATTTTCCGAAGACCATACATGATTTTGGAGGCTTCCCCCAAGCGCTTTTCGATGTTCAGTACAATGCTCCCGGAAATCCGGCCCTGGCCAAAGAAACGGTGGAATTGCTGCATTCAGCGAGTGTAACATTAGACCACGACTGGGGATTGGATCATGGTGCATGGACAGTAGTGAGACATATGTACCCCGAAGCAAATATACCCGTACTGCAATTAAGCATCGATTATACCAAAGGCCCCCAATACCATTACGACCTGGCGAAGGAACTGTATGCGCTTCGGAAAAAAGGAGTTTTAATTATAGGAAGCGGCAATATGGTCCATAATCTTCGGATGGTGGCATGGGATAAGTTGAACGATGCAGCATATGCTTATGACTGGGCCCTACAAATGAATGATAAGTTCAAGGAATTGATACAGGCCGGTGATCATAGATCCCTGATCAATTATACAGCTTTGGGCAGGGAAGCGATGCTGGCTATCCCAACGCCAGAGCATTACCTGCCATTGATGTATACCCTGGGAGTCAAGACCGATAAGGACAAGATCTCTTTTTTTAACGATAAAGCCGTAGGCGGTTCACTTACGATGACATCGGTACGACTCGGATAATAAGAGCAGCCTGTCATTTGTTTGCAGAAGGATTGCGCTTCGTTTATCACTAAAACAGTATAAAGATGATTGTTTCCGAAATAAGTCAAACAGTTACAGATACCGGTAAGGAACTTTCCCTGCCCTATCTCGTGCGGGAGCCAAAACTTGTCTTGACAAGAAAACGGGCCATTATTTTATTACATGGGGTGGGCAGTAATGAGCAGGATCTCTTTAGCCTGGCCGAACGGTTACCGGCGGATAGTTATGTTATTTCGCCCAGAGGCCAGTTCATGCTGGGTACCGGTCGGTATGCCTGGTACCAGGTTGACTTTTCAACCGGGAAGCCCGTGATCAACCCGGCGCAGGAAACATCCAGCAGGGAACTGATCCTGACTTTTATCAGGCAGATAAAGCAGCAATACAAGGTAAATGAAGTGTATATAGGCGGGTTTAGCCAGGGTGCCATCATGAGTTATGGTATTGCACTCACGCATCCGGATGAAGTGCAGGGCCTGATAGCTTTAAGCGGCCGCTTGCTGGACGAGATCGAACCATTTGTATTTGCGGGGGAAAAGAGTTATCTTAAAGGTCTTAAAGTTTTTATCGCACATGGTGTGCAAGACACTGTACTGCCAGTTTATTACGCAAGGGCCGCAAAAGAGTACCTGGAAAAATTAGCCATTCCCCTGACCTACCACGAATACCCGACAGGACATGAAATCAGTAGCCTCGTGCTCGATGATCTGAACAACTGGTTGAAATAACCGGCCAGATGGTTTATTTGTGCTTTAGTGATTGTTAACTACTTAAAATAAACGGAAATGAAAAATTTTGAAAACAGAACCTTCATTGTTACCGGCGCAGCTATGGGACTTGGTCTTGCGGCAGCGAAAGAACTTGCTTCAAAAGGAGCAAACCTTACACTGGTTGATTTTAATGAAACCGCACTGAATGAGGCCAGCAAAGAAATTGGCAAACAATCGCCTACAGGAAAAATAATTACTGTTACAGCAGATGTTTCTAAAGAAGAAGCGGTAAAGAATTATGTAGACGAAACCCTGAAAGCATTTGGCCGTATTGACGGACTGTATAATAACGCAGGCATTGAGGGCAAACAGGCGGAAATGACAGCGTATGATGTGGCCATCTTTAAAAAAGTGATCGACATCAACCTGATGGGGGTTTATTATGGTATGCGTTATGTTATTCCGGTGATGCAGAAGCAAAAATATGGCCGTATTGTAAATGTGGCTTCAGTGGGTGGCATCAGGGGCGTGTTGAACCAGGTTCCCTATGTTGCCAGTAAACATGCCGTCTCTGGCATGACGAAAAATGCCGCACTGGAATACGGAAAAGATGGGATCAACACAAATGCTATCGCTCCCGGAGCCATACTAACGCCCATGGTGGCAGAAGCTTTCCGCCAGGTGAACCCGGCAGATCCCAAAGCTGCAGAAGCCGAGTATGCAAAAGCCAATCCAACCAAACGATTGGGACTACCCGAAGAAGTAGCCAAAGTAGTCGCTTTTTTACTGAGTGAGGACGCTTCTTATGTAAATGGACAAACGATCGCCATTGATGGCGGTCAGTCTAATAGCTATGGAAATGTTTGATGAGACCCGGTATATGACATCTGATAAAATTGCAAGATAGATTGGTTAAAAGCAAGTATCGGGGATAACATAAAAAACAGGTACTCCTGGTGTTGTTGAAAGTGCTGTGATGAACCCGGTTGAATAAATATAGATTTGTGATAATACACCGATCTGAACCTGGACCATTCATAATAAAATAACATATGGAACACCATCATCATGAACAGCAGCATGCGGCAACCAGTCATGACCATGCAGGCCATTCTCAGGGCGGGCACGACAAACATGCAGGGCATCATGCAGACGATTTCTGGAAACGTTTTTGGGTATGTTTGATCATCTCTGTTCCTGTACTGCTCCTGTCGCACATGATTCAGACATGGCTGGGATTTGAGTTGGGCTTTCCCGGCGACAAATATGTGTTGGCCCTTCTGTCTACTTTCGTTTTCTTCTATGGAGGTTACCCATTCCTGAAGGGTTTGTATGATGAAGTGAAAGACGGCAGCATAGGGATGATGACCCTGATCGGAGTTGCCATCACAGTTGCGTGGGGGTATAGTGTAGCCGTTACATTAGGACTGCCAGGCATGGATTTTTACTGGGAAATGGCCACCCTGATCGATATCATGCTGATAGGGCATTATTTTGAGATGAGATCGGTAATGGGCGCTTCCCGTTCGCTTGAATTGCTGGTGAAAATGATGCCGGCAACAGCACATCACCTGAAGAATGGGCATATACACGATATACCTGTGGCAGATATCAGGATCGGTGATCAGGTTTTGGTAAAACCAGGAGAAAAGATCCCGGTAGATGGTGTTGTGCTGGAAGGAGAAAGTTACCTGGATGAAAGCATGCTTACCGGTGAAAGTAAACCTGTAAAAAAAGAAAAAGACAGTAAAGTGATCGGCGGTTCCGTGAATGGCAGCGGTTCATTGACTGTTCAGGTGACAAGTACCGGAAAAGACAGCTATCTCAATAAGATCGTTAAACTGGTAGAAGACGCTCAAAAAGTAAAATCCACTACACAGAATTTTGCCGACCGGGCAGCAAAAGTCCTGACATTTGTTGCGCTGGGAGGTGGTATCATTACCCTGCTGGTATGGTTACTGTTAGGTTTTCCATTTGTGTTCGCATTAGAACGAATGGTTTCGGTAATGGTCATATCATGTCCACATGCATTGGGACTTGCAGTTCCCCTGGTGGTAGCTATTTCTACTACCGTAGCGGCACAGAAAGGGTTGTTGTTGCGCAACAGGACCGCTTTTGAAAACGCCCGCCTGATTACTACCATCATCTTCGATAAAACGGGAACCCTTACACACGGATCGCATGCGTTGCAGGAAACTGTGGTCGTAAATAAACAGTTTACGGAAAAAGAACTAATGCGCCTGGCAGCAGGTGTTGAGCAGTATTCAGAGCACTACATCGCTAATGGCTTGATCAGGAAAGTGAAAGAAGCGGGCATCAATATTCCGAAACCGGAAAAGTTCAACTATCTCCCCGGAAAAGGTATAGAGGGAATTGTGGAGGGAAAGGAGATAAAAGTTGTAGGGCCCAACTATTTACAAGAAAAGAATCTTGCAGTTATTGAAGAAGCGGCCATATCGGATAGCACGGTTGTGTATGTGTTGATCGATAACACGGTTGCCGGGTATTTCTCTTTCGCAGATAGTATCCGGGAAGAATCATTTGAGGCAATTGCCATCCTAAAAGAAGCAGGGATAAAAAATCTATTACTTACCGGTGATAATGAACGGGTAGCCAGGAAAGTAAGCGAGGAATTAAAAATGGATGGTTACCTGGCCAACGTACTCCCACATGATAAACTGAAAAAAGTGAAAGAGTTGCAGGACAAAGGAGAATTTGTAGCTATGACCGGTGATGGCGTAAATGATGCCCCGGCATTGGCACAGGCCGATGTTGGCATCGCTGTAGGATCGGGAACGGATGTGGCTGCAGAAACTGCAGATATCATACTTGTCAATTCAAACCCGAAAGACATAGCCAATTTATTACTGTTCGGAAGAGCGACCTATCAAAAAATGATCCAGAACCTTTGGTGGGCAGCAGGCTATAATATTATCGCAATACCGCTGGCTGCAGGTGTTTTATACAAATGGCATATTATGCTTAGTCCGGCTATCGGCGCTGTGTTAATGAGTATGAGCACGATCGTAGTGGCCATTAATGCGCAACTGCTGAAGCGACAATTGAAATAAAAGCTGCAATGACGGTCGTTCTATGATCCATTCCTTGTTTTTTTTAATTGATCACAATAAAAAATCCAAAATGAAAAAATCAATCACCACCGTAAAAACGGCAGCACTGCTATTGATAATGGCAGCCATTGTAGCAGTAAGCAGTTGCGGAAACGCTTCCAACCTGCAGGCAAAGGTTGACTCTTTGCAGAATGAACTGAAAAAATTCAGGGATGAAAAAGCGATGACCGAGATGAGACTTACCCGGTTCGATTCACTGGACTATGTATTTTACAGCAACCAGGACTGGAAAAATTTCAATATCAGTCACGCCGACAATATCAAAGTAATTTACCCGGATGGGGCAACAACCGTAGGATTGGCGCCGCAACACATTGATATGTTGACGCCCATGTTTGTTTTTGCGCCCGACACCAAAATTAAAAACCATCCCGTACGCTTTGGTAATGGCGACTGGACCTGTGTCATTGGTGAAATGGAAGGAACCTTTTCACGGCCTATGCCAATAGGTAACGGCAAAACGATTCCGCCCACTAATAAGAAATTCAAGCTTGCCATGTCTACAATCGGCCATTGGAAAGATGGTAAAATGATCGAGGAGTACCTGTTCTGGGATAACCAGTCGTTCATGAAACAGATCGGGTTGGCTAAATAGGGGAACAAACATAAAATCTGGGTTTCGGTAAGTAAATATATTCTGGTTGGATGTGTTGATAAGGTGCCTTTCTCCGGAGATTCTTAGTCGTGAGTGGTGAGTGGTCAATTCATTCACAATTGACAATTAACCATTGACATGCGTGGTGAGTTGGATGGGAACCTTCTCCATAAGGTCTCTCGAAGAGGACCCCGCGGGTTACGGAGTGCGGAGTATGCAGGTTGAACGGGATTCGCTGCGTCTTGTTGGTCGTCTGATCATAGGTGTTAGGAATACTAAAATCACTTTTGCCGCGTCCTTTAGGGCGTGGATATGAGTTATCCTTTTGTATTTTTTTGGGACTTTAGTCCCGGGTAGGTTTGGATGATCCGTTCATACAAACCACTCAGGGCTAAAGCCCGTTTATTCTTTTAAAAAAATGTTCTCTCCGCACCCTAAAGGGCGCGGCAAAACTCTTATTCAGAAGTCCCCCCTGTGACCAGGCGCCAACAAGTGAGGGCATGTTATAGTTAACTTATAGCGAAGTTATAGCTAACTTATAGCTAAGTTATAGGTAAGTACATCCAGTCACTATCCGGGGATACTTCGGTAGTACTCCGGTTCTGACCGGGAGGTGATCCGGCTGCTATCCAGTCCCCGTTGTACTGCTATTCAGGGAGAAGGCTGTCGGATACGCCTGATCTGTTCACCGCGGAATAGTAGAGAGTGGGAATTTGGGCAGTGAACCATGTCCGCAGGGTCTCTGCTGCCGAAATACCCGATTGTCTGAAACGAGTAAGTGATACCCTACATTTCAGCCAACGGTTGAGGGCCTTGTACTCAGGCATTGTGATATTTTTTAAAGAACCAGACTTTCAATAGGTCTGCTGTTATGATATAAGCAGCAACGATTAGTAACATGACACCGAGATTCAGTATTGGCAAGGGTATTAAACCGATGTCACCCGCAAAAGGCAAATACGGTAACCCCAGTGTGATCACTAAACCTACCACACTCAAAATGAACAGATATTTTCCTGGTTTGCTTTTGAAGAAGTTCTTGTGTGTTCGAATGATAAACAGGATAAATAACTCTGTCAGGATTGATTCAATGAACCAGCCTGTTTGAAATGCGGATTCTTTTACTTTCAAAACATATAAAAGTATAACGAAGGTTATTACATCAAAGAGGGAACTATGGATGCCAAATATTACCATGTAATTGCGGATGAATGTCAGGTCCCACTTTCCTGGCCTGGCTAATTGCTCCTTATCAACATTGTCAGAGGCGACTGTAAGGTATGGGAAGTCGGTTATGAAATTTGTCAATAATATTTGTTTGGGTAACATGGGTAAAAATGGAAGAAGCAAAGAGGCAATGGCCACGCTGAACATATTCCCAAATGTTGAACCTGTATTGATGAAAATATATTTTAAGGTATTTGCAAAAGTTTTCCTTCCTTCTTTAATGCCATCTACTATTACCATCAGGTTCTTTTCTATAAGTACAAAATCGGCAGCTTCCCTGGCTACATCTACCGCATTTTCAACGGATATTCCTACATCGGCTGCGTTTATGGCTGATACGTCGTTAATTCCATCTCCTATATAGGCAACACTATACGTCTTTTTAAGGGCCAGTATGATACTTTCTTTTTGTTGTGGCTCTACCTCTGCAAAGAGGTGGGTCTTTTTGACGAGCTGCTTCAATGCTTCAGGACTGGTGGAGAAAAGTTGTTTTCCTGTCATTATCACAGGATTTTTTATGCCAATGTTCAAGGCGATGGATCTGGCCACATTGACATTATCCCCGGTGATGATCTTTAAACCAACCTTCAGTTTGCTCAATTCGTCAATGGTTACAATGATGTCTGATTTTATGGGGTCGTCCATTAGGATAAATCCCGCAAAAACCATGTCTGTTTCAAGGTCTTTGGAAATATGATTGGTAACAATGGGCTTGTAACAGATAGCGACAGCCCGTAAACCATTGCTTCCATAGCTCACAAACATATTTTCAAGAGCTTGTTTGTGATCGGCTATATCTTCAACACTGCCGTTGCCTGTTTTCAATTTAGAGCAGATGCTGATGATCTGAGGAAATGCGCCTTTGCTGATGAAGAGGGTTTCTTTTTCTGTGTTTACGGCAATGCTCAGTCTTTTTCTGATAAAATCATATGGCACTTCACCAATCTTTTCTGCAGATATATTGGTGTCAAGCTTTAGTTGTCTTAAAGCGTCATCGATAGGGTTTGAATATCCTGACTCAAGAGAAGCGTTCCAGAAAGCCAGTTGTTGTACAAATTCACTTTCCTGTCCTGAGCCGTCTACAATGCTTGTTACTATAATATTTCCTTCTGTGATCGTGCCTGTTTTATCTGTGCACAGCAGGTTCACTTCTCCAAGATTCTGAATGGAATTCAGTTTCTTTACGATCACTTTTTTCTCCAATAATCTCTTCGCTCCGGCACTCATGGCAATCGTTGTAATGGCAGGTAACAATTCAGGGGCCATTCCTACGGCTAAAGCCAATGCAAATAGTGCTGATTCAATGATGCCTTTGTGATTCAAAAGGTTTACTACAAGAATAAATATGGCTAAAACCAGTGTGATCTTCATCAGGAAAAAACCAAAGTTCCTGATGCCCTTTTCAAAAGCGGTCTCAATGGTTCGTGATGCACTTTTTGAGATACTGCCGAATATGGTTGCTTCACCTGTTTGAATAACCAACGCTTTGGCATTTCCACTTACAATATTCGTTCCCTCCCAGAGGCAATTTGTTCGTTTGGCAAGTTCCGTTTGCTCATCCAATATGCCGACTTCTTTTCTGACCGGGAAAGATTCCCCTGTTAAACTGGCCTCATTGACATACAGTTCATCAGACTCGATTAAGAGGCAGTCAGCAGGCAACATGGCGCCCGCATTCAAAATAATCACATCGCCCTTTACAATTTGAGTTGAAGTGATCTCCTGTTGTAGTTCTTCACGCAGAACAGTTGATTTTAAAGAGATCATGGATTGAAGTTTCTCTACAACTTTTCCCGCATTCCTTTCCTGGAAAAAACTCAGTAAGCCGGTCGATAAAACAATAAAAAGAATGATTAATACATCTGATATATCACCCAAAAACCCTGAAATGGTCACTGCTCCGATCAGGAGGAGCATGAGCGGACTTTTAAATTGACTTATAAAAAGTAGAAAGTCTTTTTTAAATACAGATCTGTTTTTAGGATGAAGCCCTTGCTCAAGTAAGATCTTGTCTGCAGCCGCCTGGCACAGTCCTTTCTCAGAACTATTCAATTGTTGGAACCAATACCTGGTGTCAAATTTCCAAAACCTATTTTCGTTCATTGTTTGCATAAGGACTTTTTGCGTGCAATTTGTGAGCGGCTCGTCTGTACGCTGCTCCTGACGTTCAGGGATTTACGAAGTGTGGGAGAGAAGTTCTTTATGCTTTCCCTGGCCATTACAGCTTCGGGTAGCTTACAGCCAAGTTACTGAAGCCTGGTCACAAATCCAATAGCTGACATGCTGACCATGAAAGTCTAGCTGTTGAAAATTACTGCCGCCGCTGTATGTCGCCTGACCACAGGTGTTGGGGTAGTGAATTGCGTACTTTTTTCACCGCGGAGCCGCAGAGAGCGCGGAGTTACGCGGAGGAATTTTTCAGGTAACGGGTTATCTTCTTTTGAACACGCCAAAATACATATCAGACCGGTGTGCAAAACCCAGTCGTTCATACATCTTGATGGCACGCTGGTTATCCCATTTTACGTGGAGGAAAGGAATATTGCCTTTGTCGATGATCTGTTGGGCTATCAGCGATACCAATAGTGCGCCATACCCCTTGCCTTCATAATCGGGATGGGTGCATACGGCACTGATCTCTGTGTAACCGTTCAGGTGCAATCGCTCGCCTGCCATGGCTACCAGTTGTTCTCCGTCGAAAATGCCATGGTAGTTGCCGAAGTCAATGGTATGTTCCAGAAAAGGACCGGGTTTGGTGAGTGCGGTCAGGTCCAGCATGGCTGGTACCTGCGAAGTGGTAAGCGGCATCGTTTCAATAGCGCCATTATGGTAAGGAGTGAAATCCGTACAGGTCATCTGGTGCAGCGTGGTGGAGAACTTAAGTTCCCAGGCAGCAATCAGTTCAACGGGTTCCTTGATCATGACCGACCAGGAACGATCAGCGGGTAAACATTCGTACAGGCTTTGCTGCAATGCGGCAGTCCAATCGGGTAATGCGGCAAAAGGTGATACGTCTGCGGGGAAATACCCAGCCACTTCATCGCCCAGGTTAAAGCGGCTGTCGACGCTGTTGAGCGCCTGCCATACGGGGTTATCTAACAATTGCAAGGGATAAGGGTATATTGCTGAACTGCAAAAATACAGAAACTAAGAAGCAGATGTGTAATTCAGGCAAAATGCCCGGGTGTCCCTCTGCGAAACCTCCCTGTTCTCATGTTCTCCGCGGTTGGTGCAAACTCCATCCAACCGCGGAGAACGGGAGAGCGCAACGTTTACGCAGAGAGGGTAACAAGTTTTGTTTCCAGTATTTCCATTGCCTTATCGGCCACCTGCTGCAATAGCGGAGGCATGATATTTTCAACCGCAGGTGTGAGTTCAACACCTTGTTGCTGAATGGTTTCGATACTTACGACGAAGAGGTAGATATGCGGCATTTTCTCCATCCATTGCAGGGCGCTCACCATATCGCGCAAGCCAATATCGTGGGTGCTCATGGCACGGGGAAAATCTTTGGCAAAACGGGGTTCTATCAAACGGATGGTACCGGGAGGGTTGCCATCCAGGGTGGCATCGATCAGAATGACGGTATCATGGTCTTCAAAATACTGCAGGAGATAGAAGCCGCCGGTACCTCCATCCACGATCTCGATACTTTCCGGCAGCTGCTTCTCCTGCAGCCTGAGTGCGGTGTGTACACCTACACCCTCATCCCCCATGAGGTAATTACCGATGCCCAGGATCAACAGGTTTGGATTGGGTGCTGTCATCATTGTTTAACCTTGTTGGGTGTGTGGTGTTCCTCGTTCTGGAACACGTCTTCTTCAATGAATTTCCAGCCACCGCCCATACTGCTCATTTCTCCCCGTCCTTCCACATAGTCATGGTAAAATACCAGGTATACATGGATCACCGCAAAAAGAATGAAGAACCACATGGCCCAGTGATGTATCTGCCGGGTCATGATATCGCCGCCGAACATAGCCGGTACCCAGCTGAATAACTTGGGTAGCCACCAGGTTCCCATGGAAGCATAGAGGCCAAACCCTGTTAAACACTGGATGAGGAAAGCCCAGAAAGTCAGGAAATAAATAAATCCAGCCATTGCATTATGTCCGATGCTGATATGCTCTTTACCGCGCAGCATCAGGATATCGATCTTGAATACGGTCCACATTTCCTTGATGAATTTCCGCGAAGTGGGGATGAACTGGCGCCAGTTGGCGTATTTGTTTCCCACAAAACCCCAGTACAGCCGGAACAGGAAATTGAAAAAGAAGATATAGGACGCGATAAAATGGATCAAACGTACCCAGCCCATGGTAAAACGCATGGCAGCTTCATCCTTGCTTTGCAAAGCCAATGGATCGGCAATAAAGAAACCGGTGACGATAAGCGCCAGGATGGCCAATGCGTTCAGCCAGTGATAATACCGTACGGGCAACTCCCATACATATACGCGGCGGAGCCGGTGAACATGCAGGTATTTTGTTTTCATATTGAATTACTTAATTGTTAGAAGCCAATGTGTATCGGTTCCCTCTGCGTAACCTCCCTGTTCTCTTGTTCTCTGCGGTTGGTGTAAGCTCCATCCAACCGCAGAACAAGAGAGGCAGAGTTTTCGCAGAGTTATTCTCCCACCACGCTTACGCGGCTGATGGTAGTGCCTTCCTCATCGTACAGGTGAACACTGCAGGCCATACAGGGGTCGAAACTGTGTATGGTGCGCAGGATCTCCAGTGGTTGTTTCTCATCATGAACAGGTGTATCGATCAGGGATGATTCATAGGCAGATAATCCGCCTTTGTTATCCCTTGGCGATGCATTCCAGGTGGTGGGTACCACCAACTGGTAGTTGGCGATCTTCTGGTCTTCAATATTGATCCAGTGTGCCAGGGCACCCCGTGGCGCTTCGGCATGTCCCACACCCACGGCCTGTTTGGGCCAGGTAGAAGGTTCGAACAATGTGGTATCTGCCATACGTGTATCGCCATTTTTGATGTTGGCGATCAGTTTATCGAAGAATTCCAGTCCCCACTGTGCCACCAGCACACTTTCCAGTCCGCGGGCAGCCGTTCTGCCCAATGTGGAGAACAGGGCGGTAACAGGTACGTTCAGGTCTGTCAGTGCTTTGTCTACCACAGCTTTGTAATCTTCGCGTCCCCTTGCATAACCGATCAGCACACGGGCCAGTGGACCCACTTCCATCGCATGGCCTTTCCAGCGGGGTGTTTTCAGGTAACTGTATTTCTGGGTGGTATCCAGGTGCTCGAACGGCGGTTTGGGTCCGGTATATTTCACTTTGCTTTCGCCCTTCCAGGGGTGCAGGCCCATATCATCGCCACCTTTGTATTCGTACCAGGAGTGTTTGACAAATTCCTGTACCTCATCGTCTTTGCGCAGGTCCACGTCCATCACTTTGCTGATATCCTTGTTCAGGATGGCGCCGGAAGGGAATTTGAAAGAAGCCGTATCGCGGTAACCGTTGGTGGGCAGGTCTCCATAGGCAAGGAAGTTACCCAGTCCGCCACCGATGGCGCCCCAGTCTTTATAGAAAGAAGCGATGGCCATCAGGTCGGGGATGTATACCTGCTCAATGAATTCTTTACCGTCTTTCATCAGCTGCTCCACATAGGCCAGCCTTTCTGCGTTGATACCGCTTACATCGTCAATCCCGATGGCGCAGGCCATACCGCCCACCAGGTAATTGGGGTGCGGGTTCTTACCGCCGAATATGGCATGTACTTTTACGATCTCTTTCTGCCATTCCAGTGCTTCCAGGTAGTGAGCCAGGCCGATCAGGTTCACTTCGGCAGGCAGTTTGTACGCGGGGTGTCCCCAGTAACCATTGGCAAAAATGCCCAGCTGGCCACTGGCCACAAATTTTTTGATGCGCTCCTGTATGTCACTGAAATACCCTACAGAGCTTTTGGGCCATTTGGAGATGCTCTGAGCCAGCTCGGATGTTTTCTTCGGATCGGCTTTCAGTGCATTCACCACATCAACCCAGTCCATCGCGTGCAGGTGATAAAAGTGAACCACGTGATCATGCATGTACTGTGCGCAGAACATGATGTTACGCACCAGTTCCGCATTGGGCGGGATGGTAATGCCCAGGGCATCTTCTACACACCTTACCGAGGTAAGCGAGTGAACAGAAGTGCATACGCCGCATACCCGGCCTACAAAGGCCCAGGCGTCGCGCGGGTCACGGCCCTGCAGGATCTCTTCCAGCAAACGTACCATGGTACCACTGCTGTAGGCATCCTTGATCTTGCCGTTTTCAATATCTGCTTCTATACGCAGGTGACCTTCAATTCTGGTGATGGGGTCAACAACAATTCTTTTGCTCATATAACAAATTGTATTGTTAGTAATCAGGATTTGAGTGCTTGTTCATTCTGTTTGCCTTCTTCTTCCACTTCGCGGATCAGTTTTTTCTTGCGCACGTTGGTCATTACAGCATGTCCGGCCAGTGCGGCGGCGGTTACGCCCAGGGCCACTTTACCGAACGTGTCGGCATTGGCTTCAATACCGAATCCGGCAAAGGAAGAGCCGCGTTCATAGAGCCGGCCATTGTCCCAGAAGTTCTCTTCCGAACAGCCGATACAGCCGTGTCCGGACTGAATGGGGAAGCTGGTTCCGTTGTTCCATTTCATCACACCGCAGGCATTGTAGGTAGAAGGTCCTTTACAGCCCACTTTATAGAGGCAGTAACCTTTTTTGGCGTTCTCGTCGTCGAAGCTTTCTACATACAGGCCGGCATCGTAGAATGGGCGGCGGTAGCAGGTATCGTGCACCCTTTTGCTGTAGAAGGCTTTGGGACGTCCCAGGCGGTCCAGCTCAGGAATGCGGTCGAAAGTCACCAGGTGAACGATCACACCGGCCATCACTTCGCCGATAGGAGGACAACCCGGCACTTTGATCACGGGTTTGCCTTTTACCAGTTTATGGATCGGGGTGGCGTTGGTAGGGTTGGGTTTGGCGCTCTGTACGCAACCATTGCTGGCGCAGCTGCCCCAGGCAATGATGGCTTTGGCGTTCTCGGCGGCTTCCTCCAGGATCTGCAGAGAGGTCTTGCCCCCGATCATACAGTAAACACCGTCAGCACCGGTTGGTACACTTCCCTCTACACATAGAATATATTCGCCTTTGTATTTCTTCATGGTATTCTGCATCGCTTCCTCAGCCTGGAAACCGGAAGCGGCCATCAGGGTCTCGGTATAGTCGAGTGATATTTTGTCCAGCAGGATATCCGCCACAATGGGGTGCGATGAACGGATAAAGCTCTCACTGCAACAGGTACATTCCTGGAAGTGCAGCCAGATGACCGGTACCCGGGGTTTGGTTTCTAAAGCTTTGGCTACCTGTCCGATAGCTGTATTCTCCAGGCCGATAAAGGCCGTCATCATACTCACGAACTGCAGAAAATCGCGACGGCTGTAGCCTTTTCGCTGTACCTCTTCGTAGTAGGTGGGTTGTTGTGTGGGAATGATCTCGTTAGACATGTTGGATAGATTTAAGAAGCTACAAAGTACTTGTCAGCATAGCTTTTGGGAATGACGTTTATCATCGGCTGAAATGATTATTGTCATATTTCTCCGGGGGTGCATTTGCTATTTTGCAGGAAATACGAACACGAAAAAAAAAGATAATATGAAAAAAGTAATTGCTTCCCTGGCGGCCTTAACTCCCTTGTTTGCATTGGCCCATCCAGGTCATGGTGAAACGGAAGGTTATACCATTATCCACTATTTCACCGAACCGCAACATGCACTGGTAACACTGGGTGTAGTGGTGCTGACCACCGTTTTTGTGATGCGGGAAAGAAGAAAAAAACAATCCTGACCATAAGCAACCCTGTACCATGCACGAGTTATCCATAGTAATGAGTATCGTAGAACTGGCTTCTGCACAGGCATCCCACCACGATGCTGCTGTGATAGAAGAGATAGAGCTGGATATCGGCTGCCTGAGTGGCATTGAAATGGACTCCTTCGATTTTGCATGGAAACAGGCTGTTAAAAGAACCATTCTGGAGAATGCCCGTCGAACAGTGAACCGGATAGAAGGCAGGGCCCTGTGCCTTGACTGCAACACGGACTTTACGATGGAGCATTTGTACGATGGCTGTCCGAATTGCGGCAGTCATCTCAGCCAGATCAGGAGCGGAAAGGAACTGAAGCTCCGCTCACTTGTACTACCCGATTAATCTCACAAAAACCTTAGTTATGTGTGCTACCTGTGGCTGCGGCCCCAATTCACATCACCATGATCATTCGCATGATCATACCCACGAAACCTCTCCCGGTAAAAAAGTAGTGGATGTTGAGCAGGATATCCTGCTGGAGAACAACCTGCTTGCCCAACGCAACCGTGGTTTCTTTGAAGGAAGGAATATCCTCGCCATCAATCTGGTCAGCTCACCCGGCTCTGGTAAAACGAGCCTGCTGGAACGTACCCTTACCGATCTGAAAGGAGAACTCGGTTTTGCCGTGATCGAGGGCGACCAGCAAACGGCCAATGATGCAGACCGTATTCACGCCACCGGAACCAAAGTGACCCAGATCAATACCGGCAAAGGCTGCCACCTGGATGCCCATATGGTGTTACACGCCGTACAGGGTATGAAACTGCAGGCTGATTCAGTGCTCTTCATCGAGAATGTAGGTAACCTGGTATGTCCTGCCATGTTCGACCTGGGCGAACAGGAGAGGGTGGTGGTGATCAGCGTGACCGAAGGAGAAGACAAGCCCATCAAATACCCAGATATGTTCCATTCATCCACTTTGTGTGTGATCAATAAAACGGATCTGCTGCCTTATGTCAAATTCAATGTGGAGAAAGCCAAGGAGTATGCCCGTAAAGTGAATCCCAGGCTGGAGATCATTGAACTGAGCTGCACCAGCGGCGAGGGAATGGACCAGTGGTATGAATGGCTGAAGAGTAAAGTATTGCAACCTGTATAACCCCCGCGCTACCGATGCCTGCGTATCATATACATATTACAGGAATGGTACAGGGCGTGGGTTTCAGGCCCTATGTACACAAACTGGCCGTACAGCAGCAGCTGAACGGAAGGGTGCATAATGGCTCCAACGGTGTACATATTTACTGCAGCGGCAGCCAGGAACAGGTAAGTGTTTTGTACGAAAGCCTGCTGCAGCAACCACCTCCGCTGGCCATCATCACCGGCTACCACATGGAACCCTATACAGGTGAAGTGGCTCCCGGATTTTTCATTGATATGAGCACCGGTTCCGAAACCGTTGACATGCTCATCACCCCCGATATCGCCCTCTGCGATGATTGCCGCCGCGAACTGAACGATCCGGAGAACAGGCGTTACCGTTATCCCTTCACTACCTGTGTCAATTGCGGTCCCAGGTACTCCATCACCACAGCATTGCCTTACGACCGCAGGCATACCACCATGGAACAGCTGCCATTTTGCAACAGCTGCAAAAAAGAATATGAAGAAGTGCAGGATGCAAGGCATCACAGCCAGACCAATAGCTGTCCTGATTGCCGTATCGCCATGCACTTGTACGATGCCTATCGCAAAGAGATACCCGCTACCGAACAGGAACAACTGCAACAGGTGAACGGGTGGCTGCAACAGGGCAAGATCATTGCCGTAAAAAATACGGGTGGTTACCTGTTGTTATGCGATGCCACAAATGCAGGAACGATATTACTGCTGCGCGAACGAAAACGCCGGCCGGCAAAACCCTTTGCCCTGTTATACGCCGACCTGGAAATGCTCAATGCAGATGTGACCTTGCGGGGCACAGAGATCACCGCATTGAAAGATAAAGCTGCCCCCATTGTCCTGTGCAGGTTGAAGCCTCACCCCGAGAACAGGATCGTGACGGATCAGATAGCACCGGGATTACAACGGGTAGGCGCCATGTTACCCTCATCGCCCCTGCTGGAACTGATCGCGAAAGCCTTTGGCAAACCCCTGATCGCCACCAGCGCCAACCTCAGCGGTTCACCGATGATCTATGATGATGCAGAAGCCCTGCACTGGCTGCCGGCCATTGCCGATTACATCCTCACATACGACCGGGAAATTGTAGCGCCACAGGACGACAGCGTACTGCAGTTCAGCAGCCGCGGTCAAAGGATCATCCTCCGACGCAGCCGTGGACTGGCACCCAATTATTATCCCCTTCCATTCAGCGACCTGCCTGCCGATACGCTGGCCATGGGGGGTGAACTGAAAAGCGCTTTCGCGGTATCGCATGCCGGCCGTCTCTTCATCAGCCAGTTCCTGGGCGACCAGCAATCGGTGGAGTCGCAGGAAAGTTATGAGAAGTCGTTGCAGCAGGTAAACAAGCTGCTAAATTTCACGCCCAAACATATTGTGGCCGATAAACACCCGCGTTACCAGGTATCACAACGCGGTCGCGATATGGCTGCCATGGACGCCTGCTCATTTACCGAAGTGCAACACCATGAAGCACATTTTGCAGCGGTCATGGCCGAACACGACCTGTTTGCACAAAAACAACCGGTGTTGGGCATTACCTGGGATGGTACCGGTTATGGTAATGACGGACAGGTATGGGGTGGCGAAGTATTCCTGTATGACCAGGGAGAGATCAGCCGCGTGGTGCACCTGGATTATTTTCCCCAGCTGCTGGCCGATAAGATGAGTCATGAACCCCGGCTGAGCGCTCTGAGCATACTGGGCCGTTCTGCCATAGCTGAACACAGGTTGAAACATCTCTTCACCGAAAAAGAATGGGTGTATTACCAGCAGCTACTGCAACAGCCCGCTCGCATGCAGACCAGCAGCATGGGCCGGTTGATAGATGCAGTGGCCTGTTTGCTGGGTGTAGCATCTAAAACCAGTTATGAAGGCGAAGCAGCCATGAAACTGGAGGCACTGGCACAGAGCTGTACCTATCATTCATACGATTATTACAGTATGCCACTGACCGAAGGGGTATGGAACTGGCAGCAGCTGATACATGAACTACTGGATGACTGGCAACACAAGGAGCCCAATGAAATGATCGCCTGGAAATTCTTTTATTCACTGGCCAAAGCCATCGCATACCTGAGTTCTTATTACGATATCGACAAACTGGCTTTCAGCGGTGGGGTATTCCAGAATGCGTTGCTGGTAGACATGATCATGGACCTGTTGCAACACAAACGCAAACTCTATTTTCACAGGCAGGTGAGTCCGAACGATGAATGTATCAGCCTGGGTCAACTGGCCTGGTATGCACATTTTGGAGAGCGGCCTCATACATCCATGGAAGCGCAAAAAAAAAGATTTGAGAACATCATCGCACCGCTGATGCAGGTGCAATAAATAACCCTAAAAACAAACACCATGTGTTTAGCCATACCCGGAAAGATCATCGCCATCACCGAAGAACTGGATACCACTTTCCGTAAAGGAAAAGTCTCATTCGGCGGCATACTCAAAGAGATCAATCTCTTCATGGTCCCCGAAGCCCAAATCGGAGATTATGTACTGGTCCACGTAGGCGTGGCCATCAACCTGGTAGACGAAGAAGAGGCCCAAAAAACCTTCAGCTATCTGAAGCAGATGGGGGAGGTGGAGGAGATAGGGGGCAATGAGTGAATGAGTGAATGAGTGGATGAGTGGATGAGTGAGTGAATGGGTAGAATAGTGTTAATTGGAGGGACAAATTGTTGGTGGTGAAGTGAGGTTATAGATGGTTTGTTTTATAAGATTGATAAAAGACAAACCATGGACGAGAAAGCTCTTTTTATTGAAGCGTTCCGGAAGCGCACCAAACAGGTGGCCATCGGGTGTATCCGGCTGGTGCAGGTAATGCCCAGAACTGAGGAAGCAAAGGTGCTGACCAGGCAGTTAGTGCGGAGTGCCAGTTCCTGCGCGGCCAACTACCGATCGGCATGCAGGGCCAGATCACAGGCTGAGTTTTACGCTAAAATGAGCATCGCCATTGAAGAAGCAGATGAAACACTATTCTGGCTGGAACTGACCGAAGAGGCGGCGATCTGTAATGACACAGAACTCAAAACAATACAACAAGAAATAACAGTCATCATCAAAGTATTATCAAAAGCCAGAAAAATCACATCAAATAACCAGAATAAATAATCAGCACCCAATAAATCATTCACTCATTCACTCACCCACTCATCCACTCATTATATGAAATACCTCTCCGAATACCGCGACCCCGAACTGGTACATGAATATGTGCAGGAACTGCATCGCATCACTACCAAACCCTGGACATTGATGGAGATCTGTGGCGGGCAAACGCATAGCCTGGTGAAGAACGGCATACTGGATATGTTGCCGGAACAGATCACGATGGTGCATGGACCGGGTTGTCCGGTTTGTGTGACCAGTGTCAGTGTGATCGATGAAGCCATTTACCTGGCCGGTCAACCGAATGTGATCCTTTGTTCATTTGGCGATATGTTGCGGGTGCCGGGCAGCCGGAAGAGTTTGCTGGAGGCCAAGGCCGAAGGTGCCGATGTACGCATTTTGTATTCGCCGCTGGAAGCGGTGGAACTGGCCAAAAAGAATCCCGATAAGGAAGTGGTGTTCTTTGCGGTGGGTTTTGAAACTACGGCGCCGGCCAATGCACTGAGTGTGGTGCATGCCGATAACCAGGGTATCAACAATTACAGCATACTGGCATCGCATGTACTGGTGCCACCGGCCATGGAAGCCATACTGAGCGATGAGGAGAACCAGATCGATTCTTTCCTGGCGGCAGGACATGTGTGCACCATTATGGGCATGGAAGAATATTATCCGGTAGCAGAGAAATACCAGATACCCATTGTGGTAACAGGTTTTGAACCGGTTGACCTGTTACAGGGCATCCTGATGGCCGTAAGACAACTGGAGAAGGGCGAATACAAAGTAGAGAACCAGTATGCCCGCAGCGTGCAGCGCGAAGGCAACCGCATGGCACAGGATACCATACAGAAAGTATTTGAAGTGAGCGACCGCACCTGGCGCGGCATCGGCTCCATACCGCAGAGTGGATATGAAGTGAATGAACGTTATCGCCAGTACAATTCGCGGGTCAAGTTCGCAATCGATATACCGTTGGCCGAGGAGAACAAAGAGTGTATCAGTGGCGATATCATGAAAGGTTTGAAGAAACCCCGTCAATGCCCGAACTTCGGTACCAAGTGTAAACCCGAGCATCCATTGGGTGCACCCATGGTCAGCAGTGAGGGGGCTTGCGCGGCGTATTATCAATATAGTTTATCCGGAACAGGTGTCACAGAAGTAGTCTCATCCTAAAAAAGAGCAACGTGTCTGATAAAAAACATTTCCAGTTACAATGTCCCATGCCAAAATTCGATTTCGATGTGATCACGATGGGTCACGGTAGTGGAGGACTGCTTACCCACCGGTTGCTGCAAAGCGGGGTGTTCGATATCCTGAAGAATGAGCTGCTGGACCAGCAGCACGATGGTGCCAGTTTTGAACTGGAGGGACGGACGGCATTCAGTACCGACAGTTACGTGATCTCACCCATCTTTTTCCCGGGTGGTAATATCGGTGAACTGGCGGTGAATGGTACGGTGAATGACCTGGCCATGTGCGGCGCCGATGCCAAATATCTTTCACTGGCATTCATCATAGAAGAAGGCTTGTCGATGGAAGCTTTCTGGAACGTGTTGACCGGTGTAAAATATGCCGTGCAGAAAACCGGCGTCAAGATCGTTACAGGCGATACCAAAGTAGTGGAAAAAGGAAAGGGAGACCAGTTGTTCATCAATACATCGGGCGTGGGCATCATACACCCCCAGGCACAGATCCACCATGACCATATTGAAGCGGGCGATAAGATCATCATCAGCGGCAACCTGGCACAGCATGGTATTGCCATCATGAGCAAACGCCAGGGACTGGAGTTTGAGACAGATATCGTGAGCGATACCGCCAACCTGAACCATACCGTACGCGGATTACTGGATGTGATCGGCCCGGATATCAAATTCATGCGCGATCCTACCCGGGGTGGACTGGCATCGGTGCTGAATGAACTGGCCGAGATCCGCAAACTGGGTTTTGTGATCGAACAGGATAAGTTGCCCATCGATGAACAGGTGGAAGGCGCCTGCGAAATGCTGGGCCTTGACCCCTTGTATGTGGCCAATGAAGGTTCTTTTGTGGTCATCGTATCACCACAACATGCAGACCTCGCGGTTTCTTTGTTACACGCTGACCTCAATGGAATAAATGCCCGTATCATTGGCGAAGTGACCCGGGAACATGCCGGCAAAGTGATGCTGAAGAGCCGCATTGGCGGACACCGGGTAGTAGGGTATCTTACCGGTGAACAACTGCCCAGGATATGTTAAACCAGTCTGCTTAGTTCGGAATACAGATTTTCCTGATACAATGGAATGTTTTGATGATAAATATTTCGGCAGATTATCAAAGACTCAATCTTCAAAAATGAAAATTAAGATCAGTAGTATACTTTGTTTGTTTCTGTTTACTGGTATGCTGCAGGCGCAGTCAACCGATTTTAGCAGGTTCCACTTTTTGCTGGGTAAATGGAAAGGTGCCGGTAAGGGTTTTGGGAATGACCATTCTACCATCACATCAGGATTTACCTTGATGATGGATGGCAGGTATCTGGAAGTCCAGAATGAATCCAGGTTCGAGCCTACTGCTAAAAATCCGGAAGGGGAACATCATCTTGACAGAGGCATCATCAGTTTTGATAAAAGCAGGAAGACAATTGTGTTCAGACAGTTCCATAGTGAGGGATTTGTGAATCAATACATCCTGAATGAAGCGCTCTCCAGCGATTCGGTGCTGGTATTTGAAACGGAATCCATTGAAAACTTTATCCCTGGCGGCAGGGCACGCTGGACGATAAAAAAGATCTCGGAAACAGAGATCGAGACCATTTTCGACCTGTCTCTTCCCAATAAAGGCTATACCTGTTACGGTACTAATCTTTTACGAAAAGAACAGGCACTCACTCCAAAGAAATGACCACTGGTGCTTTGTTCCGCTGGTATGTATCTTACAGATTCAGATAAATAATCCTGTTGCTGATCTCATCCCAGGATTAAAACTCCACGATCAGTCCTATCGACGGAATAAAGTTGGCTGAATCATCCTGCAACAGGATGGGGATGGCATTGCTGCCATCTGCTTTCAACGCCCTTCCATCTGTGGTAATGAAAGCCGTGTTGTTGGCATTCCTGGTGAAAGTGAAATTGGGTAAGGGTTGGTTACGTGCCCGCAGAAAATTGGTGATGTCGAGGAACAGGTCGATCGTGGTCTTCCTGAAGTTCCATTTTTTGTCGATGCGGATATCAGCCGAATGAAAACCACGCAAGCGCATACTGTTCAGTTGCGCATAATCAAACACACCCCGTCCCAGCGATAGATAATTCAGGCGTGAGGCGTTCATGTCATATGGCGTATAGGGCGCCCCGCCCTGGTAGCGGAATTTCATGCCCAACTCCCAGTTGCGTTTGAACTTATAACCCCAGGTAAGACTTAAAAGGTGTTTGTTGTCCCAACTGCTGGGCAGGTAATTCCCATTGTTGCCGCTGTATTGGCTCCGGTAGAAGGTATACGAGAAAATTCCGAAGAACCGTTCGGTCAGTTTTTTCTGGGCAAACAATTCAACGCCCCAGGCTTTTCCTTTTCCATTGGTGATCACTGCCTCATTCCCCAGCACATCGAAATTACCGCCCAGGTTGGCCAATGAAATGCCATTGCGGACCGATACCGGCACGTTATCATACAATTTATAAAAAGCTTCTGCGGTGAAACGCAGTCCATCATTGGGCAGGTATTCGATACCGGCCACATAATGATCGCTTCGCTGGTAGCGGCTGTTCCTGTTTACCAGTAAGCCGTTGTTATCAGCAAAACCCAGAATGGTATACGGTGGCAGTTTGTAGTAGCGACCGGCAGAGATATTGGCCGTCCATTTATCTGCCAGTACATAACTGAATGAGATCCGGGGCGATAAGGTTTGCAGGGGCTGATTACCTTCGGATGTAAAACTGTTCATATCGGTGCGTAAACCACCACTGATGCCCAAACGGTTATCCAGGAAACGTTTGCCCGCCTGCACAAAAGCACCATACCGCCAGAAACCCGACAGGGGACTGTTGAAGTTCACCGTGATCGCAGGCTGTATCAGGTTGCCCACACTGTCTTTCAGTTCTTTCCTGATCACGCTGAACGAGCGGTTCTGGTACTGTACGTATTGCAGGGAAGCGCCGTAACTGATCTTCCAGCCTTCGATGTTCTTGTTCACATCGACCCGCAGTTTGTTCTCTGTTTCTCTTGAAGTATAATCGAGTGTACGTTGTGAGGGCAGTTTCAGGGTATTGTCCTCAAAAGATTCAATGGCATTGTCAAAAGCATTGCGGCTGAGGGCCCAGTTCACATACCCGTTCCGGATGAGTTTTTTCAGGCTCAGTCCGAACGTGTAGTTCCATTGGTTGATGGAGGGGTTGGCGTTGATGATGTATAATTTTTCCGGAGTGGCTTTTTTTACCGGCGCCAGGCTGAACTGGTCGATCGCTCCCAATGCCATGAAAGACAAAGTGGTCTTAGGGTCGATCTGCCGGGTGATCTTGGTCTGGAAATCCCAGTAGTTGGGGCGTATGGGCAGATCGATGGCAGAGAACAGTAATTGCAAATAAGAGCGGCGTGCCGATGCCAGGAAACTGGTTTTCCTGTCTTTCGACAAAGGCCCTTCCAGTGTGGCCGATACGTCCGTGGCGCTGATACGGGCATTGCCCTGGAACTTATTGGCATTACCGTTGCGCTGTTTGAACTGGAATACGGAACTCAGAGCGTTATCGTACCGTGCATCAAAAGCGGAAGAGCTCAGTTTCACGTCTTCGATAAAAGAGATGTTGAGCATACCCTGCGGACCGCCCGAACTTCCCTGCGTCTGGAAATGGTTCAGCACCGGGATCTCGATCCCGTCCAGGTAATACACATTCTCATTGGGTGCGCCGCCACGGATGATGATATCGTTGCGGAAACTGCCGCCTTCCGCGCCGCCGCCCACTCCGGGTAAAGCCTGAATGGCTTTGCTGATGTCGAAATTGCCGCCGGGGTTACTCCGGATCTCTTCCAGCGTTAAACGCTGTACACTTAAAGGGCTTTCCAGTGTGGCAGCTTTGGCCGTGCGCCGGTTATTGCTTACCACAACGGCTGCCAGTTCGGTTACCTGGGGCTCCAGTTCTATGTTCACAGTATATTCATTACCCGCGCTCAGGATGATATTGTATAAACTGAGCAATTGGTAACCAGTGGCTCTTATCTCAATAGTATACGTCTTTACGGGTATGCCGGTGATGCGGAACAGGCCATTGGTATCGGTGAGTGCTGCTTTGGTGCTGCCTTTGATGCTGACGGCGGCCCCGGAGATCGCTTTTTGTGTACGCTTATCCAGTACGGTTCCGGAAATACGACCATTGTCCTGTGCATAGGTGACAAAAGCAGTCATACTGCCGATCACGATCAGAAACATTCTCCATAATCTTGCTGCAGGAAACATGGGGTATTGTTTAAGTTCTCGAATCCCATTTGGGTTCTACTGTTAACAAAGAAAGTTGTATTTGGTTGAAGGAGATAGCCGTTTTCTTCGATTATTTGTTAAACGAATGTCTCAGCAGTTCTTAAGGATCACCTACCCGTATTCTTGCGTAACTTTAGGCAAAGCCAAACTATGAACTGGCATCGCCTGAGCATCGAAACCGTTTTTGAACTGATGGGCTCAGCCCCACAGGGACTGAGTTCGCTGCAGGCAGAAGAGAAACTGCTGGACCAGGGTCCCAACCAACTGGAAGAAGGTAAGCAAAAAACAGCCATCGGTATATTGCTCGCACAGTTCAAAGATGTGATGATCCTGATCCTGCTGGCTGCTGCGGTTATTTCGGCGGTTATTGGCGAAGCTACCGATACGCTTGTCATCATCATCATCGTGTTCCTGAATGCGCTGATCGGTTTCTTCCAGGAATACCGGGCCGAAAAAGCCATGCAGGCACTCAAACAGATGAGTATCACGCAGGCAAAGACCATGCGCAATGGTGTAGTGACCTGGTTGCCGGCCACAGAACTGGTACCGGGCGATATTGTGTTACTGGAAGCCGGTAATGCCGTTCCAGCCGATATCCGTATCATCGATTCTGTCAGTCTCAAAATAGAAGAAGCCGCACTTACCGGAGAGTCGATGGCCGTAGATAAAATTGCCGCTACCCTGGAAACGGAAGAGCTGCCACTGGGCGACAGGCTCAATATGGCATTCAAAGGCACCTATGTGACCTATGGCCGCGGCAGCGGTATCGTGATTGCCACCGGTATGCAGACCGAACTGGGCCGCATTGCCAAAATGCTGCAGGAAGAAGAAGTGCAGACACCGCTGCAGCAGCGCATGGCATCCTTCGGAAAAAAACTATCAGTGATCGTGTTGATCCTGTGTTTGTTGTTCTTACTGGTGGGCTGGCTGCGCGGTGAGGGCCTGCTCAAAATGATCATGACCAGTATTTCACTGGCAGTGGCTGCCATACCCGAAGCATTACCAGCCGTGATCACCATTTCTTTGGCATTGGCAGCCAAACGGCTGGTGCAATACAACAGCCTGATCAGGAAATTACCTGCCGTAGAGACCCTGGGGTCGGTTACCTATATCTGTACCGATAAGACAGGCACTCTAACCAAGAACAAAATGCACGTTGAGCAGGTGTATGTAAATGATCACCTCTACGACCGGAACGAACTGGCTGAGGTACAACACCAGAAAAATGTTTCGCTGCTGCTGCACGCATTTGCCCTGAATAACGATACTCTGTCTGATGGCGACAGTATGGTGGGCGATAGTACCGAGATCGCTCTGATGGAAGTATCGAATGAACATTATATACGACCTGCTGTTTGGCCCCGTTTATCAGAGATCGCTTTTGATGCCGACCGTAAACTGATGACCACTTTTCATGAGCACAATGGCAAGATCATTGCTTTTACCAAGGGAGCTCCCGATATGCTGCTCACCCGTTGCGAAAATGTGGATGCAGCCGCCATACACCAACAGGTGAACGGCATGGCCGCCCGTGGTTTGCGGGTACTGGGTTTTGCTTACCGTTATTGGGAGGAAGTGCCCATCAATCCCAATAGCGATCATCATGAAAAGGAAATGCACTTCCTGGGTCTGGCCGGCATGATCGATCCGCCGCGGGAAGAAGTGTACGGTGCTGTGGCACAATGCAAGACCGCCGGTATTGTTCCGGTAATGATCACCGGCGATCACCCGCTTACTGCCCAGACCATTGCCAGGCGTATCGGCATTGTCAGCAGTGACCATGACCTGGTGATCAGTGGCCGGCAGCTGTCGGCGCTGGACCATGCTGCATTTGCCGAAAAAGTGGAGCAGATCAAAGTGTATGCACGTGTATCGCCGGAACAGAAATTACAGATCGTAAAAATGCTCCAGGAAAAAGGCCATTATGTGGCCATGACGGGAGATGGGGTGAACGATGCCCCTTCGCTCAAACGGGCCAATATCGGTATCGCCATGGGCATTACCGGCACGGATGTGTCGAAGGAAGCGGCACATATGATCCTGCTGGATGATAATTTCTCCACCATCGTCAAAGCCATCAAGGAAGGCCGCAGGATCTACGATAATATTTTAAAATTCATCAAATACCTCATGACCACCAACTCGGGCGAGTTGTGGACCCTGCTGATGGGGCCGGTACTGGGTATGCCTATTACCTTATTGCCCATTCATATCCTGTGGATCAACCTGGTGTCTGATGGTTTGCCGGCCATTGCCTTATCGTTTGAGAAAGCCGAAAAGAATATCATGCACCGCCCGCCGCGGCCACCACAGCAAACGGTATTTGCCGATGGACAGGGAGCGCACATGATCTGGGTTGGTATGTTGATGGCAGCAGTGGCACTAAGTATGCAGGCCTGGGCCATTGCAGAAGGATTGCATTGGCAAACCATGGTGTTTAATGTATTGTGTTTATCACAGATGGCGCATGTGGTTGCCATACGTTCGCAACACCAGTCTGTTTTCCGCATCGGCCTGTTCTCTAATCCGCTGTTGATGGCTTCGGTACTGCTTACCCTGCTGCTGCAGTGGGCGGTCACCTATCTGCCGCTGCTGCAAACGGTTTTTGCAACACAAGCCCTGGACCTTCGCGAATTCATCATTGTGGGCGCTGCTTCCACCATCGTGTTCATAGGTGTGGAACTGGAAAAAATGATCATGCGCAGGAAAAAACACCTGTAAACAGGCATGTGTTTACAGCAGTAGTCCTATTCCTAAGGGTTCATGATATGATTAACATCCTGTACCTGGGTACAAAAACTATGTTAATCTGACCGGTTGCCATGATTCATACTGCCATATGTTTTGTATTTTGAAGAATATCATCATTCAAAATACGGCGCATGACCAATGCTATCATTATCACTCTTTGTGTTTTATTGCTGATCGCTTATGTATTTGACCTTACCTCATCCAAAACAAAAATCCCTTCGGTGATCCTTTTGTTATTGCTGGGTTTTTTAGTGCGTGAGTTGGCAGGTATTCTGGATCTTTCCCTGCCCGATCTTACCCCTGTATTGCCGGTGCTGGGCACTATCGGGTTGATATTGATCGTACTGGAAGGGGCACTTGAACTGGAGTTCAATGCTTCCAAGACGCCCCTGATCAAACGCTCTGTTGCCGTAGCTTTGTTGCCCATGCTGGCATTGGCTTTTGGCCTTGCCTGGGTATTGCAACAGGTGGGTGGTTATGATTTTAAAGACAGTCTGACCAATGCCATCCCGCTCTGTGTGATCAGCAGCGCGATTGCCATACCCAGTGTAAAATCACTTGGAAAGCACAACAAGGAATTTGTGATCTATGAAAGCAGCCTGTCTGATATCCTGGGTGTGCTACTGTTTAATTTTGTGGCACTGAACGAATTCATTAACCTGTATACGATAGGTGGCTTCTTCATGCAATTGCTGGTGATTGCTGCAGTCTCGTTTGTGGCAACCATTGGTTTATCCTTGCTGCTGAGCCGCATTGATCATTCCATAAAATTTGCACCCATCATCCTGCTGGTGATACTGATCTATGAGGTATCAAAAGTATACCATTTGCCAGGCCTGATCTTTATCCTGCTCTTCGGGTTGTTCCTGGGTAACCTTGATGAATTGCAGCATATAAAATGGATCCATAAACTGAATCCGGTAGCCTTGAACAAGGAAGTGCATAAATTCAGGGAGATCACTACAGAAGCCGCATTCCTGATACGTTCCCTGTTTTTCCTGTTGTTCGGTTACCTGATCGAAACCGCTGAACTGCTGAATACAGAAACCCTGGTGTGGGCGGCAGGTATCGTAACCGCTATTTTCCTGTTACGTGCCATACAGCTCAGGTTATCGGGCCTGCCATTGAAACCACTCCTGTTCATCGCACCACGGGGTTTGATCACGATCCTTTTATTCCTGTCCATAACACCTGCCAGCAGTATCCCGTTGGTGAACAAGTCGCTGATCATACAGGTGATCATTCTCTCAGCATTAGTGATGATGTTCGGTTTGATGACCACCCAGACAAAAAAACAACATCCTCCTGTGCAGTAAGTTCGTTGTAGAAAAAGTCCATACCCGGAAAACATAACAAAAAGCCGGATTCTTGTTATGCTTGATCCGGTCATTGTTGTAGATTTAGTGCCGTCAACCTTTAAATCTCCTGTTATGTTTTTTACCAGATCATTGACTGTGTTATCCGCTATGTTACTTGTTTTCTGCTCCTGCCAGAACGGCCCTGCCAAAAAAGATCCAGTAGTAGACAGCAGCGAACAAAAATGGTGGAAAGAAGCCATCGTGTACCAGATCTATCCGCGTAGTTTCAAAGACAGTGATGGAGATGGTATCGGTGACCTGAAGGGTATCCTCTCCAAACTGGATTATATCAAGAGTCTGGGTGTTACGGCAGTATGGTTGAATCCGATCTACAGCTCGCCGAATGATGATAACGGGTATGATATCAGCGACTATCGTAACATCATGCGTGAATTCGGTACCATGGCGGACTTTGATGCTTTGCTGAAAGGGCTGCATGACCGCAACATCAAACTGGTGATGGACCTGGTGGTGAACCACAGCAGCGATGAGCATGAATGGTTCAAGCAAAGCCGTACCTCACGTACCAGCAAATACCGGAACTACTACCACTGGTGGGATGCGGAAAGGGGCAAGCCCAATTACCGCTACAGCCTGTTTGATGTGAACCACGATGCCTGGAAATACGACTCGCTCACCAATAGTTATTACCTGCATTATTTCTCACGCAAACAACCCGACCTGAATTGGGAGAACCCCGAACTGCGCAGGGAAGTGTATGCTATCATGAAGTTCTGGGCCGATAAGGGAATCGATGGTTTTAGGCTGGATGCTTTTGGTTTTGCGGCCAAAGACACCAGTTTTCCCGCATTTCCAAAAGGATATGAGAAGGATTTCATGAAATATTATTCCATGGTGCCCGGTATACACGATTACCTGAAAGAGATGCACAGGGAGGTATTCAGCAAATACGATGTGATGAGTGTGGCAGAAGGCGCCGGTAACAGTTTTGAAGATGCACATAACCTGGTGGACGCCTCCCGCAAAGAGCTGCATATGGCTTATGCTTTTGAAGGCGTTGATATTGCCAAAGCCGGCGGGTACAGCCTGCAGCATTTTAAACAGGTATACAGCAAATGGGACAGCGCTTTTGCCAAAGAAGGCTGGTTATCCATTTTCCTGGCCAACCACGACCAGGCAAGGATGGTCAGCCGCTTCGGGAATGATAGTCCGGAATTCCGCGACCTGTCTTCCAAAATGCTCACCACTTTCATCATGACGATGCGCGGCACCCCATATTATTACAATGGTGATGAGCTGGCCATGACCAATGCAGGTTTTACCAGGATCGAAGACTACCGCGATATGCCAACGCTGAACGAATACAAGAACCAGTTGGCCAATAAGGGGGATCTTCCTGCATTCCTAAAACGTATGCAGTTCGAATGCCGCGATAACGGCCGCACGCCATTGCAGTGGGATGCCAGCCTGAACGCGGGCTTCAGTACCGGCACACCCTGGTTGCAGGTGAATAAGAACTATACGGTCATCAACCAGGCGGCGCAGGAGAAAGATCCGAACAGTGTACTCCATTATTTCCGAAAAACAGTAGCGTTGCGGAAAAATAACCCGGTACTGGTATATGGTAAATACACGATACTTGATAAAGATAATCCCGCCGTATATGCCTACACACGCGAGTGGCAGGGCAAAACTTTTTTAGTGATGCTGAATTTCACCGCAAAACCGGCAACGGTACAAACCGGGGTTGATATGGGTAAAGCACAACAGCTGCTGAATAACTACGGAACACCTGCAGCCACTGGTAGCCTGCGTCCCTACGAGGCAGTGGTGTACCAACTGTAAGGTGTACCAGGTATGATCCGTTGTAATCTCAGTTCTCGGGAACCGCTACCAGAGTTCTTATTTTGGGAAAACCTGTTTCAGAAAACCGTCAATATATGCTATGGTAGGTGTGAACCAGGGCTCGAACAGGCAGAATGAATGGGGGGCTTTGTTGAATGTGTGCACTTCGGTATAGATGCCGAAAGACTGCAGCGCTGCTATATAATCATTGCGACCGGCATGCATTCTGTCCATGCTGCTGTTTAGGAACAGGGTGGGTGGTGTATGCGGACCTGTGTAACTTAAAGAAGAAGCGGCTTCCCATAATTTCTCATTTCCTTTCCGGGGATAACCGAACCAGTAGGTGGCGGCAGAAGTTCTTTTGCTATCGTCTCCCTCGCCCGATTCCGGATGAACAAATGAGAGTATACCATCTATATCGATCACTGCCTGCACCCGGCTTGAAGTGACAGGCATACTAAGGGTGCCTTCAAACAAAGGCATATTACCCGTAACACCCAGGAAAGCTGCCAGTTCGCCACCGGCAGAGAAACCACCTGCAACGATCCGGGTGGAATCGATGCGGTACCGGCCGGCCTGTTGCCTGACCCAGCGGATAGCCGTTTTCAGATCATATACAGCAGCGGGGAACAAAGCTTCTGTAGAAAGGCGGTATTCGGGTGTAAAACAGGTATAACCTAATGCCGCCAGTTGTTGCGCCAGTGCATGATGCTGGCTTCGGTTGCCACTGCGCCATCCGCCGCCATGGATAAAGAGGATGGCGATATGGTTACTGTTCTGTTTGGGATAGAATACATCCAGCAACAACGATCGTTTACCGGTTTGGGCATAGACGATATTTTTTTCTTCTTCCACTAATGGGTCCTTTGCAAGGATCACCCGGCTGGTTTCAGGATGGGTTTTCCGGCTGCTCTGGAATGCGCTTTCCAGGGTATAGGAACTGTCGGTCCTGTCTGTAATACCTGCCAGCGATTGCGATAACAGGGGTTGCATCAATAAGCCGGAGAGTATGCAGCAGAAGATCGTTTTCATGTATAGTAAATGAATCCAAAAATTACAGAGAATTACCACAATACGGCTATTTTTCACCGGCAACGTTCCCGGCAATGAATCTGGTATCTTTGTCCGCAAATTCGCCAACACCATCACTTCATTCCTGTTCTGCCATGCAAACACTGATCACCCGGCCTGCTACGGTAGCCGATATTGACACACTCCGTTTATTTGAACAGGGTGTGATCGAAGCCGAGCGGCCTTACGACCCTACACTGAAAAACGGCACCATCTACTATTACGACCTTGAACTGCTGATCAACTCACCCGCTTCTGTATTGATGGTGGTTGAGCTGGATGGCGAGCTGGTAGCTTCGGGTTATGCACGCGTGGAAACGGCCGAACCATACCTGCTACACCCGCAGCATGCGTACCTGGGTTTTATGTACACCCATCCCACACACCGGGGCAAGGGCCTGAACAGGCTGGTACTGGATGCACTGAAACAATGGGCCCGTGAAAGAGGTATTACGGAATTACGCCTGGAAGTATACCATCATAACCAATCGGCCATACGTGCCTATGAAAAAGCGGGCTTCAATCAACTCATGATCGAAATGCGGATGGGGATATGATCGGCATCTGTTTCTAAGATAAAGCCCCGCATTGTTGCAGGGCTTTATCTTGGGATGATTGGTCTGCCCGCGAGAGCGGTTAATCTCCAGTAGCTTTTTTAGGAAATCACCGCCAGGGCGGTAATGACTGCCCTGGCCAATAATTGGATCCGCTGTTTTAGGGTGATACCGGAGACTGGTTTAATAAATGGAATAATAATTGTCAATGTTCACCGCCCTGTATCCTGCCTGGCGAATGGCTTTGATGAGATTGGTTTCATTGAGGCGTCCGGGTGAGAAAACGGTCAGTTTCTTATCGCTGATGCAGAGGTCCAGCTGCCAGTTGGCTTGTCCCACAGCATGGTCGAGATAAGGTTTTACCCGCCGCAGGGCGGCTTCATTGCTGATATTGGTCTTGTATGTGATGAGTTCCATGATGTTTTGATTGATATATAAAATAAAAACCTGCCTACACAGACCACGATATAACACTGCACCAGGCAGGTTCATTCCGCGTTGAACGTAAGCAGGTAGTTTAGTTTTCCTTACTGCAAACTTAGTGACTGCTTTTCTCCTGATAGCAGCAGAATAGACAGGCTGCTGATATCTTACGTAAATGGCAGATGTAACATGTGTACGGTAAAATTTACTGCCCTGGAGAAACCTGGTCCAGCTTCGAAAACTTAAGCCGCAGGCTGTTTCCCACCACACTTACACTGCTTAGTGCCATAGCGGCGCCGGCCAGCATGGGGTTCAGCAGGAATCCATTGACAGGGTACAGGATCCCCGCTGCAACGGGTATGCCTATCAGGTTGTAAATGAAAGCCCAGAAAAGATTCTGCCGGATGGTTCGAACCGTTCTCTTCGATAATTTCAATGCCTTGGGAATACTGTTCAGGTCTGAACTGATCAGCGTCATCCTGGCCACATCCATCGCAATATCGCTTCCCCTGCCCATGGCAATGCTTACATCGGCCTGGGCCAGCGCCTGGCTGTCGTTGATGCCATCTCCCACCATCGCTACTATCTTACCCTGTTTCTGTAACAGTTTTACAAACTCGGCTTTACCTGTAGGTAATACTTCTGCTTTGAATTGTGTGATGCCTGCTTCGCGTGCGATCGCAGCTGCGGTCTGCTGATTGTCGCCGGTTAGCATATACACTTCTATGCCCTGCTGCTGTAAGCTGTTGATCGCTTTTTTGGAATGGGCTTTAATGCTGTCTGCAATCGCGATCACCGCTACTACTTCTTTTTCTTCGGCAAAAGCAACCACGGTCTTGGCCTGCTGCTGCAGGTGCTGGATGGTACGGGCGGTATCTGCAGTCAACAGAATACCTTTCTCATGCAGCAGGGTGGTGTTGCCAATGGTATAATTTTTATTTCCGTATACGGCTGTAACGCCTTTGCCTGTGATGCTTTCAAAAGAATCCAGCTGGATATCGTGGATCTTCTCCTGCTTTAAATAACTGGTCACTGCTTCTGCCAGCGGGTGTTCAGACTGTTTCTCGATGGCCAGCAGTACAGGTTTGAGCAACGTTTTATTGGTGGGGTTGGTAAAGATCAGGTCGCTCACGGCAGGCCTGCCTTCTGTGATGGTCCCTGTTTTGTCGAGGATGACCACATTCACGCGGTAAGCGAGCTCCAGGCTCTCAGCATCCTTGATGAGGATATGGTTCTCTGCACCTTTTCCTACACCGACCATGATGGCGGTTGGCGTGGCCAGTCCCAAAGCGCATGGACAGGCGATCACCAATACAGTTACCGCAGCCAGTAGTCCCTGCGTAAACGCATGTTCACCACCCAGCAGCAGCCATAACAGGAAGGTGAGAACGGCGATGCCCATTACAGCGGGTACAAAAATGCCGGCGATCTTATCCACCAGTTTCTGTACAGGCGCCTTAGTTCCCTGCGCTTCCTGTACCAGTTGGATGATCTGCGATAAGAGCGTGGCGCTACCCACTTTCTCTGCCATAAAGCGAAAACTGCCTTTCTGGTTAATGGTACCGGCAAATACCGCATTGCCGGGCTGCTTTGATACCGGAACAGGCTCGCCGGTGATCATGCTTTCGTCCACATAGGATTCACCGGAGATCACCTGGCCGTCTACCGGTATCTTTTCGCCTGGTTTTACCAATAACAGTTGCTGCGGCTGCACCTGGCTGATGGGGATCTCGGATGTTTCTCCCTTCTCTGACACCAGCGTAACCGTTTTGGGCTGCAGGCCCATCAGTTTCTTGATAGCAGAAGATGTGTTGGATTTAGCGTTCTCTTCCAGCAATTTACCCAGTGAGATAAATGCAATGATCACAGCGGCTGCCTCAAAATATACATGTGCATGCAGTCCGCGCTTGTGCCAGAAATCGGGAAAGAAGGTATTGAAGCTGCTGAACAGGTAGGCAATACCCGTGCTCATAGCCACCAGCGTATCCATATTGGCCTTGCCACGAGCGGCCTGTCGCCAGGCGCTGATAAAGAAGTTGCGGCCGAAATAGAAGACCACTACAGTAGCCAGCGCCATCATGATATAGTTGCCATAAGGCATACCCATAAAGAACATCCCGATCACCACGATGGGTAAGGATAGGATGGACGACCAGATGGTCCGGTTCTTGATGGCTCGCAGGTGCTGTTGCTGTGCCTGCTCCCTGGTTTCTTCACGGTTCTCCTGTTCTATCAGCATATCGTAACCGATGGCGCGAACGGCCTGTTGCAGTTGTACAGGATTGGTTAGGGCCGGGTCATAACTGATCCATGCATCCTGGCTGGCAAAATTGACCCCTGCATCAGTTACGCCTGCTGCAGTCTTCAGCATTGATTCAACACTGATGGCACAGGAGGCGCAACTCATGTCAAGTATGGGGTAGGTTTCTTTGATAAGCATAACAGATTGTTTCTGCAAAACTCCCATGCAAACACGGGTCTGCTGTTATACAATTCCGGAACAGATTCATATTATTTCAGGTATCCCTTCTGCAGGTCTTGCGTTTTGCTTTGCATTCCGTATGTTCCTGAAATGAGAGGGTGTTAAGCCCCTGTGTTGTGTAAACTGTTTCGACAGGTGGGCCACACTGCTGAATCCCAGCGCGAATGCTATATCAGACACTGAACAGTTGGTATACACCAGCATTTCACTGGCCTGTCTGATGCGGTGTTCAATGATGTATTTTTCGAGGCTGTGCTGCTCCGTTCGCGTAAAGAGATCGCTGAGAGTTTCGTAGCTGGTGTTCAAACTGGTTGCCGCATAACGCGAGAAACGGAAGGCAGGGGGGAAGTCGAAATTGCCGGAATAAACATGCGATACCAGTGCTTTGATCTCCTGTACGGTCCGGCTGTTTTTTTCTTTCAGTACAGAAAACCCCAGGGATTGTAACTGTTCTTCCAGTAAAGACAGAACAACAGGTTCTGAATGGCTGATGGTGAGTTCGCCCAGTTGCAGGCTGCTGGCAGCAATGCCCAGCTCTTCCATTGCCTGTTGCACTGCTGTGACGCAGCGTTGACAGACCATACCCTTGATATACCATTTCTGTTCCTGCATACACCTGTTTTAGACAGGCAAGTTAGCACTGCCGGATGGAGCGGTTGTTATAACATTGTTTGGAACAGTTATATAATTTTCAGGGTCTGATCTTATCGAGTGGGCGCCGGTTCTTCTCTTTTAGCTTGCGGAACTCCGAAGCGGTAAGTCCGGTAACTTTTTTAAACTGTTGTGACAGGTGCTGCACACTGCTGTATCCCAACTGATCGGCGATGCCGGCAAGACTCAGTTCATCATACACCAGCAGCTCCTTTACTTTTTCAATGCGCTGCAGGATCGTGTATTTTTCGATGGTGATGCCTTCCACCGATGAAAAAAGCGAACTGAGGTACGGGTAATCGAGTCCCAGCTTCTCTTCCAGTAGGGCTGATAGTTTCAGGTTCAGGTCATCTTCGCTTCTGTGTATCAGCGATACGATGGTGGTTTTAATCTTCTCAACGATCCTTGATTTTTTATCATCCAGCAATTCAAAACCGATAGCGGATAAGTTTGCCGAAAAAGCTTCCAGTTGTGAAGGGCTGGCCTGGCTGGCTAATTCGATCTCGCCTAACTGCAGGTGTTTGTAGGGTAATTCCAGTTTGTCCAGTTCCTGCCTGACCGCCATGATGCAACGGTCGCAAACCATATTTTTTACATAGAGGAACATAGGCTCACGGGATATAAGTGATTGGATGGTTCGAAGATATTTATTTTTCGCGGTCAACACCCGTCCTCTGTTTGCCGGGGAACTTCATTATCTTCATTCCTATGAAGAAAAAAATGGGTATGGTACTGCTACTGTCTGTGTTATTGGGTGTGTCAATGGCGCAAACGCCTGCCCAAAGGGTCCCGGACTTCCGTTTTATCAGGAAGAGCGGTGCTGCATTTACCCGCCAGGACCTGGCAACCGGCAAACCTGTTTTTTTTGTCTTCTTTGATATTACCTGCGAGCATTGCCGCATGAGCTTGCAATACCTGAACAGTCATTACCGTGAACTGAATAAGGCCGCACTTTACCTGGTAACCATGGACCCCGGTCCCAGTGCAGAAGCTTTCCTGGCCGGCGTAGCGCCGCAATTGGCAAAACAACCCAATGTTTTATTGCTGCGCGATACCCGGCAGCAGTTCATCACCCTTTTTCAACCCAGGAAATTCCCTTCCCTGTTCCTCTATTCTTCCCAACAGCAGCTGATCCTGTACAGTGATGAGGAAAAGGACCTGCCCGTTTTTTTGGCAAAGATCAGGTCTGCCAGGTAAAGCGGACCTTTGTACCGCTATAGCCTTAAAGTGCGGGTAATACTTGTTTTATTGTCTGGCGAATACCCTGTATTTTTATAAGCGCGTCCAGGAACTGTTCAGGGAAACAGGCAGCGATCGCTCAAGCGCCAAACCAAACTGCATGCGCCAACCGTCCAAAGATCCCCGCCTGATCTCCTTTAAAACACTGGTACAATCCATAGGCTGGATAAGTGTTTTGTTGCCGGCAGCCATGCTGGTGGGCAATTACCTGTTTGGCCACTGTTATGCCATACAGGATTCGGTAAGCGATTATTACTATACCATTACCGGTGGCCTGCTGGTGGGTATGTTATGTTCGGTGGCGCTGTTCCTAATCTCCTACAAAGGCAATTCCGGCGACCGGTTGGATGGGTTTCTGTCTACCTCGGCGGGTATACTGGCATTAGGGGTTGCTTTTTTCCCTACCAATGAAACCAGTGCCGACAGTTGCGCTATCATTCATCTGCCACTGAACGAGCTGCGTAATAACCTGCACAATGTGTTCTCTGCTGCCCTGTTCCTGGTGCTGGCAGCTATTTCCCTGTTCCTGTTCACCAAAAGCAGGGGTGTGGTCATCACCCGACAGAAAAAACAGCGTAACCGGGTGTACCGTAGTTGTGGGGTGTTAATGCTGGTATGTATTGTATTGCTGGCATTGTATACGAATGTGCGGGATACTATGCCCTGGTTAAAAGCCTTTAAGCCTGTTTTCTGGCTGGAGTCCGGCGCTTTATTGGCATTCGGGATTTCCTGGCTGGTGAAAGGCGGGTTGTTTTTGAAGGACAGATGACAAGTGACAAGTGACAAGTGACAATGAGTGAATGAGTGAATGAGTGAATGAGTGAATGAGTGGATGAGTGAATGGGGGGGTGTTTTATTGGGGGTACTCTCATTTTAGACAGGCCCTGTTTACAAGTACAGAAAATTTCATATTTCTATTCTTTATGTTTTTGAGCACTGTTCTATTGAACAGTACCGAACCTTGTGCCTATGTAAAATGAGATCCCATTTACGCTGCCACCCTGGATAGTAGCAGGGGAGGTCCAATAGGATACATCAAAATAAACCGTCTGAAAAAAATTCGACCTGGTTTTATAAGCCAGCCTGCTCCCGCCTCTCGCAAATACATTACTCTCTCTTGCTACATCCTGCTTAGCGATGTTTGACGCAAAATCAACTGATATTCTGGGTTCACCTATATTTAAATAACCCCCACCTCCGTAGAATGAAATGAACCATTTATGATTTTTAAGGGGAATATTCTTTCCGCCGTTTAGTCCAAGCAGGAGGAGGGAACTGTTGGTATTTTGAAACAGAAAAGACGAGTTTCCGTCTCTTATTTGTTGGTCATATTTGAGTGCATTAAAATCAAATACAGCCTGGGTATACCAATTTTTCTTCAAAGCCATTTCAACGCCGGAATTGAAGGCAAGTGTTGACTGAACGGCATTCCTGAATTTCCCCTGCGGGTTTATCAATCCGATCGCAGTTGTAAAAAATAATTTGCCACTTTCCTGAGCCGGTAACAATTGGCTGCTAAATAATATTATTATGAAGACAGCTATATTTTTTTTCATTTTTAGTACAATTAGTTTTAGGCAGCAATTAATCTGATAGTAACTTTTCTTCAGTACACGTATAAAACCGTTCTTACCTGGTTACTTTACAATAGCGCATTGAACCATGACGGCATGTTCATATAAGTCAAGATCTGCATCGTAGCTGTTGCCGGCTGTAATAGCGCCTTTGATGTGTATGGTATCACCTTCTTTTACCCCCGCTATTTCCGGACTTGTTTTTAATGTAAATGTGCAACTGACGCCAGCTTTAGCGCCTTCTTCTTTTAAAATAATTACCGTTTCTCCGATCTGGTTTTCGGACACCTTGCTTACCCGGCCTTCTATAACCAGTATTTTAGAATTACCATCCTGCGACAGGTATTTTGCATTAGCCGCATTTGCATCTGCTGAAAATTCTTGTATAAGATCGTTAACTTTTAATGCTGCAAATGCTTTTGTGGCCTGCACATCCCGATGCGGTTTAAACCACATATAAGTGGCTATGCTGCCGGCTATTATTGATCCTGCCAGAATTACAAACCCAATTCGCTTAATTGTTTTCTTTTTCATAGTGCTTGCTTTATTGTTTTATTTGATAGACAGCCTCTGGAAAATTTAACAGGTGCAGCTTTCGGCTATCATAATCGATTGGTCCATTTTCTTAAAACCTACAAGTGATATAGTGACTGATTGCCAGCTTGTCGTTGTTGTTTTTACAATGTCATCGTGTCTAATAAAGAATTCGGTAGCATATCCGTCATTTGCCGGGTAATCAAATCCAGGAACAAACCCTTTTAAGAAACCGGGTATCCGTTCTCACGCACTTTAAGTATGAATGATAACAACGGATCTTCCGTTTTCTTTATTCACCGTCCGATAGATGGATAGAGGCTTTTCGAAATGCCGGATTTCCCGTTAGCAATTGTTTTACTGTTTCCATAGTATATGGCCTGTTTCGCTGCTCAGGGTAGTAGCCATTTCATTTCTTTATCTATTTTGGAGGACTAATCTCCGAACATATTTCCCGGTCGTAAAAGATGACAGAGAACTCATGGTTGATGGAAGTGATGACAGTAAAACCTGTACAAACACTATTTCTTACTGCATTTTCTATGTCGCCATGTTAAGATGTAATGGGAGTAGTCGCTTTTGATGTTCCTGTGAACTCAAGTGAAATTGTATACGATCCAGTTTTTTAACGTACTGTAAATTTTCTCTAAGCATGTTGACCCCTTGCCTGATGGATAAGTTAGAAAACCCTCTTTTTCTATTTTGCATGGATACCTGGAAAAGCAAATCCCAATGTCGGATAATTTCTTTCCATGCAAAGAATAGGGAATGTACAGGATCGTACATATGTGTTGGCTCACTACCGGCGCCATTGAGTTCTATAATACTCCAGTTCTTATCCTCAGCCAATTCCTCAAAATTGTTAAACCTTATATCAAGCCGACCAAAATAAAAACCTTCAATTTGTTGACATGCGTTATCAATAACTGATTCGATTTCCTTGTTGTTTTTATAAGAACTGTCGAGAAACAAAGAGCCCCTTACATGGTTTCCGTAAGGCACCAGGATCTTTTCTACTCCTTTTCCCGGAATGGCATCTATCTCATCTTCTAAATTTCTTTCCAGTACAGGTAATTGTAGAATATGACGAGGATTCCTGTTCAATAACTGCCTGATGGTACTTACGCCATCCCCCGTTATTTTTAAAAACTCCTTTTCAACTATGCCGGTTATTTTGCCTCTTTTTTCACTTGGTAATCTTACATAAAAGATGCCTACTTCTTTCGGATAAGGTATAAAAGGCTGAACAACAAAATCAACAGTAAATGTTTTAATGGCGCTGATGAATTCATGGTCGTTATGCACTTTCAGCACAGCCTTGCCCTGCATCCCAATGTCCGGTTTAATAACAAGCGGATATTGTAAATTATTATTCCTCAACGTTTCTTTTATTTTGTCAAAGGAATTATCGACGGGAAAAAATAAGGTAACAGGCTTGTATCTTTCCGGAATCAGTTGGTCAATGTCACTTTTAGATTCCATCAGGAAGCCTGCATTTTTAATACTTGGGTTAGAAGTGCTAAAAAAGAAAAATGACCTGGCTCTCATACAATACCATAACCATACAGGATAGATCGGGAAATACAGCACATGAAAGGGCCAGAATTCCCAGTTCGTAAACCTGATGTAAAACGGTAACGATTTAATTTTTTTGAACACTTTCATTAATTGATTGAAGGTTAATATGCGGGATATTCATTAAATCATACTGAAGCATCGATTCAACATCTTGTAGTAAGTCTTTATGGCGGAACTGAACCTTTTTCTGTTCTATGCAGAGTGAAGTAATACTGGTTGTTGAGATCCTGTTTTTTCTTGAGATTAATAATCCATATTCCTTGTTGGCAGCATGTGTATTTCCGTGAAAGTCTAAAACATTTTTTTGGGTCATATCAGGGTTTTGCTGAAGCCAATTGTTAAACCAGTTATGTCTTTCAGCGATCATGAGTTTGTTATAAAGTGTTACTGATGACCAGATATGGGCTTGCCCCCTATCAAGAAGTTTCATTATCAGTTTTTCACCATCCCATTGGATCTCTCTTAACACGCATTGCTCCCATAGAATTATGGTAAAATTCTCGATACCGTTACAATTATAGTTTTTCAATGCCGTTAAGGGTGAATCAGATTGAAATATATCAGGTAATACAAGGCCCCTGCTTTTCCGATAGGAAAGCATCGGTTTGTGTTTTTCGATCGCACCATTTAACAATATGCCGGTATCACCAAATTCATTACTGATAAACCAGGTGCCACCGGCTTTACTGTCTTTGGGGAAAACCAGCTTTCTGTTATTTACCTGATAAAACTCCGGATAGAAGGCAATGCCGCGACTGATATGTTCGTCGCGATTTGAAGTAAGAATTACTCCATTTTTAGTTGGAATATAGGTTACGGTACACATGAATTATCCGATTCTTTTACCATTCGTTGAATTCTATAGCCAAGACGGGGAAATGTCACTTACCTTACAAAGGAGTATCTAAAATATAAAACTGCGGCGATATTGCGTATTTCTTTTCGTAAGGCAGGAGCAAGGTCGTTCGGGACGGACTATTGTAAAGGAGCCTGTTATCAGCAGTAGCTTTTGCGGGCATTTTTAGCCGGAGCGAAAGGAACAGCGACTTCTTACGTCTTTAAATCAAAGAAAAACACCTGTAGGGCCATGTCTTTTTAAAAACAAGTATGTTTTGATTGCAACTGGCTCAACCAGGGAGGTTATTGATCCAGCTCCTTATAGCAGTGATTATGGGCTATGTTATAGCCTGATCATTTTTATACAAAGGGGCAAAAGTAGTATTGGTTAGCGAGTCGGTAAATATCCGATTGCAATATCCAGCTTAATAATTGTGTCAGTTATTTCCGCTGCTGAAGTGCATCTTGCCGGCAGCCTGAATTTTAATGATATTGATATTGCAGTGTTTGCTGCAGCCGTGGCAGATGATAAACCGGAAGTAGTGCCGAGGATAAAACAAAGAAAGAAGGTGATGAACTTTTTTTAAATTTATTATAGATCCCGGTATAGCTTCGGGGTTTGGTAAAGTATAACGCAATGATCAGGCTTCTGCTGGGTTTGCACAGGAAACCGACAATGGAACACGCTGAGGATTCATTGCTGAAAAGATCATTTGACAGGATTGTACTAAATTCAATTACTGGCCTATATTGTATAAAGATGGAGTAGTTTTTACCTTTTCTCTATAACAGTAATAGTACTATGAACCCTTATAATAAGTGTTGAAATACAATGATGATGGTTTTAATTGGAATTTTTATGGGCTTATATGGGTATATTTTCCCCGGGAATATCAACCTGATGATTTTGGAATTATATACTTCAAAAAGACATAGATTTCTCATAGTCATGCTGGCTCTGGTGGTAGTATTTGAGAGCATTTATTGTCTTGGATCACTTCTGTTTATTAATACCCTTAAAAACAATACCAGGCTTTTTTTAGGTATTGAATCAGTGTCCTATATTTTACTTTTTATTTTGGGATTATGGATGTTATTGGAGAGAAAAGGAAATAATAAGCAACCTCATAAAAACACCATAGTCAGAGGCATTCTTGCTGTAATAATTCATCCTCAGCAAATTCCTTATTGGCTCATTGCTGGTAGTATATTAAGTGAGTCGCTGAACCTTATTCCTACTAACCGGGCCATCCTTACATTTATTTTTTTTAATGCAATAGGCACTTTATTGATAATGCTGACCTATATGTTTTTAGGAAAAAGAATATTGAATTATTTTAAAATGAACATATTTCTACTCAATAAAGTTATGGGCATTGTGTATATTCTACTGTTTTTCACACATATGTTCATCATATAATTAAATGCTTCAGGTACTCAGCAGCTGCGTTAAAAATGCTGATTATTTCAGAAGTACCACTTTTTTCAGATAGTTTTTGGCTACATTTCTGATCTAAGAAGAGATATTACTTCGATATATTTTTTTTATTTTGATTTGTAAGGAATATTGCTATTCAAAGTCTTTACAATAAAGATGATGCGTAATAAGATGCTACTGTCCGGCCTGATGGCAGTCATAGCCGTTCTGATTTTTGCCTTTATTCAAAAAGACAATAATGAAATAAGTGAAGGCAACAATGATCCTGCTAATAAGTCTGGTATTCAATTTATATCGTCAGACTGGAGCAAAGCCTTAGCTGAGGCAAAAAAACAGCATAAATTGATTTTCCTCGATGCTTATGCCTCCTGGTGCGGTCCGTGTAAATTATTGAAGAAAAAAACCTTTCCTGATAAGTCTGTTGGCGATTTTTTTAATGCAAACTATATTAATATAGCCATTGACATGGAAAAAGGAGAGGGGCCTTTGTTAAGTGAGAAATTCGAAGTAAGCGCATATCCGACCCTGATTATTGCTGATGCTGACGGTAATATTGTTACTTACACACGAGGATACATTACGCCCAAACAATTGATCGAATTTGGCGAATATGGGATTAAACACAAGAAATAATACGGCATGTCAACATTATTAGCAAAGCTGGGACTTTACACTTACGAAGGCTACCTCAAAAAGTTTGAAGAATGGGTTCAAAGGGGAATAACAAGTTCTGTGCCTCATTCACAGGCTTTAGTGGAATACACAAAATTAAATTGGACAAGGACCCAGCGCATTCATAAAACCATTTTAATAACCCCGGAGTTAAAAACAGCAGTAGAAAAAATTAAGCATTATTATACCTGGATCCTGCTCACTGAAGCATGGTGCGGGGATAGTGCTCAAAACCTGCCTGTTATTGCTGAGATAGCGAAATTAAACACTGATAAGATAAAGCTGTTTATCCTGCTTCGGGACGAAAATCCCGAATTGATGGATCGTTATCTTACCAATGGCGCCCGGGCAATACCTAAATTAATAGCGATAGATGAAACGCTGGGCAAAGAAGCATTTGTATGGGGTCCCAGACCCTTGCCAGCCCAGCAAATGTTGAACAACTGGAAAACAGCCCCTGGTGGTAAAAACTGGGAGGATTTTGAAAGGGAACTGCACGGATGGTATACAAAAGACAGATCTGTCACTTTACAAGCTGAATTTCTTGAAATATTTAAACAGTTGGAATTGCAGGCAAAAACTATATAATATTAAACTGTCAGGTATTAGACAATACCCCGTCATAACCAGAAAGAGATATGCAAAACAAAATTCAACAATCGGTCTTCAGTGGTGTAGTCGGTACTATTATCATGACTCTTTTAATGATGTTAGGTAGTGCTATGGGAATGCCTAAAATGAGCCCGCCTGCAATGCTTGCCGGAATGATGGGTGTTCCGGTTATATTTGGATGGGTTATTCATTTTTTGATAGGTATTGTATTTGCGGCCGGTTATGTTTTCTTTTTCAATAACTGGTTAAAGAAAATGACAAGTAAAATAGCCAGGGGCGCTTTTTATGGCATAGTTGCATTTTTTATGGCGCAGATTGGCTTCCCGGTAATGGCTGCTATTTCCGGAAGTTCAACCATGCCGCAACCCGAAGGTTCAATGCTACTGATGATCATAGGGAGTGTTTTGGGTCATGTATTTTTTGGGATTGCCATTGCTGTTTTAGTTAAGCCTGTTGCTCCTTTAACAAAACAGATAATAAGATGAGTAGTTATCCCAATTGTAATTGTGGTAATGGGGGTGCCAACAGAAGGTCTAAATCTTTCTGGACATTTTGCAATATCAAATCGATTGTTACAGTAATGATTATGATCTGGTGGCTGATAAGTTCATTTTTTAACTAATGCTTTAGTTCAGTTACATATGTTGAACAAAAACAAAATGTATAAGAGAGGATAAACTGTAAGGTTTTACCGATTCAAATGTCAATAATAATAAAATCAAAAAATATGAAAAAGAGTATTCTTTCTACAGCATTCGCAGTTATTTTAGCAGTAGGTGTAAATGCCCAGGGCAAGTATGTAACCAGAACTGGCCAGGCTACTATTTATTCGCATACGGTTGCCGAAGATATTTCGGCCACTAATAATACGGTTACCGGTGTTATCAATGCTTCTACCGGCGATATCGCGATTTCGGTGCCGGTACAAAGTTTTTCTTTTGAAAAATCATTGATGCAGGAGCATTTTAACAATGCCAATTTCATGGATTCAAAGCAGTTTCCTAAAATTAGCCTGAGAGGAAAAATCTCCAATTTTACAGCAGTTAATTTCGAAAGAGATGGCACTTATGAAGTTGCTGTAACCGGCGACCTGACCATTAAAGGTGTTACCAAGCCTGTTACAGAGAAAGCGCAAGTCACAGTTAAAGAGGGAAAGGTTTCAGTACATTGTAAATTTATCGTGAAAGATATTAGTGCTTATGGGGTTGGTAAACCAATGGGAAAAAAGAAGAATAATGTAGCTGATGATATCGAAGTCAACTACATTGCCGCATATGATAAAGGAGAGGAATGATAGTGGGTGGTGATAGCGTCGGCCAATGGCTGTGAATATTAGCAACTGTATCGCCGGTCTTTTTAGATAATTATTGAAGGAAGAATTGAAGGGACTGAAGATCCGGAAAAATTAGGAAACGGCAGGATTGGACAAAACGGATACATTCCTATGCAGGTATGCTATTGATCTCACGCTGAATCCTGGGACTTTGATAATAAAAACGGAACAGAAGAGAATTAAGGTGGACAGGTTTCTACGACAGGGCGATACTTGATGCCGGATTGGTAACAGCTTACTTCAATTTTGAAAACCGAATTGTGTTAACATTGGGGTTGAGTTAGAAGAAAAAACAGGCGAAGGGTATAAAAGTAAAATGAAAAATAATGACAATACAGCAATCTGTTCATGTTATTTTCAATCAACTCGAAGATTCATTATTGCAACTTAGGGATCAGCAATATTGTCAAAAAATTGATACACTTTCTGGTGCAAGTATCGGGCAGCATGTACGGCATGTAGTGGAAATGTTTGTATGCTTACAGGATGGATATATATCCGGAATTGTGAATTACGAAAAAAGGAAAAGAGATATTGTTATTGAAACGTCTCAGGAAATGGCCATTAGTATAATGCACCATATAAATGTGTCATTGCATGTTAAGAATAAACAATTGATACTTGAGGCCGGATTCGATGAAAACACCTTCGAACTAAACCGGATACCTACTAATTATTTTCGGGAAATAGCGTATAACCTGGAACATGCCATTCATCATATGGCATTGATAAAAATTGGTATTCGGGAAGTTTCGAATATCGGATTGCCGAATAATTATGGCGTTGCATCCTCAACCATTAAATACAGAAACCGGCTGATGTCGAAATAGAAATATGTTTTGAAAAAGGGCTCCAACACTACAATTTCCGATATCATGCTAAAGAGTTTCTATAATTCAAAAGTTGAAGCCAGGTTCATTTTGTGTGAAAATGAATTGAGCACTCCCCCCTTTGATAAGAGTAAAAAATATCTGCGGATTATCTGGAACAGATCGTTGAGCCCGATCGAATTTTTGGTTGACGATAAACCTGTTTTATTGCTTCCCAGCCAGTTGATATGTCTCACATACTTGCAACATATCCACATGGTCAATACCGATGCATGCTATTCTGCGCTATTATTCAACCGGGAGTTTTATTGTATTCATACAAACGATCAGGAAGTATCCTGCAACGGGCTTCTGTTTTTTGGATCTGACGCCACCCCCGTAATATACCTGGATGAAAGTGAAAGTGTAACACTTGGTTATTTGTTTACTGCACTGAAAGAAGAATTTGATACCGTCGATAATAACCAGGAAGAAATGCTGCGGATCTTACTGAAGCGGCTGATTATACGCTGTACGAGGGTGGCAAGAAAACAATGGTTTAGAAGCACAGCATCTTTAACTGATGTTGATACCGTCAGGCAGTTTGTGGTTCATGTGGAAGAAAATTATAAAACGCTTCATAAGGTGAGCGACTATGCTGCCGTCATGCACAAGTCTCCCAAGACGATCACGAATACATTCAGCCTGTTTTCGGATAAAACACCTTTACAGATCATACACGAAAGAATTATCCTGGAAGCCAAAAGGCAACTTCTTTACACCGATAAGTCACTGAAACAAATTAGTCATGAGTTGGGTTTCCAGGACCCGGCTCAATTCAGCAAACTCTTTAAGAATATAGAAGGTCAAAATGCAGCTGACTTCAAGAGAAAGCACCTGCAGCCGGTTTCCGGGTAAAATTGACAAGTCGGCGTGTTGTTTTGCCATTGTAAACCGCGTTCGTGTATAGGAACTTTGTATCATAAAATTATAATCATGAAACAATTTGAAGTTCCCACAAGAGAGGAGGTTTCTCCGGTTAACCAGGCAATTTTTGATGACCTTAAAAACAAATTAGGTTTTGTACCTAATATTTATGCCACTTATGCTTATTCAGCTCATGCATTAGGCAGGTTTCTTAATTTTTCATCAGGTAATACATCACTGTCAAACAAAGAAAAGGAAGCCATCTTTCTTGTAGTAAGCCAGGTAAATAATTGTTTGTATTGCTTGGCTGCACATACGGCAGTTGGCAAAATGAATGGATTTACCGATGATCAGATTATTGAATTGAGAAAAGGGGCTGCAACTTTCGACAGTAAACTGGATGCCCTTGTAAGATTGGCGAAGTCTATTATTGAAAACAGGGGAGTAGTACCGGATAGTGTATTGAATGCCTTTTACGATGCAGGATATACAAATGAAAACCTGGTAGACACAATCGTTTCAGTGGGTGAGAAAACGATCACCAATTTCCTGCACAAAGTAACGAATATACCCCTTGACTTTCCCGAAGCAGTGCCGCTCAATTAGTCAATTAATTTTAAAACACTAATCATGAACCATAGAATCAATTGGAAAAATGCCATTCTTGCAGGCATTGCCGGTACTTTACTATTTGATATTTTCGGATTTGTTATGACGGGCAAATGGTGGGATATTCCTGCCTTGCTCGGAGAAAAAACAGAACTTGGATTTGCCTACGGTGTAGCGGCTCATTTTGGTAATGGTATGTTGCTCGCCATACTGTACGCCGGCATTAAGTCCTCATTATGGGGACCGCAATGGATCAGACCTTTCCTGTTTATTACTGTGCAAACCATTGCGCTGGTATGGCTGTTTATGTTTCCTTTATTGGGAGCGGGGGTGGCAGGGAATAAGATGGGGGCCATGACTGCTATCGGCTCAATTCTGCGACATTGGGTATATGTCATTCCTTTCGTTTTCCTGCTCAAAGAAAAAGAGTCAGGTGCGTAAGATGTTCGAATCCCCCCTTTAAAAGGTCGGTTCAGGTAACCGGCCTTTTCGTAGTAACAACCACCAGTAATAAACGATTCATTCCGGTAGCAACTTTTCCAGGAAGAGATCATCAGATCAGCATTGTGCTGCTATTAGGTAATTCAGAATTTATCTTGATTGAAGCAGGAAAAGCTGATCCGGATTGATAGGTTAAGATTTTCTGAATGGGAACGGATTCTCGCCACAATTGAGCTTGAGCGATACGGATTCCGGCTACAGGTTGATTCTTTAATAGCATAACAGCTTAATCACCAATATTTTCCACTCACAAATATGACGCGTCTCGAATTTCCAGTAAACATATATCGAACAGATGAGGTGTTTTTTTTAAATATATATTTAAGAATTTGCTTAAATAATAAACTTATCATTATATTCGTACTAAATAGAGAAGAACATGAACACCTGTATCCGTTTATATGCCGATCCTGTTCAAATAAAAGTCTGTAAAGAAAAGATTGAAAACACAGCTAATGCCTTTTCTGCCATGTCAGCAGTGTTATCATTGGCCGGCAATGAAGTGCGTCTTAAGATCATGTATCTGCTGGAAGAAGAAAAGGAACTCTGCCCCTGCGATTTGAGTGATATACTTGGTATGAGCATTCCTGCCATTTCACAACATCTGCGTAAAATGAAAGATGGCGGAATCATACAGGCGCGTAAAGATGGACAAACTATTTTTTATTCCTTACAACCTGAACATTTAAAAATGCTCCGGTCTTTATTCAAATACATTAACGAATTAAATAGAAAATTTGAATTAGTATGAGTACAGATAAATCAAATAACAAAACCTGGATAGCCGGGTTACTTACTGCAGCTGCAGCCTCCTTATGCTGCATTACCCCGGTACTCGCTTTAATCAGTGGTACCAGCGGAATAGCTTCAACATTTTCATGGATGGAACCTTATCGACCTTATCTTTTAGGTTTTACGTTTGCGGTATTGGGATTTGCCTGGTATCAAAAATTAAAGCCTGAAAAAGCCAATATAGATTGTGCTTGCGAAGAAGAGAAACCCTCATTCTGGCAAGGCAAAACATTTCTGGGACTGGTTACTTTATTAGCTTTTGCACTGGTGACATTTCCAAAATATTCACACATCTTTTACCCCCAAGCAGCAAAAAAAGAAATAATTGTAGTTGATAAAAACAGCATTCAACAGGTAGCGTTTAAAATTGAGGGAATGACCTGCGAAGCCTGTACGGAACATATAAATCTTGCCTTGTCAAAGGTGCCTGGTGTACTTGAATATAAAACCGATTTTAAAACAGGCAGCAGCACTGTAAAATTTGATAATTCAAAAACCAAAGAACAAACCATTAGGGATGCGGTAAATGAAACCGGTTATAAAGTAAGCGGGACAAATCCGATTAAATAACCAACACTTTTGCAATGACAGGAATGACTGGCCTGAAGCGCCAGGCATATACATGCCGGACTTAAAAATATGAAGGATATATTGGTAAGAAGGTACAATAACCAGCAGAAATTTCAGAAAAGAAATGATTACGGTAGTTGAAATGATTGGATAGGAAGTTGAAATGATAAGAAATAAAGACTGTTATTATTCTTCATGTTACAGTGTCTGGGTAGGCCCTTTTTCATTCTGAAATTAAAACGTTACTAAGAAAATGAAATATTTTAAAAAAATACTAAGTCCGGATGACGGACACAATAACGGTGACAATACAAGGGGGAAAAAAATGTCGATCGAAATTGCCGGTATGACCTGTGACCATTGTGCCGTGAGTATTGAACGTTTACTGGGAAAAAAGGCGGGGATCCTTTCAAAGAAAATAAGTTATGCATCCGGGAGAGGGGAAATTGTATTTAATCCAGACCATATTTCAAAAGAAGAGATTATAGATTCCATCAATCTTACATCCGCTTACCGGGCAAAAGAAGCCAATAGCAATGTGCTGGCGGAAACTAAGGTAAAGCAGGTTGATGTAATCATTATTGGTGGCGGTTCAGCAGCTTTTTCAGCTGCTATTAAAGCCAATGAACTTGGTGTAACCACCCTGATGGTAAATGGGGGCTTAGATTTTGGAGGCACTTGCGTGAATGTTGGATGTGTGCCGTCTAAAACCCTTATCCGTGCGGCGGAAACTGCTTATCATGCGTCACATTCCAACTTTGCCGGTATAAAACCAAAAGGTGCGGATATTGATTTTGCGCGGGTCATTAAAAACAAAAAACAATTGGTGAAAACCCTGCAGCAAAAAAAATACCTGGATGTGGTGAGTGATTTTAAAAATCTGCAATTAATTAAAGGTTGGGCAGAATTTGTGGATGATAGAACCATTTTGGTAAATGGCAAGGATACATACACTGCCATAAAATTCATTATTGCAACTGGTGCAACCACCAATATACCTGATATTGAGGGGTTGAAAGATATTGGTTACCTCACCAATGTGTCTTTATTTGATTTGGAAGAGCAACCTGCCAGTATTACCATTCTGGGTGCTGGCTATATAGGGTTAGAAATTGCAATGGCCTATAACCGTCTTGGAACAAAGGTCCGCATAATTGAATTTACCGACCGCGTACTGCGGACCCAAACACCTGATATCAGCGAAGAACTGGAAAAGCACATGAAAAATGAAGGCATTGAAATTCTGCCGAATTTCCGTGCAGTCAAATTTGAAAAATCAGGTAGCGATACTATCATTCATTGCAAATGTCCTGATGGTTCTTTTACAAAAATGGTAGAGCCGGGCAAAGTAGTGGTGGCTTCCGGTACAAAACCAAACACAGAGAAACTTGGACTGAATAAAATAGGCCTGCAACTAACCAGGACCGGTCATGTGCAGGTAAATGAATTAATGGAAACAAACCTGCCAAATATTTATGCTGCGGGTGATGTTGTTAATACTCCCTCATTTGTTTATACCGCTGCTTATGAGGGAAAGATAGCTGTTGAAAATGCGTTTTCGGGTAGTGAAAACAAAGCGGACTATTCATCTTTGCCCTGGGTTGTGTTCACTGATCCACAAGTGAGCGGTGCAGGTTTAGATGAAGTACAGGCAGCGGCACAAAACATACCTTATGAGGTTTCTACAGTAGCATTAAAAGAAGTGCCCCGTGCTATTGCTGCATACGACACCAGGGGATTTATCAAACTTATCCGCAATACTGAAACTGATAAATTGATTGGAGCAAGAATAGTAGCACCCGAAGGGGGTGAACTGATTCAACAATTAAGTATGGCGATTAAACACGGAATAACCATAAAAGAATTAGCTGAGAATTTTTATCCTTATTTGACATTAGGGGAAGGTATTAAATTGGCGGCTATCACATTCGGTAAAGATGTGGCAAAGTTGAGTTGTTGTGCCACTTAGTCATCGCATAGCCGTAAGCATATTTGCCAGGCAGCTGTGGCCTGATATCTTTTTTGCCAATGTTATTGCCTGATCAAGGGTAATTCACATAAAAAGTCCGCTCCTGGTTAAGGAGCGGACTTTTTAGTCTGGTAAGGATCGGACTTGTGTCTAAAGTGTAGTAAATTTCTATTTTTGTTTGCTGCCGCTTATCAAGAGACACTTACATCGTTCGGCAAAGTATTTTTTAATGGAAGAACAAGTGTAGTGTCCTTACATCAACTTTCTTCGATTGAATAATACGATCATTCTACCTGAATACAGTCTACCCACTGCCAAGGAGACAAAGTATTATAACACTCGTAATTTAGAGATACTAACAAACTTGGGATTTGAAGTAAAAACGATCAATTGCGATCAGTTAGCAAAAATGGGTGGCTCATTACATTGCCTCAGTTTTACATTTTAATCTACGTAAGAAGTTCTAAAATTTCCGCAGCTCTTACGCCTTAGTTCGAAAACCTTAATGGTAAACATTGAAATTTTGTTGCTATATTATATTGTCATTATAACAAGAATTTTATGGAAATAGGAAGCATAATCAAGGCTCATCTTTATTTAAATAGTGAGAGAGATGAAAATGGGAAAGTTTCTGAATCCAGCTTAGTACATGCGTTAAGAAACATTAGGTTAATAACAGAAAGAGATCAAGATACTGGAATTGCAACACCTAATGGATATTTGGGAAACTGGATTGGAGCGATAGGTTATATAACAATTTTAGATCAAATAGGTAAGTGTTACAGACCAACATATAAAGAAATAATAAAGGACACTAAAATATCACCAATTAAAAAAGCATTATTCTATTTTGCCAATTTGAACGAGAAGGAAGTAGACGCTATTTATGCTTTGCGTAATGCTTTTCATCATGACTTTAGTTTACTTAATCTTGATGAAAATAAGAAAAGGGCTAAATATATTCACCATTTTCAAGTAAATGCGCATCCGACAGAATATATTGTAAAGCTTCCTTTGACACAATGGGACGGAGATATTAATAATCGCAATAATGGTAATGCAACTTATGTAAATCTACAAGCCTTAGGAGACTTGGTAGAGAATGTTTATGCCAAACTATTAACCCTTGAATCTAATGGTGAAATTGTTTTAGAATTGGCTGGTGGTGAAGCAGAATTGAAAGCACGATATATTTTTTACCATTGATAAATATTTTATTTTTTATTTTATAATAGTCAACCATGACGACAACCACGACGGTAAAAACGAAAAAAGCGCCGATTTTACGGCGCCTTCGCGAAAAAAATGTAGTCCCGACAAGTCCGGCAAATAGTTTCTGATTCCGTTATGATCTGTATGATTTTATGCAGCGCACCCAAGTGCGCTGTTGTGATTTATAGGCCTGCCCAAAAGAAAATTTAATAATTCGAAAAAATTGTTTCAGAATTGCATCCAACCAATATTTCAACTATAAATAATTAATAATCAATTATTTATAATAAAAATTTAAAAAATAAGCAATGATTCCAGAACCGAGATTTTATCTCAAAGACCAAAGATCAAAAGAGCCTACGCTCATCTATTTGGATGTGCGCTACCCTCATCCGCAGGGCTCGCAGCGTTTCACACTTACAAGTGGAGAGAAAGTACATCCTGAACAATGGAACTTTCTCACCCAGAGGACTGTTGTAAATAAACAGTGGCAAAAGAACAGCAGCCTGAACCTCTGGCTCGATAAGATGGCTACCACTTTCAAAACAGAGTTCAGAAATTTCCAGATTGATGGCATTATCCCTACCGCAGTAGAGTTGAAAGATAAAGTCAATGCTATTCTGAATATTATCCCAATCCCCGCAGCGGAACTACCGAAAGAGAAGTTGGAACTGTTTTCCTTTATTGAGCAATTTATTGCTGATTGTACACCAATCAAGAAAGAAGCCACGATAAAAACCTACTGGGGTACTTACAGAAGGATGAAACAGTTTGCTGGCGAACGTGGACTTAGATGTTTCACCTATGGTGATATTACACTTGAATGGCGTAGTCAATTTATCAAATTCCTACAGTCGAAGGGAATTGGCAGGAACACCGAAGGGAAACACATCAAGACAGTGAAAGTGTTTATGAACGAGGCAACGGAAAGGGGGATGAATGCCAACCTTGCTTTTAGAAGTAAGGCTTTCCAGAAACCACATGAAGACGTCCAGAAGATATTTCTAACGATGGAGGAGATCACAAAGTTGTATGACCTCGATCTCTCTGATGATAAACTAAAAGAGACGGTAAGGGATTACTTTGTTATTAACTGCCTGACTGCGCTGCGTTATTCGGATGTAATCAGGATAAAGAGGGAAAACATCAAAGATGATTTTCTGGAGATCAAAACAGCCAAAACTGGGCAGGAGGTTATTATTCCTATTTCTCCATTAGTTAAAAATATTTTTATCAAATATAATTATGAACTGCCACCGGCACCTTGTAATCAGGTGTTCAACCGCTATTTGAAGGATATTGGCAAAGCGGCAGAATTGAATGAACCGGTGGTGGTTACCAAAACAGTAGGTGGCATCACTAAAACAGAGGTGAAGCAGAAGTGGCAAATGCTTAGCAGCCATGTTGGTAGAAGAAGCCTGATCAGTAACTGTATTTTGGAAGGTGTTAATACAAGTGCTATTATGCTACTCTCTGCGCACAAATCGCTACGTGCTTTTCAGAGTTATGTAAGAATCAACCAACAGCAGAACGCTGAAGCGTTGACTAAGTATGCGATTTTTTCATAAAAAGTTGGATATAAAGAAGGAAAGTTTTTAAATTTTATTCTTCTTTGTTTACGAATCGAAAGATTCAATTATTGTAGAACTGTTAGCGATCCTCACTGCTAACAGCAAAATCGGTAAAACAAACGGCGTAAGCCAATTTTTAAATCTTTAAAACCGATTTATGTTACAAACATTAATTGAAGTTCACAACATTGACGTGCTGAAGCAGTATATCAATGACGCAGTAAGGGAAGCAGTGACCAGCCTTATCCCTATCGCTGAAGAAAAGAAAGACAATCCATTGTTGACTAAGAAGGAAGCAGCGAAGTACCTGGGTGTTTCGCTGGTTACCTTGTCCAAGTATGTAAAGGATGGGCAAGTAAAAGCGGTTACGATTTCCGGTAGTCGGCAACGTTTCTGGCAAGAGGATTTAGACAAGTCGATCAAGACAATGAGGTGCTATCGTTAAAGAGTGCACCTGTCCCATTGTCCCAAGTGTCCCGCAGAAAAATGTGGGACACCTTTCTACCGCAAAATAAATTTAATAATATGACAACAAGTTTAAACAAAAGAGAGTTGCTAATGAAAGCAACCGCAAATGGCAAACTATTTTTTACTGCCGTAGTGCCCAACCTTATGCAAAAGAATAAGGATTCATTTAAAACCGTATCCAGTCCACTACGCAAAGACAGGAAAGCAAGTTTTAGTGTGTATCGCAACCCTCATTTTAATATTTGGCTATACAACGACTTCGGAGATGCTAATTGCCATGGCGATATGTTCGACTTTGCAGCAATGCATTATGGCATGGATATTAAAAATGAATTTCCTGCAATACTGGATAAGATGTGGGTCGACCTTGAGCTAAATAAGGTTGAAGATGCACAACTGGAAAGATTAGCAGTAGGATTGAACGGCACTACAGATACATTTTATTCCGATATCAAAATACCAGTTGCGAAAAATTCAAAAACAGCTTCATTTCAAGGACCTGCTGTAAACGAGGAAGAAGTACCGGAGCTATTTTACACAGAAAGCCATGAAAGAGAGTTGACGGCATTAGAGAAGCAGTTCTTATCAGATACCGGCATCTCTCTTCAAATAATGCACAAATACGGAGCCCACTTTATCCAGTATTATGCGGAAGTATATGAAGATAATGAAAAGAGCAAGCGCAGGAGTAGGCCTGAAAATAACGTATGGATAGTTTATGACTTTAAAAGTTATTATAAGATATATCAACCCACTCCTAAAAGATTTTGGTATGTTGGAAAAAAAAGAGGAAGCCAATTATTTGGAACACCCCAGGTTACACCTCAATTTGATACAATCACACAGGTATATTTGACAGCAGGTGAGAAAGATGCACTCGTATTGCTAAGCAATGGATACAATGCTATGTGCCTCAATAGTGAAACTCAGTCAGTATCAAAAGAGCAGTTTGGTGCTTGGCGCAATTATAACAGGTACGAGGTAATTGTTGCCTACGATAATGATGCAACTGGTATCGCTCAGGTAAATAAATTACATTCCGAATGTGGGTGTAATTATATTGTATGGCCTGAATGGTTGAAAGAGAAAGGTGGGAAAGATGTTACTGATTTCTTCGCTATGGGCGGCACAAAGGAAGAATTCGAAACCCTGCATTTATTGTCTTCAGTTACTATAAGCGATACATCGGATACAAGGTTGTCAGTCAGAACTGCTGCTCAGAGGTTGACAGATGCCCAGTCTCACCCGGATATTTTACCACATGCCGATGTATTATTTCAAACCAACGAGTTAACCATTTTGTTTGGTGATACCGGGAAAGGAAAAAGTATTGCTGCTGTGGCAATTGCTGATGCAATCTCTAAAGGGACATCATTCCTTGGTTTGGAAAACAAATGTGCTCCGCTGACAGTATTATACTACGATTTCGAGCTGTCTGACAAACAGTTTCAGAAGAGATATAGCGATGAAAATGGCGTACCATATCAATTCAGCGACAGATTATACATCGATAACATTGATATTACCAACTTTCCTTTAGATACAAGGACGCCATTTGAAGAATTATTGATAGCCAAAATCAGCAAGGATATAAAAGAGATAGGCGCACAGGTGCTTATTATTGATAACCTTACTTTCCTGACAACCTACTCGGCAGAAGATGGTGATGTTGCAAAAAAGATTATGAAACTGTTGAAGAATTTGAAGACGGATACTGGGGTGTCAATCTTAGTACTGGCGCATACACCTAAAAGGTATGGTGTAGGTGGGCTCACTTTACCTGATTTAGCAGGCTCCAAGCACCTGTCAAATTTCGCAGATTCTGTAATGGCATTGGGAGTATCCAAAAAAGACGGAGGGCTTAGATATATCATTCAAGTGAAGGCAAGCAGAACGGGAGAGGTAAAGTATGATGGTGATAATGTGATCCTTTGCGAAATCCAAAAGAACGCCTCATTCCTTACTTTGGAACCATTTGGCTTTGGAAATGAGCAAGAACACCTTTCATCATCGTTACCGGAAACAGAAGAAGATACTAAGAAAGCGGCCTTTGAAATGAAACAACAAGGAATGTCAGTTAGAGCTATTGAAAAAAAGATAGGGGTTAGCAAGTCGAAAATTGATAGATGGTTTCAAACTGAGAAGAAATGCAGCTAATGCAAATTGTCCCCCTGTCCCGGATTCTGCATTGGGACGGAGGGACAATCATTAGATATTATTTTGATAAGAAATATTATTTGCATTGTAATTAGTATAGAAATTATTACTTGAATCATTTCGAAATTTTGCAGCTATGGTAGTTTCCTATGACCAAAGAAGTAATTTTCAGTTGAATAAAACAATAAAGAAATGAATCAGATTAAAACACGGGAGGAGCTTACTACCTTTTCCCAACAGCATCGGACTATCATTACTGATATGTACATTGAAGGGGTAAGAGATTATAATGGAAAGCAAGGTGTTGTATCTCTTGAATTTGATGAGACGGGTGAACTAATAGGATTTGGATACAATGTACTGGATCGCAGGAGGCTGAAATTCGTTAATCTATCCTTAGGTGAACAGCAGAATAAAAACTCTGTTCCTATTTATTGGGAGATCGTTCAGGATGGGGAAAGGATGGTTGCTGCAAAAGAACTGTTCACACTTCCATTAGTTGGGCAATATTACCGAATTGGATAAACTTCTTAGGAGGTTCACGGTCCTCTTTTGACCTTTGCATTAAAAATCTAATGAATCAGGAGCAGATTGATGGATTAACAAGAGTGCTTAACGATTTTGAGATCACGCGAGCAAATAAAAACCTGAGAAAGATATTTATTATATATCTCCAAAGTGAACATGAAAATTTGCCAATTGATTTTATGGAGGTGTTGATCGATTTTGAGCAACTCTTTGATTTATTAGACCTGATGGAGGGTTGGAAAACCCCAAGAACCGTTATCAATGAATAAAGGAGCGAACAGTTAGCGATTTCTTTAGTAAAAAGACGATTTCGAAACGCTCCTCTATTTTTTTATCTTGAAATCGACAACGGTTTTAAGGTCTGTTTTGAGGGCTTCTGCAATAACAAATAAAGTTGATACAGTGGCATTAATTTCACCCCTCTCAATCCGTCCGATCTGCGATATTGGAATATCGGCCTCATAAGCAAGCTGCTCCTGTGACAACTCCTTTTGCAGACGCAGGGAACGGATATGCTCTCCAAGTGCCGCTGCCAATTTCTTGTTCTTAACATTAATCACAGCCCAAATTGGGCTAATAAAAAAATTGTTCTAAACGCATATATGCGTTATTTTTATTTAATAAACCACTTTATGAGACTATTTTATGCCTTACTTTTTATTGTTAGCAGTCAAGCAGTTAAAGGGCAACTATTTGATGTAGCCGCAGGCCAGAAAATTCTTTCGACTGATAACATAAGTCTCACAACTGCTAAAAGACTATTAGGGATGAAGTATAATTTTCTATTAACAGGAGATACCAGCTACAGAGGAAATGTAAACTGGGCCTTTGAATCCAAGGATGAAAATAAATATGAGCTAATTCTTCTGTTCAGTACGGTATTTAATCAGGTTACCTATATACAATTTCTTGACAATATAAATCAGGCAAGTAATTACAAGAGCCTCATTCAAAAGATGGGATACTCACCACAAGGAGTCAGATATTCAATGAATGGAACGATTGCCACATATGGGTACAGGAAAAACGACCTGCTTTTTGTAATTGAATTAGGTGCAGAACGAGGTAAATGCAAAATTCATTTTAGCAAGCAGGAAAATTAATTTGTAAAGATTATATGGGGAGCAAATACATTATTCGCAAAAGAGAAAACACTATCCTATATTTTGAGTTCTTCCTTACTGCCGGAATAGCTGCAATTTTATTGACAGTGTATTTAAAAACACACCCGGCGCTTGGATTTGTGATGTACGTAGCTTTTTTATTTCTGCTGTGGTTTTTGTTCTTCATGTTTAGAATATTCCGCTATTTTTTTTCAATTTTATTCTCGTTGGGCTGGTCTGGTGCTGCATTTTGGGTAGGAAAAGCAATTGATGAAAAATCAACCATTACAGCATGGGTATTGGGTGTCGTTATATTTTTATTCGCCATTTGGGCGCATTGGGATCATTTCACATTTCTTAAAGAAGCAAAAGTGTATGAATACGAAAAACATTAATTAATTATTTATTCATTTCCATTTTATTTAAATTAAATCTGTTGTTATGAAAAAAATCCTACTCGGCTCTATTGTTCTTACATTCTTTTCGATTTCTGTTATTCTTTTCCAGATTAGCTGTCAAAAAGGATATACAATTAATGCGCAAACAAATGGATATACATTGCCGGCAGCCACGACATCAACCTTAGGCGGAGTAATTGTTGGAAATGGATTGAGTATAACAAGCAATGGAACATTGTCAGTTACAACCACAGGTAGCGGAGGGGGCTTGACCCAGCTAAACAAACTTATCTTTAAAAAGAATCTAGTAACGCCGGGCTCAAGCGTTGTTTCAGAAATCTGGATTGCCAACTATGATGGAACTGGAGCTGCCAAAGTAAATATCTCTTTGCCTACAGGTATTGGATTTTCTGATAATTTAAATCCCGTAATGTCTCCAAATGGGCAGAAAATATTTTTTACTGCTGGCCCAATAAGTACGAGCCAGATTGTTGCAAGTGGGGACTTATATTCTTGCAATGTGGATGGCTCCAGTGTAACAAAAATATTGGATAAAGGCGGGGCAAACAATGATATTATTTTAGGAGCGGCTAATTAGAAGGGATTCAATTATCCCTTAGTATGCATAAAATCAATATAGGCTACTATATCCGATATTGATTTTATGCGGAATTTGCCGCCGGTCTTTCACCTTGCTGCTACAGTTGCCTATATCGCTCATAGTGGCAAGTAAAAGGTGGCCGATCCAAACTTATCGCCTGTAATGGTGCAGGTAAGGTGAATCAATGATTTTATCGGCACAAATTAGCTGTCGATTTGTTGCAATGCTTGTATAAGCGCTTATATTGCCCATAGTGGCAAGTAAAAGCCGACTAGGGCTGCAGTTGTAGCTAATGCTTCTCAAATAACTGATCTGGGTTTCCAAATATGGGATCAACATTTTGTCCTAAAATGGCTTTGGTCTTTGCATTTCGAATACGCTCAGCGGTTTGCCACCCTCCATTCTGAAATAAATATTTCGACTCTTGAATAAAATCGCCGGCATTGGTACTAATGATAATCTTGAAATTGTTTTGTTTTTCTTTATCAAGCTTCACAGGAAACTGAGTGAGAGTCATTTTGCCGGGCTTTAAGGTTGGAATCTCAAAACTTTTTTCTGAATCAAACATATTTCTAAATACCCCATTTTGTAGATGATCGAGATCAATGATTTTAACATTAATGTCTCTTAAAGGATTATTGCCAATTGTATTAAAATAATAAACTCCATTAATTTCATCACCTACTGTTGGGAATAAAATACCTAAATAGCAAAATGTATTCTCTCCAGTCACATAACTATTAATTTTTCCAGTTGTCTTGTCGATAGTAGAACTCACCTCAATGTTTTTTTGGACCAGGATATTATTCATTTGAGTAAGTTCAATATTAGATTTTAACAATAACTCGTTATTTTTTGTAAGATCATTAACTTTAGTAGTCAGGTCAATAACTTGTTGTGTTTTTACTATTCCGTCTGAAATGCTTTTGTTTGTCTTATCAGAATCCCTTTCTGATTTTAGATATGATAAATAACCCCCGATAAGGGTTAGAGCGCCACCCGCTATGATGATAAGCTGAAAATTGTTTACGAAGTATTGCATCCAAATATTTTTTTTAAACATGGGAAACACTTTTCCTATTTTTTGGCCAAAGAGATAGCCTGCTACGAAAATCTTATGTATTCTAAATATTCAGCCAAAGTCAGTATTTTATATTTGTGCCCTGTAACTTCGGCTGCTTTTAATATTGCCTTGTCGTGTGTAACAAAGTTAACTTGGCTGTTTTGTATTTTTTGGTCACCAATGCTTAGCATCAAATGAATATCCCAAATGAAATTTACTCTGCTATTGTCAAATAAATTGTAATCGCTCCCAATTAATCTCATGTATACTTCTCTGTAAAGTTCTATTGAGGCATTGAATTGTGCAGCAAATTGTTTGGCTCGGGGAACTAAATTAATTGATGGGTCAAATATTTCTAAACCATGCTCAACAAGTAATAGATAAATTCTCATCATCATTCCTATGCCAACATGCATGGGAAATGTTTCTGAACGCAGATATGATATATAATCCCCTCTTTTTTTTGGATCGTTTGCGAATATTTGCCAATTTGTCGAAGAAGGATCAAGTTCTCTTATTGCGTTTTGCATATCAGTAGCAAAGTTTATTTCTGTCTGATAAACATGGTCTCTAATTTTCTCAAGTTTGTCTTTATATTGGTCTGTCGTATCAACAGTTGGATTTACGGCAAATGCAGATGCGATTTGTCCTATGCCTGTAACCGTATCTTCTCTGCTTTTTATTTTTTTCCCAAAAAATGAATAACAGAGCATTAATTCGGGGTCAACTAGGGTCCTAAATTCTTTACTATCCCCATTATGTAAATAAAGTGCCATCACTGCTTTTAAGCATCTATCATAAGCACTATCATTAGGGTCTGCTAAATGAGCTAAAAGTTCACAAAGAACAATTGGATTTATAAGACTAATTAAATTATTGTCGTTTTCCAGTTCTAAAACCTTCTTAATGTCGGTTTCGACTTGAGAAAAAGGTTTTCCAGAAGTAAAATGACGATAAGCATTTGAGTCAAAAATAACTATTTCTTTTCCCGATAAATCCATATAAAGGTGTGATTTAAATAGTCAAGTCATAGCGTGTTAATGCCGTATGACAAACAGTATCTAAATATACAAAACCTCCACATCTCTCGAGTGTTTTGTCAATATGCCTATGAATGAATAATGTCTACCGACAGGCACAATATTAGCCGCTATTCAATGAGAAGTGAAAGGCTTAAAATCTCTCCTGCGAACCCCTTCGTACCTTTGCATCACAAATCTTCATTGCAAATGGTCTATGCAGACTATTCAAACGTTCAGAATCTTATTCTCGCCTATCCTGAACGCTTCTACAACGAATACGAATCCCTCACATCGTTTTATGATTCGCTAATTGATCTGATACCTAACAGCGTTCAACTGTGGCTGGTATCAAATAACAAGGCTACCTGCCAAAAATTGGAAAGCAGGTATCGGTACAAGAAGGTGAATACCATTGGAATCAAGCATTGGGACGAAATTTGGCTGCGGGATTGCATTGGAATAAATACCAGCGAAGCAGTAGTTAAACCATTCTATCATCCTCAATACTGCACCCATTATCGGAACAAAGACTATTTTGAACATCTCAATAAGCAGTCAAGGATAATCGTAAAAGAGTGCCTGCAAAAGAAAATATCTCACCTACCGTTAATAATGGATGGTGGTAATTTTTCCAACAACTCAACAACCGTATTTCTGACCAATAAAATATTGGAAGACAATCGTGAACTATCTAAATCGGAAATAGTCAATATGCTGCAGGATTTTACTTCTTTGCGGCCAGAAATCATTGAAAGGAGCAAGACAGATACAATAGGCCATACCGATGGGTTTATTAGTTTCCTGTCTGAAAAGCAAGTATTGCTTTCAAACTATCCCTCGTTGCCATTTTTAAAAGCTGATATTGAATTTATCTATGAGGTCAGAAAGAGGCTTGAAGACGAGAAATTCGAGGTGATAGACTTTTATGATCGGCCTATTGACGAAATAGTGCCATGTGAATGCTATCGTAAAAAGAAGAAAGCATGCCTTTATTCTGCAAGAGGCAACTACATTAATTTTCTGCGGCTGAACAACATAGTTATTCTACCAGAATAC
>JACPEA010000002.1:0-237821 GCA_016183765.1 Bacteroidota bacterium
CTGATGAAGTGATAGCGGAGTATATAAAGAATCAGGATGACGCATCTGAACCCAATGAGGAATTTACTGTTGTCGACGGTTAAAGTCGGCTTCAGACGACATACAAAAACCCCTCACCTTTTAGGTGAGGGTAATTTAGTTGAAATTGTCAATACTGCCAAAAAAGACACAGTGATTTGTTATCGTATGGTTACCAATCATTTCCAGTTCAAGCCATTACGGAACAATATCGCCTCATTTTATTTATTTAAACAGGAATATCAGGACTCACTAAAAATAAAATTCAATTACCAAATTATGGCAGAAAAAACTGAAATTAAACCGTTTGCTGCTACAATTGGGGAATACACCCGTCTTAGCATTTGGTTTAATTTCATAAAAGATAGAAAAGAGATCAGAATGTCATGTGTTTCGCAATAATAGTATCTGTTAAATAAATGTCCAAATTTAAATAAGAACGCAAAATTCTCCCCCTCATCCGTTCTTTAATATTTATTAAATAGAGCATTTCATAAAATGCTTTATTCCGGAGGTTTCTTACAAGTTAATTTACAACTGTTGATATGGCTTTTCAATTTTTTGAAGAGAAGCACATGTTTTGAAGAAGCAGCTCAGATTTATAACAATGATATGCTGCATTGGAATTATCACAATATTTACAAAGTTGAAGAAAGGTACTGCTTTGTGGCTTAGGCTAAATCTGAGCTATGTCTCCGGTAATGACAGACCGATAATACTCAAAATCAAGACAATACAATTTAAAGCTTATTTTTTCGTTCAACAAGGTATTGGAAGGAAAGGTGTAATAATAATTATTTTAGGGAGACCTAAGTTAGGAGTCTTGTAAAAACAATGTAATCCATTATGCCTTCCTCATTCATCTGTTCCTTGTTCATCTGTTCATCTGTTCTTTATTTCCACAACTGTCGTTTGTACAGTTGTACCGCATTCTCATATCCCAGGTAAATGGCATCGCAAACCAATGCATGGCCAATGCTTACTTCATCTAGTCCGGGGATATGTTGCGCAAAATATTTCAGGTTATGCAGGTCCAGGTCGTGGCCTGCGTTAAGGCCCAGTCCGAGTTCTTTGGCACGTTTGGCGGCTGTTATATAAGGTGCAATGGCCTGTTCGGGTTTTCCGGCGGCAAATTCACGCGCATAGGCTTCTGTGTACAGTTCTATACGGTCGGTTCCGGTTTTTGCGGCGCCCTCTACCATTTCGATTACAGGATCTACAAAAATAGACACGCGTATACCGGCTTTTTTGAATACGCCGATGATGTTTACGAGGTAGTCTTTGTGTTGGATCGTATCCCAGCCATGATCGCTGGTGAGCTGTCCCAGCGCATCAGGTACCAGCGTCACCTGGTGAGGTTGGGTTTCCAGTACCAGGTCTACGAATTTCTGTTCGGTAGGGTTCCCTTCAATATTGAATTCGGTAGTGATGATCTTCCGGATCTGGCGTACATCTTCATAACGGATATGCCGTTCATCCGGCCTGGGGTGAACGGTTACCCCGTCTGCCCCAAAACGCTGGGCATCGATGGCGGTCTGCAAAACATCCGGATTGTTGCCGCCCCGGCTGTTGCGCAGGGTGGCAAATTTGTTGATATTCACACTGAGCTTGGTCATGCAGCAAAAATACAGATAAGTTCAGAGTTCGCCGGGTGATGATTTGTGCACAAGCAGCCTTCTTTATTTGGCCGGCTTGGCGTAGCTTCGATGTGCCAACAACGGTTGAATATTGGTTGTTAGGTTGTGGCTCCGGTTAGTACTGGTGATACCGGTTTCTGAACGGATAATTGCGTGTTTTTTTGTAGCAGAGAACAGCAGACAGGAACAACATTTGAATCATTTATTTGTTATGAGCACATGAGTTATGTTTCCTTAGAAGAATGTTTGAACGATCTGGAAAAGAACGGCCACCTGGTCCGCATCAGGGAAGAAGTGGACCCTTATCTGGAAATGGCTGCCATCCATCTTCGTGTGTATGATGCCGGTGGTCCGGCCCTGTTGTTTGAAAATGTGAAAGGATCGCGGTTCCGGGCTGCATCGAATATCTTCGGCACTATTGAAAGGAGTAAGTTCATCTTTCGGGATACTTTTTCGCAGGTACAGAAACTGATCGCCCTGAAGGGTGACCCCATGCGGGCCATCAAACACCCGATCGATAACCTGCAGACCGGTCTGGCAGCCATGAAAGCGTTGCCACTGCGAAACCCTGTTTCGAAACCCGTATTATATGAAGAGATCAGTATCTCCGATCTCCCCTTGATTCAGCACTGGCCCAAAGATGGGGGCGCATTTGTAACTCTGCCGCAGGTATATAGTGAAGATGTTGACAGTCCGGGTATCATGAAAGCCAACCTGGGTATGTACCGCATACAGCTTACCGGTAATGCGTATGAACTGAACAAAGAGATCGGTCTGCATTATCAGTTGCATCGGGGTATTGGCGTGCACCAGACAAAAGCCAATGCTAAAGGGCAGCCTTTAAAAGTGAGTTGTTTTGTGGGTGGTCCGCCCTCGCATAGTGTATCGGCAGTGATGCCTTTACCGGAAGGCATGAGCGAAATGACTTTTGCCGGTTTACTGGGAGGCCGGCGGTTCCGGTATACCTACCAGGATGGATTCTGTATCAGTACCGATGCAGATTTTGTGATAACAGGTGAAGTGTACCCCGGCGAGAATAAACCTGAGGGACCTTTTGGAGACCACCTGGGCTATTACAGTCTCACCCATGATTTCCCATTGATGCGGGTGCATAAAGTCTATGCCCGCAAAAATGCCATCTGGGCGTTCACGGTGGTGGGGCGCCCGCCGCAGGAAGATACCAGCTTCGGCGAACTGATCCATGAACTTACCGGTAATGCCATACCACAGGAAATACCCGGTTTACGGGAAGTGCATGCGGTGGATGCCGCCGGCGTGCATCCGCTGCTGTTGGCCATTGGCAGTGAACGTTACACGCCATACACACCCGCCAAACAACCTGCCGAGTTGTTAACGATTGCCAACCATGTATTGGGCACCGGACAGCTAAGCCTTGCCAAATTTCTGTTCATCAAGTAAAGTGGTATTTGCTGCATATGGAGAAGTGAAACGGACTTTGTGTAAGGAAGTGCCATCCATCTTTCAAAACCTCAGGTTATTCCGTAAAGCCAGTCTTGCCATGCCCGGTGTGGTCATATTGGAAGCAGATGCATTCCAATCATACGAAATGGCGCAGGTGGAGATGGAAGTGCTGAACCAGCAACTGGTATGGAAACCCGAGGAACTGACCGGGGTAGCTATGATCGTGATCGCGGATGATGCGCCGTTCACGGCGGAGAATATCCGGAACTATGTATGGGTAACCTATACGCGTTGTAACCCCTCGCATGATATCTACGGTATTGATCCTTTCATGGAAAACAAACACTGGGGCTGTCGTGGATCCCTGGTGATCGATGCCCGCATCAAACCGCACCATGCACCTCCGCTGGAAAAAGATCCTGTGGTAGAAAAGAGGATCGACCGCTTGTTTGAGAAGGGGGGGAGTTTATATGAGTGGGGGCGGAGGGTTAATTAAGAATTATTAATTAACCCGTCACTTCCACCCAGGTATGATCTGCCAGTAATCTTACCGAAGAGACGAATTGTTTGAAGGGGCCAGCACCGCCCCATTCGTTGGGGGCTACCAGTGATAACATATGAGAGCCATCCTTTCGTTCATACAGATGGTATATATGGCCGATCTGTGGTTTAAAACTGAGACGGGCCTCGTAGATCATCAGGCTCAGTTCTTTTCTTTTCCTGATCTCCTGTGCCTGCCTGGCCAGTAATTCTATCTGTTGTTTGATCTGATCAAGCTGCATATTGGTCTGCTCTTCCATGGCAGAAAGCGCTTTGTGCTTGATCACACCTTCTTTGGTAGGGCGGATAACAACGCTGCCCACTGCAGAAGCATAGGGTAATACGCTGAGTTGTTTGTGGTAGATCTCAATATTGGTGAAATCCCCTCCTTCCTTGTTTTTCCCCTTATGTGTCACTTTCAGGTAACCATTGGGCAGAATCTCATGGATCACTTCCAGGAAAGTGGTCTCTTCTTTGATGAACAGCATTTGCAGCGTAGACGCGTTCAGGATCACGGCCCGGATACTGTCGGCCAGTTCCTGGTTCTCAAAAGGGCGGATCTCCCCATCGGGGATCACTTCGTATTGCGTATAAAAAGCTTCATTGTCAAGGCTCACCCAGTTCATGCTGATACTCAGTGCGTGACCGTTGCGGATGCTCTCGATCTTGTAATTGCCGCTCTTGGGCGTATGACCGAACTGAAACGTACATTTTTCGGGAAACAGTTGCCAGCTGGCTAAAAAATTATAGGCTTGTACCATGAGGGTGCTCTTCTCTTTTACAGGCTATTACAAAATACGGCAACAAAGGTTCTTAATTCCGGCAAAATAAAAAAGGGGGAGGTTTTGCAGCAAACTATCGAAGGTGTAAACAGGCATACTATCCAATCAATTCACCACTGCAAAATCCGGTCGCTTAATAAGCTGGCTTACGTATTTGAAACGCAGGTTCGTATTAAACGTAATATTCCATTGGCTCATGCTTCCGGTAACACGAGGGTAGTAATAGGCTTTCAGTTCCATGGTGCCAAAGACCAGGTTCTCGTTCCGGGTTCTGATGCCGGCACCTACAGCCGAATACAGGTCACCTCGCTCAAAGTACTGGCCAATGGCTTTGAGGTAGGTGAGGTTGGCAAATGTGAAGGGGGCAAAACTGAAACCCACCAGTTTCCAGGTATTGTAAAAAACAGATTCGCCGTTGAACGTGATCCGTGTAGAGGCCCGTAAACCCGGATTGGTCAACTGCGGAATACCATAATCGCTCTGAAGCCGCAACGGATCGTTCAGTATCGTTTTGGCCAGCTGGGTGATGCTTCCGCTCAGGAAATGCCTGAGATACCAGCGACTGCTGCCCAGTTTACGCAGTTTGGTAAAATATTCGAGACTGGTAAGGAAACTGATATCTTCCAGGTTCCTGTTGCGGTAATAAGTTCCCGCACGCAGCGTATAGTTCAGGTAATTTTTCCGGTTAGAGAAATACCTTCGGTTGTATTCGAAACCCATATAGGGCCTTTCTATCTGGTTGCGGTTGGTCCAGCCGCCGATCAATGAAAGACTGAAACCTTCCGGTACGTCCTCATTACGGCCGAAGCCATAGAGGAAATTGGTACGATAATAATCCTGTTCAAAAATGGTGATAGAGGCCAGCACGGTAGAAAGGTTTGAATAGCCGATATTGTACGTCGATTTATACAGTTCCGGGATATCCTGAAAAGTGCGGTGTACTCCCCGTAAAGAGACCAGTTTTTTAAACCTCGATTTAAAGTTCTGCTTGAGCTGTTTTTTAGCGCCAATATTGTAACCGAGCCATCCGTCGAAAACCCGGTAACGGTATTTAAAATCTGAAAGATATAAGGAGTCGTTAAGGTAGCCATTCTGGGTATAGTGTGCAGCCAGTTCAAAAGCGCCGGTCCATACGTGGTAGGGACTTACCAGTGGCAATTCTCCCTGCAGGTACAGGGTTTTTTCATTTCGCCTGCCGCTGTTAAAGGCGGGCGCTTCATTCCGGTAACCTACGGCCAGGTTAATAAAACTACCCCTCAGGTTCCGTTTCAGGAATTCTACGCCGAAACCATAATGAGGCTTCCGGTTATTGTCGAACAGGTGACGCATCTGTATCCGGTTCCCCGTGCCGACCAGGTTGTCATTGTTCAGTTCAAAACTGGCCATCGTGCCCGATCCTTCGTCCATACTACCGCCTATCGGAAACACGTCTTTGAATATCACGGTCACATCTACAGAATCGGCATTTCCGGTATTGGGATTGATGGAAATGCGCGCGTCTTGCAGATAGGAAAGTTCACGCAGGTATCTTTCGTTATCTGCCATTAAATAAGGGTACAAGGTATCGCCAGGACTAAAAAACAGGTTATTGATAATGGCTTTCTGCGTAGTACTTCCATGCAGTGCATTGCCAATATCATTGAACAGGTTTTTTATCACTTTGGATGTGTCGTTCAATGACCTTTCGAACCCGATTTTCTTTACTTCTATCTGCCGGATGATCTTACCCCGGTAGGGATTGAAAGCAAATTCGTTTTTAATGGCTCCATCAGCCGGCAGTAAGGGATCGGGGTTGTTCACCGACAGGCTTTTGCCCAGTTTTCCCAACAGCCCTTTTTTATGGGCAAGAAAGAATACCGTATCGGTGGAAGTTCTTTCCTGCCCATACAGGCAGATGCCCCATCCGCAAAACAGCAGCAGCCATCCTGTCTTTTTTCTGATATGTGCCCACGCCACCTGCATCTGCTCAATAAAACGGATTTGATCTCTGTTGGAAGTTACTTAATAGATCGGTAAAAGGATCAGGACGGTATTGTACAAACTGTTAATTTCAACCTGTCTCCCTGCGCCTGTATCAGGACAGATCTTTTTCCATTACAATAAATTCCAGTGCCTGTTTGGGCAGGCCAAATTCCGGATCGGCAGGAAAGGGCTCTGTTTGCCCGGTTTTCCGGAAGCCATGACGTTCATACCAGGCTATCAGCTCGCTGCGGACGGAGATTACGGTCATCTGTATCGCTGTAGCGTTTACCTGTTCGGCGTAAAATTCTGCAGCGGCCAGCAGCTGTTTGCCAATGCCTCTTGCCTGTAACTCAGGGTTAACAGTTAACATACCCAGGTATAGTTTCCCGCTTTTATTTTTGAGGTAAACACAGGCCTGGAGCAGATCATTTTCGGGGTCTGCGTATTTAAGAATCACGGCTTCGGGTTCTTCCATCATTTCCAGCAACAATTTTTCACTGGTGCGCTGGCCATCCAGCAGGTTAGCTTCCGTGGTCCAGCCTTTTCTGGAGCTATCGCCCCGGTAGGCGCTGTTCACCAACCGGTGTAAATCAGCTACATCCTCTCTGGTGGTGATGGTAATATTCGGGTTGGGAAATTGCGGTATCATATATACAACTGCTTCGCATCGAATGTATTAAAATAAATGGAAGCAGGTAACATAGCGCATAAAAAAAGCCCGCTAAAAGCGGGCCCTTTGTTGCAATTGGGGATCAAAATGATGGATCAGCAGGTGTGTTGGGGTTGCTGTCTCGCTCACGGAAAGGATAGGGGAACAGGTTCCGCTTTCTTTCTGTGTTCGGACGCCCAAACCTGCGCATATCTTCCAGTTTCAAACCGGAATGGAATAATTCGACACAACGGTTCTTATAGATCTCTGTCAGCACTTCAGTAGCAGTTACCGGGGCAACAGCAGGCAGGTCAGCACCTACACCCAGTGGGTCTGCTGCTGGTTTTTTGGTAACCACTTTATTCAGTTCAGCCGTGGCGTTTACCAGGTCTGGTGTGGCCTGTCGTGCGTAACATTCTGCTTTGATCAATGTCATCTCTCCTGGAAGGTACAGCGGTATGGCAGTGCTGGCTGCGATCCAGAAACCATTTAACCGGAACCTGGGCAGGATGGTTGGATTGATCACGGTATAAAACGGGATACGTTTATCTCCCAATGTAGGGGCTATGACTGCAGGCAGTCCCAGGGTTGAATCTACCGGCTGGTAAACGTTATTGGTAGATGTTACCGTATTGTAAATAGGGTTGGGGTTGGCCGCTTCAAAATTCATGGTCGATTTTTTACTGAGGTCAACGGCATTGGCGGCTGCCAGAGCCGTTGCATAGTTGCCGGCAAACAATGCGTACCTGGCTTTCAGGGCAGTCAGCGTATTTACAATATCAACACCCGCCGGAATATCTGCCAGGAAAGCAGTACTGATGGGGTTTGCGCTGATGACAGACAGTGCTTTGTCAATGATGGCAACTGCACGTGTGAAACCGGTGGTCCTGTCAGAGAACGCAGTATTGCTGGTACCTACCGTATCAGGTACTTTTTCCCAGAAACTGGAGATACAGCCCATTGATAAGGCCTTGTAAATGGTGGCATATCCGATCAGACCACTGGCGTATCCTTTGTCTGCAACATTGGCGGCACCGTTGATCACATTATTGGCATCGTAGATCACTTTGTGTGCACTGCTCCACAGGTTACCCAAAAGAGCATTAGTGCCATCCACCGCGGTCCCCCCGTTGGAAAACTGGAATTCCGATGTGTTACCCGCATTTAGCAGCATGGTTTCACCGGTAATCAGGCCATTGGCATCCGACATGCCGTAAGCAACGTTTGCTGCATATGTGCGTTGCAGACCAACGGCCACGCCTGCCAGACCCTTTGCAGTAGAGAGAACCTGCGCAGAAGTTGCGGCGGTAGGGTTATTGAAGTCTTTCTTACAGCCTGTAACCGTCAATAGTACTGCGGCCAGGCTGGTATAGGTGATTGTTTGAAATATTCTTTTCATAAAATCATTTTTTTGTTGAATTAAAATTTAGCCTGGATGCCAAAACTGAAAGTCCTTGGGATAGGAACCGCACCAAAGTCGATGCCGCGCAGAATTGTGCTTTGTCCGCCGGCATTCACCTCAGGGTCATACCCGTTGTAGTTGTCCCAACTGATCAGGTTGCGTCCGCTGAAGCTGACACTCAGATCACTGAAACCTTTCACTTTTCCGATGTTATAGGTTAATGATAATTCACGAAGCTTGGTAAATGAACCGTTGTCTATACGCCATTGTTCAATAGCATAAACACCGGATACATATCCGCGGGGTAATTGTCCGCGCTGCTCCTGTTCTGCAACTTTACCGTTACCCACACCCTGGCGTGTACGGAAATCGGCGTTGAATACATTGCCGCCTCTTACCGCATCGATCTGCACCCGCAGGCTCAGCTTTTTGTAAGTCACTTCGTTTACCAGACTGGCAGTATAATCAGGATTGGGATTACCAATGATCCTTCTCAGGGTACTGCCGCTGGGTAAGCCGGTAGTGCCATTCCTGCCCGGGGTATATACCAGGGCGCTGTTCTGTACACCGGCTTCCTGCTGTGGAATACCTGCTGCATTCTTCAGCAGGTTACCAGAGGCATCCGTAGCAAAAAAGGTTCCGTAGAATACCCCGATCGGCTGTCCTTCAATGATGGCTACCGGCGCACCGGCATTGGTACTCAGAAGGGTCAGTGCCTGGCCAATACTTACGGCTTTGTTGCGGTTATGGTTGTAGATACCGGTGATCTCCCATTTCAGGTCTTTCCTGGAAACAGGGGTTCCGGTAAGTACCACTTCGTATCCTTTGTTCTCTAAAGAACCATAGTTGTCGAGCAGACTGGAGAAACCGCTGGTTGGTGCAATAAAGCGGTTGATCAGCAGGTCTTTTACTTTTTTGTTGTAAATGTTAACGGTCAGTCCGAGGCGATTGTTCAGGAAAGAGAGGTCGAAACCGTATTCGGTTTCCTGTTGTCTTTCAGGTTTAACGTTCTCATTGGCCAGTGTACCGCTTGAGTTGAGGGAGGTTCTGCCCAGGTACGATGAGGAAGCATAGGTATTGAACCTTGAATAGGCACCGATACCGGTCAGGTTACCGCTTTCTCCGTATGCGATACGAACCTTAAACAGGTCCCACCACTTGGACACGCCCATTTTACTCCAGAAATCCGTTCCTGAAATCACATAGCTACCGCTGGCTTTGTAATAGGTCTGGTTACGCTGGTCCTTACCGAATACAGAGGAACCATCCACACGTACAGCACCTGTTACAAAGAACTGATTGCGGTATTTGAAGTTCTGCTGTACGTAGGTGCCTGATACCGAGATCTCGCTTCTGTCATCCACCCCCGGTAAAATGGTGCTGGCGCCATTCACTGTTTGCACAAAAGGAGCAAGACCACGTCCCTGCAGCAATGAATAATTGTTCTTCTCATATTGCTGTGAAAAACCTACCTGTGTAACAGAATTGATATTGGGGTTGATATCGATATTATAGGTTGCGTTGATATCGTGGTTGATGGCAAAGAAATTGTTGTTGGCTGTACTTGAATAACCGTTCTGGGTTGGGTCAAGCGTTGGGCCTCCTCCATAAAATGCAGTGCTTACATTGTAGGCAAACGGAGGAATATAGGTGTTGCCGTTCTGGGTATAGTTGTCAATACCCATGGTATAATCAATCGTCAGGCGTTTGATGGGTTTCAATTTCAGACCCATATTGGCGATTACCCGGTTGGTGGTTTGTTTCTGCTTGATGTCTTCGATCACAGATACAGGGTTAGCACGTCCCCTTTCGCCGATTGCCTGGATATTACCCAGGGCATCGCGCTGCCAGATATTATGGAAGTTTCCGATGATGGTAACGCTGTTCATGGGAGAGAAGAAAGAGTTGCCATCCGGTTTCTCATTGGCAGTGCTGTTCACATAGTTCAGGCCCAGGTTAAAACTGGCCCAGTTATTCAATACCTGGTCAATATTGCTGCGAAAACTGAAACGCTGGAAATCGGTATTGGGAACAATACCCTGGTTGAACAGGTAAGAACCTGAGAGATAATATTTTGTTTTGTCTGTACCTCCGCTGATAGATAGGTTGTTGTCGGTACCATTGGCATTACGGAAAATATAATCCTGGTAGTCGTAACGCGTAACGGCAGTGGTATTGGTAAGCGCCGGGGAGAGGACGTCCTGTGTTTGTGCACCTGGTCCATCGGTAGGCCCTCCGAATTTAGTGGGCGACTGGTTTACACCCAGTTTTTTACGCAATTTGCTGGAAGTGTAGTTGGTAGAAAAGCTAATGGTAGGGGCGCCGCTTTTTCCTTTTTTAGTGAAGATCTGAACTACCCCGGCATTGGCACGGCTGCCATAGATAGCAGCGGCTGCGGCACCATTCAGTACTTCCACCCTTTCAATATCGTTGGGGTTGATATCTACCAAACGGCTTTGTCCGATATTGCCTACAAAACTGCCCCCATCATAGTTTCCGGAGGTATTGGTAACACGGTTGGTACCATTGTTTACAATAACACCATCTATGATGTATAAGGGCTCGGAAGAAGATGAAATGGAACTGATGCCACGAAGCCTTACAGAAATACCGCCTGCGGGATCTCCTGAGTTCTGAGATATCTGTGCGCCCGCAGTTTTACCCTGTAATGCTGCCAGTACGTTTCCGGTGGCGCCCTTGTTCAGGTCCTCCGCTTTAACAGAACTGACATAGCTGCCCAGTTGCCTGCGCGTAGTCCCTGCTGAAGTACCGGTAACCACCACTTCATCCAGTTTGGATATTTTCTCACTCATCACCACATCCACTGTGTAATTTTTATCTGTGCTTACGGTAAGTACCGTTTCCTGTTGCTGAAATCCGACGCCCGCAAATACAAGTGTATACTTACCTGCAGTTAGAGGGGCAGTAAAACTGTAAAGTCCGTTGTTGTTGGCCAATCCACCATAATTCGTGCCTTTTACTGTAACGGCTACAGATTCCACGGAAGAACCGGTGGTACTGGTAATTTTTCCTGTAATGCGTACCTGCCCATAGGTGTAGGCGGTAAGCAGGGTGATTGTCACAAGCAAACAGAGCCGCCTCCATTTACCTGTGTTTTTTGTAATAGTTGTGTTCATTGCGCAGTTTTTATTGTGATAAATCAAAGAATGGTCAGGTCGTTTCTTCTGAACGGGTCCAGTATTTTATCAGACGGGTCCAGTTCTGTGATCAGAACATCTATCTCCTCCACACCACATACCCTGATGCGTTGGCAGGAGTTCAGTTTTTCGGAGATGGACATGACCACGGTCCGGTTGGCAGACTCTATCATGGCGCTCTTCAATTGTGCCACTTCCCAGTCATTATCTGTAATGCCATGCTCCCTGTCTATTGCATTGAGTCCAAGAAAGCAGAGATCGGCCTTGATATGTTTGACCTTGGTGATGGCTTCACCGCCTACGGCTATCTGTGATTTCTTTGAGATCTTATCGCCAATGAAAATAACGTCGATATTGGGGTGCTGCGAATATTCATAGGCTGCCGGAATACTGCCTGTCAGAAAAGTGGCTTTCAGGTTCTCAGGAAGCAACCTGGCCATTTCAATGATGGTGGTACCACCTCCCGTTAACACAAACATGCCATCCTGTATCAGCGATACCGCTTTCTCGGCAATCATTTTCTTACTGTCTGCATTATAGACATCTGTTCGGAGGTAAAAACTGTTGAAAGATTTAGATAAGGCTCCTCCGTGTACTTTGATTATTTTGCCACTTTCAGCCAGCTCATTGAGGTCGCGGCGGATCGTATCTTCCGAAACATTGATCGAGCTGCTCAGGTCGGCAGATAATACACTGTTGTGTAGGCTTACCTGGTGTAAAATGTAAGCCTGGCGTTCTTTTTTTAGCATTTTCGTTAGATAGTTGCGTTGATAAATATGCAGCAATTATTTCAGAAAACAAATAAAAAGCTGCAAATTGTCGCAGTTTTATTCTTTTAAATCATTATAATCCTGCAAAATGAATCAGAATATTAGCAGATTATGCGGCATTGCGGATAAACCTGTCCGCATGATCATTGGCTTAATGAGTGGTACTTCGCTGGATGGACTGGATGTGGCTTTGTGCCGGTTTGCAGGTAGTGGACCGGGTACCCGGATAGAACTGTTACAGTTTCGGACCTGCCCCTATGATGCCCGGTTTAAGGAGGAGATCCGTGCTGTTTTTTCGAAACGCCATATTGATCTCGAACAACTCTGCCTGCTTAATGGCTGGGTAGCACAGCAACATGCGACCATGATACTGCAATGCCTGGATCAGTGGAAAATAAGGCCCGAAGAAGTTGACCTGATAGCCAGTCATGGCCAGACCATTTACCATGCCCCACGGTTATTGCACCAGCGACCTGGTTTCGGTAATGCCACTTTACAGATCGGCGATGGCGACCAATTAGCGGTAGCTACCGGTATCATCACGATCAGCGACTTCCGTCAGAAACATATAGCAGCTGGCGGAGAAGGGGCGCCACTGGCGGTTTACGGCGATTATTTCATCTTCAGCAGGAAAGGAGAGAACCGCATCATGCTGAACATCGGCGGCATCGCCAATTTCACCTATCTGCCTGGCCATCTGGATGCAAAAGCCATTTTCAGTACCGATACCGGACCCGGAAACACATTGATGGATGCCTATATGCAGCAACATTTCCAGTTGCCCTACGATAAAGATGCTGCCGTAGCGTCTGCCGGAATCATTCAGGAAGGCTTGCTGGCCGAGTTGCTTAAAAATGATTTTTTTGAAAAGGGATTTCCCAAAACTACCGGCCCTGAGTTATTCAACCTGTCGTATCTTGATCATACCATGAAAAAAGCCGGTATCACCAAGATCTCACACGAGGATATGATGGCCACCCTGAACCGTTTCAGCGCGGTAACCATTGCAGAGTCGATTCGACAGACACTGAAAAGTGAACAGTCATTTGTCATTTACACCAGCGGTGGCGGCATGCACAATCCTTTGCTGATGCAGCATATACAGGAATTGCTCCCAGCTTTTGTTTTTCATACCACCGATGCACTGGATATCAACCCCGATGCCAAGGAAGCCCTGTTATTTGCCGTGCTGGCCAATGAATGTGTTGCAGGCGGTAATACCGCCATCGGTAATGGCAGTAATGATATTCCTTCGGTGAGTATGGGAAAGATCAGTTTGCCGGGGTGAGGGCAATGATAGAATGAAAGAATGAGTGAATGAGTGAATGAGTGAATAGGCAATCGGGAGTGGTGAGTAGTGAGTGAAGTTGTTGAATGCTGGCAGCTCACAGCTCGTGGCTCAAAGCCAAAGACCAAAGACAGTTCAATGAGTGAATGGGTAATCGGAGTAGTGAGTCGTCAGTGAAGTTGTTAAATGCTGGCAGCTCACAGCTCGTGGCTCAAAGCTGGTGGCAGATCAATGAGTGGATGCAGAATATTAAAAAGTCCTCCGGGTGTGGGGGACTTTTTTATTGATGTATGTGAAAGGGAGCTTATTTCCTGTTGCGGGCGAAAACGCTTACGGTACCTCCCTTGGTGATCTCGAGTACAACGGTCTCGTTTTTCCGGTCCATGGACACATAATAGTTCTTCTCGTTGAAAGCCGTAGTGAATTCAATACAATCTTTTAACTGGTACTCGGGGTACAGGTATTTGCTGGTGATGTTTTCCAGGGCAGATTTGGGCAATTTGTCAAATGCCATGGTCTTGCTGGTACCGATCAGTTCACCGTCGGTGTCATAGAAAGCAAATACTTTTTCGTTGTTCAGCAGAAAGCTTACTTTGTCAAATCTTTCGCTGGAGTTCCAGGAAACATTTTTGGCTTTACTGAAAGAGGCGGTGAAATGTTCACTTACTTTACTGCTGATAGAGGCAGGGTTGGCAAAAGCGCTGCTTCCGATGGCGATGGCCGCTAAGGCCAGGATGAATAATTTTTTCATGTTTGTTTCTTTAGTCTTATTAGGAATGTGGTTTGTTTTACTGCTGTTTGACAAGTCAAAAGTAGAAACACATGCTAAGTAGACGAAGCACATTGTGATTAGTTACATCCCTGTGATGAGCGTTATTATGAGCGGTGTTAACACAAATGTTAATGCAGGTGAATGATTGGTTCAGATATAATGCCAGCTTATGTTTCAGACGATTTCTTAAAGCTTTCTTAAAGGCCGTTCTGGCGTGATGAATGAACTGTATCGACTGTCCGCTTTGGGACGAACGGTTGTTTGCACCGGCAAAAATGCCCGGTAATCGGTCAATTGGCTGTTTGTCTGCGGTTCCGTCTTTTTTTCCGGGAGGATATTTATAAAAAAAGCCCCTTTTTCTTGAAAAAAGAGGCTTTTTGGATATTATTATGCAAATTTTTATTTCTGCGGCGTGCTCACCGGGTAGTGGTCCAGGGTTTCAAATACGATCCTTTTGTCCTGTTTCAGGACAGAGATGAATTTCTTCAGCGAATCTGCATATTGTTTTTTCTCGAACAGGCGGTCGTGTGAAAGTATGACTATTGCATTCTGCTGGTTGGTGGTGCCATCCTCAAATTTCTGGTTCACGCGCCGGATCATTTCATCCACGCTTTCTTTAGGCGCTTTGGCTTTTGCCTGCTGAGTCCACTCCAGGTCCCATCCAAAGATCTTATAGCCCATGGAATCCAGTTTCTTTACCAACACTGTATTGGCTTTCTGGCCGTGTATTTCTCCGTTGGCCGCCCAACCGTTATTACCCGGTAGCCGGATGATTTTGACAGGGATATTCAACGTTTTCTCATTCCTGAGAAAATCATTCAGCGCACTGTCTGTCATCGCCGGAGAGTAGAACTTTCCATATTTGTCGTTGAACCCGTGGCTGAAACTATGGTTGGCCAGCAGGAACTGTGGGTATTCATTCCGGATAGAATCGATCAGGCGTTTTTTATAGGGACCTACCTGGTTAAATCCAACCGAGAAAAAAGTGGCTTTGATACCTTCTTCCCGGAATACGGCTTTTGAATTCACAGTTCCCGGAGGCTGCGGTGAATCATCCCAGGTAAGGAAGATATATCTCTTGGTATTATCCAGCTGTATGGGGGTACCAGGCACCATTTTGGTCGTTGCGGCTGTTTTGGCAGAATCGGCAGATTTGGTTTCTGCATTGCCGTTATTATTCTTACAACTACTCACAGTTGCCAGGGCCAGTAGGCCCAGGCCGGTTCGGGTCATCAGTTTCAATAAATTCATGGTTAAAGCTTTGATTCCTATCAAAGATAGGAAGGCCGACACGCCACCCGCGGCCTAACTTATCCTCACATGTGAACAGCCGCCCTATATTTCTCCGATTTTCCACATTCACTCATTGTTTGCCGCGAGCTTCCAGCATTCACACTCACCACTGCCCATTCACTCATCCACTCATCCACTCATTCACTCATTGCTATCGAAACCTCTCCGACACTGTATAACAAACTTTGTCGTTGATACGGTGAAACACATCATCATTTATTTTTCTGAGTTTGCGTTGCCTGCGGGTAGCGAGTAATCTTCCATCGCTGTCGAAATATTGCGGTTGCGAATAGAAGGTGAGGATATAATATTTTTCGATCGTGAACGGAATGGTAAATGCTGCCGGTTTTATGGAAAGATACACCAGCGACCGTTGCTGGTTATTGCTGTAATAATCCAGCGTATTGATCCAGATACAGCGGATGGCCCTCATCTGGTTGATCAGCTCCGTTACAGCGGTTGCCGGTAACCCGTATCTATCGAGCGTATCCTGTAACCTGGGCTCCCTGATCCCGAATTCGTAGATGAGTTTGATGGAATCGGTAATGATCTCCAGCGAGATCTCATTGAATGACCTGTCTGAAAAACCTACCGAGAAAGGTTTTTGTTCATACAGGGTCTTGTACGATTGTTCAATATCGGTCAGGCTCTTCTCATGCAGGTAATAGTAATTCGTTGAAAAATTCCTGGTGCTGGCGCAGGAGAATAACAGGCTGCTCAGTCCGATCATGCATACTATGTGAAGGCGGTTATTGCTCATCTGCTTTTTTAAGTGTGATATGTGCAATGCCGAATATCAGCTGTTTCAGGAATTTTTCCGATAACAATTGCCTGGTCCTGAATCCATAATCCCAGTAAGTGATAGCGATCTTGTCGCCTACTTCTTCCATGTTCATCAGTATGATGAAATGCGTCGGTATCCCGATCCGCAGGTGGGTATGGTTCTTTTTATAGAGGTCCATATTATTGACGAACAATGCCACGGTTCCGGTTCGTAACCGTTCGGACAGGTATTCATACATATCCCTGATCCCGGGTTTGAACAGGTCGGAACCCACTGCCTTTATCCGGAAATTGAACAGCCGCCGGATCATGCGGTTGAACTTGGCGAAGTTCACAGAAGCCCATAAACGGTTTTCATCACCGGCATTGTAATGTTTATCGAACAGGTTGAGATAACCTTTGAAATGGTCGGCCAGGCTCAGGAACCAGAGCTGGTCGGCAGGACGTATGTCCAGCTCCCCCTTAAAACTGAGGGTGCCGGCTGCCAGCCTGACTTCACGCGAGGGTTCAAAATATTCTTTTCCGTAGAGGGCTTTACCATCGCGGTATAGTTTTATCATGAAACTGACATAACCCAGTGGGTCAAAATGCAGGGGCAGGTACGACATGGCCGCATAGGCGCAGAAATTGGTGTTCAATCCCTCATGTATGCTTAAGGGCTCTTCCACATTATTGCGCAGGTTCTGGAGGAAAATGACCGGGTTTACATTGGGCCAGTAATTGCTGGGTGATAGTTCGGCCTGCTTTTCCAGAAATGCAATGGCTTGTTGGCTGTTGGAAACAGGGGTGGTGTCTTTTCTTACAGAAGCTGTTGCAGGCAAACAGCCCAACAAAAGGATGAACAATAAGCATCGGATAACTGGATCAATATGTTGTTTGCGTATTTTCAAATGTGCACTCCGATGACTAAAATTAAATGGTAAACGGGAAATGACCAATTCGCTGATACCGCCGTACAATTTACCGGATATTCTGCAAAGACTTTGCCGCGATTCGGATGCCCGAAAAAAAAGCCCGCTTCCGGAGAAGCGGGCCTATATGTAAGCGGTTCATTTTGCAGAACGCGGCTTGATTAATACCTGTAGTGGTCTGCTTTGAAAGGACCGGCTTTGGGAATACCCAGGTACTCAGCCTGTGCATCGGTCAGCTCATCCAGTACGGCGCCAACTTTTGCCAGGTGTAAACGGGCCACTTTCTCATCCAGGTGTTTGGGTAACACGTACACTTTGTTCTCGTAGTTCTTGTGGTTGTTCCACAGTTCCACCTGTGCCAGTGTCTGGTTGGAGAATGAGTTACTCATCACGAAACTTGGGTGACCGGTAGCGCAACCCAGGTTTACCAGGCGGCCTTCAGCCAGCAGGATGATGTCTCTGCCTTCGATATTGTACAGGTCAACCTGTGGTTTGATGGTGTCTTTGGTATGACCGTAGTTCTTGTTAAGCCAGGCCACATCAATTTCAATATCAAAGTGACCGATATTACAAACGATCGCTTTGTCTTTCATCAGGCGGAAATGTTTTTCGGTTATCAGGTCGCGGCAACCGGAAGCGGTAACGATGATATCGGCTTCTTTCACGGCTTCAATCATGGGTTTTACTTCAAAACCTTCCATAGCGGCCTGTAAAGCACAGATAGGATCGATCTCGGTAACGATCACACGGCAACCGGCTCCTTTCAGCGACAGGGCAGAACCTTTACCTACATCACCATAACCACCTACTACGGCGATCTTACCGGCCATCATCACATCTGTGGCACGACGGATCGCATCCACCAGTGATTCCTGGCAACCGTATTTGTTGTCGAATTTAGATTTGGTAACAGAGTCGTTCACATTGATCGCCGGGATCGGTAAAGTACCTTTTGCCATGCGCTCATACAAACGGTGAACACCGGTAGTGGTCTCTTCAGATAAACCTTTGATATTGGCCACCAGTTCCGGATATACATCGAATACCATATTGGTCAGGTCGCCACCATCGTCCAGGATCATGTTCAGCGGACGGTCTGCGCCACCAAAGAACAGGGTCTGTTCAATACACCAGTCAGCTTCTTCCTGTGTCTGACCTTTCCAGGCAAATACGCCAATACCGGCAGCAGCAATAGCAGCAGCGGCCTGGTCCTGCGTAGAGAAGATATTACAAGAACTCCATTTTACTTCGGCACCCAATGCCACCAGCGTTTCGATCAACACAGCGGTCTGGATGGTCATGTGCAAACAACCGGCGATACGCGCACCTTTCAGGGGCTGGCCGGGACCGTATTCGGCACGGATAGACATAAGACCGGGCATTTCAGCTTCGGCCAAGCGGATCTCTTTGCGACCCCAATCGGCTAAACTCATATCAGCCACTTTGTAAGGCAGGCTGAAATCGATGTTTTTTAATGACATATGGTTTGTTTTATAAGGCACAAATGTAAATTGATAGAATAAAATACTATAATTATTATTTTGTTTGGAATAAATATGCTGTTTTTATAGCTTTATGAAGAATAAAAATCATTTTTACCATGTCAAAAGCTTCCAAAAAAGTGGAATCCACTAACCATAGTTTTTCACTCGATGAAAAGGATATGGCCATCCTGCGGGAGCTGCAGCAGAATGCCCGTGCAACGGTAAAGGAGATCGCCGATAAAGTGCATTTGAGTACCACCCCGGTGCATGAGCGTATCAAACGTATGGAAGAGACCGGTGTGATCCGGCAATACGCTACCCTGGTGGATCATTCCATGGTAAAAAAGGGATTGATGGTGATCTGTTATGTATCCCTCAAACAACATAACCGCAATGCCGGCGCCAAATTCATCAGGAGCATTTACGAGATGAATGAAGTGATCGAATGCTACAATATCTCTGGCGAGTTCGACTTCATGCTGAAAGTGGTGGCAGAAAACATGGATGCCTATTACGATTTCCATGTAAACAAGTTAAGCCAGGCCGAGAACCTGGGTCATGTACAGAGCGTGTTCGTGATGGGCGTAATCAAACAGACGCACGTATTAGTCTATTGAAAAGTCGTGAATACAAAAGGTATCAAGAATCAAGTGTCAAGTATCAAGCATCAAGTAAGGCGTATTGGCGCATTGGCGCATTGGCTTTGAGCTGTGAGCATCCAGTATCCAGCCCCCTTACCTCCGGACCACTCTTTTTCTATTCCCCAACAATAATTTGTTCTGTAACCAGCGACTGGTATAGGCCCCGGCAATACCTACTGCCACGCCGGCGATAACATCTGAGGGGTAATGTTCACCAAGGTATAACCGGGAATAACCTACTCCCGTTGCCCAAACAAAAGCGGGTACGGTCACGTACCATTTATGGTAGGTCAGGGCAAGCGAAGTGGCCGTTGCAAAAGCCAGCGAAACGTGCGCGGAAGGCATGGATTTCCCGTTTTCAGAAGCGTCGTTGGGAAATACTTCCAGGGGATATTTCCGGTAGGGACGTTCCCGGTTGACGGCGATCTTGATGGCTTCTGTGGCTACGGTGGTCAATACCACACTGCCCAGTATTTCAAGTGACCTGCTTTTGAGAAGGCTGTCCCTGCTGAGCATAGCGGTAGCCAGCATCACGGCAGGTAGTCCTACCGAAACAGGTTTGGCTGTTGAAGAAAAACCTTTCCATACGCTGCTGCCGGGTTGTGAGGGATTGATCTGTTTGAGCAGGTTTATATCCCAGTTCTGGGCCTTGCTGCTGCCCGGGGTCAGGAGTGCAACACAAAAACAGATCAGCGGAAGGCAATATTTTACAACGTTTCTCATGACAGATTCTCTAAACTTTCCTGTATGGTTCTGATACGGGCTTCCGCATCTGATTGTTTCTTTTTTTCCAGCTCCACCACTTCCGGTTTGGCATTTTGCACAAAACGCTCATTGCCGAGTTTTTTGATAACGCTTTCCAGGAACTTCTGCTGGTGTTCCAGGTCTTTCAGCAATTCTGCTTTCAGGTTGCCTGCATCCAGCTGCCGTTCTGTTTCGATGAAGAATTTATCTTTCTCCACCGCCACCACGATACTGTTGGCAATGGTTCCATCTGTGTAAGCAATACTTTCTGCATTCACCTGTTTCAAGAGAATATTCTCTATGGCTCGGTATCCTGCATCAGCCCCTGTCTGAATGAACAGTTTGATGGGGTCCTTGGGTTTTAACTGGTTTTTGTTCCTGGCATCACGCAGGGCAGAGATCACTTTTTTCAGTAATTCGCCTGATTCCAGCACGCTTGAATTGAATGGCTGTAAGGCAGTTTCCTGTTTTACGCAAAGATCGTCCGCCTGTTCTTTCAGCAGATGGTAGATCTCTTCTGTAATGAAAGGCATGAAAGGGTGCAGCAGCTGCATCAGTTCTTCAAAATAACCGATGGTTGTATCATAAACGCCTTTGTCTATGGGCTGTTCAAAACCGGGTTTGATCCACTCCAGGTACCAGCTGCAGAAATCATCCCAGATCAGTGAATAGATCGTTTTCAAAGCTTCACTTAAACGGAACTGGTTCATCAGTCCGTTTACTTCAGCTTTTACCTCGTTCAGGCGATGGCCGAACCAGTTCACTGCAAAGTGGTGAGTGGTGAGTGGGGAGTGATGGGCTTGGTTTTCCAACTCACTACTCACGACTGACGACTGACGGCCCTCCCACATTTTGATCAGCTTCAGCGCATTCCAGAGTTTGTTGTTAAAATTGCGTCCCTGTTCCAGCGCCGATTCATCAAAAAGGATATCATTACCGGCAGGTGAGGCGATCATGATGCCAAAACGGGTGGCATCAGCGCCGTAAGTGTCGATCAATCCCAGCAGGTCGGGACTGTTGCCCAACTGTTTGCTCATTTTCCGGCCCTGTTTATCCCTTACCATACCGGTGAAATACACATCTGTAAAAGGCTGCTGGCCTTTGAATGCATAACCGGCCATGATCATACGGGCTACCCAGAAAAAGATGATATCCTGCCCGGTAACCAGCGTAGTGGTTGGATAATAATACTGGTAATCGGCATTGCCCGGATTGCTGATGCCCTTGAATACTTCCATGGGCCATAACCAGGAGGAGAACCAGGTATCCAGGCAGTCTTCATCCTGCCTGATATCTGCCAGGGTAATTGTTGTTCCGTTGCCCTGCTTGCTGAATTGTTCCAGCGCCTCTTCTTTGGATGCGGCTACCACAAAACTTCCGTCGGGGGCATAATAGGCAGGGATCTGCTGTCCCCACCAGAGCTGACGGCTGATACACCAGTCCTTGATATTTTCCATCCAGTAACTGTAGGTGTTCTTTAGTTTGGAAGGATGGAACTGGATGGTATCATTCATCACAGATGTTACGATCTCAGGGTTCTGACCAATGAGTTTCTTCATGTCGATGAACCATTGCAGCGATAACCGGCTTTCGATCACCGCACCCGTTCTTTCACTGGTGCCTACCTGTCCCTTGTAGTCTTCTATCTTTTGTACCTGGTCAATAGCAGCAATATCTTCCACAATTTTCTTCCTGAGCACAAAGCGGTCCAGACCCTGGTACGACAATACCAGGTCGGATGGATGATCCTCCTGCAGGTCTTCTGCCGTAAATTTACCTTCTGCGTCCAGGGTATTCAGGGCTTTCAGGTTATGTTTTCTTCCCAGCTCGTTGTCATTTTTATCGTGGGCCGGTGTGATCTTTAAAGCACCTGTGCCGAAACCGGCATCCACGTACTCGTCTGCTATCACAGGGATCTTCCGGTTGATCAGCGGCACGGTCACTTGTTTGCCCACCAGGTTCCTGTACCGCTCATCGGTTGGATTTACACAAATGGCCACATCACCCAAAATGGTTTCCGGCCTGGTGGTTGCCACGGTAATGCTGCCGCTGTTATCGGTCAGGGGGTAGCTGATATAGTATAATTTAGAATCTACCTCCTTAAAAATCACTTCTTCATCACTCAACGCCGTTTTACCGGCAGGATCCCAGTTCACCATTCGCAGTCCCCGGTAAATAATCCCTTCCTGGTGCAGCCTGATGAAAATGCTGATCACCGCTTTGTAATAATCCGGGTCCATGGTAAAGGAAGTGCGGTTCCAGTCGAGACTGCAGCCCATTTTCTTCAGCTGCTGCAAAATGATGCCGCCGTATTTTTCCTTCCATTCCCAGGCATATGCCAGGAACTCATCACGACTGAGTGAAGATTTTACAATTCCCCTTTCGCGGAGCATGGCCACTACTTTGGCTTCGGTAGCAATGGATGCATGGTCGGTTCCGGGAACCCAGCAGGCATTTTTTCCCTGCATACGTGCCCGGCGCACCAGGATGTCCTGGATGCTGTTATTGAGGCAGTGCCCCATATGCAATACACCGGTAACATTGGGCGGGGGGATCACCACGGTATAGGGCTCCCTGCCATCGGGCCGGCTGCTGAAATAATCTTTGTTGAGCCAATGCTGGTACCACCTGGCTTCTACTTCATTGGGAAGGTAATTCTTGCTCAGTTCCATTTTATATGCTTAACACTGAATGCTTAACGCAGAACGCAGCGGTTTGCCGGGTGAACCCCAAATGTTTGTACAATTGTCCGGTGTTCAGCCTTATCGTTCGGCATTTTCAGGTCTGCAAAAGTAAGGAAAAGCAGGCTAGGGGCGGGCCCCCTGTTACCAGGTGGGGATAATCGGGTTGTTTGCCTCAAAAATGGCCGAGGGAAATGGTGCCAGGGGAGCCGGCATGATCTGTGTGGGCAGGAGGTTTTTTTTGAGGGAAAGGGAGCGGCAACATTCTTTTACTGTATTACCAATACCTTTCACCGCATACCCCGCGGGATTACTGCAGGCAGCCAGTAACAGGATCAGCAAAAAAGACAGCAGGTATTTCATAACAATTGAATACAGGTCAAAATTAAATAACTTATCAACCCGGTATGTTTAACCAGGGTTAATTATGGCAAACGTTTGGTTAAAAAAAAAGTTACAGTTGCCGGAATTTATTTTGTTGGTCGCGGTACTGTACCGAACCTTACAGTGCGGACCGTTATTTTTTGAGACAAATATTCCCCATCCGCCCGGAATAACGGGAGGCAAGCAATGGGCGGTGCGGGTAAGTAAAGATTCTTTAGTAAACTCTTCTGCCTGTCCATTCAAGGTAAGATATCACTACGATCACAATGAAAATAATGATACCGCCGATGATCAGGAGTTTTTTTTCGTTTACAGGAGAATGTTGTTCAGATTGCTCCATAGCATTCGTTTTTAACGGGTGAATCAATCAACAGGAATTGGATCAGGAACGATGCCTTTGCTGTACTAAAGACGCTCTGAGGATAAATGCCTTGTTAAGGACAGAGGATTTTAAAAAATAGTACCGGTAAAGTACGCAGTAAATCCCAAATTTGCAAGGCTAACTTGTGCACATGCAATTCGCAATTGTTGATATAGAAACTACGGGAGGTTTTCCCCAGCAACACGGGATCACCGAGATCGCTATCGTATTACATAACGGGAATGAGGTGGAAGGCCGGTATGAGACCCTGGTAAACCCGCACCAGCCCATCCCGCCCTTTATCGCCAATATGACGGGCATTTCGGATGCCATGGTTGCAGTTGCCCCCTCCTTTGAAAAAGTGGCGCCTTATATCTTTAACCTGTTGAAAGACAGGATATTCGTTGCACATAACGTCAACTTTGATTTCTCATTTGTGAAATACCACCTGCAGGAAGCCGGCTTTCATTTGCAGACGCCCAAACTCTGTACCATCCGTTTAAGCCGGAAAGTATTTCCGGGCTACCGCAAGTATGGGCTGGGACATTTATGCCGCGAACTGGGTATCAGCATCGAAAACCGCCACCGTGCCGGGGGTGATGCGCTGGCAACGGCCCAGGTACTGGATATGGTGATCAGGAACAATGGGGGGATGCTGATCAAGGAAATGCTGAAAAAGGAGAACAAAGGGCAGTTACTGCCGCCCAATCTGCCCGAACAGTTCGTGCTGGACCTGCCCGACCAGCCCGGGGTATATTATTTCCACGATGCCAAAGGCAAGGTTGTATACGTGGGAAAGGCCAAGAATATCAAAAAAAGGGTGGTGAGTCATTTCACCGGACTGGATATCTCCCAAAAACGCCAGGATTTTTTGCGAAGTATCTATTCGGTCAGTCATGCGCCCTGTCCGACCGAATTCATCGCTTCTTTGCTCGAAAGTGTGGAGATCAAACGCCTCTGGCCCGCTTTCAACAAAAGCCAGAAAAGGTATGAGCAGTTATGGGGCATCTATCATTTTGAGGACAGCAGGGGCTACCGTCGTCTGGCCATTGATAAAAAACAGAAACATACCACGCCCATCGCCAGTTTTTCGATGCTGGTAGATGCGCATCGTTTGTTGTGGAAACTGGTGAAGGAATTCGAGCTGCACCCTGTACTTTGTTTCCTGGATGCGACGGCTGCTGCTGATCTGCCGGAGATGGCCAGCTATAACCGATCGGTTACAGCAGCGCTGGACTGGCTGGAAGCACAGAAAGAGACCTTCCTGATCCGCGATAAGGAAGCCTGTGTGCTGGTGGAAGAAGGAAAATTTTATGGGATGGGAAAGATCGGGAAAGATACGGATATCACCCGTATAGAACATATCAAACCACAACTGGTGCCTTACCCGGAGAATGAAGTGTTGCGTTCCATGATCCGGAATTTTGCAGAACGCTATCCCCATAAAGTGGTGAAGATCGCCTGATGAGCCCGTGGTAATAAGTGAATAATTTTTCTTTTTTTCTTTCAGGCCTGCCACCTACATTCGCCTCCCAAAAAATCATTTCAAAATAAGCCTGCCAATGGCGGGTGTTAACATTTTAACATAAGTGCATGTCATCTTTCGCATCGTTAATTGCCGCTAAACTCAATATCAGGGCCGCGCAGGCAGAAGTTGTTCTGGAATTATTCGCTGAGGGCGCTACGGTTCCCTTCATCGCCCGTTACCGGAAAGACCGTACCGGCGGACTGGATGAAGTGCAGATACTGCAGGTACAGGATGAGGCCAAATTCCTGAAAGAGTTTACGGAAAGAAAGGCTTTTATCGAGAAGTCGATCACCGAGCAGGGTAAGATGACCGAATACCTGCAGGGAAAGATCGATGCGGCCACCACCATGGCGGAACTGGAAGATATTTACCTGCCGTATAAATCAAAAAGGAAGACAAAAGCACAGACCGCACGCGAGAATGGCCTGGAACCGCTGGCACAACTGATGCTGGAGCAGACAGCGGCAGATATCAGCGTTGAAGCAGCGAAATACATCACTGAAAAGGTAAAGACCGCAGATGAAGCGTTGCAGGGCGCCCGTGATATCATTGCAGAAATGATCAATGAAGATGTGAACCTGCGCGCCAAACTGCGTAAACTGTTTGAAGATACCGCCACCTTGCAGAGTAAAGTGCTTGCCGATAAGGAAACGGAGGGTATCAAATACAAAGACTATTTTGATTTTTCGGAACCCATCTTCAAAGTGCCTTCTCACCGCATACTGGCGGTACTGCGTGGTTTTATGGAAGGGTTTCTGCGCATGTCCATTGCACCCCTGGAAGAAGATGCCCTGGTTTTGCTGGAGAAAGACCATGTAAAAGCCCTGACGCCTTCCACTGAGCACGTGAAAAAAGCGATCCGCGATGCCTACCGCAGGCTGATGCAGCCGAGCCTGGAAACAGAATTCCGTACGGCATTGAAACAGAAAGCCGATGAAGAAGCGATCAATGTGTTTGCAGAGAACCTTCGCCAGTTATTACTGAGTGCGCCGCTGGGCAGTAAACGCATCCTGGCCATCGATCCCGGTTATCGTACCGGTTGCAAAGTGGTTTGCCTGGATGAGAAAGGAGAGTTGCAGAAAACGGACCTGATCTATGTGCATGAGCCGAACCGGATCTACGATAGTGAATACAAGATCAAAGAGCTGGTAGCTAAATACCGGATCGAGTGTTTTGCGATCGGCGACGGAACAGCGGGAAGGGAAACAGAACAGTTCATCAAGAACCTGGATCTTGGCCTGCCGGTCTTCCTGGTGAACGAAGACGGTGCTTCCGTGTATTCCGCTTCGGAAACGGCAAGGGAGGAATTCCCGGAGGAAGACATTACTGTGAGAGGTTCGGTGAGCATTGGCCGTCGTTTGATGGACCCGCTGGCGGAACTGGTGAAGATCGATCCGAAAAGTATCGGGGTAGGACAGTACCAGCATGATGTGAATCCGTTCCGTTTAAAAGAAAGGCTCGACCAGACCGTTGTCAGTTGTGTGAACAGCGTAGGTGTGAACCTTAATACGGCCAGCAAACACCTGCTGGGTTATGTGAGTGGTATTGGTGGATCGTTAGCCGAAAATATTGTCCGGTATAGAAATGAGATCGGAAAGTTTACCAGTCGCGACCAGTTACTGAAAGTGCCCAGGCTTGGCGGAAAAGCATATGAACAGTGTGCAGGGTTCTTACGGATCAAGGAAGGCACCAATCCGCTGGATGCCAGTGCCGTTCACCCCGAAACCTACCCGTTGGTAGAAGCCATTGCGGCGGATGCGGGCATAGAAGTGCGTTCGATCATCGGTAATGAGCATGCGCTGAAGAAAGTGGACGTGAAGAAATATGTATCGGAACAGTTCGGAGAACTGACCATCCGCGATATCCTGAATGAACTGCAGAAACCGGGACTGGATCCGCGCAGTGAACTGGAACAGTTCTCTTTTGCCAATATCTATAAACTGGAAGAGGTACAGGTGGGAATGATCGTGCCGGGCTCTGTGACCAACCTGACCCGTTTCGGGGCTTTTGTGGATATCGGCGTAAAACAGGATGGATTGGTACATGTAAGCGAGATCGCTAACCGTTATATCGGGGACCCTTCTGAGGCGCTGAAACTGGGGCAGAAAGTGACTGTAAAAGTATTAGAGGTAGACCTGGTGAGAAAACGTATTGCATTGTCGATCAAACAAACAGAAGAAGCCCCGGCAAGAAGCCAGCGACCGGCAGGTGGCCGTAATCCGCAGGAACGTCACCAACAGAAACCGGCAGCAGAAATGAGCGTGGAAGATGCCTTGAGCCTGTTAAAGAAGAAATTTGGAAAATAACCTGGCAAAATCAGTATTTTGTTTGTCTAATATTTTTTCCATGAAACAGTTTCTCTGTGTGATCCTTTTTTCCGGTTTGTATTTTAGCGTTGCTGCCCAGACAAAAGTGAACCCGGTGATCAAGCAATTCGGAACGGTAACAGAAGTGCCTTATTCTGTAGAAAACCCGGATCCCAGGATGAATTACAAAGTGGTGGTGGAAGTGAGTTCCGATAATCCCAAACCCGAAAATGTTCATGAATTCTTTGAGAAAGTAGGCGCCGTAGTGAACCTGCATGCATTGGGTGGCATTCCTTCCAAAAACCTGCATGTGGTAATGGTCATTCATGGCCCAGCCGCACAATACGTGGTGAATAATGAAGAATACCAAAAGAAATTCCATACCGATAACCCCAATATCCCCCTCTTTAAAGAACTGGAAGCCGCAGGGGTGAAGATCTTTGTTTGTGGACAATCACTTAACAAAAGGCAAGTGCCTCCCGCTGCTGTAACGCCGGAAGTGAAACCCGCATTATCTGCCATTACCACGTTGACAACGTACCAGTTGAAGGGGTACGCATTTTTGAAGTATTAATGAGTGGATGAGTGAATGAGTGAATGGGCAATCGGGAGTGGTGAGTAGTGAATGAAGTTATAGGATTCCGGGAGCTCATAGCTCGCAGCTGGTGGCTCACAGCTGATGGTAAATCAATGAGTGAATGTTCACTCGGCGAGTAGTTGTTTGATGTTCTTGTTTTCGTAAATGATCTTATCTCCGCCTTCGAAGCCGGCTTTTATCATAGCATTAGCCAGTTGGATGGAAGTGAGCCCAATGTTGGGGTATAGTTTGCTCAGAACAGGTTTGTACAGTATTCTGGATATCCTGTAAAAAAAAATGGGTTCCACCCTGGGGCTTACCGGGTAAATATAACCCGGTCTGAAAATAAACAGCCGCCCGAAATCTGAACTTTCCAGTATTCCCTCTGCCATACCCTTGTCATGGGCGAACATGAGTTTGCTTTTGCCTGTCCTGTCGGCTCCCTGGCCGCTTAAAAAACAGAATGTTGCGTTGGGACTTTGTCGTTTGAGTGTTTCCGCAAATACCCTGGTATATGCTATCGTAATGGTTCTGAAAGCCTCTCTTGCAACAGCGCCTGTATAAACACCGAGACAGTAAAAACAAATATCCTGCCCGTTAAAATACGCTTCAATGGCTGCCAGGTCCAGGAAATCATTGTGTATGATCTCCTGCAGTTTCGGGTGTGAAAATCCCAGGGGTTTACGGGTGATGGAAGTAACTTTTGCTACATCCGGCCTTTGTAAACAGGAATCCAGTATCAATTTACCCATCATCCCATTGGTCCCGGCAATTAAAATTTGTTGCATACAAAACTGTTATGCCATTCACTCATCCACTCATTCACTCATTGCTCAATACTCCGGATTCACCCCCACATAATTATGCGGCGTGATGGCTTTGAGTTCTTTTTTGATGGCGGCACTCACTTTCAGTGCCCCGATAAAATCATGGATGGCTTTTTTATCGATCTTATGATTGCCGCGGGTAAGGTCTTTCAGCGCCTCGTATGGATTGGGGTAATTCTCCCTGCGCAAAATGGTCTGGATGGCTTCTGCCACCACGGCCCAGTTATTGTCAAGGTCTTCCTTTAATTTGGCCTCATTCAGCACCAGTTTGTTCAAACCTTTTTCCAGTGATTTGAGGGCGATCGTCACATGTGCTACCGGCACCCCGATGTTCCTGAGAACGGTGGAATCGGTCAGGTCGCGCTGCAGGCGGCTGATGGGCAGTTTGGCCGACAAATGTTCCAGCAGGGCATTGGCCAGTCCCAGGTTACCTTCCGCATTTTCGAAGTCGATCGGGTTTACTTTATGCGGCATGGCGGAAGACCCCACTTCCCCTTTTTTGGTTTTCTGTTTAAAATAATCTACGCTGATATAAGTCCAGATATCGCGGCAAAGATCCAGCAGGATATTGTTGATGCGTTTGATGGCATCAAAATGGGCCGCGAGACTGTCGTAATGTTCGATCTGCGTGGTGAACTGCATACGCTGTAATCCCAGGGTGTCTTCTACGAACGCATTGCCCAGCAATACCCATTTTTTCCTGGGGAAGGCAACATAATGGGCGTTGAAATTACCGGTGGCACCGCCAAATTTGGCTGCATAGGGAATACTGCTGAACAATTCGATCTGGTTGTTCAATCGTTCTACAAATACCATGATCTCTTTTCCCAAACGGGTGGGAGATGCGGGCTGTCCGTGCGTACGTGCCAGTAACGGAACCTGTTTCCATTGGGCGGCCAACTGGTACAGGTGATTCTGCAGGTTGATCAGGGCCGGCAGGTATTCATGCTCCATACAGTGTTTCCAGCTGAGGGGTATGGCGGTATTGTTGATATCCTGCGAAGTAAGTCCAAAATGAACCCATTCCTTTAACTGGGGGATACCGGCTTTGTCGAACTGTTCTTTCAGGAAATATTCTACCGCTTTCACATCATGGTTGGTGATGGATTCGATCTGTTTGATCTGATGGGCATCGTCGAGACTGAATTCGTCCAGTACTTTTTTCAAAGCGAGCCTTGCTTTGGGCGTGAGTTTGAAGAATTTCTGGTCGGCCAGGAAGAAGAAATATTCCACTTCCACCAAAACGCGGTATTTGATGAGGGCATATTCGGAAAAGTACTCGTCGAGGTGGTGAACCTGCTTTCGGTAACGGCCATCGATAGGTGAAACTGCGGTAAGCGAAGAAAGCTCCATGGTTGGGTATTATAGGTAATTAAAAATTAGGGATTAATAATGAGTCATTGAGGTTACGAATAAGGAAAAAACCTTGTTTTAGCAATTTATTCATCACTAATTAAGTTTCTTTGTGACAAAATTAGCCGAATTGGACAAGAGAATACGCATTGGGGCCGTAAGTTATTTAAATACACGGCCATTATTGTACGGATTGAGACGCTCGGGGTTGATAGACCGGGTAGATGTAATAGAAGCTTACCCGTCACGGGTGGCGGCCATGTTGCTGAATGATGAAGTGGATGTGGGACTGGTGCCGGTAGCCATTATTCCCCTGCTGAAAGAATCGCATATTATTACGGACTATTGTATCGGTACGGAAGGAGAAGTGGCTTCTGTGGCTATTTTCAGTGAAGTACCATTGGAGCAGGTGGAAAAGGTTTTACTGGATTACCAGAGCCGAACTTCGGTGAACCTGGCCAGGGTATTGCTGAAAGAGTACTGGAAACAAAGCCCGGTACTGGAAGATGCCAGCGAAGATTTCCGCTCGCATATCAAAGGAACCACAGCCGGGGTGGTGATCGGCGACAGGGCGCTGGAACAATTACAGGTTTCCCCATACTGTTATGACCTGGGAACTGCCTGGAAACAGCATACGGGACTGCCCTTTGTATTTGCGGCCTGGGTGGCCAATAAGGCATTACCTGAGGATTTTCAGGATGCGTTTAACCGGGCCAATGCCTATGGTATTTTGCATATGGAAGAAGTGGTGGCATCGGAAGAACCCTATCCGGTATATGATCTGATGGATTATTATACCCGTAATATCAGCTACAGGCTGGATGACAGGAAGCGGCAGGGACTGGCATTGTTCCTTAAAAAACTGAAAGAACTGTAACGAAAGGTATCTTGGGGTAAGAAAGAAGGTATTGTTCAAGTATATGTACAGTATGCAATATTTATTTTGATGACAACCCTTTCAGTTATCACCGTTTGTTTCAATAATCTTGCAGAACTGCAGAAGACCTGCGCCATAGAATGAATGGTATTTAGGTAAACAGATATTGACGGGGCGAGAATAAAGGATAATGTATATACGGGGGTGCTTATCTAAAAAATCGAAAAATACATCATTGATATTGGCTGACATTATTTTCAGGTATCGATCACTGCCTCATGCTGCCCGCTTCCGGATTGAAAAATGGTAGCATTCAGAGATACGGAGGTCATACCATCTTTAAAACATCTTGTAAAAATGAGGCTTGTTTGCAACGATTTTAGGCATTAAGCTCCATAGGATGAAAACATTTTTTGAAAGCCCTGTAATCTGCTTGTACTCTGTAAACGGGTTTTTGAATTGGAGCAGGTGTTTCAACAGGCTGCATACAACGAAGAACAAGAGGCCCCAGGTATAATTCAGTAACTGAAAAAAGAACCAGCCTAAACCATATTGTTTTCTTATACGCAAATGGTTAGACATGATGAGTTGCAGGCCTTTTTTGTCAAAAATATTTTCATAACTCTTATCAACGCTGTTGGTTGCCCTGGTTATGGATTCTCCCATCAAATGAATGATCCTGATATTTCCGTAGAGAAAAATCTCGCCATGTTTTTGCAAACGACTGCACCATTCCACTTCTTCAGCATATAGGAAAAAATCTTCATCCATCATCCCTGCTTTTGAAAGAATCTGTTTTTTAACCATCAGGAAGGCCCCGCTGACCCAATCGACTTTCACGCTATCTGCTGCACGCGCTACTCCTGGTTTTCGGGCATGCATTTTTTTAGCTATCCAGCTTAAGAGACTTCCCCAATAAGGAATGGGCATGATATGATTCACTCCTCCCTTTACAAAATAAGAGCCGGAAATCTGTGGCCTAAAATCTTCATACAACAATTGTACCCCACATGCTGCATGATTTGTGTTAATAAATTGCGCAAAACATTTTTGTATGGCATCCTCCAAAATCAGGGTGTCCGGATTGAGCAGCAGGAAAACATCTCCCTTTGCCAGCCTTATTCCCTGGTTGTTAGCCCGCGCAAAACCAGCATTATAGCCCATTTCCACCCAATGTACAAATGGGAATTCGGAACAAATCCGTTCTTTGCTGTCATCTCCGGATTGATTGTCTACAACGATCCATTCAAACCCGGTTCCAGACGAAAATGCCATGGCGGACCGAATGCAATCAATGATATGCGTTGCAGACCGGTAATTGACAATGATGACGGATACTTGCATGAATTGCGGATAGATTTTTATCTGGTTATATAACTATACACCATCATCAGTTTGGAAAAGACGCCAGATCTGAGCCTTTTCAAACTGAATCGTTGCTGTAATTGAAGCATATGCCGAATTACCGGCAGTATTCTTTGTTCTTCAATGCCACTGTTTACAATATCGCTTATATTTCTGATTGCATGATTACGTAACAGTCGCCAATAGTAATCGTAGATAAGAATATCCTTAAATGCTTTCTCGCCAATTTTGGAGGCAAATAGGATATTTTCTTTTAGGATAATACTGTCATTGTTTCGAACATAAACAGTAGTCTGATCCTCATGTAATCCGATGTTTACCAGGTGTTCATCCAGGTATACATAATCAAAACCCTTTTTTAGCAATCGAACATAATAGTCTACATCTACCAGCCAGATCATTTCCTCATCATATAGAACCTGATCACGTGCTGATGTCCGCAACATGGTATTACTCGGAGGACCGATTACCTGGGCCAATAACAGATGCAGAGGCTTTTTGCGAAGTTGGTGCAACAAAGATGGGATATGCTGCAAAATGGTATGATGACCAGCTTCGTCTACGCCGGTATTTCTGCAGAATACGAATTCTGCTTCCGGCCTGGTTTCAAATGCTTTCAGGTATTTGGACAATGCCTCCCGATCCTCGAGCCAATCATCCTGATGAAATAAAATAAAAAAATCTCCTCGTGCCATGGTGATGGCATTATTCCAGTTCATAGGACTTCGGAGTGCCGGCGTATTTTGCGTATAACTGATGTTTAATGCTGTTTTATAAGGCTCAATAGCTATTTTTACAGTATTGTCCATTGTGTCGTCAGATATGATCACTTCCACATTCCGGTAGGTCTGTTGAAGAATTGAATCCAGCAAACGAGTTACATATGCTGGTTTTTTGTAAGCAGGAATACAGATACTGATCAGTGGCTTCGACATATTTAAAATAAATCTATGAGTAGTTTGTTAGCAAATATAGCTAAAAGCATTATTGCTAAGTTTAGCCCCAAAAAGGCCGGGAACAGGTTTACTGACATCGGATGGTTTTTAGAAAAGATTCTCAAACATGAGGATGATCAAAGCATTAAAGTAAGATCATTGGAACCCGGGAAAGTCTTTTATCAAAGGCCCTATGAATTATTGCATACTTACCGGGATATTTTTGTGAATGAAATCTATCTTTTTAATGCCAAACAAGCGGATCCCGTTATTTTGGATTGTGGTTCTAATATTGGTCTGAGTGTGCTGTATTTTAAGACTATTTATCCCAATGCCTTAGTCTGGGCATTTGAGCCGGATAAAAGTAATTTTGAATTATTGGAGAAAAACATACAGCAAAATCAGCTAAAGATGGTCAATGCAGCCTCAAAAGCTGTCTGGATACAAGATGGATTTATTTCTTTTTCGGGTAAGGGGTCGGAAGCCAGCAGAATCGATGCTCATAACGAGGACGAGGGAGCTCATCAGGTACCATGTATACGCCTCAAAACGTTTATGCAGGATTTTGCAACGATCGATTTTTTAAAAATGGATATCGAAGGTGGTGAATATGCTGTTTTGAAAGATATAGCAGATGAACTTCATAGGGTTCAGCATTTTTTTCTGGAATATCATGGTAAGACCACCGAAACCAACCAGTTAAATGAGCTGTTAGAAATAATCAACCGGCAAGGATTTCAGGTCTATATCCGCAATGCGGCTGATAAGCTGAAAAATCCGTTTATCGAAAAAAGTACCGGAACCCAATTTGATGTTCAGCTGAATATTTTTTGTTATAAATAAAAGGGATGTTGCAAAAAACATTTATATCTGTGGTAATCCCCTGTTTTAATGACGGGGAATACTTGCCTGAAACCATCAGTAGGTTGATGAAGCAGACTTATCCCCATTTTGAGATCATCGTGGTTAATGACGGATCAACAGATTTGCATACGCTTGAGGTATTGACTCAGATCAGTGCCCAGGGGGTTACAGTGCTGCACAAGGAAAACGGAAGAATGTCTTCTGCCAGGAATTATGGCGTTAAACATGCAAAGGGAAGTATTATAGCGGCCCTGGATGCAGATGATTATTACGAGAATAGTTTTTTCGAAAAAGCCATCGAGCGCTTCAGCAATAAACCGGAAGTTGCCGTGGTTACCAGTCATATTCAGCTTTTCGGCGATTTCAACAAAGTTGCCAGGCCAAGAGGTGGTAATGAATTCAATTTTCTGTTTAACAGCGAATGTCCGGCATGTGCTATGGTCCGAAAATCATGTTGGGATGAAGTGGGCGGATATGATGAAAATATGAAAATGGGCTATGAGGATTGGGAATTTTATATACGCATTACCAAAAAAGGCTGGATCGTGGAAGTGATTCCGGAAAAGTTATTATTCTACCGTCAGACACAAAGCTCCACACATAAAAACGATACCATTCCGAACCGGCAGGCTATTATCAATTATATTGTGGACAAACATAGCGACTGGTATCTGGCGAATCTTAAAAAACTGATTGCATCAAAACAAGTGCTTTATACGGAAAGCAGGGTCTCATTACCTGTTATTTTTAGAATGATCCTGAACAGGATAAGAAAAAAATATACCTGATGGGTACATAGGTATTATTCAGGAAAATCTATATTCCATGATATCTGCATTGTATTTTAATTGGTTCGATTAAAATACTTGTGTTGCTCCTGAGGTTCTTAGTCCGGGGGGAGTTCGGATTTGATCAGGGGGGATGATCGGATTTTTTATACTTTCTTTTATCAATGATTCAATAATCCCTTGAGTGCATCTATCCGGAATCGGATCACCGGTAAGGCTTTGGCGGGTTTACCCTGCAATGTATAATAGATCGCAAGGATCATTGAAGCGCCCAGTTTAAAGAGGTACTCGAATATTTTTTTATAAAAGGTCCATTTGCCTTTTTGCAGGGTTCTCACTCTTTCGCCCCTGCCAATACCGCTGGCAACCCGGTACATATATTCCCGTGTTAGTTTGATGGTTTCAACCACATGGTGGACCCTTATGGATGGATCATAATAAATGGTACGTCCCAGCTCTTTCAGGCGAAAGAAAAAATCCTTGCCTTCGCCACCGATGCGTAAAGTGCCTACCACACCGGGCAAAGCTTCATTGAAACCGCCGATCTCATCAAAATCTGCCTTGCGGATGATCATGTTAGACTCCAACGGGTATTTATTGGGGGCAAAAACAGTGGTGTGTGTGCTGTAATGAAAATGTCCCACCAGTGATGACACATAATGGCTCATCCATACCGGTTCATTGGGTATGTAGCGGGGGATGATGCGGCCACCCAATCCACCTGCGTCGGGGTATGTGTCGAAAAAACGTACAATGCGTTCCAGGTAATCCTTGTCTGCAATGGCATCATCATCCATAAAACAGAGCAGGGGTGACCTGGCATAGGATGCACCGGTATTTCGGGCAAACGATGCCCCCTGTTTTGCCTCGTTGTAATAGGAAAAGTTGGCATCGCCATGACTGGCGATAAAATGCTCACATACCTGTTGTGTATGATCGGTGGAGTTGTTGTTGACGATGATCACTTCATAAGCCTCTTTTGCCAGGGTCTGGTTGTACAGGCTCTCCATGGCATCCCTGATGTACACGCAACGGTTATAGGTACAAATAACGACAGATATCTTGAGGGTTTCGCTCATACAGTTTGCAAAGATAACAGGGCTTTCTGTACAATCTGGCCCCAATTGAAGAATTGATAAAAGCTGTCAGGAATGGGGGTGGGGGATTGATTAGCCTGCCGGAACATCTGTTTCACAAATGCCGGCCAGTCATAATCATCTACTATCTGCAGTGTATCTCCTGTGAGCGAAACATCAATTCCCCTGGCACCACTGCGTGTAGAAACGGAAGCCAGGTTATGGGCAAGCGCATCTACCTGTTTGATTTTGATGCCGCTGCCAAGGGTTACCGGGTTGATAAAACAATCGGCTCCTTTTAAGTACAGGTCAATATCAGGTACAAAATCCTTGAAAATAATATCGGGATAGGCTTGCAATACTTCTTTCCACTGCTTACTGATACGGCTTCCGCAGATCAGTATGCGGAAGGGTAACTGGTAGCCATGCAGCAAAGGCAGTAATTCGCTTACGATAATGCGCAGTGCATCGGTATTGGGCAGGTAATCGAGGGTGCCATTAAAGAGAAACAGGCGGGTATTGGCTGCGAGCCTGTTTTCTTGCAGCAACCGCCCCCTTGCAACCAGTTTGTCTTCCTGGGGTACAGGCTGGGTAATATCCGTTCCGTACGTGAGCACGCTGCATTTTTTCTCGTCCAGCTTCCACTGGGTAATAGCCCAGTCATGGTCTTCCTGTGTAATGAAAAAATTAAAATCTGCTTTCCGGTGCACTTGTTTCTCGTACCATTGGTACAGGGGCCACCAGGGTTTTTGCATATCGCGGAAACGATGGGCCTCAATATTATGAGAACGGATCACAAAGGGTTTGCGGGTTATCCGGCGAAGCAGGATACCCAGCCATCCCAGGTAGGAATGTTCGATACAGAACAGGTCTATTTGCTGTGTTTTGATGAGTTTGCGTAACCGGAACAACACCAGCAGGTTGGCCGGCCCTTTTTTATGGTGGTACAGGATGGGGTAGACCGGTTGATCCCAGTTGGGTTTTACCGGGTTGTCTTTTGCGATGGCCAGTACTACCGGGGTTAATCGGGCGAGCTGCCTGTAAAATTCAATTACACATTTCTGGCCACCCATCTGTGCAGGGAACACTTTATAGGAAACGATGCCCAGTACAGAAATAGACCGCATATCAGGCGATTACTTTAGGTTTTCGCAAAGTAATGATCACTGCCCCAATCAACATCAGCCAGATAAATGCCGAGGCGCCAATAGCGGCACGGTTACTGGTGTGAAAAGAAGCAGGTTTGAACTCGAATACGATCCTGTGCTCTCCCGCCGGAACCTGTAATCCGCGCAGCACATAATTGGTCCTTACGATCGGCGTTTCCTTACCATCAATGGTTGCTATCCAGCCACCATCGTAAAAGATTTCGCTGAATACGGCGAATTCGGTGTTTTTGGAAGAGGATTTGTATTCGATAATGTCATTGTCGTTGTACACCAGCTTGATAAAAGCGCTACTGTCTCTGGTGGCATTGGCTACCAGGTTTTTGCGGTCAGCTTCATCCAGGATGGCTGTATCTTTCGGATTGAAATTGGTCAGTTCCTTCATGACTTCGGCTGGCCCTTTTTTGTAAGTAAGGGTACTCACGAACCAGGTGGCACCCAATGCTTCCGGGTTTTGTTGTGCCATCAGTTGCTGCCCGTTCTGCTGTGCAGAAGTGATGATGTATTTAGTGTTCAGCATATCCAGCACCGGCAGGCAGTTCGGGAATTGATACAGCTGTTTCTCGATCAGGTCCTGGTAAATGCTGAGTTTGGCAGGATGATAACCTCCGATCGAGTTATGGAAATAGGCAGTTAACGGACCTCCATTGAATGCTGCAGCAATACCTTGCGATACATCCAGCACACGGTAATAACCGGTGTCCTTTGTTATTTGCTGGTCAACCTGGCCGGGTTTGAACCTGTCTTCATAATCGGAAGCTTCTGTATAATTATCTGCATTCAGGTATTTGGTATCGATCACCATTACATCAATGAACGCAAACAGACCCACTGCCAGCGTTACTGTCAGTGCCGTTATTTTCTTTTTGATAAAGAGGAAGATGGCCAGTGCCGGTACCAGTATGAAAAGCAGGGAACGCAGCAGGTCGCCCATGAACAGGTTTTGCCTGTCCTGTTTCAGCCCGTTCAGGAAAGCCCGGATAGGCGGTTCTATGGCTGCTTTCTGTTGTGCATCAGTGATTGTATTGATGTTCTGTAACAGCACTTTATCAGGCTCACCCGAAAAATCGGCAGTGACATATACCAGCAATGCCACCGCAAATACAGCTGCTACGGCCAGTAACCCTTTTTTGTATTTCCGGAAAAGTTCTTCCCGGTTGTGCTGTTCCAGTATGTGGTTCAACGACATGACTGATAACATGCTCAGCAATAAAGTCGGTATCACCAATATCATACTGGGCGCCCTGAACTTGTTGTACAGGGGCAGGTAGTTCAGCAGGAAACTGTTGAAGCCTTCCAGGTATTTGCCGGCGCTCATCAGGAAAGTGAGAACGCAGGCAGTGAGGATCCACCATTTGTGTTTGCCGTCCAGCAGTACAAAACCCAGTATGGCCAGGAAACACACGATGGCACCGAGGTAGGGTGGACCGGCAGTACCGCCTGCACCATCAATACCTCCCCAGTAGAACTGGAGAAAACCCTGTAACTGCTGGCCCAGTTGTTGCGGCATCTGCTGCAAGGCTTCGATCGCCTTTGATTTGTCCTCCGCCAGTTCCAGGTGATGGCTGCTGCCGCCATACATTCTGGGGAACATCATCACCAGAGGTTCGGTCTTAAACATGCTGTAGCTAAGTGCATAGTCTTTGCTAAGGCCTGTTTTGGTAACCGTTGCCGTTGAATCCGCACCTGCCAGCTCACTGCCGCCGCGGATGGTCCTCTTGGAATATTCGTAGGTGGTGAACAGGGTTATGGCATTTACCATCACACCCAATAAAGTGGCAAAGATGACGAGCCCCGCAGCACGGAACAGGTGTTTGAAATCTTTTTCTTTGATCCAGCGGATACCCAGGCTTACACTCATGATCAGTGCTATGAGTGCACCATAATAGGTGATCTGTAAGTGGTTGGCAGAAATGAGTAACCCGGTGAACAGAGCGGTAAGGGTAGTACCCCAGAGATAACGCTTATCGTATAATAACAGGAGGGAACCGATAAACGCAGGTAAATAAGCAATGGCCTGCATTTTGGTATCGTGCCCTACTGAAATAATGATGGGGTTATAGGTGGCATAGGCATAGGAGAGTGCACCAAAAATGCCGATATACGGGTTGATGCGCAATACCTGGCTCAGGAAATAGAAACACACACAGGCCAGGAAGAAGAAACTAACGGGTTTGGGAAGGTTCAGCGTAAGCAGATTGGCGGCATATATGATGGAAACAGGGTTACTGCCCGGACTGACGATCTGGAAAGCCGGCATACCACTGAAAACGCCGTTTGACCATAGCGGGAAATGACCGTGTTTTTCCTGGTATTCAAAAGAGTTCTGGGCAGAAGCTTTCCATAAGGAAACATCCGATTGCTGCAATACCTTGCCCTGGAGCGAAGGTTTACAGTATACCAGTGCCACCACTAAAAACACCACAACTGCGATTGCGTGTGGCAGCAGATTCTTCCATTGAATTTTTTTCATTGTTTCCCACTTAAGTGCAGCAAATTAATGGTATTTTGAACGAAATTTTTTATGAAGGGGCTTTTATTTTTGGCAAGACTGGCGCTGATCTGCAATGGATTGTTCCTGTTCTGTCTGGTGATGCAGCGGATGGATGATTTTATGCCCCAGGGCAGCGTAAAAAGTACGATCATCGTACTGGGCTGGTTCGTGGCCCCTTTTGTGAACCTGGCAGCCAGTCTTTGGTTTTTATCGGTGAGGGTGCTGGGTAAGCCCCTGCCGCTTCCCGGCTGGCTGGCAATCAGTAACCTGTTATTCCTGGTATTGCAATTCTTTGTGTACTTTATACTTGCTTCATGATACATAGCATCCTGAAAGACAAACCCACCAAACTGTTCCTGGGCATCACCGCATTTTTTGTGGCCAATGCCCTCATCGCCGAATGTATTGGCGGGAAGATATTCTCGCTCGAAAAACTGCTGGGCGCCGATCCTTCCAATTTTACCATTTTCGGGCAGTCGGGACTGGCATTCAACCTTACCTGCGGGGTGCTGCTCTGGCCGCTTGAGTTTGTGATCACTGATATCGTGAACGAATACTATGGCCCCAGAGCGGTGCGGAGGATCAGTTATACAGCGGTCATACTGATCACTTATGCATTCCTCATGTTCTATGCTGCCATGAAGATACCACCGGCGGATTTCTGGATCGGTTCCAAACAGGAAGCCGGTATCCCTAATATGCAGGATGCTTTCGGCGGAATTTTCGGACAGGGTATGTGGATCATATTGGGCAGCCTGACCGCATTCCTGGTTAGCCAGATCGTGGATGTAACGGTATTTCACCGCATCAAAAAAGTTACCGGCGAAAAATGGATCTGGCTGCGGGCCACCGGCTCTACGCTGGTATCACAGCTGGTAGACAGCTTCGTGGTTCTGTTCATCGCTTTCAAGATCGGGAATGGCTGGAGCTGGCAATTGGTACTGGCCATCTGCCTGGTGAATTATATGTACAAGTTTACCATGGCCATCGTATTGACACCGGTCATCTATCTGATTGAAGTGCAGATAGAAAAATACCTGGGACATGAAACCGCCCGCAAAATGAAACAGGCGGCCATGGGCAGACAGGAAGAACCTTTTACCAATTTACCGGCAGCGGGGTAGGGATGAATTAATGAGTGAATGAGTGAATGATAGAATGAGTGAATGGGTAATCGGGAGTGGTGAGTGGAGTTGTTGGATGCTCACAGCTCGCGGCTCACAGCTAAATGCTAACCGCCAATGCGCAACCTGCCTTATCAATCAATAAGCTGCTTTTCTCAACTACTCCTGATAAACCAAAGACCAAAAGCCAAAAACCAAAGACAGCTCAATGAGTGAATGAGCAATCGTGAGTGGTGAGTCGGGAGTAGAATTGTTAAATGCTGGCAGCTCACAGCTCGCGGCTCAAAGCCAAATGCCAACCGCCCAAAAGCCAAAGACAGCTCAATGAGTTAAGGGGTCTTGAATATGAGCTGAGGTTGTTGTTTCAGTAAGCGGATGACCACTTTGTCGATGGGGAGGGTAACGGATTCTTCGGTTAAGGAGTTCCAGTCCAGCCAGCGGAATACTTCGCTTTCACCATTGGGGTCGGCAATCTGGTCGGGACTGAAATGAAAAGGGGTGGGTTGCGTAATGATATTGATATGCTGTTCGGCTTTTACCTTGTAATAAATGGAAATGATCTGGTCTTTGTTGTTAAAGGCTGAGATCTGGAAGAAGTCGGTGGTATAAATATGCTCCAGTACCTCCACTTCAATGCCGGTCTCTTCCAGGAATTCTCTTTGTAAGCAGTCGCGTGTGCCTTCGCCGATCTCCAATCCGCCGCCGGGCAATTTGGTGATGTACATTCCGCGGATAAACTCATCGCTCACCAGTAAGCGGTTATTGTCGTCGAACAGCAATCCATACACGCGTACATTGAACAAAGCCATGTTAAAACCATTTTTTCTTCATGAAATACCAGCTGATCACGAGCGAAACAATGAGTGAGATCACTACCGGTATGTAAAATGCATGGTTGGAGTGCTGGAAAGGGATGTCTACGTTCATGCCGTAGATACTGGTCACCAGGATGGGCAGGGAAAGGATGATGGTAATGGATGTCAGCCTTTTCATCACACTGTTCAGGTTATTGCTGATGATGCTGGCAAATGCATCCATGGTACTGCTGAGGATATTGGTGTAAATATTGGCCATCTCCAGGGCCTGGCTGGTATCTACGATCAGGTCCTGCAGAAACTCACGCTCTTCTTCGTTCAGGCCCAGGAAGTTGGTGCGCTCCAGTTTCATCATCAGCATTTCATTGCTGCGAAGGGCCGTTACAAAGTAAACCAGGCTTTTCTGTATCCGCATCAGGTTCAGCAGGTCTTCATTGCTGTTGCTGTTGTACAGGCTGCTCTCGTACTGGTTCCTGCGGTGATTGATCTCTTTCAGGAATTCCATGAAGTTCTGCACCACTTTCTCAAACACTTTCAGGATCATCATGTTCTTCTTGTCGGGATGCCTTTTCTGGAACGAGTTCAGGAATTTTTTGATGGCGCCGTTGTCGAACGAGTTCACTGTTACGATCTGTGTATGCGTTAAAATGATACAGATGGGAATGGTGATATAAAACGCATCACTATCGTTGAAGGAATTGTTCTCGGTAGGTGTTTTGATGACCACGAAGCGGACATTGTCTTCCATTTCGTAACGGGGCCGCTCATCAATATCCAGTGAGTCGCGCAGGAATTCGATGGGGATCTCCAGGTCTTCACTCAGTTCAATGAATTCCTCCTCCTTGAACGGGGGTACCAGGTTTACCCATACACCCATATCCGGTTTGTCGATCTCGAGGGTCTGGCCATTGATATTTTTGAAGTACTGGATCATGGAAGCGGAGCTTTTGGGAATGCAAAGATGCGGTTTATCCGGCTAACAGCCCCCGGCTTTCTTATCAGTCATCCAGGGTGATCTCTCCCTTGAACACAAAAACCGCCGGCCCGCAAAGCCAGATATTACGGAAGCTCTGTTCTCCCGTTTTTTCAAACTCAACCGCCAGGTGGCCTCCTTTTGTCTGCACTTCTATCCGGTTAAACCCGTTCTCGTTGTGGGCGAATACCAGTGCCGATGCCGTTACCCCTGTTCCGCAGCTATAGGTCTCGTCTTCCACACCCCGTTCATAGGTACGTACCATGATGCATTTCTCGTCTGGCTCCACAAAATTCACGTTGATCCCTTTTTCTGCAAAGTCCTTACTGTAGCGGATGTCTTTGCCTTCTTCATAGACATCCAGGTTTTTGACATCGTTCGATTGTTTCACATAATGCGGGGAGCCGGTGTCCAGTATAAAATCACCATGATGATCTGTAACGGTGTTTACATCTTTCATCTTGAGATGGATCCAGCCATTATCGCCGAGTGAAGCCTTATGGTCACCATCCACGGCGGTAAAGAGGAAACTGGTTTTGTGGATCCCCATGTCGTAGGCAAAACGGGTAAGACAACGGCCGCCATTTCCGCACATGCTTCCTTCCCGGCCATCTGCGTTGTAATAGACCATCGAAAAATCATATCCTTCCGCAGATTCCAGCAGCATCAGGCCGTCTGCGCCGATGCCAAAACGCCTGTCGCAGATCCGGCTGACCTGTTCGGTACTGAGCCGGATCTTCCCGTTACGGTTATCCATGATCACAAAATCGTTTCCGGTTCCCTGGTATTTGTAAAATGGTAGTGTCATCAATATTTGTATTGACTGTTTTTTGGTTGACTGGTTTACTGGTCGCTTTATCTTCCCAGAACTGATCAGATATTGGACAGGATACCCAGTGTTTTTTGTATCAGGTTCTCCACTGCTGCTGCGCCGTCTTTGCTGAAGGTCTTTTCTACCCGGTTGGCAACGATGGCACTTAAACTGAGACATTGGTGCCCCAGTAAGCGGCTCAATCCGTACATGGCGCTTGTTTCCATTTCAAAGTTCGTAATGCGGTGGTTGCCATAACGGAAACTGGTTAACTGGTCTATCAGTTCCGGGTTGGTAAGGCCCAGTCGCAATACACGTCCCTGAGGACCATAAAAACCCGGGCAGGTGACCGTAATGCCATGGAAGAACCCTTCCACAAAATATTTATGGATACCTGCGCCGGAAGAACTGATATAAGGCGTGGTTATGTTCTCCATAGGCGTATGTGCTCCAAATGCCTGTAATAGCTGGCGTTCTTCCTCGTTGTTGTCGCGACGGTAAAAGTTCAGCAGGTTGTCTATGCCCAGTCCATGGGTACTGGCTACGGCACTGTCAACCGGTATGTCGGACTGGAGCGCACCGGATGTACCAACCCTTACAATGGTCAGTTGTGAGAGGGTGGGTTTGATGGTACGGGTAGTGAAATCGATATTCGCCAGTGCATCCAGTTCGTTGAAAACGATATCAATATTGTCTGGCCCGATACCGGTAGATACCACCGACAGTCTTTTTTTTCCGATGAACCCGGTATGGGTAATGAATTCGCGATGTTGGCTTTTGTATTCAATGCTGTCAAAATGTTTACTTACTTCTGCTACACGGTCGGGGTCGCCAACGGTAATGACGGTAGTGGCCAGTTCTTCCGGCCTGAGATCGAGGTGGTACACGGCCCCCCGGTTATTGATGATCAACTCGCTATCAGCAATTCTGTTCATATAAATGGTACATTAGCTGCCAAATTTCGGCTTTTCAGATTTAGAATTTTAAAATTCCTTTGATTGCTTTATTTTCGCAGCGCTGTCACTGAGAGGATGCAGCAGAAAAACTGATTGTAGTTAAATAACTACAAGTTTATCGATAAAAAAAGGTCCTGTGGCCGAGTGGCTAGGCAGAGCTCTGCAAAAGCTTCCACAGCGGTTCGAATCCGCTCGGGACCTCTGGAACCAGAATGAAAAAGCCCGCTATTTGGCGGGTTTTTTCATTGATAATCGTTGATATATACATTATGTAAGCGGCTTTGTCCATTTCTCCCTCCCTTTTCTATACGCATCAGTGGCATTTCTCAGCCCAGCAGATGTGGAAATCTTTTTGCGAAAAAATTAACTTTTTCGTCAAAAAATAGAGTTTTTACTTACATTTGTAGTGTAATCTTTACAAATAAATCGTTGTTTTAACGAAAGATTACGGCCAAAAGCACAGATTCTGAGGCGGTTGTGCTTTCAAAATCCAAATCCTGCACGATCCGTACAATCGTATTCTTCCAAAAGAATATAGCAAGATGTTAAAAATGGAGCCAAAACTTTACACCAAAACTAGTTTACGCTTACGGGCATTTGCCAAAGCATTTTTTCTATGTTTGGTAACATTCGTCCTATCTACCTCAGTAGCATGGGCTCAACCTGCATCGGGGTTGAATTTTGATGGTCTGAATGATAATGTGAGCATTCCTGTCCAGCCTGCCCTAAACATCAGTGCTGCAATTACAATAGAAACCTGGATCAAACCCATCAAGCCTAATGGGGTTCAGGATATTGTTTCCAAATCACAGTCGGGAACTGAAAGCGGTTATATGCTAAGGACCATTTCCGGCTGGATCACTATCGACTTCTGGGCCTACATGAATGGATATGGTTGGAAAAGACTGTCGGTTCCTTTCGGGGCTGGTAAATTGGGCCAATGGCACCATATTGCAGCCACCTATGATGGTAAAGTAATGCGGGTATTTATTGATGCGGTGCAGGCTGGTCAGTTAAATTTTTCCGGATCATTGATTACGAACAACAACCCCCTGACCATTGGGGTACAGCCAGGGTATACCAGTTATTTCGGCGGATCACTTGATGAGACCAGGATCTGGAACAGGGCCCTGTCTCAGTGCGAGATTGCCCAGCACATGAACTGTGAACTTACTGGTACTGAAGAGGGTCTTGCTGCATATTATCAATATAACCAGGGTGTTTCAGATGCGGCCAATCCGGCTGAAACGCAGTTGCTGGATGCCGGTGCAAATGCGGTCAATGGCACATTGAAAAATTTTGGACTGGCATCTGCCACTTCCAACTGGACTTCCGGCATTGTTAGACCCGGTGTTAGCTGCCAACCTTTTACAGCTCCTTTGGCTACCGCAACCTGTGAGCAGTCGGCTGTTCCGGTAGGGGGTGCCATCCGTTTGTTTGCAACAGGGGTGGGAACTTTTAAGTGGGGGGGGCCTAACGGCTTTATCTCAACAGAACAAAATCCCGTCATAGATGGGGTGGGTACCAATACCAGCGGTACTTATACGGTTACGGTAGATAATAACAGTTGTGGTGTTACTGCGAGTACCGTTGTTACCGTAGCCCCTTCGGCCAGTGGTTTGAACTTTGACGGATCCAACGATAATGTAGTTGTGGCCGACAAACCAGAGTTCAACAGCAGTACCTTCACAATTGAATCATGGATCTATCCTACGGGCGGTTCTACCATTATCCAGAATGTACTGACCAAATCAAGTGGGTTCGGGACTACCGGTTATAAATTTCCCAAGACCAACGACCGCTGGAGCACTTTCACATTCGAATTATCGGTAGATGGTCAATGGCAGATACTTTCTGCCCCGATACCCGGCGGCGCCCTGAACAAATGGAACCATGTTGCGGCTACTTACGATGGTTATTTCATGCGTATCTATCTCAATGGAAACCTGGCGGGCACTCAGGAAGTAAACGGAACTTACACTACCAACTCGGAAGATATTATAATCGGCGGCCAGAAGGGCAGGGCAGAGTTCTTTGGTGGCGGGTTGGATGAGCTGAGGGTATGGAGCCGTGCATTATCACAGTGTGAGATCATCAACAATATGAAGAACTGTGAGTTGAATGGCGACAATGATGGTATCTCAAAACAACTCGGACTGGCTGCCTACTACCGCCTGAACCAGGGATTATTAAACCTGAACAACGCATCTACTAACATACTTGCCGATTCGAGCGGGCATGGTAACCATGGCGTACTTACCAATTTTGCATTGACCGGAACAGCGTCGAACTGGGTGGAAGGTAAAGTGTATGGCATGTGTGATTACTTTATACCGCCAGGACTGGCCGCTTCAGCCAATGGTTCTACCTTCCAGATCGGTAGTATGGTGAACCTGTTTGCGGCCAATGGTAATGGAACCGATATGTGGGAAGGTCCTAACGGGTTTGCCGCAGCTGTCTCCAATCCTGTCATCAACGATGTTCAGCTGAACCAGGCGGGTATCTATACTGTCATCAATTCTTATGTGAACTGCGTGGTGAATGCCAGTACGCGGATCAAAGTATCAAACCTGCCACAGATCATTGCCAACGGACCTACGGAGATCTGTCCCTCTACATCTGTAACACTGTCTTCTGCCAATACAGGTACTGCTTACCAGTGGTACAGGAATGGCGTGGCGATCGCAGGTGCCGCTGCACATGATCTTGCAGCTGACCAGACAGGCGATTATACGGTTAAAGTAACCAATGGTGCGGAAGTGATCATTTCTGCTTCGCTAAGAGTAACCGTTATTCCCGATGTTACGGCGCCGGTACCCGTTGTAGCAACCCTGCCTGTATTGAACCTGGTTGCACCGGCTACGGTAACCACCATTCCAACGGCCAATGACAATTGTCGCGGCCTCATCAATGGTACAGCAGATATTCCGCTGCGTTTTACCAAACCCGGTAGTTACCTGATCACCTGGAGTTATAACGACCAGAATGGCAATATCACTCCACAAACACAAACCGTGGTTGTGGCCGATGTGATGCCGCCGGTGATCACGGTTCCTTCAACAATCACATTGAATGCTGACGTTACTGTATGTGGGGCTGTTGCCAATTTTACAGCTACTGCAACAGACGATTCAGAACTGCCTGTCAGCATCAGTTATAGCCCAACACCCGGATCTGTATTCCCTGTAGGACAAACCCTGGTTATGGTCACCGCATCCGATGCCAGCAATAATACTAGCACCGCTACATTTACCGTGAATGTATTACCAACAGTGGTTACACCGGTTACCGGCAATGCTTCTATCTGTGTAGGAAATACCACGGTACTTTCTACCAATGCCAGCAATGGCGGTACCTGGAGTTCCGATAATAACCTGGTGGCTGTTGTTGATGCGGCTGGTATTGTTACTGGTTTGTCCGTCGGTACGGCCAACATCAGGTATACCAATGCCTGTGGCGTTTCTGCCAGCAAATGGGTTACTGTAACGGGGCTGCCTGTTGCTTCCATCACTGCCTATGGCGCTACCGCATTCTGTGCCGGTGGTTCTGTGCAGCTTTCCGCTGTTGCAGGAACAGGTTATACCTATCAATGGAACCTGGACGGTAACCCGATTGCGGGGGCCGCAACAGATATTTATTCAGCCGCCGTGTCGGGTAACTACACGGTAACCGTTAACAACGCGGTATGCGCTGTTACTTCTGCTGCTATTGCCGTTACTGCCAATCCCATGCCGGTTGCTGCTGTTACGGCTGCTTCGGCCACTGCCTTTTGTACCGGTAGTTCTGTGGTATTGACCGCTACGGGTTCCGGAACCTACCAGTGGTTGAAAGATGGCGTGGCACTGAGTGGCATTACCACACAAAACTATACAGCTGCTGTTAGTGGAGATTACAGTGTGATAGTAACTGGTCAGACCGGTTGTACCTCTGCTTCAAACATTATCAGCGTAACAGTGAACCAGGCACCTGTTGCTTCTGTAACAGCCCAGGGTACTACTGTTTTCTGTGCCGGTGGTTCAGTAATACTTTCTGCCAATACGGGTGCAGGTTATACCTATCAATGGAATAACAATGGTGCGCCCATCGCAAATGCCAATACAGTAAACTATACAGCTTCTGCCAACGGAAACTATTCTGTGACCATCAGTAACGGCTACTGTTCTGCTGTTTCTGCGGAATTGCCGGTTCTGGTGAATGAAGTTCCTGTTGCAACCATTACAGCCGCTTCGGCTGCTACTTTCTGTGCCGGTGGTTCTGTATTACTCACAGCAAGTGCCGGAACATCTTATAACTGGAAAAGAAACGGGGTAGGACTGGGTGTTACTACAGCAACTTATACCGCTACTGTCTCAGGAAACTATTCGGTTGAACTTACTAATGCAAACGGTTGTGCATCTACGTCTGCCGCTATCAACATTACGGTGAATGAAGTGCCGGTTGCTTCTGTAACAGCCGGGGGGGCTACTACCTTCTGTACCGGTGGTTCAGTACTACTTTCAGCCAGTACGGGAACAGGTTATATGTATCAATGGAATAACAATGGTACGCTTATAGCGGGCAGCAATACCGCCAATTATACGGCTTCTGCCAGTGGAAATTATGCGGTTGTTGTAACCAATGCATCTGGTTGCACTATGCAATCTCCTGCCATGACTGTTACCGTTGATGCTAAACCGGTAGTAGCTAATATTACAGGTAATACAACCGTGAATGCCGGATCTTCTGTACAACTGGCCTGTGCTACCACGGGTGGTGTGTGGAGCAGTAATAATGGTAATGCAACAGTCAACACTAACGGGCAGGTTACGGGTATTGCAGCCGGTACATCCATTATTACGTATACAATAACCAATACATCCGGTTGCACAGTTTCGGTAACCACTACGGTTACAGTTACCGATATACCTCTTTGTAATGTACTGCCCGTGGCTACCGTTACGACAGGTGGGGCAGATATATTCTGTAACAAACTTATTTTAACAGGTACTGCCAATGCGGCAAACGCTACTTACCAGTGGGTGACAGGTAATCAGGTACCTGTGGGCAACTCACCGGAAATTGTGTTGACACAAGCCAGTGCAGATGGTGATTATCAATTGTATGTTACTGCCGGAGGCTGTACCAGTCTGCCAGCCGTGTATACATTCCGTAAACAGAACCTGGCGGCCAGTTATACAATACTTGCCTATGATAAAGTGCAATTAGGTGCCAATAATGTGATCGCTTCGGGTAGTGTGGGTGTTATATCAACCAAAGGTGAAGCCACATTCCATAACAATAGTTCTGTGGATGCTCCTGGTTCATTTGTTAAAGCAAGAAAGATCGATAGGGATGGTAAAAACATCACCATCGCTAACCCAATCTACAGTGCCGCTACCGGTATCCAGTTGCCTGTTATGTTCTATAATACCACAAGTGCCTGGAACCTGTCCAAAGCCAGTGTTGCGCCATCTGCCACTGCCAGTTTGCAGGGAAATTATAAAGATCTTACTATCCGGAAAGGTGCAACAGTGACATTGAATGGTACCATCTTCGGAACCATTCGTATAGAACAGGGTGCACAGGTAACATTTACAGCACCGTTGATTCATATTGAAAAACTGGATGTGGTAAAAGGACCCCGCTACGGATACAGTTATATTCGTTTCATGCAGGATGCCAAAATACTGGTTCGTAAATCGGTAAGTATTGGTAGCCAGGTGTTCGTGAATCCTGATAACCGAAGCGTAACTTTTTACCTGGGTGAGGCAGGCAAGGATAATGCTAAGAATAAATACGGCGACTGGGATGACGAGGGGGATGGTGCCAGATTCAGTGTGAAAGGCGGCGATACCCGCATCAATGCCAATATCTATATTCCCGGAGGTAAATTAAAAGTTACCGGCGGATATGCTTACGGCGATTATGGAAGCGGCCAGGGCAATTGCGACCGCGATGATGACGAGGATAAGTATTATGAAAAGGGTAATAGTTATGTGTATATGACCGGTTTCTTCATTGCCGGAGAAGTGGAAAGCAATGGAAAAAATGTAAACTGGAATAGTTTTGATTGTGGCGCTGCCGCTGTACCTGTGCTGAATGCTGTTACGGCTGTTATCAACCAATCAACTGCGGCCGAAGAGAAATCAGAACAGATCACTACAGAAGCAGCGCTGAAAGTGACCGTGATGCCTAATCCGACGACAACATATTTTACTTTGAAATTTGAAAGCAAGTACCAGGCACCGGTTACTCTCCGGGTGATGGACGCTAATGGCAGGGTAGTGGATGCCAGGTCAAAGATCGAGCCCAACAGTAGTTTCCAGATAGGCGCCAACTACCAGAGCGGTACTTATTTTGCAGAAATGATACAGGGATCCCAGAGAAAAGTGGTGCAACTGATCAAACTGCGTTAACCATTCACTATGATATCTTAGTAAAGAGGCGTACATGTTGCGCCTCTTTTTTTGTCAAGCTGTAGTCGAAAGACTACCTCTCTGCTATCCGCCTTACCACAGACAATTTCGAACTTGACTATTTGTGGGCGAACTGCTTCGTCGTTCCTTTACACCGAAATTGATAAGATCAGAATTGAAAATTAACAGGTTAGTGTATCCCAGCCGGTTTGTGTATCAATGGAACACCATAGGGTAAGCTAAGGCAGTTAAAAAGTGGAGGTAATTATGCGGGTTTTATTAGCAGATGATCATACGATCGTTAGAGACGGCATCAGGCATGTATTGATGGAATCGCATCCGAACATCTCTATTGTAGATGTGTCCAGCTCTGAAGAACTGATCCAGCACGCCAAAAAAGAAAAATGGGATGTGATCGTTACCGATATTTCCATGCCACCGGGTAAATCCGGCCTGGAAGCCATCCAGGAGATCAAAAAAGCAAAACCGGATACCCCCATCCTGGTACTCAGTATGCATGCCCCTGCCCAATACGCTTTGCAGGCCATTAAATCCGGCGCCTCAGGTTATCTTACCAAAGGAGTGGCAACGCTGGAACTGGTGAAAGCCCTGGAAACAGTGGCTTCCGGAAAGAAATACCTGAGTCCCGAAGTTGTTTACCTGATAGCTGATTTTATAGAACATACGCAGCGAAGCGTTTTAATTAGTAAATTGTCCGACAGGGAAAAAGAGGTTTTCCGGATGCTGGCAACCGGGATGACCACAACTGAGATCGCAAAATCTTTATCGCTCAGTCATAATACTATCAGTACATTCAGAGGAAGGATTTTTGAAAAAATGGGTTTTCATTCCAATGTAGAACTGATCAAATATGCAATTGCCAATAAAATAATTTGATGCTGTTCCGCTGTTTTTCCCTGCGGCTGGAACAGATAGCAGGCAGGTAATTTTCGGATAAAATATGAAAACAGGCGTTAAGGGTGGTGGTATATTCTCTATTTTTGGTAAGCTCTCGCTGCAGGCAATTTTACTCACCCTTCAGATACTGCTGCTTCTCTTTTTTCAATGGTGGAATACCGATGGAACTTTTACCTGGGTGATCTATCTCCTGGGATTCTCCAGCCTGGTGACCATCCTGTTTGTTTTTCCTTCGCAACGGCTTGCACAAACTAATGGCCAGGTGGTAGAGGTATTGGAAAATATACCTGATGGATACCTGGCTTTGAATGCAGACGGAACCATTACAGAAATGAACCGCTTAGCCCTACAGGTGCTGGAACGTTCCGGCGAAGGGCTGTATGGGAAACCGATCACCGGAATCTTCAGTGAAACGGCCTGTAAGCCTTTTTACCGGTCTCTGGAAAAATTGCATGCAGAACAAACCAATCAGCACCTCGATCTCTATGTGCCTGTTTTGCAGAAATGGCTGGTAGTGTACCTGCACCTGTCCGATAAGGGTGTGCTCGTGTTTTTCAGGGATATTACCGGGAAGAAAAAACAACAGGTATTGCTGAAACTTTTTGAGTCTGTCATAACCCGGAGCTCCGACAGCATCCTGATCACCGAAGCAGAACCCATCGATCTGCCCGGACCGCGGATCCTGTATGCAAATGAGGCTTTTGTACGGATGACCGGTTATTCGCTGGAAGAAGTGTTAGGACAAACGCCCCGGATACTGCAGAGAGCAGATACCGACCGCAAACAGCTTGACAGGATACGCCAGGCTTTGGAGAAATGGCAGCCTGTAGAGGCGGAATTATTGAATTATAAAAAGAATGGAGAGCCTTTCTGGGTAAGTACGTCCATTGTCCCCATTGCCAATGAAAAAGGCTGGTATACCAATTGGATAGCCATACAAAGGGATATCACGGAACGGAAAAAAAACGAAGAGGAATTGTGCACCAAGAATAAGGAGTTGAAGAATCTTTCTTCCTACCTGCAGAATGTGCGCGAAAAAGAACGGAAATCAGTTGCCCGGGAAGTGCATGATGAACTGGGACAACTGGCATCGGCCCTGAAAATGGATATCGACTGGTTGTCCATACGCCTGGCGGCTGGGGAGGAATCCAGTAAAAAAAGGATCAGCCATGCCACCCGTACGCTGGAAATTATGCTGGCCTATATCCATAAGATAGCCGCGGACCTCCGGCCCAGTATTCTGGACGACTTCGGACTCAATGTTACCCTGCAATGGCATTGTAGTGAGTTTCACAATATGAACGGGATTGAGTGTATCTTTGAGTCGACATTGGACGACAGGGGATTGCCGGGTAATGTGAAGACGGAATTGTTCAGGATCGCACAGGAATCGCTGAATAATGTATGGCGTCATGCCGATGCCAGTTATGTGAACGTGGTACTGCTGGAAGAAGGAGAGCGGATCTGTTTATCTGTAATGGATAACGGGAAGGGGTTTGAAACATCAGAAAAACGTAATACATTGGGGTTGATAGGATTAAGGGAAAGAGCCCTGTCGGTAGGAGGAGAACTGAAGATCAAAAGTGAACCCGGAAAAGGAACAACCGTTATTGCATATATACCTAAAAAACTGAGCTTATGAGAATTCTGATCGCCGATGACCATACCATAGTTAGGGAAGGTATTAAAATGTTGCTTACAGAAGCCTATCCACTGGCAGAGATCGTAGATGTGTCTGATGCCGTAGACCTGATGAAACAGGTGTATAAAGAAAAATGGGATGTGATCATCTGCGACATCTCCATGCCCCCCGGTGATTCGGGCCTGGAAGCAGTGAAAAAGATCAAGGAACATTCACCCAAAACACCTGTGATCATTTTGAGCATGCACTCACCCGATCAGTATGCCGTTCGTTCCATAAAAGCGGGCGCCATGGGGTATCTTACCAAGGGAGCCGCAACACTGGAACTGGTAAAAGCCGTGAACCAGGTCTTATCCGGCCGTAAATACCTGAGTCCGGATGTGGCCGATGCACTGGCAGACGCTTTTGAACATATCAATAGCGCAAAAACGGTGGAAAGCCTTTCAGACAGGGAATTTGAAGTATTCAAATTGCTGGCTTCCGGCCATTCCATTTCTGATATTGCCAAAGAACTCGTATTAAGCAGCAACACAGTGAGTACTTTCCGTGCTCGTATCTTCGAAAAAATGGGTTTCCACAATAACCTGGAACTGATCCGTTATGCAGTTGACAATAAGCTGATCTGATCCTTTTTATGTAAATCATTCGTTGAAAACAGCATCTTATCCGAATCCAATTCCCTTTCTGCAGTAACTCCACCTATTCCCGGGAATGATGGAACGTTTACAAAAGTTCTCGGAGCTTGATGTAAACTATACAGAAATGCAGGAAACCTTAAAGGGATTTTCAGAACTGGCAGCAAAAGTATCCGTAACACCCATATCACTGATCAATCTGATTGATGCATTTACATTGCAGGGGGAAAGAACTGTTGATATGGGTCAAGGATAGGGCCAAGGGCATGGATGCCGGCCAGATAGCCGATATATTCAAAAATGGGACAACCTTTTCAGCTGCAGGTACAAAAGGAGAAATGGGATATGGTATGGGTTTGCGCCTTGTAAAAAGGCTTGTAGACGAGCTGAAAGGACAGATAGCTGTTCATGCTAGTCCCGGTGAAGGCACTGCTTTTGAAGTGCGTATCCCGAAACTGTAAACCGGTATATACCGATTGTTGTAAAATGACCAATACTTGATAAAGCCTGTTCGGTGCCGAACAGGCTTTTTTATGGAAAAATCGTCAAAATGTTATTTTATTAACATATTGATTATCAATATATTATAATTAATTTGGTTTTTCGGAAGTTCATTTCATAGACTTTTTACTACGCTTTATATTCCATAGAGCTACGATTGGACGGATGCTACGGTTACCGATCTGCTTTCTTGAAGTCTATCCGCTCAGGAGGCATACTGTTACTCTTTTCGCAAACGCTCATCTACCGTTTTTTCACAACACGGTCTATTTCCCAGGAGGCTGATTCTGAGTCACTTTGTACTGTGATTGTAACACATCATTCACCTCAGGAAAAACGGATTTTATGAAACAGCAGATCACCAAAACCGACAAAATGCAGACTCCGGGAAGAGCCGGGTTACTCTTTATTGGAACTGCTCTTTTACTGCTGACAGCCTGTCAGAAAGGAGTTGAAACTCCCGTAACTGCTACTTATAATATAGTAACCGAAAGCGCTACGGCTATTACTGGTTTTCGTGTTTCTGAGAGTAATGTGGTGTTACGCCAGGGTAATGCGGATATTACCGCTGTCAACTTCAGCTGGAGCCGTACGGCCAACGATAACCTGAGAAACTATACAGTAGAAGCTGCCGCAGAAGGAACCCGTTTTGAAGCGCCTGTTGAACTGGGTACTACAGATGGTGCCCAGGTAGGATTTCTGGTAAAAGACCTGAACCAGAAAATGTGTAAACTGGTAAATGGTGGTAGCAGCGGTAAAGTGGAACTGAGGGTAAAAGCAACCCCACTTTACGGGAAAGCCGGTGTGGTATACAGCGATGCGGTAGCATTGAACGTAACCACTTTCCAACCCTACACCGAGTATGAATATCCCAGATACCTGAAACTGCCGGGTAATTTCCAGAACTGGAACCTGGCTACCGCTCCCCAGATCGTTAGTGCTGCAAACAATGGGGAATATGAGGGATATGTGAATTTTACCAATACATACGCCCAGTTCATGTTTGTGAAAGGGAACCAGTGGGAAAATACCAATACCTACACCCATATCGGTAATAACAAATTCGGTTTCGGCGGTGGTGTTCTGGCCATCTTTGGAGGGGCAGGTACTTACCTGGTAAAAGCCAGCACCAATACCAATATTTGGAGTTATACCAAAATCAACAGCTGGGGTATCCACGGAACTGCGGTTGCTGCCAGCACCGATCCGGTTATGAGTTATGACGAGACCAAAAACGCCTACGTGGTTACCTGTAACCTGCAGGCCGGTGAATTCAGGTTCAGGGCCAATAACAGCGATGCGGTGACTTTGGGCAAACAGGTAAAAGACGGATACGATGTACCTGCTGCCGGTGGCGAAAACTTTACAGTGACCACTCCCGGATATTACACCATTTACCTGAATGTGAAAACAGCTGGTAACTACGGCTGTACCGTGGTAAAACAACCCAATGTGGCTGTGAATGGCAATGGGTAACGGGAAAATGACCAAAGGAATAAAGCTTGAAGATAGAAAATGAAGGAAAGGTGCTATTCACAAGGAATAGTACCTTTTTCTTTTGAAGGCTTTTCCCGGAAAGCGGTTCCTCCTCTGGAAAATGTTATAGGTTTGCGATAAGTTTTTGAAGTATGAAACATTCCCAAACGATCGGCATCATTGCCACCCTTGCCCTGGTGGCCATCTGTTTTCTACCCTGGAGTTATATAGCCAGCCGGCAGATCACCATTACCGGTTTCCAGGCCGTGGGTACCCATTTCGGTAAACCCGGTTTGTTAACTGTGATCCTTTCCGGGGTTATGCTGGTCATGTTTGCAGTGCCTGCCATCTGGTCAAAAAGAACCAACGTTCTTATTGCCGCATTGAACCTGGCATGGTCATTCCGGAATTATCTCATGATCTCTACCTGTTTAATGGGCGAGTGCCCCGAAAAGAAGCCGGCTTTGTATGCCCAGGTGGCTTTATCGGCCGTGATACTGCTGATGACATTACTGCCCAGACTGGATCTGAAAGGCAAATAAACCCTGTTATTTGCAGGAACCTGTTTGATAAAAAAAGGAGCACAGTAACCAATACTATGCTCCTTTCTGTTTAGGGATCGGGTTTTAAGCCAATGTTTCTAAGGATTTTCTGATGATCTCCACACATTCCAGCACCTGCTCCCGGGTGATCAGCAGGGGCGGGGCAAAACGGATCTTATCGCCATGGGTCGGTTTGGCCAGCAGGCCATTTTCTTTTAATGCCAGGCAAAGGTCCCAGGAAGCATCCGGGTTCTCGTGTTTGATCACGATGGCGTTGAGCAAACCTTTCCCGCGGATGGTGGTGATCAGGGGTGAGTTCAGTTTGGCCAGTTCAGAACGTAACAGTTGTCCCATCCCTTCTGCATTCTCTGCCATATTCTCTTCTTTCAGAACGGTCAGTGCGGTCATGGCTACCGCGCAGGCGAGGGGATTGCCCCCATACGTAGACCCATGCTCGCCCGGGTGGATATTCAGCATCACCGCATCATCGGCCAGCACCGCCGAAACGGGTAATACACCTCCACTCAGCGCCTTACCCAATATCAGGATATCGGGGCGGACCTGCTCATGATCGCAGGCCAGCATTTTGCCCGTACGTGCCAGTCCTGTCTGTATTTCGTCGGCAATCAGTAACACCTGGTATTTCGTGCATAACTCCCGCACTTTTTTCAGGTAGCCTTCATCCGGCAAAACCACGCCTGCTTCTCCCTGGATGGGTTCTACCATAAATGCGGCCACATGGGGGTTCTGTAAGGCTTTCTCCAACGCGTCGGTATCGTTATAGGGAATGATATCAAAACCGGGCATAAAGGGTCCGAAGCCTTTGTAGCTGCTGGGATCTGTAGAGGCAGAAATGGCTGCCAGCGTTCTTCCCCAGAAATTACCTTCGGCAAATACGATCCTTGCCTGGTTCTCTTCAATGCCCTTTTTGTCATAAGCCCAGCGTCGGGCCAGTTTTATGGCTGTTTCGCCGCCCTCAACGCCGGTATTCATCGGTAACACTTTATCATAACCGAAATAGGTCGTAATGAACTGCTCGTATTGCCCCAGCAGGTTATTGTGGAAAGCGCGCGAGGTAAGTGTGAGCTTTCGGGCTTGTTCAACCAGGGTATCAATGATGCGGGGATGGCAATGCCCCTGGTTCACCGCAGAGTACCCGCTCAGGAAATCATAATATCTTTTACCGTCAACATCCCACAAAAAAACGCCTTCCCCTCTCTCCAGCACCACAGGAAGCGGGTGGTAATTATGGGCGCCGTATTTGTCTTCTAATGCCAGGTAAGCTGCAGATCTTGCAGATAAGGTAGTAACCATAGTAATGCGTAATTAGCAATGAAAAAATAATCAAAAAAAAGACTGGAACAGACAGGCTGGCCCATGCAGATGCGCACATGATCATGCACGGATCAGGGGTTCCGCCTTCAGCAGGAACATGGATGGTCGAGAAAATCTAAATTCAGGTGCAGGAAACGCATAACAGGTATTTCATCTGCAAGATACTGGGAAAGGGTTGTTTGGGCAAGAAGAATATAATGAGTGAATGAGTGAATGAGTGGATGAGTGGATGAGTGGATGAGTGAATGGCTTGAACACATCCACTCATCCACTCATTCACTCATTCTATCATTGAATTACCCTAATACACCTATTTTCGCAAAAAAAAACTTGTCACTACCCTCAGTAGCAGTAGTCATACTCAACTATAACGGCCGGCAGCACCTGGAGAACTTTTTGCCTTCTGTGCTGGCGTCTACCTATGGCAACCTGCGGGTGGTGGTGGCGGATAATGCCTCTACGGATGATTCGCTGGCCTTTCTGCTTGAAGCGTATCCCACGGTAGAAGTGCTGACACATCCCAGGAACGAAGGTTTTGCCGGCGGGTATAACTGGGCATTGAAACGGGTAACCGCTGATTATTATGTGCTGCTGAATTCGGATGTACAGGTAACGCCGGGTTGGATAGAACCGGTGGTCACACTGATGGAGGCCGATACCCTCATTGCCGCCGCACAGCCCAAGCTGCTCTCATATCGTCAACCCGAACTGTTTGAATATGCCGGCGCCGCCGGTGGCTGGATCGATCATCTCGGGTATCCCTTCTCCCGCGGAAGGATCTTTGATGTATGCGAAACAGATACACACCAGTATGATGCCGCCGAACCCATTTTCTGGGCCTCGGGAGCCGCCATGTTCATAAAAGCCGCCGTGTACCATGAAATGGGGGGACTGGATGGCAGCTTTTTTGCCCACCAGGAAGAGATCGATCTCTGCTGGCGTATGCAGCTGGCAGGGTATAAGATCTGGTCATGCCCTCAATCGGTGGTGTACCATGTGGGTGCGGGTACCTTACCCCGGGGCGGACGAAAAGTATTCCTCAATTTCCGGAATAACCTGCTCATGTTGTGTAAAAACCTTCCCTGGCAGGAAAAGATCTGGAAATTGCCCTTTCGGATCGGCCTGGATGCCTTATCGGCCTGGAAAGGACTGTTCGCCGGGGATATTTACTTTTTTACCGCCATCGCCAAGGCGCACCTGGCTGTGATGGGCCGTTTTTTAACAGGAGCTATCCGAAGCTCGGCCCCCCGTAAACCCATGCGGTTACTGGATGGCGTATACGGCGGATCGGTGGTATGGCATTATTTTATCAAACAACATACCCGTTTCAGGGAAATTATTCAAAAGAAGGCTTTTTAATTTGCGGCTGACCCTTATTTTTGCAAAGTAACTAACCACTATGTCACACGAGATCAACGAAACACAAGAAAAAGATTTTACCAAGAACTGGGTAAATTCATCAAGGTACCTTTTTTACCTGAAGGTATTCTGTATCCTGGCATTTGTACTGGGCGGATGTTACCGTTTATACAACCAGCGTTACAAGGGCAAGCCCGATGTAGAAGTACAGAAGAGCAGCCAGTACAAACCTGAGTACAAATAAAAAAAGTCAATAAAAAATTTTGTCAGGAACCCGGGATGACTATTTTTGCACTCCCAAAACAAGTTCTTACAAATAACGCGGAAGTAGCTCATTTGGTAGAGCACGACCTTGCCAAGGTCGGGGTGGCCGGTTCGAGCCCGGTCTTCCGCTCAGAAGTCCCGTCCGCCTGAGGCGGTTACGGGACTTTTTTTTGGGAGTTCACTCCCCGAAGGGAAGCCCTGGTGGTGGAACTGGTAGACACGCAGGACTTAAAATCCTGTTCGCCGCAACGCGAGTGCGGGTTCAATTCCCGCCTGGGGCACACAGTAAATCTTGAAACCCCTGACAGCATTAGCTTTCAGGGGTTTCTTGTTTTAAGAGGGGACGTTTCAGGGGACGGATTAAATAATTTGTTTGCTGAATGATTTTTAAATTGAAATGAGCCATTGAATAAGCGATACTAACTGATCATCATTTGTCAAATTTGCTGCACCAGTTAATTTTCCTGCATTTAACTCTTGATATATCTCGTCCGCCATGCTTTTTTCAATTGCGGCTCCAACAAAAAATAATGATGGATAGAGATCTTGTTTTGTAAATGCGTCTCTAATTCTATGGAAAGCTTTGTTTGCAGTTTTCCAATGTTCATCAGCGCCCGCTGGATCAATTCCACCTTTTAATTCGCCGAATGCTAAATAACGTGGATTTTCACCAAGTATCGAAGTCTTTCCTGTTAGGCTTTCTGTATGTTTTGCAGCCATAAGTACCAAGTCCACATTCTTTCCAACTACGGGGATCGACTTATTGAAAAGGAGCATTCTATCAGCTCCTTCTTTTTGCCAATATAAACTGGCAATTCTACTTTCTATTTCAACATCATCGACTTTTTTATCGTACCAGTTTACTGATTCGGAGTCTTTCCATTTATAATGTATTCCTGATAAGTTTAAGACTGAAACTAATGTTCGCAATAATTTTCTTGAAGCTAATGCACCAGCTAAATTTCGAGCTTTGCCTCCTAATGCATCGCCTTTTATTAATAGGAATCTATATACTAGTTCGTCAGCAAAACTTGGCCCTGCGGGTTCAAGAAATTTTTCGATTAAGCCTTCAATTGCTGTCGTTTGATCTTCCGCATTCAAATATCCCAAAGCTTTATCTGAAAGCCCAGAGGCAGTTAAAAGTCCAAACCTGATTTCTTGAATAGCTAATAGTTCCTGTGGTGATTTAACTCTTGCCGCAATCGACCTTAACGCTTTGGCTTCTTCTATAAAAGGGATAGCCATATAATTTTTTTCAAGTGCCATAGAAATGAAACCGGCTCTTGTTTGATCTCTTGATGTAACTAAATCAGAGGCTGCAGATATCATATTTGTCGTTTTATTTTTTTTGCCACAGGTAAACGCATTTTCGCACCTCAGTACGACCAAAACTTCCCATTTGTTGACTACTATTTCCTTTGCCTTTTGGTAAAACAAAAATCTTCTTTATTTCAAATCCGAAGTTTTCAGCAAAATCAGATAAAATTAAATCAACAGGAATTTCTTCTCCACCATATCTAACATTATCATTTACCATAACACAATAACCAGTGCTTTTAGTTACACGAGCCATTTCTGAAATGACGAAGCACATTTCTAAAAAATAATTCTTCACCATTCGAGCAATATTGCTATTATTTAATTTCTCAAGTCTATTAAGTTCGTCAAGCATATAATTTACTTCAGTCATGGCCAATGAATTATTGTAAACACGCATGACTTTCTCAAATTGGTCAATTTTGCCAATTTTTGTATAGGTGTTCTTCAAATAATCTACTTTTTCTTTATTCTCAACCGTACAGGAGAGCATTGTTTGACGAAGATTTCTTACTTGATCATTATTATTACCCAGATAAACTAATTCTAACGCATAGGTTCTTGTATAGTCGTAACGATTGCAATAAGGTGGGGATGTTATAATAAAATCAAAGTAATTAGACTTCATTTTTGGTAATTCATCAAGGCATGATCCAGAGATTATTTTTACTGGTTTCTTTTTTCGATTTGGGTTTTCAAATTGTTCAAATAATGAAATATTTTGATTAGGAGAGAGATCGTCAATGATCTGTTGTAATTTATGTGTGACCGCATCTACAAATGATAAGATTTTTCCTTTATCAAATTGTTTGCCAGACAAATCTCTTTTGGATCGATAATCCCAACGTAAATATTGCCCATCTTTCCTTGTGTAGCTTATTTGTTCAAGAATAGTGAATGCAGCAAATTTTAAAACAGTTTGGATCTTAATATCTTTAATCTTTTTACAATAGGTTAAATATTTATTTAATAAAATTTCGGTCTCTTCAGGAAATGCATCTTTTGTAATTGAAATATGCACTATCTCGTTTTTGTATTTTTTTATTTTATCTACTTCTTTCCATAAGTTTTTTGCAACTTGTTTTAATTTTTCAATTTCAATATCATTAATTGCATCCCTTGTTTCCATAACAAAAGAACCAACTGGTAATAGTTCGATTCCTTCGGCCTGCCACCCAAGTTCTTGGCCTGCAAATAATGTTGTACCCGCTCCGGCAAAAGGATCGAGAAGTTTACCGGGTTTCGGTGCATATTCAGAAAGAAAATATTTTACGAGAGTTGAAGAAAAGCCTTCCTTGTATTTAAACCAACGGTACAGAGGTTCCTCTTTATTTGCTTGAAAGCTAACAACTTTACGATTTAAGTTAAACGCAGTTTCTAATTTATTGTTAAGTCGATCAAAAAGCAGCTGTCGTTCAGTTGGAAAAATTTCTAGTGTTTCTATCATCTATCAAATTTAGTATTTTGTTAGCTCTAAATATGCCAAAATATTTAGCCAAACCCAGCTAATACTAATGCTCATATATGTATATAATTATATACGTATATGAGCATTAGATTTGTGCAAACTATTTATAAAGGTGTAATCCTTGTGAACCACATTTAGAACATCGGACAACAAGGTATTTTAATCTGTTTGTTAGCAATAGCTTTACATAATCGAAAGGCAATTGATTTAAAGGAATTTTTATCTCTTTCATCAGTTCTTCGCATTTATCGCAAATTGATGTTTTTAGAAGATTGTCTATGTGTTGTTTTTCAGCTTGATTCATAATAATGATTTTAAAAATTTGTTTCTTTAAGTTTTTTAGCACGATTTAATAAGTCTTCGAAGAATTCCATTATTGTATAGCTTCTGCATAGAAATCCGGCAAAAATGGTTTTGTCTTCTTCATTTAATGGATCAAATAAGATACTTGCAACGTTTTCAGTTGAAACGCTTAGCGCGATAAGATGCGCAGAGCTTTTATATCCCTCAAGCACTTCTAAAAATCGAGATGGGATAATTTTTTCAAAATGGATAGCAGAAACTAATTTTCCATCCCTTGTTAGAGGTTGTTCGGCAATGTATTCCATGTGTCTTTATTTTTTTGATGTAACCGGTCGTAAAACCGAATAGTTGTTTTTGTTAGCGGGTAGAACATGAGATTGCAGTATTCTTCTTTAACCCGCTTTATGGTAATCTCTTTGGCTTCTTCCAAACGCTCGATCTCTTTGATAAATGAGAAGTCTGTATAGAAGTCGGTATATAGTTGAGAAATGCGTTTTGAACAATTCCAAACCTGGCATTTGAAAGCCTCGTTATTCTTCGTAACATATTTGGTCAGGTATATGCCTATTGACTTAACACTATTTCCTCCAATAGCCTTAACGTCAAATGCCGAAGTGGGAGAGAAGTTTTGATTTCGTGGGACTATCCCATGTTTCTTTTGCAGGGAGAGCCAATATTTCCAAACCTTGTCAATCTTCCAATATTTGTTGGTGATTAAATGAAAATGGATATTTCCCTTGAAAGTTTCGTTTTTGTTCTGCCTTTCGGCCACCCATAGAAACTCGAACTTTTTATCCTGTTTTCTGATATTCTCCAAAAAACGGGCTAAGACTTTGACTCCTAATTCATCCGTGACCTCGTTTACAAAAGTCAAAGTGAGAAAAGTGAGCTTTTTGTATAACCCGAAAAAGGCATAAAGCTTTTTCCTGATCTTGCTCTTTGTCCGGGAGGACAGAGACCGGAGCTTTTTTTCAGTTCTTACCTGATCAATGCTCTCAGTCTCTTCCTGTTCCGGGGTGGAAGATTCGGGTTTAGCCTTTTCTTCTTTTTTGCGGTTAAGCGATGAGCCAGCGAACTCACCTATTTTGCTCGTATCTGTAAATTTTGGGTTCGGAACTACGCTGATGCCGAATGAATTTTTGACTAACATAAATTCGGAATCGTTGCAGTTTTATAAATACCATTAATAAAGGTTGAGCAAAACGAATTATTAAGGGTTAGTTTATTAAAGGTTAAAAAAAAGAAAGGACTGAGAAGAAAGCCCATGAGTCCGAGAAACTCTGGTACCAAATTACCCTGATAGAATCGTTTGAGGTACTTTCTTGTCTTTCGCTCATAAACATTGAAATAGAGCCACGCAGAGTGCTTTGTGTTGAGGAATTGAGCAAAACCGTTGAGCTTATGAACATATTCCCATTTTTTGGGCTTGCTGTCCGGAAAATAGGCAATACAGGAGTAATCATTTTTATGCTGCATGATGGCCTCCTTTTTTGAATTTGTAAGTAGCCAGTTTATCAATAGCGGCAATTACTTCAGGTTCTTTGTACAATACCCGTGTGCCAATCTTATAAGATTGAAGCCATCCCAGCTTTGTCCATTCGTTTAGGGTAGGAAGGGTGATCTTAAGAAGTTTGGCAACCTCTTTACGGGTGATAAACTTAGATTGGTTGTTTTGTTTGTTTTGGGGTGCAATGCTATTTAGCTTGTTTTCGAACAACTGCCCAATCTTTTCTAACAGTTGGTTGAGATCAACCCCGGTGAAGATTATTTCTTGCATTTTATTTCATTGTCGTTGTTTTATCGACAGAACAAAAATGCTTGAGGTTTTAAGGGGTGGTGGCGCACTCTGGCACACTCTGGCACACTTTGGCACATTTTGGCGCACTTTGGCGCACTTTGAAACCTTATGAACTTTTGATATTAATTAAGAGCTGTGCTTATTTAAAGAAGGGGTGATTTAAAAGTTTATTTGCATTATCCTCTTGGCTGATTTTGATATAAGTTAGAAATGCCTTTTCTGTTTTATGACCTGTAATTTTCATTATTGAAATAGAAGGGACATCATTTAAATAAGCATTAGTTGCAAATGATCTTCGGGCAGTATGAACTGTAATTAATTCATGTTTCTTATTGGTTTCAATCACTTTTTTTCCGGCTTTTGTAAATGTAAGAACAACCTCATTGTTTAACTCCGCTTTCTGTCCCATCTCTTTGAGATATTCATTCATTTTTTGGTTACTTAATGCGGTAGGAGGTACACCATCGTATTTTTTGATTATTTCTCTTATGTACCGATGTAAAGGGATAATAACAACCTGATCTGTTTTTTGTGTAGTAATTTTCAGTTTAGTATTATTCTCTATTAAATTTTCGTCTTTGATCTGTGATAGGTCAGAGAAACGTAATCCGGTATAACAGCCAATAATAAATAAATCCCTTACTCGGTCTAACCTGGGATTCTTAGAAAGGTCAAGGTTGTATAATGTATCAATTTCGTCTTTTGTTAGGTAAATGCTTTCTGAGACTTCCGAAGTCTTTTTAAATTTTTTACTCCGGAATTGGTTGTTATTGGTTAGCCCTCTTTCAAAAGCTTCACTCATAAAAACCTTGATATTCTTAAAAATTGTGCCAATAGTGTTTATCCCATATTTCTTCTCTTTTGTTAAATAGGTAGTAAAATCCTCATAAAAATTGAGATTAATATCTTCGAATAGTATAGCCTTGCGTTTAAAATCCCGGTATTCTTTCAGCCTGCTATGAGCTGTATTGTACTGTTTAATCGTATTCGGTCTTTTATTGGTGTTTTTGATATAATCCTCAATAAACCCGATAAAATCTTTGTTATCCTTGATTTCCTTTTTTAGGAGGATTTCGTCAAGCTTAGATTTAAGTTTTTCGTTTGTGGGTATGATTTTGTCATTTATTAGCCTTCTATACTCATTTTCAACTCCGGTGGAGAGGTTTTTCAGGGTGGCATTGATTTCGGTACTTTTGGAGAATTTGCGAATATCCCGGGCTTTTTGATCTTTCGGATTCCAGTAGTCAGGATGCAGTTTAATACCTGTATAATATTTTAACCTATTATGATCATATCTAAATATCAAATACAGTAAAGTATCTTCAGTACTGGTAGGTTCTTTAAGTACAAAAGTAGCGTTTGGCATTCCGATTTTTTCCCAAATATAGGGAGTTGAACCTACATAGGGGACGCTATAGGGGACGGATTTATTAAATTCTATTTTTCCCGATTAATTCAAAAATTGATTATAACTAATTGATTTATAAATTATTATGAATAAAATGGAATAAAATAGAAAAAAATGAAGTTAAGCTAAAAGCGCTCCCGCCTGGGGCACTGATTATTAATCAGTTAGAAAGACTCACTTCGGTGAGTCTTTCTGTTTTTTCAGGAGTTGCGGTCATTTGCAGGTGACAATAGAATAGAACAGCTACGTTTTTCCTGCAAAATTCAATGAGAATAGAAAAGAATTTTGTGAGAACCTTGTGATATAATAGCCCTAATAAATTTACGATTAACCGATTGAAAAAGTCACTGCTTTAGTTCGGTAAATAAACCGAACTTTTTAATTGTTCGGCATATTTACCGAACCTTCAAAACGAGATACCCGGTCAGTGTTGCGGAGCCTATGCTTAATAGAGTACCTATCACCAGGTATTCTGTTTTTGCTTCCTGCCTGTCCTTCTCATTAAATCGTATAATCCCTTTGGCTGTGACCAACAATCCGATGGCAGAAAATTGATTGAATAAAACCAGGATCAATACAATGATCCTTTCTGCTATACCAATCCATTTCCCGGCATTGCCTAGGCTCTCTGCATCTGCTACCTTATCGCGCCATTGTTTGGTAAATTGTCCGATAATAATGCCAGCAGGAAACGTAACAAATGTAAATGCAGTTAGCAGTGCCCATAGATGGGTGTTCTGATTAACCTGCGCCCAACTGCTTTTTATTATCTGCCAATCTATAAACAAACAATACCAGCACCCGATGATAACTACTAAATGGAGAAGTTGATCAATCAGGAAGTTTGCCGCCGTATCTTTTTGATATGACTTACAGCTATCGCTGCATTGTTGATTTCTATGAAGCTAAACTAAACAAAAGGGAGTGTTACAGCTTTTCGATTTACATAAGCGGTCACACTCTCCGAACTGCGTCTTCACGCTTTTGCGAGAATATTTGCCCGCAAGGATGTAAAGACGCAGCCAGGAAATATCATTTGGTAATAGGTAACCGGAGCTTTTGCAGGACTGCCGACAGTTTTTTGGGATCCTTTGCGTAGGGTGACAGGTCAAACAATTCCACTTTTCTGAATTCCACCGGGTGGCTCTCACTCTGCAGTGAGATATAACCCTCCTTCAGCAGTTGGCCATCCACTTTCACCGAAGGATCGTAGTGGATCACGTTGCCATTGCCGATCTGTGGCTGGTTGTATTGCAGCACCACCTGTTTATCGATGATATGCTGCACCAGCGAATCCCCCAGGACCAGTATCTCTACCCGCACCCACTGATCGCCATGATAGGTTTGCGAACGCGAGTTCACGCAGTGATTGGTGAGCAGTTTGCCATCCATCACCACATTGGTTCCCGGCGTACAGAGATTAGCGGTACTGCGTGCGTCTTTGCCGTTACCTCCCAATAGTTGCACTTCAATGGAGATAGGGAAGTCCTGGTCCTTACCTATGGTTTGGGGATCCTGGCAGTGGATCATCACACCACTGTTGCGCCAGGCCCAGCCTGGTCCGTTTTTGGCCTGTTCGCCGGTAAAGCGGTATTCGACCGCCATCAGGTAATAGGCATATTTGTTTTTGTAGAACAGATGCCCGAAACGTTCATTGAAACTGTCATAGGCATCGTATTTTGTTTTCAGTACCCCATTCTCTACATAAAAAGTGTTACCGAAATTTTCATGCAGCGGGTAGCCGGTTATTTTAGGCGTCCAGCCGCTGAGGTCTTTTCCGTTGAAGAGCTGTATCCATCCGGGTTGGGATTTTGTGCCTGGTTGGGCATAACCCTGTACTAACAGGGAGAGCGCTAAAAGAAAGCCTGTGATCTTCATGTGTGTGGTATTGTTTTTAAAGCTAACAAGAAATCAGTCAGCAGGCAAGCCGGTTCGGGCAAACTGTTTCGGATGCCTGTCAGGAACAGAATACGCTAATACGTTATTACGCAATGCTATAAGGACAGTGGTTACGATAATAAATTCTGGCGTGCCAGGAGTTCCAGTTTTTGGTTGGCATCCATCAGTTTCGCGGTCAGCTCCCGGTTCTGGCGGCGCAGATCGTATAACTCAAACGCATTCAGGATAGACGTTCTTACTTCGTGTTCAATCCAGGGTTTGGTCAGGTATTTGTAAACCTGCCCGATATTGATGGCATCGATCACGGCATTGATATCAGTATACCCTGTGATCAGGATCCGGATAGGGTCGGGGTGTGTGGTAAGGATGGACTGGAAGAATTCAATACCGGTCATTTTGGGCATGCGCTGGTCGCTCAATATCACTTCAACAGGCTCGATCTCTATGATTTTCAGGGCCTCCTCGGCAGATTCCGCAGAGTAGATGTTGAAGGAACGCCGGAAAGCGGCACGGAATGAAGTGATATTGTTCGGCTCATCATCTATATACAGGACGTTGATCTTTTTTTCTTCCATGACTGATATTGGGGGGTTCGGTCTTGAGATACCGTAAATCTAACAAAAACAAATGTTTATACAATAATAGTTAAACAAACGAACATAGTTTTGTTATTTTGTTAGAAATAAACACCGATTTTGATGAATGGTTTCCCCCAGGATTTGGTAACAGAGATCAGTATCCGTGCATTCAGGGCGATCGAAGATCCTGTAACTTGCAGAAAGTTCATTGCAGGCCATAGAAAGGTATTGTCCATTTATGGCATTGAGAACATCACGACCAACACAGACGACTGGATGTTCAATCCGGCCATTTTTGTGATCGTGGTAGAAACACCCGACGGGGAAAAACTGTATGGTGGCGCCAGGATACAGGTGGCAGACGGCATCCATCCGTTACCCATTGAAGACGCTACCGGCAAAATGGATCCGCATATCTATGAAGTGGTGCGGCAGAAAGCCCGACAGGGTGCCGCTGAGCTGTCGGGTTTATGGAACTCAAGGGAAGTGGCCGGTTTTGGTATCGGAAGCCTGTTCCCTTCGCGTGTGGCCGTGGCGCTGGCCAACCAGTTGGGAGTCAATACCATGTTCTCGCTCTGCTCACCCACTACGGTTCGTTTTAAAGACTGGATCGGGGGCAAACTGTTAACAGAAGTAGGCAACAAAGGCACTTTTTATTATCCCAAGATAGACCTTATCGCAACCGCGCTGTATTCAGATGACCTGGTCGGCCTGAACGCGGCGCATCCAAGGGAGCGCGACAAGATCTTTTATCTCCGTGAAAACCCGGAACATATTGCCAGGGAAAGATCGCCTTTTAAGAATCATTATATCAATATCCATTACCAGTTAACCCTGCCTTCTGCCAATCCTGAGGAATTTAAGATAGACTATGCGCCTTTTGAGCCGGCAGCTGAAAAACAGCATTGATGAGAAAGATCGTACTCGCTTCAGTGAGCAATATCCTGATGGTGATCCTGCCTCTATTGGGTGCGCCCCAACTGATCCTGCATCCCAAAATACTGCTGCTCATCGCGGGTAGTGTGGCTATCTGGTTGACCCAGCCGGCATTCACTGTTCAGGAAACCAGTGAGCAGAAACAAAGCGATCGTTTTTCTGTGTGGCTTATCCTGTGCATGTCGCTGGTGAGCGTGGTGGCACCTATTGTGCACTGGGCCTATTTTTTACCAGACAAAGACGGGTACGACTGGGCTTTTTTCTTGGGTATGGCCATGATCGTGGCTGGTATCGGCTTCCGGGCAATGGCGGTTCGTTACCTCGGAAAATATTTTACGGCCACCGTGCAGATCCGCGACGATCATCACCTCATCACCAGTGGCCCTTACAGCATTGTACGTCACCCGAGTTATACCGGGGCCTTTCTGGCCATTGTGGCCGGCGGGGTGGTATTGGGCAGTTTACCGGGATTTATGATATCTTGTATGGCCATGATGATCGCCTATTATGTGCGTATCGGTATTGAAGAAAAAGAACTGACCGAACGTTTCGGCAATGAGTACCGTTTATATCAGCAGCGGACAAAAATGATCGTTCCCTATGTATGGTAGTGGTTATGCACGAAAGCAGGTTACAAAAATTTCTTTACCGGCGGCAGCCTGGAAAAGAAAGTGCGGCCTCCTGCTGTTGCTTACCCTCCTGTTAACAGTAGCTGGGGCACAGGAGATCCAGATTACCGATCAGCAGCCCTCTTCTTTTATTTCAGCTTCCATGGAGCAACTGGTGGACAGTTCCAACCGGTTAACCGTTGAGCAGGTTCGGCAGAAAACCGGTTTTGTAAAACTGAATGGGGGTATTCCCGTATTTGCCGGTGCTATTCAAAATGCCTGGTTCCGGTTTTCAGTACGTAACCGTTCCCTGTCGCCCACGCTGCTGCTGAATATTGCCTATCCCAATCTTTCCAGGGTAACTTTGTATGTGGAGGATAGCGGCAGCACCAGGCTGTTAGGGGAACAGGGGAATGATGTGACATACAGGGCAGTCGTGCCCGGTTCTCCCAACCTTGTGTACGATCTGAAACTGCCGCCGGGTAGCAGGCAAAGCTACCTGATGCATGTGTACAGCGAACATCCCATTATCCTGCCGGCCGAAGTGCATACGTATGAAGCGTTGCACAATTCCATCAATCTCCAGACCATCGTAACCGGTTTGTACCTGGGCGTACTGGCCGTGATGTTCCTGTATAACCTGTTCCTGTTTTATGGCACGCGCGATAACAGTTACCTGTTTTACATCGTGTACATTTTTTGCCTGGCATTGGCGCAGGTTACGGCAGCGGGTTATGGTTATCGGTATCTCTGGCCGGAGCATACGTGGATCAACAGGTATGCCGTTGTATTCACGTCCACATTCTCTGCGTTGAGCGGGTTATTGTTCAGTATGCATTTTCTGCGTACCGCTTTTTATACGCCCAAGCTGCATAGCTGGTTGGGGACACTGGCGGGAGTGTATTTGGCCGGTTTGGGTTGTTCGGTATTATCCTGGCTGGACATCAGCTACGCCATCCTGAACTATAATGGACTGGTGAGTGTAGTTACGGTACTGGTTACCAGTGTGATCATCGCCCGAAAAGGGTTCAAAGCTGCTTATTTTTACCTGTTTGCCTGGTTGCTGTTACTGGTATCGTTCATGCTGCTGATCTTCCGTAACCTGTCGCTGGTACCGTATAATAATTTTACCAGCTATACCTTCTACCTGGGGTCTGCACTGGAAGTGGCGCTCCTGTCGATCGCACTGGCAGATAAGATCAATGCGCTGCGAAAGGAAAAAGAACAATCGCAGGCGGAAGCACTGAAGATCTCCATGGAGAATGAAAAACTGATGCGCGATCAGAACCTGATACTGGAGAAAAAAGTGGCGGAGCGTACCGAAGAACTACAGTCCTCCAATGAGAACCTGAGCGAGGCTTTGCAGAACCTGAAAGATACCCAGTCGCAACTGGTGGAAGCCGAGAAAATGGCGTCACTGGGACAGTTAACCGCAGGTATTGCCCATGAGATCAATAACCCGATCAACTTTGTGAAGTCGAACATCAAACCCCTGCAGCTCGATATCCGGGACCTGGTAGAAGTGATCGATGCCTATGGGCAATTGCATGGCGTTGCTACGGATGAGATCCCGGCGAAGCTGACAGCGATTGACCAGCTGAAAAAACAGATCGATATCGGTTATGTGCGCCAGGAAATAGAAAGCCTGGTAAAAGGTATACAGGAAGGGGCGGAGCGTACTGCCGAGATCGTACTGGGCCTGCGTACGTTCAGCCGGCTGGATGAAAGTGAGGTAAAGACAGTGAATGTGCACGACGGGATCGATTCAACCATTGTGCTGTTGAAAAGCAGCCTGCCGCAGAACATAACGATCCGGAAAGACTTTCAATCACAGGGCCTGGTAGAATGTTATCCGGGAAAACTGAACCAGGTATTTATGAATATCCTGAGTAATGGCATACAGGCCATCAAACAGAAAGAAGTGCAGGACGAACAGGAATCGATCACCATCAGTACCCGTGATACCGGCGATAAGATGGAGATCCGGATCCGTGATACGGGCATCGGCATGCCGGAAGAAGTGCAGCAAAAGATATTCGATCCTTTTTTCACCACCAAAGATGTGGGAGAAGGGACCGGGCTGGGACTTTCCATCGTGTACAATATCATCCAGAAACATGGCGGGAAGATAGAAGTGAACTCGCGTCCTGGAAATGGTGCCGAATTTGTGATATCTTTATTCAAAGTGTTGCCGGAAACCGTAGTATCCTAATATCCTATATTCATGCATTTCCCAGATTCCAGAGTACGCGTCTTGTATATAGACGATGAGGCCAATAATTTGCTTGCATTCCAGGCAGGCTTCCGGAGATTTTACGACATCTATACGGCTGAAACCGTTACCGACGGCATGAATATCCTGAACGAACAGGATATCCAGGTGATCATTGCCGACCAGCGAATGCCCAGGACCACCGGGGTGGAATTCTTTAACATCATCCGCAAGGCCCATCCTGATCCTGTAAGGATACTCCTCACGGGTTATACCGATCTTGATGCGGTCATCGATGCCATCAATAAGGGAGAGATCTTCCGGTTCATCAAAAAACCATGGGACGAGCAGGAGCTGAAAATGGCCATCCAGAACGGGTATGAACTCTACCTTACCCGTAAACAGCTGAACGATAAAGTGGCCGAACTGGAAAAAGCCAATGACGAGCTGAACCGCTTTGTATACAGTACCTCGCATGATCTGCGTTCACCGCTGGCCAATATCATCGGTATCCTGAACCTGGCCAACATGCAGCTGCCGGAGAGCGCCGAGAACGAATATTTTGCAATGATCGAAAGTTGTGTGAACAAGATGGATGCTTTCATCCATAAGACCATCGAATACTACAAAGGCATACGGCTGGATGATATCCATGAAACGGTCGATTTCATGAAAATGTTCTCAGACAGCATCGAACTTTGCAACATGCAGAACCCCCTGATTGTGTTCGATGTGCATGTGGAACAGCCTGTACCTTTCCGTTGCGATGCTTTCCGTTTGTCAGTGATATTGAATAACCTGATCTCTAATGCGGTAAAATACCAGCGAACAGAGGAACCCAATCCCATTGTAAGATTATCCGCGGTGGTCACTGAAAAAAAAGCCACTATCTATATAGAAGACAATGGAGTCGGTATCATCGAAGAACACCTGAACAAGATCTTCCAGATATTTTTTAGAAGTACCGACTTCAAGAATGGCCTGGGAATCGGTCTGTATATTGTAAAAGAAGCCCTGACACGTATCGGCGGCGAGATCTCTGTCGCGTCGGAATATGGAAAAGGAACCTCGTTCACACTTACCATCCCCAATCAACCCCAGCCTGCATAAGGGTCACTCGTAACTGTATTCGATGCGGCCGATCAGTTTCTTTTCCTTATCGTAGCCCAGTTCTTTCTGTTTGAGCCCTTTTTCGTTGTAACTGTATTTCCAGATGATATAACTGGATGTACTCATGGAAACCTGTGTCATCTGGCTGATACGGCCATTGGCATCATACTCGTACTGAAAATCAGGGATCAGTTTTTTCAGCTTTCCGTTATAGCGAACAATATCCGTGAGGCGTTTATTGGCATCGTAGTAATAATAATAGGTTTCCAGGGTACGGCCTTTCTTTTTCCAGTGTTCTTCGGCAATCAAACCCTGTTCATCCTTAATGAATTCAATACGGGTGGTATCCAGCCTGTTCTTGATCCGGAGCATGGCAATGGGCTCACCCTGCTCATTGTATTGCCATTCATGCACTTCGCCCAGATTGGTTTTCATGGCAGTGTCTGTAGTGGTCAGTGCGATCCTGAGCACCTGTCCTTTGTCGGTATATATGTACTCGGTACGTGAATCTATGTTGAGGGTGCCGGATTGTGTCCTTTTCAGTCGGCCCAGTTCATAAAAGCGGTTGGTTACGGAGGAACGGCTGCCCGAAGTGGCAGCGCTCAGGATGATCCTTTTGCCGTCCATGCTGATCTCTTCTTCCAGCAGGAAACCTTCGGTAATGCTGTTGTCGGCCTCGTAGCTGACGGCTTTGATCTTCCTGATCTTCTGCGCGCGAAGCTGTTTGTACTGCTCATTACTGAGCTGGGTAGAAACAATATCATTGAAATAATACTGTCCAAAACCGGTAACGAGGGTGCAGCAGCAAAGAAAGGTCAGGAATGATTTCATCAGCCAATTTTTGACAAATGTACAGGTACAGTTTTCAACAATCCAAAAACTGCTGAAGCTGGCCTCTTGCCGCAATCATTTAGTTCTGTATTTTTAATCAAACGTTAACAAGTGTCACATTCCAGCGAAAGAGAAGAAAAGATCTGTTTAAACTGCGGAGCCGCTGTTCAGGGCCGGTTTTGTCATATCTGCGGACAGGAGAATATTGAACCCAAGGAGAGCTTCTGGCACCTGGTGACCCATTTTGCTTATGATATCACCCATTTTGACGGTAAGTTCTTCAGCACGCTGAAATACCTGCTGTTCAGGCCCGGGTTCCTGTCGAAGCAATACCTGCTGGGCAGGAGGGTATCCTACCTGCATCCGATCCGGATGTATGTGTTCACTTCGGCCTTTTTCTTCCTGGTGTTTTTCAGCCTGCACAAAGACGAGGAAACGGCCACGATTAAAATAACGGAGAAGCCGGCTGCAGCCATTATCGAAGACCTTGAGAAAAAACGCCGGTCTTTGCAGGAGGATCTGAAAGACAGTTTACCGGAACTGGCGCGTGCTCCCATCCGGGAATCACTGGAACTGGTAGAGAGCGACATTGCTTTGTTGCAGAAAGACAGTACTGCTAAAAATAACCTGCAGTCAACAGGAAGTAATTTCAGCATATTCACCATTTCATCGAACGACCAGCGTTACCGTTCTGAACAACAATACGATTCCCTGCAGGCCAGTCTTCCCGGGAAGGACCGGGATAATTTCATTGAACGGCGTTTTGCCCGGCAGAACCTGCACCTGCGGGAAAAATACCATAACGATGGCAAAGCCATCTGGACGGCCATTCTGAACAAGTTCAGGCACCTGTTCCCGCAAATGATGTTTGTATCGCTGCCCCTGTTCGCATTGCTGCTGCAACTGCTGTATGTGAGGAGAAAGTCGTTTTATTATGTCAACCATGTGGTGTACGCCATACACCTGTATTGTGCCATTTTCATGATCATCCTGATGGGCATTTTAACTGATCTGCTGGTGACGAAGCTGGGCTCCCATGTTGCAGACTGGACCGGGCTATTTTTTGGTTTGGCAGCCTTCTATTACTGGTACAGGTCAATGCGTAATTTTTATGAACAGAAACGGGGCCGAACGTTGATGAAGTACCTGTTGCTGATGTTTCTGTCCTTATTCCTGATCTCGTTTATCTTTACAGTATTCTTCCTGTTTTCGGCCATGGCCATTTAATTTTTAGTGTATGCAAAACAAGACGGCAGATAGTTTTTTACGACTGGTCAAGATCATGGACGAACTGCGTGAACAGTGTCCCTGGGATAAAAAGCAGACCATCCATACCCTACGCCCCTTAACGATCGAGGAAACCTATGAGCTGGCGGATGCCATTACGGCGAATGACTGGAAGGGGATCAAGGAAGAACTGGGTGATATGATGCTGCATATCCTGTTTTATGCAAAGATCGGCTCGGAACAACAGCAGTTTGAACTGGCAGATGTGATGAATGGTATTTGTGAGAAACTGATCTTCCGGCATCCGCATATTTATGGCGATGTAAAAGTGAGCAGTGAGGAAGAAGTGAAGCTGAACTGGGAAAAATTGAAAATGAAAGAGGGTAACAAAAAATCGGTGTTGGGAGGGGTGCCCCCTTCCTTACCTGCGGTAGTAAAAGCCACCCGTATCCAGGAAAAGGCCAAACAGGTGGGTTTTGAGTGGGACAACAGGGAAGACGTTTGGAAGAAAGTAGAAGAGGAGATAGGAGAACTGAAAGAAGCCATCCGGCAGGAATCGCAGGAACAGGTGGAAGAGGAGTTTGGAGATGTATTGTTCAGCCTGGTAAATTATGCACGGTTTTTGCGGGTAGATGCAGAAGGTGTGTTGGAAAAGACGAACCAGAAATTTATCAGGCGATTCAAGCAGATGGAAGCCATTGCCGGAACAAGGGGTAAAAAACTGCAGGACCTTACCCTGGCCGAAATGGATGCCATCTGGAACGAAGTGAAAAAGCAAACTGTACATACTTGATCCATTCATTACGACAGGCGGCATACAAACACGGTTATCTCATCATTACCGCCGCATGGCTGTACACGATCTCGTTTATTTTCATCAATTACTGGAGTTATTACTCCTCTCCCAAAAAGGTCAAAAGCAAACTGGAACAACGCCTGCGTCAGCAGGAGAAGAAATTCGACGAAGTACTGGCAGACACGATCCTGCTTCAATCCCTGTTAACCCACAATCCGGATGTGGAAGATCCGCTGGGTGACGAAATGGGCCTGTTTCTCTATAAAGGCTCCGGTCATAACCAGCCCTATGAGCTGCTGTACTGGAATACCAACCGGATCTATATCAACCCGGAGGACCTGTTGCTGAAAGAGGGCAGTTATTTTATCGGTAACCAGAACGGTGATTTTGAGATGTTGCGCAAACAGGTAACACTGCGCGGGCATGAATACCCTGTGTTTGCCATGATACCGGTGCGCTGGTCCTATTTCATGGAGAACAAATACCTCCATTCCGCTTTTGCAGGTTATCCCGGTATCAATGAACAATACGAGATCAGCGTGGATCCGCAGGCCCTGCCCGTACTGGGGCACGATGGGCAGGAATTGTTCCGCATCAAACTGAAACCCGGGAAGTCTTTTATTTCCTACGATCCGGTTACCGTGATCCTGCGGGTAGTGGCCATCATCCTGTTGCTGGTATTCCTGCACTCCCTGGCGCTGGAACTGGTGAGCCGTTACCGTTTCAGAACGGGCTTCGGCTTCCTGCTGGTGTCGGTCATATTAGTGCGGCTCTTATCATACCGGTTCTCCTTTCCCTTCGATTTCAGCAAACTGGGACTGTTCGATCCCTCCGTATATGCATCCAATTTCCTGCACCCATCGCTGGGCCACCTGTTCGTCAATGCCGTACTGTTGTTCTGGCTGGTGAGTTTTTATAAAAACAATACGGACAAAGAACCCATTTTCCGTTTAAAGATCGCTCCTGCAGTGTATGCATACCTGAACCTGCTGGTGCTGGCCGCCATCTGTTTTTTGCTGGCAGGGGTGATCACCAGTCTTGTAAAGGATTCCAAGATCCCCTTTGATGTTACCAATATCTTTGGTCTCACCGTATACAGCCTGGTCAGTTTTGTGATCCTTTGTTTACTGGTATTGTCGTTCTTTCATTTTTCACAGATACTGTTACAGCCGGTGATCCGTGTGCAGGTGCCGGTATATATGCAGATACTGGCAGTGGCCCTGTTTGGCTTTGCCTATATACTGGCCGGCACTTCGGGCGGTAATACAAGGTTATACCTGTGGGTATTGGTATGGTTGTTATTGTACCTGTTGTTACTGAACAGCCGCAAAAAGGATCTCGACATATCCTTGCTCCGGTCCGGTTTTTTCATTTTCTGGGTGATGATCTTCACCATGTCGATCGCTGCCATGGTCATTTACCAGAACGGGATCGTGGAGTTTGAACAACGGAAACGTATTGCGGAGAAACTGGCTCTGCAAACGGACCCTTCCGGTGAGAACCTGCTGAATATTGCCGCCACAAATTTCGACGACCAGTTCCTCAGCGAAAATTTTCACCGGCTGGAAGAAAGTGAATATTCGAACAAATTCATCAAAGACAGCCTGGTCAACCAGAATTTCTCCGGGTACCTCAACAAATACGACACCCGGATCTATACTTTCGACAGCCTGTTTCACCCTTTGCAGAATGAGGATTCGCTGAGTTTTGCGGCTATCCGGACCATCATCACCAACCGGGCCGAACCTACGGCCATACCGGGCATCTACAGTTATGAAAATGCGGCGGAAGGCTTCAGTTACATCTATGAGAAAGTGGTCAGCCGGCGGGACCGTGTGCTGGGTTACCTGTTCGTGGTCATCAAATCCAAACGGTATAAAAGCGAGGCCCTGTATCCTGAACTCTTCAACCAGGTGCAGGATGTGGCATCCGACCTCAATACCAATTACGCTTATGCTGTATATGCACATGGGCGCATGATCAATCATTTCAATACCTACAGTTTTCCCCTGGTGCTGGATAAGAAACGGCTGGCAGGTTTCGAGTTCCTGTTCAGGAAAGAGGGCGGCTTTACTGAATTATGGTACAGCTCCAACAACGATAAACAGGTGTTGGTGGTAAAAAGGGACACGGGTTTTATAGAAGCGGTCACCCTCTTTGCCTACCTGTTCTGCTTTTTCCTGCTCATCATCCTGCTGTTTCATTTTGGCAGTTACCTGTTGCAGGCAAGGTTCAAATGGCAGGAGCTGAAAAAAATGATGCGGCTCAATATCCGTTCACAGATACAGGCCACCATCATCTTTCTCAGCGTATTCTCGTTCATTGTGATCGGTATCGCCACCATCTCCTTTTTTATCCTCCGGTTTAACCGGAACAATGAGGAACGCCTGTCCAAATCCATCCAGGTAATGGCCAACGAGGTCAATACCCAGATGAATTCCTTACGAGCATTTGATGATATGCCGGACAACCCCGGCGTAAAAGCGGGACTCGAGAAAACCATTGCCGAAATATCCGACCTGCACAATGTCGATATCAACTATTATAACCTCAGGGGCATCCTGGTCATTTCCACGCAGCCCTATATCTACAATAAACAACTGCTGAGTTCCCGTATGGAGCCCAAAGCCTATCGCGAACTGCAGTCGGGGCATAGCATCCGTTTCATGCAGTCGGAGCAGATCGGTTCATTTGAATACCTGAGCATCTATGTGCCATTGACAGACGATAGCGGCAACAACTATGCCTACCTGAATATCCCGTACCTAAATTCCCAGAACGAACTGAACCAGGAGATCTCTGGTTTCCTGGCCACACTGATCAATCTCAATGCCTTTATCTTCCTGGTGGCAGGGGCCATTGCTTTTGTTCTTACCAACCGTATTACGGCCTCTTTCAGCCTCATAGGCCGGAAAATGCAGGAGATGAACCTGGGTAAGATCAACGAAGCCATCGAATGGAACCGGAACGACGAGATCGGTATGCTGGTGGAAGAATACAACAAGATGGTGAAGAAACTGGAGATCAGTGCCCAGGCCCTTGCACAAAGCGAAAGGGAAGGCGCCTGGCGCGAAATGGCCCGGCAGGTGGCACATGAGATCAAGAACCCGCTCACCCCGATGAAGCTGAGCATACAGTACCTGCAGAATGCCATACAGAAAGGAGCGCCCAATGTTAAAGAGCTGTCGTCCAATATGGCGGTGACCCTGATCGAGCAGATAGACCAGTTATCGAAGATCGCAGGCGATTTCTCGCAATTCGCCAATATCGGTAACGCCCGCATGGAAACCTTCGATATTTCTGAAGTACTTTCCTCGCTGATACGTTTGTACAGTACCAACCCGGCCATAGAGATCAAATGGGACAAAACAGAAGGCAGTTATCCTGTCTATTCCGACCGGGTACAGATGAATCGCTTATTCACCAACCTGCTGCAAAACGCCATTGAAGCCAACAGGGATCCCAATAAACTGGTCTCGATCCAGATCCGTCAATATGCAGAGAACGGCAAAGTATTCCTCTCCGTAAAAGATAACTGCGGCGGTATCCCGGAAAGTATGCGCAACAATATATTCACGCCCAATTTTACTACCAAGTCGTCCGGCACGGGGCTGGGACTGGCCATCTGCAAAGGCATCGTAGAAAAAGCCAACGGCCAGATCTGGTTCGTATCGGAAGAAGGGGTAGGAACCACTTTCTATATCAGTTTGCCAATTGAACAAAAGAACAGATGAACAGACGAACAGATGAGCAAGGATCGGAAATGTGAGACTTGTTCCATTGGCGAATTATCGCGTTGTCTGATTGATTTTACTCCTTACAGACATTCAACATTCCTTGTTCATCTGTTCGTCTGTTCCTTGCTCATCTGTTCATCTGTTCTTCTCTCTTTTCTGTTGTTGTTTTTTCAAAAATGCGTCAAATTCTTCCAGAGAGAAACTGCTTAGGTTCTGTTTCGGGGTAAGGCCTGCTTTTTGTGCTGCCAGTACGCCGTAGCGACAATCAGCAAAACCTTCAATGGCATGTGCATCGGGGTCGATGGAGATGAGTACGTTCTTTTCGAGTGCATAACGGATCCAGCGCCAGTCAATATCCAGTCTTCTGGGATGGGCATTCAGTTCTATCACTACGTCATTGGCTGCACAGGCGTCAATGATCTTTCGGTGGTCAACAGGATAGCCATTCCGGCTCAGCAGTAAGCGGCCGGTCATATGTCCCAGGATCGAAGTGTAGGGGTTCTCTATGGCTTTCAGCAGCCGCATCATCGCTTTCTCTTCGGTCATCTTCAGGTTCGAATGGATGGAAGCGATCACAATGTCGAAACTTGCCAGTACCTCATCCGCATAATCCAGGCTGCCATCATTGAGTATATCACTTTCAATGCTCTTGTAGATCCTGAAAGGAGTCATTTTAGTATTCAGCTCGTCCACCTGCTTGTGTTGTGCGGCAATACGTTCCTCGTTCAGGCCATTGGCATAAAAAGCTGTTTTGGAGTGATCGCTGATCACCAGGTACTGCAGGTTCTGCGATCGGGCGCTTTGGGCCATGTACTCCAGTGTGTGTACGCCGTCGCTCCAGTTGCTGTGGCAGTGAATGATGCCCTTGATGTCTTCCGGCTGGATCACCTGCGGTAACTGGTGTTGTCTGGCTTCGGAAATACGGGCCGTATCTTCCCGTAAATAAGCGGGTATCGGCTGTATGCCGGCTGCTGCAAAAATGGCTTCCTCACTTTCGAAAGAAGCTGCAAGGGAATGCTCCCTGGTCCAGGCGTCCAGGAATTCGGGACTGCAACTGGTACGGAACAGGTTACTGTAAAAGGTTTCTTTTGTGGAGAGGTAAAAACGGAACAGGATATTCTGTGCCGATCCCTTGGCGCTGATCTCCAGCAGTTCGGGGGAGGAGTGCAGTACCTCAAAATAGGGTTCTTTCACCGTATTGCCGATCTCTTTGCCATCACTCGTGGTTACGGTGACATCTTTGACCAGGATGCTTTCCAGTTGTTGGATGATCTTTTCGGCAGAAGTCGTTGTCACCCATTCGATTTTGTCAATGGTCTCCATCTGACGCCTCAGGTCTCCGGTTAACAGCCATTGCTCATCCGGGAAAGTCTGCTTCAACATCTGTTGTGCGCGCTCTGCATGTTGTATCACTTCGGCATAGAGGTAACTACCCTGGTTGCTCATGTAGAACTCGATCGCTTCCTTGATGTTCTTTTGTGTTTTTTCGCCGAAGCCCTTGTATAAAGTCAGACGGTTTTCGTTGCAGGCATATAATAATTCCCCGAGGGTCTCTATCTCCAGTTCCTTCCAGATGGTAGCGATTTTCTTCGGACCGATACCTTTGATGCCCATCATCTCCAGGATGCCCGGAGGTGTTTTGGCCAGGTATTCGTTCAGGATACTTAGCTGACCGGTCTCCAGTTGCTCCACAATTTTTTTACCGATGGCATCACCAATACCCCTGATCGAAAATATCTTTTCTACCGGCATCTCTGCCAGGGGACTGCTCAGTTTTTCAATCGTAAATGCGGCAGAGGAATAGGATTTGGCCTTGAAGGAATTGTCGCCATGGATATCCATCAGCTTGGCTAACAAAGAAAAATTATCGGCAATGGCGTAGTTGTCCATATCGTTGCTGGTATTGGGTTTCGAAGGTAGCAATAAAAAAGTCCCGGCGTTTGCCGGGACTTTAAATCTATTTCTGCTTTAGAAATAAGAAGGCTACTATTTTTTAGCGGCTTTCTTAGCAGCTTTTTTAGGAGCGGCTTTCTTAGCGGCTTTTTTAGGAGCAGCTTTCTTTGCAGCTTTTTTAGGAGCAGCTTTCTTTGCAGCTTTCTTTGCAGCTTTTTTAGGAGCAGCTTTCTTTGCGGCTTTCTTTGCAGTTGCCATGTTTTTTTAGATTTAATGGTTAGTTAATACATTAAAAGTAAAAATTTATTTGGAACTACAAAAAAAAATTTTAAGCCGTCACTTCTACCGGTTTTACCGATACGGTTGTTTTATCGTTTTTACCCTTCTTGAATTCAACCAATCCATCAGTCAATGCGAACAGTGTAAAGTCTGTTCCTACACCAACATTCTTACCAGGATGGTATACAGTACCTCTCTGGCGCAGGATGATGTTGCCTGATAAAGCAGGCTGACCACCATATATTTTAACACCTAAACGTTTGCTTTGTGAATCACGGCCGTTCTTTACGGAACCTTCACCTTTTTTGTGTGCCATAGTTTTTTGTTTTAAAAACTAAAATGATAAACAGGTCGACAGGTCTTCCTGGTCTATTATCTTAATCAATGACCGCTGACTAAGCGATGCTTTCAATTTTAATTCTTGTATAGTGAGTTCTGTGACCGTGCTTTTTACGGAAGCCTTTTCTCCTTTTCATTTTAAAGGCGATCACTTTATCTCCCTGTACGAGGTCACTGATGATCTCTGCTTTTACAGTGGCTTTTACGGCACTGCCTGCAGAAACGGTTCCGCTGTTGTCTGTAAACAACACATCGCTGAACTCAACTTTGTCTCCGGTTTTACCCTGCAGGTGAGGAACATACAGGCTTTGACCTTCCTGTACTTTAAACTGCTGACCTGCGATTTTTACAACTGCTAACATAGCTACCAAAATTAGGACGGCAAAGGTAAGGTTTCATACGGAAAATACGCAAACATTTTTCAAATAAATCTTGTCCCCACTGGTGGAAAACAGGAAGATGGGGGGTGGGCGAAGGATTTTGGTTTGTGGTACCAACATGCAGCATTCCTTGCCTGCCTGTTCCTATGTTCATTATTTCCTCACCCTTTCTTCGGGGTTCACTCGAAGAAACAGAGGAGAAGAGACGAAGAAAGGCGAAGGAATAACGAAGGAATATTGAAGGAATAGCGAAGGGAATACGACAAAATCTTTTCAATTGATTGATTGTCTTATACTTAGGTGGATGGGCCAGTAGCTGTGGATATATCTCATCCCGCTGCAGGAAACGTAATCTATTGATACAGAGTCATTTATTGTATAATCCAGCGCTCCTGGTTTTGGGAGGTAGCCAAAGATCCGGGTGAGATCCTTTCAAACTCCAGGATTGGGGGTATCCGGGTTTAGGAAAGACCGGGTACCAAACGCCAAAGATCACTTGAAAGTGCCAAACTTCCTCTATTTTTGCCCACCCTTACCGACCTTGACATGATGAATTTAAAATCCTTATTGGCGAGACCTTTTGCCAATTACATATATAATAAGACCCGTAAAGGGATGCAGACAGCCATTGAGGACCAGGACGATATCCTGAAAATGCTCCTCAAACACGGCCGGAACACGGTATTTGGTAAGGAACACCGGCTTGACCTTGTTACAGACCAGGCTGGTTTTGCCCAGGCCGTGCCAATCCGGGATTATGAACAGTTCAAACCCTATATTGAGCAGATAAAAGAAGGAAAACAGAATATCCTCTGGAAGGGGCGGCCTCTGTATTTTGCCAAGACCAGCGGTACCACAAGCGGGGTAAAATATATTCCGATAACCAAGGATTCCATTGATAACCATATCAATACGGCCAGGAATGCCCTGCTTTGTTATATGGCAGAGACCGGTAATTCGGCTTTTGCCAGCGGGAAAATGATCTTCCTGAGCGGCTCACCCGAATTGGAAAGGGTGGGTAATATCCCTACGGGAAGACTAAGCGGTATCGTGAACCACCATGTGCCGAGTTACCTGAGAGCTAATCAGTTACCAAGTTATGAGACCAATTGTATCGAAGATTGGGAAACCAAGCTGGATAAGATCGTTCAGGAAACCCTGAACAAGGACATGACCCTGATCAGTGGTATTCCGCCATGGATGCAGATGTATTTTGACCGCCTGACTGAGAGATCGGGTAAAAAAGTGTCGGAACTCTTCCCGAATTTCAGCGTCATGGTGCAGGGCGGGGTGAATTTTGAGCCCTATAAGGCAAGGATGTTCGAATCCATCGGCAAAAAGATCGATAGCATTGAGTTGTTTCCGGCCAGTGAGGGCTTTTTTGCCTTCCAGGACTCACAAAATGCGGAAGGTTTGTTGCTGAACACCAATAGCGGCATCTATTATGAATTCATACCGGTGGGAGAGATCTTTTCGGAAAATCCGACCCGTTTGAGCCTGAAAGAGGTTAAAACAGGGGAGAATTATGCCATGATCATCAACTCCAATGCCGGTTTATGGGGGTATAACCTGGGCGATACCGTTAAATTTATTAGTACGGAGCCTTATCGCCTGCTGGTGACCGGCCGGATCAAACATTTTATCTCCGCATTCGGGGAGCATGTGATCGGCGAGGAAGTGGAACAGGCCATGCTGAAAGCCAGCAACGAGGAGCAGGCCAAGATCACCGAATTTACCGTAGCTCCCATGATACAGCAGGAAAAAGGGAAAAGTTGCCACGAATGGTTCATCGAGTTTGAACAGGAACCGGCCGATATGCAGCGTTTTATCCGGAGCCTGGAGCTGAACCTTCGCCAAAAGAACGTTTATTACGACGACCTGATCAGTGGCAATATCCTGATGCAGCTGCAGGTACGGAAAGTGCAGAAGAACGGTTTTATCGATTATATGCGCTCGATCGGTAAACTGGGCGGACAGAACAAAGTGCCCAGGTTGAGCAACGACAGGATGCTGGCAGACGGGCTTAGGCCTTTTCTGGTGCAGTAGAAGGGAATACCCCTGGAAATGCTAAAACCAATCCAAAATTTTGTCATTCTGCTTTTCCTGGATTTCTCTCCTCTTTATTAACGTAATTTGTACAATAGTAGGATTGTATTAAAGTCACTAAATGAGTCAGAAACGTATTGCGTTATTCGGGTCAACGGGATCCATCGGAACACAGGCATTGGATGTGATCGCAGCCAACCCTGATCTGTTTTCCGCAGAAGTATTGACTGCACAGACCAATGATACATTGCTTATCAAACAGGCGCTGCAGTTCAATCCCAATATAGTGGTCATCGGGGATGAGAAGAAATATCCCATCGTAAAGGAAGCGCTGGCACATACCCATACCAAGGTATTCGCCGGAGAGAAAGCCCTCGAAGAAGTGGCTTCGCTGGATTGTTATGATATGATGCTGGCCGCTATTGTGGGATATGCCGGTCTGAAGCCTACGCTTTGTGCCATCGAGATCGGTAAACCCATTGCACTGGCGAATAAAGAAACCCTGGTGGTGGCGGGCGATATCATCATGCGCACCGCAGCGGAGAAAAGGATCCCAATCATACCTGTAGACAGTGAACATTCCGCCATTTTCCAATGCCTGGTAGGTGAGGGGCGTAACCGCATCGAAAAGATCATCCTGACGGCCAGCGGCGGCCCCTTCCTGGGTAAGAAGCCCAATTTTTTGGTGAATGTGAAAAAGGACCATGCATTGCAGCACCCTAACTGGACCATGGGGGCCAAGATCACGATCGACTCTGCCACGCTGATGAACAAGGGACTGGAAATGATCGAAGCGAAATGGCTGTTCAACCTTACTTACGACCAGGTGCAGGTGGTGGTACATCCGCAAAGTATCATCCACAGTATGGTGCAGTTTACAGATGGTAGCATCAAAGCGCAGATGGGACTGCCCGATATGAAACTGCCGATCCAGTATGCACTGGCTTTCCCTAACCGTATCCACAACGATTTTCCCCGATACGATTTTAAAAAACCGGGCACCCTCACATTTGAAGAGCCCGATACCAAAACCTTCCGCAACCTGGCATTGGCGATGGAAGCCATGAAACAGGGCGGCAATATGCCCTGTATCCTGAACGCGGCCAACGAAATTGCCGTATACGCTTTCCTGCGTAACAGGATCGGTTTCCTGGATATGACAGAAGTGGTGGAACAGACCATGGCAAGGATACCCTTCCTGCCCGAACCCACGCTGGAAGAGTATTTTGAAACCGATGGAGAGGCTCGTAACTTCGCGGCTTCCCTGATTCATATGTAATTCATTGTATCAAGTAAAACCAATAAATCCCCCCGGGGTGTGACCGTATGAGTTTATTAGCAATTGACTGGGTAAGTGTAGGTGTTAAAACAGGGCAATTCATCTTGTCTTTTTCCATATTGGTGGTACTGCATGAACTGGGCCATTTCATTCCCGCACGTTTCTTTAAATGCAGGGTAGAAAAATTTTACCTCTTTTTCAATCCCTGGTTCAGTTTGTGGAAGAAAAAGATCGGCGAAACGGAATACGGTATCGGCTGGGTGCCTTTCGGCGGTTTTGTGAAGATCTCCGGAATGATCGATGAGAGCATGGATAAGGAACAGATGAAACAGGAACCGCAACCCTGGGAGTTCCGGGCCAAACCGGCCTGGCAGCGTCTGATCATCATGGTAGGTGGTGTGGTGGTGAATATCCTGCTGGCCATCGTGATCTTTATCGGCATCACCTGGGTATGGGGCGAAGAGAACCTGCCTGTGAAAAATATGAAATACGGCGTTTATGCCGATTCACTGGGGCATACTATGGGGATCAAAGATGGCGATAATATCGTGGCCATCGATGGCAGGCCCGTGGAATTCTTCGGTACACTGGAATCAGAGATCGTGTTGAGCGAAGCCAAAAAAATACAGGTGATGCGCGATGGACAGCCTTTAGAACTGCCTATCCCCGATGGGTTCATCAAAAAGATCATCAGGAATAAAAAATTCAGCGGACTGGTATACCCGCGTTATCCCGTGATCGTGGACTCTGTGAGCAATAAAAAGGAGAGCGGTCTGCAGCGGGGCGACCAACTGATCGCGATCAATAACCAGCCATTCAGCTTTTATCATGAGTTCGATAAGCTGAAAAGGAACTACAAGGATTCCTCAGTCACCATTACCGTGATCCGGAATCAGGATACTGTTCCTGTGCCCGTTAAAATCAGCAGTAAAGGCGCCGTGGGCTTTTTTGCCGTTAGTCCGATGGAAATATTGGGAACCGTGCATAAGCAATATTCCTTTATGGCCTCAATCCCTGTGGGTTTTAACCATTGCTGGGAAACCCTGAACCGCTATGTAACCGGCTTAAAACAACTGTTTACCGGCAAAGTGGCTGCCAGCGATTCACTGGGTAGCGTGATCAGCATCGGTAACACATTCCCCGGCGTATGGGATTGGGAAAGGTTCTGGACGTTGACCGGTATATTCTCCATCATCCTCGCTTTTATGAATATCCTGCCCATACCGGCACTGGACGGCGGGCATGCCTTATTTACACTTTTTGAGATGATCACCGGCCGCAAACCAGGCGATAAGTTCATGGAATATGCTCAAATGGCAGGCATGATACTGCTGCTGGGACTTATGGCATACGCTTTGGGGTTAGATTTCTGGAGACTTTTTAAGTGACAATGAGTGATTGAGTGGGTGAGTGAATGAGTGAATATTTTTGGAATGATTGAAAACAGGGGGGGCGGTCCGGTGTTATCTGAAATCCGGGGGATGCCTGACAAAAAATATTAATTACTAATTATCAATTACTAATTGTTAATTAATCCTATGGGGTCGTATTGGTTTTGACAGCATAGGTTACGGTTGGTGTAAGCATGCAGTGCGTTGTGTAATTAGCACTTTAATCTGAATGCTCAAACTTCAAATGGCAATACACAGTATGCCATGGCTGCTTAATCAGTGATTAGGTAACCATTTGGGCCGCCGCACAGGTTCGCTTCTTTCCATGTGCCGCCGCCGACTCAAAACAAAAGAAGACGCTGCAACAGAAGGCTGTGACTGTTGCCTAAGCCCATCCAGCTAAGCGCAAGGTTGGTTTGTTCCTGTCCTGCATTGTGCCGACAAATAATCAGGAAATAAGCATGTAGAAAGCTAATGGTAGCGATGTTTGGACGCGGGTTCGACTCCCGCCGACTCCACAGATTTTGCCAATGCCGGTCGGTTGACCGGCATTGGTGTTTAATGTTATTGTGGCTTCCGCCAACAGAGGCTAAGAATGGTCTAGACTCTTATCGAATTTGCATCCTTAAAGTATTTTCAATTTCATAATCCATTTCAACTTTTGGCGCTAATATTTTTTATTAAATATATTTCATTATTCACCCTAAAGTTTTATTACCATGCTTACAGCGGAAGCTGCTGCCCGCAGAGCTATCCGCGAGTGACGTATGCGGAGATGTTCGTTGGTTTTTTTGTGGAGGATACTCTGTGTAGAATAATAGATTCGGCTTGCCCTTTTATTTAGCCGTTTTTTTTTGCGATTATTATTGGCAGATTGCCGTCGCAGCGGATGCAGCAATGAAAGCTTGGTGTGCGGCTGTTAAGGGATGTATATTTATACCACTATCGAGGTTGATTACAAATGTTCCTGCGCAACACTCTTTTAAATGTTTCCCTTTAGCATAATAATCGTGAAGATGTGCGGGATTTTCTTTAGGAAGAACGGCGCTGCAGCGTTGTGAGAGTTGAGTGCAAGCTATCCGTATTTCAGCGTTCGTAGCTTTAACTGCTGCTATGACATCAGGCTGGGGGTTTTTGAATTTTCTGCGGCTAAGTGAGAAAACAACAGTAGACGGTTTGCACTCGGTTAGTAGTTGTTTAGTAAAACCAACAACATCTCCTTCTTCGATTTTTCCTCCATGATGAGGGAAAACCATGACATCTGCTTGTATTCTCTTATTTGTAAATTTAATTTCATCCAGGCTGATTTGATCGATGTCTCCGCTTAAGAATACTACAGGATGATCGTTAAATGTAATAACAAAGGAGGCGGAAATTGAGTTTGAGGTAATTTTCCGGCCTTGCCGATCTGCGCTGCTGACACCTTTGCTAACCAAATATTTTGTTGGGCCGACGGGAGTGACTTTTATTTCACCAATTGTTTGTTGTGGAAGTTCGTCGTGAATTGTTACTTCGAATGTGATACGCTGTTGTCTGCTTTTATCGTCGAGAATTGTGATAAGATCGTCCCACAATTTCGTACTTTTGGAACTATCGGAATTCAAAAAAACTTCTTTAACTGTAATCGACTTGCTGGCCAATAGTGTCATCAACCCGCCAATGTGATCTTGGTCTGCGTGAGAAAGGTAAACGGTTTTAATTTCGGTGATATTCCTGTCTTGCAGGTATTGCAACAAACCCCCACCATGAGAGCCGCAATCCACGATGATTGTTTCGTTGTTGGCATGAATAATGGTGCTGTTGCCGTGTCCGACGTCTATGATAGAAATTTCTTTAGTTGGCATTACGGAATGATTTCCCAGTTTTCAAAATACAGTTCATGTTGATCTTCCGCGTCAAGGTTTACATAAGCATAAACCCGGAAGTCCGGTTTTAGAAGATGTCTCAACTCTACCGGGATTTCATCCATGCTCAAGTTTATACCTTGATTTCTGTTCCACGATGGAAGGATGATTTTTGCTGACTGTTCTTCCACGTCATCAAAGCGTATTAGCGTACGCCAGGTTTTCCTTGTCTGCGATAAATTTCCCTTGAACTCGTTTATACATTCCTGCAAGGCACTTAGAAGCGTATCAGGGTTAAATTGTTCAGGAGTCAATACCACAGGAATCTTTTTCTTGAAGGGGCGGATTTCATGATAGGAAGCTGTCTCGTATTTGGTCACAAGTACAGACGGTATGTGTTTTTCGTAGCAGCGTGAAATGAAGTGTGCGCCGTTTTCTGGAAAATAACTTGAACTTTTTTTAAGGTGATGGTCCGAAACGACAGCATCATGACCTCCCATGGTCAGTAAATAATTGTCGACGTTTTCTACATGGTCATTTTGTAAAACCGTTTCAACGGAAATCTCTTCAACAGTCAGCCCATAACTTTCGCGACTATCCTTGTCGTCATCTATGACGTGGATCTTTGTTATTTCGCGGTCGATTAAGGTAATTGCCATATTATTTCCCAATTATAGGTAATTCCACAATAATGTCCGCACCGCCAAGGTCACCATGGCGATTGGCTCTAACTGCGCCCCCAACATCGGAGACAGCATCCTTTACGATTGTTAAACCAAGACCGGTACCGTTTTTACTTGTGGTCTGACCAGGTAGCCAGATATCTTTGAGCTGAATTCCTTCGATACCTGTTCCATTATCGGAAACAGTCAAAACGAGTACATCTTCTTCTATCTCTGTTTTAATCAACATCTTGCGGGTTCTAGGATTTGCATCCTCTATCGCGATAAGGCTGTTATTAAGTAGATTCGTAAGGATCGATTCAATCGCAGCTTCCGTAGTCATCAGGAACGGAGATCCATCAGCTAATTGTGTATCCAGATTAATGTCACGTCCTTTTAAATAAGGGGCAAAAGTTTCAAGTACGTTCATAACAACCTGATGCACTTCGACTCTGGTTACTCGCCGTTTTTCATTGGACAGGAGTTTGAGCGTTGCACTACCTAATACAGCCAATGTGTTCATAGCTTTGTGTACCATGGAGATTGGTTTGGCAAGCAGACTTTCGAATTTTACATTGCTCAGTTCTTGCTTCGATCTGCGCTCAATTGCTTTTATGGCCTGATCCAGCACCTTCATAGGATTTCCACGCGATTCATGCGAGAATGTCGCAGCTGTAATACCGGCTGTACTGAGGGTACGGTATAGCTGAACCTCAGCTCTCAATGACTTAACTTCTTTTTGTCTAGCTTGGTCGTAGGTGTCAAATACCTTTAGTAATCTTGCACGATCATCGGCAGGCAACTTTTTAATTGATTCCTGAACATTTTCTTTTGAATCACTAGATTCAGATGCTGTCGCTTCACGCTCCCTTGCGCGTTTCTTTTCTGCCAATTCAAGCCGCTTCCGGGCCATCCATTCTAGAGCATCCTGACAGAAGCTTTTAATTTCATGAAAAGTATCATCTTCTATAAACCCAGACCTGTCCGTTTTCTGTTTCAGGCGACCTTGGGAATCTTTAATTCTGGTTACTCCAATGGATGTGTTGGTTGAAGGTCTTTCTTCAGGGCTTTTGGCCCTTGCCAGATTGATATCTAACCAATCATTTCCTGGGTTGCCATATGGGTTTACCCGCAATCCATTTTCGTAAACATGGACACCTCCGAATTCGTTTAACCATTCCCGAACCTCACCTAGTGTACTTGGTCTGTTTGAAAACGACACACTATTCAAAATAAACGCCCATAGATCGAATGTAGTAGCCGGACATTTATATATAACGCCTTTACGTTTTAATGCAATCTCGGTATGATCTGCGGTAAATAATACCTGTCCTCTAAAATCTAGAATACTCGCAACAGCGACGCCATCCTTGTTTACAGAAGCCGCTAGATGGTAATCTGCATCATCAAAATATCTTTTGGTTACGAGTTTTTCTAAATCTTTAAATTCAGCGGCTTTTAAAATCGGCTTAAACGAAGAAGGGTCGTCATCAAAAGGGTCGGCGAGTAAGATTAAACCTCGCGCTACTTTTTTGATGTCGCGGACCGTTACCTTGTTGCGCAGGTCTCGCAGCGTTGTTAATGTTCCAGCTTTTTTGGATGGCGGAGATTTTTGTCGGTTGATCTTAATGATGACATCATCTACCAACTTGGCATTATCAAAGTTATTCCAGTCGACTTTTATAGAGAATTTATAATTCTTTTTGTTGCCAGCTTTCTCGATGAACATCGGTTTAGATTCCATTTCGAATGCTGTTCCCATTCTTAAAGCAGCTAAGCGCCCCAGTCCTTTGCTACCGGCAGGAATACGTCCCAGCCGTGTGAGTTTATCATGAGACTTGTCAGATTGCCCCAAAACCAGATAACTGTTCTTGATAGTGGCCCCATCCATTCCATCACCATCATCTTCTATAGTGATTGTACCACCAGCTGCGGAAACTTTATTGAGGGTTACGGTACACTTTTTGGCATCTGCATCGTATGAATTTTTGACCAACTCAAGAATGCTTTGGTCGATACTCGGATTGAGCTCTTCTCCCAACCGCTTAATGATCTGGGTCGAAAATTTTATACTTGCGTTTTCACTGTTAGCAGTACTCATAATGGGATGTTTGAAACAACTTTTACAGTCAAATGCCTGCAACGGATTTGCGTGTCGATCCATTTATCCGTTGCATTTCTTTTTAAAGATTTCAAAAGAGCTTTACAATCTTTCAGCTTTCCTGATATTGGTATAAGGACGATCAAGTGATTGTCAACATAGACAGGTGTTTTACTTTTGATGATCGTAGCAATCGCCCTGTGATTATCGCCGCGTCGCGATGTTCTCTTAACAACTACAAAAGGAGATATAAACGACACTCCTTTATGTTTTCTTTTACGATTAAACTGCGACACTTCCTGCCATCCGGGAAGTCCCCTGCTAACTATATAGGGCCTTTCAGTCCCCTCGTGTTCATCCCGGTTATCGACGACTGGACCAACACAAACTGTAAACGAATCGGATATGGTTTTGTGGCCAGCTACTTTGCTCGTCCAGCATTTTTCACCGACAGCTGAAGGCTCGGCTTTTATGGTAAACAAAACGGAAAAAACATCAACATCCGCAAATTCATCAAACTGTCCCCAGAGTTCAATGTTGGTTAGGTCGCAGGTTCTTGAAATTAATTGACGCCATTTTTCATACCTGCTGCCACTTCGGAGGACGTCTGGTAAAATGGCAACGACCTGTGTACCTGGCTTGCAGTATTTAACGATAGCATCCACGAATAGAGCAGCAGCAGATACCTTTCCACTTGCCCAAGTCAAGCCATGGGGCGAATCAATCAGATTGAACGGAGGGTTCGTTAAAACATGTGTTGCCGCTTTGTAATAAAAATTATCTTCAAGGCCATCAGCATTTACAATCATGTTTCCATAGTCACACGATGCGCGGTTTAAAAGTAGGTCGTTGATCCCCAACCTGATTTTACAAGCCTCGACAAATTCATCGTGAATATCCGTTCCTGTAAAACAGGCCTCCAGTTTATTTTTAGCAGAAACAGCTGCATATTCTTTCTGGGCTGCAATCAGCAAATTTCCGGCGCCACATGCCGGATCATAAAAAATTATTTCTTTCCCAAATTTGAGTTTTTGCGACTTGAGGACCCGTGCTCCCAATTCTGAGCTCGTAAAGAAGGCTCCACTTGCCCGCCGGATTTCTAGAGGTACCAGACCCCTCAATTTTTCCGCAGCTAAGCCGTTGACAGAGAGTATTGCTTGGTTCTTCCATTCGGCAGCGGCCACGATTGCATGGCTTTTGATGGTAGACTTCAGGTCTTCAATAAATGACTGATACTCTTTCATTATAACAAATATGAGATAAAAAAGACATCTATCTTAAAATATGTTCTGGCAATCAGTTACAAATGTAAAACTCCGGCCAATGTTTAAGCCTTTATTCAGGTGTTTTACCCCAAATTTATAGTAGTTTAAGATCAGAGCATCCGATATCCCCCTCAAGGCAGCCATAGTTGCTGGTAAGATTAATTCATCCTGGCGCAAAGTGGCCAATAATTGTACTAGTGATTTTTTTATTATTGCATCTGATAAGATTGTATCAATCAATCACTATTGTGCCAGTCAATTATGGTCAGTTTTTGTCCGGGCGAAGTGGGTAGGTGATAACCGGATAAGGCTGGTCAGTTTCACCGTATTTTACAATCGAACTCTAACTAGTCAATAGATTATTCCTGAAAATTGATCTACGTCACCTTTTACCGAATGAATGTTGATCAAGAACAATAAAACCGGCATTAAGGGTTCGATACCATTCCCCTCGACTCCACTTGAATGATGAACAAGGAATGATGAATGTTGAAGTGATACTTTGATTCACTTTAATGATCATCATTCCTTTGCCAATGCCGGTCGCCTGACCGGCATTTTATTTCATGCTAATGTTGTTGTCAGGTGACCAACAACGGCGTGAGATGAAAAAATACCTTCTGGATAGTAAAGAATGACTTATCCGACTATTGCATATGAATGCCCCACTAACAGCTGGTTCAGTGTTTGATGGTATGAGTTTTTACGATACGAGCCAGTGTCTAGAGTAGGCCCTTAAAAACTATGCCCATCGTGTGTAAAATACGACAGCATGATCAGCAGGTCAATCAGAAATACCCTCAATAGGAAGAGGAAAAATGAAATATTCCAGAATATTTCTGTGCGCTTTCGAAACATGGTTTTTATAGGACTTCATACTTCTTCTTAATGAATTTACATAGTCGGTGTTCATTTTATGCAGGACCTGGTCTATTTTCAGGAGGGCTTCTTGAATGGCTTCTGTTCTTTCTGCTCTTGTTTTAGGCAGTTGGTCATCGAGTAGTTGCATGTTTTTCTCAAAAATTGTTTCAGCCTGCTTATAAAATGCATGCAATGCCGGTTCTGTAGAAAAGGTTTTTATGTGCGTAAGCCATAAAGCCGCTTTTTTTTCTTCCTGGTCTATTTCATCATCCATATTTGCTGCTAATAAGGAGACATAAGCAGGGAACTGCAACAACAGTTCTTTGTCTTTATCGGATAACTCAGTAAAGTCTTTCATGATTGTCAATTTACTATTGATGAAACGTATAGGATGGTCCATAACCCTTTCAGTCCAGGTAGATCGATGGATGCTTCATCAGGTATGGGATAAAAAATGTTACAGACAGCCCCGAAATGGTAACGATACCGAGGAGCAATACCCTGAAATCGGCAGAGATGATAGGGTCGGCCGATCGGTTTATATGAAGTCCCCAGGAGAAGCAAAGGATCGAAAGGATGATACATACGGCGATATACACCCAATGTCCTCTTTTGATGAATTTGCTTGAAAAGAAATAAAGCACCCCTGCCACTAAAAACAATAGCATGGTAGCAAAGATGATCGTAGCCACATTGATGATCTGCGACGGTACAAACTGTCTAATACTCCTGAAGAACAGGTCGTAAAAAAGATTAGCTAAGGTAGCGGCAATGCCGGCAAAAACACCTGCCAGGATCGTTTTTGACAGGTAGTGCTGCTCTGATACATGATTTTTCATGGTGGAAGGTTTTAATGGTTAAAGATCAGGTTACTTTTATTTTGTCAGAGTTAGCCTTCATCAGGCTTTTTCCTTTTATCATAAACCGGAGTGTGCGCCGGGTGACTGACAGGTGACGTTGATATTTCTTTTCCCTGCTGCGGTTGTCGCTATACGCTGTAACGATCTCTGTGGTGGTGATCATGCCGGTTACTTTGTTCCTGATCTTGTTGGACAGAACGGCGATCACGTCCATTTTAGTCGATCCCATTATCTCGGAAACAGATCCGGCATCCTGCTCCTCATACACATATGCAGTGCTCTCTGAGAGGATCTCTTTTACTGCTACAAACTCGTTGACATGGCTGCTGAACAGTCTTTTTCTTTCTACATAACCCAGGAAATTTTCTTCCTCATCTATTACGATCAGAAAATGATACGGGTAGCGGCTCATATTTTCGGATAACCAGCCCCTGAGTTGCCCAACCGTATTTTCGATACTCACCATGATGGCGACCTTTTTTACGAGATCACCAGCGTTGATGGTCCTTAAAACATCCGGCTCATAGGAGTGAGGGGTACGAACACCTCTGCGTTGAATTTTTTCAGTCATGATACTTCCTTTGGAAAGCAGCATCGCTACCAGGTAGGCTGCCGTGCAGGCGCCTAATAAGGGAAGTAGTCCTTCTACCTGTCCGGTAGTTTCCAATGCAAAAAGGATCGAGGTGAGAATAGCCCTGGATGCACCTGCAAACATAGATGCCATCCCTATTAAAGCTGCGGATGCGATGGTGATCCCGCTTGCGGGGAACAGGGCCAGGATGCCCATGCCCAAAAGGGCCCCAAAGGCACCGCCAATGGTAAATAAGGGTGCCAGGGTACCTCCGGAAGTGCCACTTCCCAAGGAAATTACCCATGACAGGTATTTGAGAAAGCATAAAACACATAGGGCGGAAACTGTTAGGGAACCTTTCAGCAGGTCAACGATATTTTCGTATCCTACACCCATTGTATTGGGTGCGTATAATCCCGTGATGCCCACGGCAATAGCCCCTATGGCGGGCCACCACATCCAGTGAACGGGTAATTTCTCGAATTGGTCCTCAACCCAATACACAGATTTGGAGATCAGAGAAGCCACAATACCAATGAATCCACCCATCAGGATATACGTAAGCAGGGCATTACCTGAAGGCGGTAAGATGGGCGCCATATGAAATACGGGCTTACTGTCAAAAAGGAACAGATGCATGGCAGCTCCGGTGGCACATGCCAGCGCAACGGGTATGAGGGATTTAGGAGCGTATTCGAATAAGAGCAATTCAATGGCAAGCATAACAGCGGCAACAGGTGTCCCGAAAATAGCCGCCATGCCGGCACAGGCGCCTGCAGTGAGTATGATTTTCCGTTCGGATGCCGAGATGCGCATGATTTGCCCAGTCAATGAGCCAAAAGCTCCTCCGGTTGCAATGATGGGTCCTTCTGCACCAAAAGGACCACCTGTTCCTATCGAAATGGCGGATGAAAGTGGTTTCAGGAAAGTGAGCCTGGGAGGGATCTTGCTTTCATGTAAAATAATTTTCTCCATTGCCTCCGGAATGCCATGACCACGTATGGCCGAAGAACCAAATCTGGCGATCAGTCCAACCAGGATACTACCCGCAATGGGCACTACAATGACCGACAATCCCAATGTATTACCCTCTGGTGATGCAGGACGAAAAGAAAACCGGTGGTAGAAGGAAAGGTTCGTTATCCCATTGATCAGTAGTACCAGGCTTTTGGCAATGATACTTATCAGTATGGCATTCAGGATGGCCTGTAAACTCAAGGGTAAGATCCTGATGGATATAGGGGCTGTGTCTTCTGTATAACCTTCCGTGTCGTTGAACGTATTGTGCAGGGAGGGCGAAACCGGAATGCTTTCTTTTGGGTTATTCATCTGCTAAAATCAATTTCGGGCTATAGGTTTAAAATATTGCCTAATTAATATAAAATTAAACATTGTTAATAATTATCGGCTATTAATATTGTATAAATAATATTATTTAACTTTCCGGTATATCAAAATAATCAGTATCATTAGGTATGGAAAAAGGGCTTATAAGTTGTTTTTCAAAGAGTTGTTTTTTGTGTAACCACTGTATTCCTGAGTGGGTGCCGTTTGTTGAGAAAAATAAAAAAATGATTCACTTTAAGAAAGGAGAATCCATTTTTCAGGAAGGAGAGAAGGTAGAAGGAATATATTTCCTTAATAGTGGAAAAGTAAAAGTTCACAAGCAATGGAACGAAGAAAAACAATTGATCATCAGATTTGTAAAAGAAGGAGATGTGCTTGGGCACCGTGGTTTCGGGAATAGTAATATTTATCCTGTTTCTGCAACGGCTCTTGAGCCAACTACTGTTTGTTTTTTTACATACGATTTTTTCCTGGCTTCGTTGAAGACGAACCATGAACTAACGTTTAACCTCCTGATGTTCTATTCGGCTGAATTAGAAAATGCGGAGCAGCGAATGCGCGATCTTGTTCATATGGATACCAGGGGAAAAATAGCTGATGCATTGTTGATGCTGAAGAACCATTTTGGTTGTGATAAGGACGGCAATATTGAAATGAAGCTTACCAGGCAAGACCTGTCTTCTTTTGTAGGTGCTACCTATGAAACCGTATTCAAGATCATCAATGAACTGGTTAAGGAGAAAACGATTTCTGTAAAAGGGAAAGAGATCAAAATAGTAAATGAAAAAAAAATGCGATCCTACACCCTGCCGGCAGAGGTTAAGAAATAAGTGACTTTTTCCATGGGTATCCGAATGCATGTTTCTTCCTCTGGTCGTATGCTCAATACTTCGTCATTCCTTTACTGTCTGCAGGCTGGCTCTGTGACCGCATTTGCCTCTTTTTTATAAGGGAAACAGATTGATCTTGCTCTTTGACGGGACTATGATAGGATTCACCGGGCAATGGGTGTTCAAACGGGAAATTGGATTAATTTAACGGCATGAAATACCTGTTGTCTGCTTTTTTTGTGACCATTTGCTTGTCTGTTCTTGCGCAGTCTAACTATACGGTCGTAAAAGATCTGACTTACTATTCGGATTCTTCCGATCAATATACCCATGTGCGTTGCCGGCTGGATATCCATTATCCAAAAGGCAAGAAAGGACTTGCGACCATCGTCTGGTTCCATGGAGGCGGTTTGACCGGGGGGAATAAGGAATTGCCGAAGGATTTATTAGAGAAAGGATACATTGTTATTGGCGTAGGGTATCGTTTATCGCCTAAGGTAAAAGTGGCAGACTGTATCGAAGATGCTGCGGCTGCTGTGGCCTGGACCTTTGCACATATCGGTGAGTATGGAGGTGATAACCGGAAAATTTATCTCTCCGGGCATTCAGCAGGTGGCTAACTGGTAATGATGGTTGCGCTGAATAAGCAGTACCTGTTAAGACACGCCATCAACGCTGATGAGATCGCCGGCATCATACCGTTCAGTGGTCAGACCGTCACACATTTTACAGCAAGAAAAGAACGCGGTGTGCCGGAGAAACAGCCTGAGATCGATGGTCTTGCCCCATTGTTCTATGTTCGTCCCGATGCGCCTCCGATGCTGCTGATCACGGGCGACAAAGACCTGGAAATGCTTGGGAGATACGAGGAAAACGCATATCTCAGTCGAATGATGAAAGTAAATGGCCATACCCGTACCCGTTTGTTGGAATTACAGGGATTTGACCATGTAGGTATGGCCTACCCAGCGTTTCCGCTGCTGTTAAAAGAGGTTGGCAAGTGGGAAAATGAGAAGAAGCCCCATTAAAATACAATAGAACCAGCTGTTGATAATCAGTAAGCCGATCAGCTTTTGTTCACTGCTATTTCATCATTTTCCGCCATGGCAGGATTCAATATTCAATATTTACTTCCTGTATCTTGCACACCAATGGTTTACCCTACTACATTACAGGAAGTACAGGAAGGTCTCTTATTATACGTGCCTGATCCTGGATCGGTGAAGACCGTGTATGAGCAATTGTTGGAGAAGGATCCCAACATTGCTTTTCCTTTTTGGGCAAAGATCTGGTCGTCTGCGATTGCTTTATCCTGCTTTCTGCAAACAGAGCCTGAATGGGTGAGGGGAAAAAGGGTATTGGAATTAGGGGCCGGTATCGGATTGCCATCCTTCAGTGTGGCAAAACAGGCGGCAGAGATGATCATCAGTGATCATGCATCGGAAGCCGTAGCATTGATCGCCAAAAATATTCAATACCAGGGGCTGACCAATGCACAGGCAAGACGGATCGATTGGAATCATTTTCCTGCAGCGATCGTTGCCGATACCGTATTGTTAAGTGATGTGAATTATGCACCCGACCAGTTTGCCGCATTACTGAAACTGATCAGAAAATTACTTGACCGGGGAACGGTCATTATCCTGGCTACCCCGCAACGCATTACCGCATCCCCTTTCGCCGAAGCGCTGCAACCCTTTATCAAACGTTCGTTTTTACAAGCTGTTCCGGATAAAGAACAGGAAATGGATATCCGGATACTCATTCTTGATCCTGGATACTAGATCCTTGGTCCTTGGTCCTTGGTCCTTGACTCTTGATTCTTGATTTTTGTTCCTTAATTATGCAATGCCATCACTTTCTGCAATGCCAGTGGAAACAGAACATTGTTTTCAACATGCACATGCTGGTGCAGGTCGTTTTCAAAAGATTTGAGTTCTTCAAGGCAGATGCGGTGTGTGGTGCAGGCATCGGCAGGGGGGGTGTATTCGTTGGTGAGTTCGCGGATGCGGAACATGAGCTGGCCTGAGGTATCGTGTTCCGCTTCCATCATATGAATGGGAGTAGCAAGGTAACCCGGTCCCATGGCAATAATTGCGGCCTTATTTTCGCCGGAAGCGATCTCCTGAATTCTCGGGAACAGGATCTTTTCTTCCTTCTCCATATGTGGTAACAATTCTTCAATAACAGCGGTGAACAGGTCCAGTACCGTACGCATATGAGGATACCGGTCGCCATGTTTTGATGCTACTTTCTGTACATGACCATGTATGGTGGCAAAACTGTTCCGGATATAAAAATGATGGTGTATCTGGATATAGGAGATCAGCTGATCGACCGTCATCTCGTTAAAAGGCATGAGCGGCCTGGTATTTATAACAGCATTATTCAGTTCTTCCACCACGTTGTTTACGGGGATATTCTTTTCGGTACAGGCTTGTTCCAGTGTTTTTTTACCACGACAGCAGAAATCGAGGCTGTATTTCTCCAGTACAGGAATATATCCATGGTTAGAAAGTGCAATGCCGGCAAGGGTTTGTTGGGCAATGGTTGGCATATGTCATGATTTGAGGTGAAGTTCTGCAACCCAGCCATAAGTTTTTATGATTCAGGTCAGTTTCCTGGTTTTATTTTCCGGAAAGCCAGTAACATCACCAAAATACCCGTAAACAGGATCAGGGCGGTAGCCAGCAATGATTCGTTGATGAAAGGGATACTTTGGTAACTGAGTGCCGCGGTTCCCTGCACCATCAGCACAATTTCGTTGATGATGACGCCTGCAACAAAAATGCGGATACCTGTTAACAGTATTTTGCTCAGTGTATTATTGATGGAAATAGCCAGCTGGCCAATCAGGAAAATGCTGAACATGCCCAGCAATACCAGGTGCAGGTAGCCAATGACAATGGGTCGAAATCCAAAAGCCAATTGACTGAGGGAGGGTATGGTAGAACCCAGTTGTAATAATAGTTTGATGCTGGTTGCCAGGGCGGCCAATAACAACAGCCACTGGCTGTTGCCCGGAAAGAGTTTGCGGATCTCTGCCCGGTTTTTGAAACAGGCAGAAAGAAACAGCCACCAGGCAAGCACCTGCGCAATGGCAGCGGCAATCACCAGCACATATACCAGTTGACTCATGGGTAACCACAATGCCGATAACAGGTAGGCCGGTATACAGGCAAAGGCAAAAAGCAGGTAAATGTACCAGAGTTTTTTCCTGAGGAAGACCAATGTTTCCAACCTTGCCGTCAGCAAACCCATCGCCGCAAAAAAGAACCAGCCATTGTACTGGAAGTGCAGGAAGAAATAAACGGCTGCCAGGTACCAGTTCTGGTGCACGGTCTGGGTGGCCATCATGAATGCCAGTGCAAAAGCTCCCAGGGCCGATACCGCGTTGAAGAGCAAAGCCAGCTTGAACCAGCTATGGCTGATCTTTTGCACGGAAAGCCGGTTCAGGTCTTTCCAGTATACTACGGCAAATATCCAGGAGACAAAAATAGACAGGGTAGAAAAGGTTATCGACCATGGGCCATACCCTTGTATGGGAAACCATAGTAGCATGCCATAAGCGGTAAGCAGGTTACCCCATAACAGGGAACGGTATTTCCGGAATTGATCCCTGCCTGATTGTTCAGAAAGGTATTGTACCAGTAAAACCATGAGCGTATGGGTGATCCATCCCGAAAAAGCAAAATGTGAGTGTCCGTGCAACAGGTGTTTCTGGTCAATAAAGGGTAACGAAAAAGCGATCTTGTAACGAAGTACCACACCGATCAGGGAAACCAGTAACAGGTTCAGCACGGATACCTGTAACCATTTATGAAGAGAAGAGCGCATACCTGACATTTAGCTGCAAAGGAAAGCCGGGTGAGTGGATATGGGTATGATTGCAATCATATCAGCAATAGACTTTTCCTTTTTCGATAACCAGCTCGCCTTTATCGTGCATATTCCGCATAGCACGGATAACGGTTTCTACGCGCAGGCCGGTCATGTCGGCGATCTGCTGGCGGGTAAGTTTGAGCTGGTTGCATTTGGGGCAGAAATTCTTGTTCTCTGCCTTCAGGTATTTGATCAGCGTTGCAATACGGGCTTCGGGTGCATTCAATGCCAGCGCTTTCAGTAACAGGAATTTAAAACGCACCCTTTTGGCCAGTAAACGGCTGAAAGTAAAATGGACCTCCGGGCTGTCTTTCAATAACTGGCTGAAAGAAGACCGGTGCAATCGTATCAGTACGGAATCTTCTTCTGCAATGGCTGTAGCGGCGTAAGGGCCTTCGTCGAAAAGCGGGATCTCTCCAAAACATTCGCCTTCATCAATAATGGTCTGAATGAATTCATGTCCTTCATCATCAATATTGATCCAGCGAACGCTGCCGCTGACAAGCTGATAATAAAACTGGCAGCTGGTTCCTTCCTGGAAAATCACTTCTCCGGCGCTTACTTTTTTGTAAGCCGCACCGCATGCCAATAACAGGTCAATATCGATCATCATAGTAGTGGTTGTTTGTAGTGGTATCCAAAACTATCTGTCCCTTTGTTGCGGGTAGATGATTCATATCATCTGAATGTATGATTTAAATCAGGTTTTAACAAGTATTAATTACAATATATTTGTTATTAACAATATACGCATAGTATTTTTTATTTTTTTCTGGGGTATGATTGTACGCATAAAACTGCGGTAAAAGGAGGGCTAATCTTGTATATTGCAATTAACCAATCAAAAAAATACCAGTATGAAAAGAACTATTACTGCAATCATTGCTGTAGTTGCCCTGTATGCTTGTGGCAACCAGAACGGATCGGCTCCTGCCGCAACTGCCACTGCCTCTGAAACACCTGCTGCAGAAGCTTCTGCCAATCCATCCTATGATCCTAACAGGGGTGAAGGTAAGTACAAGGATTTTGAAGTGCCTGCCGCACTGGATGGTGCCCTGGCCGGAAAAGGAGACAAAGTTTATGGTGTAAAATGCAGTAGCTGCCATAAAACAACCGATGAAAAACTGGTAGGTCCCGGATGGCATGGTGTAACCTCACGCTACAGTGCTGCCTGGATCATGAACTTCATCACTAATACCGATGAAATGCTGACCAAAGACCCCAAAGCGCAGGCGCAGCTTGAGATCTGTCTGGTGCGTATGCCCAACCAGAACCTTAGCGATGATGAAGCGAGAAGTCTGTATGAGTTCATGCGTAAGAACGACGGTGTTAAATAAGTCTGTAAACAGTAACTGTTGCATATCAACCTAACCTAAAACATAACAGCATGAAAAAGACAAACTATAATGCGATCGCCATGGCGTCCTTCGCATTATTGCTGGGGATGCTTTCCTGCAAACCCAAGAACGCCGGAAATGCCGTAAGCGCCGATGCCGCGGCCAAAGCGTATGTGGCGCCGGGCAAATACGACGAGTATTATAATTTTGTTTCCGGTGGTTTCAGCGGACAAATGGCCGTTTACGGATTGCCCAGTGGCCGTTTGCTGCGTGTGATCCCCGCTTTTTCCGTTGATCCTGAAAAAGGCTACGGGTACAGCGAAGAAACCAAAGCCATGTTGAACACTTCTCACGGATTTGTTCCCTGGGATGACCTGCACCACCCCGAGCTTTCCCAGACAAACGGAGAGATCGATGGCCGCTGGTTGTTTGGTAACGCCAATAATACTCCCCGTGTTGCCCGTATCGACCTGACAACCTTCCGCACTGCGGAGATCATTGAACTACCCAACAGCGCCGGTAACCACTCTTCCCCGTTCATCACAGAGAATACCGAATACGTTGTGGCCGGTACCCGTTTCAGCGTACCACCGGATAATGTAAATGGAGATGTGCCCATCAATACCTACAAACAGAACTTTAAAGGAACCCTGAGCTTTATCAGCGTTGCCAAGGAAGATGGTAAAATGGACATCGCTTTCCAGATCCAGTGTCCTGGCGTGAACTTCGACCTGAGCCATGCCGGTAAAGGAAAATCACATGGATGGTTCTTCTTCAGCTGCTACAATACAGAGCAGGCCAACACCCTGCTGGAAGTGAATGCATCACAGCGTGATAAGGACTTCATCATGGCCGTTAACTGGAAAAAAGCAGAAGAGTACCTGAAAGCAGGTAAAGGAAGAAAACAGTCTGTGAGATATGCCAGCAACCATTATGATGAAAAATCACATACAGCTACCTCTACCATCAAAACAGAAGTGGTGGTGCTGGATGCAAAAGAACTGAAAGACATCTGTTACATGATCCCTTGTCCTAAGTCGCCCCACGGTTGCGATATTGACCCAAGTGGTGAGTACGTTGTAGGTAGCGGTAAACTGGCTGCCCTGATCCCCGTATTCAGTTTTGATAAACTGCAGAAAGCCATTGCCGCCAAAGACTATGAAGGCGAATACGATGGTATCCCCGTTGTGAAATACGAGTCTGCCCTGTACGGTGAAGTGAAAAAACCAGGTCTCGGACCTTTGCACACAGAGTTTGATGGTAAGGGTAATGCCTATACTTCTTTCTTTGTATCCAGCGAAGTGGTTAAATGGAACATCAAAGACCTGAAAGTGCTTGATCGTGTACCTACGTATTATTCTGTAGGTCACCTGTCTATCCCAGGCGGTGATACTAAAAAACCTTCACCCAAATACCTGGTTGCGTATAATAAGATCACCAAAGACCGTTACCTGCCTACCGGACCAGAACTGGCCCAGAGTGCGCAGTTATATGATATCAGCGGCGATAAGATGCAGATGATCCTCGACTTCCCCACCATCGGTGAACCGCACTATGCACAGTCTGCTCCTGCGGATCTGATCAGGAAGAACTCCGTTAAGTTCTATAAGATCGAAGAGAATAAACATCCTTATGTAACCAAAGGAGAACCTGCATCCAAAGTGGTACGCGAGGGTAACAAGGTTCATATATATATGACCTCCATCCGTTCACACTTCTCTCCGGATAATATCGAAGGTATCAGAGTGGGTGATGAGGTATACTTCCACGTAACCAACCTTGAGCAGGATTGGGATGTGCCACACGGATTTGCTGTGAAAGGCGCCTCCAATGCGGAACTGCTGATCATGCCGGGTGAAACACAAACCCTGAAATGGATACCGGAAAAACCAGGTATGTACCCTGTTTACTGTACCGATTTCTGTAGTGCACTGCACCAGGAAATGCAGGGATATGTTAGGGTATCACCTGCCGGAAGTAGTGTGCCGCTGACATTCAGCCTGGGTACCAACCAACCCAAGGCAGAAGCTGCTCCGGCACCTGCTGCTAAAAAATAGTTCTTTACTACTGCCGGGAAGAGCCCCCGATCTTCCCGGCATCTTTGCCGGTCCGGAAATTTTGCGGCAACCCGCTGTACGAGTTACCGGGCCGGCTTTTTGGTTTTATGAATCTATCAAACGGATTACTATGAACAGAATGAAAACATCTTCCAGAGCCATGTTGATCCTCTGTGCCATTGCGTTGTTGGCGGTATTGTTCGTTCCCATGTGGCGGATAGACCTGGATGCACCGCAATACCCTGAAGGATTGATGTTGCTGATCTATGCCAATAAACTGGGCGGTAATGTGGATATCATCAATGGTCTGAACCACTATATCGGAATGCGTACCCTCCATGCCGATGATTTCCCGGAATTTAAATTGTTACCCGGCATCATTATATTTTTCAGTATCGTATCCCTGGTCGTTGGGATCCTGGGAAGAAGAAAATGGCTGAATGCCCTGTTTGTCCTCTTTGTTTGTTTTGGTGTGATTGCGATGGTTGATTTCTGGAGATGGGAATACCAGTACGGTCACGACCTGAACCCGGATGCGGCCATACGTATACCCGGAATGGCTTACCAGCCACCACTGATCGGATTTAAACAGCTGCTCAATTTCGGGGCTTATTCCATGCCCGATATTGGTGGATGGATCTTTGTAGGTGTGGGTGCTATACTGTTGCTGCTGGTGATACTGGAAGGCCGTCGCGCCAAACTTTCCCGGAACCGTTCGGCGGTTGCGGGAATGTTAGTGATGGCTGTTTCCATGACCACACTCAGCGGTTGCAGCACCGAACCCGAAGCGATCAGGTATGGTAAAGATAATTGCCATTTCTGCAAAATGACCATCAGTGACCAGCGCTTTGGCGCCGAGCTGGTGACCAAAAAAGGTAAAGTATTTAAGTTCGATGATGCCCACTGTATTTTGTCGTTCATGCATTCAGACGCCATCGACCAGAAAGATATTGCCGACGTATATTTTACTGACTTTACCGGAAAACATACGCTGGTAAAAGCATCCGAAGCTTTTTTATTACAAAGTGAGTTATTTGAAAGCCCGATGAAAGGTAACCTGGCTGCGTTTACGGTAGAAGACAGCATGAAAAAAATGGAAGTGACTTATACCGCGGCCCGTATCAGCTGGGCTCAACTGAAAAAATGAGATACGTATTTTTTATATGGTTATTGCTGGGAGCAACTGTTACACTGCCGGCCGCAACACTGCGTGTTGGCAAGGGTGGTAACTACCCAACGATCATGACCGCCATCAAAGCTGCCCGTAACGGCGATACGGTATTGGTATCCGCCGGTACTTACCGGGAAAAAAATATCATCGTTGATAAAAGGATCGTATTGAAAGGCACGGGTTACCCTGTGCTGGATGGCGAAAAAAAATACGAAGTGCTCTCCATCAAAGCCGATGGGGTAGTGGTGGATGGTTTCCGGGTAGTGCATTCTGGTGTATCCAGCATCAATGATATGGGCGGTATCAAGATATACGACAGTCGTGATGTGGTGATCCGCAACAACATACTGGAAGATACTTTCTTCGGAATCTACACGCAATACGGAAAGAACTGCACCATCGAAAACAACCGTTTAACAGCCTATGCAAAGGAAGAACAGCAGAGCGGCAACGGCATACACTGCTGGAAAAGCGATAGTATGCATATTATCGGCAATACCATCAGCGGGCACCGCGATGGGATCTATTTTGAATTTGTGACCAACTCCGTCATCCGCCGCAACACTTCCTTCAGGAACATACGCTATGGCCTGCATTTTATGTTTTCGCATAATGATACCTATCTCGCCAACCATTTTGAACGAAATGGTGCAGGCGTGGCGGTAATGTATTCGCATGGTGTAAAAATGTACCAGAATACGTTTGAGGAAAACTGGGGCGATGCAGCGTATGGTTTGCTGCTGAAAGAGATCTCCGACAGTCATATAGAAGGGAACACATTTATTAAAAATACCAGTGGCATTTACCTGGAGGGCGCCAGCCGTATACGCGTGGTGAAGAACCAGTTCCGTAACAATGGCTGGGGATTGAAGATACAGGCCAGTTGCATGGACATAGAAGTGGCCCGGAACAATTTCATCGGGAACACATTCGATGTGGGCACCAACGGTTCGCTGGTATTGAATACGTTCAATGGCAATTATTGGGATAAATACGACGGTTACGATCTGAACAAAGACCAGGTAGGTGATGTGCCTTACCGGCCGGTTAGCATGTATTCGATGATCGTGGAGAAGAATCCGCCGGCCATGCTGCTTTTCCGCAGTTTTATTACATCGTTGCTGGATAAAACGGAAAAAGTATTTCCCAGTTTAACACCGGAAGGGCTGAAGGATAACAGGCCCATGATGAAAAAACTTTTTTGACACTGTACCCGATAAAGAATATTGTATGATCATAGCCAGCAATGTTTCCAAGAGATTCGGCAAACTGCAAGCGCTGAACAATGTTTCGGTCACCTGTAACAAAGGGGAATGTATTGCCCTGATAGGTCCGAATGGAAGCGGCAAAACCACCCTCATCAAAAGTATCCTGGGTATGGTAGTACCCGATAGCGGTTTTATCACATTCAACGGGAACAATATCCTGCATCACTGGAAGTATCGCAGCGATATCGGTTATATGCCGCAGATAGGACGTTATCCCGATAATATGCGGATCGCGGATGTACTGGATATGATGAAAGATATCCGTGGCCACAAAGGGGCTATGGATGAGGAACTGGTGGCAGCATTTGAACTGGATAAGTTAAAACACAAAAGGATGCGTACACTTTCGGGTGGTACCCGCCAGAAAGTAAGTGCCTGCCTGGCATTCCTGTTCAACCCGGAAGTGCTGATACTGGACGAACCCACGGCCGGACTGGATCCTGTTGCCTCTGAAATACTCAAGGAAAAGATCATTACGGAAAAGAAGAAGGGCAAACTGGTCATGGTAACCTCGCATATCCTGAGTGAACTGGACGACCTGGTAACGCAGGTGATCTATATGCAGGATGGCGAACTTCGGTTCCACAAAAGCATTGAAGCTTTACGGGCCGATACGGGTCATGAGAAATTATCGAAAGCCATTGCTCACGTCATGTTAAACACTGCATTATGAAGAAGATCATCAAATACGTAATGGCAGATATCCTGCGCAACCGGATAGTATTGGTGTACCTGTTCTTTCTGCTGGTGGCCTCTTTCAGCGTATTCAGCCTGGAAGATAACAGCAGCAAAGGATTGCTGAGCCTGTTGAATATCGTACTGCTGGTAGTACCGTTGATCAGTATCATTTTCTCTACCATCTATGTATATAACAGCGCAGAATTCATAGAACTGCTGGTGAGCCAGCCACTGAAACGCAGGACTATCTGGATCAGTTTATTCGTGGGACTGGCCGGATCGCTCTCCCTCGCATTTTTTGTAGGGGTGGGGATACCTGTATTACTGTATGAAGCCAACCTTACCGGGATGATGATGATTGGTGTGGGGTTATTATTAAGTATCATTTTTGTGGCCATTGCCATGCTGGCCGCGGTGAGAACCCGCGATAAAGCCAAAGGCATCGGTGTGGCCATCATGCTCTGGGTATATTTCTCCATACTTTTTGACGGACTGGTACTGTTCCTCCTGTTTCAGCTGGCAGATTACCCGCTGGAAAAAGCCATGGTAGGGATCAGCGCACTGAACCCGATAGACCTGTCGCGGATACTGATCCTGCTGCAGCTGGATGTGTCGGCCATGATGGGGTATACCGGGGCCATATTCAAAGACTTTTTCGGAACCACATCCGGTATGGTCATTTCGCTCAGCGTATTGCTGGCGTGGATCCTGTTGCCGGTATGGCTCTCTGTAAGAAATTTCAACCGGAAAGACCTGTAGCCCAGGGATCATCCGGGAAATGAGCGACTGTATTGTACAAGATTAACCTGCTATCTTATGAAACGTGATATTGAAAACCGGGCCGATATTGAACTGCTGGTGAATAATTTTTACCAGAAAGTGATATCGGATGATGTGATCGGTTTTATTTTTTCTGATATCGTTAAAATGAACTGGGAAAAACATCTGCCCATCATGTACGACTTCTGGGATAACGCACTTTTTTATACAGGGTCTTACTCAGGTAACCCCATGAACCTGCACAAACACCTGCACCATATACGCCCACTCAACAGCAAACATTTTACCCGCTGGGTAAACCTGTTTGTAGAAACGCTGGATGAATTGTTCGAGGGCGAAAAAGCATCGCTTGCCCGACAGCGGGCCATCAGTATTGCGGCGATTATGGAAGAAAAAATACTGCAATATCGAAATGAGCACAAAATGATGTGAAAATAATTGTCACCCGGCCGAAAGGCCATGATTCAACCAAAAAGCATGGATATGTTCCATGCTTTTGTATTCCGGACCAACCAGTTTTCAGATGAACGTTACTGATATCCTCCCGGATCTCTGGTGAACACGTATAGTTCTCTTTTACACATTGACATCCCTCTCCGGCTCAACCATACAAACCCATTTCAACTACACCGTTCTGTAAAACACTTACAAAACGATCCAGCATTCAGCATCCAGCATCAGTATCCAGCATCCCACTACACCATTCATCAAACGTTCACAACGATCCCAAAAAAAAGCACGGGTAAGAATACCCATGCTTATCGCTCAAAAAAACAAGTAAACAAAAAGTTTGTGATGTATTAGTTCTTGGCTGGTGGAGGCAACAGTACACCGTCGATCACGTGTACGATACCGTTGGCAGCTGGTATAGAAGCCACGATGGTAGCAGTTCCATTCAGCGTGACCTTACCGTCTTTTACACTTACGGTTACATTACCGCCATTTACCTGTCCGAGGACCTGTCCGTCCTGCAGCGATTCTGCCTTGTACACACCCACGGACACATGGTATTGGAGGATGTCGATCAATGCCTCTTTCTTTTCAGGTTTCAGCAAACCTTCTACCGTTCCGGCAGGTAATTTGGCGAAAGCGGCATTGGTGGGGGCAAATACGGTGAACGGACCGGCATTGCTTAGTGCGTCTACCAGATCGGCAGCTTTAACGGCAGTGACCAGCGTAGTGTGGTCTTTGCTGCCAATAGCAACCTGTACCACATTTTTCTGTGAAGACTCATCCTGTACGCCGGATTGTCCTACTGCCACTTGTTCTGTGGTGCTGACTGTTTCTGTTGTTGTGCCCGGTTTGCTTTCGCAGGCTGTGATTGCCAGCATTGCGAAACCGGCTACAACCATTAATTTCTTTTTCATGTGCGCAGTTTTTTCTGAGTTGATGATAGAACAAATCTACTTGTCACAGAACTGTCAGATTATGATTTAAATCATGTACTTCAAATAAAGATCCGGCCGCTTTTGGCATAAAAAAAGAAGGCGTCTGCCTTCTCTTGCTAATAGGTTTGGGTAAATGACCGGTCAGTTATTGGAATCGGTATAATCATCTCCCTCAGGGTTCTCCGGGGCCTGGTAATCCTGGCCCTGACCGCCAGTTTCAGGACGGCTCTCCACATAAATGGTCTGGTGGTAGAACTTGGTAGATGATTTGATCGAATTCAGCTTTTCCTGGAAAATGGCCAGGTAATTGTTGTCTTTATTGTTCTTGCCAAATGTATCTTTCAATTGGGCGAAGAGTTCATTGGAACTGGACTCGAACACCGGTGTTTCCAGGCTTAACAACTTGATATTGGCATCCACATACTGGTTCATCTCGGTATTGATGATGGTACAGTGAATATTCCCTTTAATGATCGAGTCTTTGCAGAGGTTCACTTTCAGCGCATAGATGGATCCCTCAAATTCGCCCTCCACTTTAATATCGTGACAGATGATCACTCCGCGCATGATACCAGTAGGGGTGATGTTGATCGTTTTTTTACTGAACAGCACGCCATTGAAATTGCCATCCAGGGTAATATCGTTCTCAGAATCCAGAATACCGGAAATATTGGTAGAGCTGGTAATGAACAGTTGTTTGTCGTCAGCAACGCTTTGGCTGCTGTAACTGGAATTGGGGTCGTGTAGCAGTTGTTCCCGGAATTTGTTCATGACGGAAAGTTTGGTATTGGGTAAAAATATTACATTTTGTGACGAAAAGTCAATATTTTTTGCTGAAAAACAGCATTAAGGGGCCTTTCCGAAGAAATAACGATTACATTACCTGGGCTGGCGGGGGTGTATCTCATTTTCGCTATCTTCATGGTTCGTCCAATCATCCAGAATCCATTCTATGCTTTTTAAAAAAACAGAAAAGCCCAACGAGATATTACCTGCAGTACAGGTAGTCTCGGGCGGTGTTTACTTCGGCATCATCAAAACCGGATCACCTATTCGCATCGAGGGTGATTTTAAGGGTATCATCTTTTGCACCAATAAGGTCATCATCGACAAAAAAGCTTCCGTGAACGGCGACATACTTTGTCACGATGTAGTGATCGGTGGCTTAATTGAGGGTAATGTGATCTGCAAAAACAAATGTGTACTTAACGAGGAAGCGGTAGTAAATGGTGTGGTGCGTGCCGCACTGTTCGAGAACGGTGCTTCCAGTTCCGTGACCGGCCCGGTATATGTGAACAAGGAGAACAATGCGATCGATGTAGATGAATATTATGAATTATTTAATAAGAAAGAAAACCTCGAAAAAGTAAAGGCAGAATACTTCTCACTGCCGCAGAAATTGATCCTGATCACCTGATATGGGCGTCTTACGGGGATAATTAAGTATTTTTACGGACTCTGCTGATTTTTAAACCGTACCGCTTCATGAAGGCAAAGCTGCAACTTCTTTCAGAACAACTGGAAGGAGACTTATATTTCGATACCACTATGCGCACGCTGTATGCTACGGATGCATCGGCTTACCGCGAAATGCCCCTGGCTGTGGCCATACCCCGTACCCGGGAAGATATCCGTAAACTGATCACTTTTGCTGCCGCCAACCAGACCTCGCTGATACCCCGTACTGCCGGAACCTCACTGGCCGGACAGGTGGTAGGTGATGGTATTGTGGTAGATGTATCGCGTCATTTTAACCGCATACTGGAGATCAATCCGGAAGAAAAATGGGTAAAAGTAGAGCCCGGGGTGATACGTGATGAACTGAACCTGTTCCTGAAACCCTATGGCCTGTTCTTTGGCCCGGAAACATCTACCGCTAACCGTGCCATGATCGGTGGAATGGTGGGTAATAATTCCTGTGGCTCCAATTCGGTGGTATACCGCAGCACCCGCGAACACCTGCTGGAAGTATCAGCTTTCCTGAGCGATGGTTCGGAAGCGGTATTCGGTGAATTGGCTGTAGAAGCATTTCATGACAAATGCGAGTTGCCGGGACTGGAAGGAAAGATCTACCGGCAAACCCGTAGTCTGCTGAGCCAGTACGAGAACCAGGTGGAGATCCGCAAAGAATTTCCCAAGAGATCTGTGGAAAGAAGGAATACCGGTTATGCTATAGACCTGCTGGTAGATACCGAACCCTTTACTGCCGGTGGCGATTCCTTTAATTTCTGTTCACTGATCGCGGGTTCGGAAGGCACACTGGCATTCATCACCGATATCAGGCTGAACCTGGTACCGCTGCCACCCAGGGAAGCCGGGTTGTTATGTGTGCATTTTAATACCATTGATGAATCGTTGCGGGCCAACCTGATCGGGTTGAAATACCGCCCCAGTGCCAGTGAACTGATCGATCATTATATCCTGGAATGTACCAAGGAAAATATTGAACAGCGGAAGAACCGCTTTTTTGTACAGGGCGATCCCGGTGCCATACTGGTGATCGAGTTCCTGCGCAATACCCGCGAAGAGATACTGGCCATTACAGAAAAAGTGGAAGCGGAAATGCGTGCTGCGGGGCTGGGTTATCATTTTCCCGTACTGTTCGGAGATGATACCAAAAAGATCTGGACCCTGCGGAAAGCCGGACTGGGTTTGCTCGGTAACCTGCCGGGTGATGAAAAAGCCGTACCGGTGATCGAAGATACGGCCGTGGACGTAAATGATCTGCCGGCCTATATCCGCGAGTTCAACGAGATACTTACCCGGCATGGATTACATTCCGTTCATTATGCACATGCAGGCTCGGGTGAATTACACCTGCGGCCCATCATCAACTTAAAAACAGAGGAAGGCAACCGTTTGTTCCGGGCCATTGCCGGGGATGTGGCCACACTGGTTAAAAAATACCAGGGTTCCCTCAGCGGTGAACATGGCGATGGCCGCTTGCGTGGCGAATTCATTCGCCAGATGGTGGGAGAGAAGAACTACCGTTTGCTGCAGCAGGTCAAGGAATGCTGGGATCCCCAACATATTTTCAATCCGAACAAGATCGTTGACACGCCGCCGATGAACACCATGCTCCGGTATGAGCCGGGCCAGTTTACTCCGGAGTTCAAAACGACCTTCCGCTTTCACCAGCAGAACATCCTGCAGCATGCCGAACAGTGCAATGGTTCGGGTGATTGCCGTAAAACACATCTGTCGGGCGGTACCATGTGTCCCTCGTTCATGGCCACAAGAAATGAAAAAGATACCACACGTGCACGGGCCAATATCTTGCGTGAGTTCCTGACACGCTCGGATAAGATGAACCGTTTTGATCACCAGGAGATCTATGAAGTAATGGATCTCTGCCTGAGTTGCAAAGCCTGTAAATCGGAATGTCCCTCAAATGTGGATATGGCCAAACTGAAAGCAGAGTTCCTGCAGCAGTATTATGATGTGCATGGCGTTCCTTTCCGATCCAGGCTGATCGCTAATTTCAGCGCTTCGGCCAAACTGGGGTCACTGTTCCCTTCGTTCTATAATTTTATTGTCACCAACGCCCTTACCGGCAGCCTGGTAAAATGGTTTGCGGGTTTTGCGCAGAAACGCTCCATGCCCACGCTCTCGCATACTACATTGCGAAGCTGGTATGCCAGGCATCGTAAAAAAGCGATACCCGCATCGGGACGTAAGCTGTTTTTGTTCTGCGATGAGTTCACCAACTATAATGATGCGCATATCGGCATCACCGCCATCCAGCTGCTGGAAAAACTGGGGTATACCGTAGAGATACCCCAACACGAAGAAAGTGGCCGTACCTGGTTATCCAAAGGGTTGGTGAAGAAAGCGCAGCAGATCATCAACCGAAACATTGAACAACTGGCACCGCTCGTGTCTGCTGATATGCCGCTGATCGGTATTGAACCATCGGCCATCCTCACTTTCCGCGATGAATATCCTGATCTGGCTTATGACCATAACCTGGAAGCTGCGAAGTCATTGGCCAAACATGTTTTCCTGATAGATGAATTCATTGCTGCGGAGATCGAGAAAGGCAATATCAATAAAGAGGCTTTTACCCGGGAGAAAAGACTGGTAAAACTGCATGGCCATTGCCAGCAGAAATCGCTTTCCAACCTGGCAGCATCCGTGAAAATGTTATCATTGCCCGAGCATTATACAGTTGAGACCATACCGTCTGGCTGCTGTGGTATGGCAGGCTCTTTTGGTTTTGAGAAAGAGCACTACGATCTTTCCATGCAGATAGGAGAACTGGTATTGCTTCCCACCGTCAGGCAACAGCAGGCGGATACCATTATTGCCGCACCGGGCACCAGTTGCCGGCACCAGGTAAAAGATGGTACGGGCAGGGAAGCTTTGCATACGGTGGAAGTATTGTACCAGGCTTTACGGGGATAGTTGCTAGTGCTGGCAAATAAGACCACTTTATCATTTGCAGCCTGGTGCAGGGGGGCGTGTTTTTTTCTCACAAAGACGCGGAGGCGCAGGGAAGGGAATGATAAGGTGTTTTTTACGGGTATTTGTACGCAAACACAGAAACGGTCTTTTCCGGTAGCTGAATTGGGTTAAATTTGTGCCCATTATGTCAAGCCAACTCAAACAGGAAAAGAAAGTGGATATCGTGCTTGAACTCAGCCAGTCTTTTCCTGCCGAAAAATTGAAACTCTCCCTGATAGACAGGTATGCTTTTGCAGGTGATGCGGGTTTTTACTACCTGCTTCCCGAAGCCGTTGTACAGCCTGCAACGGTCAACGATATCAAACGCCTGTTTCTTCTTGCCAATAGTAACCAGGTGCCACTCACGTTCCGGGCGGCCGGGACCAGTCTCAGCGGGCAATCTATTACCGATGGCATACTGGTAGACCTGGCCAGGAACTGGAAAAGCACGGATCCACTCGATGATGGCGCAAGGGTACGGGTAGAGCCCGGGGCCATTGGCGCACATGTGAACCATAAGCTGAAGGAATACGCGGTTAAGATCGGTCCCGACCCCGCATCGATCAGTGCGGCGATGATGGGTGGCATTCTTTCCAATAACAGCAGCGGTATGTGCTGCGGTGTTACGCACAATTCATACCATACCCTGGATACGATCCGTTTTGTATTACCCAGCGGAAAGGAATACAATACTGCTTACCGGGATGATTATTTCCGTTTCCAGGCAGGAGAAGATGTGCTGGCGGAAAACCTGCGCAACATACGCAAAGAGATCCTGGCCAACCAACCGCTGGTAGATAAGATCAGGAGCAAATACCGCATTAAGAATACGGTAGGTTACAGCATCAATGCATTTCTCGATTATGAACACCCGCTGGATATCATGGCGCACCTGCTCATCGGTGCAGAAGGTACACTGGGCTTTATTGCAGAAGCGGTGCTGAAGACCATTCCCGATAAACGATACAAAGCTACCGGCCTGCTGTTTTTTGAGAACCCGGTAATAGCTGCCGAAGCCATACCCGCTTTAAAAGCTACGGAAGCAGAAGCACTGGAACTGATGGACAGGCCTGCATTACGCTCGATAGAACACCTGGATCATTGCCCGGCAATGGTAAAAGAACTGTCTGCCGAAGCCACTGCCATCCTCTGCGAATACCAGGCATCTTCGGAAGAAGAACTGGCAGGTTTACTGGAGAAGGCGAAACCGGTGATTACTTCCCTGCCCTTACTCGATCTCCTGGATTTTACCAAAGTCTCCTATGAGCAGGCCAAACTCTGGAAACTGCGGAAAGGAATGTACCCCTCAGTGGCAGCCGTACGTGCCAAAGGAACCACCGCCATGCTGGAAGATGTTGCCGTTCCGTTGGAGAACCTGGGTAAAGCGGTAACCGACCTGCAATCACTGTTTGCCAAATACGGTTATACGGATGCGATCATTTTTGGTCATGCCAAAGAAGGCAACCTGCATTTCCTGGTGACACAGCCGGTGAATACTGCCGATGAGATAGCCGTATTCGAAGCATTTAACAATGAACTGGCCGATCTGATCATCAGGAAATACGACGGGTCTTTGAAAGCGGAGCATGGCACAGGCCGGCAGATCGCACCTTATGTACGGCAGGAATGGGGCGATGAAGCCTATAAGATCATGCGCAGGGTAAAACAGCTGGTAGACCCCTTGAACATACTGAACCCGGGTGTCATCATCAACAAAGATGACCGCTGCCACCTGAAGAACATGAAAACGATGCCCGTGGTGGAAGAAGAAGTGGATAAATGCGTGGAATGCGGGTATTGCGAGAACCGGTGTCCCAGCCGCAATTACACTTTAACACCCAGGCAGCGGATACAGGTGCGCCGCTCACTGCAAAGACTGAAAGCGGAGGGTAATCTGGATGACTACCAAACGTTGCAGCAGGAGTTTCAGTTTTCGGGTATGGATAGCTGTGCGGTGGATGGCATGTGTGCCATAGATTGTCCCGTATCCATCAATACAGGGGAACTGATCAAAAGGTTGCGCAGGGAGAATCATTCGCCCAAAGCCAACCGGATGGCTTTACATGTGGCCAGGAACTTTGGGCTGGTGGAAACAGTAGTGAAGCTGGCGTTGCATGGGGCCAACCTGATCAACTGGATCTTTGGTCCTGATAGTATGCGCAAGCTGACCCAGTGGCTCATCAAAAAAGTTCCCGGATTCCCCCTTTGGAATAATTCGATCTCTTCGCCGGTGTATATCCGTGGCAGAAAACCGTCTGCGCCGGATGTTGTGTATTTCCCGTCCTGCATCACACGTATGATGGGGGCTGATAAACAGGATCCCATGTCGATCAACGAAGTGGTGGCCCTGTTATGCAAACGCGCCGGTATGAAATTGTTCGTTGCCAACCATACTACCGGGGTGTGTTGCGGACAGTTGTTCTCCTCCAAAGGTTTTCAGCCTGCCTATAAGGAAACAGTGAATAAGACCATCGAAACCCTATGGCGCTGGACCAAAGGCGGTAAAGTACCGGTATTGATGGATGTGACTTCCTGCACACATTCACTTCACAGTTCCCTGCCTTATCTCACAGAAGAGAACCAGCAAAAATTTCAGCAACTGACCATCGTTGACAGTATAGATTTCGCCGCCGATTACCTGCTGCCCAGGTTGAAGACCGTACAACAGGATACCCCGGTGGTATTCCATCCCGTGTGCACATCGCATAAAATGAACCAGCTGCACAAATTGCAGGCCATTGGCAATGCCTGTTCGTTGAAAGCGGATATCCCGTTCCTGAGTGGTTGTTGCGGTATGGCGGGAGACAGGGGATTTTATTTCCCGGAACTTACAGCCAGCGCCACGAAAGATGAATCCGGTGAAGTACAGGAGTTAACGAAACAGCATTCGGCCAAAGGTTATTACTCATCGGGTAAAACCTGCGAAATGGCGATGAGCGAAGCCACGGGATACAACTATCAATCTGTTTTATACCTGCTCCGTGATGCCACCGATCCGGGGCGCAACAAAAAATAAAGGGCCTGCTGTATTAAGGATACAGCAGGTATTTTTTACGCATGGCTTTATATTGTGTCAATCCCGGCTCCCAGCTTTTCCTGATCTCAGCCTCAGGTATGCCGGCCATGACCTGTTCCCTGAACTGTGTGGTACCGGCCAGTTTATCAATATTGCCCATTTCTTTGCTTTGTTTGTAGTCAAAGAATTTTTCTTTGTATGGGTATGCCTGGTATAATTCGATCATCCAGCTGATGTTCACCTGTTTTTTCTTGCGGAGCAGCTCGGTATTGTAGTTGCGGAGGTCAAGTCCGTAACAGGTTTTGTCCATATGCAACGGGGTCTCTGCCATTCCTTTGATACCGGTGGGGGTGAAAGAGAAACTGTATTTGTCTTTCACATCAGGGTTACCCAGCACCGTGAATGGAAAATAAGTGCCGCGTCCCTGGCTGAAAATGGTTCCCTCGAACAGGCAGAGGGATGGGTATAAGAGGATGGACTGTTGTGTATTGAGGTTGGGGGATGGTTTAACGGGTAAGGTATAAGCCATATCGTGCGTATAATTGGCCACAGGTATGATGGTGATCTTACATTTCACTTGATTGGCCAGCCAGCCTTCGCCGTTCACCATTTTGGCAAACTCACCCACAGTTAGCCCGTGTGCGATAGGGATGGGGAACATACCGATGCCTGATTTCAGTTTCATATCCAATACGGGGCCATCAATGAAATAACCATTGGGGTTGGGCCTGTCGAGGATGATCAGTTCCTTGTTGTTGTCGTAACAGGCTTCCATCAAACGGGCCAGTGCGTTGATATTGGTATAAAAACGGCAGCCCACATCCTGCAGGTCGTAGACCATGATGTCCACATCGGCCAGGTCTTCTTTGCTGGGTTTGTTTTTGCCGCCATATAAGGAGATCACCGGGATACCGGTTGCCTGGTCGATCTCGTCCGCCACTTTTGCGCCGGCGCTGGCATTGCCTCGGAACCCATGTTCGGGTCCGAATACTTTTACGATGTTGATGCCGCGTTTTTTTAGACTGTCAACAAGGTGCTGTGTGCCGATCACCGTAGTAGGATTGGCCAGTATGGCAACGCGTTTGCCTTGTAAGAGCGGCAGGTATTTTTCTGTTTGATCGGCTCCTGTCAGTATTGTTTTTTTAACGGCACCCGTTTTTTTTTGTGCAGGTGTGAAAAAGAGAAAAAAAACAGCCAGCAGGCCGGCAAGAACAACAGTAATTTTTTGTTTCATCATCGGGGTCGTTAGAGAGTTTAAATATACAACAGATTTACCCCGCGGGATCATCTGCAGAATTTATCTCCGGATGAACAGTAATTTTCAGAATAAAATATTCTTTGCAAAGCGAGTGAGTGTAACTTGCAGTATGCACACGGTAACAGCATTGATAGAAAAATTTCAATTGCTCCCGCACCCGGAAGGCGGTTATTATAAAGAAACATACCGGTCGGCCGAAGAGATGGAACAGGCATGCCTGCCCGGAAGATTCCGGGGTAACCGTGTATTGGCTACTGCCATTTATTTTTTACTGGAGCAGGGGAACTTCTCCGCTTTTCACCGCATACAGAGCGATGAATGCTGGCATTTTTATGCCGGACAAAGCCTGCTGGTTCATATGATCCATCCGGATGGCACTTATGCATTAATAAAACTAGGGAATGACCTGCTGGCAGGTGAGGTGTTTCAGGCCGTGGTTCCTGCCGGTAGCTGGTTTGCATCTGAAACGGCTCCCGGGGGACTATATTCTTTCGTAGGCTGTACCGTGGCCCCAGGTTTTGATTTTGCAGATTTTGAACTGGCGGAAGCTAACCGGTTGGCCGGGCAGTTTCCTGAACACCAGTTGCTGATCAGGCGGTTATGCAGGTGATGGCTGGTGTTTCCCGGCAGGCTTGTTCCTGAATGAGAATTTAAGATACAGTTATCATGCAAACCGTTATTTTCGCGCCTTGGAAAAACCTGTAAACCATTATTCGTCGTCGTTTAAACTGATATCCTGATATGCAGATCCAGATACTCAAATCCAAAGTACACCGCGCAACCATCACCGAAGCCAACCTGAATTATGTAGGTAGTCTTACCCTTGATGAAGACCTGATGGATGCTGCCCAGATGGTAGAATACGAAAAGATACAGGTGGTGAATGTTAACAATGGGGAGCGACTGGAGACCTACCTGATCAAAGGCACGCGTGGATCCGGTGTCTGTTGTTTGAACGGACCTGCTGCCAGGAAAGGAGCGGAAGGAGATATAGTGATCATCATCTCTTATGGATTGGTAGAGATGACTGAGGCAAACAACTGGAAACCCGTCGTTGTCTTTCCGAAAGAAGGTAATAAACTCTGATGTTTGATACAGCTGATTGACAATACTGCGTGTTAACGCAGCATCCGCATTGTAGGTTTCCGCCTTAAAAACATGTCGTATTTCTTGAGTGATCCAGGTTAAAACGCCCACAAAAAATGGGTGTTTTCAACGGATATAAATTCGTCAGATTATCCGAATTTTGTCATATCGAATTTTTTATGGGGCATAGCATAGGTGTTTCATCAAAATTTGAGGAATTTCTGTTTAAAATCCAATATCTGACCCACCCCGGTAGCCAACAAGGAATGCTCTATTGTGTTTCGGATCTATTGGCGGGTATGTTATGAAGCATCAATAGCGGTAAGATGGTTTCCGCTGTTGGTGCTTTTTTTGTGCCCATTTTCCCTGACAACGTATATACAGAAAAAAGTTCAGATAAAAAAGCGTTTTTAAACGGTTTTTTAGGAAGATAAAATAGTTCATTTTTGACCCGTTGAAATGACGGGATTAAACGATGGGCCGGTAAACCTGTCTGAGCCCGTTACAAGACATTACCATATTAATCAACTCGGTTTTCTTAGTGATTATTAAGTATATGAAACATATCATCCCCATTCCAGGTGTACCTGGCGGCTTCGGGGGGAGTCTGGGGGATGATGTGTTTTGTTATCCCTCTTTAATGTTTTATCCTAAGGAAATGAACCAGCAGATAACCCGTTACGCATAACAGCAGGATAACCAGGATGGCTACCGTAAGCCAGTTCTGGTCTTTGAGTCTGCGTTTGTTCTTACGTAGTATTTTTTTATCGGTCTGTTTCTGTAATTGCCGGTTCAGTTGTTCCACATAGAGTTTTACCTGCTCCGGGTCCTTAAAATGCTGCAAACCTTCAATGGCTTCATTCACAAAAGCGGAGTCGGCCATTTGTTTTTCAATGGTGAATCTTTCTTCTTCTGAGGACTGGCCATGCAGGTAACGTAACAATTCTTCGCTGCTCAGTTCCCCATCGTGGTTCAATATGTTTGTCAGGTTACTCATTTGGGGGCATTCATTTTCTTTTCTACCAGTATTTTCAGGTTTCGTTTCCCGTTCTGAATATAACTTTTTACCTGCAGTAAACTGTATCCGGTTGTGTCTACGATCTCCTGGTAGCTTTTTTTCTGCAGGTAGAACAAAGTTACACAGGTTTTCTGCTCCGGGTTCAGTTCTTCCAGCGAGGACTCCAGCAGGGTAAGGGTTATTTCTTTGTGTTCAAACTCTTTCTGATCTGTTTCCGGTGAAACCAGCTGGGTATTCTCTTCCACGGATACGAACACGTTCTTATCGCGCAGTTTCATCAGGCAGTGGTTGCGTGCTACCATGTATAACCAGCTTTTGATATAAGCTACTTTGTATTTGCCCAGTTCCGTGATCGCTTTCAGGAAAATGTGCTGTACCGCATCCTTGGCCTCTTCTTCGTTTTTCAGGTATTTCATGCATACCCCCAGCAATAATAAGGTATACCGCTGCAAAACAATTCCGAGCCACTGGTTGTTCCTGTCGCGGTAAAATTTTTCCAGTAGTTCCTGGTCGCTGATATGTTCGTACGGGTTTGTACTCACTGATTCAATATAAGCATTTTCTGTATAGATGCGCGTGTGGTAAAATTCCATATCTTGACCGCAAATTCGTACTATGGTTTTTGTGGTCTGCATGGTTCCCGCCGCCCCGCTCAGGAAAGAAGAAGCGCATCGCTCAGAAATGGTGAGCCAGCTGTTGTTCGGCGAACTGGCCGAAGTGCTGGAAGAAGGTAAACAGTTCACCCGTATCCGCTGTGTGTATGACGGATATGAAGGATGGTGCCAGTCGAGCCAGGTCATGGTTGTGGAACCTTCGATCGTACAATCGGATAGCGCCCTGATGGCACCTGAATGGCATAACCTGGCAGCTATTAACGGGCAGCCCATGCATTTATCGCTGGGAACCTCATTGGGCATCTTCACCAACAACAAGGCCCATATCGGTGAACACAATATTGTGTACCTCGGCAAAATATGGGACACACGGGAAGCCGTGTTTGCAGAAGATGCCATCCGTTCGCTGACCATCCAGTACATCAATACGCCCTATCTCTGGGGAGGAAGGTCTATTTACGGTATCGACTGCAGCGGTTTTACGCAGCAGGTTTTCCGGTTTTTTAATATCCGTTTACCACGCGATGCCTACCAGCAGGCGGAAAAAGGCGAAGTGGTGGGTTTCCTGCAGGAAGCGGTTTGCGGCGACCTGGCTTTTTTTGATAACGAGGAAGGCAGGATCACCCATGTGGGTATCCTTTTCTCTCCGGATACCATCATCCATGCTGCCGGGAAGGTTCGGATAGACAAGATCGATAATATGGGCATCATCAATACCGATACCGGGGAACGGACGCACAGGCTGCGTATTGTAAAACGATATTTGCCGGGTTTTTAACCGGACCTGGTTCAAATAAAAAGGCAACCCTGCTGGGGTTGCCTTTTTTATAATAGGTTCAGAAGATGGCTTTAGATAAGGTCCAGGGCTTTGGCAAAATAAGTAACGGTACCAGGCAGTGCCAGCCAGAAAAACTCGCGGTAAACAACTAATAATGTGATCAATGCTGCGAGCCATACAAAGCAAAGTGCCCAGTATTTTCCTTTTGATTGTTTTACTTCTTCCATGTGTTGAATTTTGGCAAAGATAGGGGGGAGAAATCATTTTACCCCCAAACCCTGGCCGGTTTGTTGAATATTTGTTGTGGCTTCCCCGGAGGTTTTGGCTGCCGTGGAACTGGGCTTGTCGAAAAACAGCATTTTTACAGCGATCAGCAGCAAAACGATGGCAAAGATCTTTTTCATTTTCTCATCACTCACCGATAAAGCCAGTTTACTGCCGAGAAAACTGCCCAGCACAAAGGCCGAAGCAATGATGATCACATAGTTTACATTCAGGTAACCCTGTTTATAATACTGCATCACGGCCAGGATGCCCACCGGTAACAACAGGATACCCAGTGATGTGCCCTGCGCCAGCTTTTGTGAAAATCCAAGGAACAGTACCAGTGCCGGAACAATGATGATCCCCCCGCCGATGCCGATCAGCCCGCTTAAAAAACCGGCGGCCAATCCTACAACCAGCAATAAGATCAGTGTGGTAAGGGCCATTTTGTTGGGTTTGACTGACAAAATAAGATGGATGGGTTATTTTATAAAAGTTGTCTTATAGAAACGGATGGCTTCTTCAATAATGCTGAGGGCCTGGGCCTTATCGCCAAAGTCTTCCACCACTACGGTCTTGTTCTCCAGTTTCTTGTACTCTTCAAAGAAGTGACGTAACTCGTCGAAGAAATGTTTGGGTAGTTCCTCAATATTGTTATAGTGGTTCACGCCCGGATCGTTGGCCGCTACGGCAATGATCTTATCGTCGGGATCACCGCCGTCAATCATCTGCATCACACCCACCACTTTGGCTTCCATAATGGTCAGTGGCTGTACGGGCAGGGAAGTGATCACGAGGATATCCAGCGGGTCTTTGTCACCACCATAGGTCTGCGGAATAAATCCGTAGTTGGTTGGATAGTAGAAAGAGGAGAAGATGACCCTGTCCAGTTTCAGCAGGCCGCTGGCTTTATCTATCTCGTATTTGCAGCGGGAGCCCTGCGGGATCTCGATCACTGCGTTTACTACCCTTGGGGTATTATCTCCGCAGGGAACGCCATGCCAGGGATGAAGTACATTCTGAGTATGCATATATTTGCTTGCTTGTTTTATTTGGTTAACCAATAGCCCAGGGCCACTGCGCCGATGCCCAGTGCCAGGGTGGCGCCGGTATACGCTGCAAATGTCCCGTATCTTTCCTGACCCAGCAACTGTAAATTTTCCCAGGCAAAGGCCGAAAAAGTGGTGAACCCTCCGCAGATGCCGGTTGCCAGGAACAAGCGCCAGTTGCTAAAACCCTCTTGCCGGGCTGCTACGCCCATGATGGCCCCGATCAGTAAGGAACCGAGCAGGTTTACCGTAAATGTAGCATAAGGGAAATTTTCCAGCCTGATCACCTGTCCGGTAAGATAACGTAACATAGAGCCGATCATACCTCCCAGTCCTACCAGTAACAGTTGTTTCATCGGTATGGTTGTGTTTATTGTGATTTTCCCAGGTCTACCGCCCAGGTCTGGTCTCTTTTCACTACCTGCAGGGTATGGGCTGTTTTATCGAACGAATTACTATAATGAATTTCTGTGGTACTGTCGGTCAGGTCCTTTACCTCGTGAATATTGATGGAGGCATTCCGTAGTTGCTGTCGCCCCTCCTTATCTTTTTCACGATAGCTGTTTTCAGTCTGTTGCAGCAACTTGCGGTTTGGCTCATCGGCTATTGTATAGAAGGCGGCTTTGGAGAAATCGCCCTGCAGACAGGCATTCACATATTCGCGTCCTGCATCCAGCGCATCTTCGGCTTTCCGGTATGATGCGGGTTCTGTACCGCCACTGCAGGCTGCAAGCAGCAGAAAAGCTAACCAGGTAAATTGTTTCATGGTGAATTCTTGGCTCAAAGGTACAATTCAGGGGGTATCTGCCGAAAAATATGGCTATCGGGTTCTGTTCCGGGTATTTAATGCGCAGAAACCAGTTTTAATCCGGCAATGGAAGCGATCAGTGTTATGATAAAGAACAGCCGCCAGAAATCTGCCGGCTCCTTGAAGAACAGGATCCCGATCAGGGCGGTTCCTACGGCCCCGATACCTGTCCAAACAGCATATGCCGTACCCATGGGCAGGGTTTGGGTGGCTTTATACAGCAGGTACATACTCAGGGTAAGGCTGATAAAAAATCCGGCAATCCACAACAGGGAACTTGTTCCGGTGGTAATGCGCGCTTTTGCCAGGCAGGTGGTAAAACCGATTTCAAACAATCCGGCTATGATCAGTAGGATCCAGTTCATAGGGGTAAAGATAAGGAGCTTCTTCCGGGTGTGTCCCAATCCGCAACCTGTCTTTTCAGGGTTATGATGAAGCTTCGGGTTCTACGCTGTTAAGTAAAGCGATAAGATCATCTGCCAGTTCGCGGATGGCTTTTTCGGTGGCGGTATCCGTGACCTGTCCGTCCGGGCTGATCTTTGTTTTGGGTGCCGATATCAGTAAGGAGCTTTTGGCGCTAAGTTGGGCTCCTAAAGTCTTCATCACCAGGTGGAGGGCCTCATGTGCTTTCTGTCCCGAGGAAGAAGCTGTGATCAGTGCAGCGGGTTTGTTGGTGAACAGGGTGGTGGATACCGTCCATTCGATGGCATTCTTGAAACTGCCGGGCAAACTGAATACGTATTCCGGTGTACAGATCAATATTCCATCCGCATCCCCGATCAGCTTGCGGAAATGCACCACGGTATCAGGAAAAGGCTCTTTATCCAGGTCTGGATTGAAATGCGGAAGCTGGTCAATTCCCGCATACAGGGTAAACAAAACCTGCCCGGCATACTGTTCGGCAATGAATGACAGTATATGGCTGTTTACAGACTGTTTGCGGGTGCTGCCACAGATGGCCAGGATCTTTTTCATGCAACGGCGCTTCGGTGTTTATACAAGATGGTTCAGCCGGGCATATTGCAGCAGCATGATCGTTTTGGCATCTTTGATCTCGCCATGGGCCACCAGCTGCATTGCCTTATCCAGTGTCATTTCCAGCACTTCAATGTTTTCCTGTTTGTGTTCCAGTCCGCCACCATCGTGCAATTTCATCTGTTTGTTGTATTCCGCCACAAACAGGTAGAGGATCTCGGTAACGGATCCGGGCGACATATACGCTTCCATGACTTTGCGTACTTCCTTTACCTGGTACCCGGTTTCTTCTTCCGTTTCGCGGCGGATGCAGTCTTCCGGGTTATCGGTATCCAGTAACCCCGCACACACTTCTATCATCATGCCATCGGCATTACCATTGATGAATGTGGGCAGGCGAAACTGCCGGGTGAGGATAACGGTTCCCTGTTCCTGGTTGTACAACAGGATGGCCGCACCATTACCACGGTCATAAGCTTCGCGTACATGTGTTTTGCGGGTACCGTCTGTATCGGTGAAAGAATAAGTGACTTTTTTGAGGATATACCAGTTATCGGACAGGATCTTGGATTCCAGTATCTGAACATCAGTTACCATGCGATGATTTTAGCGTGAAAGTTCATGCAACCGCTTCTTTCGGGGAAAAGCGTTTGGCAATACCGATCAAAACTAAGGAGAGAACCACAAAAAACAAGAGAAGCAGGCCGCCGTTCATCATAACTTTGGCATAACCCAGGCGGGTAACATTGATAAAAGGATAGGGATAGAAGCCGGTGATCACACCACGCACCATCACATAGGTAAAATAAGCGACCGGCAGCTTGAGCCAGTGTTTTATGTCCTGCCATTGCAGGGTGAACTTAGGTACATAGATGATCCAGAAAAAAAGCATCATCAGCGGACTTACTGAGTGTAAGATCTCGTCCGACAATTTCTGCAGGCCCTGCGGATGCCAGATAGAACGCAATACCAGGTTATATACGATACCGACGATCAGGATATACAACGTAACGGCGCTTTGCGTTCCTGGCCTGGTTAAAAAGTTTTTCCATTCTCCCTTCAGGAAGAATCCGGTAAAACAAAGTGCGACAGCTATATTGGCGATGATGGTGAAGTAACCCAAAAATTGCGTAACTGCTTTCAGGATCGATCCCGTGTTTCCTTTCATCAGGAAATAAAACTGCATCCATACTGCGAGCCAGGTGAGGACAGCTGCAAAAAAAGCATAATTCCGGAGGGAGGAATTCATGATGAATGGTTTAGGCGGGTAATGTAGGCAAAATCTTTTTCCCCCCTTGCAGCGTGAAAAACACGGTTAACAGCAGTGGTTCCCTGCCTGGATAGGCGAGATAGGCGGGATCCGTAACTGTAGCAAACACGGCAATGCCCCGTTTATCGATGTGGGGGTTACTGTCCGTTTTATATTTTTCAACGGGTGTTCAGGTATTATTTGTTTTCTGGTAGTAATACCAGTTTTACAAAATTGTTCTCATCAAAAAACCGGTCTGCCAGTAGCCGGGTTCTTTCCACAGTGAGTTGCTTTATTTTTTCAGGGGCTGCCAGTATTTGCAACGGGTCTGCGTTCCTGAAGAATTGCTGCTCCAGTTTGAACCGCCAGTAGCTGTTCTCTTTTACCTCGTTTTCAAGGCTACGTGTCTGTTCTGCGATCACTTTATCTACATTGGCCTGCGCCACGCCGGATGTTTTGGTATGTTTGATCTCTTCCTGCACCAATGCTACCAGTTTGTCTACATTCTCCGGTGCGCAGCCGAACTGGATACCGATGCTGTAACTGGGCACCGGTTCGCGGCTGATGCCTCCACTCACACCTACACCGTATACGCCACCCGCATCTTCCCGCAAAACCTCGCGCAGTTTAATGCCAAGGGCTTTGCATAACTGGCCCAATTGCAGATCGTCTGTTTCATTGTAACTATCAAGTGTGCCGGTATAGTAAAGACGAACGCTGGCTTTGTTTTCCCTGCCCTTGCGGATCAGTTTGCTGATCCTGCCAACCGGGTAACGCATACCCACATCTTTCCAGGTCTCTCTTTGCGGACTGCCGGGTAAGGATGCCACATATTTTTCGATCAGTGGTTTGATACTGTCTATGCTGAAATTGCCGACAAAAGTGAATAAGAACTGCCCGGGATTACTGAAGCGTTCTTTGAAAATGGCGAAAGCCCGGTCGAGACTGATGCGTTGCAGATCGTTTGCTGTATAAGGCTTGCGGCGCGGGTGGTAATTACCCATGATATATCCTACAGAATCAGCAAAAACAGATCCCGGGTCCTTATCCTTGTTCTCCAGTTGGGCCTTGAACTGCTGCATCACTACCTGGAACATTTCAGTGTCTTTGCGCGGCGCTACAAAATTACCATGCAGTAATTGTAAGGCCGTTTCCAGGTCCTTCACCGTACTGTTACCGTTCATGCCCTGCATGGTATTGGCAATCGAGGCAGACACATAACAGTTTTTGCCGGTCATGGCTTTCTGTAATTGCTGGATGTCCATATTACCGATGCCCCCAACCGAAGCCACCACCGATGCGTTGGCGGCATTGATATAATCGCTGTCGTTATACAAAGAAGTGCCACCCCAGCTGATACAGGAAAACTGGATATCATCGTTCTTGAAACGGGTGGGTTTCAGTACCACACGGGCGCCGTTAGACAACAACCATTCGGTAGTGCCGATGGCTTCATATGTTTTTTCTTTCACTACTTTGCCTGCCACCGGCTCCATGGGTAGTATGGGGGAGGATGTGATTTTGTCTATATAGGGTTTTAGTTTACCCAACGGTTTGTTCAGTTGTGCCATTACCATGGCCTGCGTGGGCAGGTTCTTTTTCTCTTTTTCAGGGGCAGTGATCACTACGGAACGGTTGGTGGGTCTGATCCATTGACCGATCAGGTTATTCACTTCGGCAAGTGTGATCGTGGGCAGGAATTTTTGGTACAGTTCATATTCATAAGCGATGCCGGGAATGGCTTCGCCTTTCAGGTAATGTTCTACCAGTTCTTGCAGGAGTTCTGCCGACTTGGTCTTATCGCGTTCGTTATAAGCGTTCTCCATCCGGGATAGTACATTCTTTACTGCACGGTCCAGTTCGGTCTGTACAAAACCATATTGTTTTACCCGTGCGTTCTCGGTAAGCAATGCCTGGATGGACGGCGTTATGTCTTTCCCGGTTTTTGCTACGGCCAGCAAACTGAAAGCATCTTTGTCACCGATAAATCCGCCATAACTGCTGCTGCCGAAAAGAAAGGGTGCATCGGGTTTTTGTGAGAGTTCATCCAGCCGGCTGCTCATTATCTGGTTGAACAGGCCGCGAATGATATCTGCCCGGTATTGCGCTTCTGTTTTTACTGCCGGTGCCTGTGGTAACGTGTAGTAAAGTTGCATCACATTGTAAGGCTGTTCCACATCGGTCAGAATGGCAATGCGGGTTTCAGTATGTGCAGGAACGCTGTATTTGATCCGCTTTTTCGGATTCACCGCAGTCGGTATCTTTTCAAAATGTTCCCGGATCATCTTTTCTGTTTGAGCCACATCAACATCTCCTACTACGATCACCGCCTGCAGATCGGGCCGATACCAGTCTTTGTAGTAGGCGGTAAGCTGCCGGTGCGGAGCCGTATCAATATTGGCTTTTGTTCCAATGGGCAGGCGTTTGGCATATTGCGAACCCTTCAACAGGATGGGAAAATATTTATCCCGCAGCCTGGCATCAGCACCGCGGCCCAACCGCCATTCCTCTACGATCACACCACGTTCTTTGTCGATCTCAGCAGGTTCAAAACTTACGCCATGGGCCCAGTCTTCCAGGATCTGCATGGCTTGCCGGTATACCATCGGACTATCCGTTGGAACCTGCAGTTCATAAATGGTCTCATCGAACGAAGTGGAGGCATTTAGGTCTGCACCAAAATTCACACCGCTTCTTTCCAGGAAATTCACCAGTTCATTCTTCCTGAAATGTTTGGTGCCGTTAAAACTCATGTGCTCCACAAAATGGGCCAGTCCTACCTGTTTGTCTGTTTCCAGCACGGAACCCGCATTCACTACCAGTCGCAACTCAGCACGGTTCCTGGGTTCCTGGTTGTGGCGGATATAGTAGGTGAGCCCGTTTTTCAGTTTGCCGATCTTAACGGCAGGATCGACCGGAAGTACTTTGTCTGTTCTCTGGGCAGAAAGTTGCAGCGATAACAGCAGCAGGGGCGCAATAAGGATTCTGAGTAAGGTCATAAACTGGTATTGTGGTACGAAGGTAGGTTTTAAGATGAGCAGGTCAGGTCAATGCATGAATCCCAGGTTCCTGATCAGTTCATCGGGTAATTTCGGTAGTTTTTTACGCTCTATCAAATAAGTGGATAGACCTGAGAGATCCCGGTATACATAATGTTTATTCAATGCGCCTTCCAGGTAGCCCGCACCGGATGTATTGCCGGTACCCACACGCATACCGATCATGCGGCGGACCATGACCAGGTGTTTGTGGCGCCAGTTACTCATCAGGTGATCGATCTCGATCAAAGCATCGAGGATCTGGTAGGAAGTCTGGAACATGGGAAAATCGCGGTATAACATGATAAAAAGTGCGGAACGTAAGGCCGCCGGTGAAAAATTGCTGCGTAACAGGTACAGCTGTTCCGGACTGTAACCGGCGGGTATTTCCTCAAAAAATACATAGTCAAAATCTGCCAGTTTATTACGCTCCCGTTCGGTCAGCCCAGCCTGGTAAATATGCCGGTAATCGTTCCAGAAAACATGTTGCGGTATACCGCATGGTGCCACAGACTGGTAATCCTTCCAATAAGAGGTGGTAAAGAAGGGCATCCGCTCCAGCCAGTCATTGACCAGTTGCAGCAGGCTTTTCTGCGCTTCGGTGGCAGTGATGCTCTCGTAATCGGTTTGTGTAAAACCACCTTCATTGGTTCGTTTGTAATACGCCTGGTGGTGACGTTTCTCCAGCTGTAATCCCAGCCTGGCTTCCAGTAACCTGAACTGTTTGCTCTGGAAACCCGAAGAAGGGGTGAGCAGGTTCCGGAACTCCAGAAAATCGAGCGGTGTCATAGTATCCAGGATATTCACCTGCTGGTTCAGCAATTGTATGATCTGTATGATCCTGTTCAGGCGGTGACGCACCAGGTTCAGGTCCTCCGAATTATCGTTGATCTTTTCCTGTCCAAAAACACCCATCACATAGTCCAGCTCGAACAGGATCTGTTTGAACCATAATTCATAAGCCTGGTGGATCACGATGAACAACATTTCATCGTGGGCCGGCTCATTTCCTTTTTCAAAACTTACGGGGCGCTGGGCATCCAGTATCCTGCCCAGTTGCAGGTAGTCGCCATAATACATAGGTTGTTCCATAGGGCAATCGTTTGGTACAAAGAAAAGCTTAGTTTATCTAAATTCTTCCCCTGTCAGCAATTCAGGATAAGGTGTTGGGGGGGATAGTTGTGTTTGTTTTACACAACCCTTTTCAATAATTTTATGGTCTAAACCGATCGTTATGCGCAAACCCTACCTGCTGTTGCTGTTTGTGATGGCTGCTTTTGTTTCCTGTAAGAATGGGGCCGATGCCCATCTGGCCGTTGATACCGGTTATATAGACGGGCACCCCGCCTGGATCATGCAGGGTAATATCTATGAGGTCAATATCCGTCAATACACGCCGGAAGGAACTTTTGCGGCTTTTGCCAAACACCTGGACCGTTTACAGCAGATGGGGGTGCAGACACTCTGGTTCATGCCCATCAACCCGATCAGTAAAACAGACCGGAAAGGAACGCTGGGCAGTTATTATGCAGTATCGGACTATACCGCTGTGAACCCGGAATACGGTACCCTGGATGATTGGAAAACATTGGTGAAACAGGCGCATGAGAAGGGATTTAAGGTAATGATGGACTGGGTGCCCAACCATACCGGAGCAGACCATTACTGGTTGCAGAAACACCCGGATTTTTATGTGAAGGACAGTAAGGGGCAACCGGTATCGCAGTTTGACTGGACCGATACCCGCAAACTCAATTTTGCCAATACCGAGATGCGGGATAGTATGATACAGCAGATGAAATACTGGATCACGGAGACCGGAATCGATGGTTTCCGTTGCGATTATGCGGTAGGACCTTCGCGGGAATTCTGGACCAACTGCGTACGGGATCTGAAAGCTGCCAAAAAGGAATTCTTCATGCTGGCTGAGGCCGACAGCGCCTGGTTGCACGAAGTAGGATTTGATGCTACCTATTCCTGGCCCGAATTCAACATGATGAAACTGATCGCAGCCGGTAAACGTACTGCGGCAGCGATGGATAGCGCGATCAATAAAAGTGATACCACGCTGGCAAAAAATGCCATCCGCCTGTATTTCACCAGTAATCACGATGAGAACAGCTGGAACAAAGCCGATTTTGAGACCATGCCGGGAATATCTCACGCGCCATTTGCAGTGCTGACACAGACCCTGAAACGTTCGGTACCCTTGATCTACAGCGGACAGGAAGAGCCGGTATTGCGGGCCATTTCGTTCTTTGAAAAGGATACGATGCGTTTTGAGAAATTCCAGCGGGCAGACCTGTACCAGAAACTGCTGAACCTGCGTAAGCAGAACCCTGCACTGAGTGCCCAGGCATCGTTTGCCAGGCTGACCACCGGTATGGAAGATAAGATCTATGCCTATGCCCGGGAAGCTGGTACGCATAAAGTGGTGGTATTGCTCAATTTTACCAATACACCGCAGGATTTTTCGGTAAAAGACGGTCTGCTTACCGGAGAAGCTACAGAAATTTTCTCTGGTAAAAAGGAGAAAATGGAGCCGGGTAAACATTTCAGTTTGCCCGCATGGGGGTACCAGGTGTACAGTTATTGATGGATGTATTTACCGGTATGAGACTGTCTTTGCACTGCACACAGCGTTTACTCCCCTGCAGCAGTGCAAAGACATTTTTTATGACCGAACCCCATGGCTGAAGGTAATAGCCCTGTATCTTTGACGGCATGAACAGACAAGAACTGGTAACCCGGATCAGGGAGAAGAAAAGCTATCTCTGTGTAGGTCTCGATACGGATATCACCAAGATTCCGAAACACCTGCAATCAAATCCCGATGCAGTATTTGCATTCAATAGAGCCATCATCGATGCTACCAAGGATCACTGCGTGAGTTACAAGATCAATACGGCTTTTTACGAATCGCAGGGCCTGAAAGGCTGGGAAGCCATGGAGAAAACCGTACAGTACATTCCCAAAACACATTTCACCATTGCCGATGCCAAACGTGGCGATATCGGGAATACCTCTTCGCAATACGCTAAGACCTTTTTTGAAGTGCTGCCCTTTGATGCAGTAACCGTGGCGCCGTATATGGGTGAGGACAGTGTACGTCCCTTCCTGGAATATACAGACAAGTGGACCATTGTGCTGGGACTTACTTCCAATGCCGGCAGCAACGATTTTCAGCAATTGTCATTGTCCGGAGGCGGAACTGAAACACGTTTATATGAAACGGTGTTAAGCAAAGTGGCTTCCTGGGGTACAGCTTCCAACCTTATGTTTGTGGTGGGCGCTACCCGGGCCAGCGACCTGGCGCATATCCGTACCATCATTCCGGAACATTTTCTGCTGGTGCCCGGTGTGGGTGCACAGGGCGGTAGCCTGGAAGAAGTAACGAAATACGGATTGAATGCCGATGCAGGGCTCCTGGTAAATGCCAGCAGGGCGGTGATCTTTGCCAGTGGTGGAGAGGATTTTGCGGAAAAAGCAAACCAGGTGGCGGCAGCCTATCATGCCGAAATGGCTTCTTATCTTTAATGCATGGGTTTGTTGTGAGTTTCCGCAGTTCTCTGACAATCACTGCGGCCACTGACTCCATAAAAAAGTCTGATTCATATGAACAGAAGAAAATTTCTGCAGCAAAGCTCTTTATCAGCTGCCGTACTATCCATTACACCCTCGGCTTTTGCAGCACCCAAAAAGAAAGGCTCTTTCCGGGTAGGGTTCCTGACAGATGTGCATGTAAAACCCACCGATACCGCTGAGCAGGGGATGCGGAATGCTTACCGGCATATCAATGCGCTCCGGCCTTCTGTTGATTTTATTGTGAACGGTGGTGACGCGATCATGGATGCATTGAACGCATCCAAGGAAAAAGTGCAGAAGCAATGGGATGTATGGAACCGGGTATTACAGGCTGAGAACCGCTTACCGATCCGTCATTGCATCGGTAACCATGATGCCTGGGGTTGGCAGATGACCGATCCGGAAGTGAAAAACGATCCGCTGTACGATAAACAATGGGTACTGCAGCAACACAAAATGCCGGGACGTTTCTACAGTTTTGCACACAGGGGATGGAAATTCATAGTGCTGGATAGTGCACAGGAGAACAACGGCGGCTATATTGCCCGTATTGATGAACCCCAGTTTGCCTGGCTGGAAAATGAACTGAAAAATACGGATGCACAACAGCATGTCTGTATCATTTCTCATATCCCCATCGTTTCGTTCGTGTCGGCGGTATTCTCTGATAAGAATGAGGCCAATGGCGACTGGCGCATTTCGCGTGCCTTACTGCATGTGGATTCCAGGAGGCTGACAAACCTGTTTAAGGGCTATGCTAATATCCGTTGCTGTTTAAGCGGTCATATCCATATGCAGGATGCGGTCGAGTACAAGAACATACAATACTACTGCAACGGTGCCGTGAGCGGCAACTGGTGGGGTGGTGCTTTTCATGATTTCGATCCCGCTTATGCCGTATTCGATTTTGCGGCCGATGGGAGCGTGAAACGTGAAATGATCACTTACGGCTAAGCGATTGCATGATGGTTGCGGTTTTGGCCGCCCATACGGCATGTTCCTTACCGGAATAATGCAGCTGGTCGCTCGTGAGCAGACTCTTGTCTTTGGCTGCTTTCCGTGTATCGTCTGTGATGCTGATAAAATGCGTCTGATTCTTCCGTGCCGCCGACTCGCAAGCCCCGTTGAACATATCTATCTCCTGCCGGATTAGTTCCGCATCTTTCCCTTTAGCAAAAGGAGTTTGTCCCCAGTCAGGAATGGATAAAACGATCACATGGTCAGCTTTGTTTCCCGTCAGATGAATGGCTTTGTGCAGGAGAAATTCAAAATCGGTTATAAAATCATCCAGCGATAAACCCCGGTACTGGTTGTTCACGCCGATCAGTAAAGACACAAAATCATATGACTCACTGAGTGAAGTATGCAGGATATGTTCTGCCAGTTCGGAACTGGTCCAGCCCGTTTTGGCAAGGATCTCAGGCGCCAGAAAAGGGAATCCCGCTTTTCGCAGTAACTGCACTGTCTGGTAGGGGAAGCTTTCGTGCAGAGCCACCGATTCACCGATGGTATAAGAGTCGCCCAGGGCCAGGTAGGTATAATGGTGTTTTGACATATTTGTCGGATTAGAAATGATCCCTCAGTATTTCATAGAACCGGTACACATCTGCAAAGCTAACATACATGGGCGCCGGAGCTACACGGATCACACCAGGCTCCCGGTAGTCCACAATGATGCCGCTTTCGATCATTTTATTGTGGATCTCTTTGCCCCGCTCACTGAAATATAAAGATAACTGCGCCCCCCTTTCTGCTGCATCTGCCGGCGTGATGATCTCGAATGCCAGGTTGGGCAACTGGTGCAGCAGGTATTCGAGATAAGCGGTCAGCTGCACACTTTTGGCCCGCAACCGTTCCATACCGGCTTTATCAAACAACTCCAGAGAAGCTTTCAGCGAAACGGTGTTGAATACCTGTGCCGTACTGATGTTCCAACCACTTGCATTTGTTTTAGGTATAAACCCTTTTTCCATTTTGAACCGTTCTTTCTCATCATTACCCCACCAGCCACCGAGCCGGGGTGTTTGTGGGTTGGAGGCATAACGTTCGTGTACATATACCCCACCTACAGCGCCAGGTCCGGCGTTCAGGTATTTATAACTGCACCAGGCGGCAAAATCAACCTCCCATTCGTGTAATTCCAGGGGGGTATTGCCCACTACATGCGCCAGGTCAAAACCGGCGATCGCATTCACCTGGTGTGCGGCGCGGGTGATCCGTTGCATGTTGAACAGTTGTCCCGTATAATAATTGATCCCCCCAAATAATACCATGGCCAGACGGTCGCCATTTGCTTCGATAATGGCAATGATATCTTCAGTACGAAGGGTTTTTTCTCCCGGCCTGGGACCGATCTCCAGGATGGCAGTTTCGGGCTCCAGTCCGTAATGCTTTACCAGGGTCTCCACTGCATACTGGTCGGAAGGGAAGGCCCCGGCTTCCATCAGGATCAGGTATCGATCCGGATGGGGTCTGTAAAAACTCAGCATCAGCAGGTGCAGGTTTACGGTAAGGCTGTTCATGACGGTCACTTCTGTTTCCCGACAGCCCACGATCCTGGCCAGCGAAGGTTTCAGGTATTCCTGGTAATAGAGCCAGGGGTTCTTGCCGCCAAAATAACCGCCCACCGCTTCCTCCCGCCAACTGGTAAGTTCGGTCTGGATGGCCTGCTCCACATTCCTGGGCTGTAAACCCAGTGAATTGCCGCAGAAATAGATCACATCCCCGCCATTCTTTTTCGGAAAATGGAACTGTTGTTTGAATGCTGTCAGCACATCGGCAGCATCGGCTGCTAAGGCAAATTCTCTGGTAGCCTGGAAAGGAAAAGACATGGCAATCGTTTGCTGCAAAATAAGGAGTAAAAACCATTTAGCAGGTCAGCCGGTGGTTATGAGGCCAGGCGACCGAATTATTCCACCGGTTAACCCATTCATCCAGAATCCGCCAATTATTTTATTGTGGACGTGGGATTTCAACCGGTTTCCTTTATTTTCATTGCTTCCAAAAACAAAAACTAACTGCCATGAGAAGCATATTGCTGATCCTGTTATTATCTGCTGCGGGTCTTTCGGCCAACGCACAGTCCGTACCGGTTACCAAAGCCAATTACCAGCAGGCTGCCCGGTATTCCCCCAAAAAACTGGAAAAACTGATCTTCAGCACCAGCGTAGATCCGCACTGGTTAAAGAAGAGCGACCGTTTCTGGTATATGTATGAAACAACGGAAGGGAAAAAATGGTACATCGTTGATCCTGTAAAAGGAGAGAAGAAACAATTGTTCGATAATGCCGACCTGGCCGCCAAGATCACCCGTATCGTCAAAGATCCGTTTGATGTGCAGCACCTGGGCCTCGACAGTATGCGTTTTGTAAAAGATGAGAACTGGATCCAGTTTGAAGTAAAGAGCACGCAGGAGATTGAGAAAAAAGATTCCACCGCCAAAAAAGGAACGCCACCTGCCAAGGAAAAAAAGATATTCTATTTTGAATACAACCTGGCCACCGGCGAACTGGTAGAACTGAACGATTTCAAAAAGCCCAAACGCAAACCTAACTGGGCTTCCATTTCTCCCGATGGCAATATCGTGTTGTTCGGAAGAAATTACAACCTGTACTGGATGGATAAGGCTAACTATGAAAAGGCCCTCAAGAACGAAGACGATTCTACAATTGTTGAGAATGTATTGACCAAAGACGGTATCGAGAACTTCAGCTATTTCTCTGAAGGTAACCTGTCTGGCAGTGGCGATAGCAATGTGGACAAAGAGAAAAACCAGAAAAAACGTAAGTCGGTGTTTGCTTACTGGTCGCCCGATTCCAAGCATTTTGTCCTAGGCAGAACCGATAACCGCAAAGTGAAAGACCTATGGGTCATCAACAGCCTGAGCGATCCGCGTCCGACACTGGAAACCTACAAGTACTGGATGCCCGGCGAAAAAGAAGCGCCTGTAGATCACCTGTACCTGTTTAATATGACCAGCCAGAGCGGTAAGGAACTGAATGTATCACTGTTCAAAGACCAGGACGTGTCTGTATGGGCCGACCCCGGTAAGATCAATGCGCGTGACGATGATTTCCGGCCGCTGAAATGGCTGGGTACCGGCGATAAATTTTATCTTACCCGCACCAGCCGCGACCAGAAAAGAGTGGATGTATGTGTGGCTGATGTGGCTACAGGTACTGTAAAAGCATTGGTAGAAGAGCGCTTCAATACCTATATTGAAACAAGGAGGCTGGGTCTGGTGAATGACGGCAAGGAATTCATCCAGTGGAGTGAGCGTGATGGGTATGCGCATTTGTATCTGTATGACGAGAATGGTAAACTGAAGAACCAGGTCACATCAGGAACCTACCATGTGGAGAATATCCTGGGCATCGATGATGCCAAACGGGTACTCTATTTCTCTGCCAATGGTCGCGAACCCGGAGAAGATCCATACTACCTGCATGCCTACAAAGTGAATTTCGACGGAACCGCCCTGAAACTGCTGAACCCCGGCGAGTTTGAGCATGCCATGAATATGAATGACGGCAAGACCTTCTTTGTCGATAACTATTCCCGTGTGAATACCGTTCCTAAATCAGTGCTGTACGCAGCAGATGGAAGAAAGATCATGGACCTGGAAACGGCCGATCTCAGCTCACTGATGGCAACCGGTTATAAATTTCCGCAGGTATTCAAAGTAAAAGCGGATGATGGCATCACCGATATCTATGGTGTGATGTACAAACCATTTGATTTTGATTCTGCAAAAAAATATCCGGTGATCGAATATGTGTATCCCGGACCACAGACAGAAGCTGTTAACAAAGCTTTCTCGCGTGGAATGGATCGTACGGACCGTTTGGCACAACTGGGTTTTGTGGTGATCACCATGGGCAACCGTGGCGGACACCCTTCGCGTAGTAAATGGTACCACAATTACGGGTACGGTAACCTGAGAGATTATGGTCTTGTCGATAAAAAAGCCTGTGCAGAACAACTGGCAGACCGTTATCCCTATATCGATATCAACCGGGTGGGTATTCACGGACACTCAGGCGGAGGTTTCATGAGTACTGCCGCCATGCTGGTGTATCCCGACTTTTTCAAAGTGGCTGTATCATCTTCCGGTAACCACGACAATGCCGTGTATAACCGCTGGTGGAGCGAGCAGCACCATGGTGTGAAGGAAGTGATCGGCGAAAAAGGGGATACCAGTTTCGTATACAATATTGAAAAGAACCAGGACCTGGCTAAAAACCTGAAAGGTCACCTGATGTTATCCACCGGCGATATCGATAACAACGTACATCCTGCCGGTACCACGAGGGTAGCCAATGCATTGATCAAAGCCAATAAACGATTCGACCTGGTGATCCTGCCCGGTCAGCGCCATGGATATGGTGATATGGTGGAATATTTCTTCTGGCGTATGGCAGACTATTTTACCGAATACCTGATGGGCGATAAGTCTGACAGACCCGTAAGCATCACAGAAATGGACAGGGAAACTGAACAGACCGGTTCCAAAATGCCGGCCAGAAGAGGCGGGCCCGAAGAATAAGCTGGTTCAGGTATCGATCCACAGAAGCGGCTGTCTCAAAAGGTAGGGACAGCCGCTTTTTTTAGGGCAAATGAAAGGAACAGCAGGGGCCACCCAGTGTTAACATCTGCATTCGGCAGATCGCAGTACAATATGCCGTAAATGGCATTTTCGCATCCTTAAATAAACGACCGGAAAATGATTTCGCTAAGCCCTTATCTTTAAATTTGTGTGTTCATAATCCATAAAAACAGCAAATCCGACCCAATATGGCCGCCAGAACAGATCTATTTCAATCGCCCGATTATTACCAGCTTGATGAGTTGTTGAGTGAAGAACACAAACTGATCCGGGAATCGGTGCGTAGTTATGTTAAAAAGGAGATATCGCCCATCATCGAAGACTATGCGCAGCGGGCGGAATTTCCTGAACAGATCGTAAAGCAGCTGGGCGAACTGGGGTGTTTTGGTCCCACGGTGCCGGAACAGTATGGCGGGGGTGGACTGGATTATATCAGTTATGGTTTGATGATGCAGGAACTGGAGCGTGGCGACAGTGGTGTGCGCAGTACGGCCAGTGTACAGGGCAGCTTGGTGATGTACCCCATCTATGCTTACGGAAATGAGGAGCAGCGCAACAAATACCTTCCCAAACTGGCCAGTGGTGAATGGCTGGGTTGTTTTGGTTTAACAGAACCCAATCATGGCAGTAACCCGGCAGGTATGCTTACTACCATCAGGGATGCGGGCGATGGAAAACATGTGATAGTGAACGGGGCCAAAATGTGGATCAGTAATGCTCCTTTTGCACAGGTGGCGGTAGTATGGGGACGAAATGATGAAGGAGAAGTGCAGGGTATCATCCTGGAAAGGGGGATGGTAGGATTTTCAACACCTACCACCCACGGTAAATGGAGCCTTCGCGCCAGCGCTACCGGTGAACTGGTGTTCGATAATGTAAAAGTTCCCAAAGAAAATATCCTGCCCAATGTAAAAGGTTTGAAGGGGCCGTTGGGCTGTTTGTCAAAAGCCCGTTACGGAATTGCCTGGGGAGCCTTGGGTGCGGCCATGGATTGTTATGATACGGCTTTGCGGTACAGCCAGGAGCGTATCCAGTTCGGCAGGCCTATTGGAGGTTTCCAGCTGCAACAAAAAAAGCTGGCGGAAATGATCACCGAGATCACCAAAGGGCAGTTACTGGTATGGCGGCTGGGTGTGTTGATGAACGAAGGCAGAGCCACCCCGCAACAGATCAGCATGGCCAAAAGGAATAGTTGTGAGATCGCGACCAATATTGCCAGGGATGCCAGGCAGATGCTGGGCGGAATGGGCATTACCGGTGAGTACAGTATCATGCGGCATATGATGAACCTGGAGAGTGTGATCACATACGAAGGAACCCATGATATTCACCTGCTGATCACGGGTATGGATGTTACAGGATTCAATGCTTTTTCATAGGTAAGAACCGGTTATCATGATACGCTTTCTCAAAAAATCCTTACTATGAAGATATTCCTGATCGGCATGATGGGTACCGGTAAAACATACTGGTGCAAAAAACTGGCTAAAAAACTGAAAGTAGGCGGTTATGACCTGGATTTCCTGATCGAGTCGAACGAGGAACGAAGCATTGCCGAGATCTTTGCTGAAAGCGGGGAAACCTATTTCCGTCGCGCCGAATCCAAGATACTGCACTGGTTCAAAGATAAAAAATCCTTTGTGCTGGCCACCGGTGGTGGTACGCCCTGTTACCATGAGAACATGCAATGGATGAATGAACAGGGCATCACCATCTGGATTGATGAACCCGTGGATACCCTTTTGCAAAGGCTCAAACCCGAAAAAGAACACAGGCCATTGATCAAAGCCCTGTCGGATGAGGAACTCAAACAATTCCTCACAGAAAAACTGGTGCAGCGTTACCCTTTTTATCACCAGGCAACCTACCATCTGAAAGGCGACATGATCAGCGATGCAGGGTTTGCCAAAATCATCAAACAACATGCATAAATCCTTCCTGGTCACAGCTGCTATACTTGGTGCGGCATCCGTGGCCATCGGTGCATTCGGTGCCCATGGTTTGAAATCAATACTCAACGCTGAAGCATTGACCACTTATGAAACTGCGGTCCGTTACCAGTTCTACCACGTATTTGCACTGGCATTAACAGGTGTGTTGTACCAGTCATTCCCCAATAAAAAAATGATCCGTGCCGGCTATTTCTTTATCGCGGGGATTGTTTTATTCAGCGGCTCCCTGTATCTGCTTACCCTGGCCGGTCCAGCTTACCGTTGGCTCGGGGCCATCACGCCTTTTGGCGGTGTTTGTTTTATTACCGGATGGCTGCACCTGGCGGCCGGTATCCGCGATCAGGGCAAAACCGGTAGTGGAAAACTGTAGACCCCAACGCCAGTTTTGCACATAACCACCGGGCTGTACATCTGCTTACTGGCTTAGCTTATATTTGTTTCCATGGCTAACCGTCTCAGAAAAAAAACTCCGCCGCCACCGGACCCCGAAAAACTCACTGCCGATAAGGAAGCAGAAGTGACCGTGACCGAAGTGGTAAAAGATGAGCGCACTTCCAAGATCATGGGGGCGGTTTCTCTGCTGCTGACTGTTTTCCTCTTCGTATCCCTAACCTCATACCTGTTTACCTGGCAGGAAGACCAGGATAAAGTGCACCGGTTCGGTATCCGGATATTCGCCACCGATGATGTGAAAGTGACCAACCTGCTGGGAGTACTGGGGGCCTATGTGGCGCATACGCTTATTTACAAAGGTTTTGGACTGGCTTCTTTTTTATTCTGTACCAGTTTTTTTGTACTGGGCGTAAACCTGCTATTTGGCAAAAAACTGTTCAGTCTTTTAAGGAACATCAAATATGTACTGGTGGGCCTGGTAGTGATGAGTATGACTTTCTCTTTTGCATCCGGAGCCAGTGATTTTTCCTGGGGCGGCGCCGTGGGAGAACTGCTGACCGATTGGTCCATTAAATGGATCGGCAAACTGGGAACCGGTGCGGCTTTGTTCCTGGCTATGTTCAGTTATTTTATCTGGCGTTTCAACCCGGTATTCAAACTGCCCGACTGGAAATTCGGGTCTGATAAAACAGCTGCGAAAGACATGGGGCCATTGACAGAAGATGACGAGCAGCCGGTGTTCCAGGAGTGGAATGAACACGGGGAGCCTGCCGTTGATGAACTGGCATCTGATGAAGAAGACCCCGAACCCCAGAGCCAGAACAAGATGAAGAACGATGGCAAAGGGGTAGTGGTGATCATGCCCAGCCCGGAGGCGGAACTGAACCCGATGAATGAATTCGGCGTGGTAGAAAAAGAAGCGGACCTGGAAGATGCGGATCAGGAAGAGGAAACCGAAGATGAAATAGAAGAAGAACCAGCAGCGGAGGAACATGTTACCGTGATACAACCCCAGCCCGCTCATAAAGCAGCGCCCAGCCTGGAACTGGAGATCAAAGAAACGCCCGTAGCAGAAGCGGAGTCTGCAGCCGCTACCCCGGGCAAACTCAACACCAAATATGATGCAACACTGGATCTGAAAGATTATAAATATCCTTCCCTCGACCTGCTGGAAACACATGGCAGCGAAAAGATCGTACATGATCCGCAGGAGCTGGAGACACATAAGAACCAGATCATTGCCACACTCAAGAACTATGATATCGCCATACAGCGGATCGCCGCTACGGTAGGTCCAACGGTAACTTTGTATGAGATCGTGCCTGCTCCCGGTGTCCGCATCAGCCGGATCAAGAACCTGGAAGATGATATCGCGCTCAGCCTGGCTGCTTTGGGGATCCGTATCATCGCCCCCATACCCGGTAAGGGAACCATCGGTATTGAAGTGCCCAATGTGCGCAAATCAGTGGTCAGCATGCGTACACTGCTGGCTTCCGAAAAATTCCAGAACAGCAATTTCTCGCTCCCGGTAGCCATTGGTAAAAAGATCGATAACGAGAATTTCATCGTAGACCTTGCCAGTATGCCCCACCTGCTCATGGCGGGCGCCACGGGCCAGGGTAAATCGGTCGGACTGAATGCCATACTGGTCTCCCTGCTGTATAAAAAACATCCCTCACAGCTCAAGTTTGTGCTGGTGGATCCGAAGAAAGTGGAGCTGAGCCTGTATCGCCGCATCGAAAAACATTTCCTGGCCAAACTTCCCGGCGAAGAGGAATCCATTATCACCGACACCAAAAAAGTGGTGAATACGCTGAATGCCTTGTGTATAGAGATGGACAACCGCTACGACCTGCTGAAAGAAGCGCATTGCCGGAACATCAAGGAATACAATGAGAAGTTCAGTTCGCGTAAACTCAATCCTGAAAAAGGTCACCAGTACCTGCCATTCATTGTGCTGGTGGTGGATGAGTTCGCCGACCTGATCATGACCGCGGGTAAGGAAGTAGAGATGCCGATCGCGCGACTGGCACAGCTGGCAAGGGCCATTGGCATACACCTGATCATTGCCACGCAAAGACCTTCAGTCAATATCATCACCGGTACTATCAAAGCCAATTTCCCGGCCCGTATTGGTTTCAAGGTATCCAGTAAGATCGATAGCCGCACCATCCTGGATGCAGGCGGCGCCGAGCAGCTGATCGGTAAGGGCGATATGCTGGTAAGCTATAATGGCGAGATCACACGTTTGCAATGCGCTTTCGTAGATACACCGGAAGTGGAACGGGTATGCGAATTCATTGGCGACCAGCGCGGGTATCCCCAGGCATTCCTGCTGCCGGAATACGTGGATGAAAAAGATATGGAGAGCAGGGATTTTGATGCATCCGACCGCGATCCGCTGTTTGAAGATGCTGCCCGCCTGATCGTACAGAGCCAGATGGGCTCCACCTCACTCATACAACGGAGGATGAAACTGGGCTACAACCGTGCGGGTCGTTTGATGGACCAACTGGAGGCCGCAGGCGTAGTAGGTCCCAACCAGGGCAGCAAAGCACGCGAAGTACTGTTCAAAACAGAGATGGAACTGCAGGACTTCCTGGATTCGATGGCATAAGGAACCGCATTTGACCGGTTCTAACCGCTCACAAGCCGATTTTTTTAAACTTAACAATTCTCTCAGGGTCCCATAATACCCTGAAGAACTATATTTGCGCCTTTAATCCGCTATTGATGAAGAAATTATCTCTTATTTGCCTCTCTCTATGTGTTTTGTTGGGTACGGTAACCGCTCAGAATGATCCCGCCGCTAAAAAAGTACTGGATGCAGTAGGTGCCAAAGTAAAAGCTGCCAAAGGTATCTCCGCCACCTGCATCCTCAATTCTTTTACCAGCAAAGGCAAACCCAATGGAAGCCAATCCATCAGCCTGCAGATGAAAGGCGACAAATACCAGCTGAAACAGGGCAAAACAGAGATCATTTGCGATGGCAGTACCGTATACCGCTTCGACGGCGAAAAAACCATCACCAAATCCGCTGTAGACGAAGGAAGCCAGACCCTCAGTCCGCAAAAATTATTGTCCGGCGCGTACGACAAGGATTTTACCTACAAACTGGTCTCTTCCAAAACCGCTTTTTACGAAATTGAAATGAAGCCGATCGATAAGCGCAAGAATTTCCAGCGGGTGAACCTGTTCATCGATAAAGCCAGTAACAGTTTTTCCCGTGCCCGCATTCTCGATAAGAGCAACAACGTAACAGAAGTAAAGATCTCCAACCTGAATTTCAATGCCGTTGTGGCTGATAACCGCTTTGTGTTCAATAAAAGCAAGTATCCCAAAGACGTAGAGATCCTCGATTAAAAGCAGGTAAAAAATATTAACAGGCCGGACCCGCAAAGTCCGGCTTTTTTGTGTCTATGCTTTGTAATTTCAAACGATGAAACAGTTGTTCCTTTTACTTGGGTTGGTCATTGTTTTTGCTGCAGATGCACAGTTTACCGTAAGACTGGTGGTTACCGATGTGGCTACGCGTAAACAGGATGATATCTATGTTGCCGGTAATTTCAATAACTGGAATCCCAAAGATGAGAACTACAAGCTCAAAGCCTTTGCGGGGAACCGGAAGAGCCTCGTCATCAAAAACCTGGCGGCAGGTACCTATGCGTTCAAATTCAGCCGTGGCGCCGGCGACAGGTTCGAAACCACTGCAGATGGCCGCGATATCAACGACCGCATCCTGGAAGTGAATGAAGATGTTTCGCAGGAATTCACCATCGCCGGCTGGAAAGATGATTATCCGGTAGTGCCGAAAAAATATACGGCCAGTCCACAGGTGCGCATCATGGATACGGCATTCCTGATGCCGCAGCTGAACCGCAAAAGACGGATCTGGGTATACCTGCCCAAAGGTTATGCGACTTCTTCCAAAATATACCCGGTATTGTACATGCAGGACGGGCAGAACCTGTTCAACGAACAGACCGCTGCCTTTGGTGAATGGGGGGTAGATGAATGCCTGGATAGCCTGCAGCAGAAGACCGGTAAGGAATGTATCGTGGTGGGCATCGACAATGGCGGTGAAAACAGGTTGCGGGAATACAATCCCTACGATCACCCGCAATTCGGAAAGGGAGAGGGGAAAGCCTATGCGGAGTTCCTCGCGCAAACCCTGAAACCGTATATCGACACAAAATACCGGACCAAAAAAGGCCCCGAGAATACTTTTGTAGCAGGAAGCAGCATGGGCGCATTGATCAGCCTGTATGCGATGATGCAGTACCCTTCCGTGTTTGGCGCCTCAGGAATATTTTCACCCTCCTTCAGCCAGGCGCCTGATATCTATGTCGATGCAGAAAAATTCACTACTACAGCACAATCGAGATTTTACCTGTATGCCGGCGGTAAGGAAAGTCCGACCCTGGAAGCAGACCTGCAAAAAATGTCCGACATCCTCCAGAAAAAACAAAGATTCGTGATCCGCAAAGTCATCAGTCCGCTGGGCCAGCACAACGAAACCTACTGGCGCCAGGAATTTGCAGCCTTTTACCAATGGCTCATGAATTAATTACTAATTTCTAATTAAAGTCTGTACGTAACACCTTCTATGGCCAGATCCGTGTCGGGGAAAATGCTTCTGGCTTCTGTTTTGAATTCGTCGAGTTTCTCGTACTTGCTGCTGAAATGGCCAATGAGCAGGCGGCCAACCCCTGCCCGTAACGCAATGGTAGCGGCCTGTACGGTGGTGGAGTGAAAACGTGCCAAAGCCCGTTCAGACAGGTCCTTCAGGTAAGTGGCTTCGTGGTAGAGGATCGTGACTCCCTGCGTTTTTTCTATCAGGGTCTCGTCAAATTTTGTGTCGGCACAGAAAGCGTAACTGCGCGGGGTTTTGTTGGGAATGGTGACCCACTCGTTTCGGATAAGCTCGCCGTTTTTGGTCTCGTAATCGTCGCCGTTCTTCAGCCGCTCGTAATAAGCAGCCGGAATATCGTATTGCAACACCCTTTCCTTATCGATCTTCCTGGGTTTTCTTTTTTCGCGGATGATGAAACCCCAGCAGGCGATGCGGTGCCGGGTGGCAAAACAGGACACACTGAATTTTTGCGTGTCGATCAATACCCCCTCTTGTTCCAGCGGATGAAATAGCAGCGGGAAGGGCAGGGTGGTATCTGCCACCCGTAACTGCAGGTCGATGATCTCTTTCAGACCGGGAGGCGCATACAGGTGCAGTTCCTGTTCCCTGCCCAGCAAACCCATGCTGGTGATCAGCCCGATCAGCCCAAAATAGTGATCCCCATGCAGGTGCGAGATAAAAATATGGTGGATCTTGCTTCGCCTGATCCGGTACCGGGCAATCTGCATTTGCGTACCTTCACCGCAATCGATCAGGAATAACTGGTCGTTCAGGGTCACCACCTGTGCGGTAGGATGCCTGTCGTAGGCCGGTATCGCTGAATTATTGCCTAAAATGGTAACGCCGAACATAGGGTTGCAAATTGGCTACAACATTAAGCAAATTAGCCTGTTAAGCTCTGAAAATCGGGTGTTTTTTGCATAACTGACCGGCCAGTGACGGGGGGTGGGGAGACAATTCTGGTATTCTGACCGCCGGGATCGCCAAAAACCAGTCCGAAAATTATCCATTTCCCATTTATTATACTACCTTTGCACGCGATAAAAAAATAGAGGAAAAAATTCCCGGAGTCTTTTAAACATTTTGAGATGCCTTATTTAACAACAGAAAAGAAAGCAAGCATTTTTGCTGAATTCGGTGGCAACGCCGCCAACACAGGTTCGATCGAAGGACAGATTGCCTTACTGACCGAGCGTATTTCACAGATTTCCAGCCACTTACAAGCCAACAAACACGATCATTCCACCCAGCGCGGATTGATGCAGTTGGTAGGTAAACGCAAACGTTTACTCGCTTACCTGCAAAAGCACAACCTGCAGGGTTACCGTGCTTTGATCGAAAAATTAGGCCTGAGAAAATAATTGTCAGCTATGACAGATGCTATTCCCAACTGGCGGTTCTAAGCGGTTGGGAATAGTCATTTCTGTTCATACCTGTCCGCTTCGCCATTCCATTAACCGGGAAAAGGCTGAAGGTGGCCGGTGTTATCCGTGCCAGCTGCTTCCCGAATTACAAATTCAGATTATGTTATCACAACCAATTAGTGTACGTTTCGACTTAGGTGACGGCCGCGAGGTTTTCATTGAAACCGGAAAATTAGCCCGCCAGGCTGATGGAGCCGTTACCGTTCGCCAGGGAAACTGTGTTTTGCTGGCTACCGTTGTCGCCAATAAAGAACCCAAAGAAGGGCAGGATTTCTTCCCTTTAAGTGTTGATTATCAGGAAAAATTTGCCTCTGCAGGCCGTATCCCCGGTTCTTTCTTCAAGAGAGAAGCCCGTTTGAACGATTATGAGATCCTGACCAGCCGCCTGATAGACCGTGCTTTACGTCCCCTGTTCCCCGAAGATTATCTCTGCGATGTACAGGTGCTGGTAAGCCTGGTCTCCAGCGATGAGGAAGTAATGCCTGATTCACTGGCCTGCCTGGCTGCTTCTGCTGCCCTGGCCGTTTCAGATATTCCAATTAAAGAGATCATCAGTGAAGTAAGGATCGGCCGTATCGGCGGTAAATACATCATCAACCCTACCCGCAGCCAGCTGAAAGAAAGCGAACTGGAATTCCTGATCGCCGCTACCGAAAAGAACCTGATGATGGTGGAAGGCGAAGCCAAAGAATGCGCCGAAGCCGACCTGGTAAAAGCCCTTCAGATCGCTCACGATGCCATCCGCATCCAGATCAAGGCCCAGGAAGAACTGCGTGCTAAAAAAGGCGTTACCACCAAGCGCGACTATAAAAAACCCGAACAGGACGAAGCCATCCAGCAACAGGTGATCGCTTTTGCCAAGGACAGGGTTTACGAAATTTCAAAAAGAGGCTCTTCCAAGTCTGAGCGTAGCGAAGCTTACAGCGCCTTGAAAGACGAACTGATCGCCAGCCTGGGTGAGGAAGCCACAGATCTGCAAAAGAAACTGTCCAAGAAATACTACGAAGACCTGAAATGGGAAGTGGTAAGGAATATGATGATCGATGACCGTATCCGTCTCGACGGACGTCAGCTCGACCAGGTTCGACCTTTGGCCATGGAAACAGAACCCCTGCCAACCCCGCACGGTTCAGCTTTGTTTACAAGAGGTGAGACTCAATCACTTACAACGGTTACCTTCGGTACTAAATTAGATGAATTGCTGGTAGAATCTGCCGCAAAATCAGAGTACACCAAGTTCCTGTTGCACTATAATTTCCCTCCGTTCTCTACCGGCGAAGTGAAGATGATGCGTGGCGTAGGCCGCAGGGAAGTAGGTCATGGTAACCTGGCCATGCGCAGCCTGAAACAGATGATGCCTGATTCAAGTACCTATGCTTACACCGTTCGCGTGGTAAGTGATATCCTGGAAAGTAACGGTTCCTCATCCATGGCTACCGTTTGTGCCGGTTCACTGGCGCTGATGGATGCAGGTGTGCCCATTCCGAAACACGTAAGTGGTGTTGCTATGGGACTGGTTACCCGCGAAGATGGTAAATACGCAATTCTGACCGATATCCTGGGTGATGAAGACCACCTGGGCGATATGGACTTCAAAGTTACCGGTACCCGCGATGGTATCTGTGGCGTGCAGATGGACATCAAAGTGGATGGCCTGAGCATGGAAGTGATGATGGAAGCGCTGGAACAGGCAAGAAAGGGTCGTTTACATATCCTGGATGCCATGTACGAGTGTATGCCTGCACCACGTCCGGAAGTGAAACCACACGCGCCGCGTATGATCAAACTGATCATCGACAAGGAATTCATCGGTGCGGTGATCGGACCGGGTGGTAAAGTGATCCAGGAGATCCAGCGCGAAACCGGCGCTACAGTGAATATCGAAGAAGTGGGCAATACCGGTGAAGTAAGTATCTTCTCCGCCTCCAAAGAAAGCCTGGATAAGGCCGTAAGCTGGATCAAGGGCATTACCGCTACTCCGGAAGTAGGCGATGTGTATGAAGGTCCTGTAAAAGGTATCAAGGAATTCGGTGCCTTTATCGAGTTCATGCCTGGTAAACAAGGGTTGCTGCACATCAGCGAGATCAGCTGGAAGCGGCTCGAGACCATGGATGGCCTGTTCAAGGAAGGGGATATGGTGAAAGTGAAACTGGTGGGTGTGGATCCCAAGACCGGTAAATTCAAATTAAGTCGCAAAGTATTGATGCCAAAGCCTGAGCATAAGCCGAAGGACGGGGCGGAAAATGCCGAAGCATAAACGATTCCAAATGACCCCGGTTTACCGGGGTCATTTGTTTTACATACCAGTATAACACATATGGACAATTATTACGAGATCTGTATACCGGCAGAAACTGCCCGTCAGGAATTGCTGGTGGCCGAATTATCGGAGATGGGCTATGATGGTTTCGAGGAATCGACCGGTCAGCTGAAAGCCTATATTCCCGAAGCGCATTTTGAGGAGAATGAATTGAATGATTTATTGAATAAGTATTGTTTAACATACTCTAAATCAATAATTAATAAACAAAATTGGAACCAACTCTGGGAATCCAACTTTGAACCGGTCCGGGTAGATGATTTTGTCGGCATCCGGGCTTCTTTTCATCCGCCATTCGCGGGTGTGAGCCACGAGATCGTGATCACCCCCAAAATGAGCTTTGGCACAGGACACCATGCCACCACCTGGCAGGTGATGAAACTGATGCAGGAGCTGGATTTTACCGGTAAACAGGTATTCGATTTCGGTACCGGTACCGGCATCCTCGCTATCCTGGCCGAACAACTGGGCGCAGCCGCAGTACTGGCCGTGGATAATGATGACTGGTGTATTGAAAATATTTCCGAAAATATTTTAGTTAATAACTGTAAAGTAATTAATATTCAAAAAGTTGAATCTTTACAGTTAGATCAGCGGTTTGCTATTGTCCTGGCCAATATCAACCGGAATATCTTATTGGAATACAGTAAGGAACTGGTTGCCGCCCTGCTGCCCGGTGGCCAGTTATTGTTGAGTGGTTTGCTGGTGGAGGATGAGGAGATCATCCGGGAAACTTTCAGCGGGTTGGGACTGGTTTACCGGAAAACCACCGAACGGAATGGCTGGATCGCTTTGTGGTTTTCGAGGTGAGAACAGATGATTTTCGGTGTTAAAAAATCATTATCTTCAATTTCGTTATCTTTGTACCCCCAAACTTCAACCCCCAATGGACGAATTGTTGCTCATTGTTCTAGCTTATTGCATCGGATCGGTCCCCACTGCTGTGTGGGTCAGTAGATCCAGGTTCGGGATCGATATCCGCGATTACGGCAGTGGTAATGCCGGAGCCACCAACACTTTCAGGGTACTGGGTTCCAAATGGGGAACCCTTGTGATGATGGTGGACATCCTGAAAGGCGTGGTAGCCACTTCACTGTATATCTTCTTACCCGATTACCTGACCAACGAACTGCACCGTACCAACCTGATGATCGGGCTGGGACTGGCTGCTGTGATCGGACATATTCTCCCCATCTGGGCCGGCTTCAAAGGCGGAAAGGGCGTGGCAACCCTGCTGGGTATGGCGGTGGCCATACAGCCACTGGTGGCGGTTTGCTGCATCGCGGTATTCCTGCTGGTATTGTACCTGACCCGTTTTGTTTCGCTAAGCTCTATTTTGGCCGGGGTGGCATTCATGGTATTCATCCTCTTCATTTTTAATGAAAAAGAGACCCTGTACCGCATTTTCGCGGTGTTGGTGGCCCTGATGGTGGTGCTTACCCACCAGAAAAATATCGGCCGCATACTCAGGGGCACCGAAAGCAAGATCCCTATCCTGAAGCATCGCGACAAGCGCAGGCAGCGTAATCCGGACAACAGATAGTTGCAGGTATTTTCCTAATTTTACACTGAACTGACTGCAGGCCTCCCGCCTGGGAAAAATTGTTTGCCGTTGGTAAACGATCCGGATATTACAGACCGATAAAAGAAAGATCCTATGAAACGTGTCAGCATTAGTGTATTAGCCGTTTGTATTGTTTTTACAGCCTGTGTAACCAATACCATTACCGGGCGGAAGCAGTTAAGCCTGGTATCCGACTCCGAACTGCAAACACTTGCTTTAAGCCAGTACCAACAGTTTCTCTCTACCAATAAACGGGTGCCCGCCGGTAACAAAGACGCCGAAATGGTGAAACGGGTAGGAACCCGGGTATCCCTGGCCCTGAAGAATTATTATGCGCAGAAGGGATTGCCCAATGCACTGAATGGGTACGACTGGGAGTTTAACCTGGTGGAAAGTAAGGAGGTCAACGCCTGGTGTATGCCCGGAGGCAAAGTGGTATGTTATACCGGCCTGTTGCCCGTAACACAGAACGAGACCGCCCTTGCCATTGTGATGGGGCACGAAATAGCCCATGCCATACTCGGACATGGTAAGGAGCGCATGAGCCAGCAAATGGCGGCACAGGGTATCGGGGCACTGGGCAGTGTGGCTTTGGGCACCGATACCAGGACCACGAATATCTTTGGCCAGGTGTACGGACTGGGCGCCCAATATGGTGCATTGTTGCCCAATTCCCGGAAACAGGAACTGGAAGCCGATCATTACGGGCTGATCTTTGCGGCAGCAGCAGGGTATGATCCGAGACAGGCAGTTGCTTTCTGGACCAGGATGGCGGCACTGAGCGAAGGGCAGAAGCCCCCGGCTTTCCTGAGCAGTCACCCCAGCGATGAGGACCGTATCAGGAAAGTGAGTGAAGTGATGCCGGAAGCTTTGCAATATTACCATCCACAATAAGCGTAACCCGGTTCCGGAGTACCGGCGGGGTCGTATATTATGAATCCAATTATCCGAATACCCCTTTTGCTGATCGGTTCCTGGTTGGCTGGTCTGACCCTGACGGGCACAGATACTGTGTTAGCCCCCGTCTACCCGCAAAAAGGCACGGACCCTACCATTTTATCGGTTTCAGAAGCTATTTACCGCGAATTCAAAAACACACATACGGTTTTGGAAGCAGGCCAGTATACGGAAGTGGAGACCGTGAACCGCGTGAGTACAGAGCTGATCAGGGCCATCAACACACGGTACGGCCGGACAAAAGCCTCCAAAGAACTGGAAGGATTTTCCTGGGAAGTGCATCTTTTTCAGGAAAAAAAGGTCGATGCCTGGTGTTTACCCGGCGGAAAGATCGCCGTATATGATGCCTTGGTGCGGGTTACCCAGAGCGATGGGTCCCTGGCGGCGGTGCTGGCGCATGAGATGGCGCATGTATTGCTCAAACATGGTGATGCCAGGATGAAACAGATCCTGAAAGAATTCCTGGGAGGCAGGAGCCTGCAGACCGCTTTATCGGCCAAACCGGCCGAAACCCGTGATTTTTTCCGGATGGCCTATGGTAATGGCGATTATGTGGGGGTGATCCGTGGTTTCAGTGGGGAAGATGAAAAAGCCGCCGATCAGTTGGGAGTAGTGCTCTGTGCCATGGCAGGTTACCAGCCCGGCGAAGCCCTGGTATTTTGGCAGCGGATGCGTTACCTGCAGGGAACCGGCCGGCAACCCGAACTCCTGAGTACCCATCCGTTGGATGAAGAAAGGATGGCGCAGCTCCGCCGGGTCATCGGGGAGATGCCCGGAAATTAAACCTAACATATTTGCAAAAAATGCTATTTAGTCCTGCAAATGGCCGGTTTTACTGGAATTTTAACGCTGCCGTAGTAAAATGGGCAGGATTTCTGTAAGAGTTTTGGTAACATTTTTTTAACTTTGCCCTCCTAAATTACATCACCTAAATTCTGTTTTAGGCATGTCAAACCAGACCTTGTTCGAAAAATTACAGTTGAAGGATGAAAAGAACCTGCTGATCCAGGGCCTTCCCTCCGCAATAGAGAAACAGTTTGCCAAACTTACTTATGCAAAGAATGTTACCCCTTTACTGAAGAGCAAAAAAGTTGACTTTGCGCTGGTTTTCGCATTGAGCCAGTGCCAGTTAAATAATGTTCTGAAAGAGGTTTTCCCGGCTTTGCATGACGATACCAAACTTTGGGTGGCTTATCCCAAGACCACCAGTAAGATCGTAAGCGACCTGAACCGTGATTGCAGCTGGGAGTTCCTGACGCAACATGGGTATGAATGTGTACGCCAGGTGGCACTGGACCATGTGTGGAGCGCCATGCGTTTTAAGAAACTGGATAAGATCCCCAACCGTACCCGTACTTTTTCCGAGATCAAAAGCAGTGAACTGAACGGGGTCGATTTTGAAAAAAGATTGGTAGTAACCCCGGTAGATCTGGGTAAACTGTTCACCAAACACAAGGAAGCCCAGGAATTTTTCAGTTCCCTGTCTTTCACCAACCAGAAAGAATATGTGACCTGGATCGAAGGCGCCAAAAAAGAGGAGACCCGCAAACGTCGTTTGGAAACAGCATTGGAGAAATTACTCGCCGGTAAAAAGAATCCTTCAGAGAAATAATGAACCATATCAATATCGAAGTAAAAGCAAGATGCTTTCACCCTGAAAAAGTGGAAGCGTTTTTGCTTTCGAACGGTGCCCGTTATGTGGGTCTGGATCACCAGAAAGACACTTATTTCCAGGTCCCTTCCGGCAGGCTCAAACTGCGGCAGGGTAACATCGAGAACAGCCTGATCTTTTACCAGCGCCCCAACCAGGAAGGACCGAAACAATCTGATTTCTCGCTCAGTAAAATTACGGATGGCGCCGCTACCGAAGCCGTGCTGGCAAAAGCATTGGGTGTAAAAGTGGTGGTGGATAAATACCGGAAGATCTTTTACATAGACAATGTGAAATTTCACCTGGATGAAGTGCCGGGCCTGGGTTCTTTTGTAGAGATCGAAGCGGGTAACCTGGCAGATCCTTCCAAGACCGTGGAAGATTTGCAAGCGCAATGTTATTACTATGTGCAGGCTTTCGGCATTGCCGATGCCGACCTGATCCATCACAGTTACAGCGATATGTTACTGGCTTTATAAAAGACTTTCGAAAAAAAATGGTGTCGGGAGTTATTTGATGATCACCGTACCCAACTGGCGGGTCAGTTCCTTTTCCACTTCTTTCAGGTGTTTGTGCACTTCGTGCAACAGTTTGAAATCATCGTAAGAGGCTTTTTCAATATCGCGCTGGTTCTCTTCGATCATTTTTTTGATCTTGCGTAGTTTGTAGTAGCTCACGCTCATCAGCACGTCCTGCATACTGGTATCGCGGTTCACGATATTCATGCTTTCCATCACTTCGTCCCATTTCTGACTTAACTCGTAAGGGTTTACGCTGATGCTGACCACCAGGTTACGGATGAGTTCGTCCTCGTGGTACAGCAGGGTTTTGGTAGTGGGTTCCAGTCCGCGGGCATACCAGTTCCTGTATTCATCGTATAGTTTTTCCAGGTCGGGGTTGTCGAAATGGTATTCTTCCAGCTCTTCAAAAATATAGTCGGCCATACTGCGCTGTTCATCCCAGCTGCGCAGGCCGTATTCGAGCAATACGCGGAGTATGTTGCGTTCATAGGCTTCATCCTGGTTAAAGAGCAGGCTGGCATCATCCAGTACATCTTCCGGTTGCGCGGAGGCTTCCTGCATCAGGAGATTGGCTTCGTCCTGCGACAGTTTTTTTTCTTCTTTGGTGATCTTGTCCCGCTTGTATTTATTCACCAGGTTGGTCAGTCCCGTTTCATCGATCTTCAGCAGCGAAGCGCATTGGCGTATATAGTCCTGTTGCCTGGTAAAATCTTCCGCTTTGCTGATGCGGCTCAGGGTTTCGGCTATCTGGTTCACCACGGAACTTTTGCGGCTCACGTCGTTACCAGCTTCCTGCAGCATCACTTCCAGCTGGAAAATGATAAAGTCTTTTTTGGAAGCCGCCACAAATTCATTGAATGTTGTGGAGCCTACTTTGTTCACATAACTATCCGGGTCCTCGTTATCGGGTATCAGCACCAGCCTTACGTTCAGGCCTTCTTCCAGCGCCATGTCCAGTCCCCGCAAAGCCGCTTTCACACCCGCTTTATCGCCATCATATACAATAGTGAGGTTGTTGGTATATTTCCTGATCAGCCGCAGCTGTTCTGTTGTTAATGAAGTGCCGCCACTCGCCACCACGTTCTCAATGCCGGCCTGGTGCAGGCTTACCACGTCGGTATACCCCTCTACCAGCAAACATTCGTCGGCCTTATCAATGGCCATCCTTGCCTGGTACATCCCGTAGAGGATCCTGCTTTTGCTGTACACCTCGTTATCGGGCGTGTTGATGTATTTGGGGCCGCGGTCGCTTTTGCCAATGACGCGGGCGCCAAAACCTATGATCTTGCCGGTATGGTTATGGATAGGGAAGATGATACGTCCGCGGTAATTGTCTACCAGTTCATCGCCATTACGGATAGAAACCAGTCCCGTTTTGGGAAGTAATTCCCTGTTGAACTGGTTCGACAGAAGCGCCCTGGTCAAAGCATCCCTTGAATCGGGGTTATAACCGATTTGGAATTTTTCGATCGTTTCGTTGCGGAAGCCCCGCTCATGCAGGTAGGAGAGCGCGATGGCTTTTCCATCCTCTGTATTAAAAAGGGCGTTGCTGAAGAATTGCCTGGCGAAGTTATTGATGATGAAGAGGCTGTCGGCCGTCTGGATCAGTTGTTTCTGTTCCGGGCTGGTCTCGGTTTCCTCCACTTCAATATTGTAGCGTGCCGCCAGCCAGCGAAGGGCTTCCACATAATTGTACTTCTCATGTTCCATCAGGAACGTGATGGTGTTACCGCTTTTACCGCAGCCAAAACATTTGTAGATCTCCTTGGCAGGCGATACGGTGAAGGAAGGACTCTTTTCGTTATGGAAAGGGCAGAGGCCCAGGTAATTGGTACCTCTTTTCTTCAGCTTCACAAATTCGCCCACCACATCAATGATGTCGATGCGGCTGGTGATCTGCTGAATGGTATTGGGACTGATCATAGTTGCGGCCTGCTAAGGTAGGATAATGGGGGTTATGGAAAAAGAGGAGGGGGGATTGGTTATTGGGTATTGGTTTATTGGGGATTGGGGTATTGGGGATTGTGTCTCGTCCTGAAATCACTTTACATATTTCGAACTAAATATGTAAAGTGATTTCAGGACGAGACAGGACGATGGACGATGAATAAGGATCTAAGTAATTGATTATCATTTAAATGTTGTAAAAAAGTTTCCAGTGTCGGAAAAGCTATTGCCCGATGCGGATCATAACTGGGTGGGCTGGTTTTGTCTGTCCAGGCAGTTGGCGTATGGTGGCAGCCGTTATCACTTCAGTGAAAGACGGTCGCGGTAACCACAGCACGAAAAATAGACAGGGCAGTATCCAGTAAGGCGAATTGGCTTTGAGCTGTGAGCTGTGAGCCTCCAGCTCCAGCATCCAGCCCCATCTTTTCTGCACATTATTTCAATACTCTCCTTATTTTTATCTATGCTTAAGAAGGAAAGACAGGCGTATATCATCCAGCAGATCAATGTGCATAATAAAGTGCTCTCTTCAGACCTGAGTGTGCAGTTGGACGTGTCGGAAGATACGGTACGCCGCGATCTGCAGGAGTTGGCCGAAGAAGGTAAACTGATCAAAGTACATGGGGGAGCTTTGTCAAAGTCATTCCATTTTACCCTGGAAAGTCCTGCGATCTACTCGCTTCCCGAAAAGAAAAGTATCGCTTATAAGGCCATCCAGCTGATCCAGGACGGTATGATGGTGCTGTTATCGGGTGGTACCACCATACGGGAATTGGTAAAGTCTTTACCGCCCGATCTGAACGCTACTTTTATCACCGTAAGCGTACCCATTGCGCTGGAGCTGCTGGAACACCCTACCTGTGAGGTCATTTTTGTGGGTAATAAGTTATTGAAGAATGCCCAGATGTCGGTTGGCGCCGAAGTGATCCAGCGGCTGGGGCAGATCAAAGCCGATCTCTGTATCCTGGGAACCAACAGTATTGATGCTGAGTTCGGGATCTCCGACCTGGAATGGGAGATCATTGAAGTGAAAAGGGCCATGATCAAATGTGCCGGCAAGACCATTTCACTGGCCATTTCCGAAAAACTGAATACGATCCAGCGTTTACAGGTGTGTAAGCCGGAAGATATTGATATACTGATCACAGAACTCGACCCCGAAGACCCCGCCCTTAGTCCTTACCGCGAAAAGGGGATCTCCATATTATAGGTATTTCTACTGTAAACTAAAAAATGCAGGTTTTTGCAGCTTTTTTAGGCAGGCCAGTTCCTGTTCACCGATGTGGAAAAAAAGCTCGTCAAATAAATTCGTTAATCTGGTACACAAACTTTAACATTGCTATAGAAATTCTGTAGACCTGTTCCAAGATTGATTTTTTTGCAGCTTTTTGCGTAAAAAAAATCGCTAAAGGATGCAATGTTTTGCAGGGTTTCCCTGTCTTATTTCAGCCAAATTAATGTTCGTTAGTCAGAACTTACAGTAAAAAACAAAACAAAACTACATTTATGAGAAACTGTCTCAAGCTATTGTCGGTGAGTTGCTTACTACTTCTGCTGCTCATTTCGCCTACGCTACAAGCGCAAGAAAGACCCATTACTGGAGTGGTTGCCGGTAACGAGGGACCATTACAAAGTGTAACAGTTATGGTTAAAGGAACCAGCCGTGCTACTCAATCCGGGGTTGACGGAAAATTCACCATTTCAGCCAAAAAGGGAGAAACGCTGAAATTTAGTTTTGTAGGTTACACGGACCAGGAGGTGGTGGTAGGAGGAAGTACCACGATTTCCGTAACGCTGCAGCTTGTTCAAGCTGCCGCACTCCAAGATGTGGTAGTGGTGGGTTATGGTACCCAAAGGAGAGGTAACCTTACAGGAGCTGTATCTACGGTGGATGTCAGAAAATCGTTACAAAACAGACCGATTGCAGATGTGGGAAGGGGGTTGCAAGGTGCAGCTTCTGGTCTTAGCATTACGATCCCGAGTGGTGAAGTGGGTTCTGATCCTCTTATCAAGATCAGGGGACAGATAGGATCTTTTCAAGGTGGCAGCTCTCCATTAATATTATTAGACAACGTGGAGATCCCAAGTATTCAGGTGGTGAACCCTAATGATATTGCTTCTATTACCATATTAAAAGATGCGGCATCTGCTTCCATCTATGGTTCTAAAGCATCATTCGGTGTTGTGCTGATTACTACCAAGAAAGGTTCTTCCGGAGGCCGCCCTCAAATCGCTTATACAGGAAACGTATCATGGCAGAATATATGGAAGGATTTGCAAATGGCAAATGTGGATGGGTTACGGTATACGGTAGATGCCGCCGAGAGAGTTGGCATAACTACCCCTGTGGGCGCTTTTTATTATGTAGACAGGGCCAGTTATAATAAAGCGGTTGAATGGAAACAAAAATATGGAGGCTCCATTGGCGCTAATGATCCTACCGTATTTGGAAGAGACTGGTATGTGCAGGGCGCTACCAACCAAAAAATGGGTGTGCGTACCTATGATCCCTATGATTACTTAGTTAAAGAGTGGGCTCCTACGCAACAGCACAATTTGTCTGTTGGTCTGACAGAAGGAAAAACCTCTTATAATATCGGACTTGGTTTGCTTGACCAGAGTGGTATGTTGAAACCAGCAACCAAGGATAAGTTTACCCGGTACAATGTTTCTCTGAAGGTTTCCAGCGAGCTTAGTAAATATGTTACTATCCGTGCCGGAGGAATGCATTCAAGAAGAAACAAACAATACGCCTATGCAACAAGCTCAACAACAGCGGATCCCTGGCTGTACCTGTACAGGTGGAGTTCCTCATATCCATTTGGATATGATCAGAATGGAGATCCCATTCGTAGTCCATGGAGCGAAGTAGCTGCTGCAAACACAGCAAATATCCTTACCAGTTATTCAAATTTTAATCTGGGATCAACGATCAATATCCGAAACAACTGGAAAGTGGATGTGGATTACACATACTCTCTCAATGACGAAACATGGATGAGGCCTGGTACAAGATTTACTGCAAGAGATTCGTGGAGTGCGCCTGTACAGCGTTTTGATGCTGCCGGAGCACCCGTATATGTTGACGCTTCCGGTAATGTTGTGCCTGGTACAACACCGGGTGCAATGACGGCATTTGATCTGCTTAAACAGACCTATACTGCATTAGGTGCCAATCCGGACCATATTGCACGATCTGCCACCAATTTCTTTAGTCATACCATTAATGCTTTTACAACCTATTCTTTAAATGTAAAACAAGACCATGCGTTTAAGTTTATCCTTGGTATGAATAGTGTTGCTTCAACTTCAGAGTTCCAGACTTCACAGATCACCAACCTTTCTGATATCAATAACCCGCAGTTTAATTTCGGTACCGGTACACAAACAACATCCGGAGGTAAATCATGGGAGTCCCGTTTAGGCTATTTCGGTCGTATTAACTATGCATTTAAAAACAAGTACCTGTTAGAAGGAAACCTTCGCTATGACGGATCTTCCAAATTCCCCAAATTACTTTGGTGGAGATGGTTCCCGTCTATGTCTGCAGGCTGGGTAGCAACCGAAGAGAACTTTATGCAGTTTATCAAACCTGTCGTGAATTCTCTGAAATTAAGAGCTTCATGGGGTTCAATTGGAGACCAGAGTGTATCGAGCGGTTTGTATATTTCTACATTGCCAGGCGGTCAGTCTACCTGGATTGGAGCCGGTACTTCACGGGTTAACTATGTAGGTACACCTACCGTAGTATCATCAGATATCCGCTGGCAGGATATCGTGAGCAAGAATATTGGTGTTGATATGAGCGTGTTGAAGAATAAGGTTACGGTTTCATTTGACCTTTTCCAGAGGAACACAAACAACATGATTGTTCCGCAGGAAGGAATTCCTTTAACATTGGGAGCTGGTGCGCCATTAGGTAATTATGGTTCACTGCAGACAAAAGGTTGGGAGCTTACTGTTGATTTCAACCACACTTTCAAAAATGGCTTACGCATTTTTGCCAGGGGTAATATTTCAGATGCCAAAAGTATCCTGACTTCTTATGGATCAGGTACCCAGGTCACTGGAAATTATAATGGTAAAAATATAGGAGAGATATGGGGTTACCGTACAGACAGGCTCTATCAAATGAGCGATTTTGAACTGGATGCAAGCGGTAAACCGGTCCTTATCACGCTTACAGCTGCCGAAAGTGCATTAGCCGGCGGTAAACAGGCGTTCAAACTGAAAAGTACAGGAGAAAAGGTTGTTTACCAGCCATTTTTACAGAATTCGGCGAACTTTAGGTTCGGTCCCGGGGATGTTAAGTTCAAGGATGTTAATGGAGACGGTGAGATCAGCAATGGAAAAGGAACTTTAGCGGATCATGGAGACCTGGAAGTTATCGGTAACTCAACTCCCCGTTACGAATATGGTTTCAGGTTTGGCGGTGAATACAAAGGTTTTGATTTGAGCGTATTCCTGCAGGGTGTTGGAAGCCGCCAGGTATGGGGTAACGGATCTTTGGCAATAGCCGGTTATCAATCCGGGGATGGTGCTATGCCTCAGGCTATTGCCGGTAATTACTGGAGATCAGATAATACGGAGGCCTTCTATCCTGCAGCATACAATAATGCAGGCAGTAACGCTTCCAACAATATGCAGGTTCAGGACCGTTACCTGTTGAATATGGCCTATTTGAGGCTGAAAAACCTCACATTTGGATATTCATTACCACAGTCTGTGATCCAGAAAATGAAGATCACTTCATTCAGGGCTTATGTATCATTAGAGAACTTTATTACCTGGGATCATTTACGTGGTTTACCAATTGATCCAGAGTATATTGATGGTTTTTCTATGTGGAATACCAGCAATTATAATTTAGGACGAACTGGAGCAGGCACCCCGGCATTTAAAAGTGTTTCTGTTGGATTACAAGTTAATTTTTAAAAACCACTACAATGAAATATCTAAAACTATATAGTATCCTGGCCTGCGCCTTTCTGCTGTCTTGTAATAAAGACTTACTGGACAGGCCACCGCTTACCAGTTATGTTGATAATCAGTTTTGGAGAAATGAGGATGATATCCGTATGTATGCGAATGCATTCTATCCTAATTACTTTACTGGTTATAACACGTCTTTTACTGCTGATTATACTCCAGTAAGGGGATATACATTCAATGATGATCTTACTGGTAAAAACGTTCAGTCGAATTTTGAAAGTAGTATTCCTACTTCCAGGGGGTCTACCTCTGAAGATGCGGCCTGGATGTCTGCCTATGCCGGCCCTACCTGGGATTTTGCCTGGGTACGTAAAGCAAATGTGCTGCTCGACCGCCTGGATAACCAGATGAAACCCAAAATCACTGATGAAGCGTATAAACACTGGACATCTGTAGCAAAATTCTTCAGAGGATACGAATACAGCCGTTTGGTAAGTGTATTCGGTGATGTTCCTTATTTTGATAAGGTGGTTGATAATACCGATCTTACCACTTTGTATAAGGATAGAGATAACAGAGGCGTTGTAATGGATAAAGTGTACGACGATTTCAAATATGTGCTTACTAATATGCGGGATAATGATGGAACGCAGGTGCTGAATAAGTACATTGCCGCGGCCTTTATTTCCCGGTTTATGTTGTTCGAGGGAACCTTCCAGTACTATCATGGTCTTGATGCTGCGAGGTCAAAAAAATACCTGGAACTTGCTGTAGATGCTGCTGCAGTTGTGATCAATAGCAATAAGTGGAATTTTAGCCGTGATTTCAAATCTTTATTCTCCTCAGAGAGCCTGGTAGGGCATCCGGAAGTACTGCTTTACAGGGTGTATGATGCGGCGTTGACAATAACGCATTCCATTGGTTCTTATCAAAACGGTACTGAAGTAGTGGGCGTTGATGCTAACCTGGTTTTGATTAAATCATTTTTAGCAAATGATGGTCAGCCCTGGCAAAACTCAACTGTGCAGAATGTCAGTAGTTTCAGTATAGCGGACCTGATGAAAACAAGGGATCCCCGCTTCGAAGCATCATTCATTGATAAGGTAAATGCATCATCTGCTACACTTTTGTATGGATATAAATTTGCTTCCAGGGAAGCGATCACCTATATCGGAAAAGCATATCCTTCTATTTGGGGAAGCAATACAAATACCAGTGATGCACCTGTAATGAGGTTAGCAGAAGTAGTATTGAACTGGATTGAAGCGAAGGCGGAACTGGCGCAAAATCATGGTGGACCTGCTGTTACGCAGGGAGACCTGGATAAATCGATTAACGCAATCAGAAATCGCCCTCTGGATGCAGCTGCTATTGCAAAAGGGGTAAAGAAGACTGCTCCCCTGCTGCTTAGCGCCATTCCGGCAGATCCTACACGTGATGCAGATGTTCCTGCTTTACTATGGGAGATCAGGCGTGAAAGAAGAATGGAGTTCGTATTTGAGCACACCCGGTTATTGGATCTGAAAAGATGGAAAAAGCTTAGTAATATGGACTTTAGCAAAAATCCGGATTATTTCCTCGGACCGTGGGTGGATGTTTTAGCTGAGATCCCAACTTATTTAACAGCAGCCAATATAAACAAAGTAAGGGTTAAGAAGCTTGATGGTACTATTGTAACGTATAATGGCTCCAATGCTGCCCAGATGGTTGGTTTTTGGATGGTTGAGAATGCACAAAATCGATCTGCATTCAGTGACCGGTCTTATCTTTCTCCTGTAGGACAGTCGCAGATTATCCAATATGAAGAGAAAGGATTTAAGTTGACCCAAACCAAATTGTGGTAATATGGATGTAGGTAGGTGGTTGTATAAGTTCGGCTAACAACACCTACGCATGATTAATAAAAGTTCCCGGTTGAGCCATCAACCGGGAACTTTTATTTACGGACAAAAAGATACAGTGCCAGGCAGAAAACCAGGGCGATAGCCAGTGCCAGAAGCATTTTGTAGCGGTTCCAGAAATGGTATTGCCGGTATTCTTTACGCTTTTTTTTGAAACCGCCGGCAGTGAGCGGGTATTGGCGGGCAAGCGGGTGCAAACGGTCAAAAACGGTATCTGATTGTGCTTTGGAAAGTTCCCTGGAAGCGCCGAAAACCAGGTTCAGAAATGTGTCCAGAAGGCTGGGATCCGCCTGTTGCCGGAGAAGCGCCAGGTTATGGTCGGAGAGCAGGTCCATGACCTGCAGGAACAATTGATCGCGGTTCAAACGGAAAGGGTCCTGTTGCCGGGTACCCCTGTATAATTTTTGAGCCAGTTCCTCTACTTCTTCGGCAGAAATGGCAAGGGGTTTTGTTGCAGGTTGCGGGTGTAGTAAATGCCGGGCATAATGGTAACGGACCCTTTCATGTGGATCGGAAAGTACCTGGTACGCTTCCTGTACCAGCGCAAAAATAGCCGCTGAGAGATCGGGGTTCCGGGAAGTATCGGGGTGGTGGACCAGTGCCAGCCTGCGAAACGCTTTTTTGATGTCCGGGTTGCTGGCCGTTGGGGTAATCCCCAGTATCTGGTAATAATCTCTGGAGGGATTCATATACTGCTTTATCCGTTATTATCGAATTCCATATCATCCCCATCAAGTAATTCCCGTTCAATCTCTTCCATCTGCACAATATCCCATGCTTCAGTTTCTGTAGGTGTAATATTCAGTAATTCAAGCAGTTCCAGTTTTTCCAGGCTTTCTTCTACGGCGGGTTGCAGGCTACAGATCACAAAAGAAGCATTGTTATCGTAGAATGCCTGCTGCAGTTCTGCCAGCGTGCCGGCCGCGCCCTCTTCAATGCCTGCTACCTCACTGAGGTTTAATACTACATTTTTTACCTCTTTTTGCAGTTGCCCGGTACAGGTTTCGGCTAGTTGTGCTGCTATATTGTCAGAAAGTTCCGGCCGAATCGGCGTTACAACCGTAAATTTTTCCTTGGTATCAATTTTGACTTCCATATCAGGTGAATAAAGCTGGTTTTGGGCTTTAAGCCAAGAGTTATGAACAGTGCGTGTATGGAATTTCTTTCCACCACGCAGCTCAGAGCTCATGACTCACAGCTTTCAAAATGAGATTAACAGTTGTGTATAAATGCAACACAACTTCACTCAAAAATATTCGTTATAATTGTATAAATCCAAATTAGGCCATGGATAATAATTTTTCAGCACAGGTTAAAGAGATCATTTCCTTCAGCAGGGAAGAGGCGCTCAGGTTAGGTAATGATTTTATCGGGACAGAGCATTTGTTGCTGGGGTTGATACGCGATGGGGATAATACGGCCATTAAAGTGTTAAAACAGCTTAATGTAGACCTGTATGAACTGCGCAAGGAAGTGGAACTGGCTGTGAAAGACAAAACAGGGAAAAATATCGCCAATATCAACAGTTTACCCCTGACCAAACAGGCGGAAAAAGTGATCCGGGTAACCGTTCTGGAAGCAAAAGCGCTGAAAAGTCCGTTGGTGGAAACGGAACACCTGATGCTGAGCATCCTCAAGAACAAAGAAAATATTGCTACACAGATACTGAACCAGTTCGATGTGGATTATGATCTCTTCCGCAACGAGCTGGGCATGGTTGGAACCACCAACCCTCCGCCACGCAGCGAATTCCCGGAAGAGGAAAACGACGAGTTTGAGGAAGAAAAACGGGGCGGCGGTTACCAGCAACGTACCGGCAAACAGGCCGGTGCCGCCAAGAGCAAGACCCCGGTATTGGATAATTTCGGCAGGGACATCACCAAACTGGCCGAATCCGGAACCCTGGACCCGATCGTTGGGCGTGAGGAAGAGATCGAACGTGTGAGCCAGATCCTGAGTCGCCGTAAAAAGAATAACCCGATCCTGATCGGTGAACCCGGTGTGGGTAAGACCGCCATTGTGGAAGGGCTGGCACTGCGCATCGTGCAAAGAAAAGTAAGCCGAGTACTGTTTGATAAAAGGGTCATTTCGCTTGACCTGGCAGCCCTGGTTGCCGGCACCAAGTACCGCGGACAGTTTGAGGAAAGGATGAAAGCCATCATGAACGAACTGGAGAAAAACCGCGACGTGATCCTGTTCATCGATGAGATCCACACCATTGTTGGCGCCGGTGGTGCCAGCGGTTCACTGGATGCTTCCAATATCTTCAAACCGGCCCTGGCAAGGGGTGAACTGCAGTGCATCGGTGCTTCTACACTGGATGAATACCGTATGTACATTGAAAAAGATGGTGCATTGGACCGTCGTTTCCAGAAAGTGCTGATCGAACCGCCAAGTGTGGATGAGACCATCCAGATCCTGAACAATATCAAATCCAAATACGAGGACTTTCACAATGTAACCTATGGCGATGATGCCATTGATGCCTGTGTGAAGCTGAGCGACCGTTACATGACAGACAGGCTGCTGCCCGATAAAGCCATCGACGTATTGGACGAAGTGGGCGCAAGGGTACACCTGAAGAATATCAATGTACCCCAGGATATTGTGGAGCTGGAGAAGAAAATAGAAGACGTAAAGAACGAGAAGAATAAAGTAGTGAAGAGCCAGCGTTTTGAAGAAGCGGCTTCCCTGCGCGATACCGAGAAACGTTTGGGTGAAGAGCTCGAAAAAGCCAAGACCCAGTGGGAGGAGGAAAGCAAACACAAACGTTTCCCCATTACGGAAGAGAATATTGCCGAAGTGGTGAGCATGATGACGGGTATCCCCGTAAAACGGATGGTGCAGGCAGAAACAGAAAAACTGCGCCGTATGAACGAGGATATGAAAGGTATGGTGGTAGGCCAGGATGAAGCCATCCAGAAAGTGGTGAAGGCCATCCAGCGCAACCGCGTTGGATTGAAAGATCCGAGAAAACCGATCGGTACCTTCATTTTCCTGGGACCCACCGGTGTGGGTAAAACCGAGCTGGCAAGGGCTTTGGCAAGGTATATGTTTGATTCAGAGGATTCACTGATCCGGATAGACATGAGTGAATACATGGAAAAATTCACCGTCAGCCGTTTGATCGGCGCACCTCCCGGATATGTGGGCTACGAAGAAGGTGGTCAGCTGACCGAAAAAGTCCGCCGTAAACCTTACTGTGTGATCCTGCTGGATGAAATTGAAAAAGCGCACCCGGATATCTACAATATCCTGTTACAGGTACTGGATGACGGCCAGCTGACAGATGGATTGGGAAGAAAGGTGGATTTCAAGAATACCATGATCATCATGACTTCCAATATCGGCGTACGCCAGTTGAAAGAGTTTGGTGATGGCGTGGGTTTTGCCACCGCCACCCGTATGCAGAATGCAGAAGAGAACAGCAAAGCCGTGATCGAAAAAGCATTGAAGCGTACCTTCTCGCCGGAGTTCCTGAACAGGATCGATGATGTGGTGGTGTTCAACTCGCTGAGCAAAGAAAATATTTTCAACATCATCGACATCCTGATGAAAGGCGTGAGCAAACGTTTGCTGAACCTGGGTTTCTCACTGGAACTGACCACAGAGGCGAAAGCGTTCATTGCCGACAAAGGATATGATTCACAGTTTGGCGCCAGGCCGCTGCACAGGGCCATCCAGAAATACCTGGAAGATCCTTTGGCAGAAGAGATCCTGAATTTCAATATCAAGGATGGAGATCTGCTGATCGCCGACCTGGATAAGGAACAGGGTAAACTGGTATTCCGTTTCCAGAAAAAAGTAGAAGAAGGCGCCAGCGCCTAAGAAATTGGTAAGTATAGTACAAGAAGAGGCGTCCCTTTTGAGACAGCCTCTTTTTTTGCAGAATAACTGGAATAAACAGTTTTGTTTTTAGTTGATTCCAGCGCTTACTTCACATACGATGTACACCCCCCTTTACTTGTTTGTATTCTTTCATCACTTCCAGATAGACTCATTTGTCTTGCGGATATTATGAAATCCGATATTAGATAGTTTATAACCTGTTGTGTTATCGGGGAATTCAAAATTCCTGATCAGTTCCTGTTCCCGTCCCGCTACTGCGTGACACTTGAACGGTACGGAATTTCGGCTATCGGGGTGATTGTTTAATAGCAGCACAGTTTAGTTGATGCTATCCATAGTGATGGTTCGGTACTGATTTACTTGCCGTTGTAATTGTATCGTTGATTGTCTATCCCGCCAACAATAGCAGAAAACCTCATAGATGCAGCTTTTTGCAGTTTTTGAATGTCTTGCTTCCATCCAGATTAAGATGGAGCTAAAATAATAAAAAATAGATTGGTTTATAATAGGAGTTGTTTTAACATTATCTTAATATTGGTGGCCCATTCGCTGTTTTGGAAACCTGCGGTTTTATGCGTAAAGAGCGGTAAAGCATGCACTTTTTTACGAGATTCAGATGGATAGGTGAATTGGTTTTTTGTTCAGCTGGGTGCAGTTAATCTGAATGAGTCGGGGTTAGAAGTTGCTGGAAAGTTCAATTTTTGATGGAAATGGTATGATTAGGGGTTCTCATTTTTTGCCTCTTATCGGGTAAAGAATGAGGTAGGGAAGGAGCAGAATTTTTCATTACGAAACAGGGTATTAATATATAAGAATAACGATTGTCTTGATTTTTAAAACAAAAAGTAAAAGTATGAGAAAAGGGAAACTTTTTTGTTTGATCATGTTAATTATGTGTAGCATGATTACAAACAACCTGATGGCACAGGGTGTCCCCATTAGTGGAACAGTGCTTTCCGACGATGGTACACCGCTAGCGGGAGTAACGGTTACAGTGGGTGGTACAAACCGTTCAACTATAACAGATGAAAAAGGTAAATTCACCATTAATGCAAATGCTAACGCAATATTGGAGTTTGGTCATGTGAGCCATGTTTCACAAAAGGTAAAAGCCAGAGCCGGTATGGAGGTTCGCTTAGTGAAGAGCGCCACCCAGTTGGGAGAGGTGGTTGTTACGGCCATGGGTATTAAAAAAGAGCGTAAGGCATTGGGATATTCTGTTACAGAGATAAGTGCCCAGGAATTGATGAAAAATAAAAACACGAATCTGGTTAACTCGTTAACCGGTAAAGTGCCTGGTGTAAATGTTACCCAGTTTAGCGGTGCAGCCGGTGCCGGAGCGTCTATTACCATTCGTGGCGGTAATTCTACATCAGATGGCCGGCAAAACCAGCCATTATTTGTTGTTGATGGTGTTATCTATGATAACTCAACTACTGTTACTGGTAATACCGGTACAGATGGTCTTTCCCGTAGTAACACAACTTACTCCAATCGTGTGATGGACGTTAACCCGGAGGATATAGAAAGCTTGTCTGTTCTGAAAGGTGCAGCAGCAGCGGCTTTATATGGATCACGGGCTGCTGACGGTGTTATTATTATCACTACTAAGAAAGGGTCTGAGGGTACTGTTAAGGTGAATGTCACCAGTAAATTAAGTACTTCCTGGGCAAATAAAGTGCCTGAAGCCCAGACTCAGTTTGGCAATGGTGTGTATGCCAGCAATGGTGTTTTCAATAATATCACTTACAGCTCATGGGGACAAAAGCTGACCGCTACAGATACTTTGTATAACAACATTAAAGACTTCTTCAAAAATAGTGTTGTGTACGATAATAATGTCAGTGTAGCCGGTGGAACAAAGAACAGTTCCTTTTATTTATCAGGTTCTAATTTTAACCAATCAGGTATTGTTCCAAATACAGATTTTCAGAAAACGACCTTCCGGTTCAATGGTGAACAGAAATATGGACGCCTTACCCTGAATGCGAACGTTGCTTATTCTATTGCAAACACAAATAGAACCTTGACTACTGCAGGTTTGTACAGTGGCGGGGGTAATGGTACTATGGGCGCTATTTATAGCTGGCCACAGACGTTCAATATTAAAAATTATATAAACCCGGATGGTACACAATACCGGAAATTTGCCGGAACGGTTCCTTTAGAAAATGATATTGATAATCCATACTGGATAATCAATAGCGATAAGTTGACATCAGGAACCAAGCGTATTACAGGTGGTATTAATGCTAACTATAAAATCACCAGTTGGTGGGATGTGATCGCTCGCTTGGGTTATGATCAATACAATACCAATGACTATACATATATGGCTCCGGGTTCTGCAGTTAGTCCCTTATACCAGAATGGACGTCTGAGTAAAGACCTGCTTGGATATACGTATACCACCACTACTGTGATGAGTAATTTTCATAAAACCTTTGGAGGTTTTGATACACGTCTGATGATAGGAAATACCACAGAAAATACGGACTGGGTAAGCCAAAACCATTGGGGATACAGCTTTATTACAGCCGGAACCATCAGCTTTGGTAATATCGCAACCACTAACCAGTTTTTTAAAGACGGAGTGACCAAGAAGCGTCTGGTAGGAACTTACGGAGAAGTCGGTGTTTCTTATAAAAATATTGCTTTTCTTACTGCAACAGGACGCAATGACTGGTCTTCTACTTTACCCTTAGATAATAGGTCCTATTTTTATCCTTCAGTAAGCGGATCTGTTGTTTTTACAGAATTATTGCCTAGGAATAGTGTCCTTTCTTTTGGTAAAGTTCGTGCAAGCTGGGCACAGGTTGGTAAAGATGCCAATCCATATGCTACGCTTACTTATGTGAACAATCCAATCAGTATTGGTTCTTTCACAGGAATTGGTAACCAGTACACAAGTGGTAATCCTTATTTGAAACCTGAAATTCAAAGTTCATGGGAAGTTGGTGGTGAATTCAGGTTCCTGAATGGCCGAATTGGCCTGGATTATACCTACTATCACAGTCAGACAAAGAACCAGATCGCTCAGCCGCGTTTATCGAATGCCAGCGGATATATCCTGACAGCTATCAACTCTGGTTCAGTTATCAACGATGGTATGGAAGTGTCTATTACAGGTAAGCCAATAGTGCAAAAGAATTTTTCATGGGATGTGATGCTGAACTTCTCTTATAACAAAGGCAGATTAGGAGATTTTCTTCCCGGTGTTGCCTATTTTTACCCAACAGATGCCCAGTTCGGAACCGTGAAAGCGGCATCAATTCCTAACGGTGGATATTTCCTTGGGATGACCGGTACTCGTTATTTACGTGAAGTGGATGCCCAGAAAGTTGAGATCGCCGATGGTCGTTACCAGGTAGATCCAACAACAGGTCTGTACAAGCTGAATACCAACAATCCGATTGTAGGTAACCGCGAACCTTCTTTTATTGGTGGTTTTAACAATACATTCCGTTACAAAAAATTGATTTTATCATTCCTGCTCGATTTTCGTAAGGGAGGTGATGTGTATAACGGTACAGAATATGCAATGGTTACAAACGGGTTAAGTAAGCGTACTACATTGAATGATCGTCAGTCTGTAACAGTGTCTGGTGTAAACAGCCAGACGGGTGCTGATTTTACACAAACCTATACTGCTGGACAGTCTTATGTTATTAATGGTACCACATATTCCGGTAATTACATGATTCAGCAATATTGGCAAAACTATGCGGCCAATTCTTACAACTTCATCACTTCTGTAAATTGGGTGAAACTGCGTTCTTTATCATTAACGTATCAGTTTACTGATTTGATAAAGAATAAAAAGATCATTAAGGAACTTTCTGCAACTGCCGTAGGTACCAACCTGTTTACGTGGACAAACTACAAGGGGATGGATCCTGAAGTAAGCGCTGCAGGTGGCACTGGAGGTTCAGGTTCTACCGGTATTGATTACCTGGGTGTGCCTGCTATAGCCAGTTTCACCTTCGGGATAAATATTACGTTTTAACCAATGAAAAAAAAGCTAATCATGAAAAATTCAAAATATTTAATATTGGCTCTGCTACTTGTGATGGGCTCAACTTCGTGTAAAAAATTTCTGGATGTAAACACGGATCCGAATAACCCGAACAATGAAAGTGTATTGGTTGAAAACAGGTTGCCCTGGATAGAGCATTTTTACCAGTATACTTCAGGAGTTTCTAATTTTCGTAGTTCCTGTATTGCTGGTGTTTACTATAGTAATTCAGCATCAGGTAACGCCCTCAGTACTACATGGATAGCCCATACAGGTAATACCACGCCTTACCAGACCTGGTTTGTGGAAGTGGCTTCCAATCTGAACGATATGTACAATTCTGCCCAAAAAAGAGGGGCTTACTCTTATATGGCAGCTGCAAATGTGTTCTCTGCCCTTGGTTATATGCAAATGCTGGATATATATGGTGAAATGCCTTATACACAGGCAACTTCCGGAATAGCCAGCCCTGCTTTTGATGATGGTAAAGCAATTTATAACGGCTGTATGGCAAAACTGAATGAAGCTATCAGTTTGTTCAGTAAAACACAGGATGCTTCTGCTCCTGCACTTTCTAAAGGCGACCTTTGGAATGGTGGAGATGTGAACAAGTGGATAAAGTTCTGCTATGGATTGAAAGCACGTTACATGCTTAAGCTGTCAAAGAAGTCTAATCTGTATAATGCAGATTCGATCTTATACTGTTTGTCAAAAGGTCCGCAATCTATTGCTGACAATATTGTTGGCCCTGGTTTTAATAACAGCACCGTAACGGATTATTTGCTGGGTGACCCTGTTGTAACAAACGGAAATTTTAATTTTGCTGCTTATGGAAGCAATCAGCGGATATCTCAATACTATTACAATCTGTTGACCAATATGCGCGGTTCAGGTGTAGTAGATCCCAGGATGACTAAAATTGTGCCGGCAGCTATGTCTAATATCAAATTAGATGCTACCGGTAAAGTAATATCTTATAACTGGAATCGTTCAGTAGGTGTTGATGTATATGGTTCTGCCACCCGTTTAGTGAAAGGTGGGGCTAATTCTATAATAGCGCCAACTTATGCTAGCGCCAATACAAATATTACCTATGCCATCGCTGATGCAACGGATCGTGCAAATTTTATTGCAGCCCAGGTTGCGGCAGGACGTACCTACACAACAAGTGGAAATAATGTAACAGTTACCTACAAAGCGGGTTCTATATTTATCAACAGTACCAATTACCTGTATGCCGGTGATACTGTTTATGTAAATCTGCGCAGCAGTGCTCTTGCTACATCAGGAATACCTGCCCAGGGTTCAACGGATGTCAGCTGGTATTCTTCAGCCGCCGCGTTTAACGCCGGTGCTGTGGCTTCTACCGGTTCATTTCAGGTTCGTCCCGTTTCAGACCAGGAGATCCTGACTTACCATGAAATGTGTTTTATTAAGGCGGAAGTTTATATGCGGAAAGGAGATAATGCCAATGCCTATGCAGCCTACAAAGCAGGTATCCAGGCACATATGGATATGATGCAGGCTAAATTAAGTCAATGGCAGGGAAGTGGATACACCGCAACCAATCCTGATATGGCACCAATGAGTCAAAGTGCCATTACTGATTATATGGCGAGTAGTGCTGTTGCACAGGGTAGTTTAACCATGTCGGACATTATGTTGCAAAAGTATATTGCCATGGGTTGTAGTATTGAGAATTGGAACGATATGCGTCGTTTAAATTTTAGTACTGGTAATATAGCCGGTTTTGGTGTAGTTTATCCCGGATTTGATCGTGGACCGTTATTTGCAGGAACAGCTCTTTATACCGGTGCTTCCAAAACGGATCCAAGGTATTGGCCACGCCGTTTTATGTTGCCAACAACACTTGAGTTAAACTATAATCTGACAAATGCACTTGCTGTGAACGCATTTGCTAACGCTCCCAATATCTGGAGTATGCCGGTTTGGTGGGATTGTGCTACCGACGAAGAATATTATGGGTATGTAAAAAAATAAGGAGCCGATATTTTGGGTAGTAAATAGTTAGCTGCCGGATCAATACTACTCCAATGAAATTGACAACAAAAAGAGACCGTCTCAATATAACCATTGAGGCGGTTTTCTTTTTTCAGGATTCTCGTAGTTATTGTGAATACAAAAAAATAAAATCAAAAATGGAGACTACCCTTTTTGAAGCAGCCTGGTTGAATATTGAATGATGAGCAAGGAATGATGAATGATGAACTTTCTTGCACTTCATCATTCATTATTCATCATTCCCATTCTCCTGTCCCCAGCGGAAACTGTTGAGGTTTAGTCCGGCAAGATCCAGCACACGGTCTACTACCGTGGCGGCAACTTCTTCGATGGTGCGGGGATGGCTGTAAAAAGAGGGGGTAGCGGGGCAGATGATCCCGCCGGCCAAAGTGATCTGTTCCATATTCCTGATATGGATCAGGCTGTATGGGGTATCCCTGGCCACGAGGATGAGTTTTCTTCTTTCTTTCAGGATCACATCCGCTGCACGGGTAACCAGGTCATCACTGATGCCCTGTGCTATCCTGCCCAGAGTGCCCATGCTGCAGGGAACTACGATCATGCTATTGTACCTGGCCGAACCGGAGGCAAAAGGCGCAGAGAAATCGTGTTTTTCAAAATAACGGAAGGGGTAGTTCAGGTAATCCTGGTTGCCCAGTTCCGAAGCCCAGATCTCTTTGGCATTCCGGCTCATCACAATACCCACTTCTGTGTACTGGCCTTGCAACGCTACCAGTTTGTCTAGAAGCAGTTTGGCATATATCGCCCCGCTGGCACCGGTGATGGCTACTACGATCTTGTTAGACATGGGAGGCAAAGTAAAAATTCAAAAGTCAAAATTCAAAAATAAAGTTACTGGTTAACTTTTAACTTTTGAATTTTGACTTTTGAATTGAATTATCCTTTGTACATGATCTCATAGTATTCATGTGCCATCCGGTTACTGTCGAACTGGAAGCGTACATCGCGCATGCCATTTTTCTGGATCTGTCTCCAGGTTTCATAATTGTCATAATACAATGGCAGTATCTGTTGTTCCAGTATTTCGTACATTTTGTTGAGGTCGTATTCGTCCTGTTCGTGTACGGTCATGTTTGCATAATCGGCTTTGGGAACCACGAAACCGTTGTTGCCATGGTTGATGAATTCGGGTATCCATCCGTCGTCGGTAGAAAAATTCACGGCGCCGTTCATGGCTGCGGTCATACCACTGGTTCCGGAAGCCTCTCTGGGTACACGAGGGTTGTTCAGCCAGATATCTGCAGCCTGTTTGAGGCGTTTGCTCAATGCCAGTTCATATCCCACCAGAACCGCCACATTTTTATAGTTTTTACTCAGGTGCACGAGATTATTGAACTGGGAGATGGCCGGAAAGTCCTGTGGGTAGGGTTTGCCTGCCCAGATAATCTGTACCGGGTATTTCTGATTGCTGAGTAGTTTTTCAAAACGGTCCATATCATACGTGAGCATATCTGCACGTTTGTAACCGGCAAAGCGGCGGGCCCATACAATTGTGAGTATGTTGGGATCGAATATCTTACCGGTCTGATCTGCTACAATCTCAAATGCCCGTTTTTTCAGGTAGTTCTTGCGGTCATCAAAGGCAATATCATTCCCTTCTTCCATGGCCCGATAACTTTGTTTATCGGCCCAGTAACGCCAGTTCTGTGCATTGGTAATGGAAGCGATGGGGCAGATACCTTCGTAATGAGACCACATTTCGCGGCTTACCACACCATGCAGTGCGGATACGCCATTGGCCTTACGTGCAAAACGCAGGGCTGCCAGGGAATGGTTGAACTGGTCATCATGAATACCGGTTAGTTTGCGGACCTCATCGATGCTGAGACCACAGAAATAGCTCATTTTATGGCAGAGATAGATATCGTGTTTCTCATTACCCGCTTCTTCAGGGGTATGCGTGGTGAAAACGAGTTTCTCTTTTACTTTTTCGGGGTTCTTGTATTTGTTGAGCAGGTAAAACGCCGAAGAAAGCCCATGTGCTTCGTTCAAATGGTATACATCGGGGTTAAAACCCAGTTCATCCACCAGTTTGGCGCCGCCCACCCCGAGCAGGATGAACTGGGCCACTTTGGTGGCCACATTGGCATCGTATAAGCGGTGTGTGATTGTCTGTGATACATAATCGTTCTCAGGCAGGTCCGTACTCAGCAAAAACAGCGGGGCACTGCAGAAAGTATCCGGATTCAGGTACCAGGCTTTTACCCATACCGGGTGCTCGTGTATCAATATCTGGAATTTGATACCGGTATCTTCCAGAAAGCTGTAATATTTTTCCATGAAACTTACTTCCAGGGTCTGATCCTGGTTGCGTTTCTGATCGTAGTAGCCGTATTTCCAGAGGATACCGATACCGATCATATTCTGCCGCAGTTCAAAAGCACTACGCAGGTGTGAGCCTGCTAAAAAACCAAGTCCGCCGCTATAGATCTTCAGGGGCTGATGGATCGCGAATTCCATAGAGAAATAAGCGGCTTTGGCAGCATACGCATCGTTGATCTGATAAGGGACCTGGTAATTACGAAAATTCATTTAAATAGGGGTTTGGTGATGATTAGCGTTGCAAGATACTTGTATTTTGATAAAATGTATTTTTTACACATTGTTATGTGGGTAACCTGTTCCGGAGCAGGCTGACCATGTTTTGGGCACTGCAGGAACGATCAGGCGCTTTTTTTCTTTTTAGGGGTACGAGGTTCTTTTTTTCGGATGAACGTATCGTCGAAATAACATTTGATGCCGCGATGATTGCCACAGCTGCCGGTTTCTTTCAGGGTGATCTCATTGCCCTCAAAACGGAAATCGATCAGGCAGGGGTCGCCGTTCTCCTTGAATATGGCCGTGTTGGCCGACTGCATGATCATTTCTCCTTTCAGCTCCCCGGTGCAGCTGCCGTTGTTCTTTTCGAAGTGGATGAAGAACTGGTATACATTCGGCTTTTTGGTATCCCGGATAGAGATAAAGTTCTTCTTGTCCTGTACATAATCGCCACTGTATTTGTTTTTCCTGGGTAAGGTATCAATAGGGTTGATGACATCTGTCTTGGCAGGATCCTCGTTAGAATCGTTCACCACTACCATGAAAATGCCTTCACTGGTGTACACCCAGCCGGTACGGGAGAATTTCAGGCTGTTATCCTTACCCATTTTTTCTTTGCTTACCAGGAAAGTGGGTTCCCGGTTCACGGATACCGCATGCTGGTATTCATCGTTGTTCTTTTGTGTCAGTAATTCTTTGGAAGCCAGGTATTTATTTTTTTTGTCGAGCACAAAAACGGCCAGGTGGATATTCTTCTTCGGAACCACCAGGTTCACCAACAGGTAATTCTCCTTTTCTTTTTCAATGATGCCTACCGGGTGTACCTGGATTTTTTTGGCAGTACCTACGATCTGCTTCAGGGAACTGTCGGGAAAGAACTGCAGCAGTGCTTTATAACCAATGGTGACCGTATCGGCCACTTTCTGGATATTGCTGTCAGACACCGAATATGGCGGATTGATCTTGCGAAATGCCGCGATAAAATCACTGACCTTGACCGGAGTGTCGCCGGAAAGATCCACTTTCTTATCCTGGCAACCCCAGCTGATGACCAGTAGCAGGAGCCATGGCAGGCATTTTTTCATAACAGAATATTTCGATAAAAATACAGTTTTCGGCACAAGTGGTCATAAGAGGCATGCTAACATGAAGAATTATTTTTAGATTTACCTAAAAATAATTTTAGCGTTTATGAGTTTCTCCATCACCGAAGAGAATTATATCAAAGCCATTTTCCACCTGCAACAGGGCGAGGGCAACGTTTCTACCAATGAACTGGCGGCAGAACTGCATACCAAAGCGGCATCGGTTACTGATATGCTGAAGAAACTGAAGGCCAAAAAATTGCTGAGTTACGAGAAATACAAGGGAGTACGTTTAAGCAGCGAGGGTAAAAAGCTGGCATTGGCCATTGTGCGCAAACACCGGTTATGGGAATATTTCCTGGTAGACAAACTGCAGTTTGGCTGGGATGAAGTGCACGATGTGGCAGAGGAGCTGGAACATATCAGCAGCAAAAAACTCGTGGAGAAACTGGATGCTTTCCTGGGGTATCCCAAGTTCGACCCGCATGGCGATCCCATTCCCGACAGCCACGGTAAGATGGCCGTACAGGTCCAGGTGAACCTGATCGATCTTCCCCTGAACCGCATGGCGGAAGTGAGCGGGGTAGGCAGCCAGTCGACCGAACTGCTCGAATTACTAAAACACAAACATATCGGTATCGGAACCCGGCTGGAGATCAAACGCAAATTCAGTTTTGATCATTCCATCGAGATCAAGATCCGGAACCAGAACCCGTTTGCCATCAGCCAGCAACTGGCGCAGGCCTTGTTTGTAAAACCCGTATAACATGATGAACCGTTCGCATACAGACCAATCACTGAGTGAAGTTCACGAGTCGGTAGACACCACGGCCCCCCGCAAGGGATGGCGCCGGGTGCTGGCCTATATCGGCCCTGCTTACCTGGTAAGTGTGGGATATATGGACCCGGGCAACTGGGCCACTGACCTGCAGGGAGGTGCCAAATTCGGCTACCAGCTGATCTGGGTCTTGTTGATGAGTAACCTGATGGCATTGCTGCTGCAAAGCCTGAGCGCCAGACTGGGCATCGTTCGCCGCCGCGACCTGGCACAGGCCAACCGGGAAGCTTATCCGCCACTGGTGAATTTCTGTTTGTATGTGCTGGCCGAACTGGCCATTGCGGCCTGCGACCTGGCGGAAGTGCTGGGTATGGCCATCGGTATTCACCTGCTCACCGGTTTGCCCCTGATCTGGGGAACGGTCATCACCGTACTGGATACTTTCCTGTTCCTGTTGCTGCAACGCTGGGGCATCCGTAAAATGGAAGCTTTTATCATTTGCCTGGTAGCCATTATCGGTGGTTCTTTCCTGATAGAGATCCTGCTGGCCAAACCCCAGCTGGACCAGGTGGCAAAAGGTTTCGTTCCAACGGCGCTTAGTCACGAAGCCCTGTATATCGCAGTAGGTATCATTGGAGCCACTGTAATGCCGCATAACCTGTACCTGCATTCCGCGCTGGTGCAGACCCGTAAGATCAGCAACGATGCAGGTGGTATCCGCAGAGCCATTAAATACAATATCATTGACAGCACCATCGCCCTGAATGCCGCTTTTTTTGTAAATGCGGCCATCCTGGTACTGGCAGCGAGCGTATTTTTTACATCAGGGAATACGCAGGTGGCGCAGATACAGGATGCACATAAGCTGCTGGCCCCCCTGCTGGGTAGTAAACTTGCTCCTGTTCTGTTTGCAGTGGCATTGATCGCTGCCGGGCAGAGTTCCACTTTAACCGGTACACTTGCCGGGCAGATCGTTATGGAAGGTTACCTGCAGTTGCGCATCAATCCCTGGCTGCGCCGTTTGCTGACAAGGCTGATCGCCATTGTACCGGCAGTAGTGGTGATACTGGTATATGGTGAGTCTGAAGTGGACAACCTGCTCGTGTTCAGCCAGGTGATCCTGAGCCTGCAACTCGGTTTTGCCGTGATACCCCTGATCCATTTCGTGAGCGATAAAAAGACGATGGGCCAGTATGCCATCAAAAATTATGTAAAACTGCTCTCCTGGCTGGTAGCACTGGTACTGGTGTTCCTGAACGTTCGGCTGGTAGGAGAGGAAGTCTGGAAAGTATTTGGATCAGATACTGCCTGGTACTGGAAAAGCCTGCTGATGGTAGCGATACTGGTCTTTGTGTGGCTGTTCCTTACCATGACCTTCCTGCCGCTGATCCGGAAAAGGATGCTGAAACACCGCGACAGCATGCATGGCGAAACCATTGCCCTCGATAACCTGCAGGTACAACAGATCAACCGTATTGCCGTGGCCCTGGATTTTTCCCCTTCGGATGAAAAGCTGATCGCACATGCACTGGCGCAGGGTAACAGGCAGGTTTCTTTTATTTTGCTGCACGTGGTGGAAAGCGCCTCAGCCAGGTACCTGGGCGAAGCCAGTGATGATGATGAGACCCGCCGCGATACACTTCGTCTCGAAAACTACGCATCGCAGTTACAGCAGAAGGGTTATACGGCTGAAGCCGTGATCGGTTACCGCAGCCGGGTAAAAGAGATCGTCCGGATCGTAAAAGAGACCCGGGCAGACATGCTGGTGATGGGAGCGCACCGCCACTCGGGACTGAAGGATTATATCTTCGGGGAAACGATCGAAGACGTACGCCACCAGTTACCCATACCGGTACTGATCGTGAATGTATGAGAATGGCTGGTTATTTTTTGCGTAATTTTTGATAAAAACTACTGCGTTGGATACCTCCCGCAAACCTGATAAAGTGCTACATTTGTTCACGTTTTATATTAACCAAAAGGAATTATTATGGCACAAAAAATCAAAGTGGCCAATCCGGTGGTAGAACTGGATGGTGACGAAATGACCCGCATTATCTGGAAGTTCATCAAAGACAAACTGATCCTTCCTTACCTGGAAGTGGATATCAAATATTATGACCTGGGAATGGAGTACCGCGACGAGACCAACGACCAGGTTACGGTTGATGCCGCCAATGCCATTAAACAATATGGCGTAGGTATCAAATGTGCCACGATCACACCCGATGAGCAGCGCGTGGAAGAGTTCAAGCTGAAACAAATGTGGAAGAGTCCTAACGGAACCATCCGTAATATCCTGGATGGTACCGTGTTCCGTGAGCCGATCGTTTGCAAGAATGTGCCGCGTCTGGTTCCTAACTGGACCGCTCCGATCTGTATCGGCCGTCACGCATTTGGCGACCAGTACCGTGCCACCGATTTTGTTACCAAGGGAAAAGGTAAACTCACCATCAAATTCGAAGGAGAAGATGGCACCACCCAGGAATATGAAGTGTTCAACTACAAAGGAGATGGCGTTGCCCTGGCCATGTATAACACGGACGAGAGCATTAAAGGATTTGCCCGCAGCTGTTTCAATACCGCATTGAGCAAAAAATGGCCTTTGTACCTGTCTACCAAGAATACCATCCTGAAAAAATATGACGGACGTTTCAAAGACATTTTTGAAGAGATCTACCAGAAAGAGTTCAAAACTGCTTTTGATGCTGCAGGGATCACTTACGAGCATCGCCTGATCGATGACATGGTGGCCAGTGCACTGAAATGGAACGGTAATTTTGTATGGGCCTGTAAGAACTACGATGGTGATGTACAGAGCGATACCGTTGCACAGGGATTTGGTTCACTGGGCCTGATGACTTCCACCCTGATCACTCCCGACGGAAAGATCATGGAAGCGGAAGCCGCACACGGAACCGTTACCCGTCACTATCGCGAACACCAGAAAGGGAAACCTACATCTACCAACCCGATCGCTTCCATTTTTGCCTGGACAAGAGGACTGGAGTTTCGCGGTAAACTGGATGGCAACCAGGAGCTGATCCATTTCTGTCATGCATTGGAGCAGGTTTGCGTTGAGACCGTAGAAAGCGGTAAAATGACCAAAGACCTGGCCATCTGTATCCATGGTAATAAAGTGAACCATGGTGAACATTACCTGTACACGGAAGAGTTCCTGGATGCTCTGGATCAGAACTTACAAGCAAAACTGGCTAAATAACACGCTGGTTGTAATAAAAAAAGCCATCCTGCCTGGTGCGGGATGGCTTTTCTTTTTACACAACTGAATTACATTTTTCCTTTTTTATCCATCATTTTTTTACAGGCTTCCCCGCAGGTATGGCCTTTTTCGCCGTGTGCATAAGCGTGTTTTTCCTTGGTACACGCTTTGGTGCATTTGTGCTCCTTGGGTGTTTCTTTCTGTTGTGCCAAAGCACCGGTGGACAAAAAGCCTGTCATGAGCAGGATGGCGGCAAATGTTTTCATTGTTTTCATAATTTTTTTTGGGGTAGACGGGCTACCAGGGAAAAACTTACAACAGTCGCTTTTTTTGTGGCAAAACAGGGAAACGCTTATTTCATCACTTCTTCGATCACTTTGCCCACCGATCCGCTGGGCATCTGTATGTGCAGCATAGCGGCCAGTGTGGCGGCAATATCGGTCATGTAGGTCTCCCGGTTGGTCTTTCCTTTTTTGATGCCCCATCCATACCATAACAATGGGATATGTGCATCATAAGGATACCATAAACCATGCGTGGTTCCTGTGGCGCCACCTTCAATATAACCCGGTTTCAGAATGACCTGAATATCGCCGCTGCGGCGCGGGAAAAATCCGTTGGCCAGCATGTCACGCAGGGTTTTATTGATGGGAGTGGTCATGATCTCAGAAGTGGGGAATACATTGGCCACCGCTTCATTCTTTTTCAGGTATCCTACGATCCAGTCTTTGATGGTTGCTATGTCCTGTTTGGCGGAATCGATCGCGGGGTGATTGAGGTGTACCTGGTAATTGTACATGCTTACCACCGTATTCGTTATACCGAATTTCTCTTTCAGTTTTGTATTCATGTCTTTCATGATGCCCATATCATCCATCACACCACCCGGCAGTTTATGCTCTTTCATAAAACCAGGCACATGCGCCACGGCGTGATCGGCAGTTAAAAAGGCAGTGTATTGATTTTTACCCACCGTGGCATCCAGGTAAGCAAATAATTTACCGAGTTCTTCATCTAAACGGATATACCCGTCTACAGTTTCCCAGGAGTTGGGACCAAATGCATGACCGATATAATCGGGTGAAGAAAAACTTACCGCCAGGAAATCTGTGGCTTCTCCTTTGCCCAATTTCTCTGCTGCTATGGCTGCTTTGGCCATTTCTGTGGTCAATGTGTTGCCATAAGGGGTAGAAGAGATCTTACCATAATCTTTACCGATATATTTTGAAAGATCATAGGGAAAACCAGTGGCGTCTTTACCGAAGGGTTTGCCCTCATACTCTTTTACGTCTTCTGTTGCATATTGCGTATAGGTTTCTTTCGGCATGACCAGGTTCCAGTTCAGTTTGTAGAGAGAATCGGCCAGTTTTCGGTTATTGAAATTTTTTACCCAGTCGGGCAATTCATTCATATAATAAGTACTGGTAATAAAGTTACCCGACTTACCCTCATACCAATATGCCGCATTGGCTGCATGGCCCGCTGGCAGGATGGAGCCACGGTCTTTCAATGCCACACCGATCACTTTGCTTTTAAAATTGGTAGCCATTCGCAACTCATCGCAGATGGAAGTGGTGAGCATATTTTTGGGGCTCATCTGTCCGTCTTCCTCACTTTTGCCGCCAACGCCTTTCACGGATTTGTCCTCACTGCAATACACCGCACGCATCAGCTGGTTATCCCACCAGCTATTGCCGGTAATGCCATGTATGGCAGGAACACTGCCCGTATATGTGGCGGTATGTCCACAGGCAGTTACGGTTGGCGCGTAGGGGATCAGCGTATTCTCGCAGGAAAATCCTTCACCCAGCATCCTTTTAAAACCACCGTTCGCTTTGAACAGGGGGGTGAAACGATAGAGATAATCCCATCGCATCTGGTCAACTACGATACCCACCACCAGTTTGGGGCGTTGAATGACTTCTCCGGCACCGGTTTGCATGGGTTTCTGCGCCTGTACGGTGACAACCAGCAAACAGGCTAAAAAGGGTAGAATCAATTTCTTCATGGGGTCAATTTGTTCGTTTTTGGGATTGTGAAAGGCCAGTAAACCCGCCATTTACGCTGTGAAGATAAGCCAAGGTGGATAATTGCGCTTGCCCTTTAGGGGCTAAAAGTTTACCTTTGCATCGATTTTTCACCAAAGTAACGATTTGATAATATGGCAGACATCTTTGAAAAACTGTTAAAGAATTACGGTCCGCTGGGTCAGCACCGTGAGCGGGCGCATGGATATTTTGCTTTTCCCAAACTGGAAGGAGAGATCAGCAACCGAATGGTATTCCGTGGTAAGGAAATGATCGTTTGGAGCCTGAATAACTACCTGGGACTGGCCAATCACCCGGAGATCCGAAAGACCGATGCGGAAGCTACCGCTACATTCGGGCTGGCTTTGCCGATGGGTGCGCGTATGATGAGCGGAAACAGCAATTACCACGAACAGTTAGAAAAAGAACTGGCTGCATTTGAGAAAAAGGAAGATGCCATTCTCATGAATTTTGGTTACCAGGGTATCATGAGCGCCATCGATGCTATTTGTGGCCGTCACGATGTGATCGTATACGATGCGGAAAGTCATGCCTGTATCATTGATGGCCTGCGTTTGCATCCCGGTCACCGCTATGTATTCAAGCATAATGATGTGGAAGATTTTGAGAAGCAGATGGAAAGAGCCACGGCACTGATCGAAAAACAGAAGACCGGCGGTATCCTGGTGATCACCGAAGGTGTGTTTGGCATGGCCGGAGACCAGGGTAAGCTGAAAGAGATCATTGACCTGAAACAGAAATTCGAATTCCGTTTACTGGTAGATGATGCGCATGGTTTTGGTACCCTGGGCAAAACCGGCGCCGGGGCAGGTGAGGAGCAGGATTGCCAGGACGGGATCGACCTGTATTTCTCCACTTTTGCCAAGTCCATGGCCTCTATCGGTGCCTTTATGGCGGGCGATAAGGCCATCATTGATTATATCCGTTATAATATCCGCTCGCAGATCTTTGCCAAAAGTTTACCGATGCCGATCGTGATCGGTAACCTGAAAAGGCTGGAACTGCTGCAAACACAACCTGAACTGAAAGAGCGTTTGTGGAAGAATGCACTGAAACTGCAGGCCGGATTGAAAGAAAGAGGGTTTGATATCGGTAATACCAACACCATGGTAACGCCGGTATACATGAAAGGCGGTGTGGAAGAAGCAACCGCCATGGTGATGGACCTGCGTGAGAATTACCGGATCTTCTGTTCGATCGTGGTGTATCCGGTGATCCCGAAAGGACATATCATTTACCGGCTGATCCCAACGGCGGCGCATACGGATGCGGATATTGAAGAAACACTCAAAGCCTTCAGCGAAACCAAGGCCAAACTGGATGCAGGGGCTTATAAAGTGGAGAAGATCCCAGATATGGCGGAAGCAAAATAACACAGCAGCAGAAAGGGGCCGGATCTGGATCACCACCTGCTGAATGGATATTATATAAACGAAGAGCGGTTCGGGTACATACCGGAACCGCTCTTCGTTTTGTGTAGTATCTGAATTTATTACCTATAATTTTTTGATCAGGTCGGTAGCCATGCGTACATAATCATCGTTCTTGGCTTCCTGGGCCAGTTCGATACATTTTTCAGCACTGGTTTTGGCAGCGGTCTTATCGCCCAGACCCTGCTGGATCCTTGCCTGCAACAGGAAGAGCCAGAAAGCTTTTGGATTGGCCTGTGTGGCTTTGGTGGCATTCACCAGGGCTTTGTTCAGGTCTTTATCCCACTCGTAATAAAAATTGGCAGCCGCCTGGTAGGCGCCCGGGTTAGGTGTTTCAGCAGTCAGCGCTTTCTCTACCTGCGCGCGGATACGGTCTTTTACATTTACACTGATGGGAATATTCACCAGTGTAGTACCCCACATGATCTGCAGGTTGCAGCTTTCAGCCAGGACATTGTCGAACTGGATGGTGAAGGTTTCTACGGATGTACCGTTCTTCTCTGATTTTACTTTGAAGCGGTTCACGTCTTCGCTTTCCTTGTATCCGTCCAGTCCTGAATTTTTCAGGCCTTTGTTGATGATGATCTCCCAGTATTCTTTTCCGGGAATGGTATAGAGCACATAAGCGCCGGTATCCAGTAATTTTCCGCCCATCATTACCCTGTCTGTAAAGCTGATACGGGTAGCGGCATTGGCACCGGTACGCCATATTTTACCCAGTGGGGCCAGGTCGCTGTTGTCTTTAAACAGGCTGCGACCCTTCAGTGCGGGACGGGAATAATTCACTTCAATGGTTCCCAGTCCAAATTCCTGTGTCAGTTTCTGTGCAGGACTCGGGGCAGGCATTCTAACCTGTGCAAAGCTGGAAACACTGCATACAAGTGCAGCGATCAGGACGATTTTTTTCATACTTGTTTATTTTGATCCGACAAACATAAGTGATTTTGGGTAGCGGCAAACGGGGATAAGTGTTAAGGTTTGTGAAGCTAAGACCGGGCTGTTCTTTTTCCCGGGCCGTTACAGATCATTTTCCGTTACACGGTAAGCAGGATGAAAACGTTGCAGGGTATCGCGCAGGAAATCACGGTCCAGGTGGGTATAGATCTCGGTGGTGGTAATGCTTTCATGTCCCAGCATTTCCTGAACGGCACGCAGGTCGGCCCCGCCTTCTACCAGGTGAGTGGCAAAGGAATGACGGAAGGTATGTGGTGAGATCTGTTTGGTGATGCCTGCTTTCCGGGCCAGGTCGCGTATGATATAAAAGATCATGACGCGGCTCAGGTTCTTTCCGCGATTGTTCAGGAAGAGAATATCCTCAAAACCGGGTATTGCCGGCTGGTGTACGCGGATATTTTCTTTATAGATCCGGATATATTTGCTTGCCTCCCGGCCGATGGGCACCAGCCGTTCCTTATCTCCTTTACCGATCACGCGGATGAAACCAACATCCAGGTAAAGACAGGATATTTTCAAATTCACCACCTCGCTTACGCGTAAGCCGCAACTGTACATGGTTTCGAGGATGGCTTTGTTCCTGCCGCCTTCGGGGGTACTTTGGTCGAGCTGTGCCATTAGGAACTCGATCTCTTCGAAACTGAGCACATCGGGTAATTTCCTTCTTGTTTTTGGCGCTTCAAGCAGGGTAGAGGGGTCGGTTGTTGAGATCTGTTCTATCAGGCAATACCGGTAAAAACTCCGGATGCCCGAAATGATCCTCGCCTGCGATGTGGCCGTAAGTTCCAGTTCGCCGATCCACCGGATGAATGCCTGCAGGTCTTTCAGGGTAAGGTCAGCAGGTGCTACCATTTTCTGTACCGATTGCAGGTAGTCGGTGAGTTTGTTCACATCGCGCAGGTAGGCTTCCACTGAATGGTCGCTCAATGATTTCTCCAGCCGAAGCCAGGCTTTGTATCCTTTCTTATAAGCTTCCCACATGGATTGACGGATTAACGTTTTAGCGGATTGCCGGATGGACCGACGGGGGCTGCGGTGATCGCATAAAACTGTTTTTGGAATTGAAGTTAGGTTATTCGATATTGCCGGTTCTAAATTTTAATAGCGACCCCTGATCCACCATTTGTAATTCGACAATTCGTAATGATAATGCAAGTCAATCTCCGTTCCTTCAAACAAAAAGTACGCCATAACCAGAAAGCATTCAAACGTTATTTAGGAAAGATCGAAAAGAACCCGCCACGTCATCTCGATAAGATCGCCGAACAGATCGATGCGGAAGTGTGGCAGGAAGTGGATTGTTTGAGCTGCGCCAATTGCTGCAAAAGCATGACACCTACTTTCACCAATAAAGACATCAAACGCATAGCCGCTCATTTTGACATGAGTTCGAATGAATTCAAAGAAAAATGGCTCGAGTTTGATAAGAAGGCCGGCGACTGGGTGAACGTGAAACAGCCCTGCCAGTTCCTGAACCTGGAAAACAATATGTGCAGCATCTACGAAGTGCGCCCCGAAGACTGTGCCGGTTTCCCTCACCTGAAGAAAAAGAAAATGGTGGAATACATCCATGTACACCAGCAGAATATCGAATACTGTCCTGCAACGTATAAGATGGTGGAGAAAATGATGGAAAGAGGGCTTAAATAAGTAAAAAGTCAAAAATAAAAAATAGCGTCCTTTTTGACTTTTGACTTAGAAATAGACGTCTTTTATGAGGAAGATCTCCTTGATCTCTTCGTTTACCAGGGTGATGGCCACTACATCGAACTGGATATATTTCCATTCAGGATGCAGGTACTGGTATTCTTCAGCGGCGTTGCGGAGGTTGTTCATTTTGTCGCGGGTGATACTTTCTTCCGGCCGGCCATAGCGCAGTGAATGTCTTGTTTTTACTTCAATGAAATGCAGGAAGCCGTTCTTCGAGGCAATAATATCTACTTCCCAGTGCCGGAAACGCCAGTTGCGTTCCAGTAAGGTATAGCCTGATTTCTCCAGGTAAGCGGCAGCGAATGACTCGCCCTGGTTACCTTTTTGCTGGTTCTGACTCATATGCGTTGGTAAACGTTAAAATTAGCAGATGATACAAGAACCCCGGCATTTCAGCGTTATAGGAAAATACGCGTAATTAATACCTGATCAGAATCGTGGAAAGAATCTATAAATTAAAAGGCAGGACCAGACATTATGCCTGGGGAGGGTTTACATTTTTACCTCAGTTCCTGGGGCTTAATAATGCTGAACACCAGCCATTTGCAGAATACTGGATGGGGGCACACCCTTCGGCGCCGGCCAACCTGCTGATGCGGGATGGTGATCGTTCGCTCTATACTGTTTGCAAGGAAAACCCCGAATCCGTGTTGTCGGAAAAAGTATATGACCGTTTTGGTGAGTTGCCCTACCTGTTCAAAGTGCTGGATGTGAGCAAGATGCTTTCTATACAGGTACATCCTACCAAGGAAGAGGCTGAAAAAGGTTTCGACAGGGAAGAGGCGGAAGGTATCCCCATCAACGCTCCATACCGCAATTACAAAGACAGGAATCATAAACCGGAAATAATGGTGGCATTGGGCGAGTTCTGGTTATTGCATGGATTCACTTCCCTTGCTGCCATCGAAAAAACGCTGGAGGAAACTCCTGAATTCAATGTGCTGCTTCCTTATTTCCGTAAGGAGGGATTGAAAGAGTTGTACCGCTTTGTGATGGAGATGCAGCAACCGGAAGTCAATGCCTTGTTGGCTAACCTGATCAAAAGGGAGATCCGGAAGAAAAAGGAAGATCTGCTTACCCGGGAACAACCCGGATGGTGGGTGGCCAAACTGTATGAAGGCAGGACCGAGATCGGGGATATTGACCGCGCTGTATTCTCCCTGTACCTGTTCAATATTGTGAAAGTGAACCCGGGAGAAGCGGTATTCCAGGGGGCCGGTGTTCCGCATGCATACATGGAGGGCCAATGTATAGAACTGATGGCCAACAGCGATAATGTACTCAGGGCCGGGCTTACCGATAAACATATCGATGTTCCCGAACTGGTGAAACATACCATTTTCGAAACCGTTCAGCCACAGGTGATGCCGGGTAACCAGGTATTGCCCGGAGAGCGGGTGTACCCCTGCCCGGTACCCGATTTCGGGATCGCCAGGATCGACCTTACCGCTACCATTGCATACAGCAGCAAAGCCTCTTCACTGGAAATATGGGTGCTTACCGAAGGGGGCGCTGTGGTAAACAATGGTTTGGCACTGAAAAGGGGCGAAGCTTTTGTAGTATTTGCCAATGAGCCTTATACCATTGAGGCTTCGGGACATTGTACGTTGTTCAAGGCTTTTGTTCCGGTTTCCTGAAGCTTATGCACAGTATGAGGAAAAATGCAACGTTCATAATCGCCAGAAGGCCTATTTTTGTGCTGAAACTAATGATCAGATGAAAATCAACCGTTCGCTTATTCTTTCGCTCGTTTTGATGGTACTGGTAAGTGCTGTATACCGTATCATGCCTAACCGCCCCATGGGTTTTGCACCGCAGATCGCCATCGGACTGTTCAGTGGCGCCCTGTTTGTTGCAGATAAAAAATGGGCTTTTGCCTTACCGCTCTTATCCATGTTCCTGTCTGACCTGTTGTACCAGGTGTTATATATCAATGGCATGAGCAGTATCATGGGCTTCTATGATGGTCAATGGGTAAATTACCTGCTTTTTGCGGGTATCACCAGTTTTGGATTCCTGATCAGGAAAAACCGCGTGAGCAATGTGGTGATAGCTGCTTTGGCTGCACCCACCACTTATTTCCTGGTATCCAATTTCCTGGTTTGGGCCAGCGATCGGGGTTTTGGTCTGAACCGTCCTAAAACCTTCCAGGGACTGATCCTGACCTATGGCGATGCACTGCCGTTTTATGCCAACAGCCTGGTGGCTACCGTTGTATTCTCTGCAGTACTGTTCGGAACCTATTATCTTGCCAAAAATTATTTAGCCCAGGAGAAACTGGCTTAATTCATTCAATAGCATTTAACAAGAAACCCTTCCCGAAAGAAGGGTTTCTTTGTTTTGTTCCTGATCATTCAGGCCAGGGACAGTTCGGTGAACCAATACCCGTTATGCAGTAATCTTTTTCCGGCCAGCACTTTCAGGGCTTTGTTGAATAAGGGGCAGTTCAATACCAGTGTATGAAACTCGCCGTTCTCACCGCAAACATCCACTCCTAAGGCTTCCAGTTCGGCCACTAGTCCGGGTGTGAGCATTTTGCCCAGGAACCGCTCGCCCATGATGGTATTACAGCTTACAATCATGGTTTCTATGCCTGAATCCAGCATCTGGTATACCAATTCTTTTCTGTTCTGCTGCCAGAGGGGTAACAGGGCTGTGAGGCCGGCCTGCGCACATACATTTTCTTCCCAGTCGCGGTGGGCCTGCAGGTCAATATCGCCAAACACTGCGTGGGTTAGGGTATAAGATCGGGTCAGTTGTTGTAAAGCACTTACAAATTTTGCTTCATATTCCTGCCAGCTGCTGCTGATCAGGTGTATGGGTAGTTGCATGGCTGCAGCCTGTGCCTGCAGGATGTCGGCAGGAATACCATGACTCCGGGATATCCGGCCCTCTTCATTCAGCACGTTCAGTAACACCTGCGGCCGGCAGCCCTGCTGTATGGACTGCATCAGTGCAAAACAGCTGTCTTTACCACCACTCCAGCTGCAGAGGATATGTGCCTGCTGTGTCATGTGTTTTCTGCTTCGTATTCTTTGTCTGTTCATGGCATTGCTGGCATGTCCTTTCACCCAGTGAAAACGGATCCTGAAATGTTTGGACAGTTCATGGTAATGCATCCACAGGTCCCGGTTTTTTTTACCGCCTTTAAAATCGGTACGGATCCAGTTATCGAGCCATTTTTTTTCAACCGTGTTCACCACGTACTGGCTGTCGGTGTAGATGGTAACGGGAATATGTTTTTTGGTAAGCGATTCCAGCGCAACGATCACGGCCATCAATTCCATCCGGTTGTTGGTGGTAAGGCGGTAACCGCCGGAAAGTTCCTTGCGTTTATCGCCCCATAAAAGAACAACCCCGTATCCTCCCGGACCAGGGTTTCCGCGCGATGCGCCGTCGGTATATATGATCAGTTGGTGTCCTTTCTGTTCTGTACTCATCTTCGTTGTGTCACTCACTGCAACAGCTGTTCCGCTGGCCGGGGCAGTGAATTGTGAATGGGCAATTGTCAATGGTGTTGGAATGGGTGTAAATATAGGGATTCCTGAGTGGGATTGGGCAGTGGTGAGTGGTGAGTGGTGAGTAGTAGGGAGTAGGGAGTAGGGAGTGATGAGTAGGGAGTAGTCAGTAATTTACTGCCCACTCACTACTGACTACTCACCACGCCGGCCTTACTCGCTATCAGGTAGATAGTAGTGAGTGGGCAGTGGGCAGTAGCGAGGTAATTTTATTGCCCATTCACAATTGCCCATTGCCCATTCACCACTGCCGCTCGACGACTCACTTTATAAAGTACTCACCCTTCATATAGAGAATCGCCTGGCCGGAGATGGTTACCCGGTCGCCTATGGAACTGCACCAGAGATGTCCTTTTCTTTTGGAGAGCTGAACGGCCACCAGGTCCTGTTTGTTCAGTTGTTGTGCCCAGTATGGGATCAGGGTAGCGTGTGCCGAACCGGTAACAGGGTCTTCGCCGATCACGGAATTGGGTACAAAAAAACGGGAAACGAAATCCACTTCCTGTCCCTTTGCGGTAACGATCACGCCCAGTGTTTCTACCTGGTTCAGTTGTGAGAAATCAGGTACCAGTTGTTTGATCTCTTCTTCGCTGTTATACACCAGGAAATAATCCCTGGAGCGAAGTACTTCTGCCGGTTGGATGTTGAAACCCTTCAGCAGTTCTGCCGGAGGGGTACAGGCCACTGGCATGCGGGCAGGAAAATTCATCTGTAGCAGGTCGTCTTTTTTTACAACCGTTAACTCACCGCTTTTGCAGTGGAAACGGATGGTATCAGATTCGTGCTCGATCTCGTTGAAGATGATATGGGCTGAAGCCAGGGTAGGATGTCCCGCCAGGTCTATTTCCAGTTCCGGGGTAAACCAGCGGATCGCATAACTGCCATCGGCTTTCTTCACAAAAAAAGCCGTTTCGGATAAATTGTTCTCATTGGCCAGTTGCTGCATGGTTTCTGCAGGCAGCCATTCCGTCAAAGGACAAACCGCTGCCGGGTTACCACCAAACACATGGTCCGTAAACGCATCAACGGTATAAATAGGGTAGGACATAGTCTGTTTTTTTCTGAACGGCAAAGTAACGGAAATGACAACGGTTCCACCCCCCAATTCTTGATGAACGGCCCATTCACTCTATCATTCTATCACTCTATCATTCTATCACTCTATCATTAACTCATCACACCTGGAACACTCCTGTCTTAAATATTTCCATCTCCGGGTTCTGGTTGGCAGCTGCAATGCTTTCGGCGATCGTTTTCCGGGTGTCAATGGGATCGATGATGGCATCTACCCATAAACGGGCCGCGGCATAATAGGGTGATGTCTGTTTTTCATAACTGGCTTTGATGCGGTCCAATAATTCTTTCTCCACTTGAGCGCTTACTTCTTTACCCTTTGCTTTCAGGTTGGCTACCTGTATCTGCAATAAGGTCTTAGCTGCCTGTTCTCCACCCATCACGGCAATCTTTGCTGAAGGCCATGCATAAATGAAACGGGGGTCATAGGCTTTGCCGCACATGGCATAGTTACCCGCCCCATAACTGTTGCCGATGATGATGGTGATCTTGGGTACCACGGAATTGGCCACGGCATTCACGAGTTTGGCGCCGTCTTTAATGATACCGCTGTGTTCGCTTCGGCTGCCTACCATGAAACCGGTAACGTCTTGCAGAAATACGAGCGGTATTTTTTTCTGGTTACAGTTCATGATGAAACGGGCGGCTTTATCGGCGCTGTCGTTATAGATCACTCCACCGATCTGCATTTCGCCTTTTTTGTTGCGGCTGACCAATCGCTGGTTGGCCACAATGCCCACGGCCCAGCCTTCTATGCGTGCATAACCACAGAGAATAGTTTTTCCATAGTCGGCTTTGAACTGTTCAAAAACGCTGTCATCTACGATCCGTTCAATGATCTCCAGCATATCGTAGGGGTTCAGGTTTCCTTCGGGCATGATGCTGTAGATCCCGTTCATCTCTTTTTTGGGTGGGGCGGGTGTGATCCTGTTAAACCCGGCCTGGACAGGTGTACCCAGTTTACTCATGATCTGTTTGATATGATCCAGGCATTCCTGCTCCGTCTTGAATTTGTAATCCGCAATGCCGCTGATCTCGGTATGGGTAACTGCTCCTCCCAATGTCTCAGTATCGGTCTCTTCGCCAATGGCAGCTTTTACCAGGTAAGGGCCGGCCAGGAAAATACTGCCGTTGCCCTCCACCATCAGGGTCTCATCACTCATGATGGGCAAATAAGCGCCGCCAGCTACACAAGCACCCATTACCGCGGCGATCTGGGTAATGCCCATCGCGCTCATCCGGGCATTGTTGCGGAATACCCGTCCAAAATGCTCTTTATCCGGGAAGATCTCGTCCTGCATGGGAAGGAATACGCCGGCACTGTCTACCAGGTAGATCACAGGCAACCTGTTCTCCATCGCGATCTCCTGCAAACGCAGGTTTTTTTTACCTGTAATGGGGAACCAGGCTCCGGCTTTTACTGTCTGGTCATTGGCCAGGATCACACACTGGCGACCACTTACATAACCCAAACCGGCCACTGTGCCGCCAGCCGGACAACCGCCCTGTTCCTCGTACATGTCGAAGCCGGCAAATGCGCCGATCTCTATCAAAGGCTGATCCTTGTCGCATAGATAATTGATCCGTTCACGTGCGGTGAGTTTGTTCCGTTCCCTTTGTTTTTCTATCGCTTTTTTGCCACCCCCCAGTTTTATTTTTTCATAATACTGCTGGGTCTGACTAACGGCCATTTTCATCCAGTCTTCATTACGGTTCTGCGCAAGATTCATATACGAACAATTGTTAGTATTGCAAATATAGGGGCTACCAGGTAAGTTACGGATTAATCGTATGGGAATTCCGGGTGTTCTTATCATTGCGTGAATCCATCAGGGCAAATGTGTCTAAATTATTAAAACATTTTTTTCTTTTTATCAATGGGTTATTATGGTTGAAATAAATCGTGCTTTACACACAATAAAAAGTATTTTTTGCTGGCCATCACTGGATGGGCGTTTCAGAAAATCGAAAAATAAGATGTGTTTCCATTGGGGGTAAGGGCATTGTAGTTTTAAGGCTTTAAGGCTGGAAGCCTGGTAATAGGCGTCACTCGGCGGAGCCGAGCGACTGCCCCGGATTATCGTATGCTAATTCCCAACCCTGTTATCCTTTCGTGACACCTGCCAGAAGCAGTAGTTATGACTATTTTGTTTTATATTTAAAGTATGGCGTATGACTATATCATCATAGGTGCAGGTTCTGCCGGTTGTGTACTGGCCAACCGTTTATCGGAAGATCCTGCCTGCCGGGTTTTATTACTTGAAGCCGGAGCACCCGATACCAAACCGGAGATCCATATTCCGGGTGCCTATACGAAACTGAACCGGAGCTCGGTGGACTGGTCGTTCTGGACCGAACCACAGTCGCAGATCGGTAATCGCCGGCTGTACATACCCAGGGGTAAGACCCTGGGCGGCAGCAGTGCCACCAATGCCATGGCTTATGTACGCGGCAACGCAGAAGATTTTAATGAATGGGCCGCATTGGGTAACCAGGGATGGCGTTATGAGGAGGTATTGCCTTATTTTAAAAAATCGGAGAATAACGAACAGTGGGGAGAACCTTTTCATGGGGAAGGCGGCCCTTTAAACGTGACTTTTGCCCAACAGCCCAGTGTATTGGGTTCTGTATTCATAGATGCCTGTGCCGAAGCGGGTATTCCGCATAACCCGGATTATAATGGAGCAGAACAACTGGGCGCCAGTATGCTGCAGTTCACCATTAAAAAAAATCAGCGGCACAGTACTGCCGATGCTTTTTTGAAACCTGCAAGACGGAGACCCAACCTCACCATCAGAACGAATACGCATGTCCGTTCCATCCTCATTGAAGATGGCAGGGCCGTGGGGGTGGAAGTGATCACATCGCATTCGGATGCAGAGCGAATCAATTGCAGTCGTGAAGTGATCCTTGCGGCAGGCGCCATTCAATCACCGCACCTGCTAATGCTTTCGGGTATTGGCGATCCTGCTGAACTGAGTAAACAGGGACTGGATATCAAAGTACCCTTACCCGGTGTGGGTAAGAACCTGCAGGACCATGTGTGGACAGGTGTTTCAGGTCTGGCCAATCTTCCAACGGGCAACTCGTTGCTCAAGCCACTGAACATGACCGGGGCGATATTACAGCATCTATTGCTGAAAAAAGGTCCACTGAGTAACAGTCCGCTTGAGGCGAATGCCTTTATCAAAACAGATCCCTCCCTGTTGCGGCCGGATATCCAGTTTCATTTTGTACCGCTGGGAATCAACGATGATTACAGTACCGATATCTATAATATCCATACTTTTTCTACGCGGGATGGGTTCAGTATCATGGTTATCCTGATCCGGCCCGGGAGCAGGGGTTATGTGGGATTGAGAAGTTCCAAACCCAAAGATCCACCGCTGATACAGCCGCAGGTATTATCGGATCCCCGTGACCGGCAGACCCTGCTGGCAGGCTTGAAAAAATCTATCGAAGTCATGCAGAGCCCGGCTTTCAGCGGTTATCTCACAGATGGCATCAGTTTCCCGAAAGAGCTGGACGACAAAACCCTGCTGGCGCATATGGACCGGAGCCTGGAAACCCTCTATCATCCGGTAGGTACCTGCAAAATGGGGAATGATCAGCTGTCGGTGGTAGATGACCAACTTCGGGTGCATGGCGTAAAATGCCTGAGGGTGATCGATGCTTCAATCATGCCTACCATTATCTCGGGCAATACCAATGCAGCGGTTATCATGATCGGGGAAAAAGGGGCCGACCTGTTGCGTTCTTCCTGAACGATGCTGGTAGTCAATCTGCTATGTTTTGCCCTTTTTATTTTCTTCAACAGTCGTGTTTGATTTACACATTAGTTTCGTTACATTAGCAGTTCTAAACCTTCGACAATTGGCCATGGAGAAAACAACGGGCACACCCATACCCGCAGCAAAGAATACGCACGCTACCGTTGCAGGTAGTAAGAAACCGTTGGCAAAAAAAACAGCTGCTGCCAAAAGCACCGGTACTCCCAAACCAACTGTAGAAAAAAAGGCTGCTGCTGCCAAGGAAAAAGTTACAGGTGCCAAACCGGTTGCCGGCCGTACAACAGCAGCCAAAGCAGGCAAAACTACCCCAAAAGCCGTTGCGACACGGGCGACCGAACAAACGGTTAAAAAAACAAGCCTGAAAAAATCAGCTACTAACGTTTTACAGAAGATCATCTTCCAGATCCGTTTCCATACAACATTCGGGCAGTCGCTCTATATCCTGGGCAACCATCCCTTGCTGGGAAACGGAGAAGAGGAAAAAGCAGTGCCCCTGCAATATTTCAATGATGAATACTGGTACCTGGTACTGGAACTTTCAGCGAAGGACCTGGTTGACCAGGAAATCACCTATCATTATATTCTCCGCAATAAAGATGGGGTGGTGAATTATGACTGGGGACAAGACAAAACCCTCCATCTTTCCCGAATCAACGCATCAGAATTACTGATCACTGATTCCTGGAATTTTGCCGGTTATTATGAGAACAGTTTTTATACGGAACCGTTTGCAGCAGTATTGCTAAAGGTGAACCATACAGCTGTTACCGTTACTGCGCCAAGGATTTGTACGCATATACTGAAAGTGAAAACCCCATTGCTTGTCAAAGGACAAACCCTTTGTGTGCTGGGAAGCTGCAACAGTCTTGGCAACTGGGATACAGCAGCACCTGTATTGATGAGCAGGGAAGCGGGAGAGGATTTTTACAGCGTTTCACTGGATCTTTCCGATGAATCTTTTCCGGTGGCATATAAATACGGCCTATATGATGTAGACACCCGGCAGTTCCTGCGTTACGAAGATGGGAACAACCGGGTACTGTTCGACCTGGGTAAACCAGGCAGGTTAACGCTGGTGAACGATGGTTTTGCGGTGTTGCCCAACAACACCTGGAAGGGCGCCGGTATGGCCATACCGGTATTCAGTCTGCGTAGTAAAGAAAGTTTTGGCGTTGGCGAGTTTACGGATATGCGTTTGCTGGTTGACTGGGCCAAACAGGTAGGTTTACAAATGATCCAGCTGTTGCCTGTCAATGATACCACAGCCACGCATAGCTGGACAGATTCTTATCCCTATGCAGCCATATCAGCTTTTGCGTTGCATCCCATGTATCTGAATCTGGAGAAGATTTCCGGGGTAGCTGGCCGCAAACGTTTGCAGCAGTTGGAGACAGAAAGGCTGCGGCTGAATGCCCTGCCGGCAGTGGATTATGAAGCAGTCAATACCCTGAAATGGGCGTTCATCAAAGAGGCTTATGCAGAAACCGGTGATACGGTTCTGCAGAGCCAGGAATTTGCGGTTTATTTTGAGCGTAACCGTCATTGGCTGGTGCCATATGCTGCTTTCTGTTACCTGCGCGATCAGTATGGTACGGTGGATTTCAGCAAATGGCCCGCTTCCCGGACATTCAATGCAGCAGAGATCGCTCAACTGGCCGGAAAGCAATCAAAAGCATACGGAGAGATCGCCCTTCATTATTTTATCCAGTACCAGTTACATGTGCAATTACAGGAAGTTACTGCATACGCACATGCCAATGGAATTATCGTAAAAGGGGATATCGCCATTGGTGTGTACCGTCAGGGGGCAGATGCTTGGCAGAACCCGGAACTGTACCATCTCGATTTCCAGGCAGGTGCACCGCCGGATGATTTTGCCATCACCGGTCAGAACTGGGGTTTTCCTACCTACAACTGGCAACGCATGCGCGAAGATGGTTTTGCCTGGTGGAAACAGCGTTTTGAGCAGATGAGCGATTATTTTGATGCTTTCCGTATCGATCATATCCTTGGCTTCTTCCGGATCTGGAGCATTCCCATGCAGGCGGTAGAAGGCATTATGGGCCGTTTTGTTCCGGCCATACCGGTGCATATCCATGAATTCAACAGCCAGGGTATCTGGTTCGACCATGCCCGTTACACCCGGCCCTTTATTACAGAATCGGTATTATGGGAAGTTTTTGGATATGATAATGAACTGGTGAAAAGCCTGTTCCTGCAACACGGGGGTGGAGGAACTTATTCCCTGAAACAGGAGTACAGCACCCAGCGACAGGTAGAACAGCATTTTGCAGGCCTTGATCAGGATGAACATCACCTGAAGATCAAACAGGGACTGTACAACCTCATCAGCAATGTGATCCTGTTTGAAGAAGCTGGCAGCGACGGCCAGCAGTTCCATTTCCGTTTTGGTATGGAAAACACTTCTTCTTTCCGTAACCTCGAATGGAACACGCAACAGCAGTTGCGCGGATTGTATGTGGATTATTATTTCCGTCGCCAGGACGATTTCTGGATGAAGGAAGCCTTACAGAAACTACCGGCCCTGAAGCGGGTGACCAATATGCTGGTTTGTGGCGAAGACCTGGGACTGGTTCCCGGTTGTGTACCGGAAGTGATGCGTCAATTAGGGCTCCTGAGCCTGGAGATACAACGCATGCCCAAAGATCCCACAAAGGAATTCTTTCATCCCAATGATGCGCCTTACCTGAGTGTGGTGACCCCCTCTACCCATGACATGAGTACGGTGCGGGGCTGGTGGGAAGAGGACAGGGAACGTATTCAGCGTTTCTATAACAACGAACTGGGACAGAGGGGTGATGCCCCGGCTTATTGCGAAGCCTGGATCAATAAGGCCATCGTATTACAGCACCTGTATTCACCGGCCATGTGGACCGTATTCCAGCTGCAGGACCTGCTGGGTATGGACGAGCGCATCCGCCGCGAAAACCCGCACGAGGAACGCATCAATATCCCTGCCAACCCGAAACATTACTGGCAATACCGGATGCATATCGGCATTGAGGACCTGTTGCAGGCACAGCATTTTAATACCGACCTGAAAGCAGCCATCGCCGCCAGCGGAAGATAGAGAAAGGGAATGGAACGGATGAACAGATGAATAAGGGCGAGGGACAAGGGACAAGAAACAAGGGACAAGAAACAAGGGACATGGGACAGGCGAACGATTTTTTTAAGGCTGTTCACGATTGTACCAGGAAAGGGGGGCGTTCAATTTTCACCTGATATTTTATTCACCGCAGAGCCGGAGAGAGCGGGGAGTTTCGCAGAGATTTTTCCTCTAACAACACAAAAAAAACGCCAAAGTCTCCCACTTCAGCGTTCAATATTCCTTGCTCATCATTCAATATTCCCTTCGTCTGTTCCTTGTTCATCTGTTCAATATTCATCATTCCCTTCGTCTGTTCTTCCGGTTCAAAAAAAATGCCAAAGTCTCCCACTTCAGCGTTCATAATTCCTTGCTCATCATTCAATATTCCCTTCGTCTGTTCCTTGCTCATCTGTTCAATATTCATCATTCCCTTCGTCTGTTCTTTCGGTATATTTGCATCTTCCAATACCACTGAAGGTATTGGAGAGATATATGAAACTGAGTTATCGTCAACAGAACCTCCCTTTCCAATACCCTTTTACCATTTCGAATGGACGTACCAAAACACACCAGCCCGCACTGGTAGTGGCACTTGCACTGGGCCCTTTTGTAGGTGTGGGCGAAGCTCCTGCAATTGTGTATTACGATGTTACGGTAGAGAAGATGATTGCTGACCTTGAATCAAAAAGAGACCTGGTAGAGAAATTCGCTTTTACCGAACCGGAGCGTTACTGGCATTACCTGCATCACCTGTTCCCGGATAACCCTTTCCTGGTCTGTGCACTGGATATGGCCGGCTGGGACCTGTATGGAAAAATGAAGGGGAAACCTCTTTACGAAATCTGGCATACACGCTGGGAGAATACACCCGTAACTGATTATACCATCGGCATCGATACCATTGATAAGATGGTAGCTAAAATGCAGGCCAAACCCTGGCCGGTTTATAAGATCAAACTGGGAACTACGGAAGATATCCAGATCATGGAAGCGTTACGGAAACATACCGATGCCGCATTCCGTATTGATGCCAACGCCGGCTGGACGGTGGACGAAGCGCTGGAAAAAATTCCACAACTGGCCAGGCTCGGCGTTGAATTCATTGAACAGCCACTGGCCAAAAACGACTGGGACGGCATGAAGATACTTTTTGAAAAATCACCACTGCCTTTGTACGCCGATGAAAGCTGTGTGTTTGAACAGGACGTAGAAAAATGTCACGGACATTTTCATGGCATCAATATCAAACTCACCAAGTGCAGCGGAATCACCCCTGCGCTGCGTATGATCGGGAAAGCAAGGGAGCTGAACCTGAAAGTGATGATGGGCAGCATGAACGAATGCAGCATCGGTTCTGCGGCCATTGCCCATTTTCTGCCACAGATCGATCAGGTGGATATGGATGGACCCTTGCTGCTGGCAGAAGATGCTGCCAGCGGAATCCGGTTCGACTTCGGTAAAGTGACCATCAGTAACCAGCCCGGTATGGGAATTACTTTGTTGTAAGGCCTGTATTTACAGCAGTAGTTATTGACCTTAACAGAATTCTAACAATCTTATCTGTTTCTGGCATTGGCTTTGGCTTATACATGGTATAAAACTTAGTACCATGAAAAAGTTACTATTCACATCCCTGATGATTGGTGTTTTTCTTGTAGCCAAACAAACAGAAGCACAGGTACGTGTTAACCTGAACGTTAATATCGGTGCCAGACCCGCCTGGGGATTACCCGGTACCTATGCCGGTGATTATTATTATCTGCCGGAGATCGATACCTATTATGATATTCCCCGCGGCCAGTTCATCTACTTCAATGGGGGTAACTGGGTGTTTGCCGCCGAATTACCCTATAGCTATCACGACTACGATCTGTACCGCGGGTACAAAGTAGTAATTAACGAACCCCGGCCATACCTGCACTGCGATGTGTACAGGAACCGATATAGCGACTATTACAATAATTACCGCCGTCAGGTGATTTATGCGCCGCGGCCTGCATATCCTTATAACCGGTATGAGATAGACCGATACAACAGCGGTGGCAGAGGGTATTACCGCGACCGTGATCGCGACGATGACAGAAGAAGAGGCGGACGTGATGATGACGACCGTTTTGAACGCGGCAAGGGAAATGGATGGGGCAATGGCCATGGTCGTGGACGTCACGACAGGGACTGATAAGCGTTTTGACAAAAGCATGAAACCTGGTTTCATGCTTTTTTTGTTTTCTGCCGGCTCTTGGCGAATTTTGTTGTCTTATCAACTGCTTATGACACCGGAGAGAAGTGCCAAACTGTTAGAGGTTCTCAGCAAACGTCAGGCTGATCTGACCGTGGTAATGGAGAATGTAAACGATCCCCATAATATTTCAGCCGTCATGCGCACCTGTGAATCGGTGGGGATACAGGATATTTATGTGCTTACTACCCGGATCCGGCAGCACAAGAAATTCGGGGTCAAAAGCAGCAGCAGCGCCGCCAAATGGCTGACCATACACCAGCATACGGATGCGGGCGAATGTTTTGCTGAATTGCGCAAACACTACACCCAGATCCTGACCACACACCTGGCCACTGATTCGGTTGGACTGTACGAGATCGATTTCACCAAACCCACTGCCCTGGTATTCGGTAATGAACACGATGGGGTGAGTGAAGAGATCAGGGCCATGGCCGATGGCAATTTTATCATTCCCCAGGAGGGCATCATACAAAGCCTGAACATTTCTGTGGCCTGCGCGGTCAGTATTTACGAAGCATACCGCCAGAAAAACGGTGCGGGACATTATGATAGACCCTCTTTATCCGCTCAAAGAAGGGAATCCCTGATGAAGGACTGGGGGTTTCTGGAAACCGATCAATAAAACAGGCACATGAAAAAAATATTATTCGCCATCCTACTCCTGCTATCCTGCCAGTGTATATCGGCACAACCCATCAGAAAGCTGAAGATCGATCAGCTTCAGAAAATGATCGATACCAGTTCGGTACCGCTGGTGGTGAATTTCTGGGCCACCTGGTGCGGTCCCTGTATACGGGAGATCCCCTGGTTTGAAAAGCAGGTGGCCGCTTTTGCAGACAAGCAAGTAAAACTGCTGCTGGTGAGCCTCGATTTCCCCGATGAGTACCCTGCCGGCATTAGCAGTTTTGCCAGGAAAAACGGCTACCGCTCGCAGATCGTTTGGCTGAATGAAACGGATGCGGCATCGTATTGCCCTAAAATAGACAAACAATGGGAGGGTACCATACCGGTAACCCTGATGGTGAACAACCAAACAAAATACCGCCGGTTCTTTAACCAGCAATTGCCAGAACCCAGGCTGTTACAGGAATTAGCGCAATTGGTACAATGATCATCAGTACTGTTCCGCGTCTTCCTCACGCTGTAAGCGTTGCAGTTTTTGTATCAGGTGCAGTGAATAGGCAAAACTGATCATACTCCCCAGGGCCATTACTACGCCCCAACTGCTGCTGTAGTGCACACCATCTGCAAAAGCATACGTGATCAGGAAAATAACGCCAATGATAACTACTGTGCGAATGAATGGATGCATATTCATATAGCAGGTTTTGGTTATGCTATAATGAGATGCCATCCGGCACAGAATCCATAAATCAACTTATATTTTCGGGTAACCTGTTTTAGGGAGTAGCCTGTTTTTTGTTGAGTTACGCTGTCTTTTTTCTCTCTTCCGAAGCTTTGGTGAGGTAGGTGATACTGACATTCAGCTCGAATCCGATCAGCAGGATCAGGGAATTGATATACACCAGCACCATGATGATCAGCACGGTCCCGATAGAGCCATAGATCTTATTGTAACTGGCAAAATTGTTGACCCAGTACGAGAACAATAACGTGGTTACCAGGGTAAGGGTCGTGGCCAGCATGGATCCGGGCGATACGATCTTCCAGCGCTTTTTGATGTTGGGAGCAAATTTGTAAATGAATGCGATGCCATAGAACAGCAGGCAAACAATGATACCCCAGCGTACACCATTCCACCACGATAGCCGCTCAGCCCTCCGCATGTTGAACACATGGTTCAGCACATAACTGAGTTGTTGTTTGCCCAGGAACAGCGCCAGCGCCGATACCAGGATCAGTACCAGTAAAATGAACGTTAAACGGATGGCCCTCCAGCGCTGGTGAAGGAAGACGGTCTTTTTTTCCTGGATCGATTTATCGAATGTCCGGATGATGCCGATCATGGCATTGGAAGAATAGAACAGCAGTAACAGAAAGCCAAAAGAAAAAATACCGATATGCTGGTCCTCCAGCAGATCGTTCAGTGTATTGGTAATGAAATGATAGGTGCTTGAATTGGGGGTGATATCCTTGAACAGTCCCATGATCTCCCTTCGCACGTTGTCCGACCCGGGAACCAGCGGTATCAGCGAGAACAAAGACAGGATGGCCGCAGGTAAGGCCATGATCAGGTTAAAGGAAATGGCAGCAGCACGCTCATCCAGTCCCACCCGTTTTACCTGCTTTAAAAAGAAGTCCACCACATCATACACCGGCAAACCCTGGAAACCGGGGATCACCCATGTCTTACTTTTCTTCAGCAGGAAAGCCACCGGGGGCCAGCGTAATATGATCCGTTCTAATCTGGTCAAGGTTTTTTGGATTCTTTTTCCTGTTTACGGGCCATATAGGCATCCAGTGCTTTCTGGTATTCTTTGGCATAACGGTCGTGTTCAGCATAGTTGCTGCTGAAATGATGGTAACCACTGAAGTCGCTTTTGGCCACAAAGTACAGGTAGTCTGAATGGGGTGCATTCAATACAATATCAATGGTCTTGGGCGATGGCGTGCAGATAGGGCCGGGGGGTAACCCTTTTACCCGGTAAGTGTTGTAAGGTGAGGGATTGAACAGGTATTTTTCGTAGATCCGGGTGAGCGTAAAATCCTTCATCGCGTACTTGATGGTGGGACAAGCCTGCAGCGGCATCTGTTTTTTCAACCGGTTGATGTACACGCTGGCGATCTTGTATTTGTCGCTCTCATAATTGGTCTCTTCCTCCACGATCGATGCCAGTATATACACCTGCTCAGGTGTAAAATTCATTTTTTCAGCTTTGGCCAGCCGGTCATTTTGAGCCCAGTAGCTCTTCTGTTCATCCGACAGCCTGCGCAGGATGCGGGTGATGGATGTATGCCAGTAAAAACTGTAAGTGTCCGGTATGATCAGGGTGAACAGTTGGCTGGTATCCACCCCGAATTTTTTCAGCGAGTCGTTACTGTTCAGGTAACGCATCACCGACACGGAGTCGGGTGCAAAATTCTTGCTGATCAGGTGGGCCAGGTCTTCTTTGACTCTGAGTTTATTGATCACGAGTTTCAGTTCTGCCAGCCGTCCATTGCGCAGCATGCGGGCAATTTTCCAGCTGCTCATGCCTTTTTTTACTTCGTATTTGCCGGGTCTGAGTTTGTTCCAGACTTCCATGCGCGATGCCAGCAGACTGAACACGGCGGGATGGGCCAGGATCTGCTCCTGTTCCATGGCTTGCAGTACGGCGGCCTGACCGGTCTTGCCTTCGGGCACGATGAAATACCGGCTTTTCTCAGAAAAATCCGTTCCGGGGCCCAGTACCAGCCAGGCACTTACAGCGCCGGCGATGACCAGTGCCAGCAATAGGGCGGAGAGAACTTTTGACATGTATTCAAATTAAATAAAAAACCCTGTCTGAGGTGCAGACAGGGTGGTAAAATATCGTCAGAAAATTATTTCTTAACAGAATCTGTTGCAGTAGCGGTATTGGCCGGAACAGGAGCAGGGGCCGGAGCCGGAGCGGTCTGGTTGGTATTTACTTTCTGCAGGATAGAACTGTCAGCACCATCAGAACCGCCGCCTTTTAAGAACAGGGTAGAGAAGATGGCCAGTACAGCGATGATGCCTGAAAATAACCAGGTACCTTTTTCCAGTACATCGGTGGTTTGCTTCACACCCATCAGCTGGTTACTGAAACCGCCCACATTACCGGATAAGCCACCACCTTTCGGGTTCTGTACCAGAACGATAAAACCCAGTGCAACGGCAGCGATCACGATCAGGATCAAAAACACAATAGTCATATTATATACCTTTTAATTGTTCTATTTTGGCAGCAAAATAACTGGATTTTTCAGGATTTATGAAACTTAATTTAATGTAGAGCTGGATGGCTTTCTCTACCTGCCCCTGTTTCTCCAGTACATCGGCCATGGTTTCGGTCAGTACTTCCCGGGTTTCATTGGAGTTTTTGGCGGTTTCGACCACTGCTTTCTCCATTTCCAGGGTGGTACCCAGGTCATTGGGGGTGCCCTGTGCCTGTTTGATCTGCTTGAGCCAGTCGGTGAATTTTCGTAAATGTGCCGTCAGTTTATCCTGCGGGATGGCAGACAGGTCCACTTTTATACCCTGCGAGGCAAAATAGTCGATCGTATGCAATTTTTTCTTTTCTGCATCAATATCCAGCACCGCATCGGGTTCCACCGGTTTCTTAAAATCAGCCAGTTGGTTAGAAAGTATGCCTGCGATCTTACTTTCCGTTTCTGCACCTGCTTCCTCATTATCGGTATCTTCCAGGTAATCGTCGGGGGCCGGCTCGGTTTCTATGCTGTTATCAACGCTTACATCTATCTGCCGCATCATTTCCCGCACATTTTCCACGGAAGGGATCACCATGGCGACTGCTTTTTCCGTTTTCTCTTTGGGCGTTGTCGCCTGCATACCAGCCAGCTGGTACTGCAACCAGAGCGGATTGGTGAAATAGAGGTTGGTCTTAGCCACCGGGGCCATACCCTTATTTTCATTGCCCGATGCAGTACTGGCAAAAAAATGTGCCGGTGCAAAATAGGGAGCTTCGGCAGCCAGTTTTTGCCAGTATTCAGGTGTTACCTGGGCAAGCGATAGTTTGCCGGTAAGATGGAACAATACTTTTTCCTGCGTCAGGTTCATGTGGATAAAAGTAGGATTTGATTACCAGTTTGAGAAGATGCGGTTAAAAATATCGTCCGATAAGGTCCTGACCACTTCATCCAGCAACTGGGCTTCTGCCTGCTGCAGCGAGAGGTTGGCCGAATAATCGAAGCTGCGGCTTACATCAAACTCTTCTGTTTCGTTGCTTTTGTTCTTTTTCAGTAGTACATGCAGGCTAACGGTCAAACGGTTGGTAGTGGCCTGTTGGGCGCTTACACCAACGGTTTGCGTGGCATCGTACCGGGTAACGGTACTGTTGATCACGTAGTCGGCATTGTCGTCGTTGGTACGGGTAAGTTTGGTACCACCAAGGATCTTCTGTTGTATCTTATCGAAGAATTTCTGGCTTAACTGCGGGTTCACATAAGAGGCCCGGTTCTCTACAAACCCAACCTTCACTGTTTTCACATCCGCCGGTATCACCGCATCCCTGAACGAATACCGCACGCTACACCCCGTTATCATCCCCAGAATGACCAATATCAATCCTACACACCCCCGCATATTTTTTCGTTTCATCATTATCAAAAATTTTACCCTACCCAAAGTAAATCATTCACTCATTCACTCATTCACTCATTGAATAATCTCACTCATCAATATCATACTCTTTCAGTTTCCGGTATAAAGTCCGCTCACTGATGCCCAGGTCAAGTGAGGCATCCCTTCTTTTGCCCTTATGTTTTTTCAGCGCTTTTACAATCAGTTCTTTCTCTTTGTCCATGATGTTCAGCGATTCTTCCACTTCTTCATGGTGGTGAATATCCGTATCGTGCAGCAGTACCGGTTGCTGGTTACCTGCCGGCAGGAAAGAGCCCTGATTCACGGCTGGTTGCTGAGCCGGTGGTGGCGCCATGATCGCCTGGTTAGTATCATTGGCCCCATGGAAATCGTTCATCAGCGAATCGCGGGTGAAATTGGCTGCAGTGCCTGCCAGGGAAGGGTTCTGCAGGATCTCCAGGAACATTTTCTTCAGCTCGGTAACGTCTTTTTTCATGTCGAAAAAGAGCTTGTACAGGATCTCCCGTTCATTGGCAAACTCACCCTGTGCAGGGCCGCCTGCCAGTACCGGTAAACGGTTATGCACTGCATCCGGAAGGAACCTGCGCATTTCTGTGCCGCTGACCAGGCTGTTGGTGCTCAGTACGGATATCTGTTCTGCAATGTTCTTCAATTCACGAACATTACCTTGCCAGTTATGGTTTATTAACAGGCTTTTGGCTTCCTCATCCAGCTGTACCGGAGTGGTTTTATACCGCTCTGAGAAATCGACCACGAACTTGCGGAAGAGCAGCAGGATATCCTCTTTCCTGTCGCGCAGCGCCGGTACCCGTATGGGCACCGTACTCAAACGATAATACAGGTCTTCGCGAAAACGGCCTTTCTGTGTAAAATCCAGCAGCTCGCGGTTGGTGGCGGCTATCACACGCACATCGGTCTTCTGTACCTTGGATGATCCCACGCGGATGAATTCGCCTGTTTCCAGTACCCGCAGCAAACGGGCCTGCGTACCCAGCGGCATTTCGCCGATCTCATCCATGAAAATGGTACCGCCATTAACGGTTTCAAAATATCCCTTACGGCTGTCTACCGCACCTGTAAACGCGCCTTTCTCATGACCAAACAATTCAGAATCGATGGTGCCTTCGGGGATGGCTCCGCAGTTGACAGCGATGAACGGGTTATGTTTACGTGCCGAAAGGGCATGTATGATCTGCGAGAACACTTCCTTGCCCACACCACTTTCTCCTACGATCAGTACCGTAAGATCCGTGGCAGCCACCTGCGCCGCCGTGTTCAGTGCATGGTTCAGCGCCGGCGAGTTACCAATGATGCCGAAGCGGTTTTTGATACTTTGTAGATCCATGGGATAATTAATAATGGGTAATTAGTAATTAATAATTAGTAATGGGGGTGGTTAGGGTAAGGCTGTTTGGCTGTTGTCTATTTTGCCCAGCAGGGTTCCTGCGGTACAACTGTTGATGTTCACCATTACATAGTCTCCCTTTTTCAGATCGTATTGTTCTTTTGGGAAGATGACCACTTTGTTGTGATCGGTTCTTCCCTGCCAGTGATGATCGCTTTTTTTGGAGTCGCCTTCTATCAGCACCTGGAAACACCTGTTCACATCGCGCTGCATACTTTCGAGTGAGTGGATCCGGTGCAGGGCAATGATCTCCTGCAGCCTTCTTTTTTTCACATCTTCCGGTACATCATCCGCATACCTTCTCTCTGCCAGGGTGCCCGGTCTTTCGCTGTAATAGTACATGTAGGCAAGGTCGTATTTGCAATATTCCATCAACGAATAACTGTCCTGGTGGTCTTCTTCTGTTTCTGTACAGAAGCCGGAGATCATATCGGTACTCAAACCGCAACCGGGTAATATTTCGCGTATACGGTTCACCCTGCCTATATACCATTCGCGGGTATAGGTGCGGTTCATCAGCTGCAGGATGCGGTTGCTGCCGCTTTGCACGGGCAGGTGCAGGTATTTGCAGATATTGTCGTGCCTGGCCATGGTATACAACACTTCATCCGTTATATCCTTGGGATGGGATGTGCTGAAACGCACCCGCAGCAGGGGAGATACCTGTGCCACTTTTTCAAGCAGTTTGGCAAATGTTACGGTGTCGTCGTTCTTTTCATCTATCCAGTAATAACTGTCCACATTCTGTCCCAGCAAGGTTACTTCGCGGTAGCCGGTGGTAAAGAGTTGTGTTACTTCTTCCAGGATGGAATGTGCATCGCGACTGCGTTCGCGGCCGCGGGTGAAGGGTACCACGCAGAAACTGCACATATTGTTGCAGCCGCGCATGATGGACACAAATGCGCAGACGCCGTTGCTGTCGAGCCGGATCGGGGCAATGTCCCCATAGGTCTCATCGCGGCTGAGCAGTACGTTCACGGCTTTCTGTCCTGTTTCGGCCTCTTCGACCAGGGAAGGCAGGCTCCGGTAGGCATCGGGGCCTACTACCAGGTCAACCAGTTTCTCCTCTTCCAGCCATTTCGATTTCAGTCGCTCAGCCATACAGCCCAGTACGCCTACCAGCATACCCGGCCTCTTTTTCTTCAGCGAGCGAAACTCCGTCAGCCGTTTTCTCACGGTCTGTTCGGCTTTTTCTCGGATAGAGCAGGTATTGATCAGCACCAGGTCGGCTTCCTCCTGGTTACGGGTGGCGCCAAAACCTTCGGCATTCAGGATGGATGCCACCACTTCGCTGTCGGCGAAATTCATGGCGCAACCGTAACTTTCTATGTAAAAATATTTCTGGTAAGCAGCGTTATTATTCACAATCGGATGGTAGGCCTCGCCCTGGCGGCTTTCGTCGTGCGTTTTGCCTGCTAATTCCAATAGTTCCATTCTGAACAGTTTAGTGTGCAAAAGTACGAAAAATGTGCATTATCGTGTCATATTGTCAGCATTCCTGACTTTAAAATTGCCGATATCCATTAGATTTGCGAGGAAAATTTCAGATAGATGAAGAAAGCCCCCATTGTTTTTTTCTTTTTGTGTTCTTTTCTGGAAGTACAGGCACAGGATATAGTAGTCAACCGGTTGCGCAATGAAACCTCCCGAACCATCAAAAAAGAGGCAGATACCAGTACCTGGAACTGGAAAAAAGGCGGATTGCTGAGCTTTAACCTGGCCCAGGGCTCACTGAGTAACTGGGCTTCGGGCGGTGACAATTTTTCGTTGACCGTCAATGGTTATTTCAACTACTTTTTTTTCTACAAAAAGAACCGGCATAGCTGGGACAACAATATTGACGTGAACATGGGTTATGTGCAGTCTACCAGCCTGGGCAGCCGTAAGAACGACGACCGTTTCGACTACCTGAGCAAATACGGGTATAAAATGGACACGGTGGGTAAATGGTATCTTTCCACCCTGTTCAATTTTCGTTCACAGTTTTTTGACGGGTATACCTATTCGAACAGTGTCGGAACCTTTGCTTCCTCTTTCCTGTCGCCTGCTTATGTAATCCTGTCGGTGGGTTTCGACTGGAAAGCGGCGCAGAACCTGTCTGTGTTCTTTTCACCACTTACTTCGCGTTCTATTTTCCTGATGAATGATCAACTTGCACTGAAAGGAGGGTATGGTATTCCGGCGGGTTCGCATTCGGTGAATGAGATAGGTGCTTTTGCTACGGTGAACTATAACAATACCATTGCCAAGAATGTGATATATAAGGGCAGGATAGACCTGTTCGCCAATTACCAGAATAAACCGGAGAATGTTGACCTCTATATGACCAACCTGTTCTCATTCAAGATCAATCGTTTTTTTTCGGCCACTTATAGCCTGGATATGATCTATGACGATGATATCCGCTTATTTGGTCCTGAAAAAAAATCGCCGGCTCTGCAAACCAAGAGCCTGATCGGTATCGGTTTCCTGAAACCGTTGAATGTGGTCAAGATCCGGCACAGCAATCCTGCCAGTACTATTTAGGCCTTTACTTTCAGCAGGTGTTTGATCTTGTTGGCCTTATAGGTGAGGTCCTGGTAATCTTTGTGTAAGATGGTCACATGCCCCATTTTACGGCCCGGTTTGGTTTGGGTTTTGCCGTAGAGGTGCACGAATACATTGTCCATAGCCATGACCTCTTCCAGTCCCTCGTATACGGCGGTGCCCGAAAACCCGTCCGCACCCAGTATGTTCACAATGGCCGATGGAAGAATGGGCTCCGTATTACCCAGCGGGTACCCGAGAATGATCCGCCAAAGCATATCGTACTGGCTGGAATAATTGCCTTCGATGGTATGATGGCCACTGTTGTGTACGCGGGGAGCACTTTCGTTCACCAGTACTTCGTCGTTTTTGTCGATGAACAGTTCAATCGCGAACAGGCCGGGACTTTGCAGTTCCTTGACCACTTTGGTAGCGATGGCTTCTGCGCGCCAGAGGGTCTCTTCGGGTAGAATAGCCGGACTGAGCTGGTAATCCAGCAGGTTCCATACCGGATCGAAGATCATTTCTGCAGGCGGGTAGTGGGTAATTGCTCCCCTGGTATTCATCGCTACAATAATGGCGATCTCTTTTTTGATGGCCACTTTTTTCTCCAGTACGGCAGGCGCATCAAATCCCTTGCTGATATCGGTTTCTGATTCCAGTATACTTACCCCTTTGCCGTCGTAACCACCCTGGCCGATCTTGTGTACGGCAGGTAAAAAATCCTTTTGCTGCTCCAGCTCCGCCAGGTTATGGGTGATGATGAAAGGAGAAGTGGGGATCTCATGTTCTTTGTAAAATGCTTTCTGCACTACTTTGTTCTTAATGGTGCGGATCGCCGAAGGTTTGGGTATGATGGCAACTCCTTCCGCTTCCAGTTTCTCCAGTGCATCCACATTCACGGCTTCTATCTCGATGGTGATGGCATCCAGTCCCTTGCCAAAAGCATAAACAGTGTCAAAATCAGTGATATCACCTTGGGTAAAATGATGGCAGAGATGTGCTGCCGGGCAGTTGGGGTCATTTTCCAGTACATGTGTTTCTACCACATAGTTACCTGCTGCCTGCAAGAGCATTCTGCCCAATTGACCGCCACCAAGGATACCTACTTTCATAAGTGAATTGCTTAGGCGACGAAGATAAATAAGAGTTAAGAGTTACAAGGAAAAATTAAAGTGAGTGCTGAAAGGACGATCGTCAATCGTCAATCGTGAGTGGTCAGTGGTGAGTAGGGAGTATTTGTGAATGGTCAATTGTGAATGGTGAATGGCCTCCTTGACTGTTCCTATTGATCATTCACAATTGCCCATTCACTACTCACCACTCACTTTCCCCCCAATTCCTTAGATTTGTTCTGATGACGCCCGATTATCCACATAAGATATTCAGCGATAAGCGCTTTTGCTACTGCCTGCTGATGGAAGCGCTGGCTATGGATGCCGGTAGCTAACCAGATCTCATCTGGATGACTGCCAGTTTATTGTACTACCACACGTTTACGTCATTACCCAAACTTTTGTATGGAAACAGTTATAACTGCCGCCACTGCGCAACCGGCAACCCAGGATTTTCTGCCTTTGCAGGGAACAGATTATGTAGAATTTTATGTGGGCAATGCCAAACAGGCTGCCCATTTTTATAAAACAGCTTTCGGCTTCCAGAGCCTGGCTTATGCAGGTCCCGAAACCGGCATAAAAGACAGGGTCAGTTATGTGATCCGCCAGAATAAACTCACTTTTGTATTGACAACCCCATTATGCAGCCAGAACCCGATGGCCGACCATATTTACAAACATGGCGACGGGGTAAAGATACTCGCCCTGAAAGTAGAGGATGCAGCCGATGCCTGGAAACAGACCACTTCAAGGGGCGCCAGATCATACCAGGAACCCGTAACGCTGGCCGATGCAGATGGGGAACTGGTACTCAGCGGTATCCATACCTATGGAGATACCGTTCACTTGTTCGTGGAAAGGAAAAATTACCAGGGAGCATTCATGCCCGGTTTCCGCAAATGGAAAACCCTTTATCAGCCTGAAGAAACAGGGCTGTTGTACGTAGACCACTGCGTAGGAAACGTAGGCTGGAACCAGATGGACCGGTGGGTGAAGTTTTATGAGGATGTGATGGGCTTCCGGAATATCCTGAGTTTTGATGACAATGATATTTCTACCGAATACTCGGCCCTGATGAGTAAAGTGATGAGCAATGGGAACGGTTTTGTGAAATTCCCCATCAACGAACCGGCCGAGGGCAAGAAGAAATCGCAGGTGGAGGAATACCTGGATTATTACGACGGGGAAGGCTGCCAGCATGTGGCACTCGCCACCAATGATATTGTAAAGACTGTTACTGAACTCCGCAACCGCGGGGTGGAGTTCCTGCAAGTGCCTTCTTCGTATTATGCTGACCTGCTGGGCAGGGTAGGGCATATTGACGAGGACCTGCGCCCACTGGAGGAACTGGGCATACTGGTGGACAGGGATGATGAGGGGTATCTTCTGCAGATCTTCACCAAACCGGTGGAAGACAGGCCGACCCTGTTTTTTGAGATCATCCAGCGCAAAGGCGCCAAAAGTTTCGGGAAAGGCAATTTCAAGGCCCTGTTCGAAGCCATTGAACGTGAGCAGGAACAGAGGGGTAACCTGTAAACAGATACATGGTTTATTTGCGTGGCAGGTGGACCATGGACAATTTTAACAGTTCCTGAAACGTTAATTCTTATGCCGGCCCTATTGGCTGTGTTGGCTCATTCCTTATTTTTGAATCCATGAAGCGGATAGCAGGTGTAATTCTTTTGTGGGTATTGGCAGTGCAGGCTCATGCGCAGGGCCCCTTTATTTCTTTCCAGCGCCAGTTTCCCAAAGTAGTGACTGCGATGAAGCTGAAAGAGGATTCCCTGAAGAAACAACTGGCGGCCATCCATATCTCCTGGCCTGTTAAACAGATGTACGTGCGCAGTTTCAAGTACGATAGCCAGCTGGAAGTGTGGGTACGGAATCATAAGAACGAACCCTTTAAACTATTCAAAACCTATAAGGTATGTGCTTTGTCCGGTGCACTGGGCCCCAAACGTATCGAGGGCGATTACCAGGTGCCGGAAGGGTTTTACTATATCAATGAATTCAATCCCAGGAGCAGTTACCATATGTCGCTGGGCCTGAACTATCCCAATGCATCCGATCTGTTGCTGAGCGATTCCGTGAAGCCCGGTAACGATATCTTTATCCATGGAAGTTGTGTAACCGTAGGATGTATTCCCATCCAGAATAACCAGATAGAAGAGGTATACCTGCTGGCCAGTTATGCCCACGACCAGGGACAGGATTTCATCCCTGTTCATATTTTCCCCATACGGTATAATGTAGAAAAAAGCCGTGAATACCTGGCCCGTGCCAGTAAGGATGACCCGGCTTACCAAAGTTTTTCAGCCCGACTGAAAGAGGTGTTCGATTATTTCGAACATACCAAAAAGATCCCTCTCATCTCCGTCAATAGAAAAGGCGAATACATCTCCCTCTAAAAAAAACATTCACTCATTCACTCATTCACTCATTCTCTCATTGCCTCACAAGCACCTGCACCGTATCCACCGTACGTTGGGTCAATACGATCTCCTTACCCCTGGTGAGTTGCTCAAAAGTTGCTGTATTGTAATGACGGATGGTTAACAGCGTCAGGTCTTTTTCTACCTGCACATCAAATAAGGAAGCGGCGGCAGCGGCCAGTTGTTCAATTTTTTCTGCACGGTAGTCCATGCATAACTGCACGTTGATGGCGCCGGTCTGTATCAGGTTGGGTTTGGTTTTGAGTTTGTGTAACATGGTATACAGCCAGCTCATGGGTTCTTCTCCTACAAAAGAAAAGTCCTGGCTGTTCAAATGCAGCAAAGCCTGGTTTTCCTTGACCACGATGATGGGTGGCAATTCCCTGCTGTTCTTTTTATGGATGAGAGTGCCAGGCAGTTCGGGGTTCAGAAAACATTTTACGTGTAGGGGGATGCCTTTGTTCTGCAAAGGTTTGATGGTCTTCGGGTGAATCACCTGCGCACCATAATACGCCATCTCGATCACTTCGGTGAAGTTAAGCTCCTGCAGTGGCTGCGCTTCGGGAAAACGTTTCGGGTCTGCGTTCATCACGGCTTCCACGTCTTTCCAGATAGTGAGACTTTCCGCGTTGAGGATATTGGCAAAAATGGCTGCTGTAAAATCACTTCCCTCGCGACCGAGTGTGGTGCTCTCATTATCGGCGGTGCAGCCAATAAACCCCTGCGTCAGGTAAATGCCGGGCTGGGAAACTGTGTACCGTATCCGTTCACTGGTGGTTTCCCAATCCACCGAGGCATCCCGGAAAGTATTGTCGGTTCGTAACAGGTCGCGCACATCCAGCCATTCGTTGCTGATGCCTGATTCATTCAGGTAATGACTGATAATGGCAGTGCTGAGCAGTTCGCCTATACAAACCACCTGGTCGTAATAGTAATCATATTCCCTCACCGGTTTGTCGTGCAGCAGCCATTCTACTTCTGTAAAAAAATCGGTGAGCTGCAACAGGCATTCGTTGAACTGCGTCACCAGCAGGTATTTGGAAATGTTGAGGTGGTGTTGTTTTACCGCATCAAACAATTGCAGAGCTTCGTTCTTATTACCTGCATAAAAAGATTCTGCTACTTTTTCGAGGCTGTTGGTGGTCTTGCCCATGGCAGAGATGATGATGACAAGAGGCTGGTCCTGGTAACTTTTTACAATACCTGCCAGGTTCTGGATCCTTTCTACACTATTAACGCTGGCCCCGCCGAATTTAAATACTTTCATTCCTTACCGTTTCTGTTTAGGTCAGGCAAAATTAGGTTAATTATCGCTTTGGCTGGGAGCGCTCAGGGGTTTGTTATTCAAATTGGTATGGTTGTTGTTTCATGCATAAAAAAATGTATGCAGCTATATCCGTGGTTGTTCAGGATCTGTTGCCTGGCAGGAGGAATTGGCCTGTTATCCTGTAGTCCGAAAACGGTAAGGTCTGTTCCGACAAATACCGAAAAGGAGACTGTTGTGGTGGCAGGTATGGAACGTACTATTCTCCATTATATCAACCAGTACAGGCGTTCACTGGGAAAACCCTACTTACAGCTGGCAACGGTTGCGTCTGACGAGGCATACCGGCATAGCCGGGATATGGCAAACCGGAAAACCGGTTTCGGTCATGAAGGATTCGACAACCGGATGGAAGCCATCAAAAAAAATGTGGGATGGATCTCTGCTTCCGCAGAAAATGTGGCGTATGGAAAACTCACTGCCCGGGAAGTGGTGCAGGGCTGGCTCAATAGCCCGGGACACAGGAGGAACATTGAAGGAGATTACCTGTACACGGGTATCGGCGTATACCGGGATGCGAAAGGCATTCTTTTTTTTACCCAGATATTTTACCGAAAATGACCGACGTTATTGTGTATGGCTTACATTATGTATGGGTAAAATTTATCAGATGAATTAGCGGTCGCACCCTAACTTTATCGAAATGATTGCCGCATGATCGTAAACAGGAACATCCTCACCTTGGATGAATTCACCCTTACCCAGTTAAGACAGTTTCCCACAGCCACCGGCGAATTGAGCCGGCTACTCCGCGACCTGGCATTGGCCGCCAAACGCGTGAATGTGGAAGTGAATAAAGCCGGTCTCGTAGATATACTGGGCGATGCCGGCAGCATCAATGTACAAGGTGAAGATGTGAAAAAGCTGGATGTTTTTGCCAATAACCAGTTCATGGGTGTTCTGAAACACGGGATCAGCTGCGCAGGTATCGGAAGTGAGGAGTTGGATGATTTTGTGGTGTTTGATGATGAGATCAGTAACAACAGTAAATATGTGGTCTTATTCGATCCCCTCGATGGCAGTGGTAATATTGATGTGAATGTATCCATCGGCACCATTTTCAGCGTTTATCGCCGGGTGAGTGAATTGGGCAAACCCTGTCGTAAGGAAGATTTTCTGCAGCCGGGCAATAAACAGGTGGCAGCAGGATATGTGGTGTATGGATCAAGCACCATGCTGGTATATGCCACACGCCGTGGGGTGAATGGTTTTACGCTTGACCCCTCTATCGGCGAGTTCTCATTGAGTCATCCGGATATTAAATGTCCGGATGCGGGTAAGTTCTATTCCGTGAACCATGGAAATTTTTTCCAGTACGAAGAATCGGTCAGGAAATACATCGACGGCTGCCAGCGCAAGACCCGTGAGAATGACGGGCCTTATACGCAGCGTTATATCGGCAGTATGGTGGCGGATGTGCATCGTAACCTCATCAAAGGTGGTATCTTCATGTATCCCGGAACACTGGATAAACCAAAGGGCAAACTGCGGTTGCTGTATGAGGCCAATCCTTTCGCGTTTATTGTGGAAGTGGCCGGCGGACTGGCCACCAACGGCAAACAAAGGATACTGGATGTGCAGCCTACAGAACTGCACCAGCGGACACCTTTATTTATCGGCAGTCGTAAAATGATGGAAGAACTGAATACTTTTATGGGGATTTAACAGGATATCATGAAACGGATCTATGTATTGCTTTTATTACTCACGGGCTTTTTCTGCGCATCGGCCCAGCAGCGTTTGGAAAAAAAGGGGATGAGTTACCTGGTAGCGCCCAAACCCAACACGATCATTTACCACGATACGGTTTTCAGCGGCAGCAGCCAGTTCACCCAACTGTTCTACCGCACAAGGGATCCCCAACTGATCCAGCTGGTGGGCAGACACCAGTCGAATAAGATCGCAGGACAGGTATTGGGAATCACCGGCACCATCGCCACACTTATCGGGATCAGCAGGTTATCGGGCACGGATAACAAAGGCCTGGGCTGGGCTTTGCTGGGTGGTGGTTTTGGCCTCACACTCACAGGTGGATATTTGACAGTAATGGGACAGAAAAATCTGCAAATGGCCGTAACTTTATTCAACCAGAGACAGAACCAGTCAGCAGTGGGTATCGGTGTGGCCGGGCAGAAAGCGGGGCTGGTATATCAATTTTAAACCATGAGCAGAACCATCATACAGGTAAAAGACCTTCGCAAAAAATACGGCGATTTTGAAGCGGTGAAAGGCATCAGTTTTGAGGTGGAGGAAGGGGAGATATTCGGTTTGCTGGGCCCGAATGGGGCGGGTAAATCCACTACGCTGGAGATCATGGAAACGTTGCGCCAGAAGACCAGTGGCGAGGTCTGCGTTGACGGCTTCGATCTGGATAAATCCCCCAACGAGATCAAAAAGATCATTGGGGTACAGTTGCAGACATCGGGTTATTATCCCAGCCTGAACCTGAGTGAACTGATCGACCTGTTTGCAGGCTTGTATAACGAGGACATAGACCCTCTTGACCTGCTCGATAAAGTGAACCTGCGCGATAAGGCCAATGCCAAATTCAAGGAACTGAGTGGCGGACAGAAACAACGGTTCTCTATCGCCACCACACTCATCAACCAGCCGCGTATTATTTTCCTGGATGAGCCCACTACCGGATTGGATCCGCAGGCGCGAAGGAATCTTTGGGACCTGATCCGCAACATCCGTAACCAGGGCACTACCGTGATCATCACCACGCATTATATGGATGAGGCAGAAGTCTTGTGCGACCGGGTAGCCATCATCGACAGTGGAAAGATTATAGCGATCAATACACCCGACAGGCTGATCGATGAATTGGTGGAAGCTGGTTTTGAGAAACCCAAAGAGGTAAAACAGGCCAATCTGGAAGATGTGTTCATTCATTTGACCGGAAGGGCTTTAAGAGATGATTGATTCACGACTTACATTGTCAGCCATTCAATACCTGTAAATACCATGACAACAGATCCCCGTTACCCTATTGGAAAATATGAACCGCAGGCTTTTTCGCAGGAGCAAAAAGAAAAATGGCTGCTGGATATCCGGTTCCTGCCGGAAGAGTTGGAACGATCCCTGCTAAACCTGGATACAGTACAGCTGCATACGCCTTATCGCGATGGCGGGTGGACAGTGCAGCAACTGGTGCATCATGTGGCTGATAGTCATATGAACGCCTATGTCCGTTTTAAACTGGCACTAACGGAGGAGACCCCGACCATCAAACCTTATGAAGAAAAACTGTGGGCACAACTGCCCGACAATGAACTGCCGGTCAATATCTCCCTCACATTGCTGCATGCATTACACCAGCGCTGGTATGCAACCATCAGGAACCTGACACAGACAGACTGGGAAAGGACGGTGGTGCATCCCGATCAAGGCAGGAAGATGAACCTCTGGTTCCTCCTGGGAATGTATGCATGGCATGGAAAACACCATACGGCACATATCCATTCATTACGTGAAAGCAAAGCTTGGTAATGGAAAAAGAATACAAGGCAGCAGACCTCGATTCGCTGAGGGATATGCGGTGGAAGACCTTGTCTTCGAAATATATTTATGACGACCGCTGGTTCCGTGCCCGTGCCGATAGCTGCGAGTTTCCCGATGGGAGGATCATTGAACCTTATTATGTGGTAGAACTTCCCAACTGGTGCAATACGGTCGTGGTTACAGCCGAGGAACGGGTGATCCTGGTTCGCCAATACCGTTACCCCATCGATCAGACGATCCTGGAATTACCCGGTGGCGTGATTGAAAAAGGGGAAGACCCGAAAGCTGCTGCCAAACGCGAAATGGTGGAGGAGACTGGATATACTTCTGACGATATCGAGTTCCTGATGCAATCGGCGCCCAATCCTGCGGTGAATAACAATACGGCTTATTTTTTTCTTGCCAGGAATGCCGTGCCGACAACCAGCACCAATCCAGACCTGTTCGAAGATATCGACATCGTTTCTTTTTCCAGGCAGGAATTCGTAGAACTGGTCAGGGATAACCGATTGTTGCATGGGGTACAGGTGGGACCTGCTTATGCAGCATTGGTGAAACTGGGCTGGTTGAAGTTTGTGTGAAGTTCTGTTGCAGAATCTCACCGGTTATCGTAGGTACATTATCTTTTTACTTCTCCCACAAGGAACACACTTCCGCAAACCAGTACCAGGTCGTTCTTATGTGCATGGGCGAGTGCATGCTGCAGCGCATCGTTTACATTCTGGTAGGCATTTCCCACCAATAGGTGTTCGGCTGCTTTGTGCTGCAGGCTCACTGCATCCAGTGCACGCGGTATCTGCGCTTGTGTAAAATAGTAAGTGGCGTCTTGAGGTAAGAGTGCCAGTACCGCATCCACATCTTTGTCTTTTACCATGCCGGTGATGATGTGCAGGTGGTCGTAATCGGTCAGTTCCAGCTGGCGGGAGATCTGTTTTACGCCATCCACGTTGTGCCCCACGTCGAGAATCACGGCCGGGTTATTCTGGATCAGCTCCCATCTTCCATGTAAACCTGTTAGCTTTTTTACGTGCTGCAGGGCTTTTTGTATTGTGGCGGTATCTGTTCTCCACCCCTGTAAATGCAGCTGGTGTGCAGCTTCCAGCACCGTAAGCAGGTTTTTGGTCTGGTAGATGCCCGGCAGGTCCAGTTGGTAGTGTTGGTGTACGTTCGTGGTTTTGTCAACCACTTCCACTTTCAGCAGGTGGTGGTCATAATCCCATCCTGCCATCCATCTTTTTTCCTGTGCGTAAATGATAGGGGCACTTTTGGCGTATTTGTCAAATACAGGTCTTGTTTCCGGTATCACTTCGCCGATCACTGCTGGTATATCTATTTTGATGATGCCAGCTTTTTCAGCGGCTATCTTTTCCAGCGTATCTCCCAGCAGGTTCATGTGGTCCCAGCCGATATTGGTGATCACGCTCAGTTCTGGTGTAATGATGTTGGTGCTGTCGAGCCGACCGCCCAGACCTACTTCTATCACGGCCACGTCAATATCCTGTTGGGCAAAATGGTCAAATGCCATGGCTACCGTGATCTCGAAGAAAGAGGGTTCTATTTCATCGATCAGGGATTTGATACGTTCCGTAAAATCGATCACGAATGCTTCTGAACAGACCTGCCCGTTTATCTTGATCCGCTCCCTGAAATCTTTGAGGTGGGGTGAAGTGTAGAGTCCTGTTTTGTAACCCGCTGTCTGCAAAATGGCCGCCAGCATATGGCTGGTAGAACCTTTGCCATTGGTGCCGGCGATATGGATGGTCTTGAATTTTTTCTGCGGATTTCCCAGCGCCTCGCACAAACGGATGGTATTGGTCAGGTCTTTTTTAAAAGCCTCTGTTCCAATACGGCTGAACATGGGCAGCCGGGTAAAAAGATAGTGAAGTGTTTCCTGGTAAGTCATATACTGCTGCAAATTAGGCAACAATACTTATCCGCGCAGCTTGAAATTGAAGACTAAAGTACCGGTTTGTTCTTCCGCAGTTCCGCTGTTCAGTTTCAGGCCTCGGGCCTTACGGAGAGCGATATTACGGATGGTCTGGTTGGTAGTGGTGGTGCCGCGTTGATTGACAACAGCCTGTATCACGTTCCCCGCTTTATCCACGGTGATATCTACCGCTACTTTGGCGTTCTCGTTGAACTCATCCTCAAAAGAAGGTAAACGAGTGATCCTGCGGCCATCCAGTCCGCTGCGGATACTTACCCCGCCGGAACCGCCATTGCCTCCGCGACCACTGGCGGCATTACCCTGGTAACTGTCTGAATTGGGATTACCGTTCGGGTTACCCTGGTCGCCTTTGCCGCCGGCAATGCCCTGGTTCTGTATGCCATTGTAGCTGTCGGCCCGGTTACCGCTGGTAGCAGTGCTGGTACCGCCTTTGAACAGGGCTTTGGGTTTGGGCGGAGCAGGTATTGGGTTGGTTACCGTGGTAGGGTTCGTTTTCCGGGCAGTAGTGGGTGGCGTATTCACGGGTTTTACCACTGCTTTTTCCGGTTTGTGCAGGGAAGGAGCGTCGCCATCATCATATTCATCCGCATGTATCTTTGGCTGATTGCCAGATTCAGATATGGAACGTGGCGGTGCCGATTTACTGTCTTCCGTTGCGGAAGGCTCGCCCGGCAGTTGGGGTGCGATATTGCCTTCACCAGTTTCACTATTGCCCAGGTTCACTTCAATACCCTCGCCAAAATCGGGCGGGGGTATCTGCGGAAGGGTCCATTGCAGGAAAAAGAATACCAGGAACACCAATACACACACCATGGCTGTGTACGCAGATGCTTTCAGGTTTTTTTCTTTCTCGAATGAGGCTGACATGGACGATTGATTACTCATATCAAATGTACAGGTATCGGTCTGGCGAATACCCGATGTTGAAAATTACCACAATTGGTGCCGGGTAATCCACTTTTGGGTATAAAGAAAGGTTAAGGTTGGGGGGGAGGGGCTGGAAGGGTTAAAATAGTTAGAGGGGTTAAAATCGTTAAAGTAGTTAGAAGGGGTTAAAAATAGTTAAAAGAGGTTATTGCACTTTATTTAGCCACTTTAACCCCTTTTAACGATTTTAACCCTTTTAACGAAACCAACGGAGCAGGCTTACCTGAAAAAGGCGTCGTAGCCAAAACGGAGAAGGGTGGCTGTGACGACGAGGAGAAAGAATACCCGGATGAAACGGTTGCCCCGGGTGATGGCTAAACGGGCGCCTGTGATGCCGCCGATGCCATTGCAGACGGCCATGGGTACCGCGATCTGCCAGAGTATGGAACCTTTGAGCAGGAACAGGGTAATGGAACCCATATTGGTGGCCAGGTTGATCAGTTTGGCATTGGCACTGGCATGCAGAAAATCAAAACCCAGCAGGGAGATAAAAGCAAGCACCAGGAAACTTCCGGCACCCGGGCCGATAAAGCCATCATAAAAACCGATGACCAGGCTGATGAGTATGGCATAGAGCCATTCTCGCCGGGTGGAATGGTCTTTCTGGGTGTGCAGGCCAAAGTTTTTCTTGGTATAGGTGTAAATGGCCACGCCGATCAGCACCACAAAGATCACTGGTTTCATGTAGCGGTTACTGACCAGGGTCAGCACTTCCGATCCCGCGAAGGCGGCGATAAAAGCCAGCACACACATGGTGGCCGCCATTGTCCAGTTGACGGATACTTTGCGCAGGTATTGCACCGTGGCAAAAGCGGTGCCGGTAAAAGAAGGGATCTTTAAGGAGCCGATCACGGTGGCAACAGGAAACTGGGGCAGCATTACCAGTGCTGCGGGCGTTTGTATCAGTCCGCCACCACCAACGATCGCGTCTACAAATCCGGCAGAGAAAGCGAAACAACATAATAGAATGAGTGTAAGTGTATCCATCGGGTTAGCAAGATAAGTACTGTGCTATTTTCCGGCTTTGTTTTTTTGTACGGTATTGGCCAGTATCAATCCCAGGATCACGAGTGAGCCGCTGATGATATGGATCCTGTTGATTTTTTCGCCGAGCAGCCAGACCGCTTCGAGCACGCTGAATACGGGAATGAGGTTCCCGAACAGGACGGTTCGGCCGGCACCGATCTTTTGTATGGAAAGGTTCCAGCATAAGAAAGCGGTCACAGATGCCCCGGCTCCCAGGTACAGGATAATGCCCCATAACGACCAGCTCCATTTTGCCGGTGCTGCTGTTACCCATTCAACGATAAAAAAAGGTAATAATAGTAGCGTACCCGCCGCAAAGATGACAAACAGGAAATTGATGGATGATATGTTGGCTGGCTTCTTCCGAACCAATATGCTGTAAGCCGCAAAGGCAATGGCCCCGGTAAGTACCCAGAGGTCGCCGGTTGAAAAACGGAAAGCCTGCAGGCTTTGCCAGCTTCCGCGCGATAAGAGCAGCAGGATGCCTGTTAAACAGATCAGCATACCGGTGATGCGAAGTCCGCCGGGCCGGTCTTTCAGAAAAACAGCTGCCAGTACCGTTGCGAAAATAGGAGAGGATGTGGTGCCGATCAATGCCAAATTGATGGCGGTAGTATAATGTCCTGCAATGTAAATACAGGTATTGAAAATGGTGATGCCACTCAATGCTACCCAAAACAAATATTTTGCATGCAGCTTCACCGTTTCTTTTTCTTCTTTGAAACGGTGCCAGGCAAAAGGAGCGATCAGCAGGGTTGCCGTAAGCCATCGGAGAAAAGCCAGGCTGACAGGGCCGATCAATTCGCTCACCCCCCTTGCCACCACAAAATTGCCCGACCAGATCACAGCCGCCAAAATTGCCAGTACAATACCGGTGTATTTGTCTTTTGCGGAATGGGGGATGGTCATACAGGTTAAATCGGGTGCTGTGTGCTTGATTAATGGCTGCTGGATTATTGGGCGTAGCGCTCTCCTCCTGCAAAATCATGGTCATAATCACCTTTGATCCTTTCCATGGATGGATTGAAATAACCAAAATGCAGTTTGGGGAATTCCTCCCTGAGCAGGTCCATCAGCTGTTTCACGCCCAGCATTTCACCGGTTTCGTGTACGCCTATCTTACCCATATACCAGTCGGGATCGATGTTGAAATTACGCCACTGGATCATGCTGAGGTCTGTGTCGATGATCAGTTTGCGTAATGCCTCGTATTCTTCTACAGTATCGGTCATACCGGGGAACACAAAATAATTAATGCTGGTCCACCCACCATAACCACGCACTACTTTCAGGCTCTCAAGAATATCTTCAAAACGGTAATTATTGGGTCGGTAATAGGGCTCGTAAATATGTTTTCTGGCAGAGTTGGTGCTCACGCGTATGCTGTTCAGACCGGCTTCGCACAAGGCTTTTACGGCATCGGGTTTGGAGCCGTTGGTGTTGATGTTGATACTTCCTTTTGGCGTGTGTTTGCGGATCTCGATAATGGCTTCGCGGATGGTTTCCCACATCAGTAAGGGTTCCCCTTCGCAACCCTGTCCGAAACTGACAATCGGGAAAGGTGCATGCATCAGGTGGGGTACGGTGAATTCCACGATCTCTTCTGCCAGTGGTTTGAACGTAAGCCTGTCCTGTGTGGATACAATCGTTTCTTCTTCCGGCTGGAAAGAGATGCAGCCGATACAATTGGCATTACAGGCAGGTGATGTGGGCACGGGACATTCCCATCTGTCCAGGGAAAAATTACGGGCTGCCGGGCAATGATAGGTCATGCAGCAGTTCTCCATCAGGTGTTTCACCAGCCTGTTCTCGGGGTAAGCTTTTAACAGATGCTGTGCCCCCGTTTCTATATTCCCGTCATTATAGCCGGCACATTCCTGGCGGATATCTTTTTCTATGCGTACTGCCGGTACATAATGTTTGTTATCATGCCAGCCAACTGCCGTATAGCAGAACAGGGGCAGGGTAGGTGCATCGGGCAAGGTTTCGTAGGCGGCAATGTATAAGCCGGTATGTGCCGGTGGAATGAATGCCGCAACAGCCCATCCTTTGTCACACAAACGCATGTCGCCGGTTTTCACATCGATGCCGATGCCGCGTCTTCCGGGTAATTCGTATAAATTACCTCCGTCGGGTAATTCTATCCATTCTTCTGTGGGTATGGGAAAAGCGTCCCAGCCGGCGCGACCAGCCGCATACAGTGTATCGTCTTCAAAAATATTTCCGTTTCCGTCTGAATACAGCAGGAAGGGTGATTGTGTAATAGTCATGTATGAATTGTAAGTATAAAAGCTCCGGTGTTCCGCATCATGCATTCAGCCGGGTTCTGCAAAATTCGTTAAATTCTGCTTCTTCTTTGGCAGAACTGCTGGATTCTATGTCTTTCTGTATGAGTTTATTGTTTTTCAGGTCAATGGTAAGGACTCCGTCTTTCAGCACTACATTACTGATCTGCTGCCAGTTATAATGTTTTTTAGGGAGCGAGTTGATCAGGATCCCTTCATTATAAAAAGCGATCTCCTGCGGGAATTTCACCTGTTTTTCTGAAATCACTGCCAGGAAATACAGGATGGGGATCCAGTGCAGCTGGAACAGGGAACCCAGTCCGATGGTGGCAAAAAGCAGTCCCAACCGGTAATACGGGATCTCGCCCTTTTTGGCCTGGATGGTACAACGGATCCACCAGCCGGCAATACCCGCGATCAGAACGATCAGGAACAGGCTGAACCAGGTAAAGGGTATCAGGAACACGGTATAACCCAGTATAGCAACGGCGATCATCAGCATAAAACGGCTGATCAGGTCAACCAGCAGGTAACCGGGTCTGCGCAGAACAATGATGTAATCGTATGTTTTCATGCGGGTAAATTAGGATTGGTTATTGACCAGCAGGTTGCACAAACGCCATAAAATGCGGGCACCCACGTTGCTGTCCCAGTCGGTTTGCCCCACGCCGATCTCTACCAGGTCAAAACCGATCAGTTTACGTCCGCTGGCGGTGATCTTTTTTATGAGGTAGAAGATCTCCTCCGTTTCAAAACCGCCGGCTACCGGGGTGCCGGTGTTGGGACAGTATTTCCTGTCCAACCCGTCTATATCAAAACTGATATAGACCTGTTGCGGCAGGTGTTTTATGATCTCGTCAACGATCTGTTTCCAGGTTTCGCCCTCGAACAGTCTTTCCCTGATCTGTTTTTCCTGGTAAGCGATCACTTTATAATTGCTGTTGCAGATCAGGTCCCATTCTTCTTCCGAATAATCGCGGATACCTACCTGTACCAGTTTGTTCAGCGAGGGTATTTCCTGCAGGGCGTTGTACATGACCGATGCGTGCGAGTAGGTAAAATCTTCATAAGCCTTACGCAGGTCGCAATGGGCATCGAGTTGTAGCACCCCAAAATCACCATATTGTTCACCCAGGGCTTTCATATAACCCAAAGAGATACTGTGATCACCGCCAAGCAGGCCTACCAGTTTGCCCCTGCCAAGCAGTTCCTTACTTTGGTCAAATACCCATTGGTTCAACATGCGGCTGCCTTCATTAATATCTTTCAGGCTTTTACACATGAATTTATTCTTGTCTATCAACTCGCCGCGGGATATATAATCAATGTACAGTTCTGCTTCTTTGCGCAGGTAATCGCTTTTCATGAGCACTTTCCTTTCAACACCGCGCATGAAAAAGCCTTGTTTCCAGCCATGGTCGCCATCCACATCAAAGAGATCTACCTGTTTGCTGGCCTTAAAAATATGTTCCGCTGCGCGGGAAGTACCGGCGCCATAACTAACGGTCACTTCCCAGGGTACGGGCAATATGATCAGGCGGGCATCATCTTCTGTAAAGGGGAGGCCAAAAATGTTGTTGTTGGGGTTGCCTACACCGTTGGGGTCAAATTGCGATAAATCGGCCATGATAGTATCTTATAATTGCAAACAGCCCGCAAATTTAGCGGCTATTTTCCGAATTCGGCCAAGATTAATCTGTTTAGGCAAACAGGTGGAAAAGCTTACACAAAATACCCGGTTTGGATGGGTTGGCAGAGGGTTGGGCAAATGATAACAGATTTTAACAACCCGGTGAATAATCAGCCGCTCTTGCCAACTCATTTTGGGCTACTTTTGCAGCATAAAGGGAACGCTATGAAGAAAACGCATATCATCGTATTAGTGTGTATTGCTGCTGCCATCGTGGTGCTGATCAGTTATACCGGCGATCTGACCACTTATGAAACCATCGCTTCTGCTAAGGAGAAAGAGGGTAAGTTCGTGAACCTGATCGTTAAACTGGATAAGGCCCAGCCGCTCGAATACGATGCTGTTAAGAATCCCAATTATTTAACATTTACCGCAGTAGATACACTGGGCAACAACATCAAAGTGGTGTATCACAACAATAAGCCTACGGATATGGAGAAAAGCGAACGCCTGGTGCTGAAAGGCCGCGTTCAGGGCGATCATTTTGAATGTAAGGATATCCTGCTCAAATGTCCTTCCAAGTACAAAGATGATCCGAATGCCAACAAGAACGTCCAGGCTGCATCCTGAACTGAAAGAGCAGCCTGTAATCCAGTGTTGCATTATTTTACCAGAACCTACGCTACATGAACTATATCGGAGAACATTTATTGCCGGGACAGATCGGGCATTTTTTTGCCGTACTCTCCCTGGTGGCTTCCTTATTGGCTACCATCGCTTATGCACTTGCTTTCAGAACCCCCGAACTTACGGATAAACAGCGCTGGATCCGGCTGGCAAGGGGATTATTCCTGGCAGAGACCATCAGTGTGCTGGCCATGTTCATCACGCTGTATTATATCATCTCGCATCACCTCTTCGAGTATAAATACGCATTCACACACAGTGATATGAGTTTGCAGGTAGAATACCTGCTGGCCTGTTTCTGGGAAGGACAGGAAGGTAGTTTCATGTTATGGAGTTTCTGGCATTGTGTACTCGGATGGATCCTGATCTGGAAGTCGAAAGAATGGGAGAGTGGCGTGATGATGGTGATCAGTTTTGCGCAGTTCTGCCTTGCCACCATGGTCATCGGCATCTATTTCTTCGGGAATAAAGTGGGCAGCAGCCCGTTTGTATTATTGCGCAACGAAGGGTTCTTTGACCAGGCGCCGATCTTTAAAGATGTGATGACGGGCGCTTTACGGGCAGATTACCTTACCCTCATCAAAGACGGATCAGGCCTGAATACCCTTTTACAGAATTACTGGATGGTGATACATCCGCCGATACTCTTTCTCGGATTTGCTTCTACCATTGTTCCGTTCGCGTATGCAATTACAGGCCTGTTATCCCGTAAACACGAATGGATCAAACCCTCTTTGCCCTGGGCTTCTTTTTCTGCAGCCATGCTGGGAACGGGGGTTATGATGGGTGCCGCCTGGGCGTATGAAAGTTTGTCCTTCGGCGGTTACTGGGCATGGGACCCGGTTGAGAATGCTTCTCTGGTACCCTGGTTGACCCTGGTGGCCGGTTTGCATACCAACCTGATCTACCGGAACAGCGGTTACTCGCTCAGGCCAACCTATTTCTTTTATATCATCAGTTTTATCCTGGTATTGTATTCCACTTTCCTCACCCGCAGCGGTATCCTGGGTGATACTTCGGTGCATGCTTTTACCGACCTGGGCATGAATGTGCAACTGCTTCTTTTTGTACTGGTATTCCTGCTCCCTGCATTGTTCCTGTATTTCAGGGAATACAAGCGGATCCCGGCTATTGTAAAGGAAGAAAACACGTATAGCCGTGAGTTCTGGATCTTTATCGGATCGCTGGTATTGTTCCTGTCGGGCATTGTGATCATATCCAAAACATCGGTACCGGTGGTGAATAAGGTTTTGGGAACCAATATCGCTCCCCCGGAAGATGTGGAGTTCGCGTATAACCAGATCCAGATCTTTGTGGCCATCGTGATAGGACTACTTACCGCGGTTGCGCAATACCTCAAATACAAGGATACACCCAAGACTTTCTTCGGGAAAAAAATATGGGTCCCTACACTGATCGCTGTGCTGATCAGTCTTTCCATCAGCCTGTTTGGAAATATAGATTTTACCAAAAAAGGCCCCGGTTTTCTTTTTGCGATCCATATAGCCATTTTTGCTTCGGTGTATGCCGTGGTGGCCAATGCCTCGTATATCTGGCTGGGATTAAAAGGCAAGCTCAAAACTGCAGGCGCATCGGTGGCCCACGTTGGTTTCGGCTTGGTGCTGGTGGGGATCCTGATCTCTTCCAGTAAAAAAACTGTGCTCAGTTGGAATACGACCGGTATTACGCCTTTGCAGGGCGATCCCAAAGCCAAGGGTAATCCAGCCGGCGATCCCGCAGAGAACATTACGCTGTTCAAAACGGTGGCTACGGATATGGGTAAATTCATGGTGACTTATACAAAAGATACCCTGAACCCGCTTGACCGCAAACGTTATTTCGAGATAGATTTTGTTGCCAAGAAAGGCGGAGAACATTTCAAGTTGTACCCGGATGTGATCAAGCAGAACAAGGGAGGTGAAGGATTCTCCGCTAACCCTGCTGCCCAACACTATTGGCACAAGGATATTTTCGTTTATATCACTTCTTTCCAGGAGAACAACCGTGAGGATACCACCACTTTCCGTAACCGGGAGGCCAAAGTGGGAGATACCTTGTTCTATGGTAACGGTTTTATGATCCTGAACAAGGTGGAAGTAAACCCTGCCGAACTCCAGCGCAAAGTATTACCAGGCGAAACTTCGCTGTTCCTGGATATGACGGTGATCTCCAAAGATGGCCGCAGGTATCCCGTTAAACCGGGTATCGCCCTCAAAGGTATGGAACTGCGCAGTTTACCTGATTCTGTGCTTTCACAAAGCCTGGTACTCAAGTTTAACCGCGTGCTCGACCAGAATACCGGTAAACTGGAGATCGGCGTAAAGGAAAGCGGCGCCATTACCGATCTGATCACCCTGAAAGTGTATGAATTCCCCATGATCAATGTGTTGTGGCTGGGTGTGGTAGTGATGGTGGTGGGTTTTGCCATGTCGATCCGCCAGCGGCTCAGGGAGTCGGGCAGGGGGGCTTTACGGGTTTCTTAACGTCTTATGAGGTTACTTTTTGGGGTCAGACAGCATTAATAAGCGCAGAACTGTCTATTTTTAAGTCGTTTGAAGCGTTTATTGTCACATATCATCCTTTCCTGTATGCTGGCCGCCGGGTTGTTTCCCGGTAAACTGGCTGCGCAGACCCATGGCATATATGATACCGTAAAAGTGTACGCTTATGTCACGTCAGAAGGGGATACCATTCCTTATGGCGGTTATCTCCCTTCGGTGGAAGTGTATGGGCGCATGTCGAAACAATGGCGCAATTACTGGGCCGACTGGACCCGTCTCCGCAATGCCGTGTACGTTACGTATCCGTATGCCAAGCGGGCCGGTTTCATTATGAATGAGATCAACGCAAAGCTGGTGAATGTATCGGACCGCAAACAGCGGAAAGCCATCATCAAATCGCGGGAGCGGGAACTGAAAAAAGAGTTCACAGACAAGCTCACCAATCTTTCCGTTTACCAGGGAAAAGTGCTGATGAAACTGATCTACCGGGAAACGGGGAATAACTGTTATGAGATCATTGATGAATACAAAGGTTTTATCAGCGCCGCATTCTGGCAGACCGTAGCGGTATTGTTCGGCAGTAACCTGAAACAGAACTATGACCCCCGCGGTAAGGACCTCGACATGGAAAAGATCGTACGTGATGTAGAGCGCATGTATGGCTATCGTAGCTCCGCCCCATAATTCTGTAGCGCTTTTAAGAATTCCTTTCTAGGGATCATTTCGGCCCCCAGGCTGGCCAGGTGATCTGTATATACCTGGCAATCGATCAGGTGTATATTATCTTCTCTGAGTTGCTGTACAAAAAGAATAAAAGCGAATTTGCTGGCGTTACTGGCTTTGCTGAACATGCTTTCACCAAAGAACAGCCTGCCCATTTTGATCCCATACAAACCGCCCACCAGTTCATCGCCCAGCCAGGCTTCAGCACTATGGGCGTATCCCATTTTGTGTAACTGGTTGACGGAAGTTTCCAGTTCATCCGTGATCCAGGTGCCTTCCTGTCCGGGCCGCTGCAGTTCTTTGCAGTGCTGTATCACCTGCGGGAAAGCCTTATTTACGGAAAACCGGAACGTTTTTTTCCGGATCAGCGCCTGCATGCTCTTGCTCACTTTCAATTTGTCTGGAAACAATACAAAACGTGGATCTGGGCTCCACCAGAGTGGTGTATCATCGCTGTACCAGGGAAAAATTCCCTTTTGATAAGCCAGTAAGAGCCGCTCGGCGCTTACGTCTCCGCCTATTGCCAATAAACCATCTTCCAGTGCATCTTCCACAGGCGGAAACCAAATTGTATTATTGAGAACGTGAAGAGGCAAGGTCGGGGATTAATTAGTAATGGATAATTAGTAGTTAGTAATGGATGAAAAGCGTGTGTTGCAGGAGGGGTCTAATCAATGATAGTAACTATTAACTACTAATTCCCCGTCACTGCTTCGATCGTTGCGCCGATCCCTCTGTCGGTGATGGCATCACACATGGGTTTCAGCGTGTCATAGTCGCCTTTTTTTACAGCGTATTTACCTTGTGTATGGATAAGCAGGGCGCATTGCTCTGCCTGTTCTTCTGTATGGCCACAAACACGGATCAGGGTTTCGATCACCCATTCAAAAGTGTTGACCTCGTCATTCCATACTACCAGCTGGTAGGAATTTGCCAGTTCGGTCAGGGTTTCCTGTTCGTTTTCCTGCCAGGGTCTGGTAGCTGCTTCATAACTCCGCCACATCATGTCGCAAAGTTAATTCCTATCCTGTTTATCGGGAAGAAAGTTCAGGGATTTATGTAAGCTGTTAGCTGATACAGGGAGTGGGGTTGGAAAACGGGCTGACCTTTTCTGCAGTCTGGGTCTCAGTTGTCAGGTGCCTTGTTGGCTGTTGCATAAAAAATAGGTAGCCATACGAAATAGGCTGCCTGTAAAAGAACTGTAAATCCTAAAACTGATTATTTTGGTACTATGGTAGCTGTTGAGGTAATAAATATTTAAGGGAAAAGAAGTGTCGTAAATTATCAGGGTTACAACTGGTCAGCCCAATTTCTATAAACCAATAGGTGGTAATAAAAAAGCGTTTACAGATTGTAGTCATGTAAACGCTTTTATTCTGTGGGAGCACACGGGTTCGAACCGCGGACCCTCTGCTTGTAAGGCAGATGCTCTAAACCAGCTGAGCTATGCTCCCTTTTTTGTTGGGAGTGCAAAAATAGGGTCTGGACCGTATCCTCCAAAAAAAAGTTTCATTTTTTTTGAAATTAGTTAAGCTGTAACGCCGGAAGCCGGTAATGCTGGCTGTCATACACGAATAATTCCTCTATATGATAGTTCCAGTATTTGTACAGCGGCGATTTGGCCAGGTAGCCATCAGCCTCTGCTTTGGTTTCCGTATTTACCGTGATCCAGCAGGTATGGCTTTCCATACTTACGGCATAACTGTCAATAATGCCTTTATTGATGAGGTAATTGATGTAGGTACGATGCGGTGGAACAAACGACATGAACTGATCATCCATCGTAAACCTGATTATTGCCTGGAATTTCTTCATGCTGCTTCATTTTACTGTTTTACCGCTGCAAGATTCGTGCAGCGGTGTTATCAGATGGCAAACTGGCAACCGGGAGGCGGCTAAACTGCATTTATAGCAGTATTTTAGCATTACTCTAATATACAGACATATGCTGAGAACGGTCGGGCTGCTTTTGTTATCCAATATCTTTATGACGTTTGCCTGGTATGGACACCTGAAAGACAAAGGATTACCACTTTGGAAAGCCATTCTCGTCAGCTGGGGGATCGCTTTTTTCGAGTACTGCCTGATGGTACCTGCCAACCGGGCGGGTTTTGCCAACGGCATGAACGGGTTCCAGTTAAAGATCACCCAGGAAGTGATCACGCTGCTGGTATTTTCGGTTTTTGCGGTCTGGTACCTGAAAGAACCTTTTCATACCAAATACCTGGTCAGTTTCCTGTTCCTGATGGGGGCTGTTTATTTTGCCTTCAGGAAATAAAACAACAAGGGGCATCCCGTTGCCGGTCTGCCCCCGTTTTACCCTGCTGCATAAGAAAAAGGTTAGCCGTTAGTGGCTTATTTCTGGCCTTTTATTTTCTTTCTTAAATGTAATTTTTGCTCAGGCCCCAGGCTGTCTGTGCGGTTCTTCATCTTCTCTTTCAGCGCCGCTTTCTCTTCGGGAGACATCTTTTGCAGTTTTTCTCTCATTTCTTTTTTCTTCACAGCCATACTGTCTGCCCGATGTTTCATCTTTTCCCTGAATGCTGCTTTTTGTTCAGGAGGCAGGCTGTCGAACCTGGCGCGCATCTTTTCCCTCATCTCTTTTCTTTGGCCCATCATGCTGTCTGTACGGTGCTTCATTTTCTCTTTAAAGGCTATTTTCTGTTCAGGCGATAAGCTATCGAACCTGGCACGCATCTTTTCTCTCATTTCTTTCCGCTGTTCTATGCGGAGGCTGTCCTTCATGCCTTTGTGACCGCCTTTTTGGGCAGACACCTGCAAAAAACCGGCACCTGCCAGTAACGTGAGAACGATCAGTTTCTTCATATCCTTTTTTTAATGAGACGGGTGTTGAGGTAAAAGGTTTAATCCGGGTGGGACAGACGTGCATTGTTCACCGCGGAGCCGCTGAGGGGCGGGGAGATGGCAGAGTAGTTCTGCCCGCAGAGGAGGAACCTTCAGCGTAAACGAATGCGCTCTCAGCGGTGAAAAGGATCACCAAACCAACTTCGCGATCCGGCCATTGTTACCCGCCAGGAAAACAGCTTTACCTTTTTTTGCTTTCTGGCATACATGGTAACTTTCTTTGGAGATGAGCTCCCAATTATTGCCCTTGTCTCGCGATAGGTCAACGCCGGATGTACCGCAGGTGAGCAGTTTTTTTCTGCTCAGATATACCACGCAGGAGCGGTAGCCATGTGGCGGGGTTGTCGGGATCCGGTAGGTGATGGGGTCCGCCGATATGTTAAACAAGACACAGTTGCTGCTGCTGATGGTATCTCTTGTAAAATCTCCTCCTACAATAACACCGGTATAAAAACCCTGTACTGCAATGGAATTGGCGCCAGTGGATTCTTTTCCTTTCATGATGGGTAAAGGGATAGTATCAAAGGGCCTGAAGAACAGTCGGGAATTCTTACCGCCGGAAACATAGATGGGATGGTTCCCCAGCATTTTAAGATTGGTTCCACTGGAAGCAAAAAAAGCTTCGCCTGCGGTGGGTGAATCATAGTGATAGGCCGAGGCAGCAGCACCGGTGACTTGTTGCCAGGTATCACCGCCATCACGGGAAATGGCCTGATAGAACCTGTTCTGGATGGGATCACCGAGGAGCATGCCTGTTCTGGGATCAGCAAAATCCATTGCATCAAAAAATGCCCCTTTGGTGGTGTCTTCAAGAACTTTTTTCCAGGTTAGCCCTCCATCGGTTGTTTTTAAGATGGTTGCGGGTTCTGTGATGGCCATGATAAGGGCTGTATTTTTATCAAAAGCCTCGATATCCCTGAAATCATTTTTCTCGTAGCCGGGAACGGTGGTCCAGGTAAAGGTTTTACCACCGTCTGTGGAGCGGGCTACGGATCCCTTGCTTCCACTGGCCCAGATCACGTCATCATTTACCACACTCAGCCCGCGGATACTGATCTTTTTACCCGATTCCAGCACTTGTATGCCAGGTGTTTGTGCTGATGCAGCATAAGAAAGATTTATCAGTACCGCCAGTGAAAATATTTTTAAAAACCGCATAGGAACTACATTTTTGCAAACTAATATACTGTATTTCGTACTGAGAACTTTGTAAACCGTACCCGTCATGATCCCTTACTGGATGAGCCGTACCCAGCTGCTGCTGGGCGATGAAAAAATGGAGAATCTGCTGTCTAAACACGTATTGGTGGTAGGACTGGGCGGAGTAGGCGGCATCTGCGCCGAAATGATCGCCCGGGCCGGTGTGGGCAAAATGACGATCGTGGATGCGGATACGGTAGACCTGAGCAATACCAACCGCCAGATCCCTGCATTACATTCCACTGCAGGCAGGGGCAAGGCCGAAGTGATGGCGGAACGTTTGAAAGACATCAATCCCGACCTGGAACTGACTGTTTTATCCGTATACATCAAGGAAGAGCTGACCCGCGAGATACTGGACCAGGGCAGTTTTGATTATGCTGTGGATTGTATCGACACACTTTCTCCCAAAGTGCATTTCATCAAAGCCTGCAAGGAAAGAAATATACCCATAGTGAGTTCCCTGGGCGCAGGTGGCAAAGTAGACCCTTCGCAGGTGATGATCACGGATATTTCCAAGACCTACCAATGCAACCTGGCTACATATGTACGTAAAAAATTACGTCACCTCGGTATCCGCAAAGGATTACAGGTAGTGTTCAGTCCTGAACCTGTTGAACAGGAGCGCATACTGGTCACCGAAAAAGCTTATCCCAAAAAATCCATTATCGGCACCATCAGTTATATGCCGGCTATTTTCGGCTGCATGTTAGCCAGTGTAGTGATCCGGGACCTCGGAGGCATCAAAGCTTTGAACAGATAACGGATTGCCGAATTGGTAGATTGTCAAATAAGTCTCACATCATCGGAAACTTACATTCAACATTCAACATTCATCATTCCTTGTTCATCTGTTCATCTGTTCCCTTCCCTTATTCAATACAGCAAAAATTGCTCCACCTGTTCTTTCCATCCTCTGCATTGCGTAAGCCTGGTAGTTTCCGCGATGAACCTGGGAAGGGGAAGTTCGAACAAAGCTTCACTGTTGGCGACGCCGAGTAGTTTATCAAGGTGTTGCTGACCGGTAGGATTCACCAGGGTAACATAGGGCTTCCAGGTAAATTGCTGCGGATATAACTCTTTGATCAGGTGGATCAGGATCATTCCAAAGGAAACGGACTGGAAATAATTCGGTTCGCGAACTTCCAGCTGCACACCGCTGCAGTTTTCCCCGAAGTATTTTGTGTTTTTGTCAGATGAACTGAAAGTAACAGCGGTTACCGACACATCGTCGAGCCCCATTTCATTCAGGATGCCGGCAATGGCTTTTCCCTGCAGCCAGGGGGCTCCCGCAGCGCGGAAACTGTATTCGGTTCCCCGTCCTTCGCTGATATTGGTGGCTTCCAGCAGGCAGAGACCCGGGTATAACAACATGCTTTCGAAACATTGTATGGCTGGAGAAGTGGGTACGAAGGGGATGCCCCATTCGGGTTGAAGCTGGTTGCGTTGCCAGCCCTGGCAACGGATCACTTCCAGTTCACAATGCAGGTTCCGGGTGGCATTGAAATACATAGCCAGTTCTCCCAATGTACAGCTATGCCGGATGGGTATGGCCCAGCGGCCAATGAAAGAGGCCTGTGCTTCATCCAGTATCGGCCCTTCGGCCAGTTCCAGGTTGCCGGAAATGGGATTGGGCCTGTCGAGCACCACCAATTTTTTCCCGTGCCGGGCACAGGCTTCCATCAGGTGGGTCAGCGTCCATAAATATGTGTAAAACCGGCTGCCGATATCAGGTATATCAAACAATAGTAGATCCAGTTTTGCCAGGTCTTCCGCGTCGGGTGCCAGTTTGTGGCTGTATAAGCTGATCACTGGCAGACCGGTCAAGCCATCTGTTCCATCCTGGATCTGATGCCCGTCTGCCCCCAGCACATCCAGCCCGTGTTCGGGAGAAAAAAGCGTTGTAATGTTGAATTGCTGTTGCAGTAATACTTCCCGGGAAGGTGACAGGTTCTGGGTGGTAGCAGCATGGTTGGTGACCAGGCCGATGCGTTTTGTCTTCCAGGAAGGCGGATTGGACAGGAGAACATCTATTCCAAAATGGATCATGCCATAAAGATACTGGTTAGTATGCCTGCTTTGCGGAGGTAAATCAGGATGGATGCTTGGTAATGAGATCCCGCTCGAACGACATTTCATCTTTCAGCTGCTCCACCACATTAAAGATAATGGGGCATCGTTCATAGTGCATGAATGTGGTGAACAGCCTTTGTTTGAAATGTGGCAGGTGCAGTGCCGGGAACTCTTTGCAGCCCTCAAAACGGTGTTCATACACACTGCATTTCCGATCGATCAGAAAGGGACAGGGCATGCGGTTCATGATCATAAGCCCGTTGCTGCCTTTTTCCAGGTAAGCCTGGTCAAAATCCTCGCGACTCTGGCCCAGGTGCCGTGACAGGTTATCGGCTTCCGCATCGTTGATCAGCACCATCAGGCTCTTGCAGCAGTTGCCGCATTCGGTGCAGTTGATGCGCGGACTGATCTGCTGGTCCAGGTGGAAAACCAGCTGGTCTACCTGTTCATCGTTCCGTTCTTTCACAAAATCCTTGAACCGGTCGTTCTCAGCGGTATGGGCAGCAGAAAAAGCCGCAATTTTTTCCAGGTCGGTCTCGATATGGGGAACTGCTGTTTCGATGCCGCAAAACTAAGTGGTACAGACTGCAAAAAAGGGTTAATTCAGGTTTTTTGACGATTTATCCACATTCTGAGCCCATTTGTAGAAAAGTAAAATTGTGCCGCGGTGGGAGGTGGTTAGATTTGCGGGTTGGGGACTAATTGGCAAATTAATGAATTGGCAAATTTGCTAATGCAAGCAGGGAGGGACTGGATGTTGAGCGTATATATAGACGGATTGCCGGCTTATAAACCGTCAATTGAACGAACTCTCTCCGCCAATACATAAAACTAAGCTGACAATAAACAAAGACTGAGATATGGCCGAAGAGAAGAATGTTTATGAGTACAATGAGGAATCGATCCGGTCGCTCGACTGGAAGGAACATATACGCCTGCGCCCGGGTATGTATATCGGTAAACTGGGCGACGGCTCTGCACCGGATGATGGGATATATGTGCTGATCAAGGAAGTGATCGATAACTGTATCGATGAATACACAATGGGCTATGGTAAACAGGTGGAACTGGCCATTGAAGGCAAAACGGTCACGGTGCGGGATTATGGCCGTGGTATTCCATTGGGTAAAGTGGTGGATGTGGTTAGCAAGATCAATACCGGCGCCAAATACGACAGCAAAGCTTTCCAGAAAAGTGTGGGCTTGAATGGTGTGGGTACCAAAGCAGTGAACGCCCTGAGCCAGTATTTTAAGGTGACCGCTTACCGGGACGGGAAAGAGAAAACAGCCGAGTTCGCAAAAGGTGTGCTGGTAAATGAACACAAAGAGACCAAGACCAGCGAGCCCAATGGTACCCGGGTGGAATTTATACCCGATGATACCGTATTCCGCAATTTCCATTACATACACGAGTACCTGGATAACCAGTTGTGGAACTATTGTTACCTGAATGCGGGACTGGCCATGCATTTCAACGGTAAGAAATATGTGAGCAAAAACGGGTTGCTCGACCTGTTGCAGCGCAAGACCAATTCAGAGGAACTGCGTTACCCCATCATTCACCTGAAGGGGGATGATATAGAAGCGGCATTGTCGCATAACAACGATTATGGGGAGGATATTTTTTCTTTCGTCAATGGTCAGTACACCACACAGGGCGGTACCCATCAGCAGGCTTTCCGCGAAGCCTATGTGAA
>JACPEA010000002.1:237831-542408 GCA_016183765.1 Bacteroidota bacterium
CCTATGTGAAAGTGGTGCGCGATTTTTTCAAAAAAGACTATGAGGCATCCGATATCCGCACCAGTATTGTTGCCGCCATTTCGGTGCGGGTGCAGGAGCCGGTGTTTGAGAGTCAGACCAAGACCAAACTGGGCTCACAGAATGTGTACGAGGGTGGACCGAGCATGAAGAATTTTGTGCTGGATTTCCTGGCGCGCGAGCTGGATAACTTTCTGCACAGGAACCCCACTGTGGCCGATGCCCTGAAAAAAAGGATCGAACAGAATGAAAGGGAACGTAAAGAGCTGGCGGGCATTAAAAAGCTGGCCAACGAACGCGCTAAAAAAGCCAACCTGCACAATAAAAAGCTGCGCGATTGCCGCGTGCATCTGAATGATGATATGCCGGCTAAGAACAAAGAAGAGTTCATTGCTTTGCAGAACAGCTCGACCATATTTATTACCGAGGGGGATAGTGCGAGCGGAAGTATCACCAAATCGCGCAGCGTGGATTCACAGGCAGTGTTCAGCCTGCGGGGTAAACCATTGAATTCATACGGACTCACCAAAAAAGTGGTGTACGAGAACGAAGAGTTCAACCTGTTGCAGCATGCCTTGAATATTGAGGATGGACTGGAAGGTTTGCGTTACAACAATATCGTGATCGCCACTGACGCCGATGTGGATGGGATGCACATTCGTTTATTGATGATGACCTTTTTCCTCCAGTTTTTCCCCGACCTCGTGAAACGCGGCCATGTATACATACTGGAAACCCCGCTGTTCCGTGTGCGGAACAAACAGGAGACCATTTACTGTTACGATGAGAATGAAAAACAGGCGGCGGTGAAGAAACTGGGCGGCAAGCCGGAGATCACCCGGTTCAAAGGTCTGGGAGAGATCTCGCCGGAAGAATTCGGCCGCTTTATTGGCCAGGACATCCGCTTACAACCCGTGATACTGGAGCAGGGCGATCACATACAGCAACTGCTCGAATATTATATGGGCAAGAATACCATGGAACGCCAGGAATTCATCATCAATAACCTGAAGTTCGAACTGGACCTGGTGGAGAATTAAAAAGTTAAAAGTGAAAACTTGTTGAGGTGATTGATGGCTCATTAGTCTTGCTTGAAAATTATTAATTCCTAATTACTAACTTCTAATTAACACAATGCTTCATATTGTATTTGAACAAGCCAATGTAGATGCCCTGCAAAAGGCGATGGAACTGGATGAGAGCTTGCAGGGAATGATCGTTGAGATCAAGGATGATTTTGCCGTGGGGCCGTTGGGCGATATCTACGGTGCGGAAGGTTACCAGGAAAGACGCGACTGGTGGAAAACCCTGCTCGAATATTCGTCTTATACCGAGCAGCTGAATATTGTGGACGATAAACTGACCGTACATAACCTCCTGAAAAAAATGGACGAAGAAACGGAAGAACAGGTGTGGATCTGGATGGGGCAGAATGCGCATGATGTGTGCGGTTATTACTGGCTCATGAGCCAGCTGAAGGAGTACCAGGGACGGGTACAGGTATTGTACCTGAATAACCTTCCTTTTATCAATGAGAAAGGAAATATTTTCTACCCCACCAATCTCTGGGAGATACAACCCAAAGAGTTCCTGAAAGCAAAGAAATTGGCCAGGCCCATTACCTTGAGCGAATTTGAAGTGGACCCGGATGAGTGGAAGAAGATCTGCCAGGAGAATAGCCTGGTGCGTTTCCTGGAAGGCGGGAAAAAACTGGTGGGTAAGGACGTGGATTTTTATGATAAGGATATCCTTGTTCATGTTACCAAAGAATCGCAGAAACTGAATAAAGTGCTGGGCAATACCCTGAACAAGATGAAAGTGAAGACCGGCGATGTATTCCTGGTATGGCGCATGCGTGAAATGGCCACGGCAGGAAAACTGGAACTGGCCGGCGATTGGAACAAGGGATGGAAAGAGATCACCATAATGTTGCCCGGAGGAACGGCCACTGCAGAAACAGCCGCAACAGAAGCCTGATGATGCAGCTTCACGCCATACACCATGTAGCTATGCTTACCAGTACGGAATTGTATGAGGAGTGTAAACGGTTTTATACAGAAGTATTGGGTTTTACGGTGCTGGCAGAACAGTACAGGGAGGAAAGGAACTCGTACAAACTGGACCTTGCCCTGAACGGGAAATACCAGGTAGAACTGTTCTCTTTCCCCGATTACCGGGAGCGGGCTTCTTTTCCGGAAGCAAAAGGGTTGCGGCACCTGGCATTTGCCGTGAATAATGTGGAGGAAGGATTTGCCTGGCTGACAAAAAATGCAGTGCGAGTGGAAGAGATCCGGATGGATGAACATTCTGGGAAACGTTTTTTATTTTTTTATGATCCCAACGGGCAGTCGCTGGAACTGTATGAGTTATAATTTTTGAACTATGATCGAGATCAGACCCTTACCCAAAGTGGCAGAGGACGAACGCGGGCCTACCCATTATTTTGATACGGACAGAACAGGACAGTTCGTATGCGGATTCAGGAAAGCAGGCTCAGTTAGTGCCAAACATTACCATAAAGGATTGTCCGTAGGCAAGAATCCCGAAGTGCTGGTACTGTTCCAGGGTGAACTCACCATCAACTGGTTCGATGTGCGCAACCCTGATATCCGGGGTACGGAAAAAGTAAAAGCCCCGGCGCTGGTAACCGTGTACCCGTATGCCTGGCATGAAGTGATCGCGGATACAGACATGATTTTTTTAGAACAGAATACATTGGAGGACGGTAAGACAGACACTTACCGGCTGGAAGAAACAGTGACCCAAGGGCAGAAATAGTTTACTATGGCGAAAGAAAAAAAAGAGAACAGGGTATTTGAGAACGAGACCGGTGTGCAGGGCCAGTACAAGAACTGGTTCCTGGATTATGCATCGTACGTAATACTGGAACGTGCCGTGCCAGCCATTGAAGATGGATTGAAACCGGTACAGCGCCGTATCCTTCATGCCATGAAGGATATGGATGATGGCCGTTTTAACAAAGTGGCCAATATCATCGGGCAGAGTATGCAGTACCACCCGCACGGTGATGCCAGCATCGGGGACGCATTGGTGAACCTGGGACAGAAAGATCTTTTGATTGAAACCCAGGGTAACTGGGGTGATGTAAGAACCGGCGATGAAGCAGCGGCATCGCGATACATTGAAGCGCGTTTGTCTAAGTTTGCACTGGAAGTGGCGTTCAACCATAAGACCACCGAATGGCAGCTGAGTTACGACGGACGAAAGAACGAACCGGTAACCCTGCCTATGAAATTTCCTTTACTGCTGGCACAGGGTGCTGATGGTATTGCGGTGGGTTTGTCCACCAAGATATTACCTCATAATTTCTGTGAACTGATCGAGGCGTCGATCAAATGCCTGCGCGGAAAGAAATTTGAACTCTATCCCGATTTCCAGACCGCAGGAATGGTCGATATATCCAATTACAACGATGGTAAACGGGGTGGTAAAGTACGGGTGCGCGCCCATGTGGAGGAACTGGACAAGAAAACACTGGTGATCCGCGATGTGCCCTATGGTGTTACCACCACGCAATTGATGGAAAGTATCACCAAAGCCAATGACCAGGGCAAGATCAAGATCAAAAAAGTAACAGATGTAACGGCGGCGGATGTAGAGATCCAGATAGACCTGGCGCCGGGCATTTCACCCGATATTACGATCGATGCCTTGTATGCATTCACCGATTGCGAGATCAGCATATCGCCCAATGCCTGCGTGATCGTAAACAACAAACCCCATTTCCTTACGGCGCATGAATTGCTGCTGGTCTCTACCGAGAATACCAAAGCATTGCTGAAGAAAGAACTGGAGATCAAACTGGCTGAGCTGGAAGATAAATGGCATTATACATCGCTGGAAAAGATCTTCTTCGAGGAAAAGATATACAAGGAACTGGAGCAGAAACACGCTACCTGGGATGCAGTGATAGAAGCTATCGATAAAGCATTTACACCCTTCAAGAAAAAACTGAAAAGGCCCATAGAAAGGGAAGATATCCTGAAACTGACCGAGAAACCGGTTCGAAGGATCTACCGGCTTGATATCAATGAACTGAACGAGCAGATCAAATCCATCGAAGCGGAGATCAAACAAGTAAAATTTGACCTGGATAACCTCACCGATTTTTCCGTGGCTTATTTTGAGATGCTGCTGAAGAAATACGGAAAAGGACGAGAACGTAAAACAGAGATCAGGGAATTCGATACCATCCAGGTAAAACAGGTGGCCATCGCCAATACTAAATTATACCTGAACCGTTCCGAAGGTTTTATCGGGACCGGTTTGAAAAAAGATGAGTTCCTCTGCGAATGTTCTGATTATGATGATATCATCGCGTTTACCCGGTCTGGTATCATGAAAGTGGTGAAGGTTTCCGATAAAGTATTTATCGGTAAGGATATCATCTATGCCGCCGTGTTCCAGAAGAACGATGAGCGTACCACCTATAACATGATCTACCTTGATGGTAAATCGGGCGTTAGTTATGCCAAACGGTTTAACGTAACCGGCGTAACCCGCGATAAGGAGTACGATTTGACCAAGGGATCTGAAAAAAGCAAAGTACATTATTTCACGGCCAACCTGAATGGTGAGGCGGAAGTGGTGAAACTGATCCTGAGTCCGAACTGTACCGCACGTATCAAGGAATTCGATTTCTTTTTTGAGGAACTGGAGATCAAGGGACGTGGCAGTATGGGTAACCAGGTTACCAAGTATCCCGTCAAGAATGTCAAGTTCAAGGAAGCGGGAAGAAGTACCCTGGCTGGAAGAAAACTGTGGTTTGATGATAAGTTCGGTCGCTTGAATACAGAGGAGAAAGGCCAGTACCTGGGAAGTTTTGAAGACGAGAAAGTGATCGTGTTCTATCACGATGGGTCGTATGAACTGACAGATACGGAGATGACCCAGCGTTTTGAGCCGGACAAGATCGCATTGATCGAGAAATTCGATCCTGAAAAAGTGATCACTGCGGTATACCTGGATACGGACAAACAGCAATACAATATCAAACGCTTCAAGATAGAGACTACTACGATGAAGACCCAGTTCACTTTCATTAAGGAAGGAGAGGGTAACCGCCTGGAAGCAGTGACCACCGATCCGGAACCGATACTGGAAGTGCAGAGCGGTCGTGGTCAAACCATCCGTAAGGCCAAATTCAAAGTGGCCAAAATGGTGGAAGTGATGGGCTGGAAAGCGGTGGGAGCCAAACTGACCGATTACAACAAGACCATAGAAATGCAGTGGGAGCAGAGACACCGGGAAGACAACGCACAACCCGAACTGTTCGGGTAAACCCTGGCCCGTAGTTTGCCGTATAGCAATGGAATATGTGGCTACACAATATGTTTTCACTACCCGCTGGCAGATCAAAGCGCCCTTACCCCAGGTATGGAACGCCATTGAGGATTCACTCAACTGGCCCAACTGGTGGAAGGGCGTTATTGCTGTCAACGAGCTGGAGAAAGGAGATATGCAAGGTGTAGGCGGCGTTCGCAGTTATACCTGGCGTAGTATATTACCTTACCGCCTGGCTTTTTACATGCAGCTGACCGAATTGGAAAAATACAAACGTCTCAAAGGAATCGCTTCCGGAGAACTGGAAGGAGAGGGCGAGTGGCTGTTCGAAGAACAGAACGGCATTACCCATATCCATTACCATTGGACCGTATTCACCAATAAATCATGGATGAACCATTGGGCTTTCCTGCTAAAACCCATGTTCAGTTATAACCACGATGTGGTTATGCGCTGGGGCGCCAAAGGACTGGCCCGGCAACTGCAGGCAGAACTGGTGAGTTATCAATAAGAGGGGCATATTTGCAGGGTGTCCTTATTGTTTCTTCTTCAGTTTCAGTGTGGCGCTTTTACTGAGGTCACTGCTCAACAGGGTCTCATAACGCTTTGTGCCATCGTACAGGATCAATGCGGCGGTGTTGGGTGGTTTGGTGCCCAGGTTCTCGGCAAACATACTCAGCTCATTGAACGGCAGCGAAGGATCCAACGCTACCGTAAGACGGATGGCCCTGTGTGTCAGCGATACATTGGGTAACACCAGTTTATTGTTCAGGTACAACGATACCATATCGCCATCGATCTCGCCATTGTCATAGATCTCTATCCGGACAGTATTGTTTTCCAGTTCCAGTTCCTTGGTATATACTTTGGTTCTTTTGGCAAATTCGTTTGCAGGCGTTTCCTGAATGGCCGGGGTTGTTGGCGTGGCAACTACCGTATCGGTCTTTACGGGTATTTCTTCGGCCACTATCAGGTCAGTGGTATCGTTCGAAAGCGTAAACCGGTAGTTGATCTCGGGAACGGTATACCTGTGATCGTTATCCGGGGCCAGGCTGCCTGTTAATACGGAGCCTGTTTTCGATACCAGCAGGTTGAAATTTCCCGACATGTTCACATCAATACTGTTCCTGGCGCTCTGCGACAGGTAATAGATCATGGAAAAAGGCTGAAGACTGAGTTTACGGCTGCCGGCGTCAAAACTACCTTTCACCGCAACTTTTACCAGGCTGTCCCTGAAATAATAATCCAGTTCACCCCATACCTGTTTTCCCTTCTGCCGGAGGATGAGTTCTGAGAGATAGTTGTGGTACTCACGGGTGTTCTGCATTTTGCCGATACCAAACCAATGACCGTTTACCTGCTGTGCAAACAAGGGACTGATGACTGATATACAGCCCAGTAACAGTAAAATCCTGAATTTCGCTACCATATTGGGCGCAAAATATCGAATGACGGCATTGTGTTGGTTTGAAAGTTGCTAACATCTGAAAAAAACAGGTGAAATTCCCTTGAAAAAGGGGTTGGCGCAAATAAGCGTACCTTTGCAGCACGGAATAACCTTTTTATCTATGCAACCGGTACAAGTTGGTCAATACAATACCCTCAAAGTAAGTCGGAAAGTTGATTTTGGATATTACCTCGAAGATGGAGGTGAGGGCATATTGCTGCCCAAACGTTTTGCGCCCCGAACCCTTCGGGTGGGCGATGAGCTGGAGGTATTTGTGTACCACGATTCAGACAACCGTTTGATCGCCACCACCCAAAAAGCCAAAGCCGTAGTGGGTGAGATCGCCAGAATGAAATGTGTATCAGTGACCGGACAGGGCGCTTTTCTCGACTGGGGACTGATGAAAGACCTGTTCGTACCCAAGACCAAACAACTGGGCGGCATGCGCGAAGGCGCCGAGTACCTCGTGAAACTGTATATCGATGAGCAGACCGGCAGGGTGGCTGCTACAGAAAAAATAGAGGCATTGCTCAGTAATGATGAACTTACCATCAGGGAAATGGATCTGGTAGATCTGCTGGTATACCGCCAGTCGGAACTGGGTTATGTAATGATTGTGAATAACCGGCACATAGCTATCCTGCACAGCAATGAAGTGTTCACCAACCTGCATATCGGCGATAAAATGAAAGGTTTTGTGAAGACCATCCGCCCCGATCATAAGATGGATGTGGTATTGGGTAAACCCGGATTTCAGAAAGTGGAAGATGAAGCAGGAAAGATATTGCGGTTGCTGCAGGAGCATAACGGTTACCTGCCTTATCATGACAAATCCGATCCGCAGGAGGTCTACGATTTCTTCGGGATGAGTAAGAAGACCTTTAAAATGACCACCGGTAATCTCTATAAACAACACAAGATCGCATTCACCCAAACCGGTATACAACTGCTGAATGATGGGGAATAAGCCTATTTGCCATTTACTAACAATTGGTAGTGTTATTTCGTAACTTAGCGCAAATTAAAGTTTACAGTAATGGTCTATATCGTTTCAGCCGTACGTACGCCCATCGGTAGTTTCGGTGGCAGTTTAAAAGATTTCAGTGCGCCGCAACTGGGCGCCATCGCCATTAAAGCGGCCGTTGAACGTGCCGGAATACAGCCAGCTGATGTGCAGGAAGTGTTGATGGGTTGTGTGATCCAGGCCAATACCGGACAGGCGCCTGCCCGGCAGGCAGCAAAATTCGCCGGTTTACCCGATCAGGTCATCTGCACCACGGTAAACAAAGTTTGTGCAAGCGGTATGAAAGCGATCACCCAGGGAGCACAAAGCATTTTACTGGGAGATGCGGATATTGTAGTGGCAGGAGGTATGGAGAGTATGAGCAATGTTCCGTACTATAGTCCCAATCTCCGTTGGGGAAATAAATACGGTAATGTGTCTATGATCGACGGACTGGCAAAAGATGGCCTCACCGATGTGTACCACAACTATGCCATGGGCAATGCAGCCGAACTCTGCGCCAAAGAATGCGGCGTATCGCGCGAAGCGCAGGATGCTTTTGCCATAGAAAGTTACCAGCGCAGCCAGGCAGCCTGGGCCAAGGGAGCATTTGATGCAGAGATCGTTCCAGTACCCATTCCGCAGCGTAAGGGAGACCCCATCCTGTTTGCCAAAGATGAAGAAGCGTTCAATGTAAAATTTGATAAGATACCAGAACTCAAACCCGCATTTACCAAAGACGGTACAGTCACCGCAGCCAATGCTTCCACCATGAACGATGGTGCGGCGGCAGTGGTACTGATGAGTAAGGCAAAAGCCGACGCCATGGGTATCAAACCCATCGCCATCATCCGCAGTTATGCCGATGCGGAACAGGCGCCAGAATGGTTTACCACAACCCCCTCGCTTGCCGTGCCCAAAGCCGTTGCCAAAGCCGGTCTCCAAATGAGTGATATCGATTTTACCGAACTGAACGAAGCTTTCTCTGTGGTAGGTATCGTAAATTCTCAAAAAATGCAGTTAGACCCGGCCAAAGTGAACGTACACGGCGGAGCGGTATCGCTGGGGCACCCATTGGGTTGCAGCGGCGCACGTATCATTGTTACCCTGATAAATGTGCTGAAACAGCATGGCGGAAAGATCGGTGCAGCAGGTATCTGTAATGGCGGAGGCGGTGCGAGTGCGGTGGTGGTGGAACTGGTTTAAATAATTAATAATTAGGAATTAGTAATTGATATCATAAACATTTCTTTTGGTAATGCCGCTTTGTTGAAACACTACCCACAAGTTAAAATCCTGTCATTACACTTTCACATTTTCTAAAAATAGAGTATTAACGCCTGAGCAGTAGTACCATCACTTAAATCAATTTGATGAATATTGTAATATTTTAGGAAAAGTAAATTATACGTGGAAAGCAAACCATAGTTCACTTGAATAAATCCATTCGAAAATGTCCATTGAGTACCTGTCTCCGGCCTGAAAAAATTTGGAAAAACATCGTTGTATTTAACGGGATAGACTCTTTTCAACTGCCTTTCAGAAATCACTCTCTGCAGTTCTGAAGTAATTTGGTCTCCGCTTGTTTTCGAATCCAATGTTTTAGTGCAGGAAGAAGATATCGCCAATAACACTATGCATAATAATCTCAGCATGTTTTTCATAGTATATTTTTTCTAAATTTAATCAAAATATTCATTTATGAAACTGTTTCTGGTAACAGCGCTACTATTCATCCAAAGTGAACTTGGCGCCCAAAATATCATTCCAATACATAATGGAACATACGGGTATCACGAGGTTATAAAAGCCGACTCCATCAGTACAAAAGATGCTTTATTTTCAAAAGCACAACTATATATAAAGAGAACCAACAGCCTACCTGAGGAAATCGTATTATCAGAAGATAAGGATCTAGGAAGGATAATCAGCAAGGGATTGCTAACTATCCAGGACAATTATAACAATCTGGACTATTCCATTTTATACAGATGGGAAGTATACTATACAAAGGAAATATTCGTCCAGAATGGACAATACGAAATCACTTTATCTAATTTCGCAATCAAACAGTTCTCAAAATCAAGTACTCAAAATAATTATTTGCAATCTAATTTAGATCTAGACCAGGCCATTCAGGCAAGCCAAAAAGGTTCGGCAAAGAAATTATATTCCCGATTTCTAACAAAACTATCATCTACACTACTCAATGAGATGAAATCTATGCGATCCGGGATTAGTATAACAAATGAATGATCAAACCCTTTGGCAGAGCTGATTTTAAGAAAGACGGGACAAAAGATGGTGTGAAGTTGTCTAAGTAATTAGCCGTTAATAATTACTAATTAATATTCTGTTTTCCGCAGTAATTTTTTTGTATGATCCAGATCAAATCATTTGAGCCGTCAGACGCAGAACTGATCGCAGGCATCAGCCGGGAAACTTTTTACGACACGTTTGCCGTTCACAATACCCGGTCAGATATGGATAAGTTCCTTGCTGAACAGTTCAACAAGGAACAACTGATGAAAGAAGTTTCGGAACCGGGGAATCTATTTTTCCTGGCCTATGCAGATGAGGTTCCTGCCGGTTATCTTTTTCTCAAAGACCGTTCACATCATTTGCTCGCTTCTTCCGCAGCGGTAGAAATTTCCCGGTTGTATGTACGGAAACCTTTTATTGGCCAAGGGGTGGGAAAACTGCTGATGCAGCAGGCGATCGGTCATGCCGGCCATTTACAGAAAGATACGGTCTGGCTCGGCGTATGGGAGCACAACCATCCGGCAATAAGGTTCTACACTTCTTTCGGTTACCAGAAATTCGGAGAACACGATTTTATCCTGGGAGATGATGTGCAGCGCGACTGGCTGATGCAGCGGCCGGTGAACTTATAAGCCGGTGGGCATGACTTTCCAGGGACCGAATTTGTGCTGTTGTTCACTGATACTATCCGCATAAGGACCAAAGGGATGATCGAAGGGTTTGGTGCTGATATCGGGCCAGTCGTTACGGGTATCTTTTACGGGCCTGGGTTGCGAGTTCACAAAAGCCGCCACATCCCATGCCTGTTCATCGGTTAACAGGGGCTGGTGATAGTTACATGGATGCGGCATATTATTCTTCACAAATCCCGCAAACCTCGACAACCGGAATAAACCCGCTCCCGTATTATAACTGTTCGGCCCCCATAATGGCGGATATTCATAACCTGCCTGTTTGTTGTTCAACTGTCCTTCTCCATTGCTGCCATGACAGCGTTGACAGGTGGTAATATACACCACAGACCCTTTTGCCGGATCGGCTGCCCTTGCCAGGAATGGAACTTGCATAATGCCAGCCCCCTTTGGACTGGTACCCTTGGGCACATCCTTGCCCAGCCATTGCAGGTAGGCAACAAAAGCCCGTATTTCCCGGCTGCTGCTGTCGAGAGGCTGTCCGTTCAGACTTCTTTCTATACAATCGTTCACCCTTTTCTCGATGCTTTCTATCTGTCCCGACCTGTCGCGGTATTTGGGATAATTGGCAGCTACGGCGCCATAATTGTTGCCCCAGGGTTTGGTGCCTGCATCCAGGTGACAGTTCTGGCAGTTCATGCCATTGCTGATCTGTGTTACACTGCCCTTCGGTCCCAGGTACTGTGCCGTATTCACGATCAGTTCCCTTCCATAGCGGATGAGAGAATCTTCCGCATCTACCGGTAACTGGTTGGCACCGGCGCCGGTCCAGCAATCTGCTTTTCTGGTCATCCTTGTGGCTGGATCAGGTTGGGGCGTCTTCCACCATACGGCCATCATCACAGCTGTGACTATGACTGTAAGAAGCAAGAACCATTTATAACGCTGCAACATCTTAATGGGGCAATTTTTCTCTCACCAATCCATACACCCAGGTTCCGGCGATGGCGCTGAACAGTGTGGCCACCACCACTGTAGCACCTGTTCCGATCTGTGCGAACAGTGGGCCAGGACAAGCTCCCGTCATTGCCCAGCCAAATCCGAACATGAGTCCGCCGATGATCTGGCCTTTGTTAAAAGGGCGGTCATGCAGGTCGATCTTTTCACCGTAAATGGTTCTGATATCAAATTTCTTGATGATATAAACAGAGAATGCGCCAACGGCCACCGCAGAACCGATCACACCGAACATATGAAAACTTTGCAGGCGGAACATTTCCTGTATCCGGAACCAGGAGATCACTTCGGCTTTGGTGAGGATGATGCCGAACAGCAATCCGGTGGCCAGGTATTTGAGGTTAAACCACCAGGGATGTACCAGTTCACTGCTGTTCACACAGACCGCATCGAGTGAACGGGTTTCAAAATCGGTATTGGTCTCATGTATCGGGTTACTCATAATTGCAGGATAAAGGGTAAAATAAGATTGGCCATGATAAAACCTCCGGTCATGAAACAGATCGTTGCCACCAGGGATCCCAACTGCAGGTTGCTCAGTCCCATAATGGAATGACCGGATGTACAGCCACCCGCATACCTCGTTCCAAAACCCACCAGGAAACCACCCACGATCATCAGGATGAAACCTTTGAGGGTTGCCAGTGCGGGCCAGTTAAAAAGTTCCATCGGCATCAGGTTGCTGTGGTCGGTGATGCCATATCCCTGTAATTCGGTCAGCAGTTTTTCATGCACCACGATTGGTTCAGGATTACCCAGGAAAGTAGCGGCCAGGAAACCGCCTCCCAGTACGCCGGTCACGAAGAACAGGTTCCAGCTTTCTTTTTTCCAGTCGTAATGGAAGAAAGGGATTTTTGCCGGTAAACAGGCTGCACAAAAATGTCTGAGTGACGAGGAAATCCCCAGTGTTTTATTACCGATGAGTAACAGGAAAGGTACCATCAGTCCGATCAGGGGGCCTGCCACATACCAGGGCCAGGGCTTTTGTAACCATTCGGGCATAAAGACTATTTGTAAATGAGGGTGATTGCGAAGCTGTAATTTATGCAAAAAATTCCGGGTGGCCTTGTATCGTTACTGAACCTGCAGGGCAACGCATCTGATTTTTTTTGGAGCAGTCGCTCGGCTCCGCCGAGTGACGCCTATTCCCGGGCTTCCAGCCGAAAAGTCTCGAAGCTACCATAACAGTTACCTACAGGACAAACACATCTACATTATTTCTGCATTCTGAAAGGCATACCCAGTGAAAATCTGAAAAAAATCTTTTACCGTATGGAAAGCAGGATTCATTTCAATCAATCATCTATGGTTAAATAGCAAAAAATGTTCGGGAAGTTCAGACGCGCTTGCCCTGACTGCTACTGTGCGCAGAAACCTGTTATTTCAGTACAAGTTCATGCAGGAAGATATAGATCCCCATGACCAGTACGAACCAGCCGAACCATTTTTTCAGTTTTTCACCCGGAAGGTCCTGGCCCAGTCTGCGCCCGATAAAAGTGCCGGTGATGGCAATGGCGGTAATGGGTAAGAGTAACCGCCAGTCGAATACCTGGTGAAACAGATCGCCGGCAAAACCGAATAAGGAATTCATGGCGATGATCAGCAGGGAAGTGCCGATGGCTTCTTTCATGGACAGATGGAAAGAGAAGATCAGAACCGGTATGATGATAAAACCACCGCCCGCGCCCAGTAAGCCCGTCAGTATACCCACCTGCACACCTTTGATCAGTGCTTTGGGCAGATGAATGGGCTGGTTCTTTTCTTCATCCGACAGTACCGGTTGTTTCCGGATCATGTTCAAAGCGGCAATGATCATGATCACCGCGAACAGCAACATGGTGGCCAGGGATTTGGTGAGGGTGATGAAACCCATATCCAGCAGGTGTTCGGGAATCACCGGTATCAGGAATTTCCGGATCAGTACCACTGTCAGGATGGATGTGATACCGAAATAAAAAGCGGCCCGGGTATTGATATTTCCCCTGCGATAATTCTTATAGGCGCCGGCCAGGCTGCTGCAGCCTACAATGAACAGCGAATATCCGGTAGCAAGGGTGGGCGGGATCTGGAACAGGTAAACCAGTACGGGAATCGTAAGAATAGAACCACCACCACCAATCAATCCAAGAGACAGGCCTATCAGCAAAGCGGCCAGGTAGCCTGCAATTTCCATGTACTTGTTATTAAGCAGCAAAGATGCTGAATATTCATCCAGCAACGGTGGATGAAAGAAAATTTATTGAGTGGTTATGCAGTGACCTGTTCCGCCAGTTCATCCATGGTAATGGCCATATGACTTTCATCGTACAAACATTCCCCATTCCGGATCACCAATGCCTGCGGCGATTCGTGGTGTACGTGAAACAGTTCAGCGACCTGGTTCGAAAGCGACCGGTATGCCAACAGGTCCAGGTAATAGAAATCCGTATTGGCAGGTGCTTCAGACCGCTCCAGGCGGTTCAACACCATACTGCTGGTACTACAACGGGTACTGTGTTTGAAAATGACCTGTGGGGTAGTAAACGATTTTTCCTTGATCAGCTGTAGCTGGTCTTCTGAGGTTAGCGGGATCCAGTTCATGTAATTGCTTTCGGGTATAACAACAAAGGGGTATCAAATGTTCAGCCTACCATTGCCTGAAATACTTGGGATTGGTTGTTGGACAACCTTTGCGGCTGGGTGCGCAGGAGCTGAAGATGACCGCAGCCACTAAAAAGGTGAGACAGACAAGTACAATCTTTTTCATGCTTGGTATTTAAATAAGAGTTTAGGCTGTATTTTGCAATCAGGTCAAAGATAAACTTTCAGATGTAAACGTTGCTTATATCGCGTTCTCATTTTGTTAATTTACCAACCGGAACTAAATAATAACGTATGCGGGTTCATTTTATTTCAATAGGGGGTAGCGTCATGCACCAATTGGCCATTGCTTTACACAGAAAAGGCTACCAGGTAACAGGAACAGACGATGAGATCTTCGAGCCTGCAAAGGGTAACTTGGCCGCAGAGGGTTTGTTGCCTGCACTGGTTGGCTGGCAACCTGCATTGATTACCAAGGATATAGATGCGGTGATCCTGGGCATGCATGCCAAAAGTGACAATCCGGAACTGGCCCGGGCACAGGAACTCGGACTGAAGATCTATTCCTTCCCCGAATATATTTACCACGAAAGCCGCCGGAAAAAGCGCGTGGTAGTGGGAGGCAGCCATGGCAAAACCACCACCACCAGCATGATCATGCACGTACTGAAGCAGCTGGGGCAGGATTTTGACTACCTGGTAGGGGCCAGGCTGAAAGGCTTCGACCAGTCGGTCAGCATTACCGATGCACCGGTCATCGTTTGCGAGGGAGACGAATATCCCGCCAGCACCCTGGAAAAAAAGCCCAAGTTCCATTTCCTGTATCCACATGTGGCCATCCTCACGGGTATTGCCTGGGACCATATCAATGTATTTCCCACTTTTGAATTTTACCTGGAGCAGTTCGTGATCTTTATCCGCAAGATCGAGGAAGGCGGTCTGCTCATCTACAACGAATCCGATCCCGTATTGCGGAAACTGGTGGAAGAGAACCGCAGGGAAGATATCCGTTACCAGCCTTACGCGGTTCCGGAACATACTATTGTCAAGGGGCAGACATCCGTTACCATAGAAGCTGTTACCGGTACCCTGAAAGTATTTGGTGACCATAACCTCATGAACTTGGCCGCTGCTTATTACGCCTGCCGGGAACTGGGCATAACGGCTGGTGCCTTTGTACAGGCGATCTCCGGTTTTACCGGTGCCTCCAAACGCCTGGAATTGCTGGCATATAGTCCCACCACGAATGTGTACCGCGATTTTGCGCATGCACCCAGTAAGGTAAAAGCCACCATCGAAGCGGTTAAACAGCAGTATCCTGACCGCAAACTGGTGGCTGTGCTGGAACTGCATACTTACAGCAGCCTGAACGAGCAGTTCATGCAGGAGTACCAAGGCGCTATGGACAAGGCCGATGAAGCTGTGGTATTCTATTCACAGCATGCACTGGAACTGAAACGTATGCCCCACCTGCCCGCCGAAAAAGTGATCGCCGGTTTTGGCAAAAAAGGCCTGCTGGTGATGACCCATAGGGAAGAACTGCAGGATTGGCTTCAGAAACAGACATTTGAGAACAGCAACCTTGTTTTAATGAGTAGTGGTAATTATGATGGCATAGATATGCTTACTTTTGCCCGGCAGATCACCCAATAAAAGAACTGTACCCTGCTAATGAAATTGCAATTAACCCGCCCGATCGCTTTTGTTGATCTGGAAACCACCGGTGTCAACATCAGTACCGACCGTATCGTAGAGATCGCGATTGTCAAGATCTTACCCGATGGCAGCCGCCAGGTAAAGCGTAAACTGATCAATCCTGAAATGCCGATCCCACAGGCATCAAGCGATATACATGGTATTACGGATGAGATGGTGAAAGACGCGCCCACATTCAAACAGGCAGCCAATGAATTGAAACAGTTCATTGAGAGTTGCGACCTGGGCGGGTATAACAGCAACCGTTTCGACATTCCCATGCTGATCGAGGAGTTCCTGCGTATCGGGATGGATTTTAATATCGATGGCCGTAAGCTGGTGGATGTGCAGAAAGTATTTCACATGATGGAACAGCGCACTTTGAGCGCCGCCTATAAGTTCTATTGCCAGAAAAACCTCGACGGCGCCCACAGTGCCGAAGTGGATGCAGTAGCTACCTGGGAAGTGCTGGAAGCGCAGGTGGAGCGTTATCCCCAGATCGGTAATACCGTGGAAAGTATCGTGAAGTTCACCGGTGAAGATGATATCGTTGATTTTGCCCGCAGGTTCATCAAAGACAAGGGCGTGGAAATATTCAATTTCGGAAAACACAAGGGCAAACCCGTGGTGCAGGTGTTGAAGGAAGAACCCCAGTATTACGACTGGATGATGAAGGGTGACTTTGCCATGAACACCAAGCAGAAACTCACTGAAATACTGAACCGTACCCTGCTTAAGAAACCCTGATAAAAAATAGCAATTTCTTATAATATTTTTCTTACCTGAAAACGATCTTAATTGTAATTTAGCCTTTCACCCATACCCCCCTACCTGGAAAAAATTGTAATCATACCTACGTATAATGAGAAGGAGAATATTTCCGCTATCATAACGGCCGTTTTCAATCTTGGCCAGGGGTATCATGTTTTGGTGATTGACGACGGTTCTCCTGATGGTACGGCCAACATAGTACGTGATCTGATGAGCAGCTATCCCGGTCAGTTGTTCCTGGAGGAAAGAAAGGGCAAGCTGGGTTTGGGTACTGCTTATATCCATGGATTCAAGTGGAGCCTCGCCCGGGGGTATACCTATATTTTTGAGATGGATGCCGATTTTTCGCACAATCCAGCCGACCTGGAAAGGCTTTATCATGCCTGCAAACAGGAGGGGGCCGATCTCGCTGTTGGCAGTCGCTATGTGCCTGGTGGTAAAACGGAGAACTGGCCCTGGGACAGGCAACTGTATTCACGCGGCGGCGCTTTGTACACCAGGATCCTGACCTGGATGCCGGTAAATGATCCTACGGCCGGTTTTGTGTGTTACTCGAGAAAAGTACTGGAAGCGATCAATTTTGATATGATCCAGTTTGTAGGATATGCTTTCCAGATCGAGATGAAATTTGCCGCCTGGAAACTGGGCTTCAAAATTAAGGAAGTGCCCATCACATTTGTTGACCGTAAGATCGGTGTCAGCAAAATGAGTAAAGGCATCATCAAAGAAGGGGTATTGGGTGTACTCCGCATCCAGTTGAAAAGTCTCTTCAGCAGTAATTACCGCAAGCAACTGAAGAACGCATAGTCGTATTTCCTGTTCTCACTCTTGTTCCCCGATAATTTATGGACAGTGATCCTTAGGGGTTGTGTTTCTGTCCGCGAATATTTGTTTTCTTTGACCTATGAAGCAGGCGCTGATCAAATTACACCTGGCCGTATTCCTGGCAGGCTTTACCGGTATTCTTGGTAAACTGATAGGTTTGAATGAGGGCCTGCTGGTCTGGTACCGGATCGCCATCACCGTAATTACTTTGTATGCCTGGCTTAGGTACAGGAAACAATTGGGTACGGTTTCTCCCGGAGCCGTTTGGCGTTTGATGGGGGTAGGAAGCCTGATCGCGTTACACTGGGTATTTTTTTACGGCAGCATCAAAATGGCCAATGTATCCATCGGGCTGGTCTGTTTTGCGTCTGTCGGTTTTTTCACTGCTTTGCTGGAGCCCCTATTCACCACCAAAAAGATCAGCCGGGCTGAGATAGGGTTGGGTTTATTGAGCTTGCTGGGTATCTACCTGATCTTTCATTTTGATATGCGTTACCGCACGGGCATATTGGTAGGACTGGTATCGGCCATCCTTGCCGCTTTATTCTCGGTGCTGAATAAACGTTATGTGACCGTTACCGATTCCAAAACCATGATGCTGTATGAACTGAGTGGCGGGTTACTGCTACTTACCCTGGGCATGCCACTGTACCTACTTTATTTTCCACCTGCCTATATACTTCCCACGGCCGGTGACTGGCTCTGGCTCCTGATCCTTAGCTGGCTTTGTACCGTGCTGGCGATGGACCTGATGCTGCAATCCCTCAAAAAAGTATCCGCCTTCACCCAGAACCTCAGCCTGAACCTGGAGCCTGTGTATGGTATCCTGATGGCTTTCTTTTTATTCCACGAAAATGCATCCCTGTCGCCCTCTTTTTATCCCGGCGTGGCACTGATTGCCCTGTCGGTGGTGCTGCAAATGCTGCGGGTGGTGAGGAAATGGGGCGTGAATCGTGAATCGTGAGTAGTGAGTGGTGAGTAGGGAGTGGTGAATGGTCAATAGGACATAACCCGCAGGCCGCTGCCCATACAACACATTTCACTCCCTACTCCCTACTCACCACTCACTACTCACCATTCACCATTTCACCGGTTCCCATCCCTGTTCATCCAAATCTCCCCGTTCGTTTCCATTGTTTGGTTATCTTCGGAACTATACAAAACACTGATATGAAAAAGAGTCTCTTGTTTTTCTTTTCCTTTCTTTCTGTGGCCGCTTTTGCGCAGAAGAAACCCCTGGATCATTCTGTTTACGATGCCTGGCAAAGTATTGGCGAACGACTGATCAGTGCCGATGGTAAATACCTGGCTTATTCGGTGACGCCGCAGGAAGGGGATGCAATCCTTTATGTGCAATCCACCGATGGTCTTTATAAAAAACAGATCGCCCGCGGTTATGCGGCGGTTATAACAGATGACAGCCGTTTCCTGGTATGCCGGATCAAACCCGCTTTCAGGGATACGCGTGATGCCAGGATCAAAAAGAAGAAAACAGATGAGATGCCCAAAGACAGTCTGGCCATTGTGGAACTGGGTAAGGAGGACCTCACCAAAGTCCCACGGATCAGGAGTTTCAAAATGCCCGATGATGCTGGTAACTGGCTGGCGTACCTGCTGGAAAAACCACTGGCGGAACCGGAAAAAAAAGCCGAGCAGGATTCACTTGCCCGGTTAACCGCCATGCTGAACATAGCCGATAGCCTGGCCCGCGTGGCCGATAGCATCCGGAATAAAGCCAACGAGGCCAAACAGAATGGATTATCTGTTTTGCGCGGACCCAGAGGCAGTGCATCGGCGCCCAGAGTCCCCGAAGAACCTTTCGAGGAAGGTACAGAGCTGGTACTAAGAAACCTGGTAACCGGTGAGCAGAAGACCTATCCACTGGTAAGCGAATATCTCTTCAATAAAAAAGGTACGGTGCTGGTGATAGAAACCACCCGCAAGACAGGTGATGCCCGATCACAGGCGGCAGTTAGCCGGATAGACCTGGCCAGCGGTGACAGTAAAACTTTGTTCAAAAAATTCAATGATGCCAAAGCATACCGTTTGGATGAGGAGGGTGCACAACTGGCATTTGTGGCTGAGCGCGACAGCAGCAGTAAATCATTGCAGAAATTTTATAAACTGTATTATTACAAACAGGGTATGGACAGCGCCGTACTGCTGGCCGACAGGAACAGCAAAGGTCTGGCCGCTAACTGGACCGTTAGTGAGAATGCTGCTATCAGCTTCAGTAAAAGCGGGAAACGCCTGTTTGCCGGTACTGCCGCTATCTTACCGGTGAAAGATACCAGCCTGCCCGATTTTGATCGGGTAAGTGTAGATGTATGGCATTACAATGATGATTATGTACAGCCGGTGCAGTTGAAGAATCTGGAAAATGATTTGCGTAAAAATTATCCTGCCCGCATCGATATGGAAAGCAAAGAACTGGTGCAGCTGATCGATAACAGATTCCGTGGTTTGTTGCAGACAAAAGAAGGGGATGGTGATGTGTTCTATGCCTCTTCGGATGATGGTAAAAAAGTAGCCAGTCAATGGCAGGGTTTTGTGTACAATGATATCTATAGAATAAATCCTGAGACAGGCGCTTCTGAGCTGATAGAAAAGAATTTCAAGGGCAACCTGTTGCAGGCTTCTTATTCCGGAAAATACCTGTTGTACTATGATGAACGTAAAGCAGGCTATTTCGTGTACAACGCTGATACCCGCAAAACACATCCTATCGCCAAAGACATCAAAACTTCTCTGAGTGATGAAGAAAATGATGTGCCGGATGATCCGAACGCTTACGGCGTAGCCAGGTGGATGGAAGATGAGAAACATGTGCTGATCTATGACCGTTACGATATCTGGCGGGTGGATATAGCTGGTGTGGAGCCTTCTGTATCTCTCACCAATGGCAGAAAAGATAAAATATCCTACCGGTACGTAAGTTCCGACCCGGATGAGAAATTCCTCAAAGCCGATCAGAAATTGCTGCTGCGCTTGTTTGATGAAAAGGACAAGTCGGCCGGTCTGGCTTTCCTGGACCTGGGCAGGAACCATGCGCTCTCAGTGCTGTTTAAAGAGCCAGTAAACATGGGATTCGCTATACAGAAAGCCAAGAATGCGGATGTATTGCTCTACAGTAAGGAAACATTCACCAGGTCAACCAATATGTATGTGCACTCCGTGGGAAGCGCTGCGGTACAGTTATCCCATACCAACCCGCAACAGGCAGACTATAACTGGGGAACAGCAGAACTGTTCAAGTGGAAAGCCTATACCGGTAAGGAAGCGGAAGGTATCCTGTATAAACCCGAAGGTTTTGATCCCAAAAAGAAATACCCGATGATCGTGTATTTCTATGAGCGTAACAACAATACACTGCATAATTACCTGGCACCCGCGCCAACGCCATCGCGTTTGAATATCCCGTTTTTTGTGAGCAGGGGATATGTAGTGCTGGTTCCGGATATCTGGTATAAAACAGGTTATCCGGGCCAGGGGGCTTACGATTATATCGTCAGCGGAACCAGGGCCGTGGTGAAACAGGGTTATGTGGACAGCGCCAGGATCGGTTTGCAGGGACAAAGCTGGGGCGGGTTCCAGATCGTGTACCTGATCACCAGGACCAACCTGTATGCTGCAGCCTGGGCGGGTGCGCCTGTTGCCAATATGACCAGTGCTTATGGCGGAATCCGTTGGGGTACCGGTCTGCTGCGCCAGTTCCAGTATGAAAAAACACAGAGCCGTATCGGTGGAACCTTATGGGACAAAACCAACCTGTATCTCCAGAACTCGGCATTGTTCTCACTTCCCAAAGTGACCACACCGCTGGTGATCATGCACAACGATGCGGATGATGCTGTACCCTGGTACCAGGGAATTGAAATGTATGCGGGCATGCGCAGGCTGGGTAAAAAAGTATGGCTGCTGAACTACAACGGTGAAGCGCATAACCTGGTTGAACGTAAGAACCGGAAAGATATCCAGGTACGTGAACAGCAATTCTTCGACTACCTGTTAAAAGGAGAGAAACCTGCCAAATGGATCTCAGAAGGTGTTCCCGCCGTTTTAAAAGGAAGGGACCTGGGTTTGGGAACCAACTAAGCAGTTTGCAGATATCGTTTACAAAGAGGCGCTCGCATAGGAGTGCCTCTTTTTTGGTGTATATTAGAACACAGATTTAATCCACGCTTATGTATCTGCTTCAGCTCAGCGGGTCTTTCCTGCATCTTCCGTATGTGGGCGTCGCCATCCGGTCATTGGCGGTGTACCTTTTTATCATTGTGGCCATCCGGATATTTGGCAAAAAAGAACTGGCACAATTGTCCGTGATCGACCTGGTATTCATCCTGCTGATCAGTAATGCCGTTCAGAATGCCATGGTCGGACCAGATACCTCGCTGGAAGGAGGACTGGTGGCAGCAGCTGCCTTATTTGCTGCCAACTTCACGTTAAAGAAACTGCTGTACCGCAACCGTTTCCTCAGCAGCCTGATGCAGGGGGATGCCATATTACTGATCTATAAAGGAAAAGTGAACCACGCACATTGCCGCGAAGCAGAGATCACACTGGAAGAACTGACCGCAGCGGTCCGTGAACATGGCGCCGCCGGTATTTCGGATGTGGATATTGCCATGCTGGAAGTGGATGGTAATATCAGCGTGGTAAGCAATGGATTCCAGCGAAAATCGCAGGTAGTGCATCCGCGACTGCATAAAATGAAAGGCAGGTTCAGTAAACGGTAAGGATGTTTGTCTGGCGATACTACTATTTAACATGTTGTATTAAAACCTCTGCGTAAACTCCCTGTTCTCATGTTCTGCGGTGAATAAATGGTATAATTGCTGCAATTATACGGCGAATATCCTTGACAATGCGGTGAATAAGTACTATATTTACCGCATAAAAGCGGTGAATAATGTATATTCATGAACATAAGGACTGGCCAAAATTCACCTGGAACAGTGAGAAACTGGCGGGTTTATTGGCGGAAGTCCGGCATAGACAGGGTAAAATGCTCGGAATGATGGAAGCATTAGGCTTTTCAATTCGTGCTGAAGCTGCTTTGGATAACTTGACACTGGAAGTCGTTAAGTCGAGTGAGATTGAAGGAGAGACCCTTGATGTTGATCAGGTACGCTCTTCTATTGCCTGTAGATTAGGTATGGAGATCAGTGGCCTGGTTCCTTCAGACCGAAACGTGGATGGCGTAGTTGAAATGATGTTAGATGCTACCCAGGCCTATGGTCAACCGCTTACTGAGAAACGTTTATATGGCTGGCAGGCGGCCTTGTTTCCGACCGGTCGTAGCGGCCTTCACAAAATTACTGTAGGTGCATGGCGAACGGGGAAAAATGGGCCTATGCAAGTAGTGTCCGGGGCTATGGGAAGAGAAAAAGTGCATTTTGAAGCACCGGAAGCATCAAAGTTATCCAAGGAAATGGCAGACTTTCTCGACTGGTTCAATACGGAAAGTAATCTTGATCCCGTTCTCAAATCCGCTATAGCACACTTATGGTTTGTGACCATTCACCCTTTTGAAGATGGTAATGGACGTATCGCCAGAGCGATCGCTGATATGCAGCTAACCCGTGCAGATAAAACACCACAAAGATTTTATAGTATGTCTGCGCAAATCCGGATTGAGCGCAACGACTATTATAATATGCTTGAGAAAATCCAAAAAAGTTCCCTTGATATTACTGAATGGCTGGAATGGTTTCTAAGTTGCTTGGGGCGATCATTTGATAATGTTGAGAGTGCCTTGCAGCATGTTAACCGTAAAACAGATTTCTGGGATGCTGTTGGGGACGCTGAAATCAATAATCGTCAGCGATTGCTGTTAAATAAACTGCTTGACGGGTTTGATGGAAAACTGAACACGTCTAAATGGGCTAAGATTGCAAAATGCTCTACAGATACAGCATTGCGTGATATTCAGGATTTAATGAACAAAGGGATACTTGTAAAAGAAGGTGCTGGTGGTAGGAGTACAAGCTATGTTTTTAATAAGGCGTTTGGCTAAACAAAGTAAAAAAGCATAGCGAGGTTCTGTTCGGCTTCACGTTTAGTTAAACTGTTGCCTGAAAAGAAAAAAGTAGGTTTTCAGAGCCTAAAGGCTATATACTCTCGCGTATGTTGTTCCACCCTATACGCTCAATTGTAAGGTGGTGAATTTTGACCATTTTAAAATCTTGGCTGGTTTGCCCGGTTTTGTTCTAAATGTTTCAGAATGGATTGATCAGAGCAATGCGAATAGAATAGCTGCCAGAAAAGGCAAGTACGATATTACGTTAGTCTATAAAGTTGCTTTGTGAAATAGTTGTGTTGAAGCCCACAATACTCCCATGCAATATTTTCCCAGCGATTAATTGGCAAGAATATCAAATTTGCTTTTCGGCCTGATCGCGTCCAGCCACCTGAACCCGCGAATTTTGAGTTCATCGTGATTGATCTCACGCATGGGGTAGGAGGTCCCGTCGAAACTCCGGATAAAGGAAACCCGTTTGGGTTTCTTGTCTTCGAACAGCATATCGATCACATCCGATGTGGAACGGCTCACGCCGATAAAACGGTTCTGTTCATCCTGCCCGTAATACACGTTCTCAGCATTGCCTTTGGCCCGCATATAGTAGATATTGCCGTCTTCGAACAGGGCATTGATGGTGGTGCTTTTCAACTGGTTGAAATATTGGGTGCTGTCTACCCGGCTGATGGCCATGGCATTCTCGAACACATACATCCGTTCGGGTTTCTTATTCTTGACGTAGAGATAAATGGTATCGCCCGTAATCTGGTTTTCCTTGGCCCAGATCACCGGGTTGCGGAACAAACGGAAAACAGAATCCTGCAGCGAATAGAACAGGCTGTCGCCCACCGCCTGCAGCGAATCTGAGAAGATGCGCACATTGAAATAGGCTTCAAAATATTTGTTGTTGCTGCTGTCTGATTTGTTGGTTGAATCCAATACGGGCTTCACGGACAGGGAGTCACGGATCACAGGCACATTCCGGGTTTTCATCAGGTCCGATAGTCTTGCCGTATACAAAGTATCGGCAGATATGTAAATGGAATCGCTGCCCTGTTTGATCAGCAATATCGGCTTTTCTGTAGCCAGCAGGATGTCTTTTTTGCGGTCGGTCTTGATGTTGTTGGCGATCATATCAAAACCCTGTGCCGTATCTTTTCCCCGGTACACCGCATTACCCCTGAACTCGCTGAGTTTGGTAGAGTCATCCACCGCCATATCGTCTGCCGTAAAGGTATAGGTACTGTCTTCCACCACGGAACGTTTGTTCAGGATGCCCCGTTTGTTCTTCATGTCAAAATATCCCTGCCGGGTCTTGATCACCCTGCGGCCACTGTCGCTGTAAATGATAGTGGGAGAAGTGAAAGTAGCGATCTCGGTGCCGGTATTGTATTGCAGCGTATCAGTCACTACCTTGTATTCAGGATCCACCAGCACTACTTTTTTCTTGAAGATCACATCCTTGGTATCTCCGTAATAATAACCTTCCGTACTGGTCAGGGTGGTTTTCTTGTTCACCAGTTTACCGCCTTTCAGGTAAGTGCCGATCTTGAGGGTCACATCATACACCAATGTATCTGTGGTCAGTATTCCTTTGCCATCGGTGAGCCTTACTTTTTTACTCAGGAACGCTTTTTTTTCTTTGCCGAGGTATTTCAGGTACTGTGCGTAGGTATGCACACTGTCTGCATCGTTGATATGGATATTGCCAAAAGCCTCCAGTGAATTGTCGATCTCGTTCAGTACGGCGCTGTCCGCATAAAAATCGGTCTTCTCCTGTTTCACATGCGCTTTACCCACGAGTGAAACATATTTATGCATCGAATCCACCACCAGCATATTCAGCCGGTCGGCATAGATGATCTGTAATAATTTTCCTTCTGTTTTGCCGGTATCCTGGGCAGGACGTTGCGCCATGCCCATTTGTGCCAATAACAGGAGGAGCCAGGTGTATATAGATCTCTTTCTCAGCATCAGGCTATTTCTTCTGCAGGGTATCGTTCAGCGGAGCGGTTAACGGAATGCTTTTGTCTTTTCTGCCAAACACAGAAACGTTGATATACCGTTTGGGATGTACCCGTAGGTCATCCAGCAGTATATTGGCACTGCGAACGGAATTGGTCAGGTTATCGTAAAGGGCTTTGTCGTTCATCAGTTTCCCCATCGATCCCTCGGTAGAATTCATTTTCTGCAGTACGGTATTCAGGCTGGCAACCGTGGTCTTGAGTTTGTCGATGGTTCCGGCAAGGTCCGCTTTGGCCAGGTTATCGGTGGTCTTCTCCACATTGCCCAGCATTTTGGTCACTTTATCGTTGTTATCAGCCAGGTTCTTGGTAAAGCTGGCCACATGGCTCATGGACTGGGCAATGGTACCGGTTTGCTGGTTCAGCATGGCCTGCAATGAAACAGACGATACCGCCAGGCTGGCCGTGGTCTTGTTGATATTGGCAATCACCTGCTGCAGGTTGTTCTTGGTAGTGGGATCAAAAATAGTATTGATATTCTTCAGCACGCTGTCCAGCGATTGTACCGTGGTCTTGAGCTGGTCGCCCACGGGCCCCAGTTGTTTCATCAGGTTGCCCATCAGGCCATCGGCATTGCCGGTGACCAGGGTATCGCCCACATGCAGGTATTGTTTCGAATTTCCCAGGGCAATGGTGATACTGGCCGGACCCAGCGGGTTCTCCTTGATGGTGGCCACGGAATTAACAGGGATATTATAGCTGCTCTTTAATTTGATGGTGACCACGATACTGCTCAGGCTCTCGTCAAGGTTCTCGATATCGTCTACCGCACCCACCTGGTAACCGTTGATGTAAACGGGGTTGGAGACCATGATGCCCTTGGTGTTCTCGTATTTGGCATGCAGGTAGTTGCCCGTTTTGAAGAGGGTTTTTCCTTTCAGGAAGTTAAAGCCCAGTATCATCAGCGTAATGGCAATGGCGGTCAGTGCCCCCACCTTTGTTTCGTTCGAAATTTTCATAATACAAATCTACGGTTTCTTGGCCTGACGTAATAATGGAAGGCTGTTTAAATGAAGAGTGGTCGCTTACCTGCTGCCGGTATTCATCAATTGTTTTTCCAGTGAATATTTGTAACGTTTCAATGCCCGTACCAACACTTCACAGATCTGGCGCTGGCCTTCTTCGCTGTTCAGGTAAGCTTCTTCTTCGGGGTTGGAGATGAAACCGGTCTCTACCAGTACGGCCGGCATGGCAACGGCCTGTAATACCCAGATCCCTTTCTGTCTTTGTTTGGCTTCGCGACTGATACGCCCCACTTTCTGAAACTCTTCTTCAATGGTGAGGGCCAGGTTGGCGCTGCGCGAGAAATAGGTCTGCGTTTTCATGTTGATGATCATCATCTTAGCCGGGTCTGTTGGATTAAAATCTTTCAGTTCCCTGGCCGAAATGCTGTCCATATACATGTCTTCATTCGCACGCAAAGCCGCTTTGGCATCGTTGCTTTTATCCACCCCATAAATAAAGGTCTCTGTTCCTTTGGCCGGATTGGGGGTGGTCCAGGTTCGGTAATCTTTTACTTTTACGGTATAGGCTTTTCTTTTTTTGCCCTTGCCCCGGTAACGGGTCTCTTCCTTGTAGCCGATGAATTCGCGGTGCCGTATGGGGCCACCGCCTTCGTTCACATGGATGCAGACGAAGAGGTCGCCTTTTTCGCGGTTGGCGATCTGGGCCTTGCGGGTCACGGGGTCAAAAACATCCGTAGTGCGGGTGAGATAGGTTTCCACATCGGGGATCTCGGCCCGGATCATTTCGTCCAGTTTCAGTGAAATGGCCAGGGCAATATCTTTTTCGTGTGAAAATTCACCGGAAGCACCAAAATCACTTCCGCCATGCCCCGGATCGATGATGATCCTTCGGAGGGGTTGTTTCTGGAAAGGCACACCAGGACCGGATTTCAGGGTGAAGGAAGAAAAGCCAATAAAAACCAGACTTAACAAAATCAATGCAGCGAATTGTCTTCTCATCATATCATTTCGTTAAAGGATTTTGCCAGGAATAGCTTTTACACCGGCAAGACCCTATTTTTGCCCTTGTAAACATGAGCCAGCTTCGCAAATTTACTACAAAATCAGCCCCCGCTATGGCAGTTGCCGGCTGTTTGCTCATATTAACATTTTGTGTGCGGGCGGCGGTGCACCAGGTACCCGGGCGTGATTACGGCGTATTCAGGGCCACAGATACCGTTCCGGTGAAAAAAAGCAAGGACAGTACCCCGGTTTCCCGGCTTTCTTCCGTAACCACAGATACGGTGGGGGGAAAACAGGTTCCGGATTCGGTGGTGCGGGTAGACAGTATCCGTATGTCGAAAGACTCGGTCGACGCCATTATCAAGTACCATGCGGATGATTCAGGTGTATTGATCATCGCCACCAAGGACCTGTTCCTGTACGGCAAGGCCAAAACCGATTATAAAGACCTGAAACTGGAAGCGGCCACCATACAGTATGAGCAGAAAACGCAAACGGTAAAAGCCTATGGCGCCACCGATACTACCGGGGATATTTCGAGCAAACCCCAGTTTACCCAGGGCGAGCTGAAAACCATCAGCGATTCTATCTTTTATAACCTGGGTACACAGAAAGCTTATACCAAGAATACCTTTTTCCAGGAAGGGGAAGTGTTCGTGAATGCGCGGTTCCTGAAAAAGATCAGTGCGGACGAAGTATTTGCCCGCGACGCCCGTTTCACCACCTGTAACCTAGATACCCCGCATTTTGCTTTCCGGTCAAGGAAAATGAAGATCATCAACAACAAACTGGGGGTTACCGGCAGGGTATATCCCGAGATAGAATCGGTGCCCATACCCATGGTGTTTCTGCCTTTTGGCCTGTTTCCGTTGAACCGGGCCCGGCATTCGGGGGTATTGTTCCCTTCGTTCACTTCCAGTGAGGATTTTGGGTTGGGACTGGAAGGATTGGGTTATTACAAAACCTTCGGTGAACATGTGGATGTGACCACCCGTGCCAACCTCTATTCTTATGGTGGCTGGAACCTGAACGTGAGTTCCAAATACCTGATGCGTTACAAATACACCGGAAGCCTGAATGTTACTTTCCAGAATACCAAAACCCTGAACCGGAGCGGTTTTTCGCAGGAGGAGTTCACCAATTCAAAATCGTACATGATCAACTGGAGCCATAGCCGCGATAGCAGGGCCCGGCCCGGTACCAATTTTTCTGCCAATGTGAATTTCGGTAGCACGCGGTTTAACCGCTCGCTGCTGAACAATCCCTACCAGAATTTCCAGAACCAGATCAGTTCTTCCGTCAGTTATTCCAAAGACTGGCGGGGTAAGTATAACCTGTCGCTGAACCTGAACCATAACCAGAACAGTGTATCGCGTTTGGTGAACCTGAACCTGCCCACGGCTACATTTAATGTGGTTACCTTTTACCCTTTCCAGAAAAAAGAATCCATTGGTACGGGCAAATGGTATGAGAAGATCGGTATCGGCTATAACGGTAGTTTGCAGAACCAGGCATCTTTCTATGATAGTGCTTTCAGTTTCAAGCGCCTGATCGATACGGTGCAGTGGGGCGCCACGCATAATATCCCCATCACATTAAGCCTGCCATCGCTGGGACCGATCACTTTGTCGCCCAGCATCTCTTATGAAGAACGTTGGTATGGCCAGCGTAATTTCAAGAAATGGAACCCGCTTACGTCCAAAGTGGATACCACGGTTGAAAAAGGACTGTATACCGCACGCCAGATGTCGTTTGGCATGGGCATCAACACCCGGATATTCGGTATGTATAAATTCTCTCCCAAAAGCAATATCATCGCCATCCGGCACGAGATCAGGCCTACTATTTCTGTCAGTTATCATCCTGATTTTGCATCCAAATACCATTATACCACAAAAGTGGATACCAGCGGCCGCACACAGCGTTTTTCGCAATACGATGGAGGCATCATCGGCTCTTTTTCCGAAGGCGCATTCGGAGGTATCGGCTTCGGTATCGATAATATCCTGGAAATGCGGGTGAAAGATAAAAGCGATACCTCGCTGAAGGGCAGAACCGTTGGTAAGAAGGTGAAACTGATCGAAGGTTTTGGTTTCAACTCTTCCTATAACCTGATGGCCGATAGTTTTGCACTGGGTAATTTCTCTATTTATGCAAGAAGCACCCTGTTCGAAAAACTGAACATCACGGCATCTGCCAGCCTGGACCCTTATGAAAGGGACAGCAAAGGTTTCCGGGTCAATAAGATCGCGTTCGATCCGCGCCGTTTCAAGTTTGGAATGATCACCGCAGGTAATATTGCCATGTCTACTTCTTTTTCCAGTAAATCCAAAGATGGCAAGGATAAGAATAAGGAATTGCCTGTGGATCCTTTTATGACGCCCGACGAACAGCAGCGACAACTGCAGTTTGCCCGTGCCAACCCTGCGGAGTTCACAGATTTCAATATTCCCTGGACCCTGAGTTTTTCCTATTCGCTCAATTTTTCGCGGGTGATGAAGCCAGATTACAGTGGCTACCAGACATTGACCAATTCCAGTTTGAATTTTAACGGGGATTTCAGCCTGACACCCAAATGGAAAGTAGGGGCTACCGGTTATTACGATGTATCCAACCGCTCATTACAGCAGCTGAGTACTTTTATTACCCGCGAAATGCATTGCTGGCAGTTATCGATCAATGTTACGCCGATTGGCCTGTACCGTTCATTCAATATAATGTTCAGCCCTAAATCAGGCATCCTGCGCGATCTGAAGATCAACCGTAGCAGGACATTCTCCAGTTACTGATGATCATTGGTGAGGTAGTAATCCCACATCATCCGGAATATTTTCTCTTTCAGTTCATCGCTGGATAAACCGGCGGAAGACACTGCGGGCAGAAAATGCATTTCCAGCCTGTGGGGAAACAGGTAAAAGAATTTGTTCGGCGGCAATACTTTTTTGGTGTGAAAGAGAATGGCGGGCAAAACCGGTTTGCCTGTATCTGTGGCCAGCCGGAAGGCGCCGTCATAAAAACTCTTCAGTGGATTGCCTGTGCGGTTGCGGGTGCCTTCGGGATAGATGAGCATATCCAGGCCAATGGCGAGAATGTTTTTCATGTCCTCGATACTTTTTCGCCGGCTGGCATCATTTTTCCGGTCAACCAGCACACTTCCGAACTGATAGATCCATCCGAACAGGGGTATTTTGGCAAAACTTTTTTTGGCGATGGTCTTATTGGCCCTTGGCATGAACGGGGTGCTGACCGGAACATCCATCAGGCTGTTGTGGTTGCAGACGATCACGTAGTTCTGTCCCTTCTTAAAATGTTCTTTGCCCCTGATGCGCAGCGGGCAACCGATCAGGTTCAGGTAAATGAACATCCATACCCTGGATACATGCCTGTGCCAGCGGGCTTTGTAAGGCTCTTTCAGTAAAAAACAGGGCAGGTAAAAAAAAATGGCAATGACCAGTGAGGCAAGGAATAAAACCAGGGCCCAGCCTGCCCAGAGCCTGGCAAACAGGTTGACTATCCTATTTTCTTTGTCAGTTGTTGTTGTGGATGGCTGCATATGCTTTTTTTCTGCGTCTGATGGTATGTGTTTATCCCGCGGGGTTCCAGTCAATGGCTTCCAGTCCCTGTTTCATCAAAGCCTCATTGGCCCTGCTGAAATGGCGGCAGCCAAAAAATCCTTTGTCGGCACTGAAGGGAGAGGGGTGTGCGGCTTTTAAAACGGTATGTTTGGTTTCGTCGATCAGCACCTGTTTCTCCTGTGCAAATTTTCCCCATAATAAGAATACCAGTCCCGTTTTTTCGGTAGATAGTTTCCGGATCACCGCATCGGTAAAATCCATCCAGCCGATCTTGGAATGACTGGCCGGTTCATTGGCCCTTACGGTAAGGATGGCATTCAACAGAAACACGCCCTGCTTTGTCCACCGGGTAAGGTTGCCTGTTTTGGGAATGGGCATACCGGTATCAGTATGCAACTCCTTGTAAATATTTACCAGTGAAGGTGGCGGAGGCACGCCGTCGGGTACCGAAAAACTCAAACCATGTGCCTGGCCGGGATTGTGGTAGGGGTCCTGTCCCAGGATCACCACTTTCACTTCGCTGAAAGGGGTGCAGTTGAAGGCATTAAAGATCAGGGTGCCGGGAGGATATACCACGGCACCGGTAGCTTTCTCTGTTTTCAGATGGGTGACCACCTGCAGAAAATAAGGTTTGCTGAATTCCTGTTTCAGCACATTTTTCCAACTGGCTTCAATTTTTACATCCATCTGTTCTGGTTGGGTACAAATTTTCGTGCCGAAGATACTGAAAGCAGGCTTACCGCAAAGGGGCCCTGCTGGTTAGTGAAGCAGGGTGACGCTGCCTGTGATCTGCACTTTACAGGATCGGGCGGCATTACAGCCAAACAGATCGGTGACCTCGAATACAGGTATCTGGATACCGAAACCGGTCTTACCGGTATCTTCCGCTATCGCAGAATGGTAACACTTCCCCCAACAGCGGGTAATTCAGCCGAAGGTTTGATGACATAATAGTAAGTAGCAACGGGTTGGTCAATGCCCTTGTATTTGCCATCCCAGGGTTTGGTATAGCCCACAGACCTGAACAGCAATTGCCCCAGCCGGTTGTAGATACTTACCATACAATCGGGATACATATCTGTCAGCAATGGGATATTCCAGTAATCGTGCACGCCATCGCCGTTGGGCGAAAATGCATTGGGTGGAATCAATGGGGGATCATTCACCTGAACCTCCACAGCAGCCAGGATGGAACAACCACCTTCGTTCACCCCTTTGATATAATAGATACCCGATCGGTTGATGTTTTTCGGATCGGTTACCGGGGTAGTTGCCTGCGCATCTTTCCAGAAACTGAATTGTACCCCGTCGGTATTGCCACTGATGGCCTTATTCAGGTCTACCAGTACGGGTCTTATAGTGGCATTCGGATTGGTAATGATCACAGCCGGTGTTGTGAACATATGCAGCACCACCGGTTTGGTACTGGTACAACCCGCACTGTTGGTAGCCCGGATATAATACGTGCCGCTACCCGTGACTTTTTTGGGGATCACCACGTATTGTGTATGCGCGGGGTCTGTGAAATATTCAAAGTTCAATCCCGGGGTACTACCGGTTGTGATCAGCGGCGCTGTCAGGTCTACACCATTGTTAACGCAACCGGCAATAGGCGCTAAGGGCGTATTCAGCCGGATGATAGCTGAAGATTTTTCGATGGTGGTATACACGGTGTCCACACAACCCTGGTCCGGATAGGGTGTTACTTCTACTGCGAATATTGTATTGGGTGCAGGTGGCGGACTGAAACTGAGTGTACCCGATGTGCCCAGTAATTTAGAGAAATCGCTGGTGAACCAACGGTAAGCCGCAAAACCAAAAGGTGCGGTCAATACCTGTGTGCTGTCCGAAATGCATTGTACATTACCCGATACGGGAGAAGAGCAGTTCTCATTCACATCCACATAGGCATACCCGAAATGTCCGCCGCGCGTACAGTCGTTGGTGGTGAACTCGATACGGATGGTGCGGCCCGCATAACCGGATAATTTAATGGTTACCGGTGTCCAGGTTTTATAGAAGACGCTGTCTTTGTACGGTGATTGTTTAAAGCCCGGCAGACCGGAAGCGGCAGCATACGAAAAAGAACTGCAACCGATATAATCGCCCTTGGTCACATCAAATACATTGGCGGTGAATTTAGGCTGTTCCCAGTCTGCATGGCCGGGATTCTGGAACACCACGGCATAATTGTAAATGATGCTGTAGTTATTCTGGTTGGGCGGTATGGTAAAAGTATAACTGACCTGTTCTGCCTGGCGCCCTGTTCCCGAGTTACCCAGTTGGATGGAATAACCGCTGCCGTTGGGACAACTCATCGGGAAACCGCCATAAGTGTCCAGCAGGGTAGGGTCGCCGCTTTTGATAATGGTATGTCTGCCGTCGGTAGGGGCGGAAGATTGTAAAGAGATCTTACCATCGATCTGGCCGATGGAGCCGCGGCTGCATTCCCAGTTGGTGAAATCACCGGATTCAAAACCAATATTGGCGGGACATTGTGCGTAAACCTTTGCGGCCAGTAGCAGACAGGCCTGAATCAACAGCAGTTGTATAACCCTAAAAAAACGTTGATTCATACAGAGCCGGGTAAACATTCGAACGGGATAACAAGATACAAAATAACCCCTTAAGAAATTTCACAGAAAGTATGACCGGCAGATAAACAGGATTAATCACTGTCTAAGGCCATTAAACCAGGTGATGATGGAGATCCAGTCGTTTTCCGTGGTCAGCGTAAGGTGGTTCTCTTCGATGTATTTATTCAGTAAGGGCCAGCGCGAAGCCAGGTCGGAAGTGGTTTTGGTGAATACGGAGTCGAAGGACTGACGGGACAGGGATACCTGAACCGGTTTGCGGTTATTAAAGCCGGCATCGTTCTTCTGCAGGCTGTATACCGGCACAAAATCTTTGCCGCCATCGATCTGTTTGAAAGATTTGTTCAGCGTCAGTGTTCCCTGCACCAGCGAGGCCTCAAAACCACTGGGCGTAACCGTTGCCTGGTTCCTGGTAACGGGGGTAGTGGTTTTGGTTTGTGCGTAACCGGACAGGGTCAAAAAACAGCAAACGGCCGGAAGGAGGAATGATCTCATAAATTGACTGGGTTGATCGTTTTGCAAATATCAGCTTATGCGCGGGGAACGGATCATAAATTTAGTGAAAACTGCCCGTATCTGTTACGCAGGGTGCAACCGTATCACCGGTATATTGTATCAGCTAACTGCAGGTAAAGGTGATCACCCACGGAAAGCTGGTTCAAATCCATGGTTTTGATGGTGATGCTGTTACCAGCCACTGCTGCCTTTATTTCGAAGAACGCACCCCAGAAACCCACCTGCTCAATCACGGCTTTTACCGCACCTGCCTGTTCGGGAACGATCCTGAACTGTTCGGGGCGTACCAGGTAATGCTGATTCATGACGGGCCATGACCTGTTTTTAGTAAAAAGGGATAATACTGCTTCGGGAAGCAATACATAAGAACCCAGTAAACCCGCCACGTATTCGTTTACCGGCTGGTAGTACAGTTGTTGGGGAGAGCCTTTCTGTACCAGTTGTCCGCCCCGCATTACCAGCAGCTCATCTGCCCAGGAGAGTGTATCCTGTGGGTCGTGCGAAGTCAGGATGCAGGAGATCCGTAGCCGGTTGCCAATAGCATCCAGCACCTGTTTCAGGATCTGTTTGTGAATGGGGTCGAGATTGGAGAATGGTTCATCCAGTAACAATAATTCCGGCGCGCCGATCAGTAACCTGCACAGGGCGATCCGTTGTTTTTCGCCGCCCGATAACTGGTCGGTCTTACGGTTGAGCAGGTGGTCAATCCGGCAGATCCTGAACAAAGCATCCGCGTCAGCCTGCGGTAAGCGGTTGGACATGTCCAGCCATTCCTCCACCCGGTAATTATTCCTGAGTTCGTAATGCTGGGAGAGGTAGGCGATGCCCGGGTGACCGGGAATCAGTTGGAACAGGGGGCCCAATACTTTCTGTTCTTTGAAGAAGATCTGACCCGCATCCGGTTGCTCCAGCCCGGCAATCATTTTCAGTAAAGTGCTTTTGCCCGAACCGGTCTCGCCGGCAATGGCCAGTTTCTGAAAACGGGGCTGCGAAAAGCTGATATCATTCACCACGGTGTTCTGCTGCAGTTGCCTGGAAATGCCGGAAACGTCTAAGAAACCCATGTACAGTTTGCAGGATTTGTGAAGTGTGAAGGTACTGTATAAACAGGATCAACTCTTTTGGGGCTGCGAAAAAAGTCTAACCAAACAGGGGCGTTTACTTAAACCAGTTCCATCCCTGTTTTCTTTTTACATGTATGCAGTGTCATATATGATAATACAGCAGGCCATGTAAAAGGATCTGCTACTGAACCAGCTAAGGCAGATAAGAATAATTCACGGTGCGCGCTGTTATGATGTTTCCGCATCAGAAATTATGTAATTTTACATATATGGAATATAAGGTTGCCAACAGGATCGAGCTCATGAAAAAGATGGGAGCACATGCAGCGGAAATTCGTTCGTTCGGCATTGATCGCATCAGTGTGTTTGGATCCTTTGCCCGGAACGAACACATAAAACCTAATAGTGATATTGACCTTATTCTTGATTTTGCGCCAGGAAAGAAGAGCTTTGATAACCTGGTGGATTTGGGTGATTTCCTGGAAAAATTACTTGGCAGAAAGGTAGAATTACTTACCCGCGAATCGTTGAAATCAGCTACCGGAAAACACATACTCTCCACAGCAAAAGAGATCGTTCTGTAATCCTCAATACCGTTATACATGCCACAATCTGACCAGGAATCTGTTCAAGCCATTCTTGTTGAAATTGATAACATGGCTAAGATCATGAAAGGCAAAACCCAAAAGGAACTAGCCGGAGATCTGACTCTCGAAAGAGCTGTGTCAATGACGCTGGGACTGATCGGTGAAAAAGCAAATAAAATTTCAGCTCATTTTAAGACCAGTCATCCGGAAGTTGAATGGCGAAAGATAATAGCATTGCGTAACCGGATTGTTCATAGTTATGAAGATCTGGATTTTGATATCATTTATGATACCATAACGATTAAATTACCGGAATTAAAAAAGCAATTAGAAGGTCTAAGGACTGTTACACCGAAAACGGATCTTTCACCAAAGAAAAAAAGCAGGCATTCCAAAAAGCAGTAACGATAAACCTGTAGCCGGTTTTGATTATCTTAGGAATTCAATCCCAGGCTCATGAGAAAATGTATCCTCGCATCAGGTATATTGGTTGGTACGTTGATGGCATTTGTTGATCCTCCCAAAACCGCCCGCCCTTTGTTTACCATCACACCGGCGGATCCTGTGTATTTCAAATCCTTTGTTGACTGCAATATGGCCGAAGCCTGGGTGGGTGATACCTTCCGTATTTTTCCCGGTAAATATGGGGAAGATCCCTTATGGGGCAATGCGCGCGACCTGAAATATGCCGACGGAAAAAATGCCAAAGAAGCTTTTAACCGCCGGTTCGAAGCGTTCACAGAACCGGTACTGCCGCCCAATGTGGCTCCGGATCAGGAGGGACTGCATGGCGCCGTATGGTTTGAGACCGTATACCAGGACCCCAACGATGCCAGCGGGAAGACCTTATATGCGCTTTACCATAACGAAAACTATCCCAACACCTATCCTTACCGGACAAAAACAGGGAAAGGGTATATTGACAAGGACTGGCCGCAGGGATTGACCGGTGCAAAAACACCCGCAGCGGTCTGCCGTATCGGCATCATGAAATCGACCAATGGCGGACACAGCTGGGAGAACAAGGGCATCGTGCTGGAAGATGACCAGCCGCGTATGATCCTGAAACCGCACAACAGTTCCGTTACGTTCGCCGGTGGTGTGGGCGATCCATCGGCAATTGCGAACGATGGCTATCTCTATATTTTTTATGGCGAATACGGATATCCCGGAAATTACCGTTCCGCTGCGTATGATCCCATTAAGGAATATTCCGGTCAGTGTATCAGTATGGCGCGGATCGCGCTGGCAGACCTGGATAACCCCGCAGGTAAAACCCGGCGTTGGGATGGGAAGGCATTTACCGTTGCGTATGATGGAGTAGGGCAACCCATCCGTTCACTGCAGATACCGGTGGCGGAAGGTGGCGGACCCGGCTCTTCCCCGAACAGCAAATATTACTGGGGACCCTCCGTTAGCTGGAATACCTGGCTCAAGGCCTGGGTTATGCTGATGGCCCGCTCTGAAGGGCCATCCTGGAAAGGGTCTAACGTATACATTTCATTCAATACAAACCCATCTTTAGCGGGAGCCGCCGGGCAGGATTGGAGCAAACCACAACTGCTGGCGAGCAAACCGGGGCATACTATCTGGTACCCATCCCTGCAGCCGATCGGTGTTGGAAATGAAGCGGGTAACAGGAACACCAGCCTGAAACTGGGGCAGACGGCCCGCCTGTTTTATAAGGATAATGCCCCTGATACGGCCGTATACCTGTCTGAATACGAGATCCGCTTCGAGCGAAACCGGTAACAGGCTATACCGGGTCATGTAAAGATGACAGCACTGTTCGATGGGGTGGTTGCAGAATGTAAGGTACATCCCCGGGTGCTGGTAAACACCAAAGCCAAAGACAACCCGGTGTTTGCACGGAAACGGTTAGCCTGCCTTCGCTCACAGGTTAGTATGCCGGTAACTGTTGTCGCCGATATCCCGAAGAGGAATGACGTTTCTTCTTTTTAGGTCAGTGCACTGCAAGGCAACTGGATGACTGTGTTTATCGGTTGATTTCGGCAACCTGCCATGAGATATTTGATCAAATCAACTGGTTTTCTGTTAACTTGTCCGGAGATTTATAAAAGGAGCAGGCAATTTTATGAAAGAAGATATCATTATACAGATCAGTAACCGCCTTCGTGATCTGCGGAAAGAAAAGAATATCACTTTACAGGAACTGGCAGAAGCTGCCGGGGTTTCGAAAGGAATGCTGAGCCAGGTTGAGAACAGCCGGGCCATCCCTTCCTTGCCGGTGCTGCTGAACCTGATCAGCTCCCTGCACGTTGATTTTAATGATTTTTTCAAAGATATCAACCTGCTTACCCCCGATAGTAAAGTGATCTTCCGGAAAAAGAACGAGTACCAGCCTTTTGAGAAAGAAAATGCAGAAGGATTCTTCTACCAACGTCTTTTTTCCACTACAGTGCATGATTATCATGTGGACTTTGTATTATTACGATTAACCCAAAATGCCCAGCGTTCACCCGTAAGTACCGATGCTTTTGAGTTCAAATACCTGATCAAAGGCAAAGTCCGTTACCAGATTGGAGAAACTTCTTATGATATGGAAGAGGGAGACTCCCTTTTTTTTGATGCAAGGGAAACCCATAACCCCATCAATATCGGCGATACCGATGCCATACTGCTGGTGGTGTACCTGTTTCATGAACGGGTGATCTGATAGCTTGTTTACTTAACGAATTGTTCACAAAAGTTTAATATTAGTCAAAAAAATACCGATAAAACTTGTAAAAGTTTAATATTACTTTACTTTTCCTTAACATAAACAACATTTTTCCTTAACACTGTCCGGATAGTTTTGCCTTCATCAAACAACTAAAACCTTGTTTATGAAGCTGAAACACATCCATTACCTGAAACGTTTATTACCACTTGCGGTAATACTGTTTCTATCAGGTATACTGCAAGCCCAGTCTTTTCCGGTAAAGGGAAGAGTGATCGATGCGGTTAGTAAAAAACCCATTGAAGGTGCCAGTATCAACCTTTCGAATGCAAAAACCGCTACCAGTACCGATGCAGACGGACAATTCACGATCAGTGCTGCAAAGAGCAGCCAGCTGTTGATCAGTTCCGTTGGTTTTCAGACCAAAAAAGTGACTGTGTCCGCTGATGTTTTGACCATCAGCCTGGAAGCTTCAGTGAAACAACTCGATGAAGTAGTGATCACGGCATTGGGTATTAAAAAAGAAAAGAAGCTGGTAAGTTATGCCACCCAGGAGATCAAGGGAGCAGACCTGATCAAAGCGAGGGAACCCAATCCCATTAACTCGCTGGTAGGTAAAGTAGCAGGCTTGTCTGTAGGTGCTTCTGCTGAACTGCTGGGTCGCCCGCAGGTATTGCTGCGTGGTTCCAATATTGATTTGTATGTAATCGATGGTATTCCTATCAACTCGGATACCTGGAACGTTTCTCCTGACGATATCGAAAACATTACCGTACTGAAGGGACCCGTGGCATCTGCTTTATACGGATACCGTGGTCAGCGTGGTGCTATTATCATTACCACCAAAAAAGGTTCTAAAGACAAACGTGGTTATGCTATTGAGTTTAACAGCAGTACTATGATTGATAAGGGATTCATCGCCCTGCCCAGAACACAGGACCTTTACGGACCTGGCGACCATGGCAAATATTTATTTGTAGATGGTAAAGGAGGCGGTTTGAACGATGGAGACTACGATATCTGGGGCCCTAAATTTGAAGGACAGCTGATACCTCAGTACGATAGCCCGGTGGATCCTGTTACAGGCGTACGTAAGGGAACTCCCTGGGTTGCCAGGGGAAAAGATAACCTGAAGCGTTATATCCGTACAGGTATACTTACCACCAACAACCTGTCGGTTTCGTCCAGCAATGATAAATATGATATCCGTTTCTCGCTGTCGCACTCTTACCAGAAAGGTATTGTGCCTAACACACAGCTGAACATCACCAATTTCAACATCAATACCGGTTATCGCTTTAACGATAAACTGAAACTGGATGCACAGTTGAATTATAACCGCCAGTACACACCCAATTTCCCGGATGTGAACTATGGTCCCAACAGTATCATCTATAACATGACCCTTTGGGGTGGTGCCGACTGGAACGTAGATGATATGCGTAACTACTGGCAGCCGGGTAAAGAAGGTGTACAGAGCATTTATGCGGAGTACCAGCGTTACCACAATCCATATTTCATGGCATATGAGTGGCTGCGCGGACATTATAAAACCGATGTGTACGGATACGTATCCTTAACACAAAAAATCGGAAATAACACAGAACTGGTAGCCAGAACAGCAGTGACCACTTATGACGTTCTGCGTACAGAAAAAATGCCTTTCTCTGCTCACCCTTACGGAAGAGAAGAAGGACGTGGTGATTACCGTGAAGATAAACGTAACCTGTTCGAAAACAATACTGAGCTGATGGCCAAGTACAATAACCGTTTTGGACAGATCAGCGTGAACGGTTTTGTGGGTGGTAACGTACGGAATTTTGCATACAAGTCCAGCTTTGTTACAACCGATTATCTGAATGTGCCAGGTGTGTATTCTTTTGCCAATAGCCGCAATCCTGTTAGAGCGTATAACTTTGGAAGCGATATGCGTGTGATGAGTGCTTATTACTCGTTTGATGTGTCACTGAGTAAATACTTTAACCTGAATACAACCGGAAGGGTAGATAAACTGTCAACCCTGAATGAGTCTTACTTCTATCCATCTGTTTCCGGTAATACCATCCTTTCTGATTACCTGGAAATGCCCAAAGCGATCTCTTTTCTGAAAGCCCGTGCATCCTATGCTAATGTAAAAAGCGGTGGATCCAGTGTAACTTCCTATATCGGGGCTACTCCTAATGCGGGTTATCCGATGGGTTATGGCGCAGAATATACTTCTTCGTATGATGGACCTACCTATGGCCTGGCTACTCCGTACAATACTGCCCTTGGATATAACAACCAGCCATATGCTACCTATCCCAATAACCTGATCGATCCGGCTATCAGTCCCGACAGCCGTACCACGGTGGAATTGGGTCTGGATATCAAGTTCCTGAAAAACCGTCTGGGCCTGGATATTGCCTATTACACCAATATAGACGGTCCGCAGATCTATAACAAACCATTATCCCAGACCACCGGCTACAATTCTTTCATCACCAATGCGGTGAAGAACAAAACAACCGGTATTGAGATTTCTATCAGTGGGCAGGCCATCAAGAACAAGGATTTCTCATGGGATGTGTTGCTGAACCTGAGCAAGTATCGCAGAACATTGGCCGAATTGCCTGCAGGTGTAAATGTATTGAATACGTTTTATGCAAAAGGCGACAGGCTGGATAAAGTATACGGAAGAGGTTTTGTAAGAACTGCCGATGGGCAGCTGATCAATGACGCAGGTGGCCGACCCATTGTGAATTCAGTAAGCCAGTTCCTGGGATATGCGGATCCGGACCTGGTATGGGGACTGAACAACCGCTTCTCTTACAAAAGCTTTACGTTTTCTTTCCAGTTCGATGGCCGTATTGGAGGTGTTATGGAAGATTATGTACGTAAACAGTCATTCCGTGGCGGACGTCATATCGAAACCACTGAAGGAGCAATGGGTGAAGCCCGTTACCAGGATTACCTGGGTGTGAAATCCTATGTAGGTGAAGGTGTTGCAGTGTCTAATGGAGTAGCTATCAAATATGATCCTGCCACAGGCGCGGTGACCAATTACGGTGATCTTAAGTACGCAACAAATACCACTAAGACCTTCCTGCAGGATTATATCAGCCGTTACTACAATACTTCAGAAGGAAATATGATCAGCAAAACCTACCTGAAACTCCGTGAAGTAGTGATTTCCTACAATATCCCTGCGGATATATTTGGTAAAAAAGGAGTTTTCAAAGCGGCTACAGTTTCGCTGGTGGGACGCAACCTGCTTTACATCATGAAAGATGGTAATCGTTACAAAGATGTGGATATAGACCAGTATGCAGGCGGACAAACTTCCTCTAATCTGCAAACGCCTACTACCCGTCGTTATGGTTTCAACTTAAACTTAACTTTCTGATCTATTCAAATAAAACAGTATGAAAAAGATAATAATCTGTTCATTAATGGCAGCGGTTGCTTTTACTACCGGCTGTACCAAGAAATTTGATGAGCTGAAGATAGATACCAACCGGCCTGAGAGTGTGCCGCCATCACTGGTGCTGAGTGGGGTAGAGAATGACTTTACCCAGGGCGCCTGGACACAGACACACCGATGGAACCAGTTCAGCAACTGTAATTACAACTATTATGGCAACCAGGAATATAACTGGACCAATACATCGTTTAACCCGTACAATACACTGAAGAACATTCTGAAAATGGAGCAGGAAGCTGCCAAGATTGCTGCTGCACAGAATCCGTATTCAGCATTGGGTAAATTTTTCCGTGCATTCTTTTATTACGACCTCACCATGCGTGTGGGCGATCTGCCGATGAACGAGGCGGTAAAAGGCCTGGAAATGAGCACGCCCAAATACAATACCCAAAAGGAAGTGTTCATCCAGGTACTGAAATGGCTGGAAGAGGCCAATGCTGATATGGCTGTATTGATAACCGCCGGCGACAGAACCCTGGCTGGTGATTATTACTACAATAATGATCTGAAAAAATGGCAAAAAGCGATAAACGTCTTCAAATTACGCGTGCTGATCGCTTTAAGCAAAAAAGAGGCTGATACAGACCTGGCCATCAAGCAAAAATTTGCAGCAACCCTGGCTGATGCCGCAAAGTATCCTTTATTTGCCTCTATGTCAGATAACCTGCAGTATGTGTATAACAGTACATTTAACAAGTATCCTACCAGTCCGGATAATTTTGGTTTCGACGCTACCCGTTATAATACCAGCGCTACTTACCTGAATAACCTGGTGGCATTGCAGGATCCCCGTACATTCGTTACTGCGGAACCTGCTGCCAAAAGAGTGGCCGGTGGGGCAGCGCCTAATTCATTCGGCGCATTCCTGGGTGCCAGCAGTGGAGAAGACCTGGCAGATATGAGTTCAAAAGCAAACAATGGAGAGTATTCTTTTATCAACCGTAAACGTTATTACAGCACGTATACGGCAGAACCCAATATGCAGATCGGCTATCCTGAAATGTGCTTCAATATTGCCGAAGCCATTAACCGCGGATGGATTACCGGTGACGCAGAAAGCTGGTATAAGAAAGGACTTACGGCTTCCATTGCCTTTTACGGTATCGTAAACGGAAACAATACCGTGTATTTTCAAAAACCAGGCGGTACATTGAACGATTACAACACGTACGTGATCAATTACGATGAAAACGCTTATTACAACCAGGCAACGGTGAAATATGCGGGTAATACGGCTGCAGGTCTCAACCAGATCCTGTTACAGAAATACCTGGCTTATTTCCAGAACAGTGGCTGGGAAGCTTATTATAACTGGAGAAGGACCGGTGTGCCTACTTTCCTTATAGGTCCAGGTACCGGAAACAGTCAGCGTATCGCCAAACGTTTCCTGTATCCCACATCAGAAAACGCTACCAACAAAACCAACCTGCAGGAAGCGCTGCAACGTCAGTTTACGGGTGGTGTTGATGATATCAATGCAGATATGTGGGTCATCAAGTAATAGTTGAATTAGCATAGGTGCAGTTTTCAAAAGCGGGGCCCTCCGGGGCTTCGCTTACCTTATTTCATAAATAGCTGTAGTAAAACCGAAAACTGCATGCCTGCTGTTTGTATATTGGCCGGATAAAAGCATTCTTTATACGTTATATGAAACTGTTGTCTTTTTTTCTCGTTCCCCTGCTTGCTGCAGGGCAGGATCTTTCTGCACCGGAAAAAGATACCACCGGTTCACTGGTGCCTGTAGTGGTTACCGCAACGCGTAAACTGACTGATGGATACCTGCTTCCATATTCGTATGTTGTTATCGACTCACAAACGATCCATCGATCTGGTGCCAGAACCACGCCGGAGTTATTGATGGGTACAACAGGTGTGTTTGTGCAAAAGACCAATCATGGTGGCGGCTCGGCATTTGTAAGAGGGCTTACCGGCAACCAGGCATTGATCATGCTCGATGGGATCCGGTTCAACAATGCCACTTTTCGTTATGGCCCCAATCAATACCTCAACACCATTGACCTGTATACGATCGATAAAATAGAAGTGGTAAAAGGCGCCGGTTCCGTGCAATATGGATCCGATGCACTGGGTGGCGTGATACAGTTGTTCAGCCGCGACCTGTCTTTCGGTAAAAGATCCTTTCATGCCAAAACCTTTGCCAAAGCGGTCTCTGCCGATATGGAATATACAGGCAGGGGAGAACTTTCTTACCAGTCGAACGGGTTTGCTTTTTCTGCCGGTTATACCCAGCGCAAGTTCGGTGACCTGGTTGGAGGTGATACCACCGGCCGGCAAACGCCTTCCGGATACACAGAGCGTGCTTTTGATGCGAAGATGAAGTTCCGCCTGGGGGAGAATACTTCTTTGTCGTTTTCTCACCAGTACGTGCGCCAGGAAGATGTGCCCCTGTATCACCGCGTCAAACTGGAGAACTATGCGTATTATTTTTTTGCGCCCCAGCAACGTTCTCTGACTTACCTGAAACTGGAAACCAAAACAAACCATCGCTGGATGGACCGGGTACACCTGATCCTGTCGGCACAGCAAAGTTTAGAACGGAGAAACTACCTGCGTAATGGAAGTGCCAGCCGTTTTTCAGAGGAAGACAAAGTGCGTACACTGGGAGCCAGTCTTGATATAGCTTCTGTATGGAGTAAACGATGGTATAGCAACAGCGGTATTGAATATTACCGCGATGCAGTGAATAGTGTCAAGTTTCAGCAACCTCTGGCAGGTACTGCTGTACAAACCCTGCGTGGCCTGTATCCTGATGGTTCCAGTAACCAGAGCTTTTCCCTGTACAGCCTGCACCACCTGCAGGCCGGTAGGTTCAATATGGAAGGTGGCATTCGCTACAATACACTCGCTATCCGTATAACAGATACCAGTAAAACAACGGGTAGTCTGGGAAAAATAACCATACAACCCGCTTCCCTGGTGGTGAATATGGCATTGGGCTACCAGCTTACCCCAACCTCGCGTTTATATACCGCTTTCAGTACCGGTTACCGGGCACCTAATATCGACGATATGGGAAGTCTGGGGTTGGTTGATTTTCGTTATGAGGTGCCAGCCTACGGCTTAAGGCCGGAAAAAAGTTACCATACAGAGGTCGGATACCGGTTCAGGAATGAACGGCTATCGGCGTCCGCCGCTGTTTTTTATATGCACCTTTCAGATCTGATCACACGTGTACAGGTTCCGGGACAACAAGTGAACGGATACAATGTGTACACCAAACAGAACAGCCAGGAATCTTACCTGAAAGGAGCCGAATTTGAATTCAGATACCTGTTAACAGCTAAACTTACCTGCGAAATGGGGGGCACTTACCTGTTCAGCCAGAACCTGTCGGCCAACGAACCCATGCGGCGTATCCCGCCCGTGAATGGAAGAGTTATCCTGCGCTACCAGCGCCAGCAATGGTTCGTAGCGGTTGAAAACCTGGCTGCAGGTGCACAAACAAGACTGGCGCAGGGTGATAAAGACGATAACCGTATTCCGGCAGGAGGAACACCGGGATGGAACCTGGTGAATATGCATGCCGGATATTCTGTGAAACAGTTGAGGATACAGGCCGGCTTGCAGAATATCGCAAATGTTGATTACCGTACCCACGGAAGTGGTATTAACGGAGCGGGCAGAAATGCCTGGCTCTCTTTGCAATTCATGTTATAAACCTGAACTATGACAATACCTGATCAAGGGATCGATTCTATCGTGGATGAAGTGATTTCACTTTACGAAAGATTTGGCGGGGAGGATTATATCGGCGAGCCCGTTTCCCAGATAGAACATATGTGCCAGTGCGCGCAGCTGGCAGAAAAGGAAGGGTACGATACGGAAGTGATCCTGGCTGCTTTTTTTCACGATATTGGTCACTTGTGTGAGCATATCACTGAAGTGGAACTCATGGATGGTTACGGTGTGGTGGATCATGAGAAACTGGGAGCGGATTACCTGCAAAAAAAAGGTTTTTCAGAAAAGATCGCCAAACTGGTAGCTTCTCATGTAGCAGCCAAAAGATACCTGACCCGACGGTATCCTGATTATTATGAACAATTATCACCCGCAAGTAAAGAAACCCTTGTATTCCAGGGTGGGGTGATGACAGAAGAAGAAGCCATCACTTTTGAGTCTGACCCACTGGCAGAATTGTATATACGGCTGCGCAGATGGGATGAGCAGGCCAAACAAGAACATATCCCGCTACCATCACTTGCACATTACCGGGCATTGATGCAGCAACATTTAACCGAACAAAGTAAAACGATCGAAAACAGATGAGAACAGCATTAGTTGTATTTGATATTGCAGGAACCACCGTATCCGACAAGGGCAATGTAAACCAGGCGTTCCGCAATGCACTGGCCGAAGAAAATATCCAGGTCGCAATTGAAGAAGTGAATACCCTGATGGGATACAGAAAAATAGACGCCATTATGCGAATGGTGGTAAAACATGCACCGCAGCTGACCGGTTCCGGGCAGGAAGAACGGATAAATGCGATCCATAACAGGTTTAACAGCATTATGGTTGATTTTTACCGGAATGATGCAGCCCTTGAACCACTTCCTTTTGCAGAAGAACTGTTTGCATTGTTACAGGAAAAAGGCATTAAAGTGGCTTTGAATACTGGTTTTACCCGCGTCATTACAGACGCCATCCTGCAAAAACTGGGATGGGATAAAGCTGCCTTCATCAACACGGTGATCTGCAGTGATGAAGTTCCCGAAGGCAGGCCACACCCCTATATGATCCAATCCATTATGCAACAGCTCGGTATTTCGGATGCCGCTAAAGTGGTAAAAGTGGGCGATACGGAAGTAGATGTGAACGAAGGAAGAAATGCCGGTTGTGGTTTGGTAGTAGCTGTTACCACCGGTGCCTACACGCGTGAACAGCTTTCTCCCTACCACCCTGATGCGATCATTGATTCATTGCAGGAATTACCTGCACTAATTCAATAAAATATGTTTCGTCTTCCTGGAAAAACCGGTGCTGTTTGGCAGAAAGATACCCTTGTGGCATTGTATGCCGCATTGATAACCTTTCTTACGTATGCCACTGTATATGCATTTCGCAAACCATTTACAGTAGCTGGTTTTGAGCAGGAGCCCATGGTTTTTGGGATCCATTACAAAGATGCACTGGTGATCAGCCAGGTGTTGGGTTACATGATGAGTAAGTTTTACGGTATCCGTTTCATTTCGGAGCTTAAAAAAATAGGTAGGGGAAAGGTCATACTGTTACTGGTGGCTGTTTCCTGGCTGGCTTTGTTGTTGTTTGCCTGGGTGCCGGCACCCAGGAATGTCGTATTCCTTTTTATCAACGGGTTCCCGCTGGGAATGATCTGGGGCGTTATCTTTTCTTATGTGGAAGGAAGGAAAGCCACCGACTTCATAGGAGCGGCACTGGCGGTAAGTTTTATCTTTTCTTCCGGTTTCGTAAAATCGGTGGCCAAATGGCTGCTGATCGACTTCTCTATAACGGACCAGTGGCTGCCTTTTGCTACCGGGCTGGTATTCCTCATCCCGCTCTTGCTGTTCGTGTTTCTGCTGGAGCGTATTCCGCCGCCGTCGGAGTCGGATATACAATTGAGGGTTTCCCGGGAACCCATGAACCGGCTTGAAAGAAAACAGTTTTTCAGGAAGTTCAGTACGGGTATTGTATTGCTGATACTGATCTATGTGTTCCTTACCCTGTTCAGGGATATCCGCGATAACTATGCCGCTGATATGTGGAAAGAACTGGGTTATGGAAGTCAGCCTTCCGTATTCACCGCAACTGAGATACCCATCACCATTGCCGTGCTGGCCCTGATCAGTAGCATGATGCTGATCAGGAATAACAGAAAGGCTTTTGTTGTTACACACTGGATCATTGTGGCCGGATTCCTGGTAGCAGGGGTAAGCTCCCTGTTATTTGTATCAGGGATATTACCCCCTTTTGCGTGGATGACATGGGTAGGGATGGGGTTATATATGGGGTATATCCCTTTTAACTGTATCCTCTTCGACAGGATGATCGCCACTTTCCGGCAAAGCGGCAACGTGGGCTTCCTGATGTACCTGGCCGATTCTTTCGGCTACCTGGCCAGTGTGGCAGTCATCGTTTCTAAAACCATTTTCAATCCCAGTTTGTCCTGGACAACTGTTTACAGCAACGGCGTTATCCTGCTCTCTGTTGCAGGTATTGCTGCCACTTTTTTTGCATTGGGTTATTTCAATAAAAAATATGCTCTCTTATTTAATCAGCAACTATGAAGCAGCAATCAGCCATCGTGATCGGGGCCGGTATTGTGGGATTGGCCACAGCCAGGGCACTTGCCTTACAGGGATATGGTGTAACCGTGATCGAACGAACAGAAAAAGCCATTGGGGCGTCTATCCGAAATTTTGGTATGGTATGGCCCATTGGGCAACCCGATGGAAAATTATACAACCGTGCTTTGCGAAGCCGGCAGATATGGAAGGAGATCGCAGACAGCATCGGCCTTTGGTACGAAGAAGCTGGTAGCCTGCACGTAGCCACCGAAACAGATGAATGGCAGGTATTGCAGGAGTTGCACCATCATTTCTCCGGTAATGGAAGAAATACGCAACTGTTATCGACGGAGCAGATCAGCCAAAAATTTTCCGGCATACAGACACAGAGATTGCTGGGCGGTTTGTACAGCGATACCGAACTGATTGTAGACCCCCGCGAAGCCATCTCGTCTATACCCGCTTACCTGGAAGAATATTTAGACGTAACTTTTCTCTGGCAAAAACAGGTGAACCGGGTAGAAACCGACCGGGTATACCTTGGGCAGCAGGTACTGCAGGCAGACCTCATATGCATTTGCAGCGGCGCCGATTTTGAGACCCTGTATCCTGAAATATTCGCAAACACAGACATTACCAGGTGTAAACTGCAGATGTTGCGTTATCTTTCGGATAAGGCAGATCAACGTATCGGCACTTCGGTATGTGGTGGTTTGTCGCTGATCCATTATCATAGTTTTCAGTCGGCACCCTCATTACCCGCACTGAAAAAAAGATATGAAACAGAAATGACCGAATACCTGAAATGGGGTATCCATGTCATGGTTTCGCAAAACAGCGGGGGAGAACTGACCGTTGGTGACTCACATGAATATGGACACACGCTGGATCCATTTGACCGGGCAGAAATCAATCGGCTGATCATGGATTATTTGGACCGATTTATGATCACTGAGGACTGGAAACTGGTACAGTCATGGAATGGCATCTACCCCAAAATGACAAATGGACAAACAGAAGTACTGCTGAATCCCGAGCCGGGAGTATATATCCTGAATGGTTTGGGTGGGGCAGGTATGACACTTTCTTTCGGATTGGCAGAAGAGTTTGCTGCCGGTCTCTGATTAATGGATCATTTTATAATCCCGAATATGAAAAAAATAAGTTTTGTTGTAATGGTCTGTTGTTTTGCAGTTATCCGTCTGCATGCACAAAGTCTTGCCTCTTTGGAGGCAAAGAGGATCGGTCTTCCCAATGGCTGGAGCCTGACACCGGTAGGCAAGTCGTTACCGTTGGGTGACCTGCCGTTGAACATGGCCGTTTCGCCTTCCCAAAAATTACTGGCCGTAACCAATAACGGGCAAAGTAAACACAGTCTGCAATTGATCGATGTGGTTACTGAAAAAGTACTGGACCATCTGGAACTGCCCAAAGCCTGGGTAGGACTGGAGTTCAGTTTGGATAACAGGTTCCTGTACGTATCTGGCGGCAATGATAACCGTATCTGGAAATATGCAGTCGGTAACCGGAAGTTTTTGCTGGCAGACAGTATTGTGTTAGGCAAAGCCTGGCCTGAAAAGATTTCACCTACCGGGCTGACCATCGATCAAGATAAACAAGTCATGTATGTGGTTACCAAAGACAATAACCGTTTGTACGTGATCGACCTGGTAACCAAACAGGTCAAAAAAGAACTGGCATTGCCCGGTGAAGCGTACACCTGCCGCCTCTCGCCTGATAAAAAGGAGTTGTACATCTCTTGCTGGGGCTGCTCCAGGATATTGATATATGGCGTAACAGAGCATATGATCCTGTCGGAGATTGCGGTGGGCAGTAATCCCAACGATTTCTGCATTACCGCCAACGGGCGTTGGTTGTATGTGGCTAATGCCAACGATAATTCCGTATCGGTGATCGATACCAAACAGCGTAAAGTGGCGGAAACACTCAATGCGGCCCTGTATCCTGATGCGCCTACGGGTTCCACTACCAATGGCGTGGCCCTGAGCAGTGATGAAAAAACGCTGTACATCGCCAATGCCGATAATAACTGCCTGGCGGTATATGATGTGAGTCAGAAAGGAAGCAGTGTGTCGAAAGGATATATTCCTGTGGGTTGGTATCCTACTGCCGTAAAGACCATCGGCTCTAAAATATATGTGACAAACGGAAAGGGTTTTACCTCGCAGGCCAACCCGTTTGGTCCTAATCCCATCAGTAAGAAGATTCAGCTTGGTTTTCAGAAAGGAGATACTTCCAAACCCAGGGAAGTGCAATACATCGGCGGCCTGTTTAAAGGAACCCTGAGCATATTGCCAGTTCCTTCGGCCAGCCAGTTGAGCGTGTATTCGCAGGCGGTTTACCGGAATTCACCTTACAGTAAAACCAGGGAACTGGTGTCGCATGATGCTATCGGCAACCCCATCCCCCGGAAAGTGGGAGATTCTTCTCCCATTAAATATGTGTTTTACATCATCAAGGAAAACCGTACCTACGACCAGGTATTGGGCGATATGCCCGAAGGCAACGGGGATAGTTCGCTTTGTTTGTTCGGAAGAAAAATAACTCCCAACCAGCATGCATTGGCCAAAGAGTTTGTATTGCTGGATAATTTCTATGTTGACGGAGAGGTCAGCGCCGATGGCCATAACTGGAGCATGGGCGCTTACGCTACGGATTACCTGGAAAAAACCTGGGTGACCAGTTATGGTGGCCGCGGAGGTAATTATGATGCGGAAGGTAACCGCGCCATCGCCAACAACAAAAATGGTTTTATCTGGGATCATTGCAAACGGGCCGGTGTAAGTTACCGGACCTACGGTGAGTTCGCCGATGATTACAAGCCCAATATCCCGGTATTACAGGATCATTTTTGCCCGTATTACACCAGCTGGGATGAAAGCGTACGCGATACAACCCGCGTAGGTCAATGGAAAAGGGATTTTGATTCATTGCTTGCCAACAATGCCTTGCCCAGGTTAAGCACCCTGCGCCTGATCAACGATCATACCGAGGGACTGCGTTTGGGAAGACCAACACCTTTTGCCCATGTGGCGGATAACGACCTGTCGGTTGGTATGTTTGTAGAATACCTGAGCAAAAGCCCTATCTGGAAAGAAAGCGTGGTATTCATCCTGGAAGATGATGCACAGGATGGCCCCGATCATGTAGATGCACACAGGAGTCCGGCTTATGTGGCAGGAGGTCTGGTGAAAAGGGGATTTGTGGATCATACCATGTATTCCACTTCGTCCATGCTGCGAACCATTGAACTGATACTGGGTATCCCACCCATGAGCCAGTACGATGCGGCAGCCACACCCATGTGGCGCTGTTTTACCAATGAAGTGAACCTGACACCATTTACAGCAAGACCAGCAGGAGTGGACCTGAACGAAAAAAATACCGGAATGAATGAATGGCAGCGGAAAAGTGAAGCTTTTGATTTTTCAAAAGAAGACCGTATTCCGGACCGCGCATTTACAGAAGTGATCTGGAAAGCGGTAAAAGGATTGGATGCGGTTGTGCCTGCACCTAAAAGAGCCGCTTTTGTAAAACTGAATACGAAAGACAGGGATGGAGATTAACTGAAACCTGTTGGTGTCGGCTCAAATAGTCATTATAAAAGAGGGGGCGCATTTACAGATGCGCCCCCCTCTTCTTTTTCTTTAGGTCTAACACAGGATCTAATTATTTGTATACAACCTGTTACCGTGGGTGACTGGTTTCAGTGGTGGTCAGGATATTATTTTTCCGCCAGATCAGGTTCCAGAAACAATCCTGGTATTTTTTATTCACTTCCCAGAAACCGTTGGCCTGGTAACGGCGTGATGAGGATGGCTGTACCAGTGAAGGCAGGTAGGCAATTGTTCCGAATTGGGTTAATTGTTTGCCCAGATCAATGTCATCGCCATAAAAGGTTAAATCAGTATTGTAACCACCGGCTTTTTCCAGAACCGAAGCGTGCACAAATGCATTACCACCAATCAGGATGGCGGCTCTGCCGGCAATTTGTGCCAGATTACTGATCAATGGATAGGTTAGCTGTTGCGAAAGCAGCGAGAAAAAACGCATTTGCGGGTTGCCATCAAAATAATCATAAGGGCCTGTCACGGCAACGCGATGGGGATGCTGCAATAATGCCCTTACCCCTTTGCGCAACCAGCTCGAAGCAGGAACACAATCAGCATCCAGCTGCGCAATGATGTCACCCGTAGCCAGCTTTCGTGCAGCTTCCCTGGCAAAATTCGTTCCCTTTTGTTCCTCGCAGACCATTCGGATGGGTGGAATACCTGTTGCCGGCTGCCTGTCGATCAACTGTTGTATCAGTAATGCAGTCTGGTCGGTAGAAGCATTGTTGGCTACAATAACTTCATAATCAGGATAATCCTGCGCAAGTATCGCTGTCAGTGTGCGATAGATGTATTTTTCTTCATTGTAAGCAGGTATCAACACCGATACTTTGGGAAGGCTGGCTTTTTTCATAAATGATCATTCTGGTATGAAATAACTAATCGTATGTTACCTGGGTATATCCTTTTGTTAAGTTCATAGTAGCTTAACCTTTCGATAACTTTTGCTTAACCCGTTGTTCATGTTGCGGATATAGTGACAGGGTTTCTTTGTAAAACCCTTTGGCATGAAACCCGTTATCGTAGTCTTATTTTGTCTTTTGGGTGTACGCTCCGTTGCCCAGTCTGCTGCTCCCCGTAATGTCTTTATCATTACCACCGATGGTTTCCGCTGGCAGGAAGTATTCCGGGGAGCCGATTCATTACTGATCAGGGATACGGCCTGTGTAAAAGACACAACCCTGCTCTGTCAGCAGTTCTGGAGCGACGATCCGGAAGAGAGAAAACGTAAGTTGCTTCCCTTTTTCTGGAATGTGATAGCACAGAAAGGCAGGTTATCAGGTAACCGCAGTTATGGCAGCGAAGTAAATGTGGCCAACCTGTACAAAATATCATATCCGGGATACAATGAAATACTTACGGGGTATGCCGATACACGTTTCATTCCCAATCTTACCGTTCGCAACCGAAATACCAATATCCTGGAGTACCTGAATACTACGGAAATATATGCCGGTAAAGTAGTCGCATTCAGTTCCTGGAACCTGATGCCTTATATCCTGGCAGAGAACAGGAGTGGTTTACCGGTGAACAGTGGCTACGAAATGCTGGAAGAGGGAGATGACACATTGAATATTCTGATTAACGAAGTGCAGAAAAATGTAGTGCATAAGGGCAATACCCGCCAGGACCTGCTAACCTATGCCAGTGCCAAAAATTACATTGAGCAGCAACATCCCAAAGTGGTTTTTCTGGGTTTGGGCGAAACGGATGAATATGCGCACAAAGGGCATTACGACCAGTACCTGCAAAAAGCCCACCAGGTAGACAGAATGCTGGCTGAACTGTGGTACTATGTTCAAACAGATCCTTTTTATAAAGACAATACGGTGTTCCTGATCACGACCGACCACGGAAGGGGCAGCAAAAGAAACAAGTGGAGACAGCATGGTTTCTGGGTGAAAGGCTCAGGCGAGGCCTGGATGGCCATGATTGGTGCGGGCATTGCTTCTGAAGGTGAAATAAAAACAGAAGAGCGTTTGTACCAGAAGCAGATCGCTTCTACCGTTTCGTTGTTGTTGAATGAGAAGTTCGAAGCACCCGATCATACGGTGGCCGAACCACTGAAACTAATCACGAACGCGGTAGCGGCTGGGCAACAGCATTCCAAAACTGTTTCAGTAAATAAATAATCATGGAGGAAATACTCGTCAACTATTTTGTCGTGTATGGCTACCTGGCCGTTTTTGCCGTGGTATTACTGCAGGAACTGGGTATGCCGGGGCTTCCTAATGAATTGGTGCTATTGTATTTTGGTCACCTGAGCCGTCAGGCGGGGCTTTCGTATCCACTGGTAATTGCGCTGGTGGTAGTGGCCGATATGCTGGGTTCTGTCATTCTTTATTTACTGTTTTATTATGGACGCACCTGGTTGGTGCAGATAAAACCGAGGTGGGTGAAGTTGCCGGAGAAAAAAGTCTTTTCCCTCAAGCAAAAAATGGCATCGGGCAGGGGGCGGCCCATTTTTATTGCCAAGCTCACTCCTTTTGTACGCAGTTATATTCCGGTAGTGGCGGGTTTGTTACAGGTAGAGCCTGCTTTATATGGCCGTATCATCGTGGTTACCGCTATCATCTGGAGTGGGGGATGGGTTACCGCCGGCTGGTTGCTGTATTTTTAACCGGTCAGTACCGGCAGCAAAAAAGCCATTCGGGGAATGGCTTTGTAAAATCAATTTTCCTGCAGGGAGTTCCGTGTTACAGGTACTGGAACCATTGTTTGTTCAGGTCCCATTTTTCAAATTCCTGCGCCACTTCTGATAAGAATTTGGCACCAATACTTCCATCCACGATACGGTGATCATAACTCATGGAGAGATACATCATGTGACGGACGCCAATGGTATCACCTTCCGGCGATTCTATCACCATCGGGCGTTTTTTGATCGCGCCAACGGCCATGATGGCTACCTGTGGCTGGTTGATGATAGGAGTGCCCATCAGGCTGCCGAAAGTGCCTACATTGGTGAGGGTGAAAGTACCTCCCTGTGTGTCTTCGGGTTTCAGTTTGTTGTTACGGGCTGCATCGGCCATATTGTTAACGGCTTTGCTTAATCCAACAATATTCAGTTGGTCGGCCCCTTTGATCACGGGTACGATCAGGTTACCGGTCGGTAATGCCGTAGCCATGCCGATATTGATATCCTTTTTAAGGATGATATTATCACCTTCCAGTGAGCAGTTGATCAGCGGAAAACGTTTGATCACATTGGCAATACACTCGATGAACATCGGTGTGAACGTGAGTTTGGTCCCTTCGCGACGTTCAAATTCATCCTTTACTTTCTGGCGCCATAATACCATATGGGTTACATCAGCTTCGGCAAAACTGGTTACGTGCGGACTGGTCTGTTTGCTGTTCACCATGTGTTTGGCGATCAGTTTCCGCATCCTGTCCATTTCCACGATCTCCGTAGCACCGGATACTACCACCATTGCGGGATCGGATAATTTGCCGGAACTGACCGGTGTGAAACTGCCCGTGACAACAGGCTCAGTAACGAAAGCTACTGCAGGTGTAACATTGATCTGACCAACAGCAGGAACGGAAACAACCGCATCTGTGGCAGGTGTATAGACCGGCAGTTTTCCGGCTTTTTTATCAGCAACATATTGAAGGATGTCTTTTTTGGTCACCCTTCCCTCATTACCACTGCCCGGAATTCTTTCCAGTTCGCTAAGAGCAATGCTTTCACTATTGGCAATGTTAAGTACCAGCGGAGAATAAAAACGATTAACAGCAGCTTTGGCCGGTTCTGCTACCGCAGCCGGGGTAAAAGGTACTTCCGGTGCAGCATAAAAGGCCTCGGCAATTTCAGTGGCAGCCGGGACAATGGCAGCTTCGGTCACAGGTTCTTCCGCAGCCGGAGCTGTTTCGGTTACAGTGATAGGTGTTGCAGTTGTCCCCTGCGATGTACCATTCTCACTGGCTTCCTGGCCGGTACGTATGCGGGCGATCACGGTTCCGATGGGCACTACATCATTGATGTTGAACAAGATCTCGGTAATCACACCTTCGGCGGTAGAGGGCACTTCACTGTCCACTTTATCGGTAGCTATATCCAATACGGTCTCGTCCTGTTTTACAGTGTCGCCAACCTGTTTGTGCCATTTCAGGATCGTGGCTTCCATAATGCTCTCGCCCAGTTTGGGCATAACCAATTCAGCAATTGCCATACTGTCGTGCTGTTTTAATTCGGATAGGTCTCTATACGCTGTTGATCCGTTTTTCTTTCAATACACCGGTAAAATACACACAGAAAAACGAAAGTGCAAATGTATCGTTTGCCAGGCAAATACGAACACCTGTTAGCGGTTTTCATTGATAAAGATACGCAAAAGGTTGAGCGCATTGGCAGCGGTCATCTCAATGTTCCGTTTCCTGTCGTACCGGAAATGAAATAACCGGGTTTCCGTCCTGTTCTCCCCGGCCACGGCCACCCAAACCATACCCACAGGTTTTTCAGGAGTGCCTCCATCCGGACCCATAATGCCGCTCACGGCAATGGCATAGTCTGTTTGCATGATCTCCCTTACCGATGCGACCATCTGCCTCACGGTAGCTTCGCTTATGGCTCCCACGGTCTGCAGTGTCTCATCACTCACATGTAATACCTTTTGTTTGATGCGGTTATCGTAACTCACCACGCTGCCCGTAAAATAGGCGGAAGAACCTGCGTAACTGGTGAGTACATGGGCAATATAACCTCCTGTACAACTTTCGGCGGTACTCAGGGTCCGGCCTTTTTCTTTCAGCATACGCGCCACTACCTGTTCTATGGTCTGGTCCTCGGCTACTACCAGGTACTCTTTTACTCTTTCCTGGAACCGGTTAAAATGGTCTGTGATTTCTCCGGTCAATTCGGTTTTATTGAACCCGAATGCCGTTAAACGCAATCTCACCATGCCATAATTGGGCAGGTAGGCCAGTTTGATGTGCGCTGGTAATGCTTCTTCCAGGTCCTGTATCAGGTTGGCCAGGAAAGATTCACCAATGCCGGCTGTCAGCAGGGTGCGGTGTTCAATAAAGCCGGTTTGAAACAGTTCCGGTATCCGGGGCAGCACTTCGTTGGTCATCAGCCATTTCATCTCATGCGGTACACCCGGAAGAGAAACGAATACGGTGTCTTCTTTGGTAAAGAGCATACCGGGCGCAGTACCCTGTTGGTTCAGCAATACGGTACACACATCCGGTACTTCGGCCTGTTTGGCATTTCGCTCGATCATCGGCCGTTTGAGCAGATTTTCAAATATATGGGTGATATGATCCAGTGTGGGCTGGTGCACCACCATCTTTCCTCCAAAATAATCGCAGAGCAGGGGTTTGGTAATATCGTCTGCCGTAGGGCCCAGTCCGCCGGTGATGATCACCAGCTTTACCTGCCGGCTTTCCTCATCAAGCGCCTGCCAGATATCTTCCCGTACATCGCCCACAGCTACCCGGTGCTTGAGTAAAATCCCCATTTTGTTCAATTCCCGGGCTATCCAGGCGCTGTTGGTATCGATTACCTGTCCAATCAATAATTCATCTCCAATGGTAATGATCGAGGCAAAAACTTTTTCCATAGTCTGCTTACGCTTAATTTTAGTGCAAGGTAAAGGGCAAATATGAAAACAGCTTATTGGTTAGTGGGTTTATTGGTCTGTTCATTTTCTGTGACAGCGCAACCGGTACAGGAGCGCCTGGCCAGGGCAGTAGAAAAACTGCAGGCCGATGCACAGATGAAACATGCCCTGCTGGGCTTACGCGTGGTGAATGCGAAAACGGGAGAAAAAATATTTGAGGTAAATGCGCAAACAGGTTTAGCACCAGCCAGTTGTCAGAAAATTATTACCAGTGCAGCTGCCCTGGAATTACTCGGTCCGGCCTATCGTTACGAAACGGTGCTGGGTTATACCGGCCGCATTACCCGTAATAAGCTGCATGGCGATCTGTACCTGCAGGGTAGTGGCGACCCCAGCCTGGGTAGCTGGCGGTACGAGAATACCAAAGAAAACCGCCAATTGCAGCAGGTACTGGCGCTGCTGCAGCAAAAAGATATCCGGAAAATGGAGGGTGGTCTGGTAGGACTGGCAGGTAAATGGGAGCAGGAGACCCTGCCCGGTGGATGGATCTGGGACGATATCGGTAACTACTACGGAGCCGGTTCTGCAGCTTTGAACTGGCGTGAGAACCAGTACGACCTGGTATTACGATCAGGCAGTACCATCGGCGATACAGTTGAGGTGGTGGATGCCAGGCCCGCTCCGGTGGGCGTAACCCTGCAAAGCCAGGCGCTAGCTGCGGCTAAAGGCACGGGCGATAATGCCTATATCTATCTTCCCCCGTTTGCAAACCTGGGTTTTGTGCGTGGTACGATACCGGTTGAAGAGAAATCTTTCGTAATAGCAGGGTCATTTCCCGATCCCGCACTGCAGATGCTGTCAACCGTGAGCGATTTTCTGGGCAAGGTTGGTATTACAGCTGCCGGTTATAGGGTATTATACGACAAAACCATTCCCGGTGGACAGGAGCTGGGAAAAATATATTCTCCGCCGCTGGACAGCCTGAATTACTGGTTCCTGCGAAAGAGCATCAATTTGTATGGAGAAGCTTTCCTGAAAACGATCGCTTTTGAAAAAACAGGTAAGGGCGCAACGGATAAAGGGGTTGAGCTGGTTAAAAAATTCTGGAAAGAGCGGGGCATTGAGTCTTCGGCTTTACGCATCATCGATGGCAGCGGCCTTTCTCCGCAGAACCGGGTTACGGCCGATGCGTTGGTGGATGTGTTGCAATATGCCCGGGGCCGCAACTGGTTCCCTGTTTTTTATGAGGCGTTGCCCCTGTTCAACCAGATGAAACTGAAAAGCGGAACCATTGGCGGGGCAAAAAGTTTTGCCGGATACCATACCGCAAAGGATGGCACTACCTATACCGTGGCCATCATTGTCAATAATTATGATGGTTCGGCGGGAGAGATGGTCCGGAAAATGTTCCAGGTACTGGATGAACTGAAATAAACAGGTATTGCCTGCAGCGGCAACGTCCCGACGGAAAAGAAAAATCTAAACCAAACAAGTATATCCCCATGAAAGAACAAAACTACCGTAATCACACACGTTATGTGCCCGGGTTTCATTTTGTAACCTCCGTTGCCATGCTGGCTTTGCTGATCGGTTCCTTTATCAACCTGGCCCATTCTGCCAAGGAGAACCTGTATTCGGCTTCCCTGATCTGTCTTGTCAGTGTGATCTTCTGTTTCCTGTTCTGGTATACCCGTTCTTTTGCGTTAAGGGCGCAGGACAGGGCCATCCGGGCTGAAGAGAATTTCCGGCATTTTATCCTTACGGGTAAACCCCTGCCTGCAGGTATCCGCATGAGTCAGACCATTGCACTGCGTTTTGCCAGCGATGCGGAATTGCCTGCACTGGCGGAAAGAGCTGTGAAGGAAAACTTAAAAAACAGTGAGATCAAACAGGCCATCGTTAATTGGCGGGCTGATCATCACAGGGTCTGATCTGTAAAAAAAGAGGCTAATTTTTGCTTCAGGTCCTCTGGCATAACACTTCGTTTGCCGGTGTGGCTGTCTATAAAGAAAAGAACTACTTTCCCTGTGGTGAGTAGTTTTTTTCTTTCATTGTATACCTCGTGGTGAAACTCTATCTCATGTTGGGCTGGCAGGGTTCTCAGTTGCGTTTTAATGGTAATCAGCTCATCGTAATGCGCTGGCCGTAAAAACTTTGCTTCCATGGACACCACAGGCATCCGTACTCCCATCTCTTCCATTTTTTTATAGGTAAAACCCAGTTCCCGGATGCATTCTGCACGCCCCACTTCAAAATACTGCGCATAGTTGCCGTAATACACAATATCCATCTGGTCTGTTTCGGCATAACGTACCCTTACCGTGGTGCTATGTTCGTACATGGGATCTTAATTTGTTGACAAACTTACGCCGCTTATCTGTTTTTCCACAAATCATGGAATGATGTTTGCTTACAAACCCCGAATACTACCTTTAAAACAGGTTTTCGCTTTTCATTAAGAAACTAACTGAAATCTTTGCCAGGCCGTTATCGTTTTAATGGTCATGAAAGCTGGCAAAGACCGTATGAGACGGGTCACCGTTACTATTTAACAGATGTAAACCTTCCTTGCTCTATGAAGAAAACTTTTCACATATTTCTCCTGGTACTGGTTTCCGGGTTCAGTGCGCAACTGTCTGCGCAATTCACCAAAGTTCACCTGGATGCGGATGCGGAGTTCAAAAATGCCAAAGAACTATACCAGAAAGAACAGTTCAGCCTGGCTTATCCCGTGTTCAAGAAACTGTACAGCAATGGAACGGGACAGGGACTGTTATCCGAAATGATCCGGCTGGAGTGCAGGTACTATTATATTATCTGTGGTCTGCAGTTGAACGATAGTACGGCAGTACCGATGGCCCTGGATTTTATGGAACAGGAGAACCATCCTGCCCGGTTACAGATGATGCGTTTTCATCTGGGCGAATATTATTTCCGAAAACAGGATTTTGCGAGTGCGCAGGCGCAATATGCGGCCTCTAATATTGCCAACCTGAGTAACCATGAGATCGCGGACATGAAATTTCACCAGGCTTATGGTTATTTCATCACGCAGCAGTTCGATAAGGCCAAACCCCTGTTCAATGCCATCAGACAGTTGCCGAAAGACCCGAATTATATCGATGCGAACTATTATTTCGGATTTATCTGCTTCAATGATAAGAACTATGCTTTGGCGCTGGAAAGTTTTCAGATAGCAGAAAAACTTCCCGAATACCAGCCGGTAGTTCCTTTTTATATTGCCGAGATCTATTATTTCAAAGGCGAGCGCGAAAAAGCGCTGGAATACGGATTGGCGGCCTTACAGAAGAAAGGGTCTTTTTACGACCTGCAGTTAAAACAGCTGGTGGGACATCTCTTGTTCGAGAAGCGTGAATTTGCGCGTGCTCTTCCTTATCTGCAGGAATATGTTTCTGCCAACCAGAAAGTAAGAAGGGAAGACCTGTATGAACTTTCTTACTGTTATTATGAGGCCAAACAATGGTCGCGTTCGATAGATGGTTTCAAGCAATTGGGTGGTGCACAGGATTCACTGGCGCAGAACAGTATGTACCTGCTGGCCGATGCCTACCTGAAAACCAATGATAAAGCCAATGCACGTACTGCCTTCCAGTTCTGTGCCGCCAATAACAGCAATGCGGTGCAGAAAGAGGTATCGGCCTATCACTACGGCAAACTTTCCTATGAACTGGGTTATATGGACGCGGCTTTGCAATCTTTCCGTTCTTTTATCGCAGCATATCCTAAGTCAAATTATATCCAGGAAGCCAGGGAACTGCTGGTGAATACCCTGGCCAATACCAGTAATTACAAGGCCGCTCTGCAGCTTTATGAAAGCCTGGGTACGAAGAGTGACCAGGTGATCAAACTGTATCCAAGATTATTGTATGGCAGTGCGGTGGAACTGATCAATGACCAGCAGATAGACCAGGCAGATGCCCTGCTTACCCGCGTGCTGCAGGCGCCTTATAACAATGCACAATTGCCGTTGACTTATTTCTGGAAAGGAGAGATCGCTTACCGGAAAGGACAGACAGAAGCTTCCATCGCTTTTTTCCAGAACTACCTGAAGAACCCGGTGATCAACGGCGAAGTGAACCTGGTGAATGCCAAATACAGCCTGGCATACGGCTATATGAAAAATGAACAGTACGCCATGGCACGAGACTATTTTGAGCAGATCACCAGAACGGTCTCTGCTGCTTCAACGGCTATTGAGCAGGATGCATATCTGCGTACTGCAGATTGTTATTTTATGGGGAAAGATTTTAAACAGTCCCTGAAAATGTATGAGCAGGTGCTGGCGCAGCAATTACCTTCAGCCGATTATGCCCTGTACCAGAAAGGGATCATTGCAGGCGCCACCAATAAGAACCCCGAAAAGATCAGCCTGTTGCAATCGCTGGAAAGGGTCTATCCGAATTCAGCGCTGGTGCCCGATGCCAACCTGGAAATTGCCAATACTTATCTTGCCGATGAGAACTTTCAACAGGCGATCGTACCGTTACAGAAACTGGTTAAAGATCCCAAAGCCGCTAATATGGGTCCACAGGCTTACCTGAAACTGGGTGTGGCGTATTTCAATATGGATAAGAACGAGGAATCGCTCGCCAGTTTTCAGAAACTGGTGACCAGTTATCCTGACACACAGGAGAGTAATGATGCCATTGATTATATCCGTAACATTTTTGTAGAGAAACAGCAACCGGGCGAGTTTGCTGCATTCATGAAACAGAACGGCAAACCGATCACGCATTTGGAAGAAGATTCGCTTACATTCCGCTCCTCCATGCTCAGGTATGAAGCCCGTGATTTTGCTGCCGCTCGAACCGGCTTTGCCGATTACCTCAACAGGTTCCCCGATGGCAGGTATTCACTTGAAGCCAATTATTTTACAGCGGAAATACAGGTGGTCAATAAAATGAATACAGAAGCCTTGCCCTTCTATAAGGCAGTTGCGGATAGGGGACAGAGCAAATATGCGGAACGTAGTGCCCTGCAGGCGGCTCGCATCTATTATTTTGACCTGAAGGATTATGCCAATGCAGCCCGGTATTTCACCCAGCTGAAATCAATAGCAGCGCAGCAGGAAAACAGGCTCGAAGCCATGCGTGGTTTGTTGCGTTGCCAGTTCAAGGCACAGCAATGGAAAGAAGCGGCGACGAATGCATCTGAACTGTTGCAGGAAAAAGGTATTGCTACCGATGATCGTATGATGGCCAGTATGGTAGTGGCCAAGAACCACCAGCTGAGTAACGAATCAGATGCAGCCATCTCTGCCTATAAACAGGTGATCGCTGCCGGCAAATCAGAATATGCCGCAGAAGCCCAGTTCCGGATCGCAGAGATACAACTGCAGCAGAACAAGCTGGCCGATGCGGAAAAATCAGCATTCGAAGTGATCAAAAAAATGGGATCCTACGAGTTCTGGGTGACCAGGAGTTACATACTGCTGGGGGATTTGTTTGTACAGCAGAAGGACTGGTTCAATGCGGAAGCCACGTTCAAAAGTATTGTAGAGAATGCCACTATTGCAGAACTGAAAACAGAAGCACAGCAACGTCTGGACAAAGTGCTGACAGAGAAGAACAAAACCAATCAAGTTGAACAACAGTAAAGCGGATCCATACATGAAATACATCATCAGAACCTTGCTGATCTTTTTCCTGGTAGCTGTTGCTGCCGGCTCTGTGCAGGCACAGAAGAAAAAGAACCGCAAGAAGGCAAAAACGCAGCAAACGGCTTCCCGGCAAAAAAAGAAACTGAGTGGCAAGACCACTACGGTAAAAACAGCTGCCGCAAAAACGACAAAGACATCGATCCATAAGCCGCTGTCGCAGGAAACCGCATCCGATAAAGGGAAGGTATTACCTGGCCTGGGTGATACCGCTTCGCCCAAAATGGTCACCATTACTTCAGCCTTCAAACCTTACCTGAAGAATGCGGCCAAAGTGAATTTTACAGCGGCAACACCGGTGATCGATTCATCCCGTATGTCCGTTAGTTATACGATCCCGTCACAGAACCTGTTCTTTTCTTATCAACCGGTACCCATCAAACCCTTAGCATTGGCGGTGGACTCGGGATATCTGTGGGAGAACAACCAATACCTGAAAGTAGGCGCCGGTAATTTCAGCTCCTACCTGGCTGAAGCAGGCCTGTCGTTCGGCGATGGTAAGACCAATATCACCACCATCCGCGGAAATTTTCTTACGTCCACCGGCCATTTATTTGCGCAGCAGACAGCCAAATGGGGACTGGACCTGGTATCCATCCTGAATACCCGTACCGATCATGAATGGACCACACATGCCTACTACCAAAGCAGCACTCAATACCAATATGGATATGAACCTGCAACCCTGAACTTCAATAAGGAAGACCTGCTGGAGCGATATTCTGCCATCGGTATAGACCTGGGCATGCAGTCCAAGAAAGCCAATGTATTCGGGATCACCTATCATCCGCAACTGAAAGTGTACCGTTTCTTTGATAACAGGGAAGCGCATGAGAACAGCGTATCGTTACAGCTGCCTGTCAACAAAACATTCGGTAAGAACCTGTCGTTTGATCTGGGCCTGACGGCAGATATGTCGACCGCCCGTTTTCCTTTGATACCTACAGAGCGCGTGCTGAAGAATAATCTTTATTACGTGAACCCTTCCGTGCAGTTTCACAGTGGTTCAGTAAAGATCAATGCCGGGGTGCAGCCGTCTTGGGATAATAAAGCATTTTCATTATTGCCTAACCTGACGGCGCAGACAAGATTGGCCGATCTGAACCTGATACTGGAAGCAGGATGGGTAGGTTATTACCAAAAGAATACTTTCCGTTCGCTCGCTGGTTTTAACCCCTGGATTGGATCGTTGAACAGTTTGGCCAATACCCGCATCACTGAACAGTATGCAGGTATCCGTGGGGCTACGGGAGATCATTTCACCTACCAGGTAAAAGCTTCCTTGTTGAAACTGAAGAACCAGGCTTTGTTCCTGAATAATACCACAGATGGTAAAACCTTTGACGTGGTGTATGAACCCGAAATGAATGCGGTCCGTTTACATGGTGAGGTTGGATATACGGTTCAGGAGAATGTTTCTTTTTCAGCCGGTGCCAGTTTTACGGAATACAGCGATCTTTCCGTCAACAGCAAAGCCTGGGGATTGTTACCCCTGGAAGCCAATGGCTCGGTTAAATGGAAACTGCTGAAAGACCTGCAGGTAAAGGCTGATGTATACCTGTGGGATGGCAGTCAGTATCGCGACAAATCCATGCAGGCCAAAAAAGCGGCAGCCGTGGCAGATCTGAATCTGGGCGCTGAATTTGCCGTGATGCCGCGTTTGAACCTCTGGTTGCAGATGAATAACCTGCTCAATACCCGCTACCAGCGCTGGAACCAATATAGCGTATTGGGTTTCACTGTTTTGGGAGGAGTTGTATATTCGTTCCGGTAATTCAACACGATGATGGAGCAACTCCTGCATAAATACCTTGTTTTACACGGACAACTGGCCTTACCTGAGCTGGGTAGGTGGTATGTTACCAACCTGCCCTCAGAGCAGGATCCCCAGACCGGGCTGTGTACGGCACCCCGGCCAGTGGTGATGTTTACCACGGAAAATCTGCCTGCTTCCGATAAAACATTGTACGATTTTCTGTCGAGGGAAACTGGATGTGATGAAGCCACCGCTGTCCATGATTTTCAGAACTTCGCCAACCGTTTTACTGCCGGGTTTCGGCAGGAGCAGACTGCTGTATTACCTGGTGTAGGAACCCTGTTCTCTGAAGAGAATGGGCATATCCGGTTTGAAGCAGCTACTGACCTGTCAACATTGCTTCCGCCGATTTTTCTGCCGGATGCGTCTTCTTTGTCAGAAGTGGAGCAGGAGGAGGTTGTGGCCGAAGATGACAATTGGTGGTACTATGCACTGATCCTGCTGATACTGGGTATTGGTGCACTTATTTATTATTATATATGAACCTATAGGGCGGTTGATCCTGTCCTTACCGAAAGCTATGCCTGAACTGATCACTTATCATCAATGCCCTCTTTGTGGATCTGCTTCCGTATATCCGGCTTTATCGGCCAAGGACCATACGGTTTCGGGTGAACAGTTTGAGATCTGGCATTGTGATGATTGTACCGGCCGTTTTACCCAACGGGTACCGGCAGCAGCAGCTATTGGGGCCTATTATCAATCTACCGGTTATGTGTCTCATTCCGATACGGAAAAAGGATTGGTGAACCGGCTGTACCACCTGGTCAGGAACTATACACTTACCACCAAACGCAAACTGGTGCAGGAAGTGACGGGTACAACAACCGGTGCATTGCTGGAGGTAGGTGCCGGAACCGGCGCTTTCTCCAATACCATGCGCATGGCCGGCTGGCAGGTGACTGCGCTGGAGCCCGATGAAACGGCCCGTCAGAATGCTAAGAAAAAATATGGGTTGGAACTTTCGTCGCCCGACCAGTTGTTTTCCCTGCAGCCGGATCAGTTTGATGCCATCACGCTCTGGCATGTGCTGGAACACGTGCATGACCTGCACGGGTATCTGTCACAATTTCACCGGTTACTGAAACCCGGCGGACGTTTGCTCATCGCTGTTCCCAATTATACCAGTTACGATGCCAAAGTATATGGTGGCTTCTGGGCTGCGTATGATGTGCCCCGGCACCTGTATCATTTCTCACCTAAAAGCATGGAAATGCTGGGCAATACCAAAGGCTTTGACCTGAAAACTACGGAGCCGATGTGGTTCGATAGTTTTTATGTATCCATGCTGAGCGAACAATACTGTAATGGCAGTGCCAATATTTTCGGTGCACTCTGGAATGGACTCCTCTCAAATATGAACGCCCTGGGCGACCGAAAACGGTGCAGTTCGGTGATCTATGTGTTCGCCAAAAAATAGCGGACGTATTTGTTGTTTTGATCGCTGCTGCTGGTTACTGGAATTTTACTTCGAACAGTTTGGGCCAGTGTTTACCCGTGATGAAAAAACGTTTGCCAACACTATCGTAGGCAATGCCGTTCAATACTTCGTCGGATGACTGTGATTCTGCACTGATTACCCCTGGTGCATATTTGTCTAACACATAAGAAAAATCAGCCTGTGCCACCACTTTACCGGTGGCAGGATCAATCTTGACGATCTTGTTGGTCAACCATACGTTGGCATAAATAAACCCGTCCACATATTCCATCTCATTGATGTTCACCAGGGGGCCGTTATTGTCTGTGACAGCTACGGTTTTTACCACCTGGAAGGTTTCCGGATCTCGGAAATACAGGTTATTGCTCCTGTTGTTGTTGATGAGGTATTTGCCATCGTTGGTCATACCCCAGCCTTCACCCTCGTAGGAGAACTCCCTGATCTTATTGAATGTTTTGAAATCGTACACGAAACATTTACCATGTTCCCAGGTAAGCTGGTAAATTTTTCCATTGAATACAGTGATGCCCTCACCAAAATATTCTTTGGGTAGATCGATCTTTTTGATATCCTTCCCGGTTGTTAACGATACACGGGCGAGTTTGCTCTTGCCTTCGTGTCCGGTGCTTTCATACAATGTGCTATCGTGCCATTCCAGTCCTTCGGTATAGGAGCCGGTATTGTGGGGATACACATTCGTGATGGTATAGTTCAGCACAGCCGGCATATCTGTGGCAGGAACGGCTGTTGCATCTTCTGTTCCGGTATTCTGGCAGGCAGCCAGTATCAACAGTGAACCAATAACAGGTAGCAGTTTCTTCATACTGGTAAATTGCGATAAAAATAGATAAGTTGGGCCATCAGTCCGTTAAAAATAATCCAACAACTGCTGTGATAATTTTTCAGCCACAATGGGCGTCAGGGCCACGCCCATACCATTGCAGGCGATGGCAGCAGTGACCCCTTCTTTTACCCGGGCCGTGTATGGGCGTTTGTCGGCAGTGAATCCCATAATACCGCTCCAGTGATGGTCTATGCGATATTGAAAGGAAGGATGCAGGTGTTGCGCAAGAAAATCTTCCAGCGCTTTGCGAACAGACGCCGATCCGGTAAGGTCGGTAGTAGCTTCCGCTTCAAAAGCGCTGTTGCGGGCGCCGCCCAACAGGATGCGGTCACCCAGGTTACGCCAGTAATAAAAACCTTCATCAAAATGGAAACTGCCTTTCATTGGGAGATTCGGAATGGGGGAGGTGACGATCACCTGTCCACGCGCGGGTTGTATCGCCGCTATTGGTGCCAGTTCATTCGTGAAGGCATTGGTGCAAAGCAAAACATGAATGGCTGTAAACTGGTGGTTTTGCCGGGTGGTAATGCAAACCGAATTGTTTTGTTTTTCAATAGTACTGACTTCGAGTCCGGATAAGATGGTTACGCCTGCTGCCTGTACTTTCTGTGTAAGCAACTGCACCAGCTTGCCACTGTGTAAAGCAGCTTCTGTTTCGTTTTCCACCAGGCTATCAAAACCCCGTAGTCCCATGGCCGCCAGTTTGTGGTTTACCTGTTGAAATAATGCCGGTTTACCTGTGATCCCTTTCAATAATCCGTTCAGCCAGTTGAGCCGGTCAGGCAGTTCCTGCCAGTGGGTATAATCCTGGTTAATACACTCATAACCACCACAGGCATCAAAACCGATAGCTGTATCGGTGAAATGTGCGCGGATCTTCTCTATGCCCCTGTAACGCATTTCAGCAATGGCCAGCATATCATCGGTACCTTGTGTATCGGCATCATGCAGGAGTTCGGTGGGACTTCCAAAACAGGCAAAACCTGCATTACGGGTAGAAGCGCCCAGCGGTGTGGTGTTTCTCTCGAGAAGGGTCACCCGCAGCGAGGGACGTTTTTCTTTCAGTTCAAGGGCTGTCCATAAACCCATGAGACCAGCACCCACGATAATAATATCCTGAGGGGCATAGAAACTTTCTTTTTCCCATATCGACAAAACAACGGACATACTGATCGATTGAGTAGGATGGTGATGGCTGCCGGTTCGGAGCGATCCTTTGTTATACGTTAAAACGGAAGTGCATCACATCTCCATCCTGGACTACATATTCTTTCCCTTCTATGCGCAAACGGCCGTTCTCGCGACAGGCGGCTTCACTTCCGTATTTGACAAAATCTTCATAAGCGATCACTTCCGCTTTGATGAATCCTTTTTCAAAATCGGTATGGATCACACTGGCTGCCTGTGGAGCTTTCCAGCCCTTGTGGATGGTCCAGGCGCGTACTTCCTGCACGCCGGCGGTGAAATAGGTATCCAGGTTCAATAATTTATAGGCCGAATGGATCAGGCGGTTCAGGGCAGGTTCGGTCATCTTGTATTCTTCCATGAACATCTGCTTGTCTTCCTCGGCTTCCATTTCGGCGATCTGTGCTTCAATATTGTTGCACATCACGATCACTTCAGCGCCTTCAGCTTTCGCAGTTGCAGCAAGGGCTTCTGAATATTTATTGCCGGTGTGCATGCTGGCTTCGTCTACATTGGCTACGTACAGCACGGGTTTGTCTGTCAGCAGGAACAGGTCTGCCACTGCAACCTTCTCTTCCTTACTCAAACCGAGGGTGTGGATGTTCTTTCCTTTGTCCAGGTGCTCCTTGCAACGGGTCAGTATTTCAAATTCAGCTTTGGCTTTGGTATCACTACCCACGCGGGCCATTTTTTCTACGCGCTGCATCTTTTTCTCCACACTTTCCATGTCTTTCAGCTGCAGTTCGGTCTCGATGATCTCTTTGTCGCTGATCGGGTTGATGGCGCCTTCTTCGCGTAACACGTTCTCATCTTCAAAACAACGGATCACATGGATAATCGCATCCACTTCACGGATATTGCCGAGGAACTTGTTTCCCAATCCTTCGCCTTTACTGGCACCTTTTACCAGGCCGGCAATGTCTACGATCTCCATCTGTGTGGGTACGATACGGTCGGGCTGTACCAGTTCGGCCAGCTTGTTCAGTCTGGCATCGGGCACATCCACCAGTCCGACATTGGGTTCAATGGTACAGAAACGATAATTGCTTGCCTGCGCTTTGGCGCTGTTGCTGACTGCGTTAAATAAGGTTGATTTACCCACGTTCGGTAATCCCACGATGCCTGCTTGTAAAGCCATAATTCAGTGTTATAAGTTAGATGACAGGTGTGTACTGTTGACCAGTTTACGCCTGATTTTCGAGCCGCAAATATAGCCTGATTTAGGGGTAAAACGCAGACAATTTATGCCAGCTGCCAGCAAGACTGGCTGGCAATGCCTGGAACTGGCAGGCATGTTTTTCCAGGCGGATTGCTGACTGGTGATTCCTGTAGTTTCCCTATTCAAAAAATCCGATTTACCTGCTGAATTCGTTATTTTCACTTCACAAACTACCCCTATGGCGCTGAATTATGTCTGGATCGTATTTTTCGTGGTTGGCCTGGTGATCGCCCTGTTCCGTCTGATCGTTTTTCACGACTATGAGATCTTTAAGAAACTGGTTGAAGGCATATTCGATTCGTCCAAATCTTCTGTCATGGATATCGGTCTTCCGCTGGCCGGGGCTATGATCTTTTTTATGGGATTGATGAACATAGGGGAGAAAGCCGGAGCGGTCAATTTCCTGGCCCGTATCCTGAATCCTTTTATGAAACGCCTTTTCCCCGAAGTGCCCGACAAACACCCGGCCATGGGAGAGATGGTGATGAATTTCAGTGCCAATATGCTCGGTCTGGACAATGCGGCCACACCTTTTGGCCTGAAAGCCATGGAGAGCCTGCAGACATTGAATCCTAATAAAGATACGGCCAGTAACTCGCAGATTATGTTCCTGGTGCTGCATACCAGCGGACTCACCCTGATACCTTTGTCGATCATTGCCTATCGTGTCAGTGGTGGCAGTACCAATCCTACCAGTGTATTTGTGCCGCTGATGCTGGCTACCACGGTGGCCACGGTGGCAAGTATCATCATTACGGGTATTTACCAGCGTCTTCGTTTTGATAAAGTGCTGGTATTATGGCTCGGCGGGATCATTGTGAGTATCGGGTTGTTTGCGATGTTCATCAACAGCCTGCCTTCGCAGAAGAACATAGCGGAGCCAAGCCTGTTTACCAAGGAGACCTTCAGTAATGTACTGGGCAATTGTATCCTGTTCTTTATCATTTCGGCATTCATCATCGGAGGTTTTGTGCGTAAGATCAATGTGTTCGATGCCTTCATCGATGGCGCCAAACAGGGATGGGATGTGATCATCAAAGTGATCCCTTACCTGGTGGGTTTGCTTGTGGCTATACGTGTTTTCCGCGACAGCGGTGCGCTCGATGCGATCATCAATGGTATCAGCTGGTGTTTTATACAGGTGGGTATCACCAGTGATTTTGTGCCTGCATTACCTGTGGCCATCATGCGTCCATTCAGCGGGGGCGGAGCAAGAGGTCTGATGCTCGATATTTTCAAAGTGCATGGGGCCGATAGTTTTATCGGTCAGCTGGCTTCCACTTTCCAGGGAAGTGCCGATACTACTTTTTACATCATTGCCCTGTATTTTGGCAGTGTGGGCATTAAAAAAGTGCGTTATGCCATCTGGGCGGGTATGCTGGCCGATCTGTTAGGGGTTATTTCAGCCATTATGATCGCGTATATCTTCTTTGCCTGATCTTATACATATTGCTGTAACCGTTCCGACAGTACCTGCACACCAGCAGATGCGGGTGCTTCAATGGCCGTGAGATGGTTGATCGATCGGGTAGGCGGTATGTTTTTGTCGATGATGAATTTGGGGATATGGGCAGGTGCATAGTGCAACAATCCTGCCGCAGGATATACTGCAAGTGATGTGCCGATCACTACAAAAATATCCGCCATGGCACTGATATCCGCGGCCAGTTCGATCATGGGCACCGGCTCTTCAAACCAGACGATATGTGGTCTTAACTGTCCGCCATCCGGCGCAAGGTCTCCCAGCCGGATATCGCCCCTGATCTCGTACACTGCTGAATCGTATCCAAGCTGCAGATCATGGCCCGATACCAGGCAGCTCCGCATCTTAAAGATCTCCCCGTGCAGGTGTACCAGTTTTGTACTGCCCGCCCTTTCATGCAGGTCATCGATGTTCTGGGTAATGATCGTTACATCAAACTGTTCTTCCAGCGCTGCCAATCCTGTATGTGCTGCATTGGGTAATGCCCGGGCCACATCTTTTCTCCGCATGTTATAGAAATCCAGTACCAGCTGTGGATCTTTGGCCCAGCCACGCGGAGAAGCCACTTCATACACATCGTACCCTTCCCACAGACCATCACTGTCTCTGAAAGTGCGTAGGCCGCTTTCAGCACTGATGCCTGCGCCGGTGAGTACCACCAGTTTCTTTTTTTCCATTTGCCAAAATTACAAATAGCTGCAGGTTGTCAGCTAAAGAAAACTGCCGGGCAACCTAAGCTGTCCGGCAGTTTTGTAATTGCATTGGTTCGATATAAGTCATTTGGTACCTGCCATCTCCAGGATGATCTTCCATTCTTCTTCCCGAACGGCACCTACCGACAGCCTGCCCAGTCTTACCAGGTCCATATTGGCCAGCCTTTTATCTGCTTTGATCTGTGCCAGTCCAACGGGTTTTTGTAATTTTTTATGGGTTTTAAAATCCACTACCACCCAGGCCTCATCGTCGGTAGTGGGATCCTGGTAGGCTTCTTTCACCACTTTGGCTATGCCTACGATCTCCATCCCTTCATTGCTGTGGTACCAGAAAGCGAGGTCCCCTTTTTTCATTGATCGCAGGTTGTTACGGGCTGCGTAGTTGCGAACGCCGTCCCAGAAGGTCTGCCCGTCTTTTTCAAATTGCTCCCAGCTGTATTTGAACGGTTCTGATTTAATGAGCCAATAGTTCATGGTAGTTAAAATTCAAAAGTCAAAAGTCAAAAATAAGAAGTTAAAACAGAGTTGTGCGGGGGTAGGATCAAAATTAGAACAATACTGGCAGTGGGTATAAAATTTTACCAATTGCATAAGTAATGAGTATCAACAAAACGGAAGCTATAAAAAGTCTACATTAGCTGTTACCCTTTACTTTTTAGTTTTGACTTTTTACTTACGCTCACCATCCGCTGGCCAGCACATCGGCCAGGTGCATTACCTGTAGGCCGGCGTTCTTGTGTTTGTTGCATCCATCGATATGCATCAGGCAGCTCATGTCCGTACTCACGATGTATGCTGCGCCGGTAGCGGCGGCATTGGTCACTTTCTGGTCGCCCATGGCAATACTGATGGGCTCGAATTTCACAGCGAAGGTTCCGCCAAAACCGCAACAGGTCTCTACGTCGTTCATCTCTATCAGTTCCAATCCCTTTACCTTACTCAGCAATTGCCGGGGTTCGTTTTTGATCTTGCATTCGCGGAGGCCGGCACAGCTGTCGTGGTAGGTCACTTTTGCGGGGAAACTGGCACCCAGGTCATCGACCTTCAGGATATGTACCAGGAACTCAGAAAATTCGAAGATCCTTTCTGCTGTTTTTTTGGCCAGGGCGCTTTCGGGGGCATTCTCGAATAGTCCGGTGTAGTAGTTACGTACAAAACCAACGCAACTGGCGCTGGGGGCAACTATGTAATCAGAACCGGAAAAATCGCTCAGGAATTTACTGCAGACCTCTTTTGCTTCGCCCCAGAAGCCGGCGTTATAGGCAGGTTGTCCGCAACAGGTCTGGCCGGTGTTATACGATACGGTACATCCTGCTTTCTCCAGCACTTTTACCATATTGAATGCCACAGACGGATACAACTGGTCAATGAAACAGGGGATGAATAACTGGACGTTCATGGGCAGGAGAAAATTACTGTTTGAGTTTCCTGTTTAAAGCTATCATTTTTATGGCAGTAATAGCTGCTTCCTCGCCTTTGTGTCCGTGTTTGCCGCCAATGCGTTCAATGGCCTGCTGTTCGTTGTCAACGGTGAGCACACCAAAGATAACGGGACTATCCAGCGAAAGGTTCAGTTGTACCACGCCATCCGTAATGGCTTTGCACACATAATCGAAATGGGGTGTATCGCCCCGGATCACCGTGCCAAGGGTAATGTAGGCGTCGGGCAGCTTGTTGGCGTAGGTATAGTGATTCTTTACTGCAAACGGTATCTCGAACGCGCCGGGAACGGTCAGTGTTTTACAGGCGACATCATGTGCTTTCAGCACTTTTTTTACACCTGCTTCCAGTTTGTTGATGATATGCGCGTTCCACTCGGTCTTCACGATGACAACAAAGGCATCCTTAATTGCCGGGATGCCTTTGTTTACGTTTGTATTGCCTTTGGTAGCCATGTTATGGGCTTAGTTTTTTTCGATACTCAAACGGTAGATGTATTTATCAGCCTGGAATCCTTTTTCTGTTCTGGGGAATTTTTCTTTCAGTTCTTTATACAGATCCAGTGCTTCTTTGGTTTTACCGGTGGTCTCCTGTAACAGGGCCGCACGGAAAAGATATTCGGCAGAATTGCTCTCGTCTTTTTCAAAAGTATGGGCTGCTTTTTTATAGCTTTCTACGGCTTCCGCTTTTTTGTTCAGTTCCGCATAGGCGTCTCCCAGGCAGCCATAGGCCATCAGTTGTACCTGTTTGGCATTGGTTGTAAAATCTTTCAGGTATTTAACGGCGTTGTTGAAATCTCCCAGTTTCAGGTAACTCACGCCGGCATAGTAGCTACACAGGTTGGCGGCTTTGGTTCCGCTATAGTTCTTCAGCACATACAATACGCCCTTACTCTGCCCGTCGCCATTCAGCACCAGGTTGGAAGAATCCATGGCAAAGTATTCCTGCGCCCTGAACAGGGCATCAGCTGCTTTTTCTTCTTTGGGTTTCAGAATGTATTCATTGTATCCGAACCAGCCACCTACTACGATCACAATGGCGGTCACTGCTATCAGAACCGGTTTTTGAAATTTCTGCCAGAATCCCTGCGCTTTTACCAGGGCCCGGTTCGTTTCTTCGTGCTTCTCAGTCATACTGTATTTTTAGATTTGTAGTTGAAAATGGGTTGGTGATCAGTCCTGTTCAAAAACGTAGTCTGTATCCAGGTAAACGTCTTTCAGCAGTTCGCTGTCGTCCGGCCAGGGACTTTCTTCGGCAAAACGAACGCTCTCATCCACTACCAGCCCGATGCGGTCATCAATGGCTTTCAGATCGGCCTCAGATGCGAATTGGTTCGATAAGATGGTGCTGCGTACTTTACTGATCGGATCCTGGTCCTTGTACTCATCCACTTCTTCCTTGGAGCGGTATTTCTGTGGGTCTGAGATGGAGTGTCCCTTATAACGGTAGGTCTTTAATTCCAGCAGGGTAGGACCATCGCCGGAACGGGCCCTTTTTACCGCGCGTGATACGCTTTCGTGTACGGTTTCCGGTGTCATACCGTCCACCATATCTGCCGGCATATCGTAGGCATCGGCCAGTTTATAAATGTCCACCACGTTACTGGTACGTTCTACAGAAGTACCCATGGCGTAGTTATTGTTCTCGCAAATAAAGATCACCGGCAGTTTCCACAACATGGCCAGGTTGAATGTTTCGTGCAGGATACCCTGGCGTGCGGCCCCGTCTCCGAAAAAGCAGAGTACCACGTTCTGGGTGCCCTTGTATTTTTCAGCAAAAGCCAGTCCGGCACCTGTACCGATCTGGGCGCCCACAATACCATGGCCCCCGAAAAAACGGTGTTCTGCACTGAAAAAGTGCATACTGCCCCCTTTTCCTTTTGAACAACCGGTTGCTTTACCGTACAGTTCTGCCATACAGGTGTTGGCCGGCATTCCTTTTGCCAGACCCAAACCGTGGTCACGGTAGGCCGTAATGAACGGATCATCGGCCCCGGTGGCGGTCATACAGCCGGCAGCAATGGCTTCCTGGCCCACATAGGCATGGAAGAATCCACGGATCTTACCGGCCATTTTATACATTTCTTCGGCCTTTAACTCGAACTGACGGATCAATTGCATCAGTTCATACCAATACAGATAGGTTTCTTTTGAGAATTTGGTTGCCACGTAAGCTGAATTTTAGAGGGGCAAATATAGGGATAGAATGATGAATATGGAACAAGGAATATCGAACAGGGAATGTCGAAGGGCTAAGTATAGTGCCATTTATCCTTCGACATTCCCTGTTTTTTGCCTGAATTATGGGTAGAGCAGGCAGGATGATTCCTAAGCTTCCTGTAAAAAAGGGTATTTATAATCAACCGGCGGATTATAGGTCTCCTTGATGGTCCGGGCGCTTAACCAGCGGTACAGGTTCAGCATGCTGCCGGCCTTATCGTTGGTTCCCGAAGCCCTAGCACCGCCAAACGGCTGCTGGCCTACTACGGCACCGGTAGGTTTATCGTTGATATAAAAGTTGCCTGCTGCATTCCTGAGCCTGTCAGTGGCCAGTTCTACCGCAGCCCTGTCCTGGGCCAGTATGGCGCCGGTAAGGGCGTAGGGAGAGGTATTGTCTAACAGTTTCAGGGTCTCTTCAAATTTATCCGCATCGTACACATACAGGGTGAGCACTGGCCCGAAGATCTCTTCGCACATGGTCACATATTTCGGGTCCTTGGCTTCGATCACGGTAGGTTCAATGAAATATCCTTTGGTCTTGCTGTATTTGCCGCCCACTAAAATGGTAGCTTTTTTATCCTTTTTGGCGTTGTCGATGTATTTGGTGATGCTGTTAAAGGATTTTTCATCGATCACGGCATTGATGAAATTACTGAAATCTTCCACGGTACCCATTTTCATCGATTGGATGGCCGCTACCAGCCTGGTTTTCACTACTTCCGCCAGGTTGCTGGGTATATAGGCCCTTGATGCGGCTGAGCATTTTTGTCCCTGGAACTCAAAAGCTCCCCTGGCCAGTGCAGTAACCACCGCATCCACCTGGGCACTTTTGTGTGCGATCACAAAATCCTTACCACCGGTTTCTCCCACGATTCGCGGATAAGAGCGGTATTTGGCCACGTTCTCGCCGATCACTTTCCACATATTGTTGAACACACCGGTTGAACCTGTAAAATGCACACCGGCGAATTCGCGGTGGGCAAAACACACTTTACCCAGGGTGGGACCATCCACATAGATCAGGTTGATCACACCATCGGGCAAACCGGCTTCTTTCAGGATGCGCATGAACATCTGCGCAGAATAGATCTGTGTATTGGCGGGTTTCCAAACCACGGTATTGCCACACATGGCAGCGGATGTGGGCAGGTTACCACCGATAGCGGTAAAGTTGAATGGGGTAATGGCCAGCACAAACCCTTCCAGCGGGCGCCATTCCATGCGGTTGTGCATGCCGGGTGAGGAGATGGGTTGCTGCTTGTAGATCTCACTCAGGAAGTGAACGTTGAAGCGCAGGAAGTCGATCAGCTCACAGGCACTGTCGATCTCGGCCTGGAAAGCATTTTTACTCTGTCCCAGCATGGTGGTACCGTTCATGTGAAAACGGTACTTGGTGGCCAGCAGGTCGGCAGCTTTCAGGAAGATATGCGCCCTGTTTTCCCAGCTCATGGCGGCCCAGGCTTCTTTGGCCTTTAATGCAGCATCAATGGCCTGGTGCACATGTTTTTCCTCGCCTGCATGAAAATGACCCAGTGAAAAACCGGTCTCATGCGGGGGATGTATCGCCACTTTTTTCCCGGTTTTCACGGCTTTGCCGCCGATGTACATCGGGATATCGATCTCTTTCTTTTTCAGCTCGGTCAATGTTTTCTTCAAAGCCGCTCTTTCGGGACTTCCGGGAGCATATGACAGAACGGGCTCATTGGCCGGTAACGGGTATGAAAAGTATCCAAGACTCATACAGTATGTTTTTTATCAGTTTGAGTGCGCAAGGTAAGAAGTTTTTGGCAGCTTACTGATGTCGGATGCCAGTTGAAAAGCGGGCCTGAACGACCATTCAGGTGCGGCATCTGCCGGCCGGCAACAAAACATTTTCAGTTACTTTGCAACATGGCCATCATACTGTTCGATAACCAGAACCGAAAGGGATTATTCCCCTTCACTTTAACCAGGGCCCTGGCCGATCTGCGCTTCGGGGTTTTTACGATCAAAGAACGATGGGAACAACTTTCGGGGCAAACCGTATATGTGGCAACGGTTCCTTACCTGCAGGGATTGTACCCGGCCCTTCCGTCGGGCGATCATGTATGGGTAGATGCTTCCGTGATCACTAGCGGCTCTTTACTGGATACCGTGTTATCCCTTACGTCGGGCTGCTGCCTGGCGGATGAGCATGGATTGATCGCAGGGAGAACCGATCAGCTGCTGAAAACATCAGATAACAACCTGCTTGCTGCTTTTAAGAACATCGCTGATCAGGCTACGGTACAACGCCTGGAACATCCCTGGCAGTTGATGCAGTGGAACGACCGCATGATACGGGAAGATATAGCCCTGCTGATCAAAGACAGGATATCACAACCTCTTCCGGCCACGGTACAGGCGGTACAGCCGGAAAATATTTTCATAGAAGAAGGGGCAAGATTGTCTCACTGTATCCTGAATGCCGCTACAGGCCCCATGTACATTGCCAGGGATGCAGAGATCATGGAAGGTTCTGTGGTTCGAGGGCCTTTTGTGCTGGGAGAGGGGGCTGTATTGAAGATGAACAGCCGTGTGTATGGCGCCACTACGCTCGGCCCTTTCTGTATGGGAGGTGGTGAGATCAAGAATACGGTCATGATGGGGTATAGCAACAAAGCCCATGATGGTTACCTCGGCGATTCCGTGGTGGGGGAATGGTGCAATTTTGGTGCGGGCAGTACCAACAGCAATATTAAGAATACAGCAGGAGAGGTGAAAATCTGGGACATGGGTGCAGAAAGTTATGTGGGTGTTGGACAGAAATGCGGGGTGATCATGGGCGATTATTCACGTGCAGCCATCAATGCCGCCATCAATACCGGCTCCATGATCGGGGTGAGTTGTAATGTATTCGGGGCAGGACTATTACCTACCATCATTCCCAATTTTGCCTGGGGTGTAGACGGCACCCGTTATGAACCCAGGAAAGTGCAGGAAGACATCAATAACTGGAAATGGCTGAAGGGGCGGCAACTGAGTGATTCGGAAATTGCTGTGCTACAGCATATCTTTGCGCATTATTAACCAACAAACGACCAATTTTTTTCAAGCATGAGAACACAGATCGCAGCAGCCAACTGGAAAATGAACCTGACCCTGCAGCAGGGAGAAGTTTTGTTAGACGCTATTATTGCACAGCCGCATTCCCTGAACGTCAACCAGCAGGCCGTATTTGCCGTTCCCTTTCCTTATCTGGCCATGGCACAACAGAAACTGACAGGTAAGCAGAACGTGTTCGTGGCTGCCCAGAACTGTTACACCAAGAAAAACGGGGCCTATACCGGTGAGACTTCGGTAGAAATGTTGCAGTCGCTGGGTATCCAATATGTAGTACTGGGCCATTCCGAACGTCGTGAATATTTTCAGGAGAGTAACCAGTTCCTGGCCGAGAAAGTGAATATCTGTCTCGAATACAAGATATGCCCCATCTTCTGCTGTGGTGAGCCGCTCTCCATCCGCGAAGCCAATACGCAGAACGAATACGTGGCCAAACAACTTGAAGAATCCCTGTACCATCTTTCTGAAGAACAGCTGCAACAGGTGGTGATCGCCTATGAACCCATCTGGGCCATCGGAACCGGTAAAACTGCTACCAGTGCACAGGCGCAGGAGATGCATGCTTTTATCCGGTCGCAACTGGCTGGTAAATACGGTACTGCAGTGGCTGATGCTATTTCTATTTTATATGGAGGTAGCGTAAAAGCAGCCAATGCGGCGGATATTTTCGGGCAGCCTGATGTAGACGGCGGATTGGTAGGCGGTGCCTCACTGGTTGCGGATGAATTTGTGGCCATCATCAATGCATTGAAAAAATAATATTCCGCTAACAGCAAACGGGTAACAGGATCTTCTGGCTGGACAGGCTTATCGTAACCTGAACCAGCCGGGAGATTTTGTTGTTTTGGGTGGATAAGGAAAGGTTCTCAAGGGCGGATAAGCCTAACAAACCGGTCCTGGACTGGTGGAAAATCGTACCCCATACTTCGTGCTTCGCGCTTATCTTTGCAGCCTTATGAAGAATATCAGGAATTTTTGCATCATCGCACATATTGACCATGGTAAGAGTACCCTGGCCGACAGGCTGCTGGAGCATACCCAGACCATTACCGAGCGGCAGATGATGAACCAGGTACTGGACGATATGGACCTGGAACGTGAAAAGGGGATTACCATCAAGAGTCACGCCATACAGATCAACTATCCTTATAAGGGAGAACAATACGTACTGAACCTGATCGATACACCCGGACACGTGGACTTCAGCTATGAGGTTAGCCGTGCCCTGGCGGCCTGTGAAGGGGCTTTGCTGCTGGTAGATGCTTCGCAGGGCATACAAGCCCAGACCATCAGCAACCTGTACCTGGCCATCGATAATGACCTGGAGATCATCCCGGTGATCAACAAGATCGACATGGATGGCGCCAAGATCCCGGAAGTGACCGACCAGATCATTGACCTGATCGGTTGTAAACAGGAAGATATCCTGCTGGCCAGCGGTAAATCGGGCATCGGTATCGAAGAGATCCTGCAGGCCATTATCGAACGCATACCTGCCCCTGAGGGAGATCCGGAAGCGCCATTGCAGGCGTTGATCTTCGACAGTGTGTTCAATAGCTTCCGTGGTATCATCGTTTACTACCGCATCATGAACGGCGTGCTGAAAAAAGGGGATAAGATCCGCTTCGTAGCTTCCGGCCAGGATTATTTTGCGGATGAAGTGGGCGTTCTGAAACTGAATATGACGCCGAAGGAGGAAGTGCGTGCGGGAGATGTGGGATATATCATCACCGGCATCAAAAATGCCAAGGAAGTGAAAGTGGGTGATACCATTACCCTGGCCAATAACCCCGGCGAGATGATCCATGGTTTTGAAGAAGTGAAACCCATGGTATTTGCCGGCATCTTCCCGGTGAATACGGATGAGTTTGAGGAGTTACGCGATTGTATGGACAAACTCCAGCTCAACGATGCTTCGCTCACGTTTGAACTGGAGACCTCGCAGGCCCTCGGTTTCGGCTTCCGTTGCGGGTTCCTGGGATTGCTGCACATGGAGATCATCCAGGAGCGACTGGAACGCGAGTTCAACCAGACCGTGATCACCACGGTGCCGAACGTAAGTTTCAATGCCTACACCACCCGGGGCGAAAAGATCACCGTGAACAACCCGGTAGAGATGCCGGATCCTGTTAAGATCGACCGCATTGAAGAACCATTTATCAAAGCGCAGATCATCACGCTGCCTGAATATATCGGTAATATCATGACCCTCTGTTTGGGCAAACGGGGCATACTCATCAACCAGAGTTATCTTACACCGACCCGTGTGGAGCTGATCTTCGAAATGCCTTTGACAGAGATCGTATTCGATTTCTATGACAAACTGAAAAGTTCTACCCGCGGATACGCTTCGTTCGATTATAGCCCTGTCGGCTCAAGGGATGCGGATATTGTGAAGATGGATATTTTGCTGAATGGAGATAAAGTGGATGCTTTAAGCGCCCTGATTCACCGCAGCCGTGCCCAGGATTTTGGCCGCAAACTTTGTGAAAAACTGAAAGAGCTGTTGCCGAAACAGCAGTTCCAGATCGCCATCCAGGCCGCCATCGGCGCCAAAGTGATCGCCCGTGAGAACATCAGCGCCATGCGCAAGGATGTGACAGCGAAATGTTACGGAGGTGATATCAGCCGTAAACGTAAACTGCTCGAGAAACAAAAAGAAGGTAAAAAACGCATGCGCCAGATCGGTAACGTAGAGATCCCGCAGGAAGCTTTCCTGGCGGTGTTAAAACTGGATTAGGGCTGTTGGTTAAAAAGGTTAAAATGGTTAAAATAGTTAAAAGGGTTAAAGTAGTTGCAGGAGTTTTTACCACCTCGACCACTTTAACCCTTTTAACTATTTTAACTCTCTCTATCCCTTCCCATTTTTCTTCTTCGTATCCGGAAAGCTGTTGCCGCCTCTCTCAGCGCCTGGCTGTGGTGGGTTGATATTTGATCTGGGATCGGCTTCTTTTACAACGGGTACGTGCACCCACTTGCCATTGATCCACCTGAATCCTTCGTAACTGCCCATGGGGATCAGTGTGTATTTGTTTTCAGGTTCGCCGGTTTCGCTGGTGAGATGGGCGAAAGTGATCATGCCCAGGTCCTCGTCGTAATTCAAACGGGCATTGGCCTGTTTCTTAAATTCCAGGCAGAAACGATAGGCAGGCTGGGCCGGTTTTAGCGGGTCGTTGGTATAGGTGAAATACCGGCCGCCGAAGAGGGGACGGTTCTGCTCGTCAAAAGTCAATACTTCCACCCATTTCTTGGTGCTTCGGGCATCGTTCTCATCGTAACCAAACAGGGTATAATAGGTTTTGTTATTGTAAGTGTTCTGGATGATGTTATAGTACACGGCACCGATCCACTGCTGGTTGGTGCGAACAGAATCGACCGGGTTATCGGTAAAAGGGGAATAATCATACAGCGGTATCAATTTCAAAGAACCATCCTTTGTTCGGAACTGGATGGCCCCTTTCTGGCGGTAATAGGAGAGATCCTTCATTACCTGCCAGGTGAATATGCGGAAACTGCTGTCAGGCGCATAGATATGCGAGATCGTTTTCAGGGAGTCGAAAGGGTAGGAGAACGAGTAGGGTATCTTTAATGCCTGTACCAGGGCGCGGGTAAAAATGCTATCGGCCGTGGTGCGGTCGCCCACTTCTTCTCCGTTCACGATGTCATTGGCATAATTGCGCATATTCTCTTCCAGCTGCATCAGTGCCTGGACAGAAGCTGGTATTTTCTGTTGCGCGTTGGCAGATAAGGCGAGACAGAATGATATCAGGGAAACCAATACTTGCTTCATACATCAATATTACATCCTATCTGCGAGTGCCGGTCAACTCCGGCATTCCGGAGAATGAATTTTAAGGTTTTCTTAGCCCTGAACTGCTTTGGCAAAAGCCAGCAGGTCATCAAAACGCAAATCGATCCTCGGATCTGGGAACGGCGTTTCGGGATGGGTGGAAGCAATAAAAACCGTGTGCATGCCTGCATTGCGGCCGAATTCCATATCGCTGGTACGGTTACCGGCAATAAGGCTCCGGGTAAGATCCATTTCCGGAAAATCGGCTTTGGCCTGAAAAGCCATGCCCGGATTGGGTTTTCGGTTGATGGAATCATTATCGAGGTCGGAACAGAAGTATATCCTATCAATACGTCCGCCATTTTGCTTGACCGCTGCGAGCATATTCGTATGGATCCGCTGGAGGTCTTCCAGGGTCATCAGACCTCTGCCAACCCCTTTCTGGTTGGTAACGATCAGGATACGTGTAAACTTTTTTGCAAGAATGGCCAGCGCTTCCAGCGTGCTATCGTAAAAACGGAATTCTTCCCAGTTACGGATATAGTCATTGTCCTTGTCGTGATTGATCACGCCATCCCGGTCAAGGAATAGGGTCCAGTCTTGGTTGATCTTTGTCAGGTCCAGCATCTTAATACAGTAATTCGGTTTGTGCCCGTTGGTAATCTTCGGGTATGCCAATATCAATAAAATATCCTTCCTGTTCTATGCCATAGATGTTGCCATCTGTATAGAACCGTTGCAGGAAATCTGTTTCAAAGGAAAATTTCTGCGGCAGCTGTTTGCTTACTAAACAGGGCTTGTTGATCAGGTATACGCCGCCATTGATCAGTCCTTTCTCAAAGAATTGTTTTTCCCTGAAACGGGCAATACTTCCGTTATCGGCCAGTTCCACCGAGCCATACCTGCTTACGTTCTGCATAGCTTTCAGCGCCAGTGTACAACAGCTTTTATGGGCAAAATGAAAAGCTGCCTGTGCGGGAATATTTGTCTGAAAGAGGCTATCGCCATTCACCACCACAAGATCATCCTGTTTTGCTTGCTGCGCTGCGTATTGTATGGCGCCTCCTGTTCCCAGCGGTTCTTCTTCCACCACAATATCGTAAGAGCCTGCCGGCAGTTCTTCGGAAAGGAAACCAAGAAAGGCTTCGGACTTATAACCTAATGAAAAAATAAAATGGGTGATACCCTGTTGCATCAGGTGACGGATTACATAGGCCACAAAGGGTTTGCCATTTACCGGCGCCATACATTTGGGCAATCCCGGAACGGCTTCCCGTAAACGGGTGCCTAAACCGCCTGCCAGTACAATTGCTTCGGTCACCTGCATCAGCCGAATATTTTAGCTTCTACCAGTTCGCAGATGATATGGCCTACCATGATATGGCTTTCCTGTATCCTGGGCGTATCGGAAGAGGGAACATTCAGCAGATAATCGCCGGCATCCTTCATCTTGCCGCCACTCGCACCGGTGAAACCGATAGTGATCACTTTTTTGGCTTTGGCCGCCTCAAAAGCATTCAGGATGTTTTTGGAATTGCCGGAAGTGCTTAACCCAATCAGTACATCACCTTCTTCGCAGATACCTTCTACCAGGCGTGAGTAGATCACATCGTAACTGTAATCATTGGCCACGGCCGTCAGGTAAGATGAGTTGCAATGCAGCGCTTCGGAAGGCAATGCTTTCCGGTCTTTGTAGAACCTGCCCGAAAATTCGGCAGCCAGGTGTTGTGCATCTGCCGCACTGCCCCCGTTACCGCAGAACAGTACTTTTTTCCCGTTCTGAAAAGCGTTGGTCACCACTTCAATTACCTGCTCAATGGTCTGCAGAAAAGCGGTATCTGCCAGTATCTGTTGTTTTACATCGATCGATGCACTGATGATGGTTGCTATCTTCGGGTTCATGCGTAGTTGTTTCGCCGGACCATCACTGTGCGGTCCAGCTGGTTAAACCATGTTGTGTGAATTGATAAGGATTGATCTTCCCTCCAAAGGTATTCAATGTCTCAATAACCTTGTACCTGGTATTCCCGGGGCAATAAAAGATCATAAATCCGCCACCACCGGCACCACTGATCTTACCTCCTGTAGCACCAGCCTGTATGGCGGCTTCATAAATGGCATCAATGGAACTGTTGGAGATATTGGCAGCCATATTCTTCTTCTGCCTGAAGCCATAATCCAGTATCTCGCCAATGGCTCCCAGTTTGCCTACCAACAGGGCTTCCTTCATCATTCTTGCCTGCTCTTTTAACTGGTGCATGGCTTCAATACTTTTGGTATTGTTCTCCTTCACGTTCCGTTGTTGTTCGGTGATGATCGAGGCCGATTCACGCGTGGTGGCAGTAAAGTATAATACCAGGTTGTTCTCCAGTTCATTCAGGTATTCCTGTTTGATGCGGAGCGGGTTCACGATCACTTTATCATTGCCATAGAACTCCATGAAATTGAAACCACCGAATGTGGCCGCATACTGGTCCTGCCTTCCACCGGCCAGTTGCAGGTCGCTGCGTTCGATCTCATAGGCATAATGTGCCATATCGTATTCTCCCAAGGGCAGTTTCAGCATCTCTGCAAAAGCCCCGATAATGGCCACCACCAGGGTAGAGGAAGTGCCCAGTCCACTGCCGGCAGGTGCATCTACAAAAGTGGACAGCCGTAAACCCGGCAGGGTAAACGGGTGGTCTTGCTGGATGCGGTTGTACACACCTTTTAACAGGTCTAACTCTCCTGTGATCGGTAATTGGTTTGCCCAGTCGAAGCTTTGTTGCTGTTGTTTGTCCACCGAGAACAGATGGATCTTTCCATCCGTGGTCGGTTCTAGGGTAGCATGGGCGTGGAGCGACAGGGTTGCGTTCAGGATGGCGCCGCCGAATTGGTCGCAGTAAGGACTTACATCCGTGCCGCCACCAGCCAGTCCGATGCGTAAGGGAGCTTTGCTGCGGTAGATCATTACTTGCCAGGTTAAAGGCCGGAACCTGTTATGCTGATGGTTGGGCCATTTCTTCAATGGCTGCGGCCAGCAGGTTCCAGCTGTACTTTTTCTTTTCTTCGCGAAGATGGGGCAAAAAATAATCTTCACCTAATTCATAGAGTCGCAGGATGCCGTTGGCAATGGATCCGGGATCTGGCTCTGTAACAATGCCCACTTTCCCATCCGGAACCAGGTCGGGCAGACCGCCTACATTGGTCACCAGCATGGGTTTTTCAAAATGATAAGCCAGCGGGGTCACGCCGCTCTGGGTGGCATTGCGGTAAGGTTGTATCACAAAATCGGCAGCGCTGAGGTAATAGCGTACTTCACTGTCGGCAATGAAATCAGTCCGGAGGATCAGTTGATCAGCTATCCCCAGTTTCTCGATCAGGGCATCATATTCTTCCCGTTTCTCATAGAACTCACCTGCCACCAGTAAACGGATGCCTGCCTGTTGGATCCTCGCATCCTGCATGGCTTCGAAAAGCAGGTCCAGACCCTTGTATTTCCGGATAAAACCAAAGAACAGGATGATCTTTTCTCCTGCAGGCAGCGATAAATGCTCGCGGGCCTGGTTCTTGGCAACGGATCCTCCAAAATTATCATACAGTGGGTGTACCACCTGTTTGGCAGCTTTGTCCGTAAACAGCGCCAGGTCCTTCTTCACTTTCTCACTCATGGTGATAAAAGCGTGGATCGGCTGAACAAAATACTGGGTAAAGGCTTTGTCGCCCGGACGGTGTTCATGCGGGATCACATTATCGGCGATGCAGATCACTTTGGTGAAGCCGTTCTTACGAACTTTTCGCAGGATGGTGCCCAGGCAGGGTCCCATCAGCGGAAGCCAGTAACGTACGATCACCAGGTCGGGTCTCAGCTTCTTCAGCTCATTACCCACTTTCAGCCAGTTCAGCGGGTTGACGGAGTTGATGCAGACCTTGATCTTCAGGTCTGCCGGTGCAGGTTCTGTAGAATATTGCGTGGTTCCCGGGAACAGGAAATCGGGATATTGTAAGGAGAAGGTATAGATGGCAGCATCATACCCCTGTGCCATGAATTCGCGGGCAAGCCTCTCATCAAACGAGGCAAGACCGCCACGCAGTGGCCAGGCAGGTCCGATGATGATGACTTTTTTCGACACGATGTAAAAGTTAAAATTCAAAAGTCAAAATTCAAAAGGGTAGGATACTTGTTTTAGTTTTTAGTTTTTACTTTTGAATTATTCCAATCCTAATTTGGTTTCGATCAGGTAACTGTTTCTTTCCGGGGCATTACGGGCGATCAGTTCGGCAACGAATCCTGTGAGGAACAGTTGCATACCGATGATCATGGTGGTAAGGGCTATGTAGAAAGAAGGGCGGTTGGTAAGACTGAAATCCTCCGTCATGAATTTAGCCGCGATCAGGTAAATGCTTGAGCCCAGACCGATCAGGAAGAACAGGGTACCCAGCAATCCGAAGAACTGCATGGGTCTTTTCCCGAATTTACCCAGGAACATGATGGTGGCCAGGTCGAGAAATCCATTTACAAAACGCTGCCAGCCGAATTTGGTGACGCCGTATTTGCGCGGACGGTGCTCCACCACTTTTTCGCCGATCTTACGGAAACCGCTCCATTTGGCCAGTATCGGTATGTAACGGTGCATCTCACCATATACTTCGATACTCTTGATCACTTTGCGTTTGTAGGATTTGAGTCCGCAATTGAAATCATGCAGTTGAATACCCGAATTGAAACGGGCCGCTGCATTGAACAGTTTGGAAGGCAGGTTCTTGGTCAGGGTATTGTCGTAACGTTTCTTTTTCCAGCCGCTGACCATATCATATCCATCCTCCATGATCATCCTGCGTAACTCGGGTATCTCATCGGGAGAGTCCTGCATGTCTGCATCCATCGTGATCACCACATCGCCATGGGCGACTTTGAAACCTTCGTTCAAAGCGGCTGATTTACCATAATTACGCTGGAATTTGATACCCTTGAAATTCGGATTCTCATGGGCTTTCTTCTCAATAAAGGCCCAGCTGTCGTCCGTACTGCCATCATCTACCAGGATCACTTCATAGGACAGCTGGTTGCTGGTGACAACCGATTCTATCCAGCTGCATAATTCCGGCAGGGACTCGTCCTCGTTGATCAGGGGTATAACGATTGATACATCCATAATACTAAGTTAGTCGACAAATTTTTCTTCCTTGCGGATCACCAGCGAGATCAGCAGGCTTTTGATGAAATCCCAGATCAGGAACAAACCTGTACCCAGCAGGATTTTACTTATGCCGGTGCCTTTGGCTCCTTCTTCCATACCCGACTTCATGGCTTTTTCGATATCATCTTCTGATGCACCGAATTTCTCCATCATTGCGCGGGTTTTTTCCAGGCCTACCTGTACCGATTTTTGTGTCAGTTCTTTGTCGATCAGGTTATAAAGCACATAAGTAGCAATAGCCGTGATGACCGCTACCACCACATAACTCAGAAAAGTGAATTTCAACGCCTGAGAAAAAGGGAGGAGTCCATCATTCTGTTTCCTGATGTGTAATCCTGCAAAGATGAGGATGGCAATCATGAAGGGAACAAAGTTGCCCCAGAACTGGAATGACACAAAAGTGTTTAATCCAACGGCCCAGGACCCGTACATGAGCAATACGGCGATCAGGCCATTAATGCTTCCCCATTTGAGGCCTTCGTTGACAATATTGACTTTCATATGGTATCAGTTTTGGTTGATGGTGAGTTTTCCTTTGTGTACAATACCCAGCACTTTTCCGTTCAATTCCCTTTCGAGGAATGGAGTGTTGGCCGATTTTGTTTTCAGCTGTGTGCGTAAAAGCAGGGTTTGTGCTGATCTGCTGAAGATCGTCAACTCTGCAGCAGCGCCTTCTTTGATCGGCGTTGCCGGCAGGTGAAAAAGGCTGCGGGCCTGCAATGAGAACAGGCGTACGAGTTGATCTGCCGGTAATTCAGGTAACAGGTGATTCACTACGGCAAAACTGGTTTCCAGACCGGTCATGCCGTTTTTGGCGTATTCAAATTCACAGGTCTTGTTGTCCCAATCCTGGGGAATATGGTGCGATGCGATACAATCCACCACACCATTCACCACGGCTTCGCGCAAAGCCAGCATATCTTCTCTGGTGCGTAAAGGTGGGTTCACTTTCAGGTTGGTATCGTAGGATTGCATGTCTTCATCACAGAAGAACAGGTGGTAAGGCGTAACACTGCAGCTGATGTCCAGACCTTCTTTTTTGGCTGCCTCAATGAAACGCATTCCGTTCCTGGTTGAAACGCCGGTGATATGCAGTCTTGATTGCGTATACCGCAACAGGTCAATATCTCTTTTGATGATCACTTCTTCTGCCAACGCCGGTATACCGGGAAGTCCGAGGCGGGTTGAGATCACACCTTCGTTGATCAGTCCGCCTGCACCAATGCTTTTATCCAGTGGCACCTGCACCAGTGTGCCATCAAAGGCTTTCACATATTGCAGGGCTTTTACAAACAACCCGGGTGACTGCACAGGTAAAATACCATCTGAAAAAGCAGCGGCACCGCTTTGTTTCATATCGTACATCTCCGCCAGGTCCTTGCCCTCCGTTCCGCGGGTAATGGCGCCGAGTGGCTGGATAGTAACCGGTAAGGATCTTGATTTCTGGCAGATATATTCCACCTGCGATTTACTGTCTACCACCGGTAAGGTATTCGGCAGTACAAAAACCCGGGTAAATCCACCCGCTGCTGCTGCTGCCGCACCTGTTTCCAGGGTTTCCTTGTATTCGTAGCCCGGGTCACAAAAATGGGCGAAGATATCTACCCATCCCTGCGATACCAGGGCGCCGGCGGCGTCGATGATCTCATCAGCGGTATCGGTAATATTCGGAGCGATTTTACTGATCTGTTCTCCATTGATCAAAATATCGGTAACCTGTCCATGATAAGGCGAACCCGGATCGGCAATAACCGCCTGCTTTACAAGTATCTTCATGTAGCGGTGGGAAAATTTTCTGCAATATAACCTGAATTTTTCTTTTACCCCCTATATTTGCAACCCATTTACTGGTTGCTGGATACTGGATATTAGCAATTAAATGGTTTTCGGGACGTAGCGCAGCCCGGTAGCGCATCCCGCCGTTAGGCGGGAGGGGGCGAAAAAAGCTCATTGAAAGAGAAAGATAACATGGATTTTGTGGTCTACATATTATTCAGTGATCATCTTCAAAAGTATTATGTTGGTCAGACTGGAGATCTGGAGAAGCGAATAGAGAATCATAATCTTGGGAAATCCGCCTTTACAGCAACAGGCATTCCCTGGAAGCTAGTACATATTTTTGCTTGTAGTAACAGATCGGAAGCCATTAAATTGGAGAGTTCGATTAAGAAAAGAGGAATTAAGCGGTACTTACAGGATAAACACATTCTGTAATTTTTTCGGGACGTAGCGCAGCCCGGTAGCGCACACGTCTGGGGGGCGTGGGGTCGCAAGTTCAAATCTTGTCGTCCCGACAAGTAGGCCTCGTGGATTTTATCCACGAGGCTTTTTTATGGAGTGTTGTTTCTGGCGGGACATAAAAAAGCCATCTTTTCAGGGATGGCTCTTTCATTCATCAGTATAGTTGTTCCAATCAGAACCTTTCCAGTTTGGAGAAAAAGAAATCTCCTTCGATCACAGCGTTCTCATCGCTGTCACTTCCGTGTACGGCGTTCTCACCTACAGAAGAAGCGAATTTTTTACGGATGGTACCTTCTTCTGCCTGGGCAGGATTGGTGGCACCGATCAGTTTACGGAAATCAGCTACGGCATTTTCCTTTTCCAGGATAGCGGCTACAATGGGGCCGCTGCTCATGAATGCAACCAGTTCACCGTAAAAAGGTCTTTCTTTATGTATCTCGTAAAACAGACCAGCCTGCTCCTGGGTCAAACGGGTCCATTTCATCGCTTTTACGGTAAAACCCGCTTTGATGATCTGGTCTAAAATAGCGCCGGTATATCCTTTCTGGGTGGCATCCGGCTTGATCATGGTAAATGTTCTGTTACTCATATAGTTTGTAAAATTTCGGGCGCAAAAGTAAGCATTCGGCTGTCGTTTTGAGGATAATAAGGGTTGTTTTTTGTTAAAGTGCTACAAATTGATTTGATAGAATAGCCCGGAAACCCCAATTTTGCCGGCATTATATGCTTCCGATCGATCAGTTTTACCCCCAGCTCAATACCCCTGCCAGGGTAGTGGTTACCATGCACCAGAAGCCTGACGGCGATGCCATGGGATCCGCCCTCGGACTCTACCATTTTCTCATAGCCATGGGGCATGAGGTTACCGTGATATCACCCACCAACTGGGCCAATTTCCTTGACTGGATGCCAGGGGTGGATACCGTGATCGATTTTGAACAGCAGCGGGAAAAAGCCCTGGGCATCATCCAGGCAGCCCATGTGATCTTCTGCCTCGACTTCAATGTACTGCACCGTACCAAGAACATGGAACAGCCGCTGCTGGACGCCAGTTGTACCAAGATCCTGATAGACCACCACGAACAACCGCAGGAAGAAGCATTTACCTATGGCATCAGCAATACCGCCAAAAGCTCTACCTGTGAAATGGTGTATGACTTCATCGTTGATTCAGGTAATCTCGATAAATTATCTCTGCCTGCAGCAGAATGCCTGTATACCGGTGTGATGACCGATACCGGTTCTTTCCGTTTTCCGGCCACTTCCGCAGGGGTACACCGTATGGTGGCCACTTTGAAGGACCTGGGACTGAAACATACCAGGGTGCATGATAATATTTACGATAACTTTCTCGAGAACCGTCTCCGCTTCATCGGTTACGCCCTGGTGAACAGAATGGAAGTTATGTATGAATATAACACGGCTTTGATGTATATTACCCGCTCGGATCTGCAGCGATTTAATATTAAAACAGGGGATACTGAAGGTCTGGTCAATTACCTGTTGACGATACAGGGCATCCGTTTCGGGGCGCTGGTGATCGACAGGGATGGGGAGCGCAAATGGAGCTTCCGCAGCAAGGGCGCTTTTGATGTGAACAGGTTTGCCCGGGAACATTTCAATGGTGGCGGACACGTGAATGCCGCCGGTGGAGGCAGTTACGACAGCCTGGATGCCAATGTGGCCCGGTTTAAAGAAGTGATCAAAGAATATCAACATCAACTACAATAAAAACAAATGATGAGAACAACCAGCACGCTGTTACTAGCGATCGTATTGCTTGCAAGCTGCAATCAATTCCAGAAAACCCCATCCGGTCTTTCTTATAAGATCACCAGTGGCGGCAGTAAAGACAAATTGAAACATGGCCAGTTTGTGAAATTCAATATTGAATATAAGGTTCCGCCAAAAGATTCTGTCCTGACCTCTTCTTATGGTCATGTACCCGCTTACTTAGTGATAGATACCTCTCGTCCCAGCAAACACAGTTTCCTTGAGATCATCACCAAATGTGCCGTTGGCGACAAGATCGAATTCAGCATGAGCGTGGATACCCTGAAAAAACTGGGTATGCTCGAGTACAACAATATCTTCCATGCAAGGGATATGATCAAGGGACGTGTTGAGATCCTGAAAGCATTCGACAAACAGGAACTGGCTTCAGCCGACCTGGCAAAAGAACAGGATCTGGAGAAACAAAAAGAGATCAAGGAACTGCAGGAATTCACCGCAAAAAAAGGCATCAAGACCGTATCTACCCCTTCAGGTGTGCTGGTTGAGATCCAAACACCCGGTGATGCCCAGTTCAAAGCCGATTCTGGCAAACAGGTATCCCTGATGTACAAAGGAACTTTCCTGAACGGTAAGGAATTCGATTCTAACATGGACAAAAATTCACCCAATAACCAGCCTTTGCAGGTGGTGGTAGGTACCCAGGGGGTGATTCCAGGTATGGACGAAGCGCTGCGTTTGTTCAGCAAAGGAGCCAAGGGTAAGATGTACATCCCTGCTATGCTGGCATATGGTCAGAACGGACAGCCTCCGGTTATTCCTCAATATTCCAACCTCGTGTTCGAAATTGAAATGCTGGATGTGACCACACCTGCACCCCAACCTGCACAACCTGCAGGTCCACAGGGTCAGCCGCAGCAGCCGCAGAGAAAATAACCAGGTCTACTGAAATCATAACACAAAGGCTCCGGATCCCGGAGCCTTTGTCATTGTATACGGATGGAATATGACTACAAAAGATGTTGGGTCAATTCGATGGCTTCTGCCGCTGCTTTCACATCATGGACCCGGAGAATGGCTGCGCCTTTTAATAGTCCGGCTGTGTTCAGCACTGTAGTGCCGTTCAATGCCTCATCGGGGGTAATGCCCAGGGTCTTATAAATGGATGATTTGCGGGAAACCCCCAGCAGTAAAGGCTTTTCAAGCATGGAAAATACTTCCAGTTTCTTCAGTATCTCAAAATTCTGGGCAATGGTCTTGCTGAAGCCGAAGCCTGGGTCAATGATCAGGTCTGTGATCCCGATATCGATGCAGGCCTGTTTTCTTTCAATAAAATAATCCAGCACTTCTTTGGTGATATCGACCCCGGCATCCGATTGATGCATGGTGTCTGCACTGCCTTTTACGTGCATGCAAACATAAGGAACCCGCAATGCTGCCACAGCAGCAAGCATCCTGTTATCGAAACTGCCACCGCTGATATCGTTTACGATTGCCACGCCTGCCTCAACAGACGCTTTTGCTACCTCCGAAAAATAAGTGTCTATTGAAAGAAAACTTTCCGGAAACCGCTGGCAAATGGCTTCAATCACCGGTAATACCCTTGCCATTTCCTCTGCAGCCGTAAGGGTCTGGCTTCCGGGCCGGGTGCTTTGTCCGCCGATATCCAGGATCCGGGCACCTTCGGCCAACATGGTCTCGGCAATGCGCAGGGTACTGTCTACCGTGAACCGGCGGCTTTCCGGATAAAAAGAATCGGGTGTTATATTGATGATGCCCATCACAACCGGCCGGGATATTTCCAGTAATCTTCCTTTACAATTCAGCGTGTACATACAGCGGGATTCATTTATCTTGCAGTCGGTCAAAGGTATTACCAAAGCGACGATAAATTGCGCAAAAAAATGAGCAGAACGAATGTACAATACGATGAGGCGGTAAACCAGTGTAAGGATATCTTTATTAAGAAGACCCAGGATTATGGCACGGCCTGGCGGGTACTGCGTACCATTTCGGTGGTTGACCAGATCTTTATCAAGGCGCTCCGCATTCGTACCATACAGGACCTGAATACACAGAAAGTAGGGGATGATATCCCTTCAGAATTCAAGGGCATCCTGAATTATGCGGTCATTGGCCTGATGCAGCTGGAACTGGGCAATCCCCAGGTAGAGGAACTGCCCGTTGAAAAAGTGGATGAGTTATACCGGAAGAACATCGAACTGGCCAAAAATACCATGCTTGATAAGAACCATGATTATGGTGAAGCCTGGCGCGAAATGAGCCAGCAGAGTTTTGCCGACCTGATCCTGATGAAGCTCATGCGCATCAAACAGATCCTGGCCAATGATGGCAAGACCCTGATCAGTGAAGGGATCGATGCCAATTATGTGGACATCATCAATTACGCCGTTTTTGCACTCATATTGATCGCTGAAGGAAAACATTAATCCCCATGAAGACATTTCTGCTGCTCATTCGCTGGATCGTAGGCCTGTTGTTTATTTTCTCCGGACTGGTGAAAGCCAATGACCCCCTGGGCCTGAGTTATAAGATGCAGGAATTCTTTGAAGTATGGGGCCTGCATTTCCTGAACGATTATACCCTGGCTTTTGCGCTCCTGATGAACCTCTTCGAGATCGTTGCCGGCGTGGCCGTTATCATTGGCTGGCGGATGAAACTCTTCAGTTGGCTGCTGTTGCTGCTGATCATTTTCTTCACATTCCTTACCGGTTACGCCTTGTTCTCCGGAAAAATCAAGACCTGTGGCTGTTTCGGTGATTGTTTACCGTTGACGCCGGCCCAGTCCTTCGGAAAGGATATTTTCCTGCTATTGCTGATCCTGATCCTGTTCTTCAGCGCTAAAAAGATCAAACCGGCGGTTAAACCGATCGGTGCAATGGTGTTGTTATTATTGGCTACGGTTGGCGTGGGATATGGCCAGTATCATGTACTGCAGCACCTGCCCATAGTGGATTGTTTGCCCTATAAAAAAGGCAATAATTTGCTGGAACAGATGAAGACCCCGGCCAATGCCATACCCGACAGCTTCTCCATTGTTTTTACCTACAAACACAAGGGCAAATTGCTGGAATTCGACCAGGCCAATTTCCCTGCGGATTTTGATTCTACCTATGAATATGTTGACCGGAAAGACCAACTGATCAAAAAGGGGAATGGCTTACAGGCAAAGATCACTGATTTCTCCCTGCAAACATTATCAGGCAATGATACTACCGCCGCCGTATTGGGTACAGAAGCAAAGTACCTGCTGTTGCTGGTAAAGGATTTTACCCATTCAGCCGACTGGCTCTCCGGTTTTGACCAGGTGAAAGAAGCTGCCCAAAAGAAGAACCTGCCGGTACTGATCGTAACTGCCGATGCCGACGGAGTGCAGGCCAGCCTTCCCAACAGCATCATCCTGAAATGTGATGCTACCGTACTGAAGACCTTCGCCCGCGTAAACCCAACTTACGTCCTCATGCAAGGCGCTACCGTACTATCCAAAACCAGCTACGTCGACCAAGCCCAACTACTATCCCAAATCACCCCCAAACCCTGATCAAAAAAAACATTCACTCATTCTATCATCCACTCATTCACTCATTAACCCATGTCTTACCTCGCCAAAAAACTACTCTACGGTCTCCTGGTCCTGGTAGGCGTGGTGATCATGGTATTCTTCCTGTTCCAGGGTTTTGGTGACCCTGCCAGGTTAGTACTGGGGCAGGCGGGAGACAGTGCCACCATCCAGAATATCCGCAAGGAACTGGCGCTGGATCAACCCAAATGGAAGCAGTTCGTATTATACCTGAATGATGTTTCACCGGTTGCCGTACACAGTACAGCAGATATTGAAAAGAAACAGCTGAAAGGATTTTTTGTGGGCGGAGAGCATAAACTGGGCATCAAATTACCCTACCTGCGACGTTCCTATCAAACCAAAAAAGATGTGGGCGAAGTGTTGCTGGAAGCTTTGCCCGGCACAATGGTGCTGGCCCTGGCTGCCATGTGTATCGCCACGGTGATCGGGATCTTGCTGGGTATTCTTGCCGCAGTCAAACAAAATACCTGGATGGACACTTCTGCTGTTTTCACCAGCGTGCTGGGTATTTCGGCACCTTCTTTTTTCATGGGTATCGTGCTTGCCTACCTGTTCGGTTTTGTATTCAGTCAGTATACGGGTTTGCACATGACGGGCAGTCTCTACAATATCGATCCCTTCACAGGTAAGGATCTGCAGCTCAAGAACCTGGTGCTGCCTGCCATTACCCTGGGTATCCGTCCATTGGCCATTATCACGCAACTCACCCGTAGTTCCATGCTGGATGTGCTCGATCAGGATTATATCCGCACAGCGTATGCGAAAGGATTGCCGAAAAAACTGGTCATCTTCCACCACGCACTGCGCAATGCCTTGAATCCCGTGATCACCGCCATCACCGGCTGGTTTGCCGAATTGCTGGCGGGCGCTTTTTTTGTGGAATATATCTTTGGCTGGAAAGGCATCGGCAAAGTGACCGTAGATGCCCTGGAAAAATTAGACTTCCCGGTGGTGATGGGCAGTGTGCTGCTTACGGCCACTTTCTTCATCCTGGTCAATATACTGGCCGATCTTCTTTACGGAATGGTAGACCCAAGGGTTCGGGTAAAATGATAAAGGGCTATTGTATGATCACTTCATTGATCACTTTCTCCCCGAACGCTTCATTCACACGGTCAATGATCTGTTGCTTCTGGTAAAGCAACTCATTCTTCAACGGACCCACCGCCGTATGGATGAATAATTTCTGGTTGATGATCTGGATCTTATCAGTGTATTTGGCAATGGTCTTACCCATCAGTTGTTCCCAGATCTCCTCGATCTGTACTGCACGGATCCCGTTACGCAGGTTACTCTTGTGCAGGAACCCCTTGATCGCATCGCCAATATGAAACTCAGACATGGGGGTGAAATTAGTAATTAGTAGTTAATAATGGCTTTGTTGCATGAATAAATACAGCCTTATCAATGATTACAAAGGGTGTAAAGTAATAATTAACTCGAAAATTGGCTCATATTGAGTCCTTATTCTTCTGAAACCCGCACAAACATTGGAAAATATTCATGCAACAACACCGTTAATAATTAGGAATTAAGAATAAATATCAAAGGCAGATGCAATCACATTCTCTGTATTAATAATTAATAATTATTAATTATTAATTAACTCCACCACTTGGTACGGCACTTTGATCTGGGAAAGATGGTTCTGCAGCCTGTCTGCATGGGTGTCGGTGATGAATACCTGGCCGTCGCTTTCTGTACAGACCCAGTTCAGTAACTGGAACATGCGCTGTTCATCCAGTTTTTCAAAAACATCATCCAGGAGCAGGATGGGAGTGAAGCCCTTTTTTTCTTTCAATACCTGCCATTCGGCCAGTTTCAGGGCAAAGAGCAGGCTTTTACGTTGCCCCTGTGAGGCTTCGGTCTTAAAGGGGGCGGCTCCCATGAACAGTAAGAGATCGTCGCGATGGATACCTGCTGTGGTGCGTATCAGTGCCATATCTTTTTGACGGGAGTGCCGTAACAATGCAGCAAAATCGTCTTTCAGCAACTGGCTTTCATATACAAGACCAAGCCTGTCATCCTTACCGGCAATACGTTGATAGATGGATATGACCAATGGCAGGAAATCCTGCAGGAAGTTTTTTCTTTCTGCAAAGATCAGGTTGCCTTTCACACACAACTGTTCATCCAGTATCTGCAGCAGAGCCTCATCGGTATACCCTGTTTCTGCTGCCTGTTTCAGCAGGCTGTTGCGTTGCTGCAGTAATTTCTGGTAATCGATCAGCGCCAGCAGGTAGGTCTTGCTGATCTGCGATAACAAAGTGTCCAGGAAGGCCCTTCTTTCCTCACTGCCACCTGTTACCAGTATCACATCGTCCGGTGCGATCATCACACAGGGGATCTTGCCGATATGTTCCGAGAACTTCCTGTAGGTCTCTTCGTTCAGGGATAATTCTTTCCGGTTATTCTCCCGGAGTATGCAAACCAGTTTCTGCGGCTCATCCTGCAGCGTGTATTGGGCTTCAAGTCGCATGCCTGCCAGGCCATGATGAACGTTCTGGCTATCGGGGCGCGAGAAATAACTTTTGGTAAAACTCAGGTAATAAACAGCATCCAGCAGGTTGGTCTTACCGGTACCGTTCAGCCCGGAAATACCCACGATCCGTTCCGTGAACGTGAACTGTTCCTGTACATAATTGCGGAACTGGACCAGCGATATGGAATGAAGCCGTAGCATTTGCGGGCAAATTAAAGCAGACAGGCTGAATTATTCCCATCGGGTATGCGGGAAAGCATTTATTTTTATAAAAAATTCGGTTTTGAAGACGATATTATCCGAGCAACAACTGGCATTGACCGTTAAAAGACTGGCACACCAGATACTGGAGAACAACCTGCAGTTAACCGATACCGTCATCATCGGCCTTCAGCCGCGTGGCGTATACCTCAGCGACCGGATCGTACACGAACTGAAAACGATCGTAGCGCCTGAACTGGTGAAATATGGCAAACTCGACATCACTTTTTACCGTGATGACGTGCGCAAGAGCCTGCACATTGCCAACCAGACCGATATTCCGTTCAGCATTGCCGAGAAAAAAGTGGTATTGATCGACGACGTTTTATATACCGGCCGCACCATACGCGCGGCCCTGGATGCATTGCTGGATTTCGGCCGTCCCTCAAAAGTGTCGCTTTGCGTGCTGGTGGACCGCCGTTTCAACCGGGAACTACCCATTCAGCCCGATTATGCCGGCAAGGTCATCGATACCATCATTTCGCAGAAAGTGAAAGTGAACTGGCGGGAGAAGGACGGAGAAGATGCCGTGGTCTTGATTTAAAGATCCAAGGTGCAAGATTCAGGGCACAAGATCCAAGGTACAAGATTCAGGGTGCAAGATTCAAGGTGCAAGGTAGAGGACGGGAATGCCATGGTACTAGTGATGAGGGGTGTGTGAAAGCGACTGTTTTTGGGAAATGGTATACAAAATCTATTTATATGTCCCGGGAATTGGAAGATCGGTTCAGACAATTTGCGATTCGGGTACGAGATTTTTGCTTGCAGCTTAACCGGGATGTGATTAACCGGGAATATATCAGTCAATTGATCAGGTCAAGTGGGTCAGTCGCCGCGAATTATTTGGAAGCATCTGATAGTTTAGGCAAAATGGATGAGCTGATGAAGCTGAAAATATCCCGCCGGGAAGCCAAGGAATCAATGTATTGGCTCCAATTAATCCTGGTATACGAGGATGGACAATTGGAATCAGAAAGACAGATGCTCCTATCAGAAGCAGATCAAATTAAAAAAATCCTCTCCGCCATCATCCAAAAATGCACATAATTCTCCCGAATCTTGTGTCTTGTGCCCTGAATCTTGTTTCTTGTGCCTTGAATCTTGAATCTTGTGCCTTGAATCTTGTTTCTTGTGTCTTGAAACTTGTGTCACGTGCCTTGAATCTTGTTTCATGTTTTAGAAAACATTACCTTTGATTTTTAATGAAACTATCTACCAAACATCTCCTTGGTATCAAAGATCTCAACAGGGAAGATATTCAGTTAATTCTCTCCACTGCACAGCAATTCAAAGAAGTTTTACAAAGGCCGGTCAAAAAAGTTCCTTCACTCCGTGATGTGACCATCGTGAATCTCTTTTACGAGAATTCCACCCGTACCCGTATGTCTTTTGAGCTGGCAGAACGCAGGTTGTCTGCCGATGTGCTCAATTTTGCCGCCAGTAGTTCCTCTTCGGCAAAAGGAGAGACCCTGCTGGATACGGTGAATAATATCCTGAGCATGAAAGTGGATATGGTGGTGATGCGTCACAGTGCTTCCGGCGCACCGCATTTCCTGGCCAAACATATTCCTGCCGCCATTGTGAATGCCGGTGACGGTATCAATGAACACCCCACCCAGGCCCTGCTGGATGCCTATTCCATGCAGGAGAGACTGGGCAAACTGGAAGGGCTGAAAGTGGCCATCATCGGAGATATCATGCATAGCCGTGTGGCATTGAGCAATATGTACCTGCTGAAGAAGATGGGTGCCGAGATCATGGTAGCGGGGCCGCCCACGCTGATCCCCAAATACATTGCCGAAGCATTGGGCGTAAAAGTGGAATATAACCTTAAGAAAGCCCTCCAGTGGTGCGATGTGGCCAATGTGCTCCGCATACAGCTGGAGCGCCAGAACCAGCCGCTGTTCTCTTCCCTACGCGAGTATAACCTGGCGTATGGTATCAAAAGAAAAGTACTGGAAAGCCTGGGTAAAGATATTGTGATCATGCATCCGGGACCCATTAACCGAGGGGTGGAGCTGGACAGTGATGTGGCCGACGGACCTTATTCCATCATCCTGAACCAGGTAGAGAACGGCGTTGCGGTAAGGATGGCCGTACTGTACCTGCTGGTAGGCAGGGAACAGTAATTCCCGAACATTAAATTATGCGGCCGGTATTTTGTACCCCTGTACTTCGTACTTTCACGACCAGAATGCTGCACTATGGAAAGAATCTGCCTGTTTCCCGGAACTTTTGATCCGGTAACCCTTGGACATACCGATATCATTAACCGGGCCCTGCCTTTGTTCGACAAGATCTATATCGGTATCGGTATCAATTCTTCCAAAAGCCCCATGTTCAGCGCAGAACAGCGGATGCAGTGGTTCAGTGAGATCTATAAAGAGGAACCCAAAGTGCAAAGCGTGGTCTATGATGGGCTGACCGTCAATTACTGCCGTTTCATCAAAGCCAATTTCATTTTACGCGGTATCCGTTACGTGAGCGATTTCGAATACGAGAAAACCATCGCTGATGCCAACCGGACCCTGGATAAAAATATTGAAACGATCTTTCTTACGGGAGAGCCGAAATATACATCCGTGGCATCTACCATTGTCAGGGATATCCTGCGTAATGGGGGGGATGCTTCGCCTTTCCTGCCGGATGCCGTGAACCAAACACTCTATCCGTCCAAAAAATAAGCGCATGCCTATCTGGTTCAAAAAAGACCTGAGCCTGGCCGATTTCGAAAACCTGGGCAAGGATACCATGGGAGACCATATCGGGATCCGGTTTTCAGAACTGGGCGATAACTACCTCAAAGCCACCATGCCGGTCGATCATCGTACCAAACAGCCTTATGGTCTGCTGCATGGAGGAGCTTCAGTTGCCTTAGCGGAGACTTTGGGCAGTGTGGGGTCGGCGCTGGTGATAGATCAGGAACAGTTTATCTGCGTGGGACAGGAGATCAATGCCAACCATATCCGCAGTGCCCGCAGCGGGCAGGTTACCGGAACCGCAACTCCCATCCATCTCGGCGCCACATCGCATGTGTGGGAGATCAGGATTCACGATGAACAGGACAAACTGGTCTGCATAAGCCGGCTAACAGTTGCGATCCTGAAAAAGCGGTAAAACTTTATTTATAGCAGTCCGGCTTTGCTGATCACGTCAGTGACATTGTCGTACGTGTTTTGCAGACAGGCCGCCAGGCTTTCGCCTTTCACCCATTGGATCTCGAGGATATCTTCTTCCGTTTGCGGTACCAGGTTCTGCCCCCCTTTGGCGCGCATGGAAAACCAGTGTGTTTCCTTGAGCACTTCTTCCTGCAGGAAACGGTCGAAATATTCGTGGTAACCGATATCGATCAAAGCGCCCAATTCCAGGTTGGTGGCGCCGGTTTCTTCGGCCACTTCCCGCAAGGCGCAGGCTTCGATCGTTTCGCCCTCATCCAATTTACCTTTGGGCAGGTCCCATTTGCCGCGACGGAAGATCATCAACAGTTCACCCGAATCGTTCAATACCAGTCCGCCACCGGCGATTATTTTCTTTTTCACCATGATGCTCCAAATGTGAACAGATTTTCTCAATTTCCCAAACCTGCCGGAGGGTGATGGGCGGTAATTAGCTTATTTTCGCTGCATGACAAACGAAAAAGCCGTAGCTGAAAAGCTGTTGCAGGTAGCTGCTGTAAAACTGAGCCCGGAAAAGCCCTTTACCTGGGCCAGTGGCTGGAAAAGTCCCATTTACTGCGATAACCGCAGGGTCTTATCATTTCCCTTTGTACGCGATTTCATCAAAAGTGAAATGTGTAATGTGATATTCGAACATTTTCCTGCGGCCGAAGTGCTGGCAGGTGTGGCTACAGCAGGTATTCCCTGGGGCGCTATGGCTGCCGACCAGTTAAAACTGCCCTATATCTATGTGCGCCCAAAACCCAAGGAGCATGGACTGGGTAACCAGATCGAAGGGTATTATACCCCCGGGCAGCGGGTGCTGGTGATCGAGGATCTGATCTCTACCGGTAAAAGCAGTTTACAGGTAGTGGACGTGCTTCGAAATGCCGGTGTGGAAGTGGTGGGTATGGTGTCTATTTTCACTTACGGTTTTGCAGTGGCCGATCAGGCTTTTGCAGATGCCGGGGTGCCTTACCGCTCGCTTACCAACTATGCCAACCTCATCAGCCTGGCGGTTGAAAAAGGACAGGTATCGGCCGATACGGCGCAACTGCTGCTTTCCTGGCGCAATGACCCGGCCGGCTGGCAGGGGATCTAAACATGCTGTATAAATCTGATCGTATGAAAAAGCTATTAGTAATGACCGGTTTTTTGCTGGCGACGGTGTTCGTAGTAAAGGCACAGCAGCCCAAACCGGAATGGGTAACCATTAAGTCGGCCAACCTGCGTTGCTGGGAATGTAAAGAACGCCTGGACAGGTACCTGCTGATGGAGAACAAAGCCCAAATGGAAAGTGGTATGATGCAGTGGAAGATCAACCTGTTGCAGGGCGAGATCAAGGTACAGTTCCTGCCAGACCGTACCAATGCCCCGGCCATCAAAGCCGCCCTGAACAATGCCGGTTTTGATGCAGATACCGATAAAGCCGAACCCGAAGCTTACCAGAAATTACCCCCCATCTGCAAACGCGCAGAAGATGGCGGAGGCCCGCAGAAAGGCAAACCCTGTCATGTGCAGCCGTATTGAATATTGAATGATGAGCAAGGAATGTTGAACGCTGAAGCAGAGAGCTTTGGCGTTTTTCATTTTGAATAGCGGAACAGAGGAACAGATGAGCAAGGAACAGACGAAGGGAATATTGAATAATGCGCAAGGAATTTTGAACGCTGAAGCAGAGAGCTTTGGCGTTTTTCATTTTGAACAACGGAACAGATGAACAGAGGAGCAAGGAACAGACGAAGGGGGGATATTGAATGATGAACGCTGAAGTGAAGAACTTTGGCGTTTTTCATTTTGAACAGATGAACAGATGAACAAGGAATAGACGAAGGGAGGGGGAATATTGAATAATGAATAAGGAATTTTGAACGCTGAAGTGGGAGACTTTGGCGTTTTTTTTTGTGTTGTTAGAGGAAAAATAGCCTGCCGAACCCCTCACGCTTCAACATTCATCTGTTCCTTGTTCATCTGTTCCTCTGTTCAGAAAACATTCATCATTCCTTGCTCGTCTGTTCATCATTCAAAGAGATCGATCTTGTGCCTGGATTCATAACTGAAAGGAACATTGGTGAAAAAGCCGGCTTTGCCCACCCGGGTGGTGCCTTTTACCTGAACCAGCACTTCTTTATTGAACAGGAGGCTTAATCCGTTTTTCAGGACCGTTCTCATGTCTACCGCGATCCGGGAGGGTAGGTTGAACTCTGCTTTCCGGGGGATATGCATCAGCGTGTCCAGCTGGTACTTGCCCAGGTAGCTGTTGTCGATATAGATGTCACAATCCACTTTCTTCAGGTCCACCCCAAAACCATTTGGGTTATAGTAGACCAGGTCCATGGCCAGGAGGGTCTTGTCGAACCCCATATTCTCGATCTTGACATTTTTGATGGAACGGTAATCGAAGCCTTGCGGTTTCTGGCAGGCGAACAGGAAAAGGGCCAATAAGGCCAATAGAGAGGTTTTCTTCAAGCGGAAACTATTTGACTGCAAAATAGGAGAGACTCGCCGATTTTCAAGAAACCGTCTTGTTAAATGTGCTATATTTGATACTAAAATAATTAGTTTTTTGGTGTAAAATCCATGATTTTTTCTATGCTAACTTGATTAGTTCATAAAATTATACATTAGAATATTAATAATCAATTATTTAAAATAATTTAATTCAATTAAATTAGTCGATATATAAGGGCAAAATTCAATAAAAAGCAGTAATATCTCCGATGATTAAACATGATCATGAAAATACATCATTATTAATTGATTCTCAATTTTTTGGGACGATTAATTATTATAAAACTTTGTTTGATTTTTCAAATATAGAAATTGAACAATATGAAAGCTACCAGAAAATGAGTTTTCGCAACCGTTGTATGGTTGCAGGCAGCAATGGTGTGGTGGGCTTATCGGTCCCGATCGAAAAAGGCAGGGGACAGCGGGAGTTGATGAAAGATACCAGGATCAGTCGCGAAGGCAACTGGCGGGTACAGCATTGGCGAACCATCGCCTCCTGTTACAGCCGGGCGCCTTTTTTTGAATTTTACAGCGATGGGGTGCATGGGCTCCTGCTGAAAGAGCAGGTGTTCCTGCTCGATTGGAACCTGGAAATACTGGACTGGCTGAAACGGATATTGAAACTGCCGGCCGAAATCCACAGGAGTCCGGAGTACCGGAAAACGGTTCCTGAGGGGATGACGGACCTGCGGAGCCAGCTCTTACCTAAGAATTACCATGCAGAGCCCTGGGATCTGAAGTATACCCAGGTATTTGAAGACCGGATCGGCTTCCAGTCCAACCTTTGTATCCTCGATCTTTTGTTCTGCTGTGGCCCTGAAACAAGGGGGATGTTGCAGACAACAATTTGAGGTTTTAATGCGTCTTTAAACGGGTTCTTACACCGAGATGCCGTAATTTTAAAATTCGTATGTCTATCAACAAGATACGCTACGAATCATTGATCACCCCATGAAGTACAATCGATTCCTGTTAGTTGTTTTGGTCACCCTGGTCTACTCAGTTTTGCCTGCACAGGATTTCTCAAATAAAGGAAAGGATTTCTGGTTAGGATATGGATTTCATGTGAACATGGGAGCCGGTGTTTCCGCCAGCCAGAATAACCTGCAGGACATGGTACTGTATTTTACTTCTGATAAAAATGCCAATGTCACAGTTGACATACCCGGTATCAATTACAAAAAAAGCTATTCGGTTGCCGCCAACCAGGTCACCGCATCGGACCCGATCCCCAAAGCCGGTACACAGGATGCGCGTATTTCCGGACAGGGAACTTTTGACCGGGGTATTCATATAGAAAGCGATGTGCCGATTGTTGCCTATGCGCATATTTACAATGCAAGTGTATCCGGAGCCTCCTTACTGTTTCCTACCAATACCCTTGGAAAGGAATATTATTCGGTGAACTTTACACAGTCGTCCAATGCCAGTTTTGCCAACTCTTTTTTCTTTGTGGTAGCTACAGAAGACAATACTTCTGTAGAGATCACGCCTTCGGGACCCAACTTGAACGGGCTTGCCTCCGGTGTGGCATCGATGGTTACGCTGAACAAAGGACAGGTGTACAATGTCATGGGCACTACCTCAGGCACTTTGGGTACGGATCTGACCGGCTCAAAGATCCGTTCGGTCAGTGCCGGAGGATCGGGGGGCTGTAAAAAGATCGCGGTGTTTTCCGGTTCGGGAAAAGTAAGTATCGGTGGAGCTGGCAATGCAAGCGGCAGTGCCGATAACCTGTTTGCCCAGGCTTTTCCGGCAGTTGCCTGGGGTAAAAAATACCTGACGGCGCCAACGGGTTCACAACCCAACAATTTTTACCGGGTCTGTGTAACCGATCCTAAAACCGTTGTAAAACTGAATGGGGTAGTATTACCTGCAGCTTCTCTGGTCAATAAGTTCTATTACCAGTTTAAAAATGGCAATGCCTCCGGAACCAACCCGGCGGTACCCAACCTGATTGAAGCGGATAATCCCGTATTGGTGTCCCAGTACTGCACTACGCAGGGGCAGGAAGGAAATGCGAACACCACACCTTTCGGTGACCCGGAAATGATCTACCTGAGTCCTGTGGAGCAAACCATCAACCAGATCACCCTGTACTCTGCCGATAAATACCGGATCCTGCAGAGTTATATCAACGTGATCATTAAAAACGGTGGCACCGCCAGTTTTACGCTGGATGGTAGTAAGGTCAGCAGTTTCCAGCCCCACCCGCAGGAGCCTAATTATTCGTATGCCATTATCCCGGTATCAGCCGGTTCACACACCTTGTATTCTGACACAGGTTTCAATGCCATTGCCTACGGTTTTGGTTCGGCAGAAAGTTATGGCTATAATGCGGGTACCAATGTGCGCGACTTTTCCTCAACCACCATCATTCAGAATCCGTATGGCAGGATCGATTCTGCCGTAACCTGTGTGAATACGCCCCTGCAATTATCTGTGCCGTTCACGTTTACCCCGGCAAGCATTACCTGGGACTTTTCCGCGGCGCCCAATATCTCGCCCAATACCAAAATCGGTCCCATTACCACTGTGGTAGCCGATAGCACGGACCCGGCAAAGAACCTGCAATATTATAGTCCCGGTAAAACCTTCACATTCACCAAAGCCAATACGGCTGCCTTACGCGATACCATTAAACTCTACACCACTTCTTCCACGCCTGACGGTTGTGGCAGCACGGACCAGGTGTTTACCATACCGATATCAGTAAAGGACCTGCCGGTGGCTAAATTCTCTGTTGCTGCAGGTGGCTGTGCCAACGATCCGGTTACCCTCACCGACCAGAGTACCGCAACCCAGGGAACCGTGAAACGCTGGTTCTGGGATTTTGGTGACGGTACCACCGCTGATCTCACAACAGCAACGGTTCCACCCAAAGTATACAATAGCCCGGCGGCTTATACGATCAAACTGAAAGCAGTATCGGATATTGGCTGTTTGTCTGTCGAAACTTCACAGACGGTTCAGCAGAGTTCCAGGCCGGTGGCGCGTTTTGCCACATCCACCTTAAAATGCATCGACAAGGATGTGGTATTCACAGATGGCTCCACTACTTCCACCGGTACCCTGGCCAAATGGACCTGGGACCTGGCCGATGGTAAAACTGTCATTGTCAATTCCTCCAATGCAGCTGTCACCACCCAGTATATATCGGATGGCGCTAAAGCCGTTAGCCTGAAAGTAGCCACCACCACCGGTTGTGAAAGTGATCCTTATACACCGGCATTCGCCATTAATCCAAGTCCACAGCCCGGATTCACTTTACCTGAAGTTTGTTTGAGTGATGCTTTTGCCCTGTTCGCAGATACCTCTAAGATATCGGACGGTTCTGAATCGCAGTTCAAATACCTGTGGAACTTCAATGCCGGAACACCTGCTGTGAGTCCCGGCCCCAATATCACCAGCAGTACCCTGAAAAATCCACAGGTCAAATATGCAGATAGGGGGTATTACAAAGTATCCCTGACGGTAACTTCCAAAGACGCTTGCGTGGCCAGCCTGGTGCAGGATTTTACGGTGAACGGAAGTATACCCAAAGCGGCTTTTGATTTTGCCAATGCGGCGCCATACTGCGGGGTAAAACCTGTGAAACTGCGCAACAATTCCACCGTGGACTTTGGGACTGTAACCCGGCTGGAGATCTATTGGGATTTTGTTAATGCCCCTACCGTAAAAGAAGTGGATGAAAACCCGGTGCCAGGTAAGATCTATCCGCATTCTTATCCCGATCCAACGGCTCCGAAAACCTATACCATCCGTCTGGTGGCGTATTCAGGTGGCAACACTTGTGTGGATGGCAGTTCGCAAACCATCACTGTGTATCCGCAACCTAAAGCCTCTTTCAGTGTGTCGACAAGTCAGCTGTGTTATGGCGAGATCGTAAACTTTACCGATAAGAGTTATGCGGGTTCCAGTGCCATCAGCAGATGGGCATGGGACCTGGCGGGTGGCACAACCTCCTCCCTGCAGAACCCGAATAAACAGTTCAACGATTCGGGACTGTTCACAACCAGTCTCTATTTCTTCAATACAGATGGCTGTATCAGTGATACGGCTAAACAGTCACTTACCGTTTATCCCAATCCCAAATTATTGCTGCCGCACATGATCACGGTGCTCTCTGGCGGACAGGTTACGCTTACGCCGACCTATGTGTTTGGAAATGAACTCAGTTATCTCTGGACACCTCCCACATACCTCAGCAGCGATACGGCCGCTACACCCAAAGCCATTCCGGATGATGATATCACTTATCAATTAAAGTTGACGGCACGTGGCGGATGTTCGGTAACGGATACTATTTTTATACGGGTTTTAAAGGGACCGGAAGTGCCCAATGCTTTCTCGCCCAACGGCGATGGCATCCATGATACCTGGAAGATCAAATACCTGGATGGGTATCCGGGTGCTACGATCGACGTGTACAACCGCTATGGCCAGGTCGTTTTCCGTTCAGTGGGTTACGATAAGGAATGGGACGGCACCCGCAATGGCAACCCTTTACCTGTGGGAACGTATTATTATATCATCAATCCAAGAAACGGGCGGCAGATCATTACGGGATCGGTGACCCTGATAAAGTAAGTATATGCGAATCAAACAGTTCATGATGGGGATCGCTTTGGCAGGCTGCCTGACAGCCGCAGCGCAACAACGCCCATACTACACCCAGTATATCATGAACAACTATATCATCAATCCTGCCGTGGCCGGAATTGAGAATTACTGGGACGTGAAAGCCAGTCACCGCCTGCAATGGGTGGGCTTGCAGGATGCACCGGTCACCACCTATCTCACCATACATGGCCCGCTGAAGAAAAGTGATTACGATGACAGGGGATCGGCCACCAGTTTCCGGGCAAGCGGACAGAACCCCAGGGGAGAAGCTTACTGGCGTGATTATACCGCACCCGATCCGCATCATGGCGTGGGTTTTACCATGCTCAACGATAAAACGGGACCATTGAACCGTTTTGCCATGTATGGCACTTATTCCTATCACCTGAGCCTTTCACCAACTACCTCACTCGCAGCTGGTGCATCAGTGGGCTTTACCAATATGAGCCTGGATGCCAGTAAACTGAATTTTGGCGGTACCACTGTTGATCCTGCTGTGGCAGGCAGTGGTGTCATCAACCGCATCAAACCGGATATCAGTGCCGGCCTCTGGTTATATTCACGTAACTATTTTGTAGGCGTGGCCGCACAGCAGATCATACCGCAGCAGATCGCATTCTCTGATAATACCGTGCATCTGCAGAACGGCAAATTGTTGCCACATCTTTTTGTGAGCGCCGGATACCGTATGCAGTTATCCGATGATATCAGCCTGCTGCCTTCTATGTTATTACGTTATATCAGCCCCTTACCCCTGGGCTTCGACCTGAATGCCAAAGTACAGTACCAGGACCTGCTCTGGGCCGGCGCCTCCTACCGCTACCAGGATGGTTTTGCGGCCATGGTGGGACTGAATCTGAACCGTAACATCAATATCGGGTATTCCTACGATGTGCAGACCTCTAACCTGAACACGGTGAGTCGCGGTACCCATGAAATACTGATCGGTTTTCTATTGGGGAACCGATACGGGGACTGGTGCCCGCGTAATCTCTGGTAAGCGCTTACTGGAAAACGATCAGGTTCCGATTTTCATTGTTCACCCTTTTGCGGTGCACCAGCTGTATCAGTTGTACCTGTTTTTCGCTGGCATTTTTTACCAGAACCAGTTGCAAATGCATTCTTGCTGAGAGACGCCGAAGCAGCTCTGTTTGCATCCTTTGTATGTCAAGCGGTGACAGAACCGGTAGTGAGAAGGGGAGTAGGCTGTCTGCCATTTCCATAACATCTACCACTGCCAGCGGTTCTTTGGGATCTGCTACATCCGGAATTTCCGGTATGGGTTCGATCAGCATGGTTTTGGCCGTTTTTGAATCAGCGGTATGCCCGATCCTATCATAACCACGGAGCATGGGTTCTACCGATTGCAGGGATTGTATGATGATTTTGTCCAACCCTGCTTTGTCCAGCTCGGCTACGGTTTCCATCGCTTTCTGCACATCACGCAGGATCTTTTCTTTGTTCAGTTTGTTATTGGCATTTTCCTGGAAGACTTTCTGCATCTCAACCTTGGCTTTCCGGATCTCTGCAGACATATGGTGCAGCTCTTTGTTCATGTCCTGCCTGAGCTGGTTTCTCAGGTTGGCGGGCAGAAAGATGGAGTCGGCAGACAGGGTACTGGCAAGTTCCTGTTTGGCTTTTTCGATCTGTCCGATCTCTTTCTCCCAGTCCGGTTGTTGTGTTTCCATTTCCAGTGCGGCCAGTTTCAATGCGCTGGCCACCATCGGGGTAAGCGATGTGATCTTTTTCTGATCAGCGTTGCCGGCTGTTTCCTGCGATTTCTCGGCACTGGCTATGGTTTTCTTCATTTCGGCTTGTAAGGGCTTAGCCAAAAAGAATACGGGGTTGAATAAAGGGTTCTCTATGGTCATAGCCAAGGGCTCTACCGTATAGGTTTGTTTGCGTTGTTCCTGCCGTGAAAGACTTTTTGCAGCGGCAGTCTGTTGATCTGTCCGTGTGGTGTGAATGGGACTTAACCAGGCCACCGAACTCAGGATACCCGTTACGAGGCAGAGGGCCAGCAGCTGTTTCCGGTAGCTGAAACTGTTCTCTTTTTGATCGGTCATCCTTTTTACACGATAGAGCAGGTCGTTCTTTTTACCGGTAGCGGTCATGGCCAGCGATGGTGCCTGTTGCAGGTAAGCGATCCGCAGCAGGGCTTCCGCATACACGGGTGCCTGGTACTGGAACTGTAATACCCAGTCGTCGCAACTGTTCTCTCTTTCTTTCCGGATGGCTTTGCTGAGCAGTTGGGTGAACGGGTTGAAGAACAGGCTGATCTCGGCAACCGACAGCAATAGGTTGAACAGGTAATCGTATCGTTTGATATGCGCCAGCTCATGTAAGAGCACGGCTTCCATCTGTTCTGTGTTCAGGTGGTTGATGCTGGCCACCGGCACCAATATCAACGGCTTCAGGAAACCGATGGTGAGCGGGGTGTTTACCTGTTCGGATAAGAATACCTGCACCGGTTTCCTGATATCGAGCTGTGTGGCGATGCGTTGTACGAACAAACGCCATTCAGCCGGCATTTTTTGCAGGCCCTGGTACCTGATCTGTTGTGTTTTCCGGTAACCCATGAACCAACGGATGCAGAGCACCCCTATCAGCAGCAGGTAGGCCATGGAAATATAGGGCAGCAACAGTTCACCCTTCAGCATCCAGTGAATGATGCCGGAAAGATAACTGCTGCCCTGCGGCAGCACCGGCTGCAGTTGCGGTGTCGCATTGTTCTGCAAGGGTTGCCAGGCGGCATGGTATTGCTGGTAATAGAACTGGAAAGTGAACAGGAACCAGATAAAACCCATGCTTTGGGCGATGATGCCCATACGGTACCTGGCAGCGGCACTCATAGAGATCAATCCGGTGATACAGACATACAACAGCCAGACAATGGCTGTTTGCCATACACTATGGGCAATGGCATACCCCAATGCCTGTAAAAAACCGGATTGGAACAGTGATTGCATATACTTACTGTTTTTTCAGGTTGTCCAACAATTTCTGGATCTCTTCCAGTTCCGATTTGTTGGGAGCATGGTTACCCAATGCCTGCATCACCAGCTGCGTGGAAGAACCACCGAACAGGGAGTTGATCATTTTACCAACGATCTGCTGTTGGGTGTTCTCACGCGAGATATTGGCACGGTAAATATGCGTTTTGCTGCTGTCGTCCCTTTTCACGATCCCTTTTTCAAACATGATCTGCATCAGTTTGAGGGTGGTGGTATAACCGGCGTCTTTGTGTTCACTCAGTATCTCATGCACTTCCCTGACAGTGGCAGTGCCTTTGTCCCAGAGCACCCGTAAGATCTCCAGTTCACTTTCTGTAGGTTTAATATTCTTGGAAACAGCCATTTCTACGATTTTGTTCGTAAGCAATTTACAAAGCGTGCCCAAACAAGCCAAATAAAAAAATGTTAAACGGCAGTAGGGGAGGATGGTTAACTATTAATTACTTCTTCGTCTTATACGCCCCAACATAATAGCTGTTGGTCGTTTTGATCTGCAGGCGGTCGTTTTTGAAGCTGACCCTTTTGTAGGGTTTGAATTCCTGTTTCTTGTCCAGGAACCCGATGATGCAGGAGAGGGCTTCCCCGCCTTTACGGATCGCTACGGTAGGTTGTATGCCGAAATTGGGAATGGTCAGTGAATCTGTGATCCTCACTTCTTTGGCCTGCACGCGGATGGTATACCGGAATGTCTGCCTGGTTTCATAAAGGGATACGCTGAATCTCCAGTTATTCAGTTCATCCGGTATCGGCTCGCTGTAACTGGCTACCGGTGCAGTTTTTACACTGGCCCTGGTTTCGGGTATGGTGTCATAACTGACCACAACGGTGCTGTCTGATCCGGGTTCACTGACCGGACTATCTGATGCGCAGCCGGCGAGTAATCCCAGGCTGAACAGGTACAGAATTCTCATACGATAAAAATAAAGGCTATTATCTGAACAGCCAGCTATCTACAACAAAAATCCCGGTCATTGACCGGGATCCTGTAAGATAACTTCTGATGTATGGGTTATTTTTTTTCAACCGACTCATCCAGTGTGATGTGGATGGATTTTTTGCCGTTGAAATAGCTTTCGTATTTTTTCAGCACATCTGCGGACTGTTCTTTACCGTTGATGCTGAGTTTGCCGTCCTGGTACCCGATAGACAATTTGCCTTCAGTGGCCAGTCCATCTTTTTTCAGGGCTTCCACCAGGCTTTTGAAACCATCTTCGCTGGCATTGACCGTAACTTCGGTGGTGGCAGAATCATTGCCGATCACTTTCACTTCCATCTTCTGTTCGATCACCTGGGCCGGTTTGGCATCTGATGTATGCAATTGAGCCAGGGTAGGCGCAATTACCAGCGATACGATCGACATCAGTTTGATGAGGATATTCATAGAAGGACCAGAAGTATCTTTAAAAGGATCACCCACCGTATCACCGGTCACGGATGCTTTGTGCGGTTCTGATTTCTTGTAGAACATCTGTCCGTTGATTTCAACACCGGTCTCGAATGATTTCTTGGCATTATCCCAGGCTCCACCCGCATTGTTCTGGAACATACCCATCAATACCCCACTTACGGTAGCACCGGCCAGGAATCCGCCCAGTACTTCCGGACCGAATACAAAACCAATGATGATCGGGGAGAGGATGGCGATGGCGCCGGGCAACATCATTTTTTTCAGGGAAGCTTCTGTAGAGATGGCCACACATTTATCGTACTCAGGTTTGCCGGTACCTTCCATGATGCCTGGAATGGTGTGGAACTGGCGGCGAACCTCTTCCACCATCGACATGGCAGCTTCACCCACGGCACGGATGGCCAGTGAGGAGAAGATGAAGGGGATCATACCACCCACGAACAATCCAGCCAGTACATCGGCATGGTAAATATCAATACCCTTGATGCCTGCAATACCTACAAATGCGGCAAACAGTGCCAGTGCCGTCAGGGCGGCAGAAGCAATGGCAAAACCTTTACCGGTAGCGGCAGTGGTGTTACCCACAGCATCCAGTACGTCGGTCTTTTCACGAACCTCTTTGGGCAGTTCACTCATTTCAGCGATACCACCTGCGTTATCTGCAATGGGACCGAATGCATCGATCGCCAGTTGCATGGCGGTAGTTGCCATCATACCGGCTGCTGCAATGGCCACACCGTATAAACCTGCGCAATAATAAGAACCATAGATACCACCTGCCAGCACCAGGATCGGCAACAGGGTACTTTCCATACCGATGGCCAGGCCGCCGATGATATTGGTGGCATGCCCGGTAGACGACTGGCGGATGATGCTCATCACCGGGCGTTTACCCATGGCTGTATAATATTCGGTGATCATGCTCATCAGTGTACCTACGGCAAGACCTACCATGATGGCACCGAATACTTTATTGGGTGTAAAATCAAAACCTCTTAACAACATATGTTCCGGTAACAGGAAACTTACCAGGAAATAAGAAGCGATAGCTGTCAGGATGATGGAACCCCAGTTACCCATGTTCAGAGCCGCCTGTACCTTATGGGTACTGATGCCGGCACTGTCTGAAATGCGTACGAACCAGGTTCCTATGATAGAGAACAAAATACCGATACCAGCGATCAGCATTGGCAGGAGAATAGGGGATAAACCACCAAATCCATCTACCAGCGCCACACCACCGGCTCCGGTCACTTCGCGTCCGAGTACCATGGTAGCCAGTACGGTAGCCACATAACTACCGAACAGGTCGGCACCCATACCGGCAACATCACCTACGTTATCGCCCACGTTATCAGCAATAGTGGCTGGGTTACGGGGATCATCTTCGGGGATACCGGCTTCTACTTTACCTACCAGGTCTGCGCCTACATCGGCAGCTTTGGTATAGATACCGCCACCCACACGGGCAAACAGGGCAATACTTTCCGCACCCAGTGAAAAACCGGTCAGCACTTCAATCGTACGCTTCATTTCCTCACTGTCCACAGCTGCTTCAGGGGCAAAGATCATTTTCAACACAATGAACAGACCTCCCAGGCCCAGTACAGCCAGACCCGCTACACCCATACCCATCACAGATCCACCGGTGAAAGAGACCTGTAAGGCTTTTCTCAGGCTGGTTCTGGCCGCTTGTGCCGTACGCACATTGGCTTTGGTGGCGATCTTCATTCCTACAAAACCGGCTAAAGCACTGAAGAAGGCCCCCATCACAAACGCAAGGGCAATGCTCCAGTGGCTATGAGGGTCTGAATAACCCATGAAACCTAATAATAAAGCGACAATCACTACAAAATAACCCAGGATCTTGTATTCAGCTTTCAGAAATGCCATAGCACCTTCGGCGATATAGTTGCTGATCTGCTTCATGCGGTCTGTACCCGCATCCTGCCTGGATACCCAGTTAAACTTGATCAATGTGTAGAGGAGACCCAATGCTCCCATTGCCGGAACGGCGTAAAACAAGATTTTGTCCATAAAGCGAATTAATCTGCTGGTTTTTTAAAGTCTGCAAAAATAGGTGGATTTGACTAAAATACTTGCCCAAGCGTTCTTTTCTGCCTGGGATAGGCTAAATCCAATGATAATCAATTTATTACTCTTCCAGTAGGGTGGTGTCTGCGTGACCGGTGAACACCGAGCTCATCTTGCCTGCAGCCCAGATATTACGGTTGAATTTATTTCCCAGGATGATCACGGTGGCCGTATCGGCGATCAGCCTTTTGAACACCGCATTGTTGCCATGCCACCAGCCATTGTGGTACACGATGGTGGGATCCGGTGGTTTGATGAAGAGGTGCCAGCCCAATCCGTAATTTTTCTGTCCACGGGTTTCATTGCTGTAAGGCTGGAATGCCATTTCCAGGGTCTCTGCACTCACAAAACTTCCCTGGTACAGGGCACGGTCCCATTGCAGCAGGTCCCGTACGGTGCTGTACACATTTTTGTCGCCATACACACAATCCAGTTTCTGGAGCGGAAAAGGGGCGTTATTGTAATTGTAAGAAGGTACATAGTTAGATGCATCTTTCAGGCTGAACACATAACTGTTGGTCATACCCAATGGCTCAAATACCTGGGTGCGGAGATAGTCGGGGTACGACATATTGGTCACCTGTTCAATGATCAGCGCAAGCAGCATATAGTTGGTATTGCAATAGCTGAAACGCCTGTCGGGATTCGATTCAGGGGCAGGGCGGTTATTGATCATGTACAGCAGCACATCCTTGTTGGTGGCCAGTCCGCTGAACTGTGGCGCAATGCGAACGGTACGGGCTTTTTTAACCCATTTGCCTTTTTTGTTCTTCACCCGGATCATTTCCGTACGGGTACCATCCATGAAATACTCGTATTTGGGCAGACCACTGCGATGGGTCAGCAGGTTTTTGATGGTGATATTGGCATAAGGAAAATCGGGGAAGTATTTCTCCAGGTGGTCATCCAGTGTCAGTTTACCTTCTTCCATCAGCTTTAATATCACGGCAGAAGTGAAGGTCTTGGATACCGAAGCGATATGGAAAGGCGTATTGGCCGTGATAGGCTCCTTGGTGCGCATGTTCACGGAACCGCGGTAGTCCTCAAACACGATCTCCCCGTTCTTGGCCAGCAGGATACCCCCGCTGAAGCCTCTTTTGGCCAGCAGGTTCTGGTACATGGGTGCAATGGCATTGGCATAATAGGCTTTCTCTTTGGGAGACACAGGGGAGAAACCGGAGTTGTTGGCCGTTTTGTGGGAGGGCGCTTTTTTGTCCGGTGAAGGGTTGGCGCCACAGCCGATGACCAGGAAAGTAAGTAGTGGGATCAACTTCGGTTGCATCACGGTTGCGGTTTGGTACTAAAGTGGCAAATATAACTTCTGCTCACAGTGCAGCCAACCTTAGTGGAAAACTATGTGTATGGTGTTAAAACAAATAACATTTATTTTCGCATACATGAACAAGCAAGCCGTAACCAGTTATCCCAAAGACCGGATCAATATCCTGTTCCTGGAAAATATCAGTGACAAAGCCTTACAACAGTTCAACCAGCATGGTTATGTGAAAGCCCGCAAACTTACGGGCGCTTTGAGTGAAGAAGAGCTGATCAAAGAGATCAAAGATGTTCACCTGCTGGGCATCCGTTCCAAAACCCATATCACTGCCAAAGTACTGGCAGCAGCCACCAAACTGCAGGCCATCGGCTGTTTTTGCATTGGTGTGAACCAGGTTGACCTGAAAGCGGCCACCCAGGCGGGCGTAGTGGTCTTCAACGCCCCTTACAGTAATACCCGCAGCGTGGCTGAACTGGTGATCGGTGCCTCCATCATGCTAATCCGTCGCATCATCGATAAGAACAACGCTGCCCACAAAGGCATCTGGATGAAAGAAGCCAAGGGCAGTTACGAATTGCGTGGAAAGACCCTGGGGATTATCGGTTATGGCAATATTGGCTCGCAGGTAAGCGTATTGGCCGAAAGCCTGGGTATGAAAGTGCTTTTCTACGATACCGAGACCAAACTGCCCTTAGGCAATGCTTCTGCAGCCAAGAGCCTGAAAGACCTGGTATCGCAGGCCGATGTGGTATCGCTGCATGTACCTGATACGCCGCAGACTAAAAACCTCGTCAATAAAAACCTGCTTAAATCATTCAAGAAAGGTTCTATCCTGCTGAATTATGCAAGGGGAGAAGTGGTTGACCTGAAAGCGCTGGCAACGGCATTGCAGGAAAAACAGATCAGTGGCGCCGCCATTGATGTGTATCCCTGGGAGCCCGAGAAAAATGGCGATAAATTCGAGACCCCGTTGCAGGGTCTATCCAATGTGATCCTTACCCCGCATATCGGAGGTTCTACAGAGGAGGCCCAGGAAAATATTGGTGAGGACGTGAGCATCAAACTGTTCCAATACCTCGAAAGAGGCATCACCAACGGGTCTCATACGGTTCCGGCCATCGGTTTGCCGCCGGTGGAGAACGCTCACCGTATCCTGCATATTCACCACAATATTCCCGGTGTGTTAAGTGCCATCAATACGGCTTTGTCCAAAAACAATATCAACATTGTTGGCCAATACCTGAAAACCAATGACGCCATCGGTTATGTAGTGCTGGATGTGGACAAGAAACTGTCCAAACAGGCCGTGGAGCTGTTGAAGGAAGTGAAGTCTACGATCAAGGTAAGGATCCTGTACTAACCTTACGGATCAGTGGATGCAGAACAGATCCTTGATGACAGATCTGCTAATGCTTCTTTAACGCGGATAATATCTTTCGGGCCCTGCTTTTAAAAGCGGGGCTTTCTGTTTCCCAGTTGTTCTCGATGATGAGTTTGAGTTCCTGCCGGATCTCGGGGTAAGTATCTGACAGCCGGAACAGGATAGTGAGTGAAAAAGCCTTGATGGCCGCGGGTGTAGCGGGTGTTTCAATGAAACCGAAACAGGCATTCATCAGTTCTCCATGAAATCTTTTGGGAATATCCACCTGTTCCAGCACGCGGACCGAATTGCGAATCAGCGCGGGATGGATGCCTGTCCGCTGCAGGCAGGCCACCAGGTCCTTGATATAGGGACGGATCATCTCCGGCTGCTGTAATGCTGCCCAGCTCACACTCCAGGCCGCACGTTGCGCTACGCGGTATTCCGGGCTCAGGAAACACTGCATCAGTTCCCTGAAATTTGTTGAGGAGCTGCAGGCATAATGCGCTATCCGCAACGCCTGTTTGCGGGAATGTTCTTGCAGTAATTCTTCACGAATGATCATAACGATCAGGAGTTGATCAGAACTGCGCTTTGATCTTACCGATCTCAGCGGCATCTACAAAATCAATATCAAAATCTTCCGGGATACTGGCATTGCGGTATTGTGTTTCTGATGGTACACGGATCCGGGCCGAAGTATGTACTTCCGTTACACCGGCCGTAGCAATGATCTGGGCCACATTCGAACTGTTCAGTCCGCTGCCGGGCATGATGATGATGCGGTCGTCTGCCTGGTCTACCAGTTGTTTTACCAGTGCAAGGCCTTCTGTCACTTTTGGCTCCTGGCCACTCGTAAGGATGCGGTTGCAGCCACAGGCAATGATCGTTTCCAACGCTTCCAATGGATGCTGGCTCCTGTCGAAAGCCCGGTGGAAAGTGACTTCCAGCGGATAAGCGGCTTCCACCAGTCGGGCGGTATTGTCGCGGTCGACCGTACCATCCTGGTTCAGCAGTCCGAACACCACGCCATCAAAACCCAGTTCTTTGCAAAGCAGTATGTCTTTCCGGATGATCTCTATCTCATCGGTTGTATGAAAATAATCACCACCTCTTGGCCGTATCATCGGGAACACGGGGATCTGTATTTTCTCGCGCACCGTTTTCAGGTAACCGTAGGAAGGCGTGGTTCCGCCGTTGGCATAATTCTCGCATAGTTCCAGCCTGTCGGCCCCAGCTTTTTCTGCAGCCAGGGCTGTGGCCGTATTAAAAACGCATATTTCCAGTAACATGATATCCTTTCTGTTGGTGATTAAAGTAGGTATTTGCCATCTACCATAAAGTTCTTGTCGTCTGCATAACAGACCGCAAAATTGAAGCCTTTCTGTATGCAGTATCCGCCATATTCGCCCTGTTTGTTGATGGCGATAAAACCCACCTGTATGTCTTTGGCTTTGTCGCCCTTGATGCGGATGATCCTTGCCACGGCTTTTTTACAGGCGTTCTCGGGTGAGTGTCCCTGCCGCATCAGTTCCACCACCAGGTGTGAGCCACAGATGCGGATCACATCTTCTCCCTGCCCGGTGGCTGTGGCAGCGCCGATCTCATTGTCCACAAACAAACCCGCACCGATAATGGGCGAATCTCCCAGGCGCCCGCGCATCTTAAAGCCCATACCGCTGGTGGTGCAGCTGCCGCTCAGGTTGCCCTGTGCATCCATGGCCACCATACCAATGGTATCGTGGTTCCATTCGCCGTTCTCAAAGCGGGTGGGGGCGTAGGCGGTCTGGTTCTTGCTGTTCTCGATATTGATCACAGGTTTGTATTCACTTTTCTGGAGCCAGCTCTTATAGGCTTTGTCCGCTTCGGGCGATAATACCTGTGGCTCCAGCGGAAAACCTTCCGCTACGGCAAACTGTTGCGCACCGGATCCCACCAGCATCACATGCGGTGTTTTTTCCATCACCCTGCGGGCCACGGAAACGGGGTGTTTGATGCGCTCCAGGAATGCCACACTGCCACAATTGGCATGTTCATCCATGATGCAGGAATCCAGTGTCACATAACCATCCCGGTCTGGATTGGCGCCCAGTCCCACACAACAGTTCTGTGAGGCTTCCGTGACCATGACCCCTTTTTCCACCGCATCCAGTGCACGGCCGCCATTGCGCAATACCTGCCAGGCCGCGGCATTGGCGGCAATACCGGTATCCCAGGTAGAAATCACGATCGGTTTGCGGGCAGGTCCGGCGGTACGGAAACCGGCAAAAGAAAAAGAAGTAAGGCCCAGTGAGCCCAGTTGCAGAAATCGTCTTCTGTGGAGCATACTATATCTGATTTGTCTTTGAACAACAGGGGCGTGAAAATAAAGGAATTGCTCCGATTATTGGCGTACCGAAAGTTTTTGGATCATCTCGTCACTGGCTGCATCTGCATAGATGCCGTAGGCGCTGATAAGTGTACCTTTCATCTTGCCGTTTTTCGACTGTATCACATACAATACGCTGGAATCATCCGGGTCAGTATTGGCTTCGAACCGGTGATGCGCCACGATCTCGAATTCGGCAGGTGAGAGGTTTACCCCCGAGAGTTTGCACTGAATGGCATCAAAGGCAAGATGGAAGTCGGTGGTAAACCCTTTTTGTTTCAGGTCGTTCACCGCATCTACCAGATTTTCGTATACCTGCATAAAATTTTGTTTGTCTAAAGTTACTGCTTTGCTGCTGATGAATAGAGCAGAACTGATCAGGAATGAGAAAAACACTGATTTACGGCTCGCTCTATCCGCAATCCCTCATCGATCTCCGAACGGTTTTGTTCCCACCCCATTCCGGATCCCATTGTCTCTCGATTAAGGGATATCACCCCTATGACCCGTAAGTATCCTGCTCATGATCCGCCCCTTATAAGAGGCGGGTTATAGGCGGGTTATCTGCGGGTTATCTACGGGTTATCTACGGGTTATCCCTGAATCAGCAACGGATTATCAATGAGTTAGCATGCTTTCGCTTGCCAAATGTAGCTCGGCTCTGGGTAAGGGGGCGTAGTTAGTGATTCATAATCAGAGAGATAGGTAGTAGCAACGCTGTTTGCCTGCTGCTGGTATCCGAACCTGGGATCTGTACCGTATGTAACAGGTCTGTGGTCTTTCAGGTGAACGATCCCTTCCTGCTGATCCTGTTTATTTTGTTACGGCCTGTGTAAAATGAGAACGGGCCGTAAATCTTTCCATTTACGGCCCATTCTTTCTACAAGAGGAACAACTGTTATTTTGTAGCCGGTGCGGTTACATATAACTCATTGAAGAGGAATTTGAATGTACCATGTGTCTGTGCACGGAAAGTGATCTCCGGACCAAACGCAAACAGTTTGCCCTGACCCACATTGGCCACAAATGCGGCCACTCCATCCTGCAGGTAAGATTGTCCCCAGGCCCAACCACTGCGCAGGGGTTTGTTGGTGGAGAACCAGGCGATCGGTTTTACTGTTCCCTTGAAACTGGCTTCAGGGGTGATCTTGAATACGGGACTGGCATCGAAATACACATCGGCCTGTGATGCCATGCCCCAGGCTGCCTGCTGGGTGGAGTCTACACTCACACGCAGGACGCTTCCGGGGATATAATATTTTTCTGCGGCAAGTCTTTGTTCCTGTCCGTTCACCAGTTCTACCAGCGCATTCCGTACCGGTACACCTACATGGTAGGCCAGGTTGGTGCTGGAGCCCATGGTCACGACCTGTCCGCCCTCTTCCAGGAATTTTTTCAGTTGCGGGATGGACTTCTCCGCCGTGATCCTGCCCAGCCGGGCACGGTATTCTTCCGGTATGTCTTCTGCATGGGGAGCGCCACCGCCAAAACCGCCTCTCATCAATGCACCGGCGCCTGGCAGGGCAGGGATGGCCCCATCAACAAAAATGATCACATCGTATTTGCTGCGCAGTCCGCCGGTATCTATGTCTTTGGGATAGATCAGTTCCACATCAAAGTGGAACTGTTCCATGATGTAGCGCATCCAGCCGGATGGCATGGAACCGCCATACATGTCCCACAGAGCGATGCGTGATGTTTTGATCTTCTGTAATGCTGTGGCAGCAGGTTTCTTGGACAGGGAAGTCACTTTTACACCTGAAGTGGCCGCTGATTTTTCCAGCAGGCTTTTGGCTTTGGCAGATGCGGGTACATAGAATGATCCGATGGTTGCATCGGGCTGTGCTTCCTGTAAACGGTATACGTCCAGGCCGGCTTTCAGCAGGTCGTTGGCGGCTGTGAACGACTGGTTGGCCTGCGCGGTCAGTACATATCCTGCTGCCGCTGCGCTGGTCATAGAACCCGGTACTGTCTGTAACTCGCCATAGGGTATGCGTTGAAATGGTCCGTCAAAATTCTCCTGGAACCGGTCGAATTGCACGCCCATAGTATAGGCCAGTGTCCAGCCGGCAGCATCATAAGGAGCCACGGGCGGACCTCCGGGATATTGGAAATCGTTGGGGTGATCCTGCGGTTCGAACATATCCAGTACATGCGGGCGGAATGCCTGGTCTGTTTTTACGATATAGGAACCGGCAGGATATTGTTTTCCTTTTACGGTGAAAGCCTCTGTGGCTTTGTGTACAAGTACCCCTGTCCGGATGAGTGCATTCAGGAACCGGGTGGCCGAACCCAGATCGGGTTGGTCGGCGGGTATGATATACCCCCTGGCATCACGCAGGTCGGGATTCTTGAAAACAGAATCGAAATATTTCACGGGTACCGTGCTCACGCCGCGTTGTGCAGCTGCTGCTTCAGTTTCGCTGGCGGCCGGACGCGGGTTGTTCTTCTGCTGATCGGCCTGGTAGACCTGGTTGATCTCTGCCACGCGTTTGGGCGACAGTGTCCAGTAATCCTTCTGCCCACGCTCGATCGAATTCCTGCCCATTTGATACATGTTGAACAGCAACTGGTCGCGGTTACGGCTGGCATAATCGAGAACGGCATAGTTCAGCGACACGGAATAGTCGATCGACTGCCTGAAATACCATTTCTGGGGCACCACCGGGAAGGGTGTGTTGCCACTGGGGATCAGTCGCGACGGCACCAGCGGCACTTCAGAAGGGGTGGGGTTACCGATGATCTCGGTCAGCAGTCCCACCATATTGTGGAAATAAGTGGTGGTACGCAATCCGCCGTTATACCAGGTGGAGAAATTGGAGCCACCGCGTTCCGTATAACCGGGTTTTCCCTCTACGTTCAGGCGGTTGCTCATGGCAGCGCCCAGTGCGTCGAGACTGGTCACGATCACGGGATCGAATACATAATTGAAGGGATCACGGTATGGTGCACCGGCCACCACGGATCCGGGAGGACCTGCCTGGTGGTGGTTATACATGACCTGTGGTAGCCACTCGATATACAGTTGGCGGTTGATGTTCTGCGTTTCGCGCAGGTTCATCATGAAGAAGTCGCGGTTGTTGTCGTGACCGGCATATTTTTCATATAGCCTTGGCACCTGGTTCAAAGAGCGTTTCTCCGGAACGGGATTACGCATATACCAGTTGCTCACCAGTTCCTGTCCGTCGGGATTGGCGTGGGTGCAGAGAATGATCACGTTGTCGAGGATGCGCTGGGTTTCGGCATCGTTGCGGCTGGTCAGCTGGTACATGATCTCGATCAGCTGGTGGGCGCCCACGGTCTCAGTGGCGTGCAGGCCGCCATCGATCCATACCACGGATTTTCCTTCGGCGGCCAATGCACGGGCCTGTTCGGCGGTAAGACCTTCGGCATAGGCCAGTTTGCGCGAGATCTCCTGGTAGCGATCCAGTTTTTTCTGGTTCTCGGCCGATGTGATGATGAGCATGAACTGTGAGCGGCCTTCCTCGGTTTTGCCGATGTCCACCAGTTTGGCCCGGTCAGAAGCGGCTGCCAGTTTTTTTACGTAGGCTTCGGTCTGGGTGTACGTGGCAAGCTGGTAGTTGTCGCCGATGTTGAATCCAAAATGTTCTTTGGGTGTGGGAATGTTTTGTGCGTGCAGCAGGCCGATGCTACATACGAGCAGCAACAGCAGGCCGATTTTTTTTCTCAGATGCATTACAATTGTTTTGAGGTTCAGATCCGTTTGGACGGATGCAGGGAATTTCTTCCTATAAAAATATCCGTATATCTGTTTCCCGGAAAATTAATTGACGGATGGAAGAAAGTTCTTTTCTGCAGGATGAAGTTATTATGTCTGTGTACTATAGGATATTATACTGATATCCCGGTTTTGGCCAACACGATGCATTCAAAATCAGATAAATTACTACGTAACAAAATAATTTACGGTAAATCATTGATTATTAACGTGTTACGATAAAAATTGAGATCAAATTGATAATCATCCAAGAAACAGAATCACTTTGTATTGATCCTGGGTATGATGTAGCAGTCATGTCCGGCCCAAACTGGCTCCAGTTATCGATCGATACAACTTATATATCAAAGCCAGCATTTTTAAGACTTAAGAAATATCCAAATGAGCATATTGGCATTACTGCTATCTAAATTTCTCCCAATTTGAACTGTATTTTTGGGTAAACTTCTGGTATGCATCTGTTGGTGGTAGAAGATGAACAAACACTTCTGCAAAGTATTCTCGAATATTTTGCGCAGGAGGATTTTATCTGTGAGGGTGTGGTGAATTATGCTTCTGCCGTCAACAAGATTGAAGATTCCGTATACGATTGTATTGTCCTTGATCTCAATCTCCCTGATGGAAACGGATTAAGATTATTACAGTATCTACGAAAACTTAAAAAGGATGATTGTGTAATCATTATTTCAGCGCGCAATTCGTTGAAAGATAAAATTGCCGGGCTTGACTTGGGGGCCGATGATTATCTTACAAAGCCTTTTCACCTGTCCGAACTCAATGCCCGCATCAAAGCTTTGCTCAGACGAAGGAGCCAGCATACTTCCGATATATTAATTGCAGGTATATTTTTCATTGACCTGGCAGCACGTACTGCTACCTGCGACGGACAGAAACTATCTCTTACCAAGGGCGAATTTGATCTATTGGTATATCTTGTCAATAATAAAAACCGGGTTGTGAGCAGGCAGGCTATTGCTGAACATATTTATGGTGATCAATCCGACAATATACCCTCATTCGATTTTGTGTATTCTCAAATCAAAAACCTGAAACGTAAACTGAAAGAAAAAGGTCATGATGATCTGATACAGTCCGTATACGGACTGGGCTATAAATTATCACTATGAGTATTCGGCTGCTGCAAAAAAATATGAGATTTCTGTTGACCTGGCTACCGCTGGTTCTGGTCGGCTGTTCTTTGTTCTTCTATGTGATGCTCCGTATACAGGCGCATCACATGCAGGATAAGCAATTGCAACTAAAGCAGCGAAATGTATGGGATGCCTTTATTAAAACGAGTGGCAGCATGCCCCTCCATGTTGTAGGCGAATATGATATTGAGAAAATCAGCGGTGTGCGAAATATAATACCCGGAGATATACGTGATACAAGCATTTACTATCAGGACAAAAAAAAGCAGCTTCCGTTTGAAACCCTTGTTACCTATCGTAATTGGCAAGGCAATAATTATAATGTAAGGACGTATGTTTCCTCTACGGAAATATCACATTTGATTATCAAAGTTTTTATTGCTGAAACAGTGATCTTATTACTGTTATTGTTTACTATTATTTTTCTTAATCGCTATAGTGCAAAAAGATTGTGGCAACCATTTTTTGAAACGATGCAGAGAATGGCCAGTTATGATATTGCTCGTAATCAATCGCTCAATCTTCCTGTCGAAACAGGTATCACTGAGTTCAATACTTTACACAAAGAAATCAATCAACTGATCGATTCGTCCAATATCGCTTATTATAACCAAAAACAGTTTGTCGAAAATGCTTCGCATGAAATGCAAACACCGCTGGCGATCATTCGATCAAAACTGGAACTGTTGATCAATGAGCCCGGTCTCACTGCCAAGAATGCCGCCATTCTTCAGGATATTACAGAAGCAAATGACCGATTGAGCCAGATGAACCGCACGTTGCTCTTGCTCGCAAAAATTGAAAACAATCAATTTCCTGAAACTGAAACAATCGATATTAACGACTTGCTTTCTCAGCTTCTTGCCAATCTGCAGCAATACCACGAATCTTTTCCTTCTTTGGAAAATACTGTTAGTTCCGATATAAGTCTTCAGGCCAATCGCTCTCTGATCGAGATTCTTCTTTCCAACCTTCTCAATAATGCCATAGTTCATAATAGAGAAAACGGCAGGGTCAGAATCATGCTAACCCCTTCCAGGCTCGTGATTTCAAATACGGGTAAAGACTTGCAATATGCCCCCGAAACGCTGTTTGAGCGTTTTAAAAAGGATTCCTATAGTAGCAAAACCACAGGATTAGGCCTTGCACTGGTAAAACAAATTTGCCTATTGTATGGTTATACAGTCAATTACGACTACCGTGATGGTTGGCATACGGTGAGCGTAATATTTGGGTAATATGCCTGCCTAAATTTCTCCTAAATCAACTGTTAGCTTTGGTAGCAAATAAGAGTAATCTCTATGCAAACCAGAACGACCTCAATCATTCTTGTTCTTACGGCAATTTTAATTGTTCAGACCTCCATACATGCCCAATCAAACACCGATACTATAGTTAGTTTGAAAGATGCCGTAAGGGTTGTCATCACAAAATACCACCTGCTGCAATCCAAAAAATATGAAGTAGCTGCAGCCTCTAAAAATATTGATGTAGCGAACTATAGTAAACTTCCTACAATAGATGCATCCTACCAGGCAGGTTTTGGAACGGCCAATAACCTTACCGGTATGTTTTATCCCGGCAATGTTCTTCCCATTACCGGTCCGCCTTCCAGTGGCAATAATTACAATCCCGCTACTGGTAGTGCAGCAAGCATCCTCCTCAACTGGCAGGCAGTTACTTTTGGCCAAAGAGATGCACAAATTGCCGTTTCGGTTGCTGATGCAAATGCACAGATAGCTGGGTATAAACAGCTGGAATTCGTTTATTCTGTTAACGTGATCAGTAAATACCTGGATGTTTTGCTTGCGCGTGATATAGTGGATATTCATCAACACAATATTGAGCGGGTGCAGGCGAGCCTCAATGAAAGTAAAGTACTCACAACGACAGGAATTAAACCGGGAGTAGATACAGCACTTTTTCTTTCAGAACTTTCAAAGGCAAAAGTTGCGTGGTTGACTGCCCAAAACAGGTTTCAGACAGAACGGCTATTACTCGCGCAGTTACTTGTGACAGATAAGATACCCCGACCCTCAGACAGCAGTTTTCTTAATCATTTGCCAGACGCGTATTCAAATAAGGATCCTTCTTTTACCGATCATCCGAGCGTACAGCTTGCAGAAAGACAGGTTGCACTTAATAGCGCCAAAGAAACTGCACTAAAAAAATCTTCTTTACCCAAATTGAGTATATGGGGAACGGTATTTGCGAGAGGTTCCGGCTTTCTGAATGACGGCAGTATTAAAACATGGGATGGACTCGGCATCAGCCGCTACAACTATGGCGCAGGTGTGCAGATCGCCTTTCCGATTATGAAATACGGAGAGGTTAGAAGACAACTGCAACAACAATTCATGATCACAAAAGCTGCTGAAGAAATTTTGCTCGAAAATAAAGCAGCATTGATAATACAACACCGTATTGCAGATGCCTCGTTTCAGAATAGCCTGGCGGTGGCAAGTGAAGCTGATGCCCAGCAAAAAACGGGTCTTTATGCTTTCAGTGCGATGCAAACCCGTTACAACACAGGGTTGGTGAACTTTACCGACCTCGTACAATATCAATACACTTTGCTCAAAGCAGAACTGGATGTAAGACAGGCATATTGGGGTTCCTGGAAAAGCTTACTGTTGCAAGCTGTAGCAAAAGGTGATATCACCGATTTTTTAAGCGAAATCAGATAAATCAATATGCTCCGTATCGTACAACTCGCACTTCGTAAACCCATCACAATTATTGTGATCATAATGGGTATTGTTTTATTTTCCCTTCTTGCGGTTCGTAAATCAGCCATCGACATTTTTCCTGCGGTAAATGCCCCGACAATCTATGTGGCGCAGACCTACGGAGGATTATCACCGCAACAAATGGAAGGTTTTATTACTTCTTATTATGAATATCATTTTCTTTACATCACAGGTATTAAAGCAGTAGAGAGCAAATCCATTCAGGGGCTTGCCTTAATCAAACTTCAGTTTCATGAAGGAACGGATATGGCCGCAGCGATGGCTGAAGTTATCTCCTATGCCACACGCGCAAGATCGTTTATGCCACCCGGTACGGTTCCTCCTTTCGTAATGCGTTATGATGCCGGCTCTGTTCCTGTGGGCCAACTGGTATTCAGCAGCGGATCAAGATCGTTGAACGAAATTCAGGATCTTGCTCTTTTCAAAGTAAGGCCATTGTTTGCGGCTTTGGCAGGAGTGTCCGCTCCACCACCATTCGGCGGCAACCAGCGAAGTATATTGATTAAGGCAGATCCTGAAAGATTAAGAAGCTATAACATCACTGCCGATGATCTCATAACAGCAATTGCAAAAAACAACACCATTATGCCTGCTGGTAATATCCGTACTGGCGACAAGATGGTGATCACGTCATCTAATAGCGTGGTTGACAATTTTAAAGAACTGGAAAATGTTACGGTAAAAAATATAAATGGAACGGTTGTATCTGTGCGTGACCTTGCCACGGTTGATAATGGTGCAGATATTACAACAGGTTATGCGCTTATCAACGGTAAGCGATCTGTTTATATTCCGGTTACCAAAAGAGCAGATGCATCTACCTGGGATGTGGTGCAATCCATTCGCAAAGCCTTGCCTGATATGCAGGCAGCGATACCGGAAGATATCAAGGTCTCTTATGAATTTGACCAGTCCGGTTATGTGGTTAATTCTCTCAAAAGTCTGATGATGGAAGGTTTGTTGGGGGCTATACTGACCGGTCTTATGGTACTTATCTTCCTCCGTGATCTGCGGAGTGCACTCATTGTACTAATAACTATCCCGCTTGCACTGCTGTCGTCTGTTATATGTTTATACATCACTGGACAAACCATCAATATCATGACATTGGGTGGTCTTACACTTGCCATTGGTATATTGGTTGATGAATCCACAGTCACCATTGAAAATATTCATCACCATTTTGAACTGGGCAAATCAAAGGCCAGAGCGATATGGGATGCTTGCCAGGAAATTGCCATACCAAAGCTGCTGATCTTATGTAGTATCCTGGCTGTTTTTATACCAGCACTTTTTATGTCAGGTATTCCGAGATCAATGTTTATGCCACTTTCACTTGCTGTTGGCTTTGCGATGATCGCCTCTTTTCTTTTGTCGCAAACGTTGGTTCCTGTTTTGTCAAACTGGATGTTAAAACAAACTGATAACAAAGCTTCGCAGACAAAACTCGAAAGGATGAAGCAGAAATTATCGGCATCCATTCAAAGATCCGGCAGAAGTGCTCCGGTTATTATTCCTTTGGTGATGGTTGGTTTAATTGCACTTGTTTTCCTTAGTTACCGTCAAACGGGAAAGGAAATTTTTCCAAAAATTGATGCAGGGCAAATGCAGGTTCGCCTTCGACTGCCAACAGGTACGCGAATCGAACGTACAGAAGATGCGACAAAACAGGTACTTACGATAATTGATAGTTTGGCAGGAAAGGGCAATGTTTCAATCACCTCTTCTTTTGTTGGTTTGCAACCACCAACCTATGCAATCAATCCCATTTTTCTTTATACCAATGGCCCGCATGAAGCATTGATCAAAGTGAACCTGGTAAAAGGCGCATCAGTAAGTATTGAAGAATTAAAAGAAGATCTGCGTAGATGGGTTGCTAAAAACAATCCCAACTGTTTACTTTCTTTTGAGCCTGCTGATCTTGTTGACCAGGTGATGAGCCTCGGAACAAATAATCCTGTTGAAGTGGTAGTCCAAGGCAAAAACCTTCAACAGAGCCGTTATATTGCGGAACGATTAAAAAAATCGCTCTCAAATATAGCATACCTGCGCGATCTACAGGTAGCGCAACCATTGGATTATCCCACCATCCAGATCAACTACGACAGGTTGAGAACGGGACAGATGGGACTTACGGTAGAGCAAGCAGGTAAGTCAGTTACTGCCGGCTCATCATCCAGCCGTTTAATACAGCCTGTGTATTGGCTGGATAAGGCATCGGGCAACGCCTATCAGGTGCAGGTGGAATACCCTCAGTTTGTAATGAACAGTACAGAACAGCTTGATCAGATACCGGTTGGCAAGGCAGATAATCAAATTATTTTCCTACGTGATATCGCGGAATGGAAAAAAGGGAGTTCTATAGGTGAATATGATCGTATCAACCAACAGCGCTTTATTACGCTCACCGGTAACCTGTATCAACAAGACCTGGGCCGTGCTGTAAGCGATGTCAACAACGCAATCAAAAATCTGGGCGAACTACCGACAGGAGTAAAAGTATACATGCGGGGACAATCAGAACTCTTAGCACAGATCAATGGCGAACTTTCTACCGGTTTGTTGATCGCTGTAATCGTGATCGCATTAATGCTTGCGGCATATTTTCAGTCATTTAAACTGTCGCTGCTGGTGCTAAGTGTATTACCAGCGGTATTGGCTGGTTCTTTAATGACGCTTTTGTTAAGCGGCAACAGCTTAAACATCCAATCTTTTATGGGATGCATTATGGCTATTGGCGTTGCTGTTGCTAATGCCATACTTCTGGTGGCGAATGCCGAAGATCTGCGCCGCAATCATTCAACAAGGTTTGCAGGTGCCCATGCTGCATCCAGCCGTTTGCGGCCCATCGTTATGACCAGTATTGCGATGATCGCCGGTATGCTACCAATGTCGCTAGGCATTGGCGACGGAGGCAAGCAAACTGCACCGCTGGGTATTGCAGTGATAGGAGGGTTGTTGTTCAGCGTTTTTGCAAGCCTCTGGCTACTGCCGATGATATATGATGTAATCATGAAACATACAACAGATCGTGGTATATCGCTGGATCCTAATGATGAAAACTCTATTTATTATGACAAAAACAGGTAAGTATTTTGTATCGATCAGAACCGGAATAACTGGTGTATTGGCTATTATGGCAATTGCGTGTAACCAGTCCCATGTAAACGTTACTGCATCTGAAAAACTTAAAGTGGATTCCATAAAAGTATTTGTGCTTTCAGCAGATTCAGCGAGGAAGTCGATTGTTTTGCCTGGTGAACTGATGGCATATGAACATGCAGAAGTAAGGGCTAAAATACAAGGATATGTTCTCAGACTCTCCGCAGATATTGGCTCCAGGGTGCATAAAGGTCAGGTACTTGCATTAATTAATGCACCGGAAATCAATACCCATCTGCTTGAACTTAATGAAAAGGTAAAGGCAGCGGAGGCGCGTTACCATTCCAGTAAAGATTATTATGATCGTCTTTTTATTGCATCGCATTCAGACGGCGTGGTTGCTCCCCTTGAATTGCAAAAAGTAAGAAACCTGATGCTTGCTGACAGTTCAGAGTTTAACGCTTCCGTGCTTGCAGCAAAATCATACAAGCAGGTGGGTAACTACCTTGCTGTAATTGCACCTTATAGTGGAATCATTACAAAAAGAAATGTTGTGGAAGGTTCTTTTGTGGGTAACCCAACTGACAAACCTTTATTCGAACTTGAGAATGATGTAACACTCCGCTTACAGGTTGCCGTACCTGAAATATACACAAGCGCCATTTTATTGAATAACACCGGAGAACTCACAACCCGCTCTATGCCGGGCAAGAAAATAAAAGCAATACTGGTACGCAAATCTGGTAGGATTGTAAATGAGACCAGGAGCGAAACCTGGGAATTTGAAGTGCCGAATGGATCTGGTGAGTTTAAAGCGGGTAGTTATGCTGACGTAAAATTGTCCTTTCTTAGAGAGGGACAATCGCTTACAGTGCCTGTGACTGCCGTAGTGACAACGCAGGAAAGGAAATTTGTGATCAGGGTTGTCAGTGGATCAACGCAGTGGGTAGATGTTCGTACGGGTTTTAATATGGGAGATAAACAGGAAATATATGGCGAACTTCAAGCAGGCGATATACTTGTCGCAAAAGCAACGGAAGAGTTAAAAGCAGGTACAAAAATTGTAACCAAATTATAAATGTTGTTCTTGATGGTGTTACTATCATCCCATACAGGGGATCTGAATCAGGAATAAATTTGTTATATATTGAAAATCAATAGTTTATATTTTATACTATTAGTTTCTTTTTTGGATACATATTTAATAATATTGTTTTTCCTATAATTAATATTATGTTAAATGGCGCACAGCGAAAAGTTTTAAAGAAAAAAGCCAACGCTTCTATTTCAAAGGAACGAGTGGTTATTATACCTTGATTACCGAAACATTCCAAGAGTTGTATAAATTTCTTGCTGAAGAGCATCAGAAAATTCAATCAGGATTATCTCGCCATCAGGTTCAATCCTAATTGCACCACCTTCTGATTCTATTTTATCTTCAATTTTTCTAAGCCTCCACATTATTTCAAACTTCATTTTTTCGAACGTAGCTAAAACTAGTTTGTATTGAACATTATTAAATGATTCAATAAATGCATTAGTTTTTTCTTCTATAAAAGATGGATCTAAATACCCGAAACCATGCGCAACGTTTGGGGTTCTTTCTATAGCATCATCAGGTACTTCGAAATATACTTTCATTTAATTTTCTTTAACTCAAATCTAAGCGAAAAGACTTGCTTCGCCTATCGGCTCAGTCGTTCCACGCTTCTGTTTTTTATCGGAGCGAGCTTACTTCTTGGTGGTGCCTCCTTGCTGTCCACTTGTTGTGTTTACTTGTGGCCTCGTTTCTAATTTACCCTGTTGCTCTTTACTTCGCCCACTTAGCACAAAAGCTCCAGCTGTTATTGCCGCCCCAATAACTCCGCCTACAACATACTTTATTATTTCCTCCATGTAAAAATCAAGTGTTTGCCATTTTGGTCGCACTACCTTCCCATAAAAAGCCTCCCTTATTTGTTTAGCAGAAGCGTCCACGCCTTTCTGATTAATTCTGACGGTACCTTCGCTGGCAATCTCTACCAATCCCGATCGCATTACCTTGTCGATTATATAGTCATTAAGTATCTCATCTTTAGATTCGCAGTTTTCTTCAAGGAATATGTACAAGATAATTAGACCTCTGTCATCCCTTAAAAACTGTATCGTTTTGTTGAATAGTAAGAACTTACTATCGCCCATAGCTGTTAGAGTTTGGTTCCTCTAATCTAAGCGAAAAGACTTGGTTCGGCTATCGCCTTACTCGTTCCACACTTTTTTTCTTTAAAACCTTTCTCCCACTACACCCGTTTTTACGCTCCGCTAAAAATGAAAAACGGGCTTCACAGCCTTAAACAAGTAACATAATATTGATTTATAATTGTTTGTATTCTCTATTAGTGTGCAAGCTATCGCTCACAGGGGGCAAGTTGGTGTTGCGAATTCACACCGTTGTAATAAGCTATGAAAGGAACGTTAAGGATAAGGAAAAATCACTATCATTGACCCAGTTATTTATCCTAAAACCATCACCATGCTCAAAAACACGATCTGTATCAGCTTCTTATTACTGTTCCTGGTTTCCTGTGCCACTGTTACCAGGCCGATGACCAACGCACCGGCCAAACCCACCACTGCACCGGTAGCAGCCACCACCAGTAATTGAATGCGATAACGGGGTATTTGCCAATGCGATAACCTCTTTGTAAGATACTACCATGAAAAAACGCCGGCTTTTGGCCAGCGTTTTTTTATGTAATGAGGTTATACTCTTAGTATTTACCGTGTAAAGCGTCGAATTCCTTGTACTTGGCTTCAAAAGCATCAAATGCTTTGGGGTCCTTACCACGTACTTTGTCGCGCTTATACGCATACAGATTGGCCAGGAAGTCAACGGTCTTGTTGATCACGCTCTTCTCGGTATTGTTGCGGGTGGATTTGTCCTTCAGGATCACATAAGCTTTTTCCAGCCATTCCAGCGACAGGTTCAGGTTCTCGTTCAGGGGCTTCTCAATATCGGCATTGGCTTTACGGATCGGATCCAGTTTGGCTTTCAGGGCCGCTTCGGCCGCTGCTTTTTTCTTGGGATCCTTTTCCTGTGGCCTGTCGGCGTTGATGCCCTGCATGGTACGGATGTTCTGTGCATAGGTATCATCGTACTCGCCATAGATATTGTAATACACCACCCCTACGTTGAATGCGGCAATGGCATTCTGGTTGTTCTTGGCATACGCCTTTTTGTAGGCATCCACCGCTTTCATGTTGTACTGGCGTTCAGCGGTACTGTCGAGGTTCTTGTCCTTATGGTGTGCGTTCACAAAGATATCGGCGAACTGCAGGTATTTCATCTCACTCAGCGTACCTGCGGCATCTTCCTTATCGTACAGCGCTGTCTTTTCCGCCAGGGTCAGGTTCTGGTCCATATAATCGATCTCGAACTCATCCCAGGCAAAAGCCGGGTATAACTTGCGGCCCAATGCCACGTATTTCTTGAACAGTTCCTCGTTCTTCACAGTGGTATAGTGACTGGCCAGGAACTTATAGATATCGATGTACATTTCACCACCTACTTCTGCATCGGCCAGGCGGCTATAGTATTTGGCCGCATCGTCGGGTTTAGCGGCATTCTGGTAAGCATATGCCAGGTACAGGATCGATGTGGTATCGAAAGCAATGGTGGCATTGCTCCATTTGTTCTGGAATATATAGTCGCTGTATTCTACGGCATATTTGAAACTGCCGGCGGCATCTTCCCATTTTTTGTCGTTGAACAGTTTCACACCATTGGCGTAAGAAGTGGCGTACATATCAAAAAAGCCCTCTGCTCCTTTTTCTTTTACCTGTGCAAAGGCAGGATCGGCGGTCTTGTATGCATTGAATGCCTCATCAGCGGTGGTGAGCGCAGCCGGGTACTTGGTACGCAGGTTGGCATCCTTGTACAGGGCTGCATACACTTTTGCCTTCCAGTACAGGGCTTCCGGCTTGGTGTTCTGTTTGGCATCGGCCATCACTTTGTCTACCTCAGTCTTGGCATCTTCCATCTTGTTGATCAGGTAAGCTGTCTGCACTTTTTTCAGGTCTTGCGCCTGAACCATCTGCAGACTTCCTGCCACCAGGGCAAGTAATAAGAACTTTTTCATATTATGCGGGGTTTGTTATTGATTTTCAGTAGTGTTATCGTTGTTATCTTCTATTTTATTTTCGGTGGGATCTGTGTTTTCTGCTCCCTGGTTTTCCGGGTTAACGGTTTCTTCCTCCTGTTCCTCTATCTGCGAAATAGCGGCGATCTCATCCCCCTCATCCAGCCTGATCAGGGTAACGCCCTGGGTGGCCCTGCCCGCTTCGCGGATATCCTGGATACCGGTGCGGATGGTGATGCCCGACTTACAGGTGATGATCAGGTCTTCTTTCTCCGTTACATACAAAATGCCTACCAAACTACCGGTTTTCTCGGTCACGTTGATGGTTTTAACACCTTTACCACCCCGGTTGGTGATGCGGTATTCGTCCACCACGGTACGTTTACCAAAGCCTTTTTCGCTTACCACCAGTATGGTATGGGTAGGATCGTCCTTATGTATGCAGATCATGCCCACCACTTCATCGTTCTGGTTGTCTACCTCGATACCTGCTACCCCGATGGCTCCCCTGCCGGTGGGCCTTACTTTCTCTTCGGGGAAACGGATGGCACGGCCGCTCTTCACGGCCATCATGATCTCCTGGTTACCATCGGTCAACCGGGCCGATAACAGCTCATCCCCTTCGTTTATGGTGATGGCGATGATACCGTTGGCACGCTGGCGACTGAAGTCTTCCAGTGAGGTCTTTTTGATGATGCCTTTCCGGGTACAAAGTACGACATACTGGCCCTGTACATATTCCTTGTCGTCCAGTTTCTTCACATCGATGATGGCTTTCACCTTATCGTCTGCGGGCAACTGTATCAGGTTCTGTATGGCCCTTCCCTTGCTTTGTTTCTCTCCTTCGGGGATCTCGTAAACGCGCAACCAGAAACAACGTCCTTTTTCGGTAAAGAACATCATTGTGCCGTGGGTAGATGCCACGAACAGGTGTTCCACATAATCCTCTTCACGTGTTTTGGTGCCCACGGCTCCCCTGCCGCCGCGGCGTTGCTGGCGGTATTCGGTTGCAGATGTACGTTTGATGTATCCGAGGTGCGAAATGGTGATCACCACGTCTTCCTCTTCGATCAGGTCTTCGATCCGCATTTCGTCTGCCAGGTACTGGATCTCTGTCTTACGCGCATCACCGAACTTCTCTTTTACTTCGGCCAGTTCTTTTTTGATCAGCCCGTAACGCATGTCTTCACTGGCCAGCAGTTCTTTCAGGTATTTGATGGTATGGATCAGGCTGTTGAATTCTTCCACGATCTTGTCGCGCTCCATGCCGGTCAGGCGCTGTAAACGCAGTTCCAGGATGGCTTTGGCCTGGACTTCTGATAAACCTTCTTCCTGTGTGTAGAGCTCGTTGGTCAGATCTGTGAACAGGGCCTGGGTCAGGATCCATTTTTCTTCGCGGCTCTTATTGATCAGGTTCTCCTTGGCGTCGTCCGGTGTGCGGCTGGCACGTATCAGGGCGATCACTTCGTCCAGGTGATCCAGCGCTTTCAGGTAACCTTCCAGGATATGGGCGCGTTCCTCGGCCTTGCGCAGGTCGAACCTGGCGCGGCGGATCACCACTTCCATCCTGAACTCGATGAATTCGGCGATCAGATCCTTCAGGTTCATCACCCGGGGCCTGCCCTTGCTGATGGCTACGTTATTGATACCGTAACTGGTCTGCAGTTCGGTGAATTTGTAGAGTTGGTTGATGATGACCTGTGCCACCACATCACGCTTCAGGTCCAGTACGATACGCGTTCCTTCGCGCATGTTACTTTCGTTGTTCACGTGGGCGATGCCCTCGATGGTCTTATCGTTCACCAGTTGTCCGATACGGTCGGTCAACTGGTCGCGGTTCACCTGGTAAGGTACTTCGGTGATGATGATCTGTTCGCGTCCGCTGGCCTTGGTATCCACATGCACTTTACCGCGCAGCACTACCCTTCCGCGCCCGGTGAGCAATCCCTGGCGAACGCCTTCCATGCCGTAGATGATACCACCAGTGGGAAAGTCGGGTGCTTTTACGTAATTGATCAGTTCTTCTACCGGGATCTCGCGGTTGTCCACATATGCCACGCAACCATCCACCACTTCGCTCAGGTTATGGGGCATCATGTTGGTGGCCATACCTACGGCGATACCTGATGAACCATTGACCAGCAGTTGCGGGATACGGGTGGGCAGTACGGAAGGCTCCTGCAGCGAATCATCGAAGTTCAGCTGGAAATCGACCGTTTCTTTTTCGATATCATCCAGCATGGCTTCAGACAATCGTTGCAGACGTGCTTCGGTATAACGCATGGCTGCCGGTGGGTCGCCATCCTGGTTACCAAAGTTACCCTGGCCATCTACCAGTGTGTAACGCATGGTCCAGTCCTGGGCCATACGCACCAGGGTATCATAGATCGAGGAGTCGCCGTGCGGGTGATATTTACCCATCACTTCCCCCACAATACGGGCTGATTTTTTATAGGGTTTGTTGCTGTTGTTGCCCAGTTCGTTCATGGCGTAGAGCACGCGGCGGTGAACGGGTTTGAATCCGTCCCGCACATCGGGCAGGGCCCGGCCAACGATCACCGACATCGAATAGTCGATGTAAGCGGTCTTCATTTGCTCTTCGATATTCACCTGAATAATCCGGTCGTTATCATTGGTTTTTTCCGGTGGTAACAGATTGTCTTCCATGTGTGTGATTCCGTGAGATTTTAGTTCTATGACAGGTTGCTAAACAGCCCTGTTTACAGGTTGGCGAAGATACTTTTTTTAAGGGGGAAAAGGGGCCAAAAACGGCTCTTTTTTAAGGGGTTTTATCCACAGTTGTGAACTCGGCCCACAGATGCGATCGGGGTGTTGCCAGCCGTTTGGCAGATAGCATGAAAAAAGGGTTTCCTTTTACAGGAAACCCTTGTCTGTATTGAATTGTATGTACTGATATCAGTTCACCCGCTTGATGCTTCCCCCACCGCTTTTGCTGGTATGGGAAGTAGCGGTTCCTTTGTAATACACATCGCTGCCGCCGCTGGCATTGGCCTGCAGCTCTTTGTTGGCGGTAATGCGTACATCGCTGCCACCACTGGATTCGATGGTGCAGGTATTGGATACCAGTTCAAAACCATGCACATCGCTGCCTCCGCTGGCGGTGATCGAGAGTTGATCAGCCCTGCCGGAAATATAGGCATCGGAGCCGCCGCTGGCAGATAATTTTAACACACCGGCATCCAGTTTACCACGAAAATCGGAGCCCCCGGAAAGGGTCAGTGAGAGTTTCTCTGTGGTCAGCTGGTCTTCAATATACACATCCGACCCGCCTGAAGCTGAGAGTTCCTCCAGTTTTTTCACCGACACATAAGCTTTCAGTTTGCGGTTACCGAACCAGTTCAGTCGCCAGGTGCCTTCCTGGTTAAAGGATATTTTCAATACGCCATTCACCACTTCGGTTCGTATGCGGCTGCGATAATCGTTGGTGGAAGCACTCACCGCAACGGCCTCATCATTGCCCTGGCTAAGGTAGAGGTCTACCCCATCGGCTATCTCGATCGCGAGGAAACTGCCCACATTCCTTACGATGGCATTGCCATCGTGCACCGTTTTTTGTGCAGATGCGGCCAGTGTGGTGAGCAGGAGCAAGAAGTAGATTATTTTTTTCATGCAGGATCATTTGTTTTGTAACGGATGCCCGGGAAAAATGTTACAGCCTGCTTTCAGGAAACTTTATTTTACCGGTAAAGAAAGATAGGGAGAACTTTTTACGGTTAAAGAACGCTGATCGACCATGACCGGTTTTTGCGGTAAGGAATGCGGAAGTGAATACTCAGTATCTTTACAGATTATGAAACAGCTCCTCCTCTTTGGCGCCGGCAAGTCGGCCACCGTACTGATTGATTACCTGAAACAGACCGCTACGCAGAAACAATGGCAGGTAACCATTGCGGATCTGAACCTGGCCGCCGTACAGGCCAAAGTAGGCGATCATGCCCGGGTGAAAGCGGTGGGTGTTTCGATCAATGATGCTACTGCCAGGCAGGCACTGATCCTGCAGGCCGATGTGGTGATCTCTTTACTGCCTCCTGCCCTGCACTATACGGTGGCGCTGGATTGCCTGGCATTTGGCAAACACCTGCTTACGGCATCGTATGTGGATGACAAGATACGTGCACTGGCCGCAGAGATCAAGGAAAAACAGATCCTGTTCCTTTGTGAGATGGGACTTGATCCCGGCATCGATCATATGAGCGCTATGCAACTGATCCACCGGATCAAGGCCAAGGGTGGACGGATCGAATCCTTCTTTTCGCATTGCGGCGGATTGGTGGCTCCGGAGAGTGATACCAACCCCTGGCACTACAAGATCAGCTGGAACCCCAGGAATGTGGTGCTGGCTGGAAAAGCGGGAGCCATCTACAAAGAAGATACGGCTGTACAGCGCAGGACCTACGAACAGGTTTTTACCGGCTGTGGCGAAGTGAACATTCAAGGCCTGGGCACATTAGCCTATTACCCCAACAGGGATTCCCTGAGTTATATCCCTACTTACGGACTGGAAAATACTGCCACTTTCAAACGCACCACCTTGCGTTACCCTGATTTCTGTACGGGCTGGAAACAGTTGATAGACCTGGGGTTAACGGATGAAACGGATTCCGTGGCTACTGATGGACTTAGCATAGCTGAATTCCTGCAGCAGCGGTGCCGGGACAGGAAGATCCGCTTTGAGGCGATGACCCCCTTATTGCAGGAACAGTTCCTTTTCCTCGGCTGGAACGACGATACCCTCATCAACAAAGGTCATTGCTGTTCTGCAGATGTATTACAGTTCATCCTGGAAAAACAATGGGTACTGTTACCGGGCGACAAGGATCTGGTGGTGATGCTGCACGAGCTGGGTTATGAAATGGACGGCGCTCATTACCAGGTCAGCAGCAGCCTTGTGGTGACCGGTGAAGACCATATCCGTACCGCCATGGCCAAAACAGTGGGCCTGCCGCTGGGCATTGCCGCCACTTTACTGCTTGAAGGACAGATCCGGGAAACGGGATTGCATATCCCCATCATTCCGGCTATCTATGAACCGGTACTGCAGAAACTTCAGGAGCAGGGAATCGTTTTCCACGAAACTGCGGGAGGAAAATAAGGTACGAGGAACAAGAATCAAGGAACAAGCATCAAGAAAAAAGAATCAAGAATCAAGAAACAAGCATCAGGTATCCAGCATCCAGCATCCAGAAATCCAGCCGCTTATTTCTTTTTGGTCTTTTGCGACTTGTTCTTTGGTTTGTCTTTTTTCTCGTCGTCCTCTGCATTGATGACCCATTCGTAATCAAGCTGCCTTTTTTCGAGATTGGCTGCCACTACGCGGATGAAGACCTTATCGCCCATGCGGAAAGTTCTGCCGCTGCGTCTGCCTACCAGGCTGTAATCACCATCTACATGGCGGAAATCATCATAGTCTGAGAGACTGATGATGCTTACCAGTCCTTCACATTTATGCGCCACTGTTTCTACCCAGAAACCAAAACTGGCAACACCGCTTACGATTCCTTCAAATACTTCGCCAATATGATCGCGCAGGAATTCCACCTGTTTGTATTTATTGCCGGCACGTTCGCATTCCATCGCCGCCCGTTCGCGTTCGCTGCTGTGTTTGCATTTCTCCTCCATCTTTTTATCGGTCAGCGGCTGGTCGTTCAGGATGGACTCCAGTACCCGGTGTACCAGTACGTCAGGATAACGGCGTATGGGCGAAGTGAAATGGCAGTAGTATTCGAATGCCAGTCCGTAGTGGCCGATATTCTCCGTTGTGTAAATGGCTTTGGCCATGGTACGGATACCCAGCTGTTCCAGCACATGCTGTTCGGGTTTTCCTTCCACATTTTTCAGCATGGAATTGAAGCTTTGCGCAATGGCCTGTGGTGAGGAAGTATCAAAACTATGCCCGTGTTTTTTGGCAAAAATGATAAAGGGGGCCAGTTTCTCTTCATCGGGCCTGTCGTGCACCCGGTATGGGAATGGTAATGGTTTCTTATTGATCTTGAGTTTAGCCACATTCTCGGCAACGGTTCTGTTGGCCAGCAGCATGAATTCTTCGATCAGCTGATGTGATTCCTTGCTTTCTTTCACCACCACTGCAATGGGTTTCCCTTTCTCATCCAGTTTAAAACGTACTTCCTGTGAGGAAAAATTGATGGCGCCCCTGCTGAAACGTTTCTTGCGCAGTTGCTGGGCTATGTCGTTCAGTAACAGGATCTCGTTCTCGTGTTTACCTTTCCGGGTCTCAATGATCTGCTGTACATCCTCATACGCATAACGATGGTCTGAATGGATCACGGTTTTTCCCAGCCAGTATTGTTTTACTTCGCCTTTCCCGTTCATCTGGAAAATGGCCGAGAAAGTGAATTTGTCCTCATGCGGGCGCAGTGAACACAGTTCGTTCGAGATCCTTTCCGGCAGCATCGGGTTCACCCGGTCGGGCAGGTAAACGGATGTGGCGCGTTTATAGGCTTCCTGGTCAAGTTCGGTATCGGGATGCACATAATAACTCACATCTGCAATATGCACGCCGATCTCATACAGGCCATTATGGAGCGTACGGATCGAGAGGGCATCGTCGAAATCTTTGGCGTCTGCCGGGTCGATGGTGAACGTGAGTATGTCGCGACAGTCCTTTCTTTTTTTGATCTCTTCGCTGTCCAGCACATCGGGCAGTCGCTCCGATTCTTCCTGCACATCTTCCGGGAAAAACAGCGGGAACCCTGCCTGTGCCAGCAGCTCTTTCATGGCCGCATCATTTTCGTCTTCCGGCTGCATGATGCTTACTACCGTGCCTACGGGTTTCTTGTCGTCCTTGTCCCATTTCAGTAAACGTGCCACTACCCTGTCGCGGTTCTTTGCCCCGTTCAGTTCCGCCAGGGGTATGAAGAGGTCGGGCATGGGTTTATCGGTATCCGGAACAAAAAAAGCATAGTTGGTGGATAACTGTATGTGTCCGATGAACTCTGTCTGTTTGCGTGTGACCACTTCGGTGATCTTTCCTTCTTTTTTGCCAGTACGGGTGTTCTCCTTGAATACTTTTACCCGAACGGTATCGCCGTTCAGTGCCGTGTTGAAATCGCCCGGGCGGACCAGCACATCGCCTTCGATATTCTCAACGATCACATAGCCCATTCCTGAACGGGTAACTTCCAGTTTCCCTTTTAAGAGAAGCTGGGCTGCAGGTTTGCCCTTTGATTTGGACCTGGTTTTTGTTTTTTTCTTACTCATGTTGCTGGATTGAAGTGGAAGTTCGTAATAAAATCCGTCACCAGTTCATTGAATTGTGGCCCTTCGTCAAATAAAAAATAGTGGCGTATGGGTAATACATACAGGGGCAATGTGGCCAGTTCTTCCGTGAATTTGACCAGTCTTACCGCATCTTTCTCCGTAGTAAGGATCATTTTATCCCTGGCATGTATGTCGTTGAATTTCTCTTTGATCTCTTTCAGGTCGTCAATAGTGAAAATGTGGTGGTCTGAATAATCCTGCTGGTAATAGGCATGTGTCTTGGCCAGCAGGTATTCTTTCAGGGGTTTGGGATTGGCGATACCGCATACCAGTAATACTTCGTCCCTTGGCGTGATGAGCCACTCATCTGTTCGGTCTGTGATATGGTAGGGTGTTCCATATTCAATGGTGGTGAAAAATACTTTTTGTCTTGCTTCCGGTTTCAGGTTGCGGATAATCTTTTGTTTGGCTTCGGGGGAAAGGCTGTAGGGACATTTGGTGACGACGATCACATCGGCACGCCTGGCAGATGACCAGTGATCACGCAGATCGCCTGTGGGCAGAAAAAAATCCTGCGGATACAGGTTACTGTAATCGGTGAGCAGGATATTGAATCCTGCTTTCACTACCCGGTGCTGGAAGGCATCGTCCAGGATGATGGCCTGCAGGTCGGGTACGTCCTGCAGCATATGCGGGATGCCCACGAGCCTTTCTTCGCAGGATGCTACCGCCACATTGGGGTATTTGTTGTGAAAGAGCATGGGCTCATCTCCTATCTCCAGGGCAGTTGTTGCATGGTTGGCAAGTACATAACCTTTGGTCTTTCTTTTATAGCCCCTGCTCAGGGTACCTGTTTTGTATTTTTTCTCCAGCAGTTCCACCAGGTATTCCACCATGGGCGATTTGCCGGTGCCGCCTACCGAGAGGTTGCCCACAGAGATCAGCGGGAAATTGAATTCGGCGGACCTGAGGTAACCTTTATCAAATAACCAGTTGCGTATGACCACCACCAACCCGTAGATCAGTGAAAAGGGCAATAACAGGATGCGGAAAGACTTCAGGAAGAACGCGTTAAAATTCATAGGTCTGCTGCGGCGTGATACAATACGATAAAGGTACATCAAAATGCCCGGTGTCGCTGATCTCTTCAATAGGGTCAAAATAAGAGAGACCGATCTTAACAATATCTTCCCGGCATTGAGAGAGGAACCTGTCGTAATAACCTTTCCCATACCCTACCCGGTAGCCTTTGGTATCGCAGACCAATAATGGCACCAGTACCAGGTCGATCTCTTCCGGTTGCAATACCTCTCCTTCTTTGGGTTCGGTGATGCCCAGTGTATTGGTTCGGTAAACAGTGTCTTCGTTGATGGCAATGGCCGTCATCCCGCAGGTACGGGTATTGGTGACGGGGTAAGCCAGTACGAGGTTGGGCACCATATGCCGCAGATAACCCGAAAAAAGATGCGTATTAGGTTCTGCCTGCCCCGATAAGGGCCAGTAAGATAATACGGTGTAAATACCCGAGAAGTCAAACTGTTGGAATTGTAGCAATAAGAGGTCATCGAACCGCAGTCGCGACTGTGGATCAAGGCTGGCCCTTTTTTCTTTGTAGATCTGTCTGAGTGTTTCTTTGTTCATGGCTAACGAGCAAAGGTACCAGTTAAAACGGGTTTCAAACGTTGCGCCTGTTCGCGTATGGTGGCGGCATTGATGACGGACAGGTGCGGGATACGGCCCAGCGACGGGTAACCCGACCAGCCAACGATCTCGTCATCATAATATAAATAGTCATCCGTGAAGATCCAGCCTGCCACAGGAATATTGTTGTGGCGGCACCAGGCGGCAGTCAGCAGGGAATGATTGATACTGCCGAGATAATTGCGGCTTACCAGGATCAGTTTTGCCTGCAGGGTCCTGATCAGGTCTGCCACAGTATGTTGCGGGGACAAAGGCACCAGCAATCCCCCTGCGCCTTCAATGATCAGTTGGCGGGGTGTTTTTTCTGCTTGGATCTTCTTTGCCGCTGTTGCAATGGAATCAATATCGATGGTGACCTGGTCGATCCTTGCGGCGATATGCGGTGAAGCCGGTGTGGTCAGGCGGTACAGTTCAGGGTGTACCTGTGATCGCTGGTTGCTGAGTAACGAACGGACCCGCATGGCATCTGTGCCCTCTTCCAGTCCTGCCTGCACGGGTTTCCAGTAATCTGCCTCCAGCGCTTCGGTGACGATGGCCGCTACCAGTGTTTTGCCTACATCGGTACCAATACCTGTGATAAAAATGGGAGAATGCATAGATTGTTTTTTGTGGGAAATGGTTGCCGCTGCCTGATATGGTATGCTGATCTGAGAATAAAATTCTGTTCACCTATCGGCCCTCAACTATTCCCCGCTGACAAAAAATGAGAATAAGGTAGTGCCGTAATTGTGTATAAAACTGAAGCCGGCAAAGTTCTCGTATTGGTTGCGTGGGGTATGTTCCAGTACAAAAAAGCCACCGGGACGAATCATCTTTTTTGCCACGATGATCTTGGGCAGTTCATCGATGGTACCCAGCGCGTAGGGCGGGCCGGCAAAGATGAAATCAAAGGATTCCGAACAGCTGTTCAGGTAAGCGAACACATCCATTTTCAGGATCTTTGTGTTTTCGGCTCCCAGCATGTTCATATTTTTTGTGATGAAAGCATGCATGATATTGTCCTTCTCCACGATCGTCATATCGGCCGCACCTCTTGATGCCAGTTCGTAGCTGATGCAGCCGGTACCGCCAAACAGGTCCAGTGTTTTGATGCCTGTAAAGTCCATCCGGTTCTGCAGGATATTAAATAAACCTTCTTTGGCTATATCGGTAGTGGGTCTTGTGTGGGGCATTTTTGCCGGTGGATGAATTCTTCTGCCTCCCCATTTGCCGGAAATGATCCTCATACAACCAGTTTATAAAAAGGGGTAAAATAATGCAAGGGATGGGCGCCTGCTGTTTTGAAGATACCATCCGGTTCTGTTGATTCAAAACTGATCAGTCCGAACAGGGTCTGCAATTGTTTGTGCAGTTCAGAGCCTGTGTCGAATTTTCCACTGATTTCCAGGTGGGATCTTTTGGGATCTAATGAGAACTGGCGGCTCAGGTTGGCCAGGTGGTACAGGGCATCTGCCTGGGTTGCATAGGCAAAGGACTGCACCAGTTGTAACAGCCCGTCTTTCACTACCGCCGCAACAAAATGTTTCTCGTAAAGCAATACTTTTATAAAATGCTCAGGCAGGTCCCTTGTGGTAAGCACATGCTGCACCAGTACAGAATAAATATGGTGTGGTTTGTTCAACAGGAAATAGCGGTTCACCTGTTCCAGGATCGTTTTTTTGATGCGGTATACATTCACCATCGGTATTGCTCCGTTAAGTATGTCATACTTCACCTCGTAACGGTCACTTTCTCCATAAACCATTCCAAGCATGTCTTCGGCCGCGCTGGCGGTAAACAGGTATTGGGGAACCAGCAGTGCTTCTTCAAAATTGTAGTAACAGTGAATATCGTGGTAGGTCCGGTTCAGTAAGAGCGATTGGGTCTTGATCTGGTGAAAGATCTCGTTCCATTCTGCAGCCGGTGCTTCAATGGTGAATATTTCCAGTGCCTCCACTTCTCCGGATGTGGCTCCTTTTACCAGACAGGCGATATGTGCTGCGCATACTTCCAGCACCAGTTGATCCGCATCGGAATGCGATGCGCCTGAAATATCGTTGTAATAACTGATGGTTCTGCTGGTCATGAAACTGAATTACACTGCAATGATATAAAAAAAGCCTTAGGCGGTAAAAGGCGGAACGGTAAAACTGCAAAATAGTAGCTTTGCGCCACATTATGGGAAAAGCCTTACAAGAGATCAATCTGCAGGTGAACACCAGCAACCGGCAAATACTGGGTATCGCGCTTCCTATTACGGCTGCGATCATTGTTCCGCAGATCAATTTCATCACCAACAATATTTTCCTGGGTGGGCTCGGACAAAAAGAGCTGGCCCTGGCCGGCATCACCGGTGTATATTACCTGATCTTTGCGGTGATGGGACATGGCCTCAACAATGGCTTGCAGGCATTGATCTCGCGCCGTGCCGGTGAGAACCGTATCGATGCCATCGGCAACCTGTTCTCGCAGGGCCTGCGTGTGGCTATGGTATTTGCGTTGATCGGCATGCTGCTCACCTGGTTCATTGCTCCTACCGTACTGGGCTGGTCGCTGCACGATGCGGAGAGTGTACAGGTCTGTGTGCGTTTCCTGAATATCCGTATCCTGGGTCTTCCCTTCCTGTACCTCTACCAGATGCGCAATGCCCTGCTGGTGGGCACCAATAACAGTAAATACCTCGTCATCGGAACGGCAACAGAAGCCATTACCAATATCCTCTTTGATTATTCACTGATCTATGGAAAATTCGGTATGCCGCAACTGGGTTTTGATGGCGCTGCCTATGCGTCGATCATTTCTGAGTTCGCCGGCTTACTGGTCATTTTCATAGTGATCCGCTGGAACGGGGTTGCCAAACAATTGCACCTGTTCAGGAACTGGGCCTATGATGCGTCGAATGTGAAACTCATCATCAACCAGTCGTACCCGTTGATCCTACAACATGGGATCAGTGTGATCAGCTGGGAATTCTTTTATATCCTGATCGAACACCATGGTGAGCGCGACCTGGCCGTATCGAATACCATGCGGAATATCTTCGGTTTCTTTGGTTGTTTTACCTGGGCTTTTGCTGCCACGGCCAATACCATGGTCAGTAACGTGATCGGCCAGAACCGGGAGCACCATGTGAAGGAACTTATTTACCGCATCATGTCCTGGAGCCTTGGTTTTGCTTTGCTGGTATGTTTGTTCCTCAATATTTTTCCGCATTTGTTCCTGTCGATGTACGGACAGGGGGATGATTTCATTGCAGCTGCCATACCGGTTCTGCGCGTGGTGTCAAGCGCACTGGTGCTGATGTCGATTGCCGTTGTGTGGATGAATGCAGTTACGGGTACCGGGAATTCCAAAATGAACCTGCTGTCTGAAATTGCTGCGATCAGTTTTTATTGCATATACGTGTATATCGTTCTGGAAAAATTACAACTTCCCATTGTATGGGGTTGGGCCAGTGAATGGATCTACTGGTCAACCATTTTCATTCCTTCATTCTGGTACATGCAAAGCGGCCGCTGGAAAAACACGCGTCTCTGATTTTTGGCACCATAATTGGAGTTCCTCCGGAAAACCAATTACCATGAAAAGATTATGTTTCGTACTCGCCTCGTTTTGCCTTGTGTATGCTGCTGAGGCTCAGTTCAGTACCGGTCAGCGGATGATCGGCGGACAGTTGTCTGTGGGTTATAGTAATACAGATTTCAATACCACTCCCATTCAGAAACAGAACAATAGTTCTTTCAGCATCTCCCCTGTTTTTTCCAGGTTCAGTAGTCCCACAAGGATCAATGGTTTCGGTTTGCAATACAGTTACGCACATCAGAAAACCGGTATTGGCAGTCCTTCGGAGCAGACCTATTATTCACACCTGATCGGCGCTTTTGTATCGCAGACCCATTTGCAGCCACTGGCTAAAAAATTGTATTTCACAATGTCAGGAACCGTAGGTGCCAACTATCAGTTCCAGAAGTCCAGCAGCTCGAATTCCCCTGCTACTACGGATACCAAGGGAGTAAATGTATATCTCCGCGGTGGCATCGGATTATTGTACCAGTTGAACCAGCGCTTTGTACTGAGTACACAACTGAACAACCTGGTAAGTCTTGAGTTCGGTCACGGTAAGACCACTAACTTCAATGGTACTACCTCTGTCAACAGTACTAACAACCAGGTTGGTTTCTCAACCGGCTTGAATGGTTTTTCTCTGAATTCGATTGGTATCGGAGTCAGTTATCTGTTGAAATAAGATGTATCCAAACAAGGAATAGATGAATGGGAGTCATTCAACATTCATCTGTTCCTTGTTCCTCTGTTCAACATTCCCCTTGGTCTTTAGCTATTTTCACCGCAGAGCCGCAGAGAGTGGAGAGTTTACGCAGAGAAACTTACTTCATCATTTCCCGCCATGGCGGGATTCCTTGTTCCTCTGTTCAATATTCCCATTCATTATTCATCTGTTCCTTGTTCCTCTGTTCAACATTCCCTACCCTTTGAGTTTGGTCACCAGGTCAACATACTGCTGCATGGCAGACTCTTTGGAAGTGCCGGCCAGTTTGGACCAGGCTTCGTGTTTGAACTTGGCCACGAAGTCAAAAGGATTCGATGGGCCACTTTCTGGGTTATCACCTTCGGTCCCCTGTTTGTACAGGGAATACAGTTTCAGTAAAGTTTCGTTGTCGGGTTTTTCAGCAAGCAGTTTGCTGTTGGCAACGGCCTGTTCAAATAATTGCTGGAGTTCCATGGGAATAAAATTTAAAAGTCAAAATTCAAAAGTTAAAATGGAAATATTGGGGGTGTTGTTATTGCATTGACTCGAGCAGTTTGGTTCCTTCTGCTTTGCTGGTTATGTCATCGGTACTGCGGGTGGGCAGTTTTACCAGCCGGTTCAATACTTCTATGGCCTGGGCTGGTCTGTGGTTGTCTTTGTAGGCTTTGGCCAGGTCAAGGTAATTGTTTGCGAAATAGGGTTCCAGTGATTTACATTTTTCCATATACCTGATAGCATCATCCAGGTTACCTTCGGGCAGACCGCCATAGAAAAGCTTCACGGCTATTTTTTTGACGCCCGACAGATTGGCCATTTCATAATGCCATTTACCCAGGGTATAGTTAGCCCTTGCATGATTGGGGTTGATGGACAAAGCGCGATCGGCGTACTTCTTCACATCTTTCACATAAGCCACGATCTTCCAGTTCTCTGTTTCCACATCCGTCATCTTGCCCGATGCCATCGACATGGCATAAGAGGCATCGGCCTGGTTGCTGTCGGCCATAAAAGCCCGGTTGGCAAAAGATAAAGCAGTTTCATAATGCAGGCGTTTGCTGTTCTTATCGGTTTGCCGGTTGCCCAGAGATACATTCAGTTCGGCTGCTTTCACCAGTGCTTTCAGCTGCACCGGGTTCTGCAGCAGTACCTGTTTGTATTTTTCGAGCGCTTCGGATTCTTTGAGTTGTTTTTCGAAGTTATCCGCCTCTTTCAGCAGCACATTGATATCCTGTGCACCGGCAGTGAGCATCAGCAGGGAACCGATAAGGATGACCAGGTATTTCATGGGTACGATGGATTATAATTCTTTTCTCGTGATCGCAAAACTTACCACTACACTGCCTTCTATTTGTTGGATGGGCGGGTGTTTTTTCCGGATAGAGATGTCAACTTCTTCGGCCAGCGGGAATTTCTTCAATATTGCGATCGCGATTTCGGTGATCACGGTTTCCAGCAAGGGGGTGGCCTGTGCCATTCTTTCTTTTACGAGATCATACACGGCCACATAATCGATACTCTCCGATAAATGCTGTATCGGTAATTTTTCGGGTTGATACCGGATGGTGAGATCCAGCTCAAACCAATTCCCCAATAGCTTTTCCTCCGCATAAATGCCATGAAGTGCAAACAGCTGGAGTTGATGAAGATGGATCGATAACATGGCGGCGTTTGAAATTCAGGGTTTGCTGTAGGTAGATATCCCTACTCAACAGCAAACCCTGAAAAAATATGACTAATCAGGCAAGTCCTTTGGCACTTAAATAACGCTCGGCATCCAGTGCGGCCATACAGCCACTGCCGGCAGCGGTAACTGCCTGTCGGTAATTCTTGTCCTGCACGTCACCTGCGGCAAATATCCCTTCCAGGTTGGTCTTGGATGTGCCGGGTTCGGTGAGGATATAACCGGTCTCATCCATTTTGATATATTCTTTGAAGATATCACTGTTGGGCTGGTGACCAATGGCCACGAAGAAACCACTGACAGGGATCACCTGTGTTTCCTGTGTTTGATTGTTTTTGATGCGGACCCCCTCTGTTTTATGTTCACCCAGGATCTCTTCGGTATCGGTGTTCCAGTATACTTTGATGTTCGGGGTGTTCAGTACCCTGTCCTGCATCACTTTACTGGCGCGCATCTTGTCTTTCCGGATGAACATATGAACGGTGGTGCAGAGTTTGGAGAGATAGATCGCTTCTTCTGCAGCGGTATCTCCTGCCCCAACAATGGCCACATCCTTGCCGCGGAAGAAAAATCCGTCACAAACGGCACAGGCGCTTACGCCAAAACCGTTCAGGCGTTCCTCGCTGGGCAGACCGAGCCATTTGGCAGAAGCTCCGGTACTGATGATCACTGCGTCCGCTTCGATCAGTTTCTCCTCATCGATCCATACTTTGTAAGGCTGCTGGCTGAAATCCACTTTGGTGGCCAGTCCATACCGGATATCCGCTCCCATGCGGGCAGCCTGTTTCTCAAAATTCACCATCATCTCCGGCCCCTGTATCCCATCGGGGTAACCGGGATAGTTCTCTACTTCTGTAGTGATGGTCAGCTGTCCTCCTGGTTGTATACCCTGGTACAACACCGGTTTCATATTCGCCCTGGCCGCATAAATGGCAGCCGTATATCCTGCAGGGCCTGATCCGATGATCAGGATATGCACCCTTTCTGTAGCCTCATTTGACATATGTAGTCTTTTATCTTTTTAAACGAACAAAAATATCAATCCCTTACGGATTATACGCTTTGATTGTACACAAAAACGGTTTATTTGGGGATAATCAGCCTTTTGTACTGTACCGCATAACCGCAAAAGGATCCCAATCCGCCATTATCGATGTTCCCGATGACTTTTCCGGGGGTGGAAAAAGGGTTGCCGATAGACTGGTACGCAAATTCCCAGGTCTTCCAGAAGTCAAAACTGGCTTTGTCGATATTGCACATTTTCACGATCACGGTATCCCCTCTTTTGAAATAACCGTAATCCTCGAATTTGATCTTCTGGTTTTTGGTGACTCCCTGATCTATCTGGATATCGTATGTCTTTCCATCCACGATCTGGTCGTCGAACACGCTGTTCATACCCGGAAAGAATTCTTCGCTGTTTGTTTTGGTAAAATAGCGGATATAGTTGCCCAAGCCCGGAGGATCTGTAACCCTTGACATCAGTACCACTTTATTGGTATCAGTATTGAACGGGGCTTTTTTCCACCAGAGCGAGTCGATCTTCTTGGTGAGAAACGGTATATGGGTAGTTGATTTGTAAAGCTGTCCCCCGGTCTCTATACTAAGCTGGTAGGTCTTGCCCTGCTCTCCAAATAAATTACCACCACTGCCGGTACTGTAATAGTAAAAGAAATAGCCGTTACCAAGCGGTATGCTGTATTCCTGCAGGGCAACATTTCTGCTGCCGTCGCTGATACTCACTTTGGCGTTGTGAACGTATGTGCCGTTGAGGGTGGCGGCGTCGATGGTAGCAAAATAATTCAGTGAGCTGGATAGGATCACATAGGGTGCCTGCCCGTCTTCGATCTGCGCTTCCACCACCAGTTTCGGTGCCTGTATTTCGGGTTGCAGCTGGATGTCCTTTTCGCAGGAAACGAAAACAAAGAGCAAAGCTGCAAACCACCCCCATTTTTTCATACGGTAAAATTATGTGTAATACCACAAGCAGAAATCATAAAAGTTACAGGCAAAAAAAACTCCCTGCAATGCAGGGAGCCGGTTATATGGCAGGAGTAGAATTTTACCCCAGATAAGCTTTCAATGCATTGCTGTAACGCGCTTTCTGCAGGCGTTTGATGGCCCTTTCCTTGATCTGTCGGATACGCTCCTTGGTAAGGTCGTATTTCATGCCGATCTGTTCAATGGTAACACCGTTCTCGCCATCCAGTCCAAAATACGCGTTCACGATCTCGGCTTCACGTGGACTGAGTGATTTCAGCACGCGGCGGATCTCTTCGCGCAGCGAATCCTTCATCACGTCTTCATCGGTATCGTCGCTGCCTTCCAGCAGGTCGCCCATGGCCACGTCTTCTGCTTCGTGCACGGGTGCATCCAGTGACGTGTGACGGGTATTGCTCTGGAAGATATTGTTGATCTCTGTTTCGCTCATTTCCAGGATCTCGGCCAGCTCTTCGGTAGAAGGCTCACGCTCGTGCTCCTGTTCAAATGCCATATAGGCTTTGTTGGCTTTATTATAAGTGCCGATCTTGTTCTGTGGCAGACGTACCAGGCGACCCTGCTCGGCCAAAGCCTGCAGAATAGACTGACGGATCCACCATACGGCATAAGAGATGAATTTAAAACCCTTGGTTTCATCAAAACGCTGGGCAGCTTTGATCAGACCGAGGTTACCCTCGTTGATCAGGTCGCTCAGGGAAAGACCCTGGTGCTGGTATTGCTTAGCCACAGATACCACGAAACGGAGGTTGGCCTGCACCAGTTTGTCCAGTGCCCGCTGATCTCCCATTTTAATTCGTTGTGCCAAAGTGGTTTCCTCTTCGGGAGTGATCATTGGGATCTTGGAAATTTCCTGCAGATACTTCTCAACGGCTTGCGAATCTCTGTTGGTAATCTGTGTAGCGATTTTGAGCTGCCTCATGTTGTATGGTTACGTATTTATAGTAAACGACTTTAAGACCCCAATTGTTTTATGAACGCTGTAAAGGATTTCGTTAAATTAACGAAAATCCATTCTGAGGCCTGCAAAGGTACGTTGGAACATCGAATTATGCCAGCTTTTGTGGAAAAACTTACCTAAATGAGCAAAAAAACGCAGGTTTTTGCAGTTAATCTGTATAAATTATCCCTGTCTCTCCGTGGGTTACAGTCCGGAATCGGAGTATCTTCGCAACTTATGATCGATTTTCGTTCCGATACCGTTACCCGCCCTACCCCGGGCATGCTGGAAGCTATGATGAAAGCCCCCGTTGGGGATGATGTTTTTGGCGAAGACCCCACCATAAACCAGCTGGAAAGCATGTCAGCCGCCCTTTTTGGCATGGAAGCAGCCATTTTTTGTCCCAGCGGCACCATGACCAATCAAATAGCAATAAAATGTCATACCCAGCCGGGTGATGAAGTGATCTGCGAAAAACTATCGCATATCTACCAGTACGAAGGAGGCGGGATCGCTTTTAATTCGGGCGCTTCCGTTCGGCTGATCGATGGCGACCGCGGACGTATCACGGCTGACCAGGTAAGGGAAAACATCAATCCCAAGGAAGATGTGCATAAACCTCTTTCTACCCTCGTGTCTCTCGAAAACACGGGTAACCGGGGTGGTGGAAGTTGTTATAACTTTACTGATATACAGCAAATTAAAGAGGTTTGTTTACAAAATAATATGAAGTTACACCTGGATGGTGCCCGACTGTTCAATGCTTTGGTTGCTAAAAATGAGACCTGTAAACAGTACGGTGAAGTGTTCGATTCGATCTCTATCTGTTTGAGTAAGGGATTAGGAACCCCTGTGGGCAGCGTGCTGATCGGAACCCGCGATACCATTAAAAAAGCCCGCCGCATCCGCAAGATATTTGGAGGTGGTATGCGCCAGGCAGGTTACCTTGCCGCAGCTGGTATCTACGCCCTTGAGAACCATGTGGCACGTTTGGCAGATGATCACCGTCATGCGCAGCAGATCACGCAGGCGCTGGCTGGCAAGGATTTTGTGGGTGAGATGTTACCCGTTGAAACCAATATCGTTATTTTTGAGGTCAAAGGAAACTATACAGCAGCCTCACTGGCAGCCCTGTTGAAAGAACAGGGTATTTATGTGATGGCCATTTCCCCCAAACAGATCAGGATCGTGGTACACCTGGATATCCGTCCGGAAGATGTGCAGCGGACCATCAACACGATCAACACCCTTTAGCAGAGAAGAAAGCAGCAAGAGAATCATTAATATCAGCACAGCTATGTTACCCAGAATCAATCCCACCAATACACAGGCCTGGTTTTTATTGAAGAAACACCACGAGGAAGAGATGAGTCGCCGTCACATGCGCGACCTGTTTGCGCAGGACCCTGACCGTTTTCAGAAATTTTCTATCCGGTTAGATGATATCCTCTTTGATTATTCCAAGAACATCATCAACCAGAAAACACTGCAATTGCTGTTACAGCTGGCGGAAGACTGTCAGTTGAAAGACGCCATCCACGAAATGTTTGCAGGTATCAAGATCAATGAGACCGAGCAGCGTTCCGTTTTGCATACGGCTTTGCGTAATTTTTCCGATACGGCGATCCTGGTGGAGGGTAAAGACATCATGCCCCGCATCCGCAAGGTGAAAGCGCACATGAAAAATTTCTGTGAACAAGTGCATAGCGGTAAATGGAAAGGTTATACCGGTAAAAAGATCAAATATATCGTGAACATCGGTATCGGTGGCAGCGATCTCGGGCCTTTCATGGTGACCGAAGCGCTTCGCCCTTATTGGGTGGAGGGTATCAAGACCTATTTTGTGAGTAATGTGGATGGTACCCATATTGCAGAAACACTCAAGAAAGTGAAGGCAGAGGAAACCCTGTTCCTGGTAGCTTCCAAAACCTTCACCACGCAGGAAACCATGACCAATGCCCTCACCGCACGCGAATGGTTTCTGAAACAGGCCAAGGATGCGGCCCATGTGGCCAAACATTTTGTGGCGTTGAGCACGAATGAGACCGAAGTGACGGCATTCGGTATCGATAAAGCAAACATGTTCGAGTTCTGGGACTGGGTAGGCGGCCGCTACTCGCTCTGGAGTGCGATCGGTCTTTCTATTGCGCTGACCATCGGTTACGACAATTTTGAGCAGTTGCTGAAAGGCGCCAATGCGGTGGATGAACATTTCCATAAAGAGAAATTCGATAAGAACATACCGGTGCTGATGGCCCTGATCGGGATCTGGTACACCAATTTCTTTGGGGCACAGAGTGAAGCCATCCTGCCTTATGATCAGTATATGCACCGGTTCCCGGCTTATTTCCAGCAGGGTAATATGGAAAGCAATGGAAAGAGCATTGACCGGAGTGGTAATCCTGTCAATTACGCCACCGGCCCCGTGATCTGGGGTGAGCCCGGAACCAATGGCCAGCATGCATTCTACCAGCTGATACACCAGGGCACCTGCCTGATCCCCTGCGATTTTATTGCGCCGGCCATCAGCCACAATGCCATCGGCGACCACCATGTGAAACTGCTGTCCAATTTCTTCGCACAGACCGAAGCGCTGATGAACGGGAAAACAGAGAATGGTGTGAAAGTGGAGCTGATGAAAGCCCATAAATCTGAGGAAGAGATCAAGAAACTGGCGCCGTTTAAAATATTCGAGGGCAATAAACCCACCAATTCCATCCTGGTAAAACAGATCGATCCCTATACCCTGGGGAGCCTGATCGCATTGTATGAACACAAGATCTTTGTGCAGGGGGTGATCTGGAATATTTTCAGCTTCGACCAGTGGGGTGTGGAACTGGGTAAACAGTTGGCCAACCAGATACTGCCTGAGCTGCTCATGGAAGAAGCTGTGGATTCGCACGATGCCTCCACCAATGGATTGATCAACGCATTCAAAAGCTTCATAAAATAATAATGGAAGGGATAGAGATCAGACTCATACAATTTTCCGATAACGCCGCCATGGCGCGTATCATCCGTAACAGCCTGGAAGAATTCGGTGCGGCCAGGCCCGGTACTGTTTATTTTGACGAATCAACCGATCATTTATTCGAATTGTTCCAGTCAACTCCCTTGAGCGCTTATTTTGTGGCCGTGAAAGATGGAGGGCTGGTAGGCGGTGCAGGTATTTTTCCTACGGAAGGATTACCGGAAACCACCTGCGAACTGGTGAAAATGTACCTATCCCCTGATGTACGTGGCATGGGACTCGGGCGTTTTATGATCGACCGCTGTTTACAGAAAGCAAAGGAGAACGGTTTTGATTCGGTATACCTGGAAACCATGCCCGAATTGAAAAAAGCCGTCAGCGTATATGAGAAGTTCGGGTTCACATATCTTACGGGCCCCATGGGAAATTCAGGGCATAATGGTTGTGATATCTGGATGCTGAAGAAACTATAAAAAAAGAGCCGTTGAAAAGCGGCTCTTTTTTATCGGGATAAGGTCATTACCATTTGTCTACTTCTTCTGAAGCCAGGTTAGAAGCGGCTTCATCGGTAACCGAACTGTCGGCTACCGGGGTAACCGGCGCTTCGGCCACAACAACTGCAGGCTCAGCGGAAGCTGCATTTACTACCTCAGCTTCTTCTGCTACGTCTGCTACGGGTGCACCTTCGTCGTCGTATTCGTGGTTGAAAGCATCGAAATCGAAATCGGGCATCAGGTCTGTCTTCACATAATCGATCGCTTCGCCCAGTGCCTTGATAAACTTATTAAAGTCTTCTTTATACAGGAAGATCTTATGCCTGTCGTACCCATTGTCATCAAAGCGCTTACGGCTTTCTGTAATGGTCAGGAAATAATCGTTCCCCCTGGTTGCCCTTACATCAAAAAAATAGGTCCTTCTTTTTCCTGCCCTGATCCGTTTGCTGTAAACACTTTCCATTTTTTTGTCGTTGTTCTCGTACGCCACAGTAGTTAGTTTTTTGGTTTTCGAATCCTTTTTTAAGTAGGACAAATATAGGATTGTTTCAGAATTACCAAAATTTTACGAAAAAAGGGCAAACAGCCCGTAGAACCGGGGTTTGGGCGATCCCTGCTTTTACAGGTCTGCTGGTTTTTCGGGCTTTTCTGCGGCCCGGTCTTCCATTAACTGGAGTCTGAACAGTTCGGCATAATACCCATTTCTGGCCATCAGGCTTTCATGGGTTCCCTGTTCTGCCAGTTCCCCGTTCTCGAGTACCAGTATCTTATCGAAGGGGAAACTGGAGAAGATCCGGTGTGTGATGATGATGGCCGTTTTATCGTGCAGGTAGCGGTACAGGTTACCGATGATCTCGTTCTCTGTTTTGGCATCCACGGCACTCAGGCAATCATCGAATACGATGATCTCGGGTTCCTTGATCAGTGCCCGTGCAATGGAGATCCGTTGTTTCTGACCACCACTCAGCGTAACGCCCCGCTCCCCGATCATGGTCTCATAGCCCTTACTGAAGCCCAGTATCTCTTTGTGTACACTGGCGAAACCGGCAGCCTGCTCCACTTTTTCGCGGGTGGTTGGACTGGCCAGGCCAAAACTGATATTGTCGCGGACCGTATCGCTGAAAAGGAACACATCCTGTTGCACATAACTGATCTGCTCGCGCAAGCTGGTAAGGTCGATATCGCGGATGGAAGTACCTCCTATCTCTATACTGCCACTGGTAGGATCGTAAAAACGAAGCAGAAGTTGTGCCAGTGTTGTTTTGCCGCTGCCTGTTCTGCCCAGTAACAGGATCTTCTCCCCTTTCCGGATATGGAGGTTGCATTTTTTCAGCGCTTCTATGCCCGTATGCGGGTAAGTGAAATTCACGTTCCGGAAATGGATATCTCCGGCAACGGTCTGTTTACGTGCTCCGGCAGCATTGGCAATGGTGGGCTCGGTCTGCAGAAATTCATTCAGCCTTTTTTGCGAGGCGGCTGCCCGTTGTATCATACTGGCCGTCCAGCCAATAGCGCTTACCGGGAATGTGAGCATATTGATATAGATCACGAACTCCACGATCAGTCCCACTTTACTGCTGTCCTCCAATGCCTGCATACCGCCCAGCATGATCGTGACCAGTGTGCTTAACCCGATCATCAATGCCATACTCGGAAAATAAATGGCTTCCACTTTGGCCAGCCCGATGGCATTCTTCTTGTATTCCTCACTGTTCTTCTGGAAGAAACCCAGCATCGCTTTTTCCTGCACGAAGGATTTGATCACCCGGATACCGGAAAAGGATTCCTGCGCATTGGTGGTGAGGTCGGATAACAGGGACTGTATCTTTTCACTTTTTTTATTGATGACACTGTTCACCAGGTAAATGGTGATGGCGAGTATGGGCAGTGGCGCCAGTACCAATAAGGTCAGCTGCACATCTTTGCGCAGCATGTTCACCACACAAAAACCGATCAGGGTAACCAGGTTGATGAAATACATGAGCGCCGGACCTGTATACATCCTCACACGGCTCACATCTTCCGTCATCCGGTTCATCAGGTCGCCGGTGCTGTGTGTCTTGTAAAACTGTGTATCCAGTTGCTGGTAATGGCGAAAGATCTCGTTCTTCTGGTCATATTCTATGTGCCGGCTCATCACAATGATGGTCTGGCGCATGAAGAACATCAGGATACCCCGCACGATGGCCAGTCCCAGGATCGTGAGACTGCAAATGGCCACCAGCCAGGCAAAACTGAAATGACCCGATTGCATGGTATCTACGAACCAGTTCACCAGCTGATCGTGTGCCGGCCTGGTAGCGGCGGGTTTGGCACCCGGTAAACGCTGCTGCACCTGGTTCACCACAAAACCGGTGACCTGTGGTGCCAGCACGGCAAAATAATTGGAAGCCACCACGAAAAAGATCCCGATGAAAAAACGGTTGCGGTATTTCCAGAAATATTTATTGAGGGCCGAAAGATGCTTCAATGCTGGTACTTATTTGTGCAAAGGTAAAGGGCGAAAGGCATCTATGTGAATGGCTTTTTGATAAGTGGGTAAATAGCAGGTCGGGACACCAATGATCGCCGAACGGGCACAAACCCGCCATCATTGGTCTTATACCGTAACGGACGTTTTTTTTACAGCACCGGCCGGATCAAATGGCTTTACTGAAAGTATTGGCACCACTTTGGTTGCGCCAGAGATGGGCATCGATCGCTGCGCTGATATTGCGGATGAACGACATGCCCAGTGGGGTTACTTCGATCTTGTTGCCCGACAGGATTACCAGTCCGTCGGCTTCTAACAACGCCAGTTTCCGGAAAGCTTCCCGAACAAATGCGGGATTCAGTTCCGGGTCATCAAGTTCGGTCTGGTTGCGACACATCAGCTCCAGTATCTTTTTACGGAGTACCACATCCTCCTTATTCAGCAGGTGACCATGCACCAGGGGCAGTACCCCCTGGTTGATCCTGGCCTCATAAGCTTCCACTTCTTTTTCGTTTTGTGCAAATGCATTCCAGGCATCGCTGATACTGGATACACCCAGGCCGATGATCAGTTTGGACCGCGTAGTGGTATACCCCATAAAGTTGCGATGCAGCTTCCCTGCACGTGCTGCCGTAAATAATTTGTCGTTGGCCAGCGCAAAATGATCCATGCCGATACTCTGGAAACCGGCTGCTTCCAGCAATTCCCTTCCCCTGCTGTACATGGCCCATTTCTCTGCCGCTGCCGGCAGGTCGGCTTCTGTGTAGCGGCGCTGTACCTTACTTTTCCAGGGCACATGTGCATAAGAGTAAAAAGCGATCCTGTCGGGCATCAGGGTCTTGATGCGTTCCACCGTATGCTCCACACTGCTGATGGTCTGGTGCGGTAAACCATACACGAGGTCGATATTGATACTGTTGTAATGGTAGGTACGTGCCCAGTCTACTACTTCTTTGGTCTTTTCGAACGACTGGATCCTGTTGATCACGAACTGCACTTTGGGATCAAAATCCTGCACACCCAGGCTGATGCGGTTAAAACCCAGTTCGGCCAGCCGCTTGATATGTTCTTCTGTGGTATAGTTCGGATGTACTTCTATGCTGAATTCATGATCCTGGGTAACGATCGCGTCTTTGGTGATACCCCTGATCAGTTGTTCCAGGTTATCAGGACTGAAAAAAGTAGGTGTACCACCACCCAGGTGTATCTCTTTGATGGTGGGCGTGGTTGACAAGAGGGAACGATACATGGCCCATTCTTTCAGTACGGCGCTGATATAGGGGTCTTCTACCGCATGGTTCACGGTGATGCGTTTGGTGCAGGCGCAGAAAGTACACAGGTTCTCACAAAAAGGCAGGTGGATATAAATACAGATCTCACCGTTCTCTTCCCGGAAAGTATTCACCACTGTGTCTTTCCATTTCTGTTCATTGATGCTGGCAAAATCCCAGTAAGGAACTGTTGGGTAACTGGTATAACGGGGTGTGGGCAGGTCGTACTTCTGCAGTAAGGGTAATATGGATGGCTTCATACAATAAGTTGTGGTACGGGGCAAAATTATCCAGGCTGGTTGCTGTAAAATATGATAAATGTTAGCGGATTTGCCGGAAAGGCCCAATAACTGTCATCTGGCTGTAAAATAATCGGGAGTTGAGTATCTTTAGACTTCCTGACCAACTAAAACAATGCAAATGAAGAAATCTCTTTTCTCCCTGGTTCTTGTTGTTATGGGTGCTACCCTGCTGGCCCAGCCTACCCAGAAACCGCCTTTACATGGCAAAAACTGGATGGCCATTACGGGTAAACCGCTGGCAGCCACAGCCGGATCCATCGTTTTTCAAAAAGGCGGCAACGCCGTTGATGCGGCCTGTGCCATGCTGGCCGCCACCTGTACCATGTGGGATGTATTGAGCTGGGGCGGTGAAACGCAGGCTCTGATCTATAATCCTAAAACAAAAAAAGTCATCGCGATCAATGCCCTGGGCGTAGCACCCACAGGCGCCACCGTTGATTTTTTTAAAAGCAAAGGTTACCAGTTCCCGCCGGAGTATGGTCCGCTGGCTGCGGTAACGCCCGGCACCGTAGGTGGTTTGTGCCTGATGTTATCTGAATATGGCACCATGAGTTTGAAACAGGTGCTGGAACCTGCCATGCAACTGGCGGCAGGTTACCCGATCGATGCACAGACGGCCAATAGTATTGAGCGGGGTAAAGACCGCATCAAGGAATGGCCCTATTCCGCCAAAGTATTCCTCACCCACAAAGGTGAAAAACGCGAAGCGCCCGAAGCCGGAGAAATTTTTGTGCAGAAAGACTTGCTGAATACCTTGACGAAACTGGTAGAAGCCGAACAAAACGCACTGAAGAAAAAGAAGAGCCGTAAAGAAGCCATCATGGCGGCATACGACCGTTTTTACAAAGGCGATATTGCCGATGAATTCGTGCGTGGCAGCCGCGAACAGGGCGGACTGATCACCAAAGAGGACCTGGCCAAATGGAAACCCATCATTGAAGAGCCCCTGATGACCAATTACAAAGGCATTGATGTATACAAACTGCAGCAATGGACACAGGGACCAATGATGTTACAGACTTTGAACATCCTGGAGAACTTTGACCTCAAATCCATGGGATATAACAGTCCCAAATATATCCATACCGTTTACCAGGCCATGAACCTGGCCTATGCCGACCGTGATTTCTATTACGGCGATCCTGCTTTTCCGCCACAGGAGCCCATCAGGGGTTTGTTGAGCAAGGACTACGCAAAAGAAAGGGCCAGACTGATCGGTTATGAGAAGAACGATGCGTTTGCCCAGCCCGGCGATCCCTATCCTTTTGAAGGAAAGACCAATCCTTATCTCGATCTGCTGAAACAGCGGGTGGCACTGACCGACAGCGCTGCAGGATCCGGAAATGCCATTCCCAAACACGACCAGACCGCTTCTCTGCACCAGTTGGTACCGGGCATTGATGAAGCCTATATGGATCGTTTATGGCGTGGTACCACTTCTGTGGAAGCAGCCGACACATCGGGCTGGGTAGTGTCCATCGTGCCCAGCGGAGGCTGGATACCGGCCTGCATTGCGGGTAGTACCGGAGTGGGTATGAGCCAGCGCATGCAGAGTTTTGTACTGGATCCGCTGATCGATCCGTTCAATGTGGTAGAGCCTGGTAAAAGGCCGCGTGTAACGTTGACGCCTTCACTGGCGCTGAAAGAGGGCAAACCTTATCTCTGTTTTGGTGTACAGGGGGGCGATACCCAGGATCAGAACCTGGTGCAGTTTTTCCTGAATATGGCAGAGTTTGATATGACCGTACAGAAAGCCACCGAAGCACCGAATTTCAATACCAACCAGCTATGGTTATCACTGGGCGGAACCAAACTGGCCGATCGTAAACCCAGACCTGGCAGTATCCTGCTTTCCAATGAAACACCGGAAGCCGTGCGTAACGAGCTGAAGAAAATGGGCTATAAGATCAGCACCGGCAACAGGACCAGTGGCCCCATCAATGCGATCCTGTTCGATCACAAACATGGCAGTTTGTGGGGCGGCAGCAGTAATAATGGAGAAGATTATGGAATAGGCTGGTAACATTTTCTGACAGCATAAAAAAAGCCCTGGTTGTTGTAACAGCCAGGGCTTTTTTTATGGGAATGATATTTTAAAGCGTACTCATATCCAGCACAAAACGGTATTTCACATCAGACCGGATCATTCTTTCATAGGCATCGTTGATATAATTCATCGGGATCAGTTCAATATCGGAAACAATGTTCTTTTCGGCGCAGTAATCCAGCATTTCCTGGGTTTCCTTAATGCCGCCGATCATGGAACCGATGATACTCCTGCGTTTGGTGATAAGCGAGAAAGGTGATAAGGAAGGTTCTTCAGAAGGAAGACCCACGATCAGCAGTTTCCCTTCCAGGTCAAGCAGGTTCAGGAAATCCGTGTAATCATGGTTGGCGGATACGGTATCCAGGATCACATCAAAATGACCGGCATGTTTTTTCATGGCCTCCTTGTCTGTCGACAGCAGGAAATGATGTGCCCCCAACCTTTTGGCATCAGCCTCTTTTTTCGGAGAAGTGCTGATCACGGTAACATCTGCGCCAAAGGATACGGCGAATTTAACGCCCATATGGCCCAGTCCACCCAGGCCCACTACGGCCACTTTCTGTCCCGCTTTCACACCTGCAAAACGCAGGGGTGAATAGGTGGTGATGCCGGCACATAGCAAAGGCGCGGCTGCGGCGGGGTCCAGTTTATCGGAAAGATGTAACACAAACCGCTCTTTTACCACGATCTGCGATGAATAACCTCCCTGTGCAATACTAACGCCATCCCTTTCCAGTGTGTTATAGGTGCCGGTCATACCTTCTTCGCAGTATTGTTCCATGTCTTTGTTACAACTCTTACAGTTGCAGCAGGAATCCACCATTACGCCTACTCCCACTTTTTCACCTATTTTGAAATTAGTAACGGCGTTGCCTACGCCTACCACTTCACCAATGATCTCATGTCCGGGAACCATTGGGTACATGGAACCACCCCATTCGTTACGGGCCTGGTGTATATCGCTGTGGCAAACACCACAGTAGTATATCCTGATCTGCACATCATCTGCGCGCAGGTCCCTTCTTTCGAATGAGAACGGTTGTAAGGGGCTTTGGGCATCTAAAGCTGCATATGCTTTTGCGGGTATCATACTCATTTTTTTGGGTGATCGACCAGGCAAAGTTCTGCATTAACCGGATAAAAAAGCAAAAGAGATTTGTATTAAACCATCCATTTCTGATAGTTTATTGATAAGCCATGCTGGACAGCCGAACAATCCTGCTTTTGCAGTACTAATTATTCAACTTGATAAAACCACCGTCGATGGGATAGTCGTTCCCGGAAATAAAGGAAGCTTCTTTACTGCAGAGATACAGCGCCATTGCCGCCACTTCTTTGGTTTCAGCCATACGGCCGATGGGTTGTGTTTGCGATAGTTTGGCAAACATTTCTTTTTCTTTTCCGGGATAGTGTTTGGCCAGGAATCCATCGACAAATGGTGTATGCACCCTGGCCGGCGAAATGGAATTGCAGCGGATGCCTTCCTGCAGGTAATCCCTGGCCACGCTCATGGTCATGGCATATACGGCACCCTTGCTCATGCTGTAGGCAAAACGATCCGGTATGCCCACCAGCGCCGCAATAGAAGCGATGTTCAGGATCACCCCACCTCCCTGCCGGATAAATTGCGGGATGGCCTGGTGTAAACAGTTATAAGTGCCTTTTACATTTACATTGAATACCCGTTCAAAATCTTCTACAGAAGTATTGGCTGCTGTACCCACATGCGCCACACCGGCGCTGTTCACCAGGATATCGATCTGGCCGATCTGGCCGAAGACAGCAGCTACCTGCGACTGGTCGCTCACATCACAGATATGGTATGCCGCTTTGCAGCCATCGGCTTCGATGGCTGCAACGGTTTGTTTCGCATGTTCCTCGTTGATCTCGATGATATGTACGATGGCGCCCTGCCGGGCAAAGGTTTCTGCAATGGCTTTTCCTATGCCACTTCCGGCACCGGTGATCAGGGCCTGTTGTTGTTGTAAAGAGAACATCATGCTTCGGTTCTTAGGGTTGAATATAATCTTGTTCCAGGTCAAATATCTTGTTCATCAGCACCCATTTTTCGCCAGGCCGAGCAAATGGCAGGGCTTGCTGAAACTGCCACATCAGCTGTTCCCATTCCTGCACTTTCGGGTTGCCGGCATCGGCGCTTGCCTTCTCTTCAAAACGGAAACTGTCGTTCACTTCCATGATCATAAAAAGCCGGTTGGCCACCCGGTAGATCTGCATCTGCGTGATGCCGGATGCGGTAATGCTGCCGATGATCTCCGGCCATACTTTCCGGTGCCAGTCATCATAAGCCGCGATGCGGTCGGATTCATCCACCAGGTCAAGTGCAAAACAATACCTGTTCATGGTAAAACGGTTTTACGGATACTCTGCCCTTTCCATCCAAAATAAAATACTATGGCAAAACAAAAGAGTGGTACGATATATCCCAGCTGGATATTGCCTGTCATATCACTGATCTGTGCCATCGTCGGAGGCAAGATAGCACCTCCCACGATGGCCATTACGATCAAACTGCTGCCAAATTTAGCATCACCCCCCAGTTCGCGGATACCCAGTGAAAAAATAGTAGGGAACATGATCGACATGAAAAAGGCAATGGCGATCACCGCATAAACGGCAACCATACCCTGTGCAAACATGGCGACACCACTTAGCACGGTACAGAGCAGGGCATAGCTGGCCAGCAGCCTGGCAGGTGGGATGAATTTCATAAAGAAAGTGCCGGCAAAACGACCGATCATAAATGCCATTCCACAACCCCAGCCAAGATAATCCGCCGCTTTCACCCGGTCAATACCGGCTGCATCCACGGCGAAGAGTATAAAGAAACTGAACACACATACCTGTGCGCCTACATAAAAGAATTGTGCGATTACGGCCCAGCGGAGGTGGCTGTGGCGGAGACTATGGAACAGGTTCTTGCCAACAGCCTGCTCATCATTATCCTGGATCTCCGGTAATTTGATCAGGGCAAACAGGATGGCCACTAACAGGATGATACTACCCAATACCAGGTACGGCGTTTTTACACTGGACGCTTCCGATGCCAGTGCCAGTTTACGGGCTGTTTCCGTCATCGCATTCAGCTCTTCATCGGAGAATCCTTTGGTGAGGATGATGCGTGCACCGATGATGGGTGCCAGGGTAACGGCCAGGCCGTTAAAGGACTGTGCAAAATTCAGCCGCTGTGTGGCCGTAGCCGGATCGCCCAACAGGGATGCGTAGGGATTGGCAGCAGTCTCAAGTATGGTTAAGCCGCAGGCAATGATGAACAGTGCCAACAGGAAGAATAAATATTGTTGTGTATTGGCCGCCGGAATGAACAGGAACGATCCAGTCGCAAAAAGCAACAAACCCGTAATGATACCTGCTTTGTAGCCGTATTTGCGCATGATGAACCCTGCCGGTAAAGCCATCACGAAATAAGCAATGAATACGGCAGAATCTACCAGTGAGGACTGCAGCGTATTCAGACTGAATGATTTTTTCAGGTGTGGTATCAGGATGGGATCCAGGTTATGCACAAAACCCCATAAAAAGAAAAGTGATGTCACCAGTATAAAAGGATACAGCATATTGCGCTGTTGCAGCGAGGCAGGTTTCATAAGCAGGCAGTCGTTTATTCCATGTTATGGAATTATATTCTTTTATATGGATTGAAACTAAGGTTTTCTCTGAATCATTCCATATTTTTGGTTTGTTTTTTACAGAAAATTAAAGATGTATGATACAGGTAATCCATCGGGCGATCGATATCCTTGAGTTTGTGGCACGTGACCCGGAAAGACCTAAACTTTTGGGTGAGATCTCTGCCGGCATCAACCTGAAACCCGGTACCTGCGCCAATATTGTAAAAACGCTTACCCTTCGCGGTTACCTGGAAAAACTGGATGCACAGAAAGGTTATCTCCCCGGCAAACAACTGTACACCTTACTGGGCAATACCGGTTATAAGAAAGACCTGATAGAAGCGGCCGACCTGGAAATGGAGATCCTGACCGCCAAATTGAACGAAAACACTTTACTGGCCGTACTGAATGGCGAAAACCGCGTGGTGATCCACCGCAAACAAAGCAACCAGCTGGTTCAGGCACACACACCGGATGAGAAAAAAGCATACGATTCTTCCACCGGCCGTTTGCTCATCGCCATGTTACCGGATGAGGAACTGGAGAAATTCATCGCCCGTTTTGGCCTGCCCCCCTCTCAGTTATGGCACGATGCCAATACGCAACGTAAGTTTTACCAGCAGGTGGAACAGATCCGCGACAAAGGGTATGCATTGATCGAAGACAGCGTACAGATCATCGGCCTGGCCGTACCGGTTTACCGGAACGATGCCATGGTAGCCAGTCTCAGTATCTATATGCCGGCATTCCGCTGTACCGACAAGATCCGGAACCGTATGATCAAACTATGTATGGAAGCAGCCAAAAAAATATCGAAGAACCTGAACTAAGCTGCCCGGTTATTCCGGTAGGTTTCGCAAAAAGAAATCGCGGATATTACCGCCCATGATCTTTTCAATGGCCGGCCTGTCGAAGCCCAGCTTTACCAGTTCCGTAACGATCAGCGGTGTGCCGGTCACATCAAAATGCATTTCAAAAGCGCCATCCCAGTCGGAACCGAGCGCCACTTTATCTACCCCGATCCTGTCGGCCACATATTTGATGGTACGGGCCGTGGCTGCAGCATCTTTACCACAGACAGCAGTCTCCCATAATCCTACGCCAATCAGTCCGCCACGTTTTCCGATCTCATCTATCTGCGCATCCGATAAATTGCGCTGGTTATCGCACAGTGCCCTTACGCCGGTATGCGATACCAGCAATGGACCGGTATGGTACCTGAACACATCGCTGATGGTGGCTTGCGAGCTGTGGGCCAGATCAATGGTGATGTGCAGGCTGTCCATCTTTTTCACCAGTTCAATACCTTTAGCAGTAAGGCCGGTTTTCTGCATCCCATGCGCTGATCCGGCCCATTCGTTATCAAAGAAATGGGCCAGGCCAATATACCGTACGCCTGCTTTGTAAAAAACGTCCAGGTTGTTGAGGTCATTCTCCAGCGGTTGCGCACCTTCCAGTCCCAGCATGCCAGCCGTTAGTTTGTGATTAGCGGCCCTGTCGGAAATGAATTGGGCCAGTTCTCTTTTATTTGTAACCACCCGAAAACTTCCCTGTGAGTTTTTAGCCAGCCGGTCCAGGTCATGACACTGGCGCAAAGCCCTTGTTTTGATGCTGAACCAGTTACCCGGTGTTTGCAATTGTGCAAAATTGAGCAGGCCGATCTGGTCTGAGTTGGATGGATTCTGTTCAATATTGATACCCACCGGCACTTTACTCACAATGGTAAATACCTGTAAAGCCATATTGGCCTGCTGCATGCGGGGTAGGTCTACATGACCATATTCATGAAACCGGGTCAGGTCGCGGTTCCATAACAGGGCATCGCAATGCAGGTCGGCAATAAAGGGAATCGAATCGTACCAGTTTTGTTTGGGGAAGGGCCCGGCAAGGGTCACTTTGTTTTTTGAGCGGTCAATATAGGATGGACCATAGATAAAGAACAATGCAACAAAAATGACCAGCAGGATGACCAGCGTACGAAGGATTTTTTTCATGGCAGATGTGTTAGGAGATGGGTAAGTTATGAAAAGCCCCTGTATTGGCTAACAAGATGTTTTTGACAAAATCCATTCTTTTTTTGGTAGATCAACCGCCACGCTATTATTTTGCACCCGGAGAGATGGCAGAGCGGTCGAATGCGGCGGTCTTGAAAACCGTTGACTGTCAAAGGTCCGGGGGTTCGAATCCCTCTCTCTCCGCCAGATAACATATCAAAAGGTATCAAAGGCTCGTAAAATGTTGATTTTACGGGCCTTTTTTCATTTTTCCCCTCCAAAGGACAACAAAGAAAACCAAACTGTAAGTGTCTTATTCGGTTACCCAAAACAATTCAGGAACTTGGATAACCGAATTCTCAGGAAATGCAAGCCAGTAGCACAATTGGCGGAATTAAACCAGGCATTTGCGGTGCGGATGAATATGTGAAGTTTTAAAATGGAGGTTTAATATGGGCGCTGATGTCGCGTAGGCTGGTGCCAGGGCCATACAGACCAATGATTTTGTCTTCCAGGCTGGCAGCCATGATCGTCTCTCGCTTCTTCACGATCTCGGGTTCAAAACTGCCCAACCGGTCGCGTGGCGTATTGATCTCGATACTGCCGGCTGGGGTCTTCAGCAACTTACTACCCTTGCCATTTTTGCGATTACCTTGTTGACGTTCATCTTCATCCAGATGACCTTCCAACTCGCCCTCAAGCATAGAATTGATCAACTCTTCCAGCAGGGGGGCAAGGGCTCTTCCTTTACTGAACAATGATTTACCCGTTCGGAACTGCTCTTTCAGCTTTTGTTTCATTACCTCGTAATCGAGGCTTCCAGGATTGTTGTTTTCCATTTTCTGTGTTTTAAAGTTAAGGACTTAACTCTTGACACAGTTCATTTTACACTCTCGGACCTCACCCGGATTCTTGACCATGGGCTGACCGCCGGGCAAATGATCGAAAAACTTGATGGGTATGAGTTTACTTCCTCTGTCCCTGAGTAAAAGTGTTTCCGGTTAAATATTTGAAGCCCGTGATCTCGGGGTATGGTTATTTCATTTCAACATATGCATTGCCATTCCATACTATTTTCTTTTCCCAATGAGCAACTCCATTACAAGCTGTACAGGTTTTTGAAATCCTTTCTATTTTAACCTTACCGGAACTATAGTGTCCTTCTGTTGTTTCGGTTTTTGTGACGGATGGTGTTATCGTACGTGTACCTTTATAGCTATTGGTTTTAGGATCCCATTTTGTTTCATAATTACTTTTGCCGGCTGTAGTGATAGTAGTGGTTTTCCCGGGAACCCATTCGCCTTTTTCAGTGTACATGCTATCCGCTTTGATTTTTCCATGACCTTTGCATTTCGGGCATTTTTTCATAAGTGTTACTGCATCATTCGTAATATTTTCTGTCATCCACCAATCTCCGTCGAACATAAATTCATAATCGTTAAAATCTTTGCTGATCCGATAACCTGAAGCAAATGGATGAAGTGTTGTGTTACGGTCAAAAAGATATAATCCGTATTGTCCTTTTTCCTGCGTGATGCCAAAGAGATTCCCAACCCCCACATTGTAAAAAATTACTACAGATTGAACAAGCGATTTGTTTGCAGTAAAGCTGCGATAGACATTGTATTGATATTCATAGATCATGGCTACCGATGGAGTAAACCCGATAAGAATATCTGCGGTCTCCTTTATAGAATCATATTCAACAGACACAGGTTTACCATTTAATTCAATGATGGACCATTTTCCGTTGTTCTTTTTCCCATAGCGCAGGTTTTTATCACCTTTTGTAGTAACAAACGCATTCGGGTCTTTAGGAACAAAAGCGACATCTCCTTTTGCAGTAAGCCTATAGTCTTTCCCACCTTCTTTCACTTTAGCTTCACCGAGTTTAAAATCGTCAGCTTCATCGTATTGAAGAGGAAATACGAGTGCTCCCTTTGAATTAATATACCCGAATTTTCCCCCTGATTTAACTCTTGCAAGCCCAGATGAAAAAGCAAACATTTCATCATAGATAAAAGGGATTAACTGATTGCCGGCTGTATCGAGAAAGCCATATTTCTCATCAAATTTGCATAGGTATCCTTCTGTTGTTTTCTCGATGCTATACCGGCCTTGGGAGCTTAGGAGCTTGCCAGAAATATCATATAAATTTTGATCTTCTTTTGCATAAGAATTATAAGCATATATCCATTTATTATGTAATCTGCCAACTTTATCGAATTCACCCTGCAAGATTTCTTTTCCCGAGGCATTTAAAAAATTGCCTATCGGATGTCCAAATTTATCACGCAGGGTCACAAAAGCTAAGCCTTGTTCGAATTTTTCAATACTGGTATATTTTATCGGAGTTATTTCTTTTCCTGTTTTGTCGATCATGCCATGGAGCGTTGTGCTGGCAAGATCATGCTGATCAATAGATACTTCTGCCATATCGTTATTAAATCCGTAAGTCAGGTTGTATGTACAGGGTATTACTTCGGAACCATTGATGTCGATATACCCGTAAAGGCCGTTTTCATTTTCGACGGCGGCCAATCCATCCGCAAAAAAACTTACGGTTTTATAATTGTGTGGGATTTTTGTTTCCTTGCCGACGGTATCCACAAGCCACCATTTTTTTTTGAGTTTGACAGCAACCCGATCGCTTCCAAACATACCAGCCGATGCGTCATATTTTATCGGAACAACAACCTCGCCCTTTTTATTAATAAATCCATATTTGTCATTTTGTTTTACTGATGCGAAACCCTCATTAAAATCACTAACCTGCTGGTAAACTAAGGGGATTGCCACATTACCTTTTTCATCAAGAAATCCCCATTTATAGCGGTAAGCTTCATTTTCTTTTTCATAAACAGCGATAGCTACCATTCCCTCCCTATACTTGCCTGCATCGTCATATTTGTAATTTATCTCCTTGCCTGTATTGTCTTTCCATCCATATTTGCGCAAGGAGCTATTCCAAACCATTGAAAATTCTTGTGCAAAAAGCTGGTTGGAAATAATTAAAAGAAAAAAGCTAAGAATGAACGTCTTCATGTTTCAATTTTATTACCGGAATAAAGATATATAAAAGTCTACAGTATGAGAAGATACTCTCTCTCCGCTTTTATCAGTTAATTTTGATAAACCTTATACAAGGAAAGCCTGCAAATCAAAGAGTTGCAGGCTTTTTCTTTTTTATCCTGCCTCTATTTTACCCCAGTTTTCAGTGATTGCGCAAGGAGTGATTTTTTGTGGAAGGGCTATAGACAAAACTCTACCTGAAGGAGATATCGGACTTACAGGGTATATCAAAGACACTTACCTGCTATATAGCCAGGCATACGTTTGTCATCACCGTATCGCTGAATAATGGTTCCCATTGAAACGGTTTCCAGGATGTCCGGATACCGAAACCTGGAAAATACACAGCATTATGTACGGATTCTGGATGTGAAAATTGGAGAGGATATGAAGCTATTCCACACCAAATCTCAGTAATTATCGAAGAATCATTTTGTAAAATATTGAAAAACAAATCGAAATTTACTTAGATGGAAACAGGAAGTATAGTTATTTATCAGGCTGGTGACGGCCATACTTCAATCGAAGTGAAGCTTGAACAGGATACTGTTTGGCTTAATCAATATCAACTGGCTGAACTTTTTGCTACTGATAGAACGTCTATTGTAAAACACATTAAAAATATTTATAAATCAAAAGAGTTGTCTGAAAAAGGAACTTGTGCAAAAATTGCACAAGTTCGACTTGAAGGTAATAGGAGGATTAAGCGTGATATTGAGCATTACAACTTGGATTTGATTATATCAGTCGGTTATCGTATCATCAACGTTACCCTTAACTGATAGAATGATCGTCGTGGTCTGGCTTTTACTGGTTTTGATAAGAAATGCCGTATCCCTTGATGCATCCACAACCGTCAGTGTACCCTTCCCATCAGAGCATCCGATAAAACAAATAGCCAAAGCGAGAAGAACAATCAGGCATTTCATGCTATTAGTTTTACAGATTTGCATCAAAGTATTTAGAAGATCCATCGTTTGTAACAGGAAGTCCGGTTGTTCAGCTTCCTACTATATATCCTTCTAGGTTAAATTAGTAAAACCTGAGACGGTCTATTTCTCAACTTTCTCTTCCAGTTTTTCCACTGTTATCAGATCGGCCAGATCCACATTCATCGGTAAAACGCCGATCTGTACAATGGCCCGTTTACCCCGGATCTCTTTCACTTCCCCTACCTGGTAGTTCTTTTTCAGTTTCACCAGCGAGCCAACCGTGATGTTCTGGTTCAGTTCCTTGTATTTCTGATCCACTTTTTTGGCCAGTTTATTGACCACGATCTCATCCTTGCGTTTGAAAAGCAGGTTTTGCAGGTTCCTGACCACCTGGTTCTTGTCTTCCGATTTTTTCCAGTCCAGTACGATCTGCTTCAGTTTACGTTCCATGTCTTTCAGGTACGCCAGCCTGTCTTCTGCTATCCGGTTCTGTTGTTTCAGCAGCTCTACCTGCTGGCGGTGACGTTCCTTGTTCATCACCTGTTCCATTTCTTTCTTCAGTTTCTCGTTCTCTTTTACCAGCCGGGCCAGTTCCTTTTTCTCTTGCTGCAGTTGCTGCAGGTCCTGCTCGGTGCTGTTCAGCAGCCTGTCCAGTTTAAAATGGTCCTCATCCACCAGTTTCCTGGCGCGGTTGATGAGGTGTTGTGGCAGACCGATGCGCTCTGCAATGGCAAATGTGTAGGAGCTGCCGGGTTTACCCACGATGAGTTTGTACATGGGTTGCAGGTGTACCTCATCGAACTGCATAGCGCCATTGATGATGCCCTGGGTATGGTTGGCCATCACTTTCAGGTTCAGGTAATGCGTGGTAACGATACCAAAGGAATGCCTGCGCGACAATTCCTCCATGATCACTTCTGCAAATGCTCCTCCCAGGTTAGGATCGCTACCGCTACCCAATTCATCAATGAAGAACAGGGTCTTACCGTTGGCCGTTTCAATGAAATATTTCATGTGCAGCAGGTGACTGGAATAGGTACTGAGTTCAAATTCCAGGTTCTGCGTATCACCGATATGGATAAAGAGTTGTTTAAAAATGCCCATCTGCGACAAAGGGCTTACCGGCACCAGCAAACCGCTCTGCAACATCATCTGGTTCAGGCCAATGGTTTTCATGGTCACGGTCTTACCGCCTGCATTGGGTCCGCTGATCACCAGGATCCGGCTTTTGTCGTCGAGGGTCAGTGTGACCGGTATTGTTTTTTTACCGGAAGTTTTGTTGTAGAGGTATAACAGCGGATGATAGGCATCTATCAGGTGTACATGCGCTTTATCTGCCAGCTCGGGAAACTGGCCGTTCATGTCCAGCGCCAGCCGGGCTTTGGCGTGTATAAAATCGTATTCGCCGGTGATCTCCAGGTATTGTTGCAGCAGAGATGCGTATACCGATAACCGTGATGTGAGCTCCCGCAGGATTCGCTGCACTTCGCGACCCTCTTCGTGTTCCAGGGCAAACACATCGTTGTTGAGTTCGATGGTCTCTTCGGGTTCGATGAATGCGGTCTTGCGACTGTCACTCTCCCCATGCAGGATCCCTTTTACCTGGCGCTTGTGTTCGGAAAATACCGCCACTACCCTCCTGCCGTTGCTGAAGCTTTCGTCGATATCGGCACTGTATCCGGCTTTGGCCAGTTTGGCCACCACTTTTTCAAATACCCTTCGCAATTCATTTCTTTTGCGGAACAGGCTTATGCGGATCTTTTGCAGGTCTTCCGAAGCATTGTCCTTTACATTCCCGTTCTCATCCAGGATCTCGTCGATCATCTCGATGATCAGCTTCTCGTAGTAACTGCCAGCGATCACTTTCGCCAGTGCCGGAAATGCCTGCCTCCGTTCCGTATCGAACCAGCGGAAGATATTGCTGATGTTTTCGGCCAGTTTGCGTATCGGCATCCATTGTTCACCGGTCAACAGGGCGCCGGGTATGGACAACAATTTGATATCGCGGGCGATATTATGGGTAAAATCATTGGGGAAATACTGTGCCTGCTGCAGAATGAGTTTGTACTCGTGACTTTGTTTGAGTTCTGTCTCGATGTATTCCTTCCTTGTATGGATCCGCAGGTTTTCGGCCTTTGTTTTGGCGTATTCGGTCCGGGCATGCTCTTTCAGCAAAGCTTTGACCTTGTCGAATTCCAGTTGAGTGAGGGCCGATTCCGGGTACAGACGCATAGAGATCCTTTCAGTTTTAAGTGCTGCAAAGGTAATGTTGTAGCGGGTATCTCCGTGAAAACCTCTTACTGGCGGTTACTTGCTGACCTGAAAGCCATCCCTTACATTTCATAGGGATTGTTAAAACGGGGCCATCTTGTAATTCCTGAACCATTGCGCCGTCCAATTGTTACTGATGTTTAGTCGTACATTTAAAAAAAGGAAAATGATGCGCACCTGGTTATTCATTTTATGGCTGGTACCCGGCTTCATGGCCTGCGCGCAGCCCAAGACAGATAAGAAATTGACAACTATGCATAGCCAATCGATCCCCAATGGGGTAAAAACGGATACGGCCACTTTTGGAGAAGGCTGTTTCTGGTGTACCGAAGCTTTTTTTCAGCGCCTGGAAGGTGTTTACGAAGTGGTCAGTGGTTATGGTGGCGGTTTTGTGGAGAATCCCACCTACGAGCAGGTATGCGATAAAAATACCGGCCATGTGGAACTGGCCCGCATTGTATACGACCCCGCCAGGATCACCTATGATGAACTGCTCGAAGTGTTCTGGAAAACCCATGATCCCACCACCCGCGATCAGCAGGGCAATGATATCGGGCCGCAATACCGCAGCGTGATCTACTACCACAACGAAGAACAGCGGAAAAAAGCTGAACAATACAAGGCTGAACTGGACAAAAGCGGCGCCTGGAGCAGGCCGATCGTTACGGATATTGAACCCTTCAAGAATTTTTACCCGGCCGAAAATTATCACCAGAATTATTATAACAGTAACCAGAACCAGGGTTATTGCCGTTTCGTGATCGCTCCCAAACTGGAGAAATTTGAGAAAGTGTTCAAGAACAAACTCAAAAAAAATTAGCAGATGATGGATTTTTGTGTTGGTCTGACTTACAGCATCCGTTAATCCTCCAATCTCGCCCTTCTCAGTTCCAGCAGGTTCAACGCATTCGGATAAAAGCCGGTGATATTGGGTTGCACCAGGTGAAAAGCCATATCGTACCAGATCGGTATCACGGGTGCATCGTTGATCACAAGCTGGTCCATTTCGCGGTAAAGCCGGTAACGGAGTGAGTCGTTGTTCTCGAGCAATGCTTTTTCATACAGTTGGTCGAATGCCGGGTTTTTGTAGCGGGTATAGTTGGGTGGTGCCGGGTTCTTACTGTAGAACATGGCCATATAATTTTCTGCATCCGGATAATCCGCGATCCAGCTGCCGCGGAAGAACTGGGCCTGCGATTTGGCTGTCTGCTCCAGCAACAGACTTTTCTGTATCACTTCCACCTGCACCGGTATACCCACTTCTTCCAGTTGCCGGGCCACAAAACTGGCGATATCCGCATAGATATTGATGGTGAGCAGTTTTACCGTGGGCAATCCCCTGCCATCAGGGAAACCGGCCTGTTTCAGCAATTGTTTGGCTTTGGCCGGATCATAGGGATACCCTTTTACCATCTCCGTATTACGCGAAGGCAAACCTCCTGGCACAAAACCCGCTTCGGCCGGTATGCCGATGGAGTTGCGCATATACATCATCAACTGACGGCGGTTGATGGCATGGTTCATGGCCTGCCGCACCAGCCGGTTGCCATTGGCGCTGTTCTTTACCAGCGGATTGTTCTCATCCACCAGTATGCCAAAGTATTCCGTGTTCAGGTAAGGATGTTTTTTCAGCAGGATCTTTCCCTCCCACTGTTTACGCAGTTCGCCTTTTTTGGTCAGCACTTCATCTTTGAAAGAAGGGTCTAGGTCGTTCACAAAACTCAATCCTCCCTGGCGGAACTGGAGGAACTCCGTGGCTTTGTTATCGAAGAAACTGATCTTTACTGCGTCGAGGTAGGGCAATGAACGGCCACTGCTGTCCTTCTCCCAGTATTTGGGGTTTTTATGCAGTACCAGGGCCTCTCCCTCATCCCAGGAAGCGAACTGAAAAGGACCGGTACCACAGGGGTTCCTGCGGAAATCCTTGCCGTATTTCTCCACCACTTCCCGGGGTACAATGCTGCAGTACTGCATGCTCAGGATGCCCAGTATGGGATGAAAGGGCCGCAAGAGTTTCAATTGAAAAGTAGAGTCATTCGGTGCGGTAAATCCTTCCGTGGTATCCACCCGGTCATTGAAGATCCAGGCACCGCTGCTGGCCGTATTCTTATCGATGATGCGCTGCAGGCTGTAGGCAACATCCGCTGCTGTCATGCGCCGTCCTTTTCCTCCGGCAAAAGCTTTGTTGTCGTGGAAATACACGTCGTTCCTGAGATGGAAGGTATAGGTAAGCCTGTCTTCGCTGATGTCCCAATTACGGGCAACCGAAGGCACCAGGTTCAGTCCGCTGTCTATCTCCACCAGTGTATTATATATCTGGTGAACCGGCCACATGATCGACTGGTTCTTGGCAAAAGCGGGATCCAGCGTGGCGATACCTGTGGATTCGTTATAGTAAAACACCTGGTGTTTTTCTGTCCGGGCCTGTTGACAGGCCATGGCAATCAAAGCAGGCAGCAGCCAGAACAGATACCGGAGATCGGTGGTATGTTTGAAAACGGGAAGGACAATTATCTTATTATTCACATTCATGCCCCCCGAATATCATAATTTTAAGCAATGAATACAAAAATCAGATTCCTGCTGCTGGCTGTTGTGTGCAGTTGGGGTATGGCGAAGGCGCAATTAGGTGCTGACAAAGAAGTTTTCACCAAAGCAGATAGCCTCCGCGGCAGCCTGAATAAGAACCGTACCTGGTGGGATGTGCTGCATTACAGCATCGGCGTAACACCTGATTTTACCCAAAGAACGATCAAAGGCAAAGAGGATATCCAATTCAAGGTATTGCGTCCCGGTAAGACCATGCAGATAGACCTGCAGGAGCCGATGCAGCTGACCAAAGCTTACCTGGGCGATACCAAACTGACATATAAACGCGAGGGAAATGTTTACTGGATCGATATCCCCATGAACCTGGTAAAAGGCAGTAGGCATAAACTGGCCCTGGCCTATGAGGGATCTCCTAAAATAGCGAAACGGGCTCCCTGGGATGGTGGCTGGATCTTCCAGAAAGATGAAAAAGGCCGCCCCTGGATGACGGTAGCCTGCCAGGGCCTTGGTGCCAGTGTATGGTATCCCTGCAAGGACCACCAGAGCGATGAACCGGATAACGGCGCCACTATGCTCATCACAGCACCGGATACACTGGTGGCGGTGGCCAATGGCAGACTGATCAGCAGTAAGAGTTACAGTCCGGGTAACCTGACCTGGCGCTGGGAAGTGAAGAACCCTATCAATAATTACAACCTGGTACCCTATATCGGTAAATATGTCAACTTTACGGATACCCTGATGGGTGAAAAAGGCAAACTGGACCTGAGTTACTGGGTACTGGATAATAACCTCAACAAAGCCAAAGAACAGTTCAAACAGGCCAAGACCATGCTGCGCGCCTTTGAATACTGGATGGGGCCCTACCCTTTTTATGAGGACGGTTACAAACTGGTAGAATCCCCGCACCTGGGCATGGAACACCAGAGCGCCGTTGCTTATGGTAACAAATACCAGAACGGTTACCTGGGCCGTGACCTGAGCGGTAGCGGCTGGGGACTGAAATGGGATTTCATCATCGTTCACGAAAGCGGCCATGAATGGTTTGCCAACAGCATTACCAGTAAAGACCTGGCCGATATGTGGATACATGAAGGTTTTACCAATTATTCCGAAACCCTGTTCACAGAGTATGTATTTGGCAAACAGGCCGGCAATGAATACAATTACGGCACCCGCAGGGGTATCCGGAACGATAAACCCATCATCGGCCCTTATGGCGTGAATAAAGAAGGCAGCGGTGATATGTATCCCAAATCGGGTAATATGCTGCACAGCATCCGCCATGCCATGAATGATGATGAGAAGTTCCGGGAAATGCTCCGCTTCCTGGGTAAGAAATTCTACCACCAGACGGTCACTACCGAAGATATTCAGCAGGTGGTAAGCCAGTATTTCGGCAGCAGCGTTGAGAAAATATTCGACCAGTATCTACGCGCCACTCAGATACCTGTGTTTGAATATACGGTTTCGGCCGATCAGAGAACCCTGTCATACCGCTATACCAACTGCGTTGATGGCTTTAATCTTCCCATTTTCCTGAACACGCCCAAAGGCGGTCTGTTGCTGGGACCTGAATCCAATAAATGGAACACCAAACAACTCAAGCCCGGAGACTTAGCGGTTTTCCCTTTTAAAGAGATCGAGAAGAATTATTATGTGGTGGTGAAAGCTAAGTAGGAAGGAGTAATTAGTAATGAATAATTAGTAATTGTAGTATCAGTAAATTCTTCCATATTCGCACATTACTAAATTGTCTGTCACCGGCGCAAAAAATATTCATTACTAATTAACCACCATGGGGAGTATACGAAAACAGACGATCATTTCCAGTATACTGGTGTATATCGGGTTCCTGATTGGTTTTGTCAATAACTATTTCTATACCACTTCTACCCCTTTCTTTTTTTACGAAACAGGTAACATATTCACCCCCAGCCAATATGCACTGACCCGTATCTTTTTCGATTTTGGGCAGATCATGTTCGCATTTGGGGCATTGGGCGTGATACCGGTGATCTATAAATTCTATCCGTATTACAAAGACAATCTGCCCGAAAAAAAGATTGACCTGTTGTCCTGGGCATTGCTGGCCTCATTTATCGGGTTTCTTCTGGTATTGTGGGGTGGCTGGTATTTTAAACCCCTGTTCATCAGGAAATTCACAGAGAAGTCCGCATTGGTGGTGGACTATTATTTCTGGCTGTTCCCCTTTGCCATGGGTATGCTGTTCTTTTCGGTGATCGAAAGTTTTTGCTGGGCCGTGAACAAATCGGTGCTTTCCAATTTTCTGAAAGAGACCGGACTGCGCATCCTCACCAGTGTTTTGATACTGCTGTTCTACTTTAAAGTGCTCAGTTTCGAATACTTTATTTACCTGTTCGCTTTCCAGTACCTGGTGGTGTTCCTGGTATTATTGGTTTACCTGTATCGCACCGGTCATTTATACTTCACATTCCGGATCAGCCGGGTAACGCGTAAGTTCTGGAAAAAGATACTGAGCGTGCAGGCCCTGATCTTCGGCGGAACACTGATTGTTGCTGTGGCAGCTACCATCGACAGCCTGATCATCGCCAGTTTAAAAGGACTGACCGCCACCGGTATTTTTGTATTTGCCCAATATGCGGCTAACCTCATCCAGGTTCCGCAAAGAAGTATCCAGTCCATCTCGGCGGGTGTTCTGTCACGCGCCTGGAAGGACAAGGATTACAAAGAGATCTACCGTATTTACCAGCGTTCCTGCATTAACCTGTTATTGCTATCCCTGTTCATTTTCGGTAATATCTGGCTGAATGTGCTGGATGGCATGCAGGTACTGAATATCCAGAAAGATTATGCGGATGGCCTGGGTGTGCTGTTCATCCTGGGAATGGTCCGCATCATTGATGCCGGCACCGGGCTGAATGCAATGGTGATCAATACCTCCACTTTCTGGCGTTTCGATTTTTACAGCGGTGTGGTGTTGCTGGCTTTCCGGTTGCCCCTTACTTATTTCCTGATCAAACACTATGGTATCATCGGCTCGGCTTTTGCAGAGCTGGCTGCGTATTCAGTGTACAATTTTATCCGCTTCGAGTTCCTGAGACGGAAATTCAATATGCAGCCCTTTACCCTGAAAACACTCTATTCACTCTTATTGGCGATAGCAGCATATGGATTCTGTTATTTACTTATGAAAGATATTCATGGCTGGACAGGACTGATCCTCCGGGGTATCAGCTTCTCAACCATCATGATCGGCGGTATCTTCTATTTCCAGTTAACGCCCGATGCAGGACAGCTATATGCTGTTTTTCTAAAAAGGGTCAATTCGTTCAGAGGGAAGAATAGTTAATCATTATTCATTAGGAATTGCGTCTTGTGTTGGAAGACTTCAACGCAGAGCCGCGGAGAAGCAGAGATTTCGCAGAGAAGTTTAAAGCGAGCAATTACCAATTTCTAATTACTTCGTCACCCTCCCGGCTCCCCGAAACTTCGGTTGCCAGTATTTTTCGTTCAGGTCGCTGATCATGACCCCGCCACTGGTGGCTGCGTGTACGAATTTGTTATTGAGCAGGTAAACACCTACATGCGAAATATCACGTCCGCTGGTGTTAAAAAACACAAGATCACCTTCACGCAGGTCTTCCAGTTCTATCTTTTCTGCAAAATTATACTGTTCCTGCGAGGTTCTTGGCAGGGTTACCTGGTATACATCGCGCATGATCACCTGGGTGAACGCAGAACAATCGATGCAGTTATCGGTGCTGCCACCCATGCAGTACTTGGTTCCCCACCATTTATCGATCACTTCCAGCAAAGGGATATTGGTCAGCTTTTCTACCGAAGCATCGGTGGCAATGGCATATTTCAGCTGCAACATATTGGCATTCTCGATACCGAACGACATGAGCCGGTTTTCCGCTTTACCATAACCAGCAGACTCCTCCTTCCCTCCTTTTTTCGTATTGCCGGAACCTGTTTTCTGGCTGGAAGTAACCAGGTAACCGGGGGTAACTTCTATACCGTTGATAAACTCACGTTTGGCAGTGGACCTTATTTTTTTGAGAGCCGTGGCAGAAGAAGCACTGTCTTTCGTAGAGATTTTACGAATGGAACTACAGCCCGACAGCACAAGCATGGCAAACAAAAGCAGATATGATACCTGTAATTTTTTCATATACCAATATCCGCAAGTTAAGTGCCAACAGGCTGAAAAAAGGATAAGGGGAATAACTTTTGCAATTTAGTGAACCGTTATCCGGGATGTGGATAAGTTACCAGGCTCAGAAAAGACGTGCCGGACCGGCAGTTGTGGAAAAAAATGACTTCTTTCCGGGAGGCAGATGAACGATATTTGTCGCCTGTCCGGATCCCCTTAAAACTCCAGACCCAAACCCCAAACTACAGACCTCTCCATGCCCCAGTTCTCACATTTACACGTGCATACCCAATACTCGTTACTCGATGGAGCCGCACCGATCGACAGCCTGTATAAAAAAGCCATGAAAGACGGCATGCCGGCACTGGCCATTACCGATCACGGTAATATGTTTGGCGCTTTCAATTTTGTGAGCCAGGCCTGGAAGAACACCAAAGTGGTGGGTAAGGATGCCAATGGAAAAGATATCCTGGAACCTACGGTAAAACCGATCGTAGGCTGTGAGTTTTATGTGGTGAAAGACCGGCATATCAAAACCTTTACCAAAGAACTGAAGGATGAGCGTTACCACCAGGTATTGCTTGCCAAGAATAAGATCGGGTACCAGAACCTGGTGAAACTGACTTCGCTGGGTTTTATTGAGGGTATGTACAGCAAGTACCCGCGTATCGACAAGGAACTGATCGAAAAATACCATGAAGGGCTGATCGCTACCACCTGCTGCATTGGCGCCTATGTGCCACAGACCATCCTGCACGATGGAGAGGAAAAAGCGGAACAGGAATTCAAATGGTGGCTGGACCTGTTCGGTGAGGATTACTATATTGAGCTGCAGCGTCACAATATGAAAGAGCAGGAACTCATCAACCAGACCCTGCTGAAGTTCTCTAAGAAATACCAGGTGCCGGTGATCGCCACCAACGACAGTCACTATGTAGACAAGGACGATTCCAACGCGCACGATATCCTGCTTTGCATCAATACAGGAGAAAAACAGAGCACGCCGGGTTTCGATGATTTTGTGAACGATGATATCCAACTGAAGAACCGCCGTTTCAAATTCCCCAACGACCAGTTCTACTTCAAGACCACGGATGAGATGTCGAAGCTGTTCAGCGATATACCGGAATCCCTGGAGAATACGCAGGCGGTGGTGGACAAAGTGGAGATCCTGAACCTTAAAAAAGACATCCTGCTCCCTGCCTTCCCTATTCCGAAGAATTTCCAGGTACACGGTGATGCCAACCTGAACCAGTGGGAGTTTCTGAAGCACCTTACCTATGAGGGTGCCAAACAACGTTATTCCGATCTCACACCGGAGATACAGGAGCGGATCGATTTTGAGTTGTTTACCATCAAGACTATGGGTTTTGCCGGTTACTTCCTGATCGTTAGCGACTTCATCAAAGCGGGCAGGGATATGGGCGTATTTGTGGGCCCGGGCCGTGGATCGGCTGCCGGTAGTGTGGTAGCCTATTGCATTGGCATCACCAATATCGATCCTATCAAATACAACCTGCTGTTCGAGCGTTTCCTGAACCCGGACCGTAAGAGCATGCCCGATATCGATACCGACTTTGATGATGAGGGCCGGCAGAAAGTGATCGATTATGTGGTGGACAAATATGGCAAACACCAGGTAGCCCAGATCATCACTTATGGTACCATGGCGGCCAAAATGAGTATCAAGGATGTGGCCCGTGTACTGGATCTGCCCTTGGCCGAAAGCAATATGCTGGCCAAACTGGTTCCGGATAAACCGGGCACGGAATTACGGCGTGTGTTGCATGCACCGCTCACCGCAAAAGAAGGTGAGAAATCACTGGAAGAAAAAGAAGCCTACCAGCAGGACGATATTGAGAACGTAAAGAAGATCCGCGAGATCTATAACGGTACGGATATCCGTGCACAGGTATTGAGAGAGGCCGAAAGACTGGAAGGTTCCGTGCGCAATACCGGTATACATGCGGCCGGTATCATCATTGCCCCCAAAGACCTGACCGAACTGCTGCCGGTTGCCACCGCAAAGGATTCCGATCTCTGGGTTACCCAGATCGAAGGAAGTGTGATCGAAGATGCCGGCGTTATCAAAATGGACTTCCTGGGTTTGAAGACCCTCTCCATTTTAAAAACGGCGCTGGAACTCATCAAGCAGAACCATAACGTAGATATAGACCTGGACAATATTCCGCTGGATGATGAAAAGACCTTCCAGTTATACCAGAAAGGCGAGACCAATGCCACGTTCCAGTTTGAAAGTGTGGGTATGCAGAAATACCTGCGCGAACTGAAACCGGATAAGTTCGACGACCTGATCGCGATGAACGCCCTGTACCGTCCGGGCCCGATCGCTTATATCCCCAAATTCATCGACCGGAAACATGGTCGTGAAGCCATCAGTTACGACCTGGACGATATGAAGGAATACCTGGAAGATACTTACGGTATCACGGTTTACCAGGAGCAGGTGATGCTGTTGAGCCAGAGCATCGGCGGTTTTACCAAGGGCGATGCGGACGTGTTGCGGAAAGCCATGGGTAAGAAACAGAAAGCCGTACTGGATAAGATGAAAGCCCAGTTTATTTCCGGAGCCACGGCCAAAGGCCACCCTGCCGACAAACTGGAAAAGATCTGGACCGACTGGGAAGCTTTTGCCCAGTATGCATTCAACAAGTCGCATTCAACCTGTTATGCGTTTGTGGCTTACCAGACGGCATACCTGAAAGCGCATTATCCGGGAGAATATATGTCGGCGGTACTGAACCATGCCGGAGCCATCGAAAAGATCACTTTCTTCATGGAAGAGTGTAAACGCATGGGCATAAAAGTACTGGGCCCGGATATCAATGAATCACTGAAAGGTTTTGCCGTGAACCAGCGGGGTGAGATCCGTTTCGGTTTGGGAGGCTTAAAAGGTGTAGGAGATGCGGCTGTGGATACGGTGATCGCAGAAAGGGAAAAGAATGGCCCGTATAAAGACATTTTCGATTTTATCAAACGCGTGCTGCAGAAGAACGTGAACAAAAAATCACTGGAAAGTCTTACCTATTCCGGCGCTTTCGATTGTTTTACGGCCTACCACCGCGCGCAGTATTTCTATACACCTGAAAACGAACGGCAGAGCGGCCTGGAACGCATCATTGCCTACGGACAGGCGCAGCAAACTGCCGCCGGAACCGCCAATACCCTGTTCGGTGACCTTTCAGATGCCATGCAGGTACAAATACCCAAGATCCCCAATTGCGAACCCTGGACACTGACCGAACTGCTGGATCATGAAAAAGAAGTGACCGGTATGTTCATGAGCGGCCACCCGCTGGACCATTTCAAATTCGAACTGAAACATTATGGGATTACCCGGATCAGCGATTTTAATGAGATCAAGGATTCGTTGGGCCTGCAACCCAACCTGGGAAAGAGTTTGCGTGTAGCAGGACTGGTGATCGATGTGCAGCACCGGGTAACCAAGACAGGCAAGAATTTCGGTTCCTTCGTGATTGAGGACTTTACAGGCAAAACCGAATTTGTTCTCTGGAGTGAAGATTATATCAAATTCCAGAACTACCTGGAAAAGGGGCAGAATATCCTGCTGACCGGCTTTTTCCGTAACCGGTTCAACCAGCCCAACAATTTTGAATTCAAGATCAATAGCATGTCCTTACTGGAAACCGTGAAGCAGAACCTGACCCGCAGTATCGAGATCAATATGCACCCGGCTTCCGTCACCCCTGATTTTGTGGGTTTTGTTGATAAGAACGTCCGCAGTAACCCGGGTAAAGCCACTTTGAAGTTCAATATTTTTGAACCCAAGGATAACCTGAAGATCACGCTGAGCAGTTTCGACAGGGGTTTCCAGATGAACGAAGAAATGGCCGAGTTCCTGATGAACAACCCGGATGTGGACATCCATGTGGGTGTTGCAGGTTAGGATCGTTACACCAGCTTCTCTGCCGTATTCAGGCGTTCTGCTACATTGTCCCAGTTCAGGATATTCAGCATTGTGTCTACAAAATCGTTACGCTTGTTCTTGTATTTCAGGTAATAGGCATGTTCCCACACATCGATCACCAGTAAGGGTATCACCCCCCATTGCGTAAGTTTTTCATGGTTCTCGCATTGTAACAGGGTAAGTTTGTCGGCATAAGGCTGGTAACCCAGTATGCCCCATCCGTTGCCATCCACATCTTTAGCGGTTTTGGAGAGGTAGGTTTTCAGTTTGTCGTAACTGCCAAAATCCTTTTCGATCCTTTTCAGCAAAGTGCCCGATGGTTCGGTCTTTTTATTGGTGAGGTTCGTCCAGAAAATGGTATGCAACACATGTGAGGAGAAATGGTAACTGAGTTTTCTTGTCCAGTAGTCAACCGTTTCCAGGTTTCCCTCGTCCATGGCTTTGCGGATCATCTGCAGGTCTTTATTGGCCCCTTTCACCGCGCCTCCATGGTGAAAGGTATGGTGCAGGTACACCGTTTCCTCATCCATATAGGGTTCCAGGAAATTCCGGTTATAAGGAAGATTCAGTAACTGGAATTCGCCATTGGCATTGGTAAGTTTATCGAGCCCATTTTCCTGGTAATGCTGCGCAACTACGGAATTCAGAGGCAGAATGGTGGCTGCCGATAAAACAGCCGAGGCTGAAAGAAAATTTTTCCGGTTCATAGGATACAGGGTTTGATGATCAAAGGCGGGGTATCCGGTCTGACAGCCAAAAGAACCCGAAGTTTAATGATCCCAGGAGGCTATTTACCACCTATTATACCGGATTTTGTGGGAAAAACTGCCCCCTTGTCAGGTTTTTACTGTTGCAACGTCATTAATCACAATGGTGGAAAAGTCAAAACAGCATAAACCAGGGTTTGGATTTATATTTGACATCCTTCTATCAGTAGAGATAAATCATAAACAACTTAAATCGTAAAAAATGGCTTTAGAATTAACAGACGCAAATTTCCAGTCAAAAGTACTGGACAGCGATAAACTGACGCTGGTGGATTTCTGGGCAGAATGGTGTGGTCCCTGCCGTGCTATCGGACCCGTTATTGAAGAACTGTCTAAGGAATATGATGGCAAGATCAATGTAGGTAAAGTGAATGTTGACCATAACCCTAACCTGAGTGTGAATTATGGCATCACTTCCATCCCGGCCATCCTGTTCATCAAAGGTGGTCAGATCGTAGACAAACAGATCGGTGCCGTACCGAAATCCGTATTGGACAAAAAGATCCAGGCACATATTTAATTGCCGCAGAGATATTTTGAAAAGAGCCCGATTTTCGGGCTCTTTTTTTTTGAACAATTGAACAGACGAGCAAGGAACAGATGACTGTTGAAGTTGTGTTCATAACGATATGAATCCGGTGGCGTAAACACTACCGGCCCACTACCCTCCTACTTCCGTTCATCAGTTCCTTGCTCATCTGTTCATCTGTTCGTCTGTCCATCTGTTTCACCGGCCGATTCAACCTTCATCATTCCTTGTTCAATATTCATTATTCCCTATCTTTCACGCTGATTTCTGAACCCAAACGATGCTTCTATGAACATTAAGGCGCGGCTGATATTGATGAATTTCCTGGAATTTTTTGTCTGGGGTTCCTGGCTGATCTCTCTGGGTGGTTATATGATCGTTACACTCAAGTTTACCGGTGGTGAAGTGGGAGCTGTGTATGCCACCATGGGTATTGCTTCGCTCTTTATGCCAGCCCTGATGGGAATCGTGGCCGACCGATGGATCAATGCCGAAAAAGTATTGGGTTCCTTACATATCATCGGCGCCTTGTTACTGATCTGGGCCTCTACGGTTACCGATTATCGCACTTTTTACCTGATCATGCTGTTGAACTCTATGGCGTTCATGCCCACCATCGCATTGAACAATACCGTTTCTTATATCGTCCTTGAAAAAAAGGGATATGATATTGTGAAGGACTTCCCCCCCGTCCGCGTATGGGGAACCATAGGCTTTATTGTGGCTATGTGGATGGTGGATATTTTTGGGTGGACCAAAAGTCCGCTCCAATTATACGTGAGCGCCGGATCGGGTCTGTTGCTGGGACTGTACGCTTTTACCATGCCTTCCTGTACCCGTATTGCGGTGGATGCCAAACGCAGCCTGGTAGCGGCATTGGGACTGGATGCATTTGTCTTGTTCCGCAGGAAAAAGATGATCATTTTCTTCCTGTTTGCCATGTTGCTGGGCGCTGCCCTGCAGATCACCAATGCATTCGGTTCTCCTTTCCTGGACGATTTTAAGGATAAATACCCTGACTCATTCGGGGTACAGCATCCCAATATGCTGATCTCCATTTCGCAGATATCAGAAACCCTGTTCATCCTGACCATCCCGTTTTTCCTCAAACGTTTCGGCATCAAGAACGTAATGCTGCTGAGTATTTTTGCCTGGGTATTCCGTTTCGGCCTTTTTGCCATCGGTGATCCGGGGCCGGGTCTGTACCTGCTGGTGTTATCCATGATCGTTTATGGTATGGCTTTTGATTTCTTCAATATCTCGGGCTCTCTCTTTGTTGAAAAAGAAGCCGATATCAAGATCCGCGCCAGCGCACAGGGGCTGTTCATGCTCATGACCAATGGTATCGGTGCCTATCTCGGAGGAACCATCAGCGGCTGGGTAGTGGATTATTTTACGGTAGATGGCGTAAAGAACTGGCAGAATATCTGGTTCAGCTTTGCAGGATATGCACTGATCCTGGGTATCATATTCCCGATCGTATTCCGTTATAAACACGACAGGAACGCTCTGGAACCCGTAAAACATTGATCATCCGGACATCGGATAAAAGCCCTGTGCACGCGCAGATGTAAGGGGTTTTTCCCAATCTGCCAATGACAATTATTAATTTCCGATTGCCAATTACTGATTAATTTCGTGCCTCAAATATGTGACTATGATCTCTGCAGTATCAGACCCTTTTAACCTGGTAGCCAACGCACAGGATACACAACTCAAACAGATCGGCGAAAAAATACTGAACAAGGAAAGGATCTTCTTCGATGAGGGCGTTACGCTTTTCGAAAAAGGCTCCCTGGCCTATCTTGGCGCACTGGCCAACTGGGTGCGTGAGCAGAAACATGGTAACAAGACCTATTTTAACCGGAATTTCCATATTGAACCCACCAATGTATGCGTGTTCTCCTGTAAATTCTGTTCCTATTCCCGTTTATATGCCCACCGCGAAGAAGGTTGGGAACTGAGCATCCAGCAGATGCTCGACATCGTAAAAAGCTACGACGGACAGCCCGTTACCGAAGTGCATATTGTGGGTGGCGTTCACCCTAAAATGGACCTGGACTTCTTTATCGAACTGCTCCGCAGTATCAAAGCGCATCGCCCGGACCTGCATATCAAAGCCTTTACACCGGTGGAACTGGACTACATGTTCCGCAAGGCCAAAGTAAGCATTGAAGAAGGTATGCGCCTGGCGCACGAAGCCGGACTGGATTCCTTGCCCGGAGGTGGTGCGGAGATCTTTCACCCGGAGATCCGCAAACAGATCTGTGAGGATAAAGTGGATGCGGATGGCTGGTTACATGTTCACAAAGCAGCACACCAGCTGGGTATGCATAGCAATGCCACGCTGCTGTACGGACATATCGAGAAATTCTGGCACCGCATCGACCATATGGAGCGCCTGCGCAGCCTGCAGGATGAGACCGGTGGTTTCAACACATTCATACCACTCAAATTCCGTAACAAGGATAATGACATGAGTCATATTGCAGAATCATCCGTGATCGAAGACATGCGCATGTATGCCGTATCCCGTTTGTATATGGACAACTTCCCGCATATTAAAGCCTACTGGCCAATGCTGGGCAGGCAGAATGCACAGCTGACACTATCTTTCGGCGTGAACGATATTGACGGCACCATCGACGATTCCACCAAGATCTACGCTATGGCGGGCAGTGAAGAACAAACCCCTGCCATGAGTACTGCAGACCTGGTCCGTCTGATCAAACAAGTAAAACGCCAGCCGATTGAAAGGGGTACTTTGTACAACGAGATCAGGGATTATACCCATGTGAATGTTGACGAGCCTGAGTTAAATGTAACACTATAGCTTTTAGCGATCCCATAATGCAAAAGACGCCATAGTAAAGCACTACTATGGCGTCTTTTCTTTTGAAGTGGATTGCTTGGCGGCAGGCATCAAAATCAAACGTAAAGTAGTGTCGTTGGTGAAATAACTGATCGTCCAGTTGATAAAGATGAATAACCGGTTCTTTACGCTTACGATCAGCATCAGGTGTAAGAACATCCATACATACCAGGCCAGCCTTCCCTGGAAGCTGATGAAGGGAAGATCAACAACCGCTTTTCTTTTTCCTACCGTGGCCATGGTACCGGGGTTCCGGTAATCAAAAACACGCAGGGGTTTACCGTGCAGCAGGTTCCTGAAATTCTGTGCCAGGTTTTTTGCCTGCGCAATTGCCACATTGGCCAATTGCGGATGTCCTTTCGGGAAATCCTTGTTTTCCATATAAGAGATATCTCCTATAACATATACATTGTCTGATCCTTCCAGCCTGTTACAACTGTCTACCTTTATCCGGTTGCCCCGAACCAGTTTTTCCTGTGAAATACCCGCTGGTACATTACCCGTAACCCCTGCAGACCAGATAAGTGTATGCGTTGGAATGGTTCTCCCATCTGCCAGGATAACCGTTTTGCCATCGTATGTTTTCACCTGCGACCCCGTCCATACATATACACCCATCTGTTCCAGGTACTGCTGCGATTTTTGCTGGGAAGCTTTACTCATCACACCCAAAGTGGCAGGTCCTGCCTCAAGCAGGTACACATTCAGCTTCGAAAAATCCATATCCGGATAATCTTTGGGGAGCACATGGGTCTTTAATTCTGCCAGTGAGCCCGATAATTCAACCCCGGTAGGGCCACCACCCACTACCACGATGTTCATGATGGCAGGTAATGTATCCGCATCTGCAGACAATGCTTCTTCAAAATTCAATAAGATCCTGTTGCGTAGCACAATGGATTCCATGGTGGATTTCATGGGGAAAGCGAAACGCTCCATATCCTGGTTGCCAAAATAGTTAGTGGTGCATCCTGTAGCGATCACCAGGTAATCGTAAGTAAAAATACCCGCTGAAGTCATTACCTGTTGCGTGTTGGTATTCACCTCTTTTACGGAAGTCAGCCGAACATGAACATTCTTTTTTTTCTGAAACACTTTCCTTAACGGAAAAGAAATGGAACTGGGCTCCAGCCTGGCCGTAGCTACCTGGTACATCAGTGGCTGGAACTGGTGAAAATTGTATTGATCGATCAGGGTTATCTCATAATCGCTCTCACTGATCCTCCTGGCCAGTTGCAACCCGGCAAACCCCGCGCCGAGTATCACGATATGTTTCTTATTTGTGGACATATTTCATAGGATTTACGACCAGTCGTTCGAAGACGGGGGGGAACAATGAGTGAATGAGTGGATGAGTGAATGAGTGAATGTTTTGATCGTACTCACGACTTATTACTTACTGCTCACACTGTTAACATTCCGGCAAACTGATCGGTATATGTATCGCTAATCCCCCGTCGGCTGTTTCTTTGTACTTACTGCTCATATCGAGTGCAGTATCCCACATGGTTCTGATCACTTTATCCAGGCTCACGATGGCATAGTCCGGTGAACTTTGCAGCGCCAATTGCGAGGCAGTGATGGCTTTGATGGCACCCATGGTGTTTCGTTCAATACAGGGGATCTGTACCAGTCCGCCGATCGGATCGCAGGTAAGTCCCAGGTGGTGTTCCATGGCAATTTCGGCAGCCATTAGCGACTGGCGTTGGGTGCCTCCCATACATTCGGTGAGTGCAGCAGCAGCCATAGCAGATGATACGCCGATCTCGGCCTGGCAACCACCCATCGCCGCGGAAATGGTAGCGCCTTTTTTAAAGATACTGCCGATCTCGGAAGCCACCAGCAGAAAACGGATGATCTTATCTTCACTATCGCCATCACAAAAGGCAATATAATACTGCAATACGGCCGGGATCACGCCCGCAGCGCCATTGGTGGGTGCAGTCACCACCCTGCCAAAAGAAGCGTTTTCCTCATTCACGGCCAGTGCAAAACAACTTACCCAATCCAGTATGTATTTGAAATCGTTACCGCCCTGTTTAATGCAGGTTATCCAACTGTCGTAGTCCGAATAGGCCTGCCCTTTTATCAGTTTCTTATTCAGGTCAAAAGCCCTTCGGCGTACATGTAACCCGCCGGGTAATTGACCCTGTGCATGACAGCCCCGGTACATGCATTGTTTCATGGCATCCCAGATCTGTAATACGCCTTTCCTGGTCTCAGCTTCAGAGCGCCAGGCGCTTTCATTCTCCATCACCACTTCATGAATGGCCATACCCTTCATGCAGGAATGAAGCAGGTCATTGGCCGTATCTATCGGGAAAGGCAGTTGTACCACGGGTTTACCGCCATGGGCTTCCCCTTCTTTTACCACGAACCCGCCACCAATGGAGAAGAAGGTCTCACTCCAGTTCTCGCCGTTCTTCAGGGTGACCAGGAAGGATATGCCATTGGGATGATAGGGCAGTGTTTCATTGAACAGGAAATGAATATTTTCCGTTACGTGAAAAGGGATCAGCACTTCACCACCGAGTAATAATTGCTGATCGGAAGTGATCTGCTGGATCCGGGGAGTAATGCTATTGACATCGATCGTTACAGGATCTTCACCGCCCAAACCCAGGATCACGGCAATATCGGTACCATGTCCCTTACCGGTTTTGGCGAGCGATCCATAGAGCAATACCGTTACAGAAGCCACCTGGCCGAAACTGCTTTTTTGCCGGATCGTATCCAGGCAACGCTGGGCGGCTTTCCAGGGACCCAATGTGTGCGAACTCGATGGCCCCACACCTATTTTAAACATATCAAAAACCGAGATCGATTCGTAAGGCATGGCAATCTGTATTTCTTTCTATTCAAAGGTACTTAATGGCAGGCAGCTAAAACTTACAAGCGTTTGGATTGTTTTTCCGAACTTTCCACCGCAAAACTAATATGTAGTTAATTTTTTTAATGTAAATTCTGTATGCAACTTTCCTCCCTTTTAGACAGGTTTGCCGAACCCGAAACACTAAAAATGGCCAAACTGGGCCGTGAACTGGCAGCTAAAGGTCATAATGTGATCAATCTGAGTCTGGGTGAACCGGATTTCGATACCCCGCAGCACATCAAAGACGCTGCCATCAAAGCCATTAACGATAACTGGAGCCACTACTCTCCTGTTCCCGGTTATATGGACCTGCGTGAGGCGGTTTGCACTAAATTGAAACGCGATAATAATCTCGATTATAAACCGGAGAACATTATAACCTCTACTGGCGCCAAACAAAGCCTCGCCAATGCGATCCTGGCCTTGGTGGATGAAGGTGATGAAGTGGTCATCCCAACCCCTTATTGGGTAACCTATTCTGAACTGGTGAAAATTGCCCGTGGTAAAGTAGTAGAGATCAGGACCAAAGTAGAAAATGGTTTTAAAGCCACTGCTGCAGAACTGGAAGCTGCCATTACCAATAAGACCAGAGTTTTCATGTTCTCTTCACCCTGTAACCCATCCGGTGCAGTGTACAGTAAGGCCGAACTGGAAGCACTGGCCGCCGTGTTCAGGAAATATCCGAACATCACCATCCTGTCTGATGAGATCTATGAATACATCAATTTTGTTGGCAAACACGAAAGCATTGCACAATTCGATGACCTGAAGGACCGCGTGGTACTGATCAACGGTCTGAGTAAAGGTTTTGCCATGACCGGATGGCGCCTGGGGTATATTGCCGCCAATGTGACCATTGCCAAAGCCTGTGAAAAATTACAGGGACAATTCACCAGTGGCGCCACTTCTGTCACACAGAAAGCTGCTGTGGCCGCTTTAACCGGCGACCTGCGTCCTTCGCAGGAAATGACCGCAGAATTTACCCGCCGCCGTGCCCGTACCCTGGAACTGGTCAAAGAGATCCCCGGCTTCAAATGTTTTGAACCAGAAGGCGCTTTTTATGTGTTCCCAGATGTGAGTGCATATTATGGAAAATCCGATGGACAGGAAACCATCCACAATTCAGCCGACCTGAGCATGTATATCCTGAACAATGCACATGTATCCTGTGTCATGGGCGATGCATTCGGAGAGCCCAACTGTGTCCGTTTTTCTTTTGCTGCCAGCATGGAAAATATTGAAACGGCCTGGGCAAGGATCAAGGAAGCTCTGGCCAAATTGAAATAAACGCGGTATTCGTTTACCGTTTACTGTACCAACGTGGTGAGGGAACACTTCACCACGTTTTTTATGCCCCTGCTAATCCGTATTTTGCAGCCATGAGTGAACAGGCAAAAACAGAGATGTTCCGCAACCGTTTGGCAAAAGTGTACAAACACAAAAGCAAGCTGGCCAAAAGGCAATCAGTATCCTGTTACCGTGTGTACGATCATGACCTGCCGGAGTTCCCGCTTTGCATAGAGATCTATGAAGACAAGATCTACCTGGCCGAATACCTTCGCCGACATGGCATGACAGACGAAGAACATGAGGAATGGCTGAACAACTGCCTGTCCGTGATCACCGAAATAACCGGCATACCACAGGAACTGATGTTTGTGAGGCAGCGCAAGCGGATGTCGCACCGCGGTGAGGACCAATATGAGAAGATGGATACCCAACAGGAGTTCTTCACCGTATTGGAGAATGGCCTGAAATTCCAGGTGAACCTGACCGACTACCTGGATACCGGCCTGTTCCTTGACCATCGCATCACCCGGCAAATGGTGCGGGAACAGAGTAAGGACAAACGTGTACTGAATCTTTTCTGTTATACAGGATCTTTCTCTGTATATGCCGCCGCCGGTGGTGCTGCTACGGTCACTTCCGTGGACCTATCCAAAACCTATCTTGCCTGGGCGGAAGATAATATGGTGATCAACCATTTCAAGGATGCGGCTAAATACCGGTTCATCCATGCAGATGTGAAACAATACCTGAAAACACTACAGCCCGACAGTTTTGACCTGGTGATCATGGACCCGCCCACATTCAGCAACAGCAAGCGCATGAAAGACTTCCTCGATATCCAGCGCGACCATGTGGAACTGTTGAACGATGTGCTGGCAGCCACCACCCCGGGAGGCATCATCTACTTCAGCACCAACTTCACCAAATTCGTACTGGAACCCGAAAAGATCCATGCCGCAGAGATCAAAGACATTACCAAAGCCACTACGCCTTTCGATTTTGAAGGAAAGTTGAAACGATGGTGTTATAGGGGAAGGAAGTAAATAATGAGTGAATGAGTGAATGATAGGATGAGTGAATGGTGAGGGAAATGTTTTACACCATTCTATCATTCACTCATTCACTCATTCTATCATTACAAAAAGTCCCCCGCTGGGGAAACCCTATGGAGAAGAAATTTAATTTCCCATATTGGGAACTTTTGACTACATTTGTCAAAACCCTGATTCTTTGAGAGTAATTGCCAAGAAAATACTCCGCGACTTTTGGACAAAGCATCCTGATTGTGAGCAGCAGCTAAAGTCATGGTACAAAGAAGCTGAAATTGCAGGCTGGAAAAATCCAAATCAAATTAAGCGTGAGTATCCATCAGTTAGCATTCTGGAAGAAAACCGGATCGTTTTTAATATAAAGGGGAATAATTACAGACTCATTGTCAGGATAAACTATCACTACCAAATGGTCTGGATCCGATTCATCGGGACACATGCTCAATACAATAAAATTGATGCCACAAAAATTTAAACACATGATACTTAAACCCATAAAAACTAAAAAAGATTATCAAGCCGCTCTGGAAAGACTTGACAAAATCTTTGCTGCAAAACCCGGTACAAAAGAAGGCGATGAGCTTGAAGTTCTTGGCATTCTCATTGAAAAATATGAAAATGAAAACTTCCCTATTGACTTCCCTGACCCTATTGAAGCTATCAAGTTCCGTATGGAACAACTTGGATATTCGCAGTCAGATCTTGCGGACGTCGTGGGTCTTAAAAGCAGGGCTAGTGAGATTCTTAACAAGAAAAGAAAGCTTACGCTGGAGATGATACGTAATCTCAATAGTACTCTCCATATTCCAACCGATGTTTTAATTCAAAGTTACTGACCGTACCCGCGGCCAACATTGTACAGGCAAATAATGCTTGAATGAGTGAATGATAGAATGTGGGAAGAAAATGTTTACACCATTCTATCATTCTATCATTACTCAACAGAAATGCTGTCAATACCATACTCCCTCTTCCATCCCCATTTCTCAAATTGATAACGTATCACATAGCCCGTGGCCGTGCTGTCGGTTGCGTAGTATACCTGGAGACGGTAGCTTTTTCCTTTGCTGCCGGATGTCCATTGGTCCGAATCGGTGGAAGATGCGGCGGGTGTTCCAAGATAAGCCTGCATGATATCCCTTTTCTCGCGGAGCGGAAGGTTGCGCCATTTCATGGGAGTGGCAAAACGGACTGCTTGGGGAACAGCAATGCCGAACACCAGGTATTGCAACCCAGCCAGCGCCAATAAACAGATAACCAGGATCAGGGTCGTTCTTTTTCGGGCAGACCGGATGAAGGGATCGTATAATTGCGGTATGATAGGCATTCAATAGAAATTAACTTATTCAGAAAAGACGCCAGCTAAATAAACGGTTCATTCTATGGTTGTTTTTCCCTTTTCGGAGAAATCCCTCAAAAACGGATCAGATGCGGTTCAGTTGCTTTTGGGTGAATTCGTTCTCTGTATTTCCTGTATTCAGGGTAGATGCCGGCTCGAATAACATGACCCAAACCTCTTCCTCGGCATTGGGGCGATGCTCCACACCCCGGGGTACCACCAGGAAATCACCTTCCTGTAATTCAATGTTTTTGTCGCGGAGTTCCATTACAAAAGAGCCCTTTACCACCAAAAAGAATTCATCTTCCTGTGCATGGTGATGCCAGGTAAAGGGCCCTTTGAATTTGGCCAGTTTTACCTGTTGTCCGTTCAGTTCACCCACAATATGTGGCTTCCAATAATCTGTGATCTGCGAAAATTTGTCAGCCAGGATTACTTTATACATGGTAGGTGTTTCCTGTTTCGTTCAGAAACTGTTCGTGTAATTTCAGCACCTGTGGTATCAGCAAATGCTGGTCATCGTTGAGCACCACAAAATCGCATAAACGCATTTTGATCTCTTCCCGGATCTGCCGTTTCATCCGGCTGAGCACTTCTTCCCTGCTTACCTGGTCCCTGTCCATAACGCGTTTGATGCGAAGATGCTGTGGCGCATATACACCGATCATATAATCGAACCCGATGGCAGAGCCGGCTTCAAAAAACAGGGCTGCTTCCTTAACAGTATAAGGTGTGGTCTGCAGGGCCGCCCATTCCTCTGCCGCGGCAATGGTGTACGGGTGTACCAAAGCATTCAGGGTTTCCAACTGAAAGGGATTGTTAAAAACGATGGCAGCCAGTTGTTTCCGGTTCAGCAGGCCATCGGTATATACCGCCTCACCAAATTGGCCGATGATGGCTTGTTTCAGTGCGGGGTTGGTTTGCATGATTTCTTTGGCAGCCGCATCGGCATCGAATACAGGAATGCCGAGCACTTTAAAAATGCCTGATACGGTTGACTTACCGCTGCCGATACCACCTGTTAGACCGATGCGCAGTGCCATGGGTAAAAATTCTGTTGGAAAGGTATTATTTCTGGCGGATTACCGGATACCCGCTGCCCGGTATTTGTTGTGTACAGGCAGGTTTTGTGAGCTGCCCACAAAAAAGCCGGATGAAGATCATCCGGCCCTATTTCAGATAAAGCGGTATACTGTTTGTTTACGGCTATTTATTGATGGCACTTGACCATTCCATGCTGATCGATGATTTTTCGATCTTCAGGTAACTGCCGGGGCTCACTTCCAGCTGTAAAGTATTGTCTTCGTTGATCTTATTGATGGTTCCATGGATACCTGCAATGGTCACCACTTTGTCGCCCTTCTGCATATTGTCAACAAATTTCTTCTGATCCTTAGCTTTCTTGGCCTGGGGGCGGATCATGAATAACCAGAAAACGAGGATGATACCTCCCATCAGAACCAGCTGCACCATACCGCCACCGGAACCGGCAGCCTGTAGTAAAACGAAATTTAAATTAGTCATTATGGTTGTTTTTAATGATTGAACGAAACCTGTATCCTTTCCCGGACCAGGGGTCAAGGGCCGTAAAGATAAGGGTATGCACCGTTCGGATACACGAAATTCTGGTAACAAAAAGGTAAATTCCCGGCCTGCTTATTTCTTAAAGCTCACTTTATGGATCTTGCCGGCTTCCAGCATCTCTTTGTGGATATTATCCAGGATCCCATTCACAAACTGCCCGCTCTGCGGGGTGCTGTAATCCTTGGCCAGGTCAATGTATTCGTTGATGGTGACCTTGGTGGGGATGGTCTCGAAATACAGCAGTTCACAAACCCCCATCCGCATCAGTACCATATCCAATTGGGCAATACGCTCCGAATCCCAGTTCTTGAGTTTGGGTTTGATGAGCTCCATACAGTACTCCTTCTTCTCCAGTGTGGTGGTGAGCAGTGATTTGGCAAAGCCCCATTTCTCCGGACTTAACATTTCCTGCAGGTTATAACTGGAGGGTTTCTGGATATAGTTCTGCATCAGCTGGTCCATCATATCGGCATCATCATCCCAGTTATTGAAGAGTTCTTCCAGGTGGGCGATGAACAGTTCATTGGGCAGCATGAGCTGGGTGAAGATCAGTTTGATGATCTCCTTCTCTTTGGCCTTTTCCCTGCCTTCGTGGTGGATGTATTCCCTATATTTTTCCGTGTTGGTCAAATCCTCATAGATCTTCTTTACCAGGTCCTTATCCAGCAGCTTGGAAGGAAGGTCGATCTCCACTGCTTTTTTGAAAGATTCGTTCTCCAGGATCTGCCAGAGAAATTCGTTACCGGCGATCTTGATGTTCACATTCAGGTCCGCTTCGGTAGGCAGGTTACGGGAAGCTCTTTTCTGAGCGCTGGTTTCCGCATAACGGGCCACTTCGGTCAGAAAATACAATAGGTACACGAACAGTTCCCTGCTTTTATCCAATTGTTTCTGTAATTCTTCAACGGGTTTCTTAAAAGCGACCGGGTTATCCGCCGCTTCAATCATGTACAGCAACTGCATCACTTTCACACGAATATTTCTTCTACTGATCATCTGGTAAGAACTTAGTTTGAGGGATGCAAAGATATTGGTTTCGGCTTCTGGTGCAAAATGAAAATCAACGGCCGTGAACCGTGACCTGGCTCAAGCTCCATCTGCGGCTCCCTGCCCGGTTCTGTCGGAATTTTGACCAGGAAACTGTGGCAGAACACCAGGCAAAAGTCCCATTCGGTAACATCACGGATTGGGGGGTGCAGCCGGTTGTTGACCCGTTCCCCGTCCGGCTGGCGGGGTTATGAAATTTTGACACAGGTTGTCAGAAACTTACCCCATCTTTGCCCCCGTTTCTGACAGACTATATAACAACCGGGCCGATTTGGAGAGGGATGCTGAAAATTTGACCTGAATCAGCCGGGTGGCACAATAATGGCTGACAGGATGGTATTATCACACAATTAATTAAAAACCCATAACGTATGGCAAAAAAACTCAACGTTACTCCTCTGCATGACAGAGTAATTGTTAAGCCAGCTGCTGCTGAAGAAAAAACCGCAGGTGGAATCATTATCCCTGATACTGCAAAAGAAAAACCACAACGTGGCACCATCGTAGCTGCCGGCGCCGGTAAAAAAGATGAGCCTGTAACTGTAAAAGTTGGCGATACCGTTTTGTATGGTAAATATGCAGGAACCGAGATCCAGATCGAAGGTCAGGATCTGCTGATCATGCGTGAGAGCGATATCCTCGCGATCGTGTAAAATTTGAAAATGTGGTAATTTGAAAGGATCCCCTTTTCAGATCGCTGCAGTTTTCAGGTTTTCAATTTCCCAAATTCTCAAATTTTCAAATTCTCAAATTAAACAATATGGCAAAGCAGATTTTCTTTGACATTGATGCAAGAAATAAGATGAAAAAAGGCGTTGACACCCTTGCCAACGCTGTAAAAGTGACCCTCGGACCTAAAGGCCGTAATGTGGTTATTGAAAAGAAATTCGGTGCACCCCAGGTAACCAAGGATGGTGTGACCGTAGCAAAAGAAATTGAACTGGAAGACCCTATCGAGAATATGGGCGCCCAGATGGTGAAGGAAGTGGCTTCCAAGACCGCTGATATTGCCGGTGATGGTACCACTACCGCTACCGTACTGGCCCAGGCCATCATTGCCGAAGGTCTGAAGAACGTAGCTGCAGGCGCCAACCCGATGGACCTGAAGCGTGGTATCGACAAGGCCGTTGACAAGGTCATTGAGAGCCTGAAAGCCCAGTCACAGACCGTTGGTAACGATACCAAGAAAATTGAGCAGGTAGCCACTATCTCTGCCAACAGTGATAGCGAGATCGGTAAACTGATCGCTACTGCCATGAACAAAGTGGGTAAAGAAGGGGTGATCACCGTAGAAGAAGCCAAAGGCACCGATACCACTGTTGATGTGGTGGAAGGTATGCAGTTCGACCGCGGTTATATCTCTCCCTACTTCGTTACCAACAGCGAGAAAATGGAAGTGGAACTGCAGAATCCTTATATCCTGATCTACGACAAGAAGATCGGCGCTATGAAAGATATCCTCCATATACTGGAGAAAGTGGCCCAGAGTGGTCGCCCACTGTTGATCATTGCGGAAGACCTGGAAGGTGAAGCACTGGCAACACTGGTAGTGAATAAATTACGTGGTACCCTGAAAGTGGCTGCAGTAAAAGCGCCAGGTTTCGGCGACCGCAGAAAAGAAATGCTGACCGATATCGCGATCCTGACCGCAGGTACCGTGGTAAGCGAAGAGCAGGGTTTTAAACTGGAGAATGCCGACCTGACTTATTTAGGCCAGGCCGCTTCTGTCACCATTGACAAGGATAACACCATCGTGGTAGGCGGTAAAGGTAAAAAAGCCGATATCGTTGCACGTGTTAACCAGATCAAGGCCCAGATCGAGAACACCACTTCTGACTACGACCGCGAAAAATTACAGGAGCGCCTTGCTAAATTAAGCGGTGGTGTGGCTGTACTGTACGTAGGCGCTGCTACAGAAGTGGAAATGAAAGAGAAAAAAGACCGTGTTGACGATGCCCTGCACGCAACAAGGGCTGCTGTGGAAGAAGGTATTGTTCCCGGCGGTGGTGTAGCGTATATCCGTGCCGTGGAGAGCCTGGAAAAACTGAAAGGTTCCAACGAAGACGAAGCTACCGGTATCCAGATCGTAAAAAGAGCGATCGAAGAGCCCCTGCGCCAGATCGTGGTGAACAGCGGTATTGAAGGTTCTATCGTGGTACAGAAGATCAAGGAAGGCAAAGCCGACTTTGGTTTCAACGCCCGCACAGAAGTGTACGAGAACCTGTTCAAAGCCGGTGTGATCGACCCAACCAAAGTAAGCCGTGTGGCATTGGAGAATGCAGCATCCATCGCCGCCATGTTGTTGACAACTGAGTGTGTGATCGCTGATAAGCCCAAACCGGAAGCTCCGCACGCACACGGTGGTGCACCTGATATGGGTGGTATGGGCGGATACTAATCCCTACCCCATCCTGCCAATAAAAATCCCCGCTTCTTGCAAAAGAGCGGGGATTTTTTATGTGATCAATGTTATTGCCTGACCTGCTTTTTCTTCAGGTATAATTGCAGGATGCCTTTCACCAGGAGGAACTGTGCAATGGAATACGGTACGATGCTGTACACGAACCCATGCGAGTGTCCGCCCGCTCCAAACAGGTTCCATCCAAAAATAAGGTTCTGGAGAATGAACAGGAATACGCCCGGTAACAGGTATCGTACAGCTATCACGTAATTATCCTTGTTGTTGGCCGCATTGATCACCAACGCCGCCATGACGATCAGGGTGATCATATACAGGATCAAAGGGAGCCGGTACCCGCCCGCCAGGCGATCGCCCAGTACCTGTAAGAATACATAGCCCATGATCACCAGCAGCAAAGAGGTAAGCAGGAAAGGAAATGGTTTTTGTAAACCCTTCCTGTTCAGGTTATGGAAAGAAATACTGTAACAGACATTCATCAGCATGAAAGCCACAAGACTGCTGATAAAAAAGAGCTGATTCTGAACAACCAGCTGGCAAACATCGCCCAGGAACGCAAGAAACAAACCTCCGTAAAAGAAGAGTTTGGCCGGTGGGTTGGCAATATTATCATCGTTCAGCAGGACATACAGCAATAACAGCGGTATCAGCAGCGTGGCCGTTACGGCAACATAGGGCAGATCGAAATAGAGGAAAATAACATCCAGCACCACCAACAGCCAATACAGGATCAGTACGACCTGCTGCAATTGGTTCCGTAAAGAAGCTGTAGAAAGACCTGGTCTCAAAAAGCAGGGATTTGGTTCCTGCAATATTACTATAGTTACCGAGAATACAATCTTATGAAATGGCTATCGAAAGCGCAGCGCCTGGCCCTGTCAATATATAATGCCTTACAGGATAGACAGGCAAAACCAGCCACCCCGTTATAAGCGGTATCAGGCAGTAACCTTTCTGCTACACAGCCCTTTTCTGCAAACATTTAGTTGATAATCAGTTATTTACATGCAATTTGCGTACCTGAGACTGTTTTAATCCATTGATTGTCTGTATTTAGTAGGCAGATGACCCGCAGATAACCCGCAGATAACCTGCCTCTTTAAAGAAGCGGGTTATCTGCAGCATATATACGGGATATGGGTAGTATATAGGACAAGGATAGTACTACCAGGCCCGGAAGAAAGGGCCATAGTGAAACAGGGAGATAAGGAAAAGGGCGCTCTGCAAACCTTGCTGCGGACATAGCTGCCGGCAATTCTTAACCAGGCAGGTTAGACATGCCGGAAATCAACTGACGGGGACCTGCTGTTTTCGGGTTCCTGCATAGGCCGCAAAACCCTGTACCAGGAAATATTGCGCCAAACCGTAAGTCAACATCACACCCATCTCTGCCCAGCGGTTATGCAGGGCGAATTTATTGAGGGCCAGTAAGCCATCTGACAAAACGAACAAAGTTGCACCGGGAATAAAACAGGTGACTGCGATCCTTTGCACCGAAGGGTTTACCAGGGTTTGGGTAGCCAGTACCGCCATGGTGCAGATGATGATCATGTAAACGAGTATGGGCATCCGGAAGCTTCCCAGCTGATCGTTCAGGTAGTAGAAGAGTTGTCCAGAGACGACCAGTAACACCATGATGGCCAAAACCAGGTTACGGGCTTTGCCGGAATAGCCTTTTTGCAGCCGGTAAAAGAACCAGCTGTTACAGAGATGTGTACCAATAAATGCCAGCATGCCCAGCAGGAAAAAAATCTCCCCCGAACGGGTCAGCAGCAGGTCGCCCAGGAAGGAACAGAACAGTCCCAGGTACAGTACCGGGCTGGTCTTCCCATCCCCCGCATACAGCCAGCCCATCAATACAGGCAACAATAAAAGTTTCGTTAACACCCTGGGAGAGCTCATTTCCAGGTAAATGAAACCACAATGCAGCAGCAGGATGGTAAGAAACAGGCCCATACCGTATTTTTTGAGCACTTGCATACAAAAGAGGATTGGGTGATCAAAGGAAACTATCGGAAGAGAAACGTTTACAAAGGGGTATTTATTACCATTGGCATGAGCTATATTATAGGGGAAGGATTACTTTTGCCACATGTTAAGCCAGGAGAACGAGTCATTTTTACAATGGTGGGCCGAGAACAGGATCCGGGAAAAGAACAGCCTGAAACCGTTCCTGATCGGCCTGTCTTTCGGTTTTATCATGGGTATCGGGATCGTTCTGCTACTGGAATGGGGCTGGTATGAACGGGCCAATATGGTAGCCAATTCGCGTTTGAGCTCGGTGGTATTTGTGCTGGCATTGATGATCATCTCTGTTTTTATGGCATTTGTTTACCGGAAATTCCGGTGGGAAATGCAGGAACAGCGTTACCAGGAATTACTGATCCTGAAAAATAAGTCGGAAAACAAGCTGCCCAAGCAGCCTTAGTAACCAAAACATAGTCTATTCAACTAAAAAAACTGCATGAAAAAATTTGTTCTCTCGGTTCTGGTTCTCTCAATGGTTCTTTTGAATCTATCCTGTGGAAAAAGTGATACAAGTGGGTGCCAGCCGGCCAGTATTGCGTCTGAAAAAGCCCAGATGGTGGCCTATTGTACCGCCAATGGCATCAATTATACAGAAAGCAGCAGCGGACTTTTATATGAGATCATTGCTCCAGGCAGTGGCCTGGCCCCAGTGAGCACTTCCATCGTTTCGGCGGTATATACCGGTAAATTGCTGAACGGCACTACATTTGATGCTACCGCCAACCCTGTAAGTTTCTCACTCAGCGGCGTAATTGACGGCTGGAAGATCGGTCTGCCCCTGATCAAAAAAGGTGGCCGGATCAAACTGGTCATTCCTTCAGCACTGGCTTACAGCTGTACCGGCAGCAAAAACGGTGCCGGCCAGTATGTTATCAACCCAAATGAACCTTTGTTTTTTGATGTCACATTGACTGATGTTAGATAACTCTTCTGTAAAACACCCTATCTAGGAAGGCCGGTAAGCGAAAACCGGTCTTTTTTTTACTAAAAACCAATATCACGGGGGATATCGGATTTCATTACCATTCCCCTATCTTTGCCGCTCTAAAAAAATTTGTAAACCGTTACTAATATGCAACTGAAAGGTTTAGTGCGATTTTTTGCGATTGCCTTGATACTCATCTGCCTGTATCAATTGTCATTCACCTGGTTTGTGAAAAACCATGAAAGTCAAATGGAAAAAAAGGCCGATACCTGGCTGAAAACTTTTCCCACCCCCGAGGCCAAATACCCCGGAAACAAAGAATTACAGGCTGCTTATGCTGATAGTCTGGGTGATCTGAGAAAAGAAAGACTGAAACGCCTGCTCGACAGTACCAAGGACGCGAAACTGGCTTTTGGTCTGACCACTTACAGCAGCGCCAAAGAAAAAGAACTGATGCTGGGTCTTGACCTGCAGGGTGGTATGAGTGTGACCATGGAAGTGGGCCTGGACGGCCTGATCAAATCCCTGGCCAACTATACCAAGGATGCCAATTTCAACAAAGCCCTGGAACAGGCGGTTATCCGCAAGGCCAATACCAGTGCCGACCTTATTTCCCTGTTCCGCGAGGAACTGGCCAAAGTGAGTCCCGGTACCAAACTGGCCCCTTTCTTTGCGGCCCGTAGCGGAACTCCCCCAAAAATAAAGATCGACGACAGTGATGATAAAGTGGCTTCTTACCTGAAAGACCAGGCGAATATCGCTTTCAACACCACTTACCGCATCCTGCGTACCAGGATCGACCGTTTTGGTGTGGCATCACCCAATATCAACCCCGACCCTGTTAAAGGGTATATTAACATTGAACTGGCCGGCGTGAACGACAAGGAAAGGGTTCGTGCCTTCCTGCAGTCTACCGCCAACCTCCAGTTCTTTGAAGTATATACTTTCGAAAGCAAAGAATTACAGAACGGCATTATAGAAGCCGATAAAGCGGTGGAAGATTACCTGAATGGCGTAAAAACAGCAGATACCACCCAAAAAGCTGGTGTTGACACAGTTGCCAAAACGGTGACTGCCGCTACGCAGCAGGACAGCGGTAAAACAGCTACCCTGTCTGCCATTGCCGGTAATACCCATGCTGCCGTAAAAGCAGATTCTGCCAAAGCCAATGCCAACAAGAACCCGATCGGCCGATTGATCCAGTTCAGCCAGCCTTATGCCGGCCAGGACGGTAAGACCGTATTTCCTGCAGCCATCGGTTATATCCCTTCTAAAGATACCGGAACCCTGAACGATTACCTGCACCTGGATGTGGTGAAGAACAAATTCCCATCCAACCTGGTGTTCATGTATGGTAAAGCAGAAGGCGATGATCCCAAACTGAAGAATTACCTTACCCTGTATGCCATCAAGACCCTGGATAACGGCCAGGCCGAACTGGGTGGTGAAGGCATCAGCGCTTCACAGGATTATGATGAGCGTGGCCGTATCGCTATCAAAATGAATATGGACAAAGCGGGTACTGCCGGCTGGGCAAGAATGACCACCCGTAACGTGGGCAAACCCATTGCCGTAGTACTGGATAATTTTGTGTACTCCGCTCCTAACGTAAACGAGCCGATCACTACCGGTAACTCACAGATCTCCGGCAGCTATACCATTAAGGAAGCGCAGGACCTGGCAGAGATCCTGGAGAGCGGTAAACTGCCTGCTCCGGCCAAGATCATACAGGAACAGCAAGTAGGCCCTACCCTGGGTAAAGCGTCCATTAATGGTGGCGCCATGTCGTTCCTGATCTCCTTCATTGTCATCTTTGCCCTCATGCTGCTGTACTACAACACCGGCGGATGGGTGGCCAATATTGCCCTGATCCTGAACCTGCTGTTCACCATCGGAATCCTAAGCGCCCTGGGCTTTACGCTGACGGCTCCCGGTATTGCCGGTCTGGTACTTACGGTAGGCCTGGCAGTGGATACCAACGTAATCATCTTTGAACGTATCAAGGAAGAGCTGACCAAAGGAAAGAGCTACCAGAATGCCGTGAACGACGGTTACAGGCGTTCACTGGCTCCCGTACTGGATGCCCACGTGACTACCCTGCTCACCGCCATTATCCTGGCTTATTTTGGATTGGGTCCGGTACTGGGTTTTGCCACCACACAGATCATCGGTATCCTGTTGTCGCTGTTCTGCGGTATCCTGGTATCCAGGCTGATCACAGATATCTATATGGGCAAGAACCGTCACTTTGAGTATTTCACGGGACTGTCTAGAAAGATCTTCAAACACGCATCTTTCAAATTCATCGAGTACCGGAAAATCGCGTATGGTATTTCCGTTGTGATCTTCCTGCTGGGACTGAGCACCCTGGTACGCAAAGATGCTTTTGATGAGGGTGTTGAATTTTCAGGTGGACGCAGTTATACCATCAAATTCGACAAACCGGTGAATGAAGACCAGATCCGCGACGAGCTGAAAGCTGAATTCGGAGAGGCTGTGATCATCAAGACCGTGGATGTGAAGAACCAGATCAATATCACTACCTCTTATAAAATCAAGGAAACCGGCAGCAATATTGATTCACTGGTAGAGAAGAAACTCTTTGCCGGCCTGAAGAACCACCTGCCGGCCAATACCAGTTTCATCGATTTTGAAAAAGTGTACAAACAAAGTTCACAGACCGTATTACCGACCATTTCAGACGACCTGAAAAAAGGCGCTACCAAGGCGGTGGTCTTTGGTCTGATCATGATCTGCCTGTATATCTTCATCCGTTTCCGCGACTGGCGTTATTCACTGGGTACGATCTTCTCTTTGTTGCACGACGTATTTGTAACACTGATCGTATTTAGTTACGCCCGGACAATCGTTCCTTTCCCGCTTGAGATCGATCAGCACTTCATTGCTGCGATCCTGACGGTGATCGGTTTCTCGATGAACGATACGGTGATCGTGTACGACAGGATTCGTGAAGACAGCTCGCTGATGAAAGGCTCCGATAATGCTGCGGTGATCAACCGTGCGATCAACGAAACCTTGAGCCGTACAATCATGACTTCACTGACCGTATTCCTGACCATCCTGATCCTCTTTATCTTCGGCGGAGAAGTTACCCGTGGTTTCGCGTTCGCCCTTCTGATCGGTGTGGTTACCGGTACCTACTCTTCTATCTTTGTAGCGGCCCCTGTCCTGGTAGATTTTGCCAAACACCGCCCGTTGGGAAGAAAGTCTTCGGTTGAAGCAAAAAAATAATGTAACTGTTTGATACCCAAAGCCCGTAGTCGTCACTACGGGCTTTTTTATGGTGACCGATACCGATGAACAGCTTAAAATTCACTTAATGACCTCCCTTTAATCATTCGTTAACACCTATTCTGTTCACATCAGGTGTACCTTAGATTTGTTACGCTGTGCAGAACCTGAAGAAACATATGTTACGTGTGATCGTTTTCTTACTTGCCTTGCAGGTATTGAACCTGAGTATCTATGCCCCTGATTTCAGGCAACTGTATTCCCCTGCCAGGGAGTATGCTCCTACCAATATTACAGAAACTGCCGTAGAATATGTGGTGGAAGTGATCATGGGTATCAAAAATGCGATTCCCGAGCAGATGCAACACCATAAAGACCTGCATTTTCACAAACAGGTCTCTTTTAAAGCGGAGTGTACCCCTGTTTTTTACCATTTACCGTCCTTACAGGTAAGATCAGGCAAAACCGCTATTCACTTACAGGAGACGTATAATTACCTGTACCTGCAGGAGATCAATCCACCGCCGCCCAAAACCTGCTGATCCCTTCTATTTTCTGTAAACACATTGACAGCGCTTTTGCTATCGATATTGATTTGGACATCCTAATTCTTATTATGCGTTTATCATTACGTACACCTGTGTGTTCGGCCATATTGCTGATCACCTTGTTTTGGGGTTCTGTGCAGACAACTGCCCATGCCCAGTCTTTTACCCGTGATACCCTTACCCTTCGTTTACCAGAAATCGAAAAAAGGTTCCTGGACAGTAACCTGTTATTATTGGCTGCACATTTTAATGTAGATGCCCAGCAAGCCCTGGTACAACAGGCGCGGCTTTGGGATAACCCGGTACTGAATACAGACCAGGTGATCGCTGCCGGAGGCAGGTTCTTTCCCTATGGTAAAAATGCCGATGGATCATTCCGCGGTCAGTATTTTGCACAGGTGCAGCAACTGATCAAAACCGCCGGCAAAAGAAATAAACTGATCAGCCTGGCGAATACCAATGTAAAGATCAGCGAGTGGCAGCTGCAGGATATTTTACGCAATCTGCGGTACCAGTTACGTATCGACTACTTTACCATACTGCAACAGCTGGAGACCGGGAATATTTATGCAAGCCAGCTGGCACAACTGCAAAAACTGCTCAACGGTATGCAGGCACAACTGAACGCCGGTAATATTGCGCAGAAAGACTTTCTGCGGATCCAGAACCTCGTCATCTCGCTCGAGCAGGACCTGACAGAACTGAACCGTTCACTGGCAGATACCGAAGCAGACCTGAAAACCCTGCTGGGTATTAAGGAAGCTGTTTTTATCAAACCCGGCGACCGGTTCGCGGCGAAAACCGATCCGGAGGCTGCCTGGCTTTCAGACCAGGGCCTGTTGTATGAAAGCGCCAGGAAAAACAATCCCTATTACCAGTTGCAGGTAACGCAGACCCTGTATCAGCAACAGAACCTGGATTACCAGAAAGCTTTACGCATACCCGACATCACACTGGGGCCTAATTTTGACCGCAACTCGAATTATACGCCGAATTATGTGGGACTGGGTATATCCCTTCCCCTGCCCATCCTGAACAAGAACCAGGGGAATATACGATCGGCGGCATTTACGGTAAAACAGCAGCAGTCCGTTACGGCTAATGCGGAAGCGGAATTGCTTAACAACATAACGAATGCGTATACCAAACTGTTGTTATCCGTAAAGCAGAACAGTGGCAGCCAGCCCGGTTTTTACGAAAAGTACCACGCCATGTATGGAAATGTGGTACAGAGTTATCAGCAAAAACAGATAAGCCTGTTGGAATTCCTGGATTTTTTCAACGACTATACCGCATCGCAGCAGCGCCTATTACAACAGCAGCTTACCCTGCAGCTGGCAAAGGAAGCCTTGAATTACCAGCTTGGAACAGACATGATCAAATAAAGATTTTATTACCCATTATACTATTGATATATGAACAAGAATATACTCCTTTTACCCGTATTGATGATGATCGGATTTATAGCCTGTAAGGAGAAAAAAATTACAGCTGAAAAACCTGGAAAATTTGTGTTGAGCGACACCATGGCAAAGATGATCACGATAGATTCCGTATCCCGTTGTTTCATCGATAATGAAACTACACTCACCGGGGAAGTAAGCTTCAATGAGAACAACATCAGCAAATTGTATCCACGCAGCAGCGGACAGGTGATCGACTGTAAAGTTACCCTGGGCGATAAAGTGCAGGCCGGGCAGGTACTGGCCGTATTACGCAGCGCCGATGTGGCGGGAAATTATGCCGACCTGAACAGCGCCGAAGCAGATGTGACCATTGCTAAACGGCAGTTGGACAATGCCGAGCAGTTATACAAGAGCGGCATATCCAGCGAAAAAGAATATACCGAAGCCAAACAGAATTATGCAAAAGCGCTGTCGGCCAGATCAAAAATACAATCGCTGATCAGTATCAATGGCGGTAAAGGCAGTAATGCCGGGGGCACGTATACGCTGGTCTCCCCTATCAGCGGTTATATTGTTGAGAAAAAAGTGAATACGGGAAATTTCATCCGGACAGATATGGGCGATTATCTTTTTACCATTTCGGACCTGAAAAATGTATGGATAAACGCCAATGTATTTGAAGCGGATATTCCAAAAGTAAAAGAAGGGTATGCGGTAGAAGTTACCACGCTTGCCTATCCTGATATCCGGCTGAAAGGAACCATCGACAAATTAAGCCAGGTACTTGATCCTGTTACCAAGACCATGCGGGTAAGGGTAAAACTGGAGAACAGGGACCTGCTGTTGCGTCCGGAAATGTTTGCCCGTGTGATCGTGTCCAACCAGGAAAACAAACAGGCCATCTGTATCCCTACCAAAGCGCTGATCTCGTTGAACGGAAAGGATTTTGTAGTGGTGTACAGGTCCAATACCGACATGCAGATAGCCGAAGTGAACATCCTGAAATCACATGAAAACAAGACCTATATCCAAAGCGGTGTTGCCCCGGGCGACAGGATCATCACACAGAACCAGCTGCTGGTATTCCAGCAGTTACTCAACCAATAACCCGAAATGGCAGATAGCCTTTCATTAGTCTCATTAGTAATATGCTACTACCATGGTAAAATTTATTAAATCCATTATACATTTTTCACTCCGGCACAGGTATTTCGTGTTTTTCCTGACGGCTGTTCTGGCAACGATCGGTTTCATCAGTTACCGCAATACGCCGATCGAAACTTTTCCGGATGTAACCAATACGCAGATCATCATCATAACACAATGGCCGGGACGCAGTGCGGAAGAAGTGGAGAAATTTGTAACGATACCCCTTGAAACAGTACTGAATTCCGTTCAGCGTAAATCGAATCTCCGCACCACATCCTCCTTTGGTCTATCCTATGTGCGACTGATCTTCGACGATGATGTGACGGATGAGTTTGCCCGTCAGCAAGTGCTTAGCCGTATCGGCAATGTAGACCTTCCCGAAGGGATCAAACCGGACGTACAGCCTCCCTATGGCCCCACGGGTGAGATCTTCCGGTACACGTTAAAAAGCAATACCAGGAGCATACGCGAACTGTATACCATACAGGATTGGGTATTGGATAAAGAATTCAAGCGGGTGCCGGGTGTTGCGGATGTAAACAGTTTTGGCGGTGAGGAAAAAAGTTTTGAGATCAGTGTTAACCCGAATAACCTAATCAAATACGGCCTCACCTCGCTGGATGTATACAATGCCGTTGGCAAAAGCAACCTGAACGTGGGTGGAGACGTGATTGAACGGAACGGTCAGGCATATGTGGTAAGAGGGATCGGTCTATTGAATAATATCGGCGAGATAGAGAACATTATTGTTACCAAGACCAATGGTGTGCCCATACTGGTCAAGAACCTGGCACAGGTAAAAGAAGCCGGTAAACCCAGGTTGGGCCAGGTTTCAAAAGATACAACCAGCGATGTGCTGGAAGGTATTGTAGTGATGGTGAAAGGTTCAAACCCTACAGAGATCCTGGAAAGACTGCATGAAAAAGTAAAGGATCTGAATGAAAACATTTTGCCCAGTGATGTAAAGATCGATACGTTTTATGATCGTACGGTGTTAATGGATTATGCTACGCATACCGTGATCCATAACCTGATCGAGGGTATTGTGCTGGTAACCTGTATCGTTATGCTGTTCATGGCCGACTGGCGGACGACCCTGACCGTTAGTATCATCATACCGCTGGCATTGCTGTTCGCTTTCATGTGTATGCGCATGATGCACATGACAGCCAATCTTTTATCGATGGGGGCTGTGGATTTTGGTATCATCATCGACGGTGCCGTGGTGATGGTGGAAGGTTTGTTTGTGGCGCTCGATAAAAAGGCCAAGGAAGTGGGCATGGAAAAGTTCAACAAACTGGCCAAACTGGGTTTGTTTAAACAGGTGGGAACAGAAATGGGTAAAGCCATCTTCTTTTCAAAGCTGATCATCCTCACCTGCCTGATCCCCATTTTTGCCTTTCAGAAAGTGGAGGGTAAAATGTTCTCGCCACTGGCCTATACACTGGGTTTTGCCTTGCTGGGAGCATTGATCTATACACTTACCCTGGTTCCGGCCCTCTCCAGTATCCTGCTCCGTAAGGATGTACGGGAGAAACATAATCCCGTGGTACAGTTTTTTGAAAACGGGATCAAAACACTTTTTCAGAGAGCGTATCGTTATCCAAAAGCAAGTTTACTGATCGCTTTTTCAGTGATGGCCCTGACCTTCTTCTCTGCCCGTTTCCTGGGAAGCGAGTTCCTGCCCGAACTGGACGAAGGGGCCCTATGGGTGAAAGCCCAGTTACCCATGAGTTCATCGCTCAGCCAGTCGAAAGAGATCTCGGATAAAATGACCAGTATCATCCGTAAATACCCGGAAGTGCGGCATACGCTTGCCCAGATCGGGAGAACCAATGACGGTACCGATCCTAAGGGATTCTTTAACGTAGAAATAGCCGTAGACCTGTATCCCAAGGACGAATGGCGCAAAGGGGTTTCTACGGAGAACCTGATCGACAGTCTTGACGGGCAACTGAGTAAAATACCCGGCCTGCTGCTGAACTATTCTCAGCCGATCAGGGATAATGTGGAAGAAGCCGTAGCAGGTGTGCCTGCATCGCTGGCAGTGAAAATTTCGGGTACTGATTTTCTCAAGCTGGATTCATTGGCCAACCAGGTACAATCGGTTCTGGCTACCGTAAAAGGTGTGGAAGACCTGGGTGTACTTCGCAACCTGGGGCAACCCGAGTTCCGCATTGAACTGGACCAGGCGAAAATGGCATTGTATGGTATCGCGACAGTGGATGCCAATGCCGTGATCGAAATGGCTTTGGGAGGAAAAGCAGCTACGCAATTGTATGAAGGGGAAAGAAAATTCGATATCCGTATCCGCTACCAGAAAGAGTTCAGGGATACCCAGGAAAAGATAGAGCGGCTGATGATCCCTTCGCAGGATGGAAGTAAGATCCCCATCAAGGAGATCGCAACGATCCGGACACTAACGGGTCCGGCATTCATCTACCGGGATAATAACCAGCGGTATATACCCGTTAAATTCTCAGTACGGGGAAGAGACCTGGGAAGCACCATCAGGGAGGCGCAGGACAAAGTGAACAAAGTGGTGTCATTACCCAAGAACTACCGGATGACCTGGAATGGCGAGTTTGAGAACCAGCAGCGTGCATCCCGGACACTCGCCAATGTGGTGCCGATTTGTTTACTGGGTATATTTTTGATCCTGTTCATCACATTCGGCAATGTTAAAGACGCGGCACTTACGATCCTCAATGTTCCATTTGCATTGATCGGCGGTATCCTGGCCCTGCACATCACAGGCATGAATTTCAGTATCAGCGCTGGTATCGGTTTCATTGCCCTGTTTGGGGTGTGTATACAGAATGGGGTGATCCTGATCAGCGTATTCCGCAAAAACCTGGAGCAGCATATGCCGCTGCACAAAGCGGTACTGGACGGGGTCATCTCGAGGGTGAGGCCTGTGGTGATGACGGCATTGATGGCTGCCATCGGATTACTGCCCGCCGCCATCAGTACCGGCATTGGCAGTGAAACGCAGAAACCACTGGCCATCGTGGTCATCGGCGGGTTGATCACATCCACCATACTTACCCTGCTGATCCTGCCGATCATTTACAGCCTGGTACATGTATTCCTGCACAAACGACAAAATATGAAACTCCTGAAGAAAATGGGAGCTGTATAAATCATCTGACCGGCGCAGCAAATCATGCTGCGCCGGTTTTTCAACAACCTACTTATGAAACATTGGTTCACATGCATACTATGCAGTGCCAGCTTTCCGCTATGGGCACAAAAGGATACCACAGCTGAAAAGGAGAAGCCCTATTCGCTGCATTACCAGTCAACCTTCATTCCCCAGTACCATTTCGATTTTCCTGCCGCGTATACCGGCGCCAACAGTCTTTTGCCCAGCGAACAGGTACGTGCCTCTGTGACCGCCACAGCGTACCTGGCCTACAAACCTGCCCGTAACCTGTACATGGTATTCAACCCGGAAGCAGCAGGCGGCAAAGGATTGAGCAAAACCATGGGCATCGCCGGGTTCCCCAATGGCGAAGTTTACCGCGTGGGCGATCCGGCTCCGCATCCTTTTATCGGCAGACTGTACGCTGAATACCGTTTTCCGCTCAGCAACAGAAAAGAAAAGCTGGCAGATGGTCTGAACCAGGTGGCTGAAACGGCACATACCGATTATTTGTCTGTGCTGGCAGGCAAGTTTGCACTGACTGATTTTTTCGATAATTCCACCATCAGTCATGATGCCCGTACCCTGTTCATGAACTGGGCTCTTATGGGAAGCGGGGCCTGGGACTATCCCGCCAATACCCGCGGTTATACCCTGGGCACGGTAGTGCAGGCGGTCTACCATGATTGGGCGTTCAGAACGGCACTGACCACGGTTCCCATAGAAGCGAACGGACCGGAACTGCAGTTCCGATTCAACAAAGCCATGGGCATGGTATGGGAGCTGGAAAAAACGCACCTGTTTCAAACAAGTGAAGAAAAGTTTACCACTTTACATGCCGGCATATTCATGAATAAGGCCAATATGGGCAATTACCAATTGGCGTTGAACAGCGGAACAGCGGTACCCGACATTACCGATAGCCGTTTGTACGGAAGAACCAAATGGGGCTACTATTTCAGTACGGATAACCATTTTGGCTGGTTCAGCCACTTTTTCAGGATAAGCTGGAATGACGGGAAGAATGAAACCTGGGCCTTCACTGAAATAGACAGAAGTATTGCTACCGGTATCCAGCTCAAAGGAAGCCGGTGGAAACGCAACGAAGATCATTTTGCCCTTGCCTTCGTTAGCAACGGTCTGTCACAGGATCACAGGAATTATCTCGCCAAAGGAGGGTATGGTTTCCTGATCGGCGATGGCCAACTGCGTTATGGCAGAGAGAATATCCTGGAAGCGTATTATTCGATGCATCTTTTCCGGCAGGTATACCTGAGTCCGGATTACCAGTTCGTATCAAATCCGGGATATAACAGGGATCGAGGGCCGGTGCATATTGTTGCTTTCCGGCTGCATGCATTCCTATAAGAAGCTACGCGGTAGCGGTAAACCAATTGTTCGTTACAACCATGAGGGGCGGGGCTTTTTAGCCCTGCCTTTTTTTGATAGTGTACCTGCAAACAAAAAGCCCCGTTATTGCGGGGCCGATTATCTGTAAATAGAAAAATCAAACTGCAAAACTGGTGCCACAACCACAGGTCTTGCTGGCATTGGGATTACTGAAAGTAAAACCGCGGCTGTTCAGTCCACCCTGCCAGTCGATCTCCATACCGTAGAGGTACAACTGGTGACTTTTATTCATCACACAGGGAACCCCTTCGATAGTGAACCTTTCATCCGCTGCTTCGGCCTTATCAAAACCCAGTACATAGGTCATACCACTGCAGCCTCCGCCTTTTACACCAAAACGAAGGTGTTGGGTGGTATCAAAGCCCTGCTCGTTCATCAAACGCCTGATCTCTGCAATGGCACTGGCGGTAAGTGTAACCGGTACGGTTTGGGTCATGGTATCCATACATCTGCTTTTCTATGCAAAGTTACATAGAAATACAGGCACCCGCTTACTACCGGTTTTCGATACAGGAAAATTTGTTTTCACCCTTTCCCGCGCTCCCTATCCCCGGGAACAGAACCGGCGCAGTTTGTTGTAAAAGCGACCGGTACACCCCTGTTTACCTTATTTTTGTTCAAAATTGGCATGATGGACGCTAAATACCTGATACTGGCCGGTGTGGTACTGGTAGGTTTTATTTCGTATTACTTTTTTTTACGCCCGAAAAGTGAAAAGACCCCGGCAGAAAAACCCGTTGCCGATAAAGGTTCACTGGCTTTACAGTTGCAGGCATATGAACGTTTGATATTACTGGTTGACCGGATCACCATCAACCATCTTGTCAGCAGGATCAGTTACGAGGGGTTGACGGCACGCGAAATGCAGCTGGTGCTCACCCGTTCCATCCGCGATGAATTTGACTACAATATTACCCAGCAGATCTACGTAACCCCAAAAACCTGGAATGCCGTTCGTAGTCTCAAGGAAAAAAACCTGCTCATCATCAACCAGGTGGCCGCCTTATTACCGGCGGGCGCCGGCGCACTGGACCTGAACCGGGCCCTGCTGGAATACCTGGTGCAGGACGATAAAGCCAACCTGCACGAACTGGTAAGCGAAGCGCTGAGTTTTGAAGCCAAAAAACTGTTGTAACCGATCGACCCGATCATACGGGTATATTTTTATTTTAACGATGGCCAATGAGTGAGAAAAAAATATTTACCGACAGCGGGATAGAGATCAGGAAAGTTTACTACCCCACCCCAGAAAACACCCACCAGCCACTGGAGCAGCCTGGTCAATTTCCCTATACCAGGGGTGTGCAACCGGATATGTACCGGGGAAAACTATGGACCATGCGCCAGTATGCAGGGTTTTCTACTGCAGAAGAAAGTAATAAACGGTACCACTATCTATTATCGCAGGGTGTGATGGGACTCAGTGTGGCGTTTGACCTGCCCACCCAGATCGGGTACGACAGTGACCATGAACTGGCCGAAGGCGAAGTGGGTAAGGTAGGTGTAGCCATCGATAGCCTGGAAGATATGGAGCTGCTGTTCAAAGACATTAGCCTGGAACAGGTAAGCACATCTATGACCATCAATGCCACGGGTTTCATACTGCTGGCGTTTTATGTGGCACTTGCCAAAAAACAGGGGGCAGACTTATCGAAGATCAATGGAACCATCCAGAATGATATCCTGAAAGAATATGCTGCCCGGGGCACTTATATCTATCCGCCCAAACCTTCCATGCGCATCATTACGGATATTTTTGAATGGTGCAGCAGTGAATTGCCCAAGTGGAATACGATCTCCATTTCCGGTTACCATATCCGCGAAGCGGGCAGCACAGCCGTGCAGGAGATCGCATTTACGCTGAGCAATGGTAAAGCTTATGTTGAAGCAGCCCAGGCAAAAGGATTGGATATCAATGTTTTTGGCAAACGGCTTTCCTTCTTCTTCAACGCGCATAATAACCTGTTCGAGGAAGTGGCCAAATTCCGTGCAGCCAGGCGTATGTGGGCAACCATTATGAAGAACCTGGGAGCTACCGACGAAAAAGCTATGATGCTGCGTTTTCACACGCAAACTGGGGGCGCCACTTTAACGGCCCAGCAGCCCCTGAACAATATTTCCCGCGTAACCATACAGACCCTGGCAGCGGTATTGGGAGGCACACAGAGCCTGCATACCAATGGTTACGATGAAGCCCTGAGCCTGCCCACCGAAGAAGCTGCCCGTATTGCGCTGCGAACACAGCAGATCGTGGCTTTTGAGAGCGGCGCCCCGGATACGGTAGATCCATTGGCCGGTAGTTATTTTGTTGAATCACTGACCCATGAAGTGGAGCAGAAAGCCTGGGAACTGATTAACAGGATCGATGCCATGGGCGGCAGCGTAAGCGCCATCGAATCAGGTTTCATGCAGGACGAGATTGCCAGGAGCGCCTACGAATACCAGCGTAACATAGAAAGCGGCGATAAGATCATTGTAGGCGTGAACAAATTCACCATCGATAAAGAGAACCCGATACCTGGTTTGAAGATCGACGACAGCATCCGCACCCTCCAGGCCGAAAAGCTCCAGGAACTGAAATCAAAACGCTCCGCAGCAAACGTGGAACGCTGCCTGAACCAGGTCATTCTTGCCGCAAAAGAAGGCACCAACCTAATGCCCCACGTAATTGAAGCCGCCGAAAACCTCTGCACACTGGGCGAAATTGCCGGCGCGCTAAGAAGTGTGTATGGGGAATACAAAGGGTGACAATACAAAATCAAAATTCAAAAGTCAAAAAAATAGCGTTACAGGACTACTTCTTGTTTTGACTTTTGAATTTTGATTTTGCCTCAGCTCAGCACTACGATCAACGCATAAATAACGCCGGGTAACCAGAACAAGAGGGTAAGCAGTACGCTTAACCAGAATTTTCCGTTCAGTCCATGTTCATGCAGTCCAACCGCCAGCGGTGGCAGTAATATGGCAAGGATGGCCAGCAGTACGGTATTGGTACTGACGTCTTCCCCGGCTGCTTTCATCGCCTTAAATTCCCTGAGTATGGTCTTGGCTTCGCGGAGACGCATTTTACGGTCAACCCGGGAAAGACTGCGGAATTCACGCAGGGCATCCGTGGCTACCACGTCATCCAACACGACTTCTTTATTGGGTAGAGATTCGGTTTTGCCCGTTTTTACCGGTTCTGTTTCGGTACTGGCGGCAGAAAGGGTAACAGAAGTTAACAGGGCAAGGGAGCAGAGTAACAGGGTAAATTTTTTCATAAGGATGGATTTTGGATAATGGTTACAATAATCTGAAGCAAAGTAGCAAATAAATTGAAATACCGGTAACCAACTAATCCACATATATCCATCTGCAGAAAAGGGTATAGAAATAAAGGATCTCCTGCATGGTTGAAACCTGCAAATCTGTACCTTCCCTATCTAAATGATCGCCATGAAAAAGCCGGTTCTATTCTTATGGAGCTTATTCCTGCTTGTCACAGCCGGTAATGCACAAACACCCCGTTTTGTCAGTGACAGCCTGGAGAACTACATCAAAACCGGCATGAAGGACTGGCAGATACCCGGACTGGCCATCGCCATCGTAAAAGACGGGCAAGTAGTGTATATGAAAGGTTATGGGGAAAGCGATATGGCCACGCACGAAAAAGTAGACGAGAACACTTTGTTCATGATCGCCAGTAACAGTAAACTCTTTACCGGAACCTCACTGGCGCAGCTGGAGTACAACAAAAAACTTTCCCTGAACGATAAGATCACCCGGTACTTTCCCGATTTCAGGTTATATGATAACAATGCTACGGAGATGGTGACCATTAAAGACATGCTTTCGCATCATCTTGGCACCAAGACCTTCCAGGGCGATTTTACTTTCTGGAACGGGAACCTGAGCCGGAGCCAGATCATCCAGCGGATGCGTACATTGAAACCGGAGGGACAGTTCCGGCAGGATTTCGGGTATTGCAACAGTTGTTTTTTAACAGCAGGGGAAATCATACCAAAAGTAAGCGGCAAACCCTGGGAAGTATATGTGTACGACAGCATCCTGATGCCGCTCGGCATGAAAAATACCCATATGCTCACTACCGGTATTGCGCAAAGGCCCAATGTATCGCGCCCCTACTCTACTTCTTTCACCGGGCAGTTACACGAACTACCGTACGACCAGGTAGACAACCTTGGTCCGGCGGGCAGTATGATCAGTAATGTAAAAGATATGGCAAAATGGTTACTGTTGCAGCTCGACAGCGGACGTTATGAAGGCCAGCGCATAATTCCCTGGCAGGTGATCCGCAGAACAAGGGATATGGTAACGACCATCTCCAGCCGCAAAAACAGGGTATACCCCAGTCATTATGCCGGTTATGGCCTCGGTATATTCATGACAGATTATAACGGCAAACAGGTATTCTGGCATACCGGCGGCGCATTTGGTTTTGTGACCAACACCTGTTTTGTACCGGAAGAAAAACTGGGGATCACCATTCTCACGAATAACGACAACCAGGATTTCTTTGAAGCGCTTCGTTACCAGGTACTGGATGCTTACCTGGGTGTAGCGTATGTGAACAGGAGCCTGCAGCTGTTGCCTGCCCACCTGAAAGAAACCCAACAGGCGGTAAAAGAACTGGCTGCGCTGAAAGAACGGGTAAAAGGAAATGCTGCCGCTTTACCCGTTTCGGCCTATACGGGCGAATATGGCAACGAAATATACGGAACCATCAGCATCAAAGCCAGGGGCAACGATCTGTTCATTAAGTTCAACAGTCACAACAACCTGACCGCAACCCTCCAGTACATGGATAAAGACGAGTGGTTACTGGAATACAGCAATGCCGCATTCGGTATTTTCCCCGTAAAATTCAAGACCGAACATGGCAAAATATTGTCGGTCGACATCAAAGCCAGTGATTTTGTTGAATTCGATTCCTACCTGTTCACAAAAAAATAAATCAATTACCTCTATATCCATTTAACACATGAGAAAATTAATCCCGTTCTGTTTACTGTTCAGTGTGGCCGCTTCGGCCCAGAACCTGCCTGCTGGTTATGAACAGCTGGTAAAAGATGAAAATGCCAAAGTAATTGAATGGCGCCGGTACTACCACCAGTACCCCGAATTATCGAACCGCGAGTACAATACTGCCAAAAAGATCGAAGCGACCCTGAAACAGTTCGGTATCGAAACGCGAGGTATTGCGGGCAGCGGTGTGGTGGGTGTATTGAAAGGAGGTAAACCCGGACCCGTGGTAGCGCTCCGTGCCGATATTGACGGATTACCGGTTACCGAAAGGAACGCCCTTACATTCAGATCAACGGCAACTTCAGAATACAATGGCCAGACCGTTGGCGTTATGCATGCCTGCGGTCACGACTCGCATATCGCCATGTTACTGGGTGCAGCAGAAGTATTGTCAAAAATGAAGAAAGAGGTTCCCGGCACAGTCGTATTCCTGTTCCAGCCTGCCGAAGAGGGCGCTCCCGGAACCGAAGAAGGCGGCGCCCCATTGATGATCAAACAAGGTGCACTCGACAACCCGAAAGTGGATGCAGTTTTTGGCATACATATCCAGGCAAGCCTTGATCCTGGTAAGATCTATTATAAACCCGAAGCTTTTATGGCTTCTTCCGATTGGTTCGTGATCAAGGTAAAAGGCCGCCAGACACATGGCGCTTCTCCCTGGCTGGGTGTTGACCCCATCGTGGTAAGTTCTGCCATTGTACAGAACCTGCAGACCATCGTAAGCCGCCAGTCGCAGATCACCAAAGCGCCTGTGATCCTCACCGTGGGTAAGATACAATCCGGTGTCCGACCCAATATCATTCCCGAGGAAGCTGTGATGGAAGGTACCATCCGCACACTGGATGGCAATATGCAGAAAGATGTGCACGACCGTATCCGGAAAATGGCCAGATCGGTGGCAGAAGCCTATGGCGCCACTGCAGAAGTGACCATCGATACCAAAACACTGGTCACGTATAACGATCCCAAACTGGTGGCACAAAGTCTGCCCTCACTGCAGAAAGCCGCCGGTGATGGCAACGTAATATTACATCACTGGGATACCGGCGCGGAAGATTTCTCCTTTTATGGCACCAAAGCACCCTCGTTCTTTTTTTACCTCGGCGCCCGTGATGCTAAGTACACCCAGGAAAATGCCCCCGGCCATCACACCCCCGATTTTGTGATCGATGACAGCAAACTGGACATAGGCGTAAAAACCTTCTGCCAACTCGTCTTCGACTACGCCAAATCCAAATAAAACAGTCATGCATCCACTCATTAACTCATTCACTCATCCACTCATGCACTCATTAAATATTGATCCATGAAACGAATCATCTCCTTAACCATCCTTAGTACGATCGCTTCCCTATCGTTCGCACAGACCAGCCTCACCCCCGAGCAACTTTGGAAATTCGGAAGGGTGTCCGGCCTGGGTATTTCTGCAAACAACCAGTACGTGGTATACCAGGTCAGCACTCCCAATGCTGCTGAGAACAAGAGCTCGCGTAAATTCTATGCCATTGCCACCAGTGGCGGGGAAGCTTTTGAGATCCCCAATACAGACAGTTTCCTGGTTAACAGCAAGATCTCTTCCAATAAGAAATTCTTTGCCGAGAGCAGGAACGTAGAAGTGATGAAAGTGACCGGCGCGGCCAAATACCAGGACCTCAATAAATCGAATGTATACATCTACAACTCACTGAACTACCGGCACTGGGATACCTGGGAAGACGGGAAGTTCGACCATGTATTTGTTGGACCGGTTGTGAACGGCAAAGCCGATCCTGCAAAAGCCAACGATATCCAGTTCAACGAGCCCTTTGATTGCCCCACCAAACCATTTGGCGGTGACGAGGATTTTGTATGGAACCCCGATGGAAGGCACCTGGTATATGTTGCCAAGAAAAAATTCGGAACAGAATACGCGGTCAGTACCAACACCGACCTCTATGAATATGATGCCGAGACCGGCAAAACCCGGAACCTCACCGAAGAGAATAAAGGCTATGATGTAAACCCTGCATTCAACAGCAAGGGACAACTGGCCTGGCTGCAGATGAAAAGGGAGGGTTATGAGGCCGACAAACAGGACATCATCGTCAGCAATGGCAAGACTAAGCTGAACCTGACTGCACACCGGGACGATATTCATGTGGAGAGTTTTCTCTGGAGCCGCAAGGGGGACAGTATTTATTTCATCGCCCCCATCAATGGTACCCTGCAGCTGTTTCGTGTGAACGATGCACTGGCAACCAACAGTACGCCCGTAATTACCCAGCTGACCAAGGGAGATTTTGATATCAGCGCCATTATTGGCGAAGCCGACAATATGCTGTTTGTGGCCCGAAACGATATGAACCGGGCTTCTGAAATATACAAGCTGAACCTGTTGAACGGCAAGCTGACACAGTTCTCGAATGTGAACAATGCAGCTTATGCAAAGATCAACAAAGTAAAAACAGAGCGCCGTTTTGTGACCACCACCGATAACAAACAGATGCTGGTATGGGTGGTGTATCCGCCGGGTTTTGATCCTGCAAAAAAATATCCCACCCTGTTGTATTGCCAGGGAGGCCCGCAATCACCTTTAACACAGTCCTATTCCTTCCGCTGGAATTTTCAGCTGATGGCTTCGCAGGGATACATCATTGTGGCACCGGCACGCCGGGGTATGCCCGGTTTCGGTACAGCATGGAATGAAGAAGTAAGTAAGGACTGGGGCGGACAGGTGATCCGGGACTACCTGAGCGCCATTGATGCTGTTGCCAAAGAACCTTTTGTAGATAAAAGCCGTTTAGGTGCCGTAGGCGCCAGCTTTGGCGGTTTCTCGGTATTTGCATTGGCCAGTCAGCACGAAGGACGCTTTAAAACCTTTATCTCCCACGATGGTGTATTTGATTTCAAAAGCATGTACGGCACTACCGATGAAATGTTCTTTGAGAACTGGGAAAAAGGCGGCGCTTACTGGGATAAGAACAATGCGGTTGCACAACGTTCTTTCGGCCAGTCGCCCAGCAATTTTGTAGAAAAATGGAATACCCCGATCCTCATCATCCAGGGTGGACGCGATTATCGTGTACCTATTGAACAGGGGCAGCAGGCATTCCAGGCCGCACAACTGAAGGGCATCAAAAGCCGGTTCCTCTACATACCCGATGAGAACCACTGGGTATTAAGTGCCCAGAATGCATTGGTATGGCAGCGTGAGTTCTATCAATGGCTGGATGAAACATTGAAGTAATTTGAGAATTTGGGAATGTGCTAATTTGAAAATGGTAACCTTATCTGTTTTTCAAATTAGCACATTCCCAAATTCTCAAATTCCCTTATCAGGATATATTCTTGCACCGAAAACTAAGCTGCCAATGCGCACCAGGGTGCTCCCCTCTTCTACAGCTATGGCATAATCGCCGCTCATGCCCATACTTAACAGGGTCCATTCGGCATTCACTACCGGCCACTCCCTGATCTTGTCGAATAGTTTTTTCAGCTGCCTGAATTCATTGCGGACTTTCGCCTGGTCTTCACTGAAAGAAGCCATGCCCATCAGGCCGCATACCCGCACATGAGACAAACCAGCGGTAGCAGCAAGTGCTTCCTCCAGTTCGGTCTCATCCATCCCGAATTTGGTTTCTTCCTGTGCAATATGCACCTGTAACAGGCAATCAATGATACGGTCATGTTTAGCCCCCTGTTTATTGATCTCCTGTAAAAGTTTGAAGCTATCCACTCCATGGATCAGGTGTACAAAAGGAGCTATGTATTTGACCTTATTAGTCTGCAAATGGCCGATAAAATGCCAGCGGATATCTTTCGGTAAAACCGCCTGTTTATCCACCAGTTCCTGCACATAATTTTCTCCAAAATCACGCTGGCCCAGGTCATATAATTCCTGTATGTCTTCGTTGGGTTTGGTTTTACTTACAGCAACCAGGGTCACCCTTCCGAGTTCCTTTCTGATCTCATTGTATTTTTCAATATTCACTGCCATATAAAAATATTTTAGAATTGCGGATCTTCAGACGTATGATAGAAGATGGCTGATCAGTTACCCGAATCCATCACTCCCCTACCTGCAGATCTGATAATGTATTTTTCAGTGCCAGGTATTCCAGCAACAAAAGGTTATTATACGCATCACAATCGTAATAAAATTTTCCGATACCTGTTTGTACAAGTAAATATTTATAAGGTTCAGGGAGCATCGATCCCATATTAGCAATAAAAAAATAATAAGGCCTTTCTTCAACCAGGTCTTCAATACTTGCTGCTTTATATACCGGATGAAATGAAGGAGTCACTCCCCATTTTAGCAAGGCTGTGCTAAGTATTACAGCATCCATAAAGTGATCGGCCTTTCTCAGTTCTGTCTCTGCTTCTTGTATTAACTGACTCCTGAATACTTCTAAAGAGGGGATCTTTTTAACCGACATGAGTCGGGCTAAATGATATAATATCAAAGGCAATCTTCCATACTGCGGTGCTAAATAAAGTGGTGAAGTCACATGCTCTTTGGATACCAATACTTTTTCGATCAGTTCCAGGCTGGCGCTATCTACAGACGTCCATGTAAGATCATAGCGTTGGGTAAAATAAAGTATATTGGACAGGACACATATATCAAACTCTACCGGCATGATCTTCCCAAACCAGGTTGAATAAGCATTAATGTTCCTATACTTTTTGGGATTATTATTTACATGCCGCCCCGATTTATTCGTGAATGTCTGCATAATACGATGTATTTCTCTGGCAGTCGAGTCAGGGGCCCCCATTGCCAAGAGTACCATTACGGTATCATCCATATCATCAGGTAAAGCCTGACGTTTGTCAAACAAGTTCATCCAGCCTCCATTAGGGAAAATGCGGGGTGTATCCGTTGGCCAAAAATTATAGGTTCCTCTTCCCTTCCTGTTTTCGTATTTATGATAAGAAGGCATTGCATGGTTAACTATTCTATCTGCAACCTGTTGTTGCGGGGTTGACAACCTGGGTCTGATATCTTTCAAGGTCATTGCGATCAATGCTGTATAGAAAGGGTTCATATCAGCTTTCTCTCTGAATTGATTCAGTGCGTAAGTTCGATACGAAGCAAAAGACCCTTTTGGAAACACACCATCGGTTTTAACCTGTAATTGTTCTATACGGTTAAGTAATTGTGTCATCAGTGCGGTATCCTGCCCCAAGAGATTATTTGTCAGCAACAAACAAAATAGACCTGATAGGAATCTGGTTATGAACATACATTGTAAAATTAGCGGATTGGTACATTATGGATCCATAGATCAAAAATAAAAAACGCTGGTCCGTTAAAAAACAGCAACCAGCGTTTCAGCATGTATCATCCTTTGATCCGCCATCTGCGGATCCGTACAATCAATTATTTCAGGATACTTCTCGAGATCACGATCCGCTGCACTTCACTGGTGCCCTCATAGATCTGGGTTATTTTCGCGTCGCGCATCAGTCGCTCAACATGGTATTCCTTCACAAAACCATAACCACCATGGATCTGCACAGCCTCAGTAGTCACCCACATGGCCGTTTCAGAGGCAAAGACCTTGGCCATGGAAGAACTGAGGGTATAATCGTGTCCATGATCCTTTTCCCAGGCAGCTTTAAAACAGAGCAGGCGGGCTGCTTCAATTTTGGTAGCCATATCGGCCAGTTTGAACTGGATGGCCTGGTGATGCATGATCTCTTTCCCAAAAGCCTTACGCTGTTTGCTGTAAGCCAACGCAAGCTCATACGCACCACTGGCAATACCCAATGCCTGCGAGGCAATACCAATACGGCCCCCGGCCAGGGTTTTCATGGCAAACCTGAACCCAAAACCGTCCGCACCGATCCGGTTTTCTTTGGGAACCTTCACGTCAGTGAACATGATACTGTGCGTATCGCTACCGCGGATACCCAGTTTGTTCTCTTTGGCAGCCACCACAATACCGGGTGTATTCTTCTCCACAATGAAAGCATTGATACCATGGCTTCCTTTTGCGGGATCCGTTTGTGCGATCACCAGGTATACCGATGCGGAAGATCCATTGGTGATCCAGTTCTTGGTGCCATTGATCAGGTAATGATCACCCTTATCCTCGGCAGTAGTGCGTTGACTGGTGGCATCGCTACCCGCTTCCGGCTCACTTAACAGGAAGGCGCCGATATACAATTCCCCGTCTTTCCGGCCCTGGGCCAGCGGGGTCAGGTATTTCTGTTTCTGTTCCTCTGAACCATAGACTTCCAGGCCCCAGCAAACAAGGCTATTGTTCACACTCATACTCACGCTGGTACTGGCGTCAATTTTGCTGATCTCTTCCATGGCCAACACATAACTTAGGGTATCCATACCGGAACCGCCATAATCAGGACTAACCATCATACCCATAAATCCCAGCTCGGCCAGTTTCAGTACCTGTTCACGGGGAAATTTCTGGTGTTCATCACGTTCGATCACACCGGGTAAACATTCATTACGGGCAAAATCGCGGGCCGCTTTCTGGATCATCAATTGTTCTTCGGTCAGTTCAAAATGCATCGATAAAAGATTTTTGTGATGCAAATTTACACTAACAACTGTTAGGATTGGCAATATTGCACAATTTTTTATGGATAGTTTCTATCACCAGCTTATCCACTTTGGGCAGCGGGGTTGTGTCACTCACTTGTACGGCATACCGGCTGGCAACATAGAAAACGGGAAATACATTGGATATGAAAAATTCACGTTCCATTATTCATCAGGGATATTGGCGATCATCGGCAAACCGAAAAGAAAATAATTAAAAACGGGTTCTGTTATGAGGCAACCCTGTCCATCACCGGCAGCTTCATAGATATCCGTAAAGTTCCCGTTAAATTCATTAACGAAAGGCTCACAAAAAAAGTGGTGGATACTACAGCAGGCGGTTATTATCAGTATGCTTTAAAAAATATAATACACAACTTCGATGGACGAACCCTTCTTGGGGTATCCCTGATCGATTGTAAATATTGTGCTAAACCATCCCACGGAATTCCTTTGTATTACTATACCTCTTATTGGGCGGTTCAAAATGGGTATGATCTGATCCTAAGCAGTGAGAAAGAAGAAAATATACTATTCAAAAGGAAAAAAAGATGACCTTATCTTGTCTTACAGAAAAAGCGGTCATCCATGCCAACTACAGGCAACTGATGACCCATTTCGACATTCTGACCGTATTTATATCCAAAAAATACGGGGTTTTTCCCCTTATAGGACTTAGCTTATTTAGATAGCTTTGTTGTATGGATGCCTCAAGACGGCCACGCATTAACCTTTCAATGCAGTACTCTATGCAGCCCCATCACCTGGTAAAAGCCATACTGTTTGTTCTGCTGATCATTTTTTTTGTGATGATAGGTGGTACTTATCTCTTTTACAATACGGTTAAATCGGCCCAAGCCAATACCCTATATGAGAACCTGGACGATGCACAGAAAGCCGAAACAGCTGATTATGAGAATTGTATCCTGCTGGAGAAAAAGACCATCGTGCGTATCTCCGAAGGACAGAAACAGGTATTGCCCTATGCCCAGGCCCGGGAAATACTGACCCGCGACACTGCCCGCATGAACCACCCCAGGTTCAGGATCATTGTTACACCCGGTATCGATTACCAAAACCTTTCAGATATCCTGTTGCTGATGACAGAACTGAAAATGAAAAATTATATCCTCTTAAAATCCTGATCTATCTAACCAAACAAAAACTGCTACCATGGGAAATCTCGGCTACCAGGAATTACTTCTTTTATTCGTATCTCTTTTCTGCATGTTGATACCTGTACTGATGATCATCTGGATGTACCGTCTCTCGCGTCGCTCACACAGCAACCAGCAGCGCATCGCCCATCTTGAAACACAGTTGCAGGTGCTGGAAGCAAAACTCGGCAGGTAAGCCTGAGTATCCAGGATAGAAAAAGGGTGATAAAATCCTTACCAGCAGTAAAAGGAAGTGGAACTGGTGGCGCATCTGCCCAAATACGCACACAGCAGTTGGTTCCGATCACTTTACACTGCCATTGGTAAACCCGGAGGTCTCCGTAAAACCGGGCTTTATTTTTTAGGACGATCCCGAAAGAATGGCGTGTAAGGCCGCTTAAAATTCACGGGGTGTCTGCATTACCCCAATCACGATCGTAGAAACACCTATCGGAATGGTAAACAAATGAATAGGACTGAAACTGGAATATAACAAATGCGTTAACGAAAGAAAGGAAATAAAGATCCCCTGGATGATGATCAGATAGGGATATATTTTTTTGCGGAGCAACATACAGCACAACGTTACAAAACCGAAAACTCCTACCAGGCTCAGCAAAATCCAGCCGAGTATGGCATAATTAGAGAAAAGCGAATCGGTAATTTTTTCTTCCGGGAAAGGGAAAAGAATATCCGGGAACCATGCATCATTGATCAGCCGGGCGCCCCTGAAAACGCCGATGGAACTGGATAGGGTAAGTAAAATAATAGAGATCTTGCGAAACCTGGTCATAATCCGGCTAAAACTATCTAAAGTTTTGATTCCCACAAAATCTTACCGGTGTGTACTACTCACCGTTAGTTATTTGTATATTCATGTCCATAACTGCTTACCCTCAAATCCATTAATTTGAAACGATTGTTATCCCTCGATTTCATGCGGGGCCTCATCATGGTGTTGCTGGTACTGGAGAGTGCGGGCTTGTATGAAAGTCTCAATACCGCCGCGGACAATCCATTGATTAACGCAGGAATACAGCAATTTTTTCACCATCCCTGGAACGGGCTCCGGTTCTGGGACCTGGTACAGCCTGCTTTCATGTTCATGGCCGGTGTTGCCATGGCTTATTCACTTACCCGCCAGCAGGAAGCCGGGCACAACTGGTTGCAAAGATTCCGCAAGACCCTACAACGCTGTGGCTGGTTATTCTTCTGGGGAGTACTGGATTATGCTGTGCGTAAAACGGGACTATCATTCGAGTTGTGGGATGTGCTGACGCAATTATCATTCACTACCCTGGTAGCTTTCCTGATCTTTGGTTTCAGTACCCGGATCCAGGTACTGGTATGCATCGGGCTGCTGCTGCTTACGGAGATATTATACCGGTTTACCCATATCCCGGGTTTTGACCAGCCTTTTACCAACCAGCATAATTTTGGCAATTATGTTGACTGGTTGCTCATGCACAAGATCAACAAAGGCGGCTGGGTGGCCATCAATTGTATTCCCACTGCCGTACATACCATTGCAGGTGCACTGGTTGGGAAAATGCTGCTGCGGGGTGGTACTACCATCATCCGGAACCTGCTTGGCTGGGCTTTGATCTGCCTGGCAGCGGGATATGCGTTGGATGCAATGGGCATAACTCCCATCATCAAACGTATTGCCACCAGCTCTTTTGTACTGGCATCCCTGGGCTGGTGCCTGGCCGGCCTGGCGGTTTGTTACTGGTGGATCGATATACAGGGACATCGTAAACACCTGGCTTTTTTTACCATGGTAGGAATGAATTCCCTGTTCATTTACCTGTTTATCGAGATCGTGGGAAACCGATGGTTCACGGAATATATCAGCAGCATCAGTAACGGAGTATTGTCGTGGATAAACACACCGGCATCCTTGGGTCATATCCTTTCCGCGCTCTGTGTATTCTCGTTGGAATGGGGACTCTGTTATTTCCTGTACCAGAAAAAGATTTTCTTCCGGATATAATAAGTGAAAATTCGGCCGGCTCCGTACCGGTTTGTATATTAGGCATATAAATCACCACTATGAAAGCAAACAGAAGAAAATTCCTGGCTACCACTACCCTGTTAGGCACCGGTCTTGCGGCAGCCGCTTTGCCGGTTCCTGCACCGGGAAAAAAACAACTGGTTCATCATGTATTTTTCTGGCTAAAGAACCCCGATTCCAAAGAAGACCGGGATAAACTGGTGGAAGGCCTACAGACACTGGCCAAGATAGAAACCATCCGGAAACTGCATGTGGGTGTATTGGCAAGCACAGAAAAACGGGATGTGGTAGACACCAGCTGGCAGGTCTCCGAACTCATGTTCTTTGATGATCTTGCCGGACAGGCCGTTTACCAATCGCACCCCATACACCTTGCTTTCATCAAGAATTGTGGACATCTCTGGGACAAAGTAGTGGTGTACGATGCCATGGAAGCCTGAACACAGTCACTTTATTCATTCATACGATAAAATAACATGTATGCCATTCTCTTCTGAATCATCCCATCCACGCCGCCGTTTCTTACAGCAATCTGCCCTTGCCACCATGGGTATGCTGGTGGGCCGGAGCGCTTTTGGAAATATCCTGTCACCCATTGCGCCGGGTAGTATACAAGGCGTTCAGGTAGGTGTGATCACCTATTCGTTCCGCAGTTTACCCGGCAGCGCAGAACAGATCCTGAAATATTGCCAGGATGCTGGTATCACCGATATTGAACTGATGGGCGATGCAATCGAAGACTATGCAGGCAAACCTGCCAATCCCGTAAAATTTCCTCCCAGGGTTCCCGGACAGCCGATGAAACTGAGTGATGAACAGAAAGCACAGCTGGCAGCGTACCAGCAGCAGGTAGCTGAATGGCGCGCTTCTGTGCCGATGGACAAGTTCAAAGAGATCCGCAAAATGTACCAGAAAGCGGGTGTTAGCATTTATGCTTTTAAGCCCAACGCACTTAACAGCAACAATACCGACGCAGAGATCAGTTATGCCTTACGCGCGGCAAAAGCGCTGGGTGCCAGGTCGGTTACCGTAGAACTGCCTGCTGATCCGGCACATTCCAAAAGACTGGGCGAACTGGCGGCAAAAGAAAAAGTGTATATCGGCTATCATGCCCATACACAGGCCACCGATAACGCGTGGGATGAGGCACTGGCGCAATCTCCCTACAATTCCATGAACCTGGATTGCGGGCACTATATCGCCGCAGGCGGAAACAATACCAAAGAAAGCCTGCTGAAGCTGATCGAAGACAAACACGATCGCATCACCAGTATGCACCTGAAAGACAGGAAGACCAAAGCAAACGGGGGCGCCAATGTAGCCTGGGGTAATGGAGATACGCCTATTCGCGAGATCCTGACTCTGCTGAAAGAAAAAAGATACAAGATCCCTGTCACCATCGAACTGGAATACGATATACCGGCCGGCTCTGATGCCATAAAAGAAACCGCAGCCTGTCTGACCTATGCCAGGAAAATGCTGGAAAGCTGAACCTAACGCTTACCAGGCCAATCCAATAAGAACTTACACAATAGATTATCATACCTAAAGAATACGCCCCGGGGAACCGGGGCGTCTATTGTACTACAACCATTACTCACACCTTAGTGTGACTGTACCACTTGCTTTAATAACCTAAACTTCATTTATGAAGAGCTCAATGAAATAACCTTATCGATATCATTCTGGTAAAAGTGGACGGATATCTGGATCAGTACGATACACCAAAACTAATCTGTCAAAGAAGGGTAAAAAATGACCGTAAGCAGTTCCGGGAATGATTTATATCATAAAAAACTACTGGAATATGTGGTAAACTCACTAAAACGGCCTTTGTGGGCATTACCCCGTCCATTGACTGAAATACCCCCTATCACTTTCTGGCTTTATCTGTATTTTCATTCCTGCCAAACAGGCTGCTGATGAAACAAAAGGGAGTTAAGAGCAACACCGCAAATACCTATACCAGCAAGCAGTCTGTTGTGCAGGCACTTGCCAAAACAATTTAAATCCAATTAACCATGCAAAAGATCACTCCTTTTCTCTGGTACGATGGGAAAGCTGAAGAAGCCATGCATTTTTACCTGGGTATTTTTAAGAATGGTAAAATTATCAATGTCAACCGGATGGGTGCTGATGGTCCGGTCATGTCGGTAAGTTTTGAACTGGAAGGGCAACCGTTCCATGCGCTGAATGGCGGCCCCATGTTTCAATTTTCCCCGGCCATTTCTTTTTTTGTGGATTGTAACACACAACAGGAAGTAGATGAACTCTGGGAAAAACTATCCGAAGGCGGCAGCCAGGAAAGATGCGGCTGGCTGAAAGACAAATATGGCCTGTCCTGGCAGATCATCCCTTCCATACTTGGCGAATTGTTATCCGGCCAGGAACCCGGAAGATCCGACCGGGCCATGCAGGCAATGCTAAAGATGAACAAGATCATCATTGCAGACCTGATCAGCGCCTGATACGAAGCAGTGGTCACGTTACAATACAGGATTTTTTTATCTTTTCTTTTTCCCGATCATAAAACAGGAAAATGTGATAAAAACCTGATAAAGCTTACCTGCAAACCTTACAAAAATCATTTTTTGTTGATTGCACGCGATAGAAATTTGCATTATTAAAATCTCACAAGTATGTTTTCCTATTCAACAGCAGAACAAGCGTTAAGTATTATCAAGAGTAACGACAGGGTTTTTATCCATGGCAGCGCCTGTACACCACTTTTCCTGATGCGGAAACTGGCAGAGCAGGCGCCAAGACTTAAGGATGTGGAACTGGTATTCATCACGGTATTGGGTGATATTGAAGTACAGAAGCCTCAATACCAAAGCAGTTTCCACATCAATTGCATGTTCGTTTCTGCACCTATCCGCGAAGCGGTCAATGAGGGCAGGGCGGATTATATCCCCGTATTCCTGAGCGATATTCCAGACCTGTTCAATAAGAGGATCCTCACCATCGATGTGGCACTGGTACAGGTATCGCCACCGGATGCGCACGGATATTGCTCTCTCGGAACCTCGGTGGATATTGCCCGTTCCGCAGTGAATATGGCCAAACATGTGATCGCACAGATCAACCCTAAAATTCCAAGGACACATGGCGACGGGTTGATCCATCTATCCCGTTTTACCCATACCGTATACCACGAAGAAGACCTGCCCGAAGTGAATTATGGCGCCAATACCACCGCTAATGAAGTGGCCATCGGCAAACATATCGCCGGCATGATCGAAGATGGCAGTACGTTGCAGATGGGCATCGGTACCATTCCGGATGCTGTACTCAAATCGCTCACAGGGCATAAAGATATTGGTATCCATACAGAAATGTTAAGTGATGGCGTGATAGACCTGTTCGAGTCTGGCGTGATCAATAACCGTAAGAAAAAGATCCACCCCAACAAAGCCGTAACAGGTTTTGCCGCCGGCACCCGTCGTTTGTATGATTATGTGGATGATAACCCATCCATCAATTTCCTGGATATCGATTATGTGAACAATCCACACGTCATCCGCCGTAACCCCAATGTGGTGGCCATTAACAGCGCCATTGAAGTGGACCTTACCGGCCAGGTCTGCTCAGACAGTATTGGCTCAATACAATACAGCGGTATCGGCGGGCAGATGGACTTCATGCGCGGTGCAGCACTCAGTGAAGGAGGAAAGCCCATCATTGCCCTGACCAGCAGAACGCATAAAGGGGTGCCCCGCATTGTGCCGCATCTCAAAGATTTTGCCGGCGTGGTCACTACCCGCGGCCATATTCACTATGTGGTTACCGAATATGGTATCGCATATCTCTATGGCAAAAACCTACGGCAGCGCGCCAAGGCACTGATCGATATCTCGCATCCCGATGACAGGGAGGAACTGACCAGAGCCTGTTATGAGCGTTTCAAAATATTCTGGTAACCATTACACAATTATAGAAAGAGGGCAGATGATTTTACCATCTGCCCTCTTTCTTATCATACCCGGGTAACGGAGCTATCCCTACATGTATTTTTTCTGAAGGTTATACAATACACTTCTGTCGATATCATTGAGCTGCCGGGTGGTATCCTGTAGGAAATGCCTTTTAAAGGAACGGATAGCCGCGGTGGTATCCTTCACATCGTACCCTACAATGCGTAATGCCTGTATGGGATTAAAACCAGCAGGCACTTCTTCCCTGTTCTCATCGAACCACAAACCGAATCCTTTTTCTGCCAGCTGTTTCCACGGAAAACGGAAATTCGGATCATTCTTACGGGTCGGGGCTATATCGCCGTGACCGATAAAATTGGCAGTAGGAATAGTATAATCCTTTTTCAACCTGGCCAGCACACTGAGCAGGCTGTTCAGCTGCAGGCTGTCAAAAGGCTCAAAGCCATTGTTATCCAGTTCAATGCCGATGGAAGAGGAATTGATATCTATCAGGTTACCCCAACGGCTTACGCCTGCATGCTGGGCACGCAGGTAATCGTTCAGCATATGATGTACGGTACCGTCTTTACAGATCACATAATGGGCACTCACAGCTGTCCTGGCAAGTGTAAAGGTCTTCAGGGTCTGTTCACAGGAATTCTGTGCGGTATGGTGTATGATGACAAAATTGGGTTTCCGGATCCCGAAATTGGTGGTACCCACCCAATAAGGCGGCTGCAGGATCGTATCATTCACAGGGTTTTCAGGCTGTAACCGTAACTGTTGGGCAAAGACTTTGGTCTGTTTCCTGTACACTTTATTGGTGGCGCTGTAAGGTTTGGGACTACAGGCAGCTATAACCAGCACCAGGAATACTACTACGGAGAAAAAAGGTTGTTTCTGATTCATATCGGGGATTGATTTTGCCGGCCCGGCTGTTAGTAGCAGATGCCGTAAACTTTGCCTAAAGATATTACTCAGCCTTACATCTAAATCAAAAACAGCCTCCTATCTTTGAAAGAAAGAGTACTACCATGTCGCTACACCTTGGCAGAAATGAATTCGGTAATCCGGCTAACAAAGGAAATGTATTGACCCGCGATGAAGCCCTGCAACTGTTTCATAGTTGGGTATTGAACCCCAAACTACAGGTTCATATGCAACAGGTAGGTCACCTGATGCAATGCTGGGCCGCCGAAAAAGAAGACCTGGATGAAAGCGGACAATGGAAATGGGAAATGGCAGGTTTGCTGCACGATGCCGACTGGGATCAGTGGCCTGACCTGCATTGCAAAAAGATCATTGAAGAACTGGAACAAAGGAATATCGATTCTGAGATCATCCGGGCAATCGCTTCGCACGGGCATCTTCATTTTGGCGTGGAGCCTGTGAGCCGGATGGATAAGATGTTGTACGCGTTCGATGAACTGTCCGGGCTGATACACGCTTACTCCCTGATGCGACCGGGTGGCTACGAAGGCATGGATGTGAAAGGCGTAAAGAAAAGGCTCAAGGAAAAATCATTCGCGGCCAATGTTTCCCGCGATGATATCCAGGATGCCTGTGAACGGGCGGGTATTGCACTCGATGATCTGATCACATTTATCATACCCCGGCAGGCCACGGTTATTTCAGTAAGCTAAATACAGCGCATGAAAACCCATCCCGACTTTCTATCCGCATCCTACTGGGATGAACGGTACCAACAGCAACAAACAGGTTGGGATATCGGTTATGCGTCCACACCACTCAAAACATATATTGATCAGCTGACCGACAAAGATGTCCGCATACTCCTGCCCGGAGCCGGGAATGCCTATGAAGCCCGTTACCTGTGCGATAAAGGTTTTACCGATATCACGGTACTCGATATATCCACGGTTGTCATTACCCGGCTACAGGCACAGCTGGGTGAACAATACCCGGCAATCAAACTGGTCACCGGTAATTTCTTTGACCATTCCGGCACTTACGACCTGGTACTGGAACAGACTTTTTTCTGCGCACTGGATCCTGCACTGCGTCAAAAATATGTGGCAAAAATGCATTCGCTGCTCTCAGGCAACGGCAAACTGGCTGGCCTGCTCTTCAACAGGGATTTTGAAAAATCCCCACCCTTTGGCGGAAATACCGGCGAGTACAGGCAACTGTTCTCATCCGTCTTTCGTATGGTAAGGCTGGAGCCATGTTACAATTCCATTCCCGAACGCACCGGCAATGAATTGTTCCTCCTGGCTCAAAAATGAAAACACGTAACGTGATTCATTTCATTTATCAACCTTAATATCCTAACAATGGAAAGAAGAGAATTCCTTGGAAACCTTACCGGCCCCGTATTCGTGGCCTGCGCAGCCTGCATGGGTGCCTGCAGCAAAGGCGGAACCACTGCCAGCACAAACCCAGGTGGGGTAAACCCGCCAGCCAATGCCAACATTACGGTCAACCTTGCTACCAGCCTTTTATCAGTGGGCTCTTCCGTAGTGCAGGATGGAGTGATCATTGTAAGACTGGCATCATCCAATGTTCCGGCTTCCTTTACTGCGGTGCAGGTGGCCTGTACACATGAGGGCACTTCTATCAATTTCAATTCCGGATCCAACCAGTTCGTATGCCCCAACCACGGAAGTACGTTCACTACTTCCGGCGCCGTAGTACTGGGACCCGCCGCCAGGGCTTTGAAACAATATACTATTTCCGTCACGGGAGATACGCTCACCGTTACGGGATAGCGGTACCCGTTCTGGTACCGGCAGGGATCGCTTGTTCTTACACAAGTGGTTCCTGCTGGCTCAGGCAATGGAAACTTCCCAGTCCCCAGATGATATCGGTAGAATCGATACCCACCACCTGTCTTTCAGGAAAACAGCCGGCGATGACCTGCAGGGCTTTCTCGTCCCTGGCGCTGTTGAATACCGGTACGATGACGTGTTTGTTACTGATATAAAAATTAGCGTAAGAAGCAGGTAAACGCTGGTCTTCATAGATCACAGCATCCGGCATGGGCAGTTCAACGATGTTCAGCTGTTTGCCATTCAATAAACGCATCTGTTGCAGTTGTTTCAGGTTGGTCTGCAAGAGCCCGTGGTTCTCATCGTGTACATTTTCCTCCACCACGGTGATCACCGTATCTTCATTCACAAAACGGACCGTATCATCAATATGTCCGTCAGTATCGTCACCTATAATCCCTTCCGTTACCCATAATACCTGTTCAACCCCATAATATTGGTACAGGTATTCTTCAATCTGCTGCTGGTTCAGGTGCGGGTTACGGTTCTCATTCAGCAAACAGGCGGTGGAAGTAAGCAGGGTTCCCTTGCCGTTAAATTCTACGGAACCTCCTTCCATCACAATGCCGGGATGATACACCGGTATCTGGAAATGTTTGCCGATCAGTGTCGGGATCACATCGTCCAGGTCATAGGGTGGATATTTATTGCCCCAGGCATTATATCCCCAGTCCACGATCAGTTTTTTAATGGCTGCTTCGGGATTTACCAGGAAGGCAGGCCCATGGTCGCGGCACCAGGCATCATTGGTAGGATGTTCAAAGAATTCCACCTGCGTAAGATCCACGCCGGCTTTCTGCAGATGCGCGGTCGCTGACGCCTGCATGGCGGGATCGGCTATATTGATCCTTACTTTTTCGCTTTCAGCCAGGTATTTCACGAACAGGCTGTAATTGGGATAGATCGCATCGATCTTACCCGGCCAGCTGGCTTCCTTATGCGGCCAGCTTAACCAGGTTGCTTCATGCAGCGCAAATTCTGCGGGAAAATAATATCCTGATGCTTTGGGTGTTTTCATACTGCTGTTTTCTCTGAGCCTCTCTGTTATTCGGTGATCAGTCTTCGTCAATGAATCTTTTGGTAATGGGCTGGTAAGAATCGATCCTCCTGTCGCGCATGAACGGCCAGTGGGTCCTGTAACGGTCTGTTTTTGCCGTATCTATCTCAACAACCGTCACCTCTTCTTCCTCGTGCGAGGCCTTGTACAATAAGGTCCCGAAAGGATTGCTCACAAAGGAACCTCCCCAGAATTTCATGGCACCATCCTGTTCTAAACCTACCCGGTTCACGCTGACCACGTGCACGCCATTGGCCACAGCATGACTTCTCTGTATGGTCTGCCAGGCATTGTATTGTTCGGTATTGGTGGCTTCGTCCTGTGATGTGGCCCAGCCGATAGCGGTTGGATAAAAAAGGATCTCCGCTCCCATTAAGGAAGTGATCCGGGCTGCTTCAGGATACCACTGGTCCCAGCAGATCAGTACTCCCAGGGTGGCATAACGGGTCTTGAACACTTTATAACCAAGATCACCAGGTGTGAAATAAAACTTCTCATAATAGGCCGGATCATCGGGGATATGCATTTTGCGGTACTTGCCCAGGTAAGTTCCATCCGCATCGATCACGGCGGTGGTATTGTGGTAGATCCCCTGTGTCCTTTTCTCAAACAGGGAAGCAATGATGACCACTTTCAGCTCTTTTGCCAAAACACCCAGCGTATCAGTGGTGGCGCCGGGTATTGTTTCTGCCAGTTTAAAGTTCTCATAGTCTTCCACATCGCAGAAATACAGGGAAGTAAACAGCTCCTGCAGACAAACGATCTGTGCACCTTTAGCAGCGGCTTCACGTACTTTTTGTATGGCTTTGGCCAGGTTGGCTTTCGGATCGGCCGAACAACTCATCTGTACCAGGCCTGTTTTGACGATTGACATATGATTAGGTGTTGTATTGTTTGGGGAATGGATGATCAGGTGATTTGCTGGATGAAAGCGTCAAAACTGCTGATGCCGGGTGTTTTTTCGGTATAATAACCTTCCGCATATCCCACGCCGATTCTTTTACCCATCATCAGTGCCCTGGCTTTTACGGTTTCCAGGAATTGGGAAGAAGAGATATAGGTTTGTGGTTCATTCAGATCCGGGTTAAAGAACTGTGTACCGTATGCCAGCACCGCTTCCATTTTTTTGTCCATGAATGCAGTGATGTCCACTACAAATGACGGCGCTATCAATCGGTCCTGTATATAATGGAAAACATACGCGGGTTTCCAGACTTCCTGCAGTTGTCCCCCTGCAAAGGTCTCGATCTTACGTAAGCCCGACAGGAATGCGGCATCGGCAACCAGTTTGGCGCTTCTTCCATGATCGGGGTGCCTGTCATCAAAAGCGTTGGCCAGGATCACGCCAGGCTGGTATTTGCGGATCATTTCGATCACTTTCCGCAGGTTGGTCTCATCGTTCTGAAAAAAGCCGTCTGCCATGCCTAGGTTCTCCCGCACGTGTATGCCCAAAATTTCAGCTGCCCTGGCGGCTTCTTCCTTCCGGGTTTCCGCGGTACCACGGGTACCCAGTTCACCCCGGGTCAGGTCTATCACGCCTACTTTTTTGCCTTCCGCAATCGCTGCCAGCAACGTACCGGAGCAACCCAGCTCCACATCATCCGGATGAACGCCAAATGCTAATATGTCAAGTTTCATGGTTTATTTTTATCGTTGGCAAAGGTAATGTTTGCTGCGGTTCTATCCATGCAAAGCCGGAACATCGGGTTCGGGTTTTGCTGCTGGCCAACTGCTGTCAGCTTCTGTCAGGCACTACAGGCAGCCAGGCATTCTTTCATGGTATTCTATTTCCTGTTAACAACAGAATCAAAAATATCATCTCCCGTAAGCCTATCACCTATTTGTGTGATTGGTAACGGACGGCAAAAAAAGAACCCAACGTGTGTAACGTTGGGTTCCCTGGTATGGTAAAGAAAGTGATTAAGCTTTCTTGGCGTAACGTTTGTTGAACTTGTCGATACGTCCCGCTGTATCCACCAGTACATTTTTACCAGTGTAAAAAGGGTGAGAGGTATTGGAGATCTCCAGTTTGATCAGTGGATACTCATTACCATCTTCCCACTGGATGGTTTCTTTGGTGGCAGCTGTAGAGCGGCACAGGAATGTGTGTCCGTTACTCATGTCCTTGAACACAACAAAACGATAATTTTCCGGATGGATACCTTGTTTCATAATTTCTTTTTTAGGTGGCACGGATTTGGCCGTGCGATTATTTTAGGATGGCAAAGGTACGATTTTTACTGCTCTCAACCAAATAAATCAGGTCAATAATAGTACAAAAAGCTTATTTTCAGATAGTTACTAATTTTTCATATTCACAAACTGCAGCGGAATACCGAAATCAGCGGCCCGGCATTCGGCAATCACAGCCTGCAGGTCATCAATCTTTTTGGCAGTTACCCGTACAATATCATCCATGATGGCAGCCTGTACCTTGAAGCCTTTGTCCTTGATCAGTTTCACGATCTTCTTGGCATCTTCCTGTTTAAGACCGTTCCTCACCCCTACTTCCTTTTTCATCACTTTGCCGCTCGGATAAGCATCCTTGCTGAAATCGAATGCACCGGCATCAATGCCCTGCTTCATGGCACGACTGATCAGCACATCGATCAGTTGTTTCATTTTCATGTCGCTTTCCACTTCCAGTAAGATCTGGTATTCCTTTTTGTTCAGCTCAACAGTGACCGGAGAGCCCCGAAAATCGAACCGGGTGCTGATCTCTTTTTTAACGGTGTTCACCGCATTATCCAGTAACTGGATATCTACTTCGCTGGCAATATCAAAAGATGGCATAAGCAGGGATTTCTACAAAGGTATAGATACGGGGGGAATGTTGAACAAGAAACAAGGAACAGGGGAACAAGAAACAAGGGACAAGGAACAGGGGAATGATCAGAAGTTGCCACAAAAAGGCCCCGATAGACATCGGGGCCGGATCTATATAATGCACATGAGAAAAAAGAATGGTATGCCGCAAAGTTGCCCCCTCAAAACCAACTGAACGAGTGATATGGTATGAGTGGTGTTAAACAAATGTCAATGGCAACAGCCGCTTGCTGTAACTGCGGCTGTTGTTCATTTTTTTATTATTGGTTTTCCGCTCCTTTTACACGACTGGCTTCTTCACTGGCGCCCCCACTCCTGCGTTGCACATTACCCGTTTTGCCTTTACTAAAACGGTACGTGAATGAGAGGTTCACAAAACGGGAATCATTCTTCTGCTGAAACTGCGCATCGATATTTCCGAATTTGCTGCCCCCGCTGGCACGCTGTGTCCAGAAGATATCGCGAATATTCAGTCGCAGCGAGCCCTTGTTCTTCAGCACCTGTTTGCTGACACCCAGGTTCACACTGCCAAGACCATTGATGCCCATCACGCCATCTACTGCAGCGGTACGGTAAAAACCACTGGCTTCCAGTCCCCAGCCATGGTTCAGTTTGAACTGCTCCATCACATTGAACATGGCGGTAGTGGCTCCGAAACTGTTTATCTCGCCATTGACGATACCGCTGAAACGGTTGTTATACACATTGGCATAGATATTCGAGCTCCACCATTTTTTGATCGATACCATGGCATTCACTGACAGACCGAATTGGCGCTGGGTGGCAATATTGGACTGTTTGAGTGCGGTTTCGTTCTGCCCGGTATGCTGTTCCATCACCTGCTGCATAATATCCGTGGTCTTGGTATAGTTCAGGGTAGTGGTCAGGAAATTGTTGAATGTGTGCGACAATTCGATATTGTGGCTGAACTGTGGCCGCAGGTTGGGGTTACCCTGTTCGTAAGTGTACTTATCCAGGAAGTATACGAACGGATTCAGGCTCTGGTAATCCGGGCGTCCGATCCTTTTCCCGTAATTCAGCACGAAAGCGTTTTTTGGATCGGGCTGGTATTGCAGGTACAAAGTGGGGAACAGCTGTACATAGTCCCTGATAAAATTCACACCGGTGGTCAGTTGTTTGCCGTCTGAATGGGTATGCTCCAGGCGCAGGCCTACCTGGGCGGTCAGTTTCTTACTCAACGGGCGGCTGTAGTTGACGTACGCAGCGTTGATATTCTCGCTATACACAAAATGATTGCTGCGGTTCAGGTCCCTGACAGTTGTGCCATTGATTACACTGTCGTAGATGGCATTGGCATCTGTACGGATGAAACTGGATTTACCACCGGCTTCAAAACGCGCTCCATTCTTCAATGGCTTCAGGAAATCCAGTTTTACACTGTAAATGGTGATATCCTGCGGTAACCTGCCCAATAAGGAATCGGGTTTTGAACCAGGCAACGGCGCACCACCTGCGTTGTAATAGGTATTGAACAGGTTGACATAGTTCGTAGAATTGTAATTGATATAATCCAGGTCGGCAGTAAGCTCCGCACCGGCGGTATCCAGCAACTGGCGAAGGTTCAGGTTGGTGCTGAAATTCTTCCAGTCCTGGCTGTTTTCAGAAAGGCCCACTGTCCGGCTCAGCAACACATTGTTCGGATCGGCGATATTGATCAGTCCTTTACTCCTGAACAACTGATCGCTCACGCCACTATTGAGTACAAAACCTACCGTGGTCTTCTTCGAAACAAAATAATCCATACCCAGTTTCAGGTTCAGCGGTTCATCCCTGCTGAACATGTTGTTCTCCTGAGAGAAATGTGATTTCACCACTTTGCTGGCATCCATGAATTTACGCTGGATGAACAGGTCGTTAAAACGTTCCCGGTACGCATAACTGGCATTTCCGAACAGGTTCAGTTTACCGGTACGATAGTTCATATTGGCACTGGCATTGGTCCTGCCGTACACACCCTGGCCATAACCGGCAGTGATGCTTCCGTTATACCCTACCTGCTTGTTCTTTTTGGTCTTGATATTGATCACACCCGAGTTACCGGCTGCATCATATTTTGCGGGCGGATTGGTCATGATCTCGATCTGGTCCATCTGCGTACTCTGCATGTTACGCAGCATATTTGCCAGGTCCTGTCCCGAAAGATAGGTAGGACGCCCGTCTACAAATACCTGCACCCCTGTTTTTCCTTTTAAACTGATATTGCCATCCTTATCAACGCTGATGCCTGGCGATTTTTCCAGCACTTCCAGTGCGGTACTGCCTGTATTGGTAACGGAAGCTTCCACATTCACAACCGTACGGTCGATCTTTTGCTCTACCAGGGGTTTCTGCGAAACCACGGTAACCGCGGCCAGGCTGCCGGTGGAAGGTATCAGTTCGATCGCGTTCAGCGGGTAGAGCGGTTTTTCGGTGCTGATCTCGAAACCGTTGCTGTAGTACCTGGCATATCCCAGTGCCTGTACAGACACCAGGTATTTACCCGCTTTGATGTTCTCGATCTCGAAAGCACCATTCTTATCGGAAACCGACAATTTCGCCACAGATGAGTCCTTTGCCCTTAACAGGCTGATGGAAGCAGATTCAACGGCTTTCCGGGCGGAATGCACCGAGCCGTTTACCTTACCTGCCAGGGTGTTTTGTGCATGGCCAACAAAAGAGAAACCGACGATCCCCAGTGCTGTCAGCATGGTTAGCATTTTTTTCATAAAATTGTTTTATTCTTGTTTATTTAGTTCCAGTTGTTACTGATTACAGGCTAAAACTATGAACTATGTAATGCATAGTACATAGTTTTGTATTTAACGGTAATTTTGCGGGATAAATGGTATGGAACGGTGAAATAAAAATGAAATGAAACAAAAATTATTTTCCAAACAGGCTGAATACCAATTAAAAAGGGAAAAATCATTGATTTTTCCCTTTTGTATAGACAGAACAGTCTTTTAGAGGCGAACGCTCAAATAGAAATATTTTATATAATATGTATATCAGGCAACTTCAAAACCAACCTGGTAAAAGTTGTTGACAGCCCCCAACGGTTTCAGTTGAATATAGAAATTACCCGTAAACTCAAGAAAAGCCTTGAACTCGTGCATGGCAACCGAAAACTCATCGAAAAGGATCACATCGCCTTTCCGGAGGGTGGGGTACAATTGGGAGAGGGTGTAGATAGTGGCGGAATACAGGTCCGCATCCAGCAGGATCACTTTACGGGCAGGGGACAACAGGAGATCCCGGTTTGCCTGGATAAAACCCGGCAGGCTATCCTGGAAAAGTCCTTTGACAAAACTTCCCCGTTCATCGGTCTGCTCGGGCATGGAGAATTTCATGGATCCCTTATCGTAAAAACTTCCCCATTTTTCCGGCAACCCTTCAAAAGTATCAAAACCAAAAAAACGGGAACCGGGATGCTGGTTATGTTGCAACCACCAGCGAAAAGATTCACCTGAGGCCACACCATATTCGAGGTAGATCAGCGGTTCATCTGCTTTTGCATTACGCTGCTGTACAAACTCGTATAACTGGTAGCGTTTGTGATAATCGCGGACAGGCGTATAATAGTCGTTAAAAACAAATTCATGTTTGTGTTGGCGGATCCAGGTTACCAGCTTATTGAAATAGGCAAGGAACAGGAATGCTTTGGTAAAAGGTTTGAACAAAAATGTAACGGGAACAAAAAGAAGGAAATCTTTACAGAACTTGACAAGTTGCTTCATGTTGAACGTTTATACAGCCGTTATTTTTCGGGGCAGTTATCCTTCGGTTGATTTTTTGGAGAACCATTTTTCGGAACGAACCATCAATACCAAACCTGCAATGACGAGCAAGAGTGAGATCAGCTCTGCCTGTGTTGGTTGGAAAGGCAGGTGTTCGTATTTGGTGTTGACACGGATCTTTTCAATGAAGAAACGTTCCAGTCCATTCAAAACAAGGTATAACCCGAAGATGCGTCCGGGCACTTTGATGCGTTTGCGCAGGAACCACAATACCACGAACAGGATCAGGCAGGTGATGATCTCGTACAAGGCGGTTGGATAAACAGGTGCGGGTAACTGGTTGCAATAGGGTCCTACACATCCCGGAATAGGCACTCCCTCTCCCACCACGTTGTGCGGATAGGTATAGGCCCACATCCAGTCGGGCAGCCAGCTGAAGGGTTTGGGGTTCAGATTTACAATACCCCAGTCGCCATCGCCACTTACCTGGCAACCAATACGGCCCAGTCCATAAGCCAGCATCATGGTGGGCGCCATGGCATCGCAAAGATGCACCACGCTGATCTTTTTCCTGCGTGCATACAGGATGATGGCAATACCTGCACAGATCAATCCACCATAAAATGTGAGTCCGCTGAACGACACCAGGGAACCGATAGGATCGGCCACAAAATCATTCCAGTTCTCCAGGTTGTGAAAGATCTTGGCGCCTAAGAAACCAAATGCGGCCGCATAGATCACGATATCTCCGACCCTGTCCTGCGGCCAGATGCGGATGGTCCTTTTTTCAGGTTTGGCTAATTTCTGTTTGTTCTTCTCCCACCATTTCATTCCCGCAAACAACAGTCCCACCAACATACCCACGGGTAAACTTCCTTTTGCGGACAGGATGAATGCCTGCGGATCGTTGAGTGCATCCGGTATGGTGAAAGCGCCGATGATCTTATAACCAAAAATGAACCCTACCAGGAAATTGATCAGCAATTCCGATACACTGGCAGGAGCGCCGATAATGAGAGTCTCTTCTGTATGTACGAATAAACCCTGCTGCTGTTTTCTCCGCAGTTCCAGTGTAAGCACCCAGGCGCAGATGATAAAAGCGAGGGCCACAAAAAAACCGAATGAGTTCACCAGTTTCAGGCCGGACAACTCTATACCAAAAAGATCTTTGAACGCGTAGTATAAATTGGGATACATGTAGGATCAGGTCTTAATAAATCGTTAGCGTATTAACGTTGCAATGTTACTCAGAAATAATGATACTGTTGTAGCGGTGATGGGGCCGTGTATAAAAGATCCCTAAAAAAGTAAGGCCCCACTTTTTAGTGGAGCCCATACTTACTAACCCATCTATAACAAAACTAAGTGAAAATTAATTACAGAACTCATCGAACACAGAAATTAAATGCTGGGCCAATACCTGTGCCGGGCGACCCTCGATCTGGTGTCGCTCCACCATAGTTACCAACTGGCCATCCTTGAACAGGGCAATAGCAGGTGAAGAGGGCGGATAAGGCAATAAATGGGTCCTTACCTGGTTAACGGCTTCAGTATCAAATCCTGCAAAACTGGTGGCCAAACGGTCCGGACGCTTCGTGGCATTCTGTACAGCCATTACCACACCCGGCCTGCAACTACCTGCTGCACAACCACATACGGAATTTATCACCACTAAAGTGGTACCTTTTTCGGCCAGGGTATTGTCTACTTCACTAGCTGAAATCATTTCTTCAAAGCCATTGTCGGTCAACTCGGCTTTCATGGGTAAAACTATCTCTGCTGGATACATATTCTTTCTCTTTTTAATGATACTGCAAAGTTACAACAAAAGTTGAAACACCGAGAAGCTTGTTAAATAGCCATTATGTCATGTTTTAATTCAAAAAGGCGACATTATGTCTTTTTAAGTTGATCAAAAATGTCAAAAAGTAAGCAGACTACTGTAAAAAAGCCGCTGGTATAGCATTTGGGCAACCCTATATACCAACTTATTTATCAACGTATAAAACGAATAACCATGACACTCGTAAAACAACAAAAACCGGTTTATTTCGGCAACCTGTTTGATGATTTCTTCAACCAGTTCCCCAACAGTTGGGGTAAAGATGTACAGACCCTCAGTTCAGTACCTGTGAACATTCATGAGACCAAAGAAGGGTATCATATTGAGATGAACGCACCGGGCCGGAATAAAGATGATTTCCAGATCAACCTGGAAGATGGTTTACTCACCATCAGCTTCGAGAAAAAAGAAGAGACAGAACAAAAAGAGTACAAGACAATCCGCAAGGAATTCAGCTACCAGAGCTTTACCAGAAGCTTCAGCGTAGACGATAAGATCGATACTGCGGGCATACAGGCGAAATACGAAAATGGTGTTTTGAAACTGTATCTCCCTAAAAAAGAAGAGGTCATTGCCACACCAAAGCAGATCTCTATCCAGTAATCGGATCCAACATATTAGCATACTGTTTCACAAGCAGTTGGTTTTGGTTTACGCCCCGGGTTTCCACTCAGGGCTTTTTTTTTGAAAAGCAGGGCCTGAACGGTAATATTTCCGCCGAAACAGCTACCTATGCAAAAACCGGTAGTATGAAGTTTTTCCCTGGCTGCCTGCTGGCACTCTTGCTGGCACCTGCACTATACGCCCAGCAGACCTCCTCTCTTTTGTGGAAGGTCAGTGGCAATGGTCTGCAACAACCCTCCTACCTGTTCGGAACTTTCCATATTCTTTGCAAAGCCGATTTCTCCATTTCTGCCGAACTGGAAAATACACTGAAGACCTGCAAGAGCTTTTACAGTGAGATCAAAATGGACGAACCGGGCCTGCAGCTGCAGCTACTATCAAAGATGACTTTGACCGGCAGAAACATTCCACAACTGGTGGGCGAAACGGAGTATAACAGGATCAGTCCGCAGTTCAAGTCCATCACCGGTATGCCGATGGCCATGCTGGACCCATTCAAACCGTTTTTGCACCTGAGCCTGCTGGCGCAGAAAGCCATTGCCTGCTCCGACCAGGTACAACCCGAAACGGAGCTGCTGAAACTGGCGCAACAATACCGGATGAACATACAGGGCCTTGAAACCATCAACGACCAGATCGAAGCGATCGACAAAGAACCCCTGGATTCACAACTGCATTCACTGGTAAAAATGCTGCAGAATTTCGACAGCGTGCAGCAGGTCATGTCGAAACTGGTTGCCGTATACAAGGTACGGGATATCGATTCCATCTACCGGTTCATGAAGCAAACTGGTATGGACGAAGATTTTAAAACAGCTATCATTACCAAACGAAATGAAAAATGGATACCCCTGATGCAGCAGGCCATGTTGGGCCAACCCTGCTTTTTTGCCGTAGGCGCTGGTCACCTGGGAGGTGCAGAAGGGGTGATCAGTCTATTACGGAAACGGGGTTACCGGTTAACCCCTCTAAAATTTTAATTTAGCCGGATGCCCGACGAAAAGGAATTCATCGCATTATTGAACCGGCACCAGAAGATCCTATACAAAGTGTGCAACCTGTATATGGACCAGCATGCCGACCGGGAAGATCTTTTCCAGGAGATCACCCTGCAGGCATGGAAGGCGTATGGAAATTTCCGGGGCGATGCCAAGTTCTCTACCTGGCTGTACCGGGTGGCGCTGAATACGGCCATCACATTCTTCAGAAAGGAAAAAAGACAGCCGGATATCTATGCAACGGACCAGGTTCCGGACAACCACAAGGATACTTATGACCCGATTGAAGAACAGGTAAAAGCCATGTATGCTGCTATCGGCAACCTGTCGAAGAGCGATAAAGCGATCGTAATGTTATACCTGGAGGACTATGATTACAGGGAGATAGGTGAAATGATGGGCATCACGGCCAATCATGTAGCTGTGAAGATGAACCGCATCAAAACCCGCTTGAAGGAAGAAACACAAAAAAATGAAGCGAATTATAATTATCAGACAAGATGGAATTAGATGAACTGAAATCGCTGATCAACCAGAAACTCACCACCGCAGATGCGGGAAGGTCGGGGAATGATATTGCTCAGATCCTTACGCGCAGGACCGGTTCCGTCATCGACAAACTGAAACGCAGTCTCTGGATAGAGATCTTCAGTTGTATCGGGGCTATCCTGCTGTTTGCCTATTTCGGGTTTGCGGGAGGTAATCATGCCTACCATATTTATTTTTCCGTTTTTGCAGTATTGACGGCGATATTCCTGGTCATCGTTATCTACCTGCTCAAAAGAACACAGCAGCTGAGCGCCACTGCCCTACCGGTGAAAAGTAATCTGCAAACGATCGTACACATCATTGAATCATTCATGAAACGGTATTTCCAGTTCACCATGGGAATGATTCCGGCCTGTTTTGTTTTTGCACTCTTACTGATCTACCAGGATCACGGATCGATACCAGATGCCGGAACCATTTTCGGCGCTTATTTCAAAACTACCGGGCAGATGTTCCTGTTCCTTATCGGGTACGTTACTTTACTGGCTGCAGGCATCTATTATTTTACCAGGTGGTACCTGAAAAGACTATACGGACGTTATGTAGAGCAATTAAAACAATGTATCCTGGAACTGGAAGAGCAGGACTGATCACTCTTTACAGCCCTGTTTTCTCCGTGTATCGATCAGGTACTGTATTTTCCAGGTGCCGTTCTGCCGGACCAACTGGAAAGAGTTCACACCGCAGTGGCTGAATTTCCCATTGTAATAGAAAAGATAAGGCGTCCAGGCAATGGCCAGCGCCCCATCTACTTTTACCACTTCAAAAGAGATCCTTTCATCGGCCGCCATTTTGGGCATAGAACCCATCGCCGTTGCAAAATTGGCCGGTTTCTCATTCCGGATCACGGCTTCCCCTTCTTTGTTGCGGGCAATGGTCTGCATAATGGCGCTGTCAGCAAAACAGAACATGACCGCTTTGCCATCCGCATTCCGCATGGCGCTGAAAAGGTTCCCGATCGTGGTCTTGACAGAATCTTCGGCAGACTGGGCATGACCGGTCTGAACACCGGCCACCAACAGTAAAACAAGCAACAGTGATTTATGCATGACCTAATTTTTCTTAAAAATAAGGGATTTCATGCACCCTGTATTTATTTTGGATGAATGGGTTTCCGGGATCGCTAAGCCGGCAGTACAAAAAGAATATCCCTAAATTGTAGCTGAATTGGCCAGTATCGTCAACACTGCTTATGCCCCTGTCTGCATTTATTTTTTGGTTATCCGCAGCAATCCTCTGTTATAGTTTTTTCGGGTATGGCCTGGTATTATGGCTCTGGTCGGGATACAATAAATTATCCGGGAACAACAAATGTTTTACCGATGCCTCCTTCGAACCTGTTGTAACCCTGGTAGTGCCCTGTTATAATGAAGCGGATATACTGGAGCAGAAGATCAGCAACTGCCGTTCGTTGTTATATCCCAAAGAAAAACTGCAACTGCTTTTCATCACTGATGGCTCAACCGACCAAACAGTAAGCCTGCTGAAGAGCCATACCGATATACAGTGGCTACATCAGCCTGAGCGCCGGGGAAAGACCGCCGCAGAAAACCGCGCGGTCACATTTGTACAAACACCGGTGGTCATCTTTTCCGATGCGAATGCCCTGCTGAACCCGGAAGCCATCCGCAACCTGGTGAAACATTTTGCGGATTCCAGAACCGGTTGTGTTGCCGGCGAAAAAAGGATATCGGCACAACACATCGATACGGCAGGCGCTGTTGGGGAAAACCTGTACTGGCGGTACGAGTCGATCCTGAAACAACTGGATGCCGACTGCAACAGTGCCGTAGGCGCTGCGGGCGAGCTGATGGCTTTCCGGACCTCCCTGTACCAAGCACTTCCCGAAGATACCCTGCTGGATGATTTTATGCAGTCGATGCAGATTGCATCAGCGGGTTATCGTATTGCTTATGAGCCCGGCGCCTATGCAACAGAAACAGCTTCGGCCAGTGTAGCCGAAGAAATGAAACGGAAGGTCCGCATTGCCACCGGTAGCTGGCAGGCATTGGCCCGGCTAAGCAAACTGCTCAGCATACGTAAAACACCCCTGCTCTGCTTTCAGTTTTTTTCGCACCGGGTGTTACGCTGGGCGGTAATACCTTTCCTGCTGATTTTTCTGTTCCTGCTGAACCTGGTATTGGCCATATCGGGCGATAGCATTTACCGGATCTTCCTGACCCTGCAATTGTTTTTTTATACCATTGCATTGCTGGGATACACACTTCGAAATACCCGGACACGGTTCACCCTGGTCTTTCTACCGTATTATTTCTGCCTGATGCATTATGCCTTACTGGCCGGACTGTACCGGTACCGGTACCACAAACCACAAAACGGTCTCTGGGAAAAAGCAAAACGGAGCACCACTTAACAGCAGTACTCCGTTGTACGATGGCAATCAAATTGCGCTATCGCAGGTATCCGAGTATTTTCAACATGCTTTGTGCGGATTGTTCTTTTGCATATACCCAATCGATCAGTTTACCGTTCTTGTCATATTCCACGATCACGTGTTTGGGTGAAGGGATCAGGCAGTGTTTGATCCCGCCATAACCGCTGATCTGATCCTGGTAAGCGCCGGTATGGAAAAACCCTACGTACAATGGTTCCTTGTTCTCAGCGGCATCTTTGGGATCGGAGGAAGTTATTTTCGGAAGGAATACTTCGTTGATATGTTCTTCCGAATCGTAGTAATCGTGACTGTCGCAGGTAATGCCACCCAATACCACCCGGTGGTATTCATTGTCCCATTTGTTTACCGGGAGCATCAGGAATTTTTCCCCGATACCCCAGGTGTCGGGCAGCGTGGTGATGAACGAGGAATCGATCATGTACCAGCACTCGCGGTCGTTCTGGATCTTCTGGCCGATCACACTGTAAATATGCGCCATACTCTCACCTACGGTAAAACTGCCGAATTCGGTGTAGATATTCGGCATCGGTACTTTGGCCTTCTTACAGGCTTTTTTGATATTGCTCACGATCTCGTTGATCATGAACTGGTAGTCATATTCAAAACCCAGTGAGTGTTTGATGGGGAAACCACCACCGATATTGATCGAATCCAGTTCAGGGCAGATCTTCTTCAGCTGGCAGTACAGGTTGATGATCTTGTTAAGCTCTGACCAGTAGTAGATATCGTCCTTGATGCCCTTGTTCAGGAAAATATGCAGCATCTTCAGCTGGAACTTGTCTTCATAGCCCTCGATCTCATCCACATAGAATTCCAGGATATCTTTAGCGCGGATACCCAGGCGGGAGGTATAGAACGGAAAATTGGGCTCCTCTTCTGCCGCCACACGGATACCCAAACGGAAAGGTTCTTTCACGCTTCTTTTGTACGCCTGCAGTTCTTCCTTATTATCCAGGATCGGCACCACATTCTTGAACCCGGTATTGATCAGTTTGGCGATACGTGAGGTATAGTTCTTCTGTTTGTAGCCGTTGCAGATGATATAGGTTTCCTTGTTGATCTTCCTGCGCTGGTACAAGCGGTTGATGATCTCGATATCGTAAGCATAGGAAGTTTCCAGGTGAATATTGTGTTTCAGCGCTTCTTCCACAACGAAAGAGAAATGGGAACTTTTAGTACAATAGCAATAGAAATACTCCCCTTCGTATTTGTGCCTTTTAAAAGCCGCTTCGAACATCTTCTTGGCCTTGTTGATCTGCATGCCGATCTTGGGAAGATAGGTCAGCTTCATCGGTGTGCCGTACTTGTCGATCAGGGATTTCAGGTCCAGACCATTGAATTGGAGATAACCATCATCATTCTGGTCAAACCCTTCTTGCGGAAAATGGAAAGTCTGGTTAACCAGCGAAGTATAGGTATTGTTCATTTAGGGGTTAGCTATTATACGGTGAACAGAAGACATTACTATTGCACAAAAATAACAGTTTGTTCAGTTCTACACATAAAAAAAACCGGGGCATTCAACACCCCGGTTCGATCTATTTTCAGGCGACCTTATTTCACAGAATCTACCAGCGCCTTGAAGCTGGCCGGCTCGTTCATGGCCAGGTCGGCCAGTACTTTACGGTTCAGGTCGATACCCTTTGTGCTCAGTTTGTTAATGAACTGGCTATAGGTCAAACCTTCGGCACGTACCGCAGCGTTGATACGCGCGATCCACAGCTGGCGGTATTCGCGCTTTTTCAGCTTGCGGCCCACATAACTGTAGGTCATACCTTTTTCAACAATATTCTTGGCTACGGTATATACATTTTTACGCTTACCGTAGAAACCCTTTGCTTGCTTCAGGATTCTTTTTCTCCTGGCTCTTGATGCTACTGCATTTTTTGAACGTGGCATACTATAATTTTTTGGAACCGGCTGTCAGTAACAGGCTGGTTGATTTTTTAAATGGTGGATGACTTTCTGATCGCTGGATTAACCTTTTAAACGCAACAAACGCAGTACAAAGTCCTTGTTGGTAGAACCTACCAGGCCTTTCTGGCGCATGGCCCTTTTACGTTTTTTAGATTTTTTGGTCAGGATGTGACGTTTGAAAGCTTTCTGGAAAGTGATCTCTCCGGTTCCGGTCACCTTGAAGCGCTTCTTGGCGCTTGAGTTGGTTTTTACCTTTGGCATAAAATAATAATCTATCAGAAGATTACACCCTGCTGGCGCCACACCACCGGGTGTGAACTTGTTGAGCCATACGGGAAATGGGCTGCAAAGGTAAGAAGAGATGGCTATATTTCAAGCAGGGAGAGGAGAAAAATGTGAGTTAATAGTTAATAGTTGATAATTAATAATTAATATATTAGTAAATATACTATTAACTATTAACTATCAACCATTAACTATCAACCATTAACTATCAACCATTAACTATCAATTGCCTAACTCGCGGCTTTTTTCTTGCTGCTGGTCTTGGGTGTGAAGATGGCGAACATGCGCTTGCCTTCCAGTTTGGGCATACTTTCCAGTACGCCGGATTCTGCCAGGCGTTCTGCGAATTTCAGCAGTAACAGCTGTCCGCGGTCCTGGAACATGATGGCACGTCCCTTGAACTGAACATAGGCTTTTACTTTATTACCGTCTTTCAGGAATTTTTCTGCATGTTTGGCTTTGAAATCGAAATCGTGATCATCGGTTCCCGGTGTAAAACGGATCTCTTTCACCTCACTCTGCTTGGAATTGGCTTTCATTTCCTTTTCCTTCTTCTTCTTCTCGTAGAGGAACTTTTTGTAATCGATCACTTTACAAACAGGGGGATCGGCGGTTGGAGAGATCTCTACCAGGTCCAGCTCCTGCTCCTGTGCAATCTTGAGCGCTTCCATGGTGGAATATACGCCTACGGTTACATTATCGCCAACCAGTCGAACCTGTGGTACCCGTATTCTTTCGTTGATACGATGTTCAGGCTCGGGCTGCCTGTTAAACCTGGGATTAAATCTTCCGCCCCCTCTTGGTGGTAATGCCATTAAAACTTGTTTAGTGAATAATTGATTTGTTGTTAAAGATAGGTCATTGGCGTTTATTCGCCTGATTTACGGTGTTCTATTTCATCTGAAATCATGTCAATAAAAGCGTCAATATCCTGGCTGCCCATATCGCCCTTACCCTGGCGGCGTACAGAGAGTTTGTTCTCGTTCATCTCCTTCTCTCCCACTACCAGCATATACGGCACCCGCAGCAACTCCGTATCGCGGATCTTCTTGCCGATCTTCTCCTGCCTGTCATCGATCTCCACCCTTACGCCTGCTTTTTTCAGTTTCTTCTTAATCAGTTGTGCGTAATCCATGAACTTATCGCTGATCGGCAGCAGTTTCACCTGCAGCGGCGCCAGCCATACCGGGAATTTACCGGCATAGTGCTCCAGCAGGAACCCAATGAACCGCTCATGTGTACCCAGCGGTGCACGGTGGATGATCAAGGGAACTTCAGGGGTATTGTCCTTATTGGTATAAGACAGATTGAACCGGCGGCCCTGCGCAAAATCCACCTGGTTGGTAGCCAGCGTAAATTCTTTACCGATGGCGCTCCAGATCTGTACATCGATCTTGGGTCCGTAAAAAGCGCCTTCATCCTGCACTTCCACAAACGGGGTGCCACTTTCGATCAGTACCTGGCGAACCATCTGTTCGGTCTCTAACCAGAGTTCGGGTTCATTGATATATTTCTGTCCCAGTTTGGAGGGTTCGTGCAAACTCAGCCGCATCACGTATTTATCGATGCCGAAGATCTCAAAATACTTCAGGTACATATCGTTCACCGCTTTGAACTCCTGGGCAAACTGCTCCTTGGTGCAATAGATATGCGCATCGTTCATGTGCAGGCAGCGTACACGCATCAGTCCAAACAACTCTCCGCTCTGTTCATAACGGTAGCAGGTACCATATTCGGCCAAACGGTACGGAAGATCCTTGTAGCTCTTCTGCTCGGCATCAAATATTTTATGGTGGTGCGGACAGTTCATCGCCTTCAGGTAGTATTTGTTCCCGTCCAGTTCCATGGGTGGGAACATGCTGTCCTGGTAGTACGGCAGGTGTCCGCTGGTAATGTATAAATTCTCTTTGGCGATATGCGGGGTAACCACACGTTTGTAACCGGCATCTTCTTCGGTTTCCTTGGCCAGTTTTTCCAGTTCTTCAATGATGATGCTGCCATTCGGCATCCAGAGCACCAGGCCCGGACCGATATCCTCATCCATGGTGAAGATGCTGAGTTCCTTGCCCAGTTTACGGTGATCGCGTTTCTTGGCTTCTTCCAGCATCACGATGTACTCGTCCAGTTCTTTCTGGTTGGGGAAGGTAACGCCATACACGCGTGTCAGCATCTTATTCTTCTCATCACCCTTCCAGTAAGCGCCGGATACATTGGTGAGTTTGATGGCTTTGATGAAACCGGTCTCCGGAATATGCGGTCCTCGGCAAAGATCGGTGAAGGATCCCTGTGTATAGAAAGTGATCTCCCCGTCATTCAGGTTCTGCAGGAGGTCCAGTTTGTATTCATCGCCTTTCTCTGCAAAATAGGCAACGGCTTCTGCCTTGGGTATTTCCTTACGGATATAGCGATTGCCCTGTTTGGCCAGCTCGTTCATTTTCTTCTCCAGCGCCAGCAGGTCGTCTTCCGTCATCTTGCGGTCGCCCAGGTCCATATCATAATAAAAACCTTTGTCCAATGCAGGTCCCACCCAGAACTTCACACCGGGATACAGGCTTTCCACCGCTTCTGCCATCAGGTGGGCAGAAGAATGCCAGAATGTGTTCTGTCCTTCGGGATCATTCCAGGTAAGTAATTTCAGTGAAGCATCGCCGGTAATGGGTCTGGTAGCATCCCATACCTGGCCATTCACACTTGCGGCCAATACCTTTTTGGCAAGGCCTTCGCTGATGGACTTAGCGATATCCAATGCAGTAACACCGCTTTCATATTGTCTTACTGCGCCATCCGGGAAACTGATACTAATCATGTTCTTGTAAATCAACCTCTTTTTTAGAACTGCAAAAGTAAAGAATAAACGGCACCCAAAACGTGCTTCGGGCAGGTTTTGGCCCGAAAAACCTTAACGCTTCTTTAGTAAGGCTTACTATATTGTGCGCGTAGATTTGCCCTATGAGATTGAATTTGACCCTTTTCTTTCTTTTACTGATCAGTTTTTCATCCAATGCCCAGCAGTTAACGGGTATCTGGCGGGGTTATTTCAGTTCTTCCACCGGTATGTACCGGGAGGGTTTCAAAGAAGAGACCTATAAATACGAGATCCAGCTGGACCAACAGGCCAATAATAGCGTAAAAGGGGTAACCTACTCCTATAAGAGCACCATTTTTTACGGAAAAGCAGAATTGAACGGGATCTATACCCCTACTTCCAAAAGCCTGATCATAAAAGAGATCCGGCTGGTAGACCTGCAGATCGGCGACAAAAGTGAGCCCTGCCTGATGACCTGTTACCTCGATTACACGAAGATCGGTAAACTGGAAGTACTGGAAGGTACGTTCATTTCCACCAATGTAAAGGACAAGGGCGATTGCGGCAGCGGTAAAGTGTACCTGGAAAGAGTGCCCACTTCTGATTTTAAAAAGGAAGATTTTCTGCTGAAAGCAAAACCGGAGAAAAAAACGCAGACCTTATCGAAGCTGAACGATAAAAAAACGGTCAGTCCCCCAAACACGGTAAAAACACCTGTTATAGGCAAACCGGGTCCTGCCGTAAAAAACAATACAATAGCAAAAGTTCCGCAGCCTAAAACACCGCCTGTTCAGAAGCCTGTTGTCAAAGCGCCTGCACCGATCACTAAAAAACAATTACCACAGAACAGCAGTCTCGCCAAAACAGCTCCTGCAACCCCTGCTAAGCCTACAGACCGGGTACCGGAGCAACTGGTGAGATCAAAACCCGCAGAAGCGGTTTCCACTCCCAGGCAGGAAGAACAGGAACGCAAAGCGCCCATTCCACGTGTATTGATTGAAAGGGAGAACAGGCTTGTCAGAACCATTACCACTTCTGAAGAAAATATCCAGATCAATATCTTCGATAACGGCACTATCGACAACGATACCATTTCCCTGTACCACAACAATGCGCTGGTGATCAGTAATGCCAAACTGGATATCAGGCCACTTACCCTGAAGATCAGGTGCAGCAAGACCGATAACCGGCATGAGCTGGTGATGGTGGCCGAGAACCTGGGCGAAATCCCGCCCAATTCTGCCATGATGGTGGTCACAGCAGGTAAAGATCGCTACGAGGTATTCCTGGCTTCCGATGAACAGCGTAATGCCAAAGTGGTCATCAACTATGTTCCCAAAGAATAAACGAACACGGGTTTACAACCGTATATTCCAGGTTACCGAAGGCAGTATCGGGAACAGTGACACCTGTTTGGCCACCACTTTCAAAGTTCCGGCGGCTGCCGTACCCTCCTGGTCGTAATAAATGAAATATGGATTCATGCGACTGTAGAGGTTGTAGATGCTGAACACCCAGTTACTACTGAACTTCCGTTGTTTTTTGGGTTGTGGCGTATAGGTGGCCGATACATCCAGCCGGTGGTAGGCTTTCATCCGGTAAGCATTGATGCGGCTGTATTCCTGGGTAAGCACCCCTCCTACAAAATAGAAACGTTCGGGTAAGGAAGTGGCATTACCGGTACCATAGGTGAACACAGAGGATAGTTTCCATTTCTTATTTAATTCATAACTGCTGACTATGGACAGGTCATGCCGCCGGTCATAGCGGCTCGGGTATTTCAAACCATCATTCAGATCGGGGAACCTGCGCCAGGTCCAGCTAAGCGTATAGCCGATCCAGCCTGTCCACCTGCCCTTCAGCTTGTTCACAAAAAATTCAGCGCCATAACTCCAGCCCCTGCCAAACACAAATTCTTCTTCGGGGTCTTTGAGAGACGGGGTATACCCTTCGCGGTATTCGATCTGGTTTTCCATGTTCTTGTAATACGCTTCCACGGAAGTTTCGAACATGCCATTTCCAAAATTCTTAAAATAACCCAAAGCGTACTGCCAGCTGATCTGCGGTTTTACGCGTAAAGTGCTGGGCACCCAGAGATCGGTCGGTAATGTGGAGCCCGCATTGGTTACCAGGTGGATGTATTGGAGGTTGCGTGTGGCAGCTATTTTTACAGACTCATTCTCGTTAATGGCGAAACGCAAAGTGGCGCGGGGCTCTAAGCCGCCGTAGGTTTTCACATGCTGCCCCGGGCCGTAGACCGTACTGTCTGTTTTATTGCCACTGGCATCACGCTGGTACCAGGTAAACCGTCCCACCTGCTGGAACAGGCTGTACCGGAGGCCCAGGTTCAGTTTCAGTTTTGGACTGATCTCCCAATCATCCTGCACATACACAGCCCATTCATTGGCGAATTTACGGGTGGAATTATTCGGCGAAAACACCACGCTATCCTGGTTTCCACTAAGGATATTGGGCAAAAAAGTATGGTAGGTGTACTGCAGCCCGAACCGGATCCTGTGTTCCGGCACCGGGTAAAAATCCACATCCGTTTTGGCTGTCAGGTCACGGATGCCGGATGAGAGTCGCAGGTTCAGGTCGTTCTGCCTGCCATCCAGCGAAAAACGGTAATCGTTGTACACAAGGGTGGTATTGGCAAACAATTGTTTGTTGAAGATATGGTTCCAGCGCAGAGTGGCCGTTGAATTACCCCAGGGAATGGTGGTGCTGAAAGAGCGCTTGGTATTATTGAAATTGAACTTATCCCTGCCAAAATAACCGCTCAGGAAAAGTTTGTCCTTTTCAGAGAACTGGTAATTCATTTTGGCATTCAGGTCGTAGAAATAATACCCCGAGCCATAATATTCACTGGTCTTGCTGATCATGGGTTTGGCCAGCGCATCTATATAGGTCCTGCGTGCAGAGATCATATAGGATGCTTTGTTCTTTTTGATCGGCCCCTGAATGGAAAAACGCGATGCAATGAGGCCGATACCCGCATCTACCTGTGTGGTGTGCTGGTTACCCTCTTTCATGGCAATATCCACCACGGATGAGATACGCCCCCCGTACTGTGCGGGCATGCCGCCCTTGATCAGGGTTACATTCTTAATGGCATCGGAATTGAACACAGAGAAAAAACCGAACAGGTGGCCCGTATTGTACACCACCGCATCATCCAGTAAGATCAGGTTCTGGTCTGGCCCCCCGCCACGTACATAAAAACCGGCATTACCCTCACCCGCATTCCGCACACCCGGCAACAGTTGCAGTGTTTTCAGGATATCCACTTCCCCTAAAAAAGCAGGTAAGGTCCTGGCGGTATTCACACTCAATTCAAACTTGCCCATCTGGGCCGTTTTGATATTGTTATCCCTTTTTCTGCTGTACACCGTAACATCACTGATCTGTGCTGAATTGGGCAGGAGCAGGATATTCTGCTGCAGGTTGTCCGAAAGGTTGAGCACAAACTCTTTGGCCTGGTAACCCACAAAAGAACAGGTGACCGAATACACCCCTTTTTTCAGCGTGATGGAATAAAAACCATACTGGTTGCTGACCACGGTCTTGTTTTCCGGTTTACAGCTGAGATTGGCGCCTATCAGCGTCTCGCCGGTAAGGGAATCCTTGATATATCCGTTAAAAGTAAACTTATCCTGGGCCTGCAGGTTTGGTAGGGTAAAACAGGCCAATACCCAAATCAGTAATTTCTGCATAATCGTTCATAACCAACCATGCAACAAGGCAAAAGTTGGTTCCGGTTAATATCAATGTCTGAAATCCAAAGAATCCCTTAATTCACCGCAGTCCAGCTTCTTTTTGGGCAAATAAGGGTTACGTACCTGCCTGCTATGGCTTAACCAGGTGCCTCCCTGGTCGCTGAACGCATCCGCACAGTAAAACTGGTAAATGATCTGCCGGTCGTAATGAACGGTACGTACCAGGTCGTACAACTGCTCGCTCACCAGCTGGAAGGATTTCCGTTTGGGTTCCGGCTCCGTTTCGCCCAGTAGCCCTTTCAGTTCAGAGGAAATGCCTATCGCATAACTGCGGGCTGTGGCCACAATATTGGTGTCCGCCTTCAATTCATCGAGCTTCAGGCTGTCCGTTGCCTGTACCAGGCGTTGGGAAGCTGCAGTGATACCGGTATCATTTTCTGCAATAAAATGGTCTGTAAGCGCATAATACTGGGTCATCACCTCCCCAAAAGAGAGGTTAAAAGCTTCGGAATTAGCGCTTTGCGACAAAGCTACTGGTGGTTGGTGTGCAGCATCCGGTTGGGTGGCTTTTTTGTCGCCGTTCTGGCAGGAAGCAAGCAAAACGGCGATACCATACAGCAAATACTTCCGCATAGAAATAAATTTAGATAACAAAAATAAAGCAAATAGAATTGGGAGCTGTTTGCATTTACCTTTGCGGCCTTAAATACTTGTTAATAGATGTTGATAGGATTCCAGAATGTTACGTTTGAGTTTGGAGCAAGGGTGATCGTAGAAGATGCCACCTGGCATATACAGCCCGGCGACCGTATTGGCCTGATCGGCTATAACGGCACAGGTAAATCCACTTTGCTGAAAGTGCTTGTGGGTGAATACTCCCCTTCGAAAGGAACCGTGGAAAAAAGCAAGGATACCACGATCGGTTACCTGCACCAGGACCTGCTGAGTTTTGATACCAACGACAATATCACCGAAGTGGCCCTCAGTGCTTTTGAACGCGTTCGCGAACTGGAGAAAGAGATCGAGCAATTGGGACATGCGTTGGAAAAGGATTCTGAAAACGAAGAACTGCTGATCCGCTATACGGATGCCCTGCATGAACTGGATGTATTGGACGGATACAATATTCACCATAAGGCCGAAGAGGTACTACATGGCCTGGGCTTCAGCAACGAAGACCTGGTACGACCCTACAAAGAGTTCAGTGGTGGCTGGCGCATGCGTGTGCTGCTGGCGAAAATGATCCTGCAGCAGCCCGACGTGTTGCTGATGGACGAACCTACCAACCACCTTGACCTTCCTTCCATAGAGTGGCTGGAGAAATACCTGCTGCATTACAAGGGCAGTGTGGTGATCGTGAGCCACGATAAATTTTTCCTGAACAGGATGGTGAACAAGATCGTGGAGCTGTACCAGCAGCAGTTACATATTTATTCGGGCGATTACGAGTTTTATGAGCAGGAAAAGATGATCCGGATAGATATGCAGCAGAAAGCCTACGAGAACCAGCAGGATTATATCCGCCAGCAGGAACGTTTCATCGAACGTTTCAAAGCCAAAGCCAGTAAGGCCGCACAGGCACAGAGCGTGCAGAAACGGCTTGATAAGATCGAAAAGATAGAAGATGTAAAACTGGAACGTCCCGACCTGCGCATCAATTTCCAGTTAGATAAGGTTCCGGGTAAGATACTGGTACACCTGAAAGATGTGAGTAAACATTTTGGCAAACTGAATATTGTGGATCATACCAGTGCAGAGATCGAAAGAGGCGATAAGATCGCGTTGATCGGTGCTAACGGAAAAGGTAAATCCACCGTACTGCGCATGATCGCCGGTACGGAGAAATTCGATGGCGAACGGGTGTGGGGACATAACGTAGAAGAAAGTTTCTATGCACAACACCAGTTGGAAGCACTCTCACTCAACAATAACCTGCTGGAAGAACTACAGCAATGCGGCAGCAAAAAAACAGATGTGGAACTGCGCGCACTGCTGGGCGCTTTCCTGTTCAGCGGCGATGATGTTGACAAAAAGATCAAAGTCCTCAGCGGAGGTGAAAAAGCCCGCGTGGCACTGGCTAAAACTATTGTGAGCAAGGCCAATTTCCTGCTGCTGGATGAACCTACCAACCACCTGGACATGCACTCGGTAGAATTACTGGCCGAGGCATTGAATAAATATGAGGGCAGTTATATCCTGGTGAGCCACGACCGTTATTTCATTTCCAAGACCGCCAATAAGATCTGGGAGATCGTTGACCACCAGATCAAGGAATTCAAGGGAACCTACCAGGAATGGGTAGACTGGAATGAACGTATGGCCAGGATCAACGCAGAAAAACAGAAACAGGGTATTACAGATAATAAACCCGAGCCAGCACCGGTTGCCAAACCTGTGGTTCCGGAAAAACAGGCAGCCCCTGCTCCCATCAACCGCGAGCTGCAGAAAGAACTGCAAAAGGAACAGCGCCGTTTAACCAACCTGGAAACACAGCTGACCAAAGCCAAAGAAGAAGAAAACCGTTTTGAACAGGCGTTGGGTAATCCCAACAACTATGCCGATAAAAGCAAGTTCATCCAGATAGAAGCGGATTATACCCAAGCAAAAAAAGAACGCGAAAGACTGGAAAAGGAATACGAAACCTCTTTTGAAAAAGTGCTCGAACTGGAATCGCAGCTTTAGGCGATGGACATGGCTTTTACAAAATCACTGACCAGGTAACTGATCATTTTACCCGTTGCCGGATTGCTTCTTCCATCTGATAACTGTACCGCTCCCTCGCAGATATGCAGGTAAGCCAGTTTGCTGTCGGCCGCTGCAAAATTCAGGAACTGCCTGGCATGGTTCAGCGAAATGCCGGCAGGACTGGTAGCGCTGCTCAGCGCATGTTCAATGCAGTCCAGGTCAAGCTCCAGTCCGCATAAAGTGTCACTCGTAAAATTGGTGGCGTGCCCTATCGCCTGCAAAAAAGTACTTTTTTCGTGAATGAAAATGTCTTCATAGGTAATACAGTCCACAAAAGGGTTGTTCACTACATCCATCCACACATTCTGTGGCAGGTAATTTTCGTGTAAACACAGGATAAAATATTTTTCCAGGTACCCGTCTGCTTCGGCATAACTGAAGCCGTTACCACTGTGGCGTCCTTCCATGGGTCTGAAATCGGCGTGGGCATCCAGGTTAATGGCATTGATCTGTGCAATGGGCAGTACACCCGCTTTATAAAATCCTTTGGCAGCACCTTTGATGCAGGGATAGGAATTGTTATGTCCGCCACCAATCACGATCGGGATCTTCTTGTTCTGGGTAATGATATGTACCAGTTGTTCCACTTCGTCGTCGATCGCATTCACCGCATGCCGGTAAGCAGCCAGCCGCTCTTCAGCATCATGCGCGTGCTGTTCGATCAAACGTTCCATATCCGAGAAATCGAAATGGCCCAGCAAGAGTATATTGCTGCCTTCCAGGAAATCGTTGCTTTGGATATTCGCGAAAGCATTCAGGAAAGCCAGCCAGGCCGAATCGGTTCCCCCGATGCCCATATTGGCTTTCACACCAATATCTTCCGGAATACCGAGTAAAACGAACGATGCGTCGGATTGCTGCAAGGAAACTTCCAGTTGACTGGGATCGGCCAGTACCTGCAAACGCTCGCCCAGTTTGGTCTCAAAACGGCGGATACGCGTGATCGAGAGGATATCCTGTTTGTTGTAGAACCTGAAATGACTCATATGGCAATATTTTCCCTGATAAGATAATAGGATGCCGACAGTTATCCTAAATATACTTAAATAAACGACCCGTTGATCATCACTTTATCGATCAGGTTGGAGCCGAAAGCATAAGGCAGGTAGGCCAGTGAGGGAATGGGATGGGTAAGGATCAGGTTGGCCCGTTTGCCCGGGGTGATGCTGCCCAGCTCCTGCCCGAGTTCCATGGCGAAAGCCCCATTGATGGTGGCGGCATTAATGGCTTCTTCCGGCAACAGTTTCAGCTGGATACAGCTCATGGAAACAACCAGGTTCATATTGCCGCTGGGACTGGATCCGGGATTATAATCCGAAGCCAGCGCAATAGCGCAACCCTTCTCGATCAAAGTCCTGGCAGGCTGAAAAGGCATACGCAGGAAAAAAGCGGCCGTGGGCAGCAAAGTACCGATGGTATTGGAAGCCGCCAGTGTATTCATGGCATGTTCATCCATGGTCTCCAGGTGATCCACCGATACGGCACCCAATTTTACCCCCATTTCCGTACCACCCGAAACATGTAACTGGTTAGCGTGTATCCTGGGCTTCAAGCCAATGGCCATACCGGCGCGACAGATCCTTTCTGTTTCCTCGGGGCTGAAAAAACCCTGTTCGCAGAAAACATCAATATAATCCGCCAATCCCTCCGCGGCAATGGCGGGGATCATTTCATCGATGATCAAACGGATATATCCTTCATGATCCTCCCGGTAAGCAAGCGGAAAAGTATGCGCCCCCAGGAAACTGGCTTTCACCGGTATCGGTGCTTTCTCTTTCAGGCGTTTGATGACACGCAGCATTTTTAATTCACCGGCCACGGAAAGTCCATAACCACTCTTGATCTCAATAGCGCCGGTTCCCAAACGCATCAGCGATTGTAAACGCTCCCATGCCTGGTCAAAGAGTATGTCTTCCGGCGTATCGTTCAATTTCCGGGCAGAATGCAGGATACCGCCACCTTTGGCAGCGATCTCGGCATAGGAAAGTCCCCTGATCTTATCCACGAACTCCTCTTCCCTGCTGGCGGCAAATACAATATGGGTATGACTATCGCACCAGGCAGGCAGGATGCTGGCTCCCCGGGCATCGTACAGGTCTTCTCCCTCCCCGAACTCACGGTTGGCAAGGGTTGCCATCTTGCCATATTCCTGGATCCGGCCATCCCTGATCAGCAACCAGGCATCTTCCATCACCGGCAGTTGTGCCAGTTCAGCGCCACGCAACAATGTTGAAGTTTCGCGAACATTTACCAGTTGACGGATGTTGGTGATCAGCAGGTTCATACAGGCAAATTAACCAGAAACTCAGGATTCCCCAATAAAGCTTTATTTTAAGATATGATCTGTCAACTCACCGTGGTTAGATACCCCAGATGGCTGGGCTGGGCCGGGTTCCTGTCAATGGCGGTCTTTCGGTTACGACTCTGGTTTTCCTCCGGCATCAGCTTCTGGAAACTGATGGGTTGCGGCCGCAACGGCACATTCGATAAAACCCCCGACTGGCGGCAATGGGCGGTTTTACTGGTATGGCAGAAGCAACCTGATGCCAGCGATGACGATTCGCTCTCGGCAAGAGCTGGCCAAACACCAGGTTTGTTTGGTAGCTGGTGGCAATTCTTCGGCTGCGAAAAATGGGAACTGCTGCTGGAACCCATCGAAGGTCATGGTACCTGGGACGGCAAACACTGCTTCGGCGATCTACCCAAACAAACCGGTCATGAAGGCCTGATCGGTATCTTGACAAGAGCCACCATACGCCCCGGCAAACTGGGCAGTTTCTGGAAACATGTTGACGGGGTAGCCGGGCAAATGGCTACAGCCGATGGTTTTATTACTTCCCTGGGCATCGGGGAAGTTCCCTGGATCAAACAGGCCACTTTCAGTGTATGGGAGAACCGGGAAAAGATGAAACAGTTCGCCTACCAGATGCAGGACCATGCCGAAGTGATCCGTAAAACGAGAAAAGAGAACTGGTACAGCGAAGATATGTTCGTACGATTCCGGATCCTATCTGCCAATGGCAGCCTGCAAGGCCATAATCCTTTGCAGGGAAAGTTGTAACTTGCTACTACAACCTATGAACCACTGTAGCACCATATCACTCCTGACTGCCCATTTTGCCTGGATGTACCGCGGACTGAACGCTATGCCGGATCATTGACAAGGACAGATCCCCCCTATTGTCAACCCGTTTTTTTTTCATTGATCCCAACTTAATTCTTTTGTATGGATAAGACTTTATCTGTAAACTCCGAAATAGGAACCTTACGACGGTTATTGGTACATAGTCCGGACAGTGGCCTGGGCAAAGTAGTGCCTTCCAAAGCGCAGGACTGGCTGTTCGAAGACATTGTACACCTCGACACCATCCGCCGGAACGAATACGATTATTACACCAAACTGCTCCTGTATTTTCTGGACCCGGAAAAAATAAAAGGGCGTCTGAACCAAATAGATGCCCCCGAAACCAACCGTAATTTTTACAAACCCGAACATCCTGATTTTTTTGCATCGGAGAATGTGGTGGAACTGGAATGGTTGCTGGCACAGGTGCTGGGCGATAAAGACATCCTCACCAAACTGGTGGCTTCGGTCTGCGCCATCGAGGGTTGTACTTACCGGGTGCAGAACGAATTACTTGGATATGCGCCTGCCGAACTGGCCAAAACATTCATTTCAGGAACCTCGCGCAACAAACAATTGCTGTTTGCGCCGATACCCAATTTTATTTTTACGCGTGATATCGGCATCACCATCAAGGACCATGTGCTGCTGAACAAACCCGCCAAAAAAGCACGTACCCGGGAGACCCTGCTGGCCAAATACATTTTCTTCCATCATCCCATGTTCAGCAGGTACCGGGATAATATCATTGAACTGGCCGATTCGAACCACAGTTTCCTGGTACCCAAGGACGATGATGAACGAAAGATCACGCTGGAAGGCGGTGATATCATGGTAGTCAGTGACCAGCACCTGCTGGTGGGCATCAGTGAACGTACCTCTTCGGAAGCCGCCGTGAAGATCACCAATACCCTGTTTAACAAAGGACTGATGGAGAAGATCACCATCGTTAAAATACCCAAGAAGCGAGACTATATGCATATCGATACCGTATTCACGCAGGTAAAAAGGGATGTTTGGGTGATGCTGGGCAATTTCTCACGCAAAGCCATGAAACACGAGGATGAAGATGCCGTTGAGCGCATACTGGAAGTAAAGAAAGAAGAAAAGATTAAGATACTGCAGTTCCATAAAAAACATCCCGACAACCCGGTTTCGTTCGACAGCCTGGAAGACCTGTTGATCGATATCAGCAGGAAGGACCTGAACTGCAGCGGCGAAATACGGTTCATCTATTCGGGTAACAACGAGTTTCCGTACAGCGCCCGGGAGCAATGGACAGACTCCTGCAACCTGCTGGCCCTGAAAGAAGGCGTGGTACTGGGTTACGACCGGAACGACAAGACCACGGAAGCATTCAGGAATGCCGGTTTCCAAGTGATGCAGGCCGGTGACCTGTTACAGCAACTGGAAGCAGGCACAATGCAGACGGATACCATCAGCGATACGCTGATACTGATACCATCTGCGGAACTGTCCCGGGCCCGGGGTGGTTTTCATTGCATGAGTATGCCTTTGTGGCGCGAGCCATTGAATCATGATAAGTGAAACGTATCTTGAATTTCAGAAACCCGACAACATGCAGCATACCTCATATATACTGATGATCCAGCCGGTGAATTTTGACTTTAACAGCGAGACCGCTGTGAACAACCGATTCCAGGCCAGATCGGGTGATGACAACAAACAGGCGAAAGCCCTGGCAGAGTTCACCCATTTTGTGGCACTGCTCCGGCAGTCTGGTATAGACGTGACCGTTGTGGAAGACAGTCCCGAACCCCACACACCCGATTCCGTATTCCCCAACAACTGGATCTCTTTGCATGAGGATGGCACACTGGTACTTTACCCGATGTTTGCAGAGAACCGCAGGCAGGAAAGAAAACAGCAGGTGCTGGAGCGTCTGCAGGAAAGATTCACGATCAGCAAAACGATCGACCTCACCCATTTTGAAAAAGAACATTTATACCTGGAAGGAACAGGCAGTATGGTGTTAGACCGGGAACATAAGATCGTGTATGCCTGCATTTCGCCCAGGACAGATGAAAACGTATTAGCCACTTTCTGTAAAAGAACCGGTTACCAGCCACTCAGTTTTGTGGCGGTGGACCAGGCAGGCGTACCTATTTATCATACCAATGTGATGATGTGTGTGGCAGACAGGTATGCAGTCATCTGCCTGGACGTTATCCCGGATAAAGACGACAGGCAGGAACTGTTGGATTCATTCCGGCAAAACCACAAAGAGATCATCCCCATCAGCAGGGAGCAGATGAACCAGTTTGCGGGAAATATGCTGCAGGTTCATAACCAGCAGGGGGTCACTTACCTGGTCATGTCCACACAAGCTTATGTAAGTCTGTCGAGAGAACAGGTGGAAGCCATTGAGAAACATAACCCCATCCTTCATGCAGATATCGGCACCATTGAAGCCAATGGCGGCGGCAGTGCCCGCTGTATGATGGCAGAGATCTTTCTTCCGGTAAAAGCCCATCACTAAAGCATTCCGGAAACGATTGTTACTAACACATGTTAGTTGTAAATTAAAAATATATTTTCTTTTTATTCAGGCTACCCTGTTTTTTTAGCAAAAAAACAAGCTCTGGAAAGCCTTTACAGCAATGAATCTGCGCTGTAACAGAAAAATAACATACAGAATTGTTCACAAAATATCGTTCCCTGAAAAGCCGTTTGCCTGGTTTAGTACCATCAGGAACTTGTGATTTATTGCCAAATGCGTATTTTTGGAACTCCGTGTATCTGATACACATACATTTACGAATGATTGCCGTTAATGTTTCACCGCTTTAAAGAAGAATTGCAAAATCACAATGTCTGCTAAACAAGTAACTAAGATTGGTGTACTTACCTCCGGTGGCGATGCCCCGGGTATGAATGCCGCTATCAGGGCTGTAGTTAGAACGGGAATCTACCATGGATTAGAGATCTATGGCATCATGAGGGGCTACAGTGGGATGGTTGAGGATGATATTTTCGAAATGAATTCACGTTCGGTTGCCAATATCATCCAGCGTGGCGGTACCATATTAAAAACTGCAAGATGCAAAGAGTTTTTTGAGTATGAGGGCCGTAAAAAAGCATACGAAAACCTCAAGAAAAGAGGCATCGATTCACTCGTAGTGATCGGTGGCGATGGCAGTTTCCGTGGCGCTCAGAAATTCAGCAACGAATTCGATATTCCCTGTATCGGTTTACCCGGTACCATTGATAAGGATATTGCCGGCAGCGATTTCACCATCGGTTTTGATACTGCGGTGAATACTGCCGTTGATGCCATTGACAAGATCCGCGATACCGCCGATGCACACGACCGTCTCTTTATTGTGGAAGTGATGGGCCGCGATGCCGGTTATATCGCCCTGCACAGCGGTATTGCCACCGGTGCGGAGAATATCCTGATCCCTGAGACCAAAACCGATATTGAAGAACTGATCGCTTCCCTAACCGAAAAGGAGAAACGCAGGAAACTGGTGAACCTGATCGTGGTAGCTGAAGGGGATGAGTTCGGCGGCGGCAATGAGATCGCGGCCATCATCAAGAAAAGACTGCCCAATGCGGATACCCGTGTCTGCATCCTCGGTCATATACAGCGTGGCGGTGCGCCCAGCTGTTTAGACAGGCTGATCGCCAGCCGAATGGGTTACCATGCAGTGGAATGCCTGATCAATGGCAGACACAATGTGATGGTGGGTATCCTGAACAATAAACTGCACTACACTCCACTGGATAACGCAGTAAAAGCCAAACAAAAGATATCTGATGACTGGTTCAAGATCGTTAAGATCCTGGCCAGCTGATGATTCTGAATCAAGTACTGTACTACACAACCATTACAAGCAATCACTAATAAAAAAACACCATGTCTAAAAACCTCGAGAAGTACCTGCACAAAGAAATGGACAAGAAAGCGGGTCTTGCGCATGTGGACCACCGAACCAAGATCGTAGCCACCGTAGGCCCGGCCTGCGACACCTACGACAAACTGCTGGAACTGGTGAAAGCCGGTGTTAATGTTTTCCGCCTGAACTTTTCACATGGAAGTCATGAAGACAAACTCAACATCATTGAACATATCCGTAACATCAACAATACGGAACCTTATAATATTGCCATCCTGGCCGACCTGCAGGGGCCTAAACTCCGCGTTGGGGAGATCGAGAACAATGCACTGGAAGTAAAAGTGGGCGATGTACTCACTTTCACCAACGAAAAATGCATCGGCACCATGGAAAAGATCTATGTATCTTATCCCAACCTGGCTGATGATGTTACCCTGGGTAATATCATCCTGATCGACGATGGTAAACTGGAAGTGAAAGTGACCGCTATCGAAAAGAACGGGGATGTAAAAGTAACCGTTACCCTGGGCGGTATCCTTTCTTCCAAAAAAGGCATTAACCTGCCAGACACGAAGATCTCGCTGCCGGCCCTGACAGAAAAAGACCTGGCCGACCTGGAATTCATCATCGAACAACAGTGCGACTGGGTGGCATTGAGTTTTGTGAGGGATGTAAAAGACCTGATCATCCTGCGCAGCAAACTGGATGAAAAGAAAAGCAAGACCAAGATCATTGCCAAGATAGAAAAGCCGGAAGCATTGGTGAATATCCGCGACATCATCCTGGAAAGTGATGGTATCATGGTGGCCCGTGGCGACCTGGGTGTTGAATTGCCGGTAGAGCAGATCCCGCTGATCCAGAAAGAGCTGGTCCGCAAATGTATCCACCGTGCCAAACCCGTTATTGTGGCTACCCAGATGATGGAAAGCATGATCGACCGCGTAAAACCCAACCGTAGTGAGATCACTGACGTTGCCAACGCGGTACTGGAAGGCGCCGATGCCGTGATGCTGAGCGGTGAGACCGCAACAGGTCAGCACCCCGTACTGGTGGTACAGACCATGCGTAAGATCATTGCGGAAGTAGAAAAAAAAGAATACCGTTATAACCGGGAAGAGGACCTGAAACCACAACCCCACTCTCCTTCCTTCCACAGCGATGCGATCTGTTACAATGCCTGTAAGATCTCCGACGATGTAGAAGCCAAAGCGCTGATCGGTATGACCCAGAGCGGATACACGGCTTTTATGCTGAGCAGTTATCGCCCTTCATCCCCGCTGTATATTTTCACCAAAGAAAGGTCGCTGGTGAACCAGCTCAGCCTTAGCTGGGGTGTAAGAGCGTTCTACTATTCGGAAGAGGATAGCCTGGATGATATCATACAGGACCAGATCGATATTCTGAAAGAAAGAGGCTTCCTCAACTCAGGCGATGTAGTGGTGAATACCGGAAGTACACCGGTTGACCTGCACCTGCCAACCAATATCATCAAACTCACAAAAGTCAATTAATAACTTGTGCTGAAAATTGTAAAAAAGATTCCTGCTCACCGGGAATCTTTTTTTATTTTGAGACCTTAATCCCTGGTTATGAAAAAGATCTTCAGTTTGCTTGTTATGATCCTTCCGTTATCTGTGCTTGCACAGAATGCAGATTCTGTATGGATCATGAATAACTACACCAAAAAAGAACTGTACATTCCCATGCGCGACGGGGTAAAACTGTTCACCGTTGTTTATGCGCCAAAGAGTACGGAAGAGAAACACCCCATCATTCTCACAAGGACACCCTATTCCTGCGCGCCCTACGGAGAAGACAAAATGCCGCAATTATGGTACAGCACCCGGAAATATTTCCTGAAAGAGAATTATTACTATGTGATACAGGATGTCAGGGGCAGATGGATGAGTGAAGGGCAGTTTGTGGATGTGCGTCCGTACAAAACCGATAAAAGATCGTCCACTGATATCGATGAATCCACCGATGCGTACGACACCATCGACTGGCTTACCAAAAACCTGGAAAACAATAACAACAAGGTAGGCGTGTTCGGTACCTCCTATCCCGGTTTTTATGCTACCATGTCGGCCCTGAGCAATCATCCTTCCCTGAAAGCGGTGAGTCCGCAGGCCCCGGTAACAGAATGGTTCCTGGGAGATGATTTCCATCACAACGGCGCTTTCATGATGATGGATGCGTTCAACTTTTATTCCGGTTTCGGTAAACCCCGCCCCGCGCCTACCACCAAGGGGCCTTCCGGTTATCCGATACCCGTAAAGGACAACTACGAATTTTATATGCGGGCTGGTGCGTTGCCCGACCTGACCAAACTGATGGGCGACAGCATCGCTTTCTGGAAAGACCTGATGAACCATCCTACCTATGATTCGTTCTGGCAGGCAAGGAATACCCGCAATTTTGTACAGCATATCTCACCCAATATTCCCACACTGGTGGTAGGTGGTTTATTCGATGCCGAAGACGTGTACGGGGCCTGGAACCTGTACAAAGCCATTGAAGCCAAAACAAAGAACCATAACCAGATCGTGATGGGTCCCTGGTTCCATGGACAATGGGGTGCGCACGATGGCAGTTACCTGGGTAATGTACAGTTCGGATCCAATACGAGCGCCTGGTACCGGGAGAATATAGAACTGCCTTTCTTCAATTATTACCTGAAAGGGAAAGGATCTGTTGACCAGATCAAAGAAGCCAATATTTTCTTCAGCGGCGCCAATGAATGGAAACAGTTTCCTGCCTGGCCGCCGGCGAATAGTCAGCCACAGGCCTTATACCTGCAGAACAATGGCGGGCTCAGTTTCACCAAAACCACGGGCAATACCTATTCGGAATACATCAGTGACCCGGCCAAACCCGTTCCTTATACCGAAGACGTACACCTGGGAAGGACCCGCGAGTATATGACAGACGACCAGCGTTTCGCAGCACGCAGACCGGATGTACTTGTTTTTAAAACCGATATCTTACCCGAAGATATTACCCTGGGTGGTGTGCTCAAGGCCGACCTGCTGGTAAGTCTTTCAACCACTGATGCCGATTTTGTGGTAAAACTGATCGATGTATTCCCCGATGCTTTTACCTACGGTAATGAGGCCAAAAGCCAATACGAGATGAGCGGTTACCAGATGCTGGTTCGTGGAGAAGTGATGCGTGGAAAATTCCGCAACAGTTTTGAAAAACCGGAAGCATTTGTTCCCGGCAAACCCACACAGGTAACCTTCAGTTTACCGGATGTGGCACATACATTCCAGAAAGGACACAGGATCATGGTACAGGTACAAAGCAGCTGGTTTCCGCTGGTAGACAGGAACCCACAGAAATTTACTGATATTTACCATGCCAAAGATGCGGACTTCCAGAAAGCCAGTATCAGGGTATACCACAACGCATCAAAGATCATTTTACCGGTGATGAAATAATACTTACAAAAGCCTCCTGATAAATAAAAACTTATATGAAAAAAAAATTACTCTGCTTCTCCCTGCTGTTAACTGTGATGGTGAGCGCACAGGAACCCGCTATTATTCCGAAACCTTCGCATATGGAGATGCAGGATGGAAATTTCAACATTACTCCTGCTACCCGGATCGTACTGAAAGGTGCAGGGCTTGAAAAAGCGGCGATGTTCCTGAACGATTACCTGCAGAAATTCTATGGTTTCAAACTTGCCGTGACCAAAACAGCCGTGGCCAAGAACAGCATCGTACTGGGACTTGAAAAAATGGAGTCAGCCATTGCCGGCGCCTACCGCCTGCAGGTGAACAGAAACGGGGTGCAGGTCAAAGGCGATGGTGCTATCGGTGCTTTTTATGGGGTACAGTCGCTGGTGCAACTGTTACCTGTTGAAAAAAAGCAAGAACTCACCATACCCGCACTGGAGATCGAAGACCAGCCACGTTTTGCCTACCGCGGTATGCACCTGGATGTGGGCAGGCATTTTTATCCCATCGATTTCATCAAGAAGTTCATCGACTATATTGCCCTGCACAAGATGAATACGTTTCACTGGCACCTGACAGAAGACCAGGGCTGGCGCATTGAGATCAAAAAATATCCCAGGCTGACGCAGGTGGGAGCTTACCGCAATGGTACGATCATTGGTCACCATCCCGGAACCGGCAACGACCAGACAAAGTATGGTGGTTATTATACCCAGGAGCAGGTGAAGGAGATCGTGAAATATGCGAGCGACAGGTTCATCACCGTGATCCCCGAGATAGAAATGCCCGGACACGCTTCTGCAGCCATTGCTGCCTATCCGGAACTGAGCTGTTTTCCTGATGAAGCTACCAAACATCCGGCCAAAGTGAGCTGGTATGGCGACAGCACCGGCAAACAGGTACAACAGTCCTGGGGCGTTTACCCGGATGTATTTGCGCCAACAGAATACACTTTTCAATTCCTGGAGAATGTACTGGATGAAGTGATCGCATTGTTCCCTTCTACCTATATCCATATTGGCGGAGATGAATGTCCGAAAGAGAACTGGAAACGTTCTACCTTCTGCCAGCAGCTCATCAAAGAAAAAGGACTGAAGGATGAACATGACCTGCAGAGTTATTTCATCCAGCGTATGGAAAAATACCTCAACAGCAAGGGTCGTCAGATCATTGGCTGGGATGAGATACTGGAAGGCGGACTGGCGCCCAATGCCACCGTCATGAGCTGGCGTGGAGAAAAAGGCGGCATAGAAGCAGCCAAACAGAAACACCAGGTGATCATGACCCCTAACAGTTATGTGTACTTCGATTATGCGCAGAACAAACAGGAAGATTCCCTGGTGATCGGCGGCTACCTGACTGTGCAGAAAGTTTACAATTATGAACCCGTACCCGCAGCACTGGCTGCAGAAGACACCAAATACATCCTGGGAGCCCAGGCCAATGTATGGTCGGAATACATGAAAACACTCGCCAAGGTTGAATACATGGTCTTCCCACGTATGAGCGCTTTAAGTGAAGTACTTTGGAGCCGGAAAGAAGCCAGGAACTGGTCGGATTTTGAAAAAAGAATGGAAAAACAGGCCAAACGTTATGAATTGTGGAATGCCAGTTACAATAAAAAGTACCTGGATCCCGCTAACAAATAATGTAGGATTTTGCGGAAATTAACGAAAAAGCTGCATGTTTTTGCGTTTTTATAGCGAATTTTGTCTCTAATTCATCAGAAAAGCAAGTAACAAAATACAATATCATGGTTGATTCATTTGAAAAGATCCCGGTTAAAATTTTTAACGACTCCCATTCAGGCTCCGACTTTGTAGCGCGGGAAATCGCAAAGCTGATACGCGAAAAAGCGGCTGCCAACCAGCCCTGTGTGTTGGGTATGGCCACCGGCGGAACCCCTATTGAACTGTATGCAGAACTGGTGCGCATGCACCGGGAAGAAGGACTGAGTTTTAAAAATGTCATCACTTTTAACCTGGATGAATATTACCCGATTGAAAAAAATGCTTTCCAGAGTTACTGGAGTTTCATGCACCGGCATTTGCTCAACCATGTTGACATCGATCCTGCCAATATCCATATCCCCAATGGAAGCTGGCCCAAAGAGGAGATCAAAAAATATTGTACCGAGTATGAAGCGAAAATGGAAGCCATTGGCGGTGTTGACCTGCAGATACTGGGTATTGGTCTGAACGGCCATATTGGTTTCAATGAACCCGGTTCAAGCATTTATTCCAGGACCAGGCTGGTGAACCTGCAGAACACCACCCGTATCGCCAACACCTACGAGTTCGAGAATATTTCCAAAGTACCCCGCCTGGCCATTACCATGGGTATCAGCAATATCCTGAAAGCCAAACGCATCATCCTGATGGGTTGGGGACAGAAAGCAGCCATCATTGCCAAATCGGTTGAAGGCGATGTGACCGAACAGATACCGGCCAGCATTCTGCAGCAACATGGCGATTGCACATTTGTGATAGATGAGGCTGCGGCTTCTGAACTGACCCGTGTAAAATCGCCCTGGCTAACGGGAGATTGTGTATGGACACCGAAAATGATCAAACGGGCTGTGGTACATATGGCATTGAAGCTGGACAAGTCCGTACTGAGCCTCACTTCCAATGATTATCTCGAAAACGGTCTATCAGACCTGCTGGTAGAAAAAGGAGATGCCTATGAGATCAACCTGCAGGTATATTACCTGCTGCGCGACAGCATTACCGGATGGCCCGGCGGCAAACCCGGCGCGGTTATCCCGGCACATCCTGAAAGAAGTGAACCGCATCCGAAAAGATGTGTGATCTTCTCCCCTCACCCGGATGATGATATCATCAGCATGGGCGGAACCTTTATGCGTTTGCACGACCAGGGACATGAAGTGCATGTGGCCTACCAGACCAGCGGCAATATTGCCGTTACCGATGAGTTCGTTACGCGTTTCATCGACTTCGCCGTTGGTTTTGAAGACATGTTCGGGATCGATAATAAGAAAAGTCAACAGATCCTTTCAGATGCAAGAAAATATATTGCGAGCAAGGAAAAGAACCAGAGTGATACGGCAGAGATCCGCGCCATCAAAGGACTGATCAGGCGCTGCGAAGCCAAAGCTACCTGCCGTTATGTGGGTCTGACCGACGACCGCGCTCATTTTATGAACCTGCCCTTCTATGAAACCGGCACCATCGACAAAAACCCGATGGGAGAAGAAGATGTACGCCTGACCATGGAGTTGCTGAACAAATTGAAACCGCACCAGATCTATTGCGCCGGCGACCTGGCCGATCCGCATGGTACGCACAAGGTTTGTCTTGAGATCATCTTCGAAAGCATGCGCCGTTTGAAAGCTGCTGGCGAAGAATGGATCAAAGATTGCTGGGTATGGTTATACAAAGGTGCATGGCAGGAATGGGATATCTCCGAGATCGAAATGGCCATACCGATGAGCCCGGACCAGGTCATGAAAAAACGTTTCGGCATCTTTATTCACCAGTCGCAGAAAGACATGGTTCCCTTCCAGGGATCAGACAGCCGTGAATTCTGGCAGCGGGCGGAAGACAGGAACGCCAACACCGCAAACCTGTATGCAGCGCTGGGTATGACCAAATACGCTGCTATGGAAGCTTTTGTGAGGTGGCATTATTAACGGCCACCCCACAAAAGGTTTTACCTACATTCGTTCTGCTTATTTTTACCGGATGCGAGACCAGAGAACAGCCAGGAAGGCGATTGCTATGGCATGGAGTGAAGCCTGGGAAAACCCCATTTTTAAAAAGAAGACCATCGTATACAGTAGCCTGCTGATCGGGCTGTTATGCGTGTTCCCGTATTTTTTTACATATATAGAACAGAGAGAAGGTATTCAATTACAGGATCCCCTGCTGGATGCCATCCCGGGGATCGATGTATCGCTGGCCACTTTCCTGGTGATCTGGTCCATGACGCTTTTTCTCTGGACAAGGCTGCTGCAAACACCTTCCCTCTTCCTGCTGACACTCTGTTCGATGGTGGTTCTTTTTATTTCGAGACTGATCAGCATCAGCCTGGTACCCTTGAATCCGCCAGAGGGACTGATCCCATTGAAAGATCCCATCGTGAGCCTGTTTTACGGAGGTACCGATGTGTTCATTACCAAAGATCTTTTTTATTCAGGGCATACTTCCACGCAGTTCCTGTTCTTTCTTTGCCTGAAGCAGAAAAGGGATAAGATGATCGCGTTGGCGGCATCCATTATTGTGGGTGCGCTGGTATTGATACAACATGTGCATTATACCATCGATGTGGCTGCAGCTTTTGTGTTTACCTGGCCTATTTACCTGATCGGCAAAAGGCTGGCCAAACATTGATCCACTCAGAAAGCTTCGCCCAGCTGCAGGTAAAATCCATTGTTCTTACCCTGGCCGATGCCGTAATCGATGCGGATATTGAGTTTTTCCTTTTTGTTCACGGCAAAACGCAGACCACCGCCATAGGAGTATTTCAAATCGTTAACCGCATAATCCGAGAAATTCCTGCCCACCGTGCCTGTTCCGCCAAACAGCACAGCGCTGAACCGTTTGTACAAGGGTAACCGGTATTCTGCCTGGAACACGATCTGGTTCTTATCCTTATACCGTCCATCATAATAGCCCCGCATACGGTTGGCGCCGCCGAAAGAGGCAAGGCTTCGGATGGGTACATCACCGGTATTATTGAAACTGAATAACTGGAAAGCCAGCACATTCTTTTTCACCGCTACATATTTACGCAGGTCGAACACGAAATTGGTGTACACATAATCGGAACCCCAGAACTTACTGAAATGATTCAGGGAGAACTGGTAGAAAAAACCCCGGTCCGGTGCAAATGCATTGTTGCGGTTGTCCCAGGTAAGGCTTCCCCCCAGACCGGATACATGATAATCATACCTGCCCGCCACCTGCTGCTGGTCGAATTTGCCACCAGACTGGTAAGTGATATCCCATACTTTCTGTTTCTCAAACAATATGCCGGCAAAAACATGAGGGGCTATTTTACGCAACAGGTGCAGGTAAACATAATACTGTTTGAACTTATAAGGTTCCTCATCCGCATCACGGGTGTTTTTGCCCAGTCCCCAGAATTTATCCGGGTAAGAGCTGAAAGAAAGCTGTTCGTTCAGGATGTATTTTTCCTTATCAAAATACTGGGATCCATTGATGGCGGTGACCAATTGTTTTTTGGTGGAGTACAGCAACAATACCTGCATATTGGAGGTCCTGGAAACGGTATCGGCCCGGTTCGGACGAAACGTGAGCGAGCCCACGGAGCCAAAAGACCAACCCGTTTCAATGGAACGGGCGATCACCGGGAAAAAAAGCAGGCTCTTTTGTTTAATACTGTCTTTTTGCGCAGAAACAGGCAAATACAGGGATAAAAAGCCCAAAAACAGACCGGAATATACCAGGAACAGGAATCGTTTACATCTCATAAAAGCTGTAAATTAACCTCTTATACTTTAACAAGAGAAAAACTCCTTATAAAATGCGTAGATTTGCTGTCATTTTGTGCATTTTCAGGTAACAATTTTGTAATATTAATTTAACATTATAGTCATCAACAACGCAACAGGATCAGGAATGAAAAAACGGGAAAGTCATTTTGAGCTGGGAGATACGGTTACTGCGGAGCAATTGAACTTCTTTGACGAGCAAGGCGTCATTGTTTTCAGGAATTTTATCAGCCGGGAAAAAGTGGCCGTTTATATCAATGAACTGAAACGGCTGGAAGCACTCTGGCTGGAAGAGAAACGCGATAAAGTGAATGGTATTCCCTTGAAATTCGGCAGGGATGAGCAGGGCAACAAGACCATCCAGCGCCTCTGCTTCAGTTCACTTTACAGTGAGCCGCTGCATCATTTACTGGAAGAGCCCAGGCTGAAGGCCCTGATGGCTTTTCTCTCGCCTTATGAAGGGCGTATTGCGGAGAACGAGAAAGATGGCCTGGTGATCAATAACTACATCAACACCCCCAACAGCACTTTCACACAGATGGGCTGGCATACCGATTCGCCCCGCGACCTGTTCCTGGGCCAAAAGATCATGCCAATGCTGAATGTGGGTATCCACCTGGATGATTGTCCGTTTGAAAATGGCGGTCTCAGGGTAATCCCAGGAACCCACAAGCAGAACATGTTAAAGCTGCTCTTTGGCAAGAAATATTTTATTGACAACAATGATGATCCGCGTGAAGTGGGTTTTGATATGCATGCCGGGGATCTTTCGGTACATGACGGACGCCTGTGGCACCGGGTAAAACAATCTCCCAAATTCGGGGAAGAAAGCCGCCGCCGTGTGATGTATGTACCCATGGTTACCGGGAAATACAAACCCAAGGATGAGAACAGTAAAACGCCTTTTTACCATCGTTTCACCGGCAAAGTGCATCATTGATCTATTGGATACAAATTTGCAGGAGCCAACGCATTGTTGGCTTTTTGCTTTTATTATTGCAGCATGGCAGCTAACCGGCAACAGGCCTGCTGCAGATAAAATAACCGTATTATGTCCTACGCATTGATCACAGGCGCCAGTAAAGGAATTGGCAGAGCTATTGCCAGGGAACTGGCCGCAAAAAAAACCGATCTACTACTGGTGGCCCGAAGCGAGCAGCTATTGCAGGCACTGGCGGCAGAACTGTCGGCACAGTACGGCGTAAAAACAGCCTGGCTGGCCATAGACCTGGCAAAACAGGATGCACCCACCCGCATTAATCAATGGGTAACAGAACAGGACTATCCCGTGCATATACTGGTGAACAATGCCGGTTTTGGATTGGGAGGATCGTTTGAACAACACCCGGTAGAAGCCAACCGTGATATGATGCAGGTAAATATGCTGGTACCTGTAGAACTCTGCAGCCTGCTGATACCGGAATTAAAGAAACACCCCCGGGCCTATATCCTCAATATAGCCAGTTCGGCAGCTTACCAGGCAGTTCCGGGTTTGTCCGTTTATGCCGCCACCAAGTCCTTTCTATTGAGTTTTAGCCGGGGTTTACAATACGAATTAAGAAAAACTGCTATTTCTGTTACAGTGGTCAGTCCGGGAGGCACTGCCACCGAATTTGCCAGTACAGCCCGGTTAAGTGAAAAAGCCGTAAAAGCCGGGGAAAAACTGAATATGACCGCCGAAGCCGTGGCCCGACTGGCCGTAAAAGCCATGTTTGCCAGGAAAACAGAGCTGATCACCGGCTGGTTAAATAAAGTGGGGGCCGCACTGGTATGGCTATTGCCCAAACAGCTAACAGAAAAAACAGCCGCGGGTATCTATGAAATAAAATAATTTAACAGGAATCAAGTGTTAGGTTTTGTCAATTCTTGTTTAGGTCTTATATTTGCAACCCCAAACGGGAAATGGCTGCGTAGCTCAACTGAATAGAGCATCTGACTACGGATCAGAAGGTTTCAGGTTTGAATCCTGACGCGGTCACTAATAAAGAGCCTCACATCCTGTGAGGTTTTTTTATGCCCGTATCTATTCATCTCCAATTATTTATACCGTTTACAGGAATTATTTTCAGTCTGAAATTTATCGCTGTTACGGTCTCATCTTTCAGCCCAAAAATGGAATCCTAAAAAAGTTGCCTAACATTTTGCCTAACATTTGAGAAAACTTAATACCTTATCCCGGTTAATCCCATTTAACCAGCCATCTTTTAAAGAACTGTCTATGCTTCGATGTAAGCAGTTAACGTCTTAAAGTTACTTAAGTTTTTTCACCCCACGAAACGCCCTGCTTCATTCTTTTAATTGACTTGGAAAAGATTGGTTTCAAGACTGAAGAGCAATAATATCAAGTAACGTAACGGCAAAAGATTCGATAGTTTTAGCCCCATGATTTTCCAGATGGTAATAGTATTGATTGAATACCCCTTTCTTCAACTCCAGGTTATAACGGATGATTCTCCTTCTGCTGTGCCCCCCTTCGCCATGAACACGGATATCCTTATCGTTGGAGAGATATATACTCATCGACAAATGATATTTAGATATGGTAAATTCAGTGTCACTTATCTTTTTCAAAACCAGATCATGTCCACGTTCAATGCCGAGGTTAAGCAGCGCGGCTTTTTCGCTTAGAATATCATAAAGCAGGTTCAGTCCTTCTATTCCCTTTGGCTTAAGTTCAGGATAACCCATCTTCAACTTAAACCTCTTTGGATTTTTAAAATAGTCCACAATTATCGGCCAACGATATTTTTCATCGACCAATTTATCACACCTTGAGAACCCTTTTACACCAAGATAAATACCTATATGTCTTAAAAAAAATAATGGCTGCTGTATATATTGATACTTGATTTTTTTCAGGCTTTTATCAGTTTCCTTATAAGATGCACCCTTATAAACACCAGATACAGGAATCGATTTTGTATATTTTTTAATTTTTTCCCTGCTTGTGTCGTAATTCAAAGTGGTAAATGCCATTTGCACATCAGATTCTTTTTTCCCAAATGTGTAACTATTATATAATTCAACTTTATTTACAAAGTGCCATTTTCCATTTGGCTTGGTTTGATAATACAATTCCAATGAATAATGTTGACCTCTGTCTAAAGAATCCTTCGACCTGTGGACCACTTCCCCCAAGAGAAGGTTAATAGACTTATCAGAATTTGGCAGGATGGCAATCGGTTTGAAAGGATATATGTTTTCTGGTGTAGCCTTTTTATCTTCCAGCCTGATATTTTCGGCCAATTCTGATGCATAATATATTACCGTACTTGGGTTTATTTCGCCAGAGACATAAAATCTGACTGCAAAATCATAGATCATGCCGTATTTTTTCCGATGATTCCCTATTTGCACAGAAAGCAAGATATATTCCAGTTCCTGTCGACAGTGTTTCACTTCAGGGTCAAGTTGAAAAAAGACCTGTGAACCCGTAAATACCTTCGGGTTAAACCGAAGTATATAATTATCTACAAATGCATAAGCGCCTAATAAACCACCGACTGTTCCTACAAGATTAGGAAGCCATTTTTGGGAGAAGAAAGTGAATATATCTAACAGGTCCATTCAGGCTATTTTCTGTGATATAAAGATAATTTAAAATATCTTTATATCACTCTATAAAAAAAACACCAAATGATCTCAAAACCTCTCAATGAAATAGTGTTCGCCGATCTTGAGGCCCTGATCACCAACCAGGTAATGGAAGGGCGGACGATAGAATATAAACAGCAAGTTAGCTTAAGCACAGATAATGATAAAAAAGAGTTCTTAGCTGATGTATCTTCCTTTGCAAACGCTGCTGGTGGCGATTTGATCATTGGAATGAAGGCCAATAATGGTATTCCTGAAACTATCGTTGGTATTCCTTCGGAAAATATAGATGCTCTTATCCTGCAGATGGAATCGCTCGTCAGGGATGGCATTGCCAATCGGATCAATGGTATCATATTCCAAAAAATCTCATCGTATTCTAATCACGCGTTGCTGATACATATTCCCAAAAGCTGGAGTGGCCCTCACCAGGTTGTTTTAAAAGGAACAGATAAATTTTACAACAGAAGCAGCAATGGCAAATACAAAATGGATATTACAGAACTACGATCGGCGTTTGTTGCAACAAATACAGCAACCGAACAAATGAGAAAGTTTGTGAAGGAACGTATTGCCGAAATCGAGGCTGATGAAGGTCCAGTACCAATGGGTAAAAAAGGGAAAATACTGATTCAGTTAATTCCATATTCAAGCCTGCAGCCAGGCTTCTCAATCGAAATTCAATCTAAAGAATTATACAACTTGCGACCACTCGGAGTTGATAGTTATACACCAAAGTATAACCTAAACGGAGTTATCAATTACCCAGTGCCCCACACAAACGAAAAACGCATCAATGGGTATGTACAGGTATATAAAAACGGTATCATAGAAACCGGCAATTCCGAGTATCTTCATGAATATATGACTGGACAATTAATAATTCCTGTTTCTTCCGGACTTAACTATGAAATAGGCATCGTTGATGCCCTTACCAACTATTTAGATTTTTATCAAAAAGCTGGAATCGGCTTTCCTGTGGTGGTTTTTATCTCGCTCATTCATGTAAAAGACTACTATGTAGCAACTGAGGGCAGAGGGACGCTGTTTAAAGCTGGCAAACTTGATAAAGACATTATCCGACTCCCAGAGATCATTGTCAATCGTATTGATGATAACATCCCTTTACTTTTAAAACCCGTTTTTGATACCATTTGGAATGGCTGCGGACATGCCGGGTCTCAAAACTATGATCAGGCCGGCACCTGGAGACCACGATAAACTTTTTTAGCGTCTTGCTGATCTGCTATATTATTTTCATTATGATTTGTTATAAATAATTGCTTAAAAATTAGCCAGGCAGATGTGTAATCAGAAGACTCTCCGAGCAGGATTACAGTATAGGATTTAATGACCGAAATATTTAAAATGGAAACTTTCGTTACTAACCATGCAAAAGACACAGTATATTAAGCTATATGGAAATCACAATAGGCCAAATATTCGATGTGCGAAAAAAGGTTCTTTTCCCAAAAAGAACCGGCGATGCTTTATACATGCTTTGTAAAGAAAGAGAAGAGGGAATTAAGCACGACTTCGATATTTGTTTGAAGGCATTTAATAGCCAGCTTATCAACTTTAAGAAAAACGAAGAGAAGTTATCAAAATGGCAAAAAGAAAAATGTAAAATCTGCGCTGGCAATCTTGGCCGGTACCTAGAATATCTTGCCATTGAACTCGATAAGAAAATAATTGAGGAACACTGCAGACTGATAGCTGGCGCATCCGGCCCAATTATGCCTTTTATGCCGGATATAGTCCTGCTCTTGATCAACTCTTATCAGGGCGCTATTGAAACCGATCTTCACTGGATAGGCGATCTTGTACTCAACGACTATATCGATATATCCATTGGCGATTTTGACTACAGTAAACTGGAGAAATACTTTCCTGGCCGTATTGAGAAAATTGAAAGTTTATGCAGAGAACTTGCATACATCGGGTATGTTTCATTACGGGCGGATTCAATAAAAGAAGCAATCACCTGTCACAATACGAAACAACAAAAAGCAAGCAACCTACTTTTAATTACAATAATTGAGGGGCTGGTCAGGTCGCTTGGCCTTTATCTGGCGGGTAAACAATCACTAATACAGGATACTACCGACAAAAGAAAGTACGCCTCACTAGATGGTTTCTTACATAAAATACCCTGGAAAAAAGACCTCAGTATTACCGACATTAAACTTGGTTTACTGACCGGTAATTATTCAGCTTACGACTATCCAAAAGAAAACAATGTCAAAACAAATCTGGCTGAACGGCTTAGCTTTTTAACTAGGCGTTTTAAGGATACCCGCAACGCGATATTACATGGTGAAGATACCGGGTACGCTAACGTTCTGAACAGTTTTATGAACTTTTCTGCGTTGTATGAGGTATTACTTACCATCAAAGAATACGATCAATTATACCCGTCACAAAAACGCTGAAGACGCTCAATTAATCCACTCATACTTCTTCTTCGGTCGCTTTTTCGCGATATACTCCATCACCTCGCTGTACAGGAAATAGACCCTACCCTGCTGCTTATGTGATGGAAGGCCCTGTTTAACCCATCCGGTCAGCGTGACCAGTGAGATGTTTAGTTTTCCAGCGATCTCCTTCCGGCTGATGAGTGCCTCCTGTTCATTGGTCACCAACACTTCTTTCGGTTTGGCAGCCTCCAGTGATTCTTTCACTGCCTCCTTTACCCATTTTCTGATATCCGCTTCCGTTGTAACCACTATCGTTTCCATACGCACACTTTCTATAACTTGTTAAAATAAACTTTGCTTCGTCCTTTAGGATCAGTACACGGCTCGTATTTGCAATAACCGAAACCTGTAAGGTCATTCATACAACGGTTAAAGGTCCTTCGACTCATTCTTGCCTCTCGTATCACTTGTGTCCGGTAAACCATAATTGGGTTCTGCCATCCGACACAACTTCGCAATCGCAGCAGTGCAATATATAGTGTGATGTGAAAGGCGCCAATCCGAGGATCTTTCGCAATCGATTCATAAAATGCCTCCAGTTCCTCTCCCACTTTCTCAATCATGGCAAACAATTAATCTTTATTATTTCAGCCGTTTGATTTTTGTTCTTCTCTTCTTTTGCATCAATCCCTTTTCAACCCCTTCGCCACCTGTCGCTTCAGTAGCACTTAAGATTTCTTTGCCACGTTCACGCTTCTTTGCCTGTATCTTCTTTTCGATCCACTTGTTGAGTAGGAAACGGTACGCTTCGTCCACTGGAATCGCATCATCATCAATAAAATACACACGCTGGCTGATTTCCAGCCTCGCTCTGATCGCATTCAGATTTCCAACGAGGTTTTCAAGTCCGGCATCTAACCAGTATTTTAGTTTAAGGGTATCGGCAAAATACTTTCCTTCTTCAGTAGCAGACAATCGAACCAACTGGTTAACGACTTGTGCAATATTCCTTTCACGCTCCCAGGTCCTTTCATCATTAAGCAGGAACTGGTCTCGGCTTTGATGCATCCCCCAATCAATTTCGCTCATAGAAACATCAACTGCAGCCAGGTCAACCATATTGATTGTTCGTTCAGGTATTACTACAGCTTTAATCAAAGCAACATCGTAATATCCACAGATATATACTGTTCCATTCCTCTCAAAATGTAATTCACAGATAAGTATATCCTGGTTGCGCTGTATTCTTTCGGTCATAACAAAAGATACCGGGTTAAAACAGGTATGCTGTAATAAACGGCAAGCAATATCTTCACCGAATCCGGCGCGCATCAGCATGGCTGAAATGGCGGCAATATTTTGTTTATCCATAGTGGGGATTTAAGAGTGTCACTTGATTTTTACACCCTTTTGGTTACGGGTTCTTTTTTTGTTGAGTAGAGCCTTTTCGCTTTTTTGTTCCGAAGTCTGCCTTACAGATTGTTTTGTAGCGGTTTTTTGCTCCTGCGGCTCGTCCTTTCTTACTTCCTGCTGAACTATTTTTCGCGGGGCCTGCTCTTGTCGAACTATAGGAAGATCATCATGTTGTTTCAGCATGAACCCGCTATCATAAACGTTGATCGTTTTATATTGGGGATTGGCTTCAACAAACATTTGTTGCGCATTTCCGTTAATCTCTATTGAAACAGATTGTACATTTCCTTTTTCCAGAGAACGTAGCAGTTCTTTTTCCTTTTCTGCACCATCCAGTTCAAGGACCGGAAATTTGGCTACCGCTTCGCGCAAATCGTAGCCATAGTTCTCATTATACTTTTTGATTTGGTAATTACCCTTTTCATCTTTGTTGGCAAAATCAAGTTGCATCCATGCCTGGTAGGTTTCGCCCTTGGCGTTGGTCAGCTCCTTTTTTACCGAACGGCCCTGCAAAAGGTTATAGGCTTCTTTAGCCGTAACGCCTTTCCCCTTGTTGATGGGAAAACTCTGTTCCAGTTTCTCACCATTTGTCCTTTCCATAGATGCTACATATCGGTTAAAAAAATACATATCCGAACTATTAGATTTTCGAAAATGCAGAATTGCGTCAAAAGGCCGGTTATTTACCTGCGTTGTGAAATGTAACTGAAACTCATCCTTCTTTTGCTGGATATTCTTTTCCAGTTCAGGGTACAGACTTTCACCAAAACCAGTGTATTTAATGTTATCCTGTAGATACTTTAGATTTTCCATGTTCATAAAATGATTATTTAGTGATAAAATAAATTGTAAATTTTCATAGGGGATTTGCCGGAGTAGATCTTCCGGACATTGTATACAAATGACCCGGTATGAATCCCAATCAGAGCTATTATCTATAGCAAAACGATCAGCCGATTCCTTATTAGTAAAAAAATACAGATTCTCTTTGTCGAGGAGATACGTTGTTTGATTGTAGGCCGCCCAATGCCTGCCGTTGGCAAGTGCGATTCGGGCCATATCGAGCACCTCCGGAGTAATGGGATGTCCGGCCTCTTCCAGCATCAAACTATCATCCAGGAAAGGTTTTCCTGAACCATTCAAGACCGATTCAATCTGCACTTCCATTGCTTCGCCCGTCCAATAATGACGGACAAGTCTTTCAACGGCCTCCCTGGCAGCCGTACTGGAAGAGGCAAAAGCAGTTAATGCTTCCACGAGTGTTTCCAGACGATTATACTGTACCTTATCATCATAGGATTCCGCTTCGATATTGGCTTCCAGTGGATCGTAAAAAAACCTGTTCCAGTCAAAGGAGTCCATCATCGCTGTAAAATCATTGATCCGGTTATTCAGTTCCATTATTAGGTACTGTTCTAGGATGGCGGGTGGATCTATAGTAACGGAGGTGGATGAAATTCCCTCGTTCAAAGCATTGGTAAAAGCACCATGTACATAGGTATAAGTATGATCTACCGGCAATAATTGTACATCCTTATGTTGCTGCTGATTAAACTCCTGAAAATCTCGGGCCCTTGCTTCCGTTGTAAACAAATACAGATCAGTGACACTCAATCGCTGTATCCGGTTATCAAACCCCAACCAAGGTTTTTGATCTCGCATAGCCTGCTCAAGCAGATGCAGGAAAGCTGGTAATTGAGAATAGGGTATCGTCATAACTTATGCTTTAGCGGATATGAACTGCATTGAGTAAAAACTTATTAGGTATATGCAGCCTAAGCTGTCTTTCCCCATCCTTTTCCTGTAATACGATTAGCAATTCCTGCCCATCTCCCAGGGCGGCTTTGGGCAAGACCAGAGAAAGGAGAATAGATTGCCTTGCTTTGACAACCATTACAGCAGGATGAACAAGCAAAGTCTCAATCTCTATTTGTTGTTTTGCTCTTCGTTTCCCCTGCTGGGCACCATTGATATACAATCTCAGACGACCGGTTTCAAAAATCAAAGAGGAACTATTTTCAATTTTTACCTTGCAAACAATCCGTTCTCCATTGGTATAAAGACCCAACAGCGAGAGCTTTACCTTTCCTGCACTGTAACGGATACCGTGTAGATAGTTTTTCAGTGCCAGTACCTTCTCTGTAAGTGCCAACAAAGCAGTATCGGTATAGACCGATGCAGATGCTCCCAGATTAAGATTTAAAAAAGAGGGAGAGGAAGCATATGTCACTAAAAAAGAGTAGAGCTTACCATCTGTAGTAACGACTGTCAGGTTGGTCGTATCAGCAAATACCGTATCTGCCTTTACACGAAGGATATTACCTGTAGATTTTTGTACAACAATCCGATCACTTCCCCTATCCACCGAAGTGATGGGTGCGGGAAAAATCAGGTTGGTGGTTTTATTCATGGTCACCTGCAGATTATAAACCGGGATAGGCGTTTGCCCCTGGGCCAACAGACAGCACAGACTGAAGTATATGTATAGAATAATTCGCATATTAATTTCAATTTGATTGACTATTCCGCAGTAGCACTCTATAACCGGCTCTTACGCTGATACGCACCTGCTTTACCTTTTTGGAAAATAGATTTTTAGCCGCCCCAATACCGGCAGCAGCCACTTGTGAGGAAAGGGAAAATCCGGATATACCCAGATCAGTAGACTGCATGGCCCCACCGGCAGATTCTTTTGCCCAATCGTTTAGTTGTGAACCCGGCGCATAGATTCCTTCTGCGCCATCCAGATCATATACATTCAATGCTACCGGCAGGATCTCATTGCGAAAATGAATGGTGGAAATATGAATGTGCAACCGCTCTGGCTGACATTGTACCAGTCCAAAAATGGGTGTCCCGGCAGGTATACTGGTTCCTCCTACTTTGATGGAAGAATTGAGCTCCAACTTTATCATGGAACCATTTTGCAATACTTGGTCGTTTGCAATGCTCGCCATTATTGCAGCTGCTTTTTCATTTGGTCGACTGAGCTCCTCATAAAATCCATCCTTGTGATCGTCTTTTCTTCCTTTACCAAAATAGGTGGGATCCGAATCGGATCCCAAGCGAATGAGATGAGCCGCCTGTCTGGTAGTAGCAGCCGCCGCCCTGGGATGTTGCAAGGCCTGCAGCTTATCGAGTGTTTCATTGATTGCTGCTAATTCCGGATCTATCACAGGGGAGCTGGTCGTTTCCTGAACTGCCACTGTATTGGATACTGGCTCAACTGCTTCCTCCAATTGCAACCGCTGTTTACTACCGCTTAATCCCCCCTGAATAGCAGCAATTTTAGCAGCTACTGCATCCTCCATTCCAATGTGCGGGATAATAATTGGGTAATCAGGTTCCCTTCTGTTCTGAGCACCGGCCAGCCCCGCCGCATCCTTCCGATAAGGATCCCTTCGCATTTGTTCCTGACGTTTTGTGGAGTCTGCAACAGCTGCAGCGTAAAAGCTGATTTTATCGGTCAAAGAATCCACCGAATTCCTTGCACCGGGTAGTTGTGTATTTAGACCACCCTTCCGGTTAGCGATTCTCTCTACTGACTGCTTAGGAGATAAAATCCACCAGATTACCCACGCAAACAGCAGGATCAATATGGATACAAAAAGAATTTTGTTTCTCTTCGTCGTATGGAATATGATTTGTTTCATCTTTCTTCAATTTTGATATCTCTGTTGTCTATTGTCTCCCATTTCTCAATCAGAAATCCATGTGGATTGTGTTCTGTCCGGGATATACTGCGTAAAAAGCCCTGTGTAACCAGATTACGGGTAACCATGCTGGTAGATCGAATGATCCTAACAGTAGCATAACACCGGAATGCATAGGGTTCAGCTGTACTGCTCACGGCTACGCTGTCGATCATGATTTGCTGACTCACATTGCCGGAAATGATTCCACCTATATAACCCGATTCAACAAGGTCATCATACTGTTTTTTGGCGGTAGCGTCAGATAAGTAAAGGGCTTTTTTGATCGTAAAAGCGATAGCTTTTTCATCAGGGTCAAGAGAGAAAAACAGCTCATGAAACCTGGCTATATGATCTTTGGCCTCCACAGCCAGATTTTCCTTCCGGCCAACAGCAAATAATTCAGCTGCTTTGCCATTACTTAATAAATAGACCTTGTCCTGAAGCCTGGCTGAAAGCACGGCGTTCTGGTATAAAGCATATAGGCTTACACAGATGCTGCCTATTACCACCCAAAACATGAATTGGCGCATGGATCGAAAAGCTGTATCGATATTTTTTGTGGGTTGAAACATATTAGTTCCCGTTGAGTTTATCCTTGAAATAACCTTTATTGATCGATGCATCACTCATATTTGAACTCATACCAGAGGCTGCATTTCCAAAAACATCGGCAGACATCCCGGTCATTGCAGTACTGGCAACTTTGGTAACTGCAGAAGTGGCAAAAGAGGAAACCTTATGCAGTAAAGTATTTCCGCCACCCGCGTTAACGATATAATTACTCACTGAAGGCACGGTACAATAACCCACAATGGCAATCAATAAAAAAGCGAGATAAGCCCAATCGCTCAGAGAAAGGGGCTGGCCAGCTACCGGCACAGAAGCGATACTTTCCAGTACCATATTGGCCTGTATTCTGGCAATGATTGCGCCGAATATATTGGCCACCGGCAACCAGAGAAATACATTGATGTACCGGGCCAGCCAGACAGTCACCAGGTGTTGGAACCCATCATAGATGGAGAGCCCGAATACAATGGGCCCGATAACCGCAAGTACGATCAGGTAAAAAGTCCGGATCGCATGGATCAGGAGGGCAACGGTCTGAAACAGGAATTCGAGCACCACCTGTAAGCCTGCCCGGATCCAGTTGGCGGGATTAAGTGCACCCAGGCCAGGGGTATTGGTGTCCTGCAACTGGAGATATTTACCAATGGCTTCATTAGAGGTTTTTACCATTCCGGAGGTAGCAGTGACAATAGGTTGCAGTATCCCATTGATCAGGTCAATGACGGAAGGGAAAACCAGGATGCAGAACCCAAGCACGAAAGGTCGAAGCAGACCGAAGACTTCCACAGGTTCCGCAGCAGCAATATTCCGCCAGATCCTAAGACCGATATACCACAGTGCCCCGAATCCACCGATCAATCTGGCAGACCCGATGAGTCCTTTGCATAGGGGTATCATTTCAACGTATAAATGGTCGAGAATACCCTGGAATCCCTGCCCATTGGACATACCCTGTGCCTGCACACATACCGGTGCAAATCCAACAAATAATAATAGTCCCCACTTTTTCATGACTCACCTATTTTAATGCATCCCATATAATCGCAGAATTGCCTGCCTGTCTTTTTCCTGTTGAACCTTTCCTGCTACCTGCATCGTTTGCTCTTTGATAAATTGTCGGAAAACCGATAACTGTTGGTCTGAAGCAATAGCCAATCTTTCAATGGCGGCCAAACGTTCCCCCTCCCCCATCCGGAGTCCACCCACGGAAAGCAATAGCGCCAGTTGATCCAGCTCTACGCCAATTTCATAGGTTACTTGCGTAAATCGATCCTTCCATAATTTCATTTCCGCAAACTTACCGGCACCCACCCCCTTCATCTGTGTCAACCACAACCGGTATTCCTTTTGCACCAATGCACAGTTATCAGTGATCCTTTTAACAGCAGGTGCATTTCTCACCTGGCTACTCACTTGTAATAATCCATCGAGATAGTTTTTATGCAGATCATAATTCCCCTTTGAAGCATCACGCACAGTGTTATAGCTGTTCTGCAGTAGCTGGTATCCCTGTTTAGCCTGTTGCAGCATCAGTTTTAGTTGCACCAGCTTCTCCATGTTCAGTTGCAATTGTTCCATTTCCTGTTTTTGGGCAGATAATACCCCCACCCATAGAAAGCCGATCATCCATAGATATTTTTTCATTGGATAGCGTATAAGCGTTTAACAATTTGTATGTCAGATTGCCTTCTTTTGCGATTGGCTATGGTTTCCCTTTCTTGCCGGTCTATGGATTGCATAGCCTGGTAGTTTTGCTCCATCCCATCTCGCAAACTCCTGATCATCTCAAGTCTTTCTGCATCTTTGAACGAGATCTGGCTGCTCAGCAGGAGTTGAAGTGTTTGAATGAATTCTCGGCTTTTGTTCAGGATAGCGTCATAATGAGGCCGATTAGAAGAATTTTTTGGGGCTCTTGCATATGCCACACTAATCTGCTCATGTAATAAAAGGATTTTCCTGATCGTGTTTCCCCCACTGATCAAAGGCTTCACTTGCTTTAGTTCTGAAAAATAGCCTGCATACAAACCAGATAATTGCTGGTGCCAGGACCTGATCTCTTCCAATTTCATTCGGGACAGTCTCTGTTCTGCGGCCTGTTGTGTCTGTTGCAATACCAGCGTCTGATTTTGCAGGCGTTGGACTTTCAGATCGATGGCTTTAATAGCCTTTGAAAGAATAAGTGAAACCGGGTCCAATGTTTGGGCAATTACACCAGTCCTGAAAAAAAGGGAGATCCCTAACATCAAAATGAACTTCATTTTCATACGCACTCATTGATTTTCTTGAACAATAGATTGAATGGCTGCTTCCATACTGCCGTAGGTTTCAGCTGCCTTTGAGACCTTTAGTTTCTCTGTTTCCTCCGTTGTATAGGCCAGGTACTCTTCAGGTGACACTTCCAGCCGGTATACTTTACTAATTCTGCCGCCCAGTGAAACAAAGACCTCCTTATACTTCCGTTGCGGGTCATTCGCCCGGTTCATGGAAAGCACCAATGCCCTTTCCTTTTCCGTAAGGCCCAGCAATTGCTGGATCTCCTCAAAGCGGTTCTGGTACTTACTCTGATCCAGTAATATTTTGCAGTCCGCGTTGTTAACAATGGCCTGCTTAATGATCTCAGAGGATAGGATATCCTCAATTTCCTGGGTGACCACAATTGCCTCACCAAAATGCTTGCGTGCAGTCTTGAAGAGGTACTTGATATATTCAGCCATCCCATTTTTTGTAATGGCCTTCCATGCTTCTTCGATCAGCATGATCTTTCGGAGCCCTTTTAGGCCCCGCATTTTGGCGATAAATACCTCCATAATCACAATGGTTACTACCGGAAATAAGATGGGATGATCCTTGATAGTATCCAGTTCAAAAACGATAAAAGGTTGATGCAGCAGATCCAGGTTTTCAGTGGCATTCAACAGGTAATCAAATTCACCACCCTTATAAAATGGTTTTAGCACGTATAAAAATCCGGCCACGTCAAAATCGTTGGTTCTCACTTTTTCCGCGGCCAGTTGAACTGTGAATTGATCCCTGACAAATTCATAGAAGGAATTAAAGGAACGAAAGCCCACTTCCTGCTCATAATAGGCCTGTAAAGCATTGGACAGGGCAACATATTCGCTTCGGGAAAAGGATTCCTGATCCTTTTTCCATAAGGTAACCAGGAGTGCTTTAATACTTTCCCTTTTTTCAATATCGGGTACTTCACTGCCTGGAACATAAAAGGGGTTGAATCGAATGGGATTGTTTTCACTATAGGTGAAATAATACCCACCCACCAGTTCGCAAACGCTCTTATAGGAATGTCCCACATCAACAATCACGACATGGGCAGCTTGGGCATGGTAGCTGTGCACCAGGTGATTGGTAAAAAATGATTTCCCGCTTCCGGAGGGTCCAATCACAATTTTGTTACGATTGGTGATCACTCCCCGATGCATCGGTTCATCAGACAGATCCACATGCACCGGTATGCCTGTAATGCGATCCCCAAAACGCAAACCAAAAGGGCTTAAGGAACTTCGATAATTCGTTTCCAGATGCAAAAAGCAGCAGGCTTGACCAGAGAAAGTGAGAAAGGTTTCATTGACAGGCAGATCACCTGCGTTTCCGGGAATTCCCGCCCAATACAATTGGGGGGCACCAACCGTTTCGATCCTGGCAATACCGTCCATTTGCGAAATCGCTGCCGTACAGGCGTTGCGGATAGCGGGAACTTTGGCAGTGTCTTCCGTCCAGGCAAGTACATGGAAATGAGCAAAAACAGGCTGGTTACTTTCTGCAATACATTCATTTAGATACTGGGCCACCGCCTCCTTCGCATAACCATTTTCCCTGCTATAAGCTGACAAGGCCTGTAACCTCCTTTGTTTACGCTCCAGCTCACTGTTCACCACTGTCGTATCTTCCAGCAGGAGAAACTGGTTGTATAGATGGTTACAACTCAGTAACAGGCCCGTCGGAGAGGCAAATCCAATGGGGAAACGGATCCCGTCAGTACCATATTTTTCATAATCCATCCGCGAACCACAGAGTGCCGGCAAAACGGTACTGTCGGACAGGGTAAACATATCACAGTAATATTCCCCGATACAGATCCCGTTATCAAAAGAGAGATCACGCTTTACACCGTCTTGATTAAGCAAGAGGTATTGATTCACCAAATGCACCAGTTCTTCCTGTTCCAGCCTTCTGACCTGAATCAGCCCGGAATCTGCCAAAACCTTTACAAACTGGGCACAACTGCTTTCAAAACTTTTCGCAAATGCAGGGTCCAGTGTCTCCGGAGGAACCAGGTGGCCCCGGATCAGCGAAGAAAACAGTGAATTCACTTTCCTGTGGCTGGAGGAACGCAAAGTGAGCATGAGGTAGCAGCTATGTTCCAGAAAAGCCCGCTCATGAAAGAACCGTTCGCTGCTGCGGGACAAAAAGCTGTGCTCTCTTTGAAAATCTCCCACAAAACTTCGGGTCAGATACCAATCCTGTTTGTGCAAGACCGTTTTTACAGGCAAGAGCTTAATGGCTTTCATCCAGGTCTGATGGAGCAGTTCATATTCAGGGGTGGAGAGGGTGAAAATCTCAGGTAATTCCAGCCTATAGGCTATCGTTATGTCTCCTGCTTTGGACAGTAGCATATCATGTTCCACTCCATAAAGTGGTAATATGTCGGAAAGATTTTTCATACCTGAAACAATTGGTTACAACGAATCCACTTGGGTATGGCCTTCTTGGCGAATAACTTCATCATCCCATGTTCCCCATAGCGATGGCTCATCCGGTACACAGTCCGGAATAACAGGCCACCTGATACCAGGACAAGCACCATACAGATGAATACGGAAACACCTGTGATATATAGCAGTGCAAAAGCAAGCAGCAGTGCGCCCAAACCAAGGGCAAGCCACCAGATATACTGGCCTTTCAATCCCTGAAACACCACCGGCTTATTAACACCTTTGTTGATCGAATAAACACTGCTCATATCCCAAAGAATGCTTTGATTACAGTAACTACCACTACTAGGAACACACAACTGCCAAACCAGGCCGCAGCCACTTTACCAGTATCATGATCACCCGCGTTCCATTTGGAGTATACTTTCACGGCACCGATCAACCCCACGATGGCCCCGATCGCATACATCAGTTGGGTACCGGTCTGAAAGTAGCTTCGCACTTTCTGATTGGCATCCATGATACCGGCATTTCCATCCTGCCCGATTACATACAGGCTTGTCAGAAACATAAAAACCAGCAAATACAGCATCTTGATCTTGCGTCTCATCTTTTTTGTTTTTACTTAAATAATAAACATGCCCGCCACCACTTTCTCTCGCACCTGATTTTCCTGCACTTATGGCGGGACATGTAGATGGCAGGCTCCAACTACATGCATTATTGGTAACTACCTATATTTACATGAAGCGTAAGCCCGCAGGCATTTTGAAATGGGGAGATACCTGCTCTCTTCCCAAATGGCAGGAGGTAATGCAGATCAATGCCCCAACTCTGGTCCCCCACAAAACCCTTGTATCCTGCCCCGAACGAAAAATATTTCCGGTCTCCCCTTTCTGCATTTTCCAGGCTGACACCTCCCCTGAGAAAAAATATCTCCGAAAAAACATACTCCAGTCCTGCGTTCAACCTGACTGCCAGGCCTACATCCTTGAGAAGGCGACTGAGATCAATTCCTGCGATCAACTGATCACCGGTTTCACTCACCCGGGAGTAACCAATTCCGATCGCTATCGTCGCTGGCAAATCGATCTTTGGCCCTAACCCGGAAATACTTGCGCCAAAAAGGATCCTTTGAAGTTCTGAACCCAGTTTACCAAATCCATAATAGCCGATATCCCCTGACAGGCTGAACCGGTTTTCAGTAGGATTCTGCTGGCCCAATAGTTTCAGGGTAGTGGAAAGACTGTGCTGGGATGCCATTTGCAAAGCATAAGAAATGCCCAAGTGATAATCCCTTGTCCGGTAACTGGCCAGTGTGGCACCTGTATTGTCCCGAATATCTATCTGCCCCATGTCCAGATAGGTAAGATTAACGCCCATGACAGAAGATTCGGAAACGGCTTGCAGGTAAGCCGCATTCATTAAACGGGTATCGTTACTAATTGCAGATAACCAGGGCAGGTAACTGACAGATAATTGATGTTGATAAGACGCAAATGCGCCTACCGCAGCATTGTATAACAGGGACTGGGTACCCACGGATGTAGCCACGCCCAGGTCACCCATGCCCATTGCCCGGCTGCTTGGATGAACCGACAGGCTGGGGAAACGGGTCACCGGCGTACCAGGGATCTGTCCATCCGCAGACAGAACCCCAAAAAAGACAAATAACAGTAAACACATTTTCATGGGATCAGTATTTTTTGATAGACAGTAGCAGAAACTAAACCCAGGTCATCTGTTACATAAAGACCGACCATCTGTTCTCCCTTGGCGCGAAAGATCCAGCGGACCACAGGATCACCCGATTCAACCAATTGCCCATTGATCAGAAAATGGTATTTACTGATCAGACCATCCGGATCTGAAGAAGGGGATGCATTCAACTGGTAAGGCCAGCTCTGCAAACTGCTTGGTTCCTCACGCTGGTAGAAAAAATTAGGGGTTGCGGTCTGGTTTGCAATAACCCTGACCGGCAAGGTCCTGGTGATCATTCTTCCGAGACGGTCTGTCAGGGTAAATGCAAGCGCAAACAAATTGGGTTGATCTGCACTGATAAAAACCTCAATGCTGTCGGCTACAGGTAAAGGCTTACCAGGTAAGATATCCGTACCCCGGTATCGCACATGAATGGCAGTATTAGTATCCTCCCGGACAAGAGTTAACTGATGGTCCGCATCTTTCAGGTAAATCGTGAGTTTTCCATTAGACGTGAAGAGTATATTGGTGTCATCCTTTTCACGGATCCTGACAGAATCCCTATTAAAAGATATTAGAAGAGGGACAGCCGAATCCGCCACAGAGCGGTATTTGTCTGAACAGGCTAACGCCATAACCACCATCACCAAACAGATCATTTTTTTCATCTCGTTAATTTTTAAAGACTTTATCAAAATGTTTTTCGTTGTTATAGAGAGCTGTAATGAAATACACCACTCCTGTTCTCAGTTGCTCCAGATTATCCAGGCGGAACAGGTTCTCACCGGGTGTACCGGTTCTGACCCAGCTTTTAATTCTTTTTCCGTCACCCGTGAATAATTCGATCCTTACCTCCTGTTTTCTTTTCAGGATAACCGATACCTGTAACTGATCCTGAAAAGGGATCGGGAAAACGTTCCAGTCTTTCAGATTGCCCCTAACAATAACCTCTCTTTTTGGCGGCCGGGGTTCAGGTAATACCCATAACCATTCTGAAAAATGGGTGATACAGTTTCTGGGACTGATCACATCAACCTGAACTAATAAGGAATCAGCGGTTGTATAATAATATTGGCTCACTACGCTATCTTTTGTGACCGCCCTCGTGCCATCTCCGAAATCCCAATGAAAGACACCACCGTGATTCACTGCAGCGGTCAATTTGACGATACCGCCATAAGGAACTGTCGAAGGATAGATCATCAATTTGCCAGCCGGGAATTCAGTATCATCTGCTGTAACAGTGACCAGTGTACTGTCAAAGCATCCTTCCTGCATAACCCATACCTGATACTGCCCGGCTTCGGCGAAAAAATGACTGTCCCATCCATAGATTTGTCTGAAGCGGTTGCTGTCGGGGGGATCAGCCCACCGCCACAGTTCAAATGGCTTTTGCCTGCTGTCAATGACCAATTGTGTCCTGCCTCCCTCACAGACCTTTCTGGAACCGAGGATGACTGGCGTTGATACAGTACCTGCCGTTACCTTTATTTCATTGGAAAGAGAAGCCGCCGGACATCCCTGAGGACTGATGGCTCGAACCCTGAATACTCCGGCACTCGCGTTAACCAGTGTATCCCAGGGCGAGATCTTCAATACTGACTGATTATAATACCATTGATAGGAAAAACCGTTTACATGATTCAGGATACGGATCACCCCGTTTGCTCCATTACAGAGATGAGCCTCACTGGTGGTGATCACTACGGTTTCGGGTTGAGGATATACGGTTACCGTCACTTCACCGGCTACGGTATTGGAGCAGGTGGTAGTACTTCCATCCTGGATACTGATCAAAGTATAAGTGAAACTTCCGGCTGTTTGGGTTGGTACAGCAAGGTTGATACTATTGCCTGTGGTGGTAGTGATGGTTTGATTGGCACCCCCATTGATGCGATAGGTAAACGTATAGGGCAAAGTCCCACCTGTGCCACTAAAATGGATCATCGGACTAACTGCATTTTGACAAACAGCCGTTTCACCACTGATGGCACCTGAAGGAAGAGGGTTGACCAGGATCGTAGCCGCATCACTCACAGCATAGGCACATTGGGTGACACTGGCATCCACTACGGTGACAAGTGAATAAGTATAGCTTCCAGGTATTTCTGTTGAGACGGGTAGATTGACAGAACTACCGGAGGATGTATTGACGGACTGATTGGCGCCGTCGTTTATTCGATAGACAAATGTATATGGAGCGGTACCCCCAGTTCCGGTGATGCGTAGTATGCTCGTTCCACTGTTCTGACAGACTATACCAGATCCGCTGATGGTAGCTGAAGGAAGTGAGTTGACTGTGATCGTCACGGTGGCACTCATCGGATTACTGCAAGTGGTACCACTGGCATCCCTGACACTAAGCAACTGGTAATTGAAATTTCCGACTATCTGTGTAGGAGCTGCCAGGCTAACCGTATTCCCGTTGACAGTACTGATAACTTGAGGAATTCCACCATTGATCGCATAAGTAAACGTATAGGGCGCTGTACCATTACTGCCTGTAAAACTGATGACAGGCGCCGAAGCGTTTTGACAAACAGTAGCATTACCTGAAATGATGGCCTGCGGTAAGGGGTTAACCGTAATGGACGCAGAAGCCTCCAAAGCTGTGGAACAACTATTGGCGCTGGCATCACTGACACTGACAAGCGAATAAACATAAACACCCGCAACACCGGTAAGTACCGGCAGACTGACGTTGTTGCCGGAAGAGCTGGCGATGGACTGGGCAGCTCCCTCATTGATGCGGTAAACAAAGGTATAAGGCGCAGTACCCCCGCTACCCGTAAATTGAATGGAAGGAGTAGGAGCATTCTGGCATACCGCAGTGGTCCCGTCAATGGAGGCAAGAGGTAACGGGTTGACCAAAACAGTAGCTGTACCACTGGACGGACCAGAACAGGCATTTGAACCGGCTTCCTGGACATTGACAAGCGAATAGGAATAACTACCGGCAGTGCCTGTCGGGACAGCAACTGAAACACTATTCCCACTGCTTGTTTGTACACTTTGGAGGGTTCCGCCATTAATCCGGTAAGCGAACGTATAGGGAGCTGCTCCCCCACTACCACTGAATGTAATCAAAGGAGAAACTCCGTTCTGACAAACTGAACTGTTTCCGGAAATAGAAGCACCTGGCAAAGGATTCACCATGGTAGTAAGGGTATTGGAGTTTACCTGACATCCATTATTATCTGTAACGGTTACAGAATAATTTCCGGCAGTTGTCACCTGAATCGAGGCTCCCGTGGCTCCTGTATTCCACAAATAGGCTGTTCCAATAGAAGCGGTAAGGGTAACGCTGTTACCCGAACAAAAACTGGTAGGGCCAGATGGGGTTATGGCAGGAATAACCACAGCAAAATAATTAATGGTAACCTCAGCAGAACTGGCATAACAGCCATTTTTCATCACCGTAACAGAATAGTTTCCCGGGCCGACGCTGATGGTTTGGGTGGTAGCGCCGTTACTCCAGAGATAGGTTTCAAACCCACTGCCTGCATCCAGTGTTTTAAGGGTTCCTGGACAGATGGTATAAGAAGTTCCTGGAACCGGTATCGGACAATTGCCGGTAGCAATCACCACCTGGTTGGAAAAGGATGAATTACCACAACTATTACGATCATAGGCATAATAGGTACCCGCATTGGACACCGTAAGGCTATTGCCCGTATTACCTGTTGACCAGGTAATATTGGAACCAGATGCTGTCAATGTAGTGGAAGTACCATTACAAAGCAGTTGATTGTTACCTGGACTAACAGAAGGGGCTACTGGCACAGTTCCGGTCGTGATTATGATGGTATTGCTATTTGCTGAATTACCACAACCATTCTGTTCCCAGGCATAGTAGGTTCCGGCCGCGGAAACTGTAATTGTGTTACCTATCTGACCGGTATTCCATCGAATGAACCCGCCATAAGCCGGAGAAGTGCTTACTACTGTAGAAGCACCATTGCATAAAAAACTGCCATTATTGGAAGAGACTACCGGTGGCGCTGGCGTTGCCAGGGCATTGATGACAAGGCTATTACTGTTGCCGCTTGTCCCGCATCCATTGGTCTGATTAGCAAAATAAGTTCCTGAACTGTTGACAGTAATAGCGCTACCCGTCTGCCCCGTGCTCCAGTTAACGGTTCCTTCAATACCAGCGGCAGTTAGCAGAGTAGTGCCACCGTCACAAACCATAAGCCCATTGCTACTGCTAATAGTAGGTGCCGCCGAAGTATTACCTGTACTGATCACAATAGCATTACTGTTGGCCCCTGAACCACATCCATTGGTTTGATAAGCATAATAGAAACCGGTAGCAAAAACGGAAATCGAATTACCCGACTGCCCGGTATTCCAGCTGACAGAACCCTCACCCCCCGAGGCGCTTAAAGTAGTAGCAGCTCCATTACAGAGCAGGGTTCCATTACTGCTGCTGATAACCGGGGCAGCAGGTGTAGACCCGGTACTAAGTGTGATGGCATTACTGTTGGTATTGGTACCGCAACTATTGGATTGGTAAGCATAATAAGTACCGGCACTCGACACCGTAATGGTATTTCCGGTTTGTCCGGTGTTCCAGGTTACGGTGCCGGAAACACCGGAAGCCGTAAGAGTAGAACTTCCACCATTACATAGTAAAGTACCGGCACTGCTCAAGATCGATGGAGCAGCGGGGGTGCTGCCGGTACTGATGGAAATAGGTTCACTATTGGGTCCCTGACCGCACCCATTGATCTCCCAGCAATAATAATTACCTGGTGCAGAGACTGAAATGCTGTTTCCGGTAGCACCCGTGTTCCAGTAAATGGTACCTCCGGCTGTTGAAGAGGCAGACAGTGTAGTAATGGCCCCATTACAAAGTAAACTACCGTTAGAGGAACTGACCGATGGTTTACCAGGTGCAGAAGCTGAAATGATCTGAAGGCTATTGGAAGTAGCCGCCTGGCAGACATCACTCACAATTGCATAATAATTACCGGGGTTGGCCACCACCAATTGACCGCTGGATTCTCCAATACTGATAGCTGCCCCATCCTTATACCAGTCATACTTAAAACCATAGGGGGCCATATTAGGAGCGCCGCTTATCTGTGCAGATGTACTACCACATAAGATCGGGGTATTGGTAGAAATGGTGGTAGAAGATAATACAACAGGATTGGTGTACAGCAAAGGAACGGAGAAATTCAACATAGCAGAACGGGTAGTGGTGGAACCATTCTGATCGATCGCCTCCATGTCCACTGAGAGTTGTTGTCCAGAATTATTATTGGGGAAACAGGTGTATGGAACATCTATATTGATCCACAGATTACCCCCTCCTAACGGTATTTGTTGTGGATTCTGGATCTGGCTTCCATCAAAATAATATCCAAGAATATTGCCGTAATAGGTATAGAGTGTACCACCAATATTGGAAACCTGATAATATCCGATCTCCTGATAAGTCCCGGCAGCATAATAGTAAAAATGATATTTTACCCCCGTGAAACCAATAGCAGAATAAGATCTGGCTTGGGCAGACAGGGTAGCTATTTGCGTTGGTGTACAATATAACTGCCTGCTGGAGCTAAGGTTTAATGAATAAGAGCCTTGCCCTAATAAACAAGTAGCTACCATAAAGCATACTAAAGCACATATTCCTCTTTTCATACACACTACTTTATATAATTTATTAATCGAGATTCAGTTTATAGAGTAGCCCAACCCCCAATACAAATTGTTGGCTAAGATGAGTATTGGGTAGAAACCATCTTTGTTCGCTAAATATGGAGAAGCTAAAAACTGTTGACACAGGTAATTCACCAGAAATACCAAAAACAGCCCCAACTGAAGTAACGCTTGTTCGAGGTAAAAGCCAGTGCTCTTGTTTTCTTTGAATGATAGGGCCAGCACCTATTTGGACATTCCAATTTGAGGAAGGTTCATTGGAATGAAAAAGTGCATAATGAACTTGTACTGCGAAACCATAAGAGGAGTACTTAAGTCTATTTTGGTTAAAACTCTCATAGAGCCCCTTCGCAGAGAGGAATAACGGATAGTTGGAAGGAAATACATACTGTATCCCCAAATAATTAGCTGATAGAAAGTTCTTGCCTCCGTAAACACCAACCACCTGGGAGGCCCCTACAGAAGTGATAAATAAGACCAACAATAGGAGAAATATTTTCATACCACAAATGTGGAATGATTGGAAGGGACCGTTTCGTAGTCGGGTTCGTAGTCTGAAAGGTAATTTTCAAAATAATTTGTTAAGAACAGATTACGTTCTTGCTTTATCATCGATTCTGGTCATATAGATTTCTAATGCATTACGAACCTGATCTAAAAAGGCTACCGAATCTTTACGGCGTAATATTTCCTGGAATCGAAGTGAGGTATTACCCAGTTTTACACCTAGAGCCCCCTCGAAAAAATGAGTAATATCTTTTATGGTAGTCTTCCCGTTATTAAATACCTTGTTGGCATAGAGACCATAAATCAATTCAATTAGATCCGTTTTACTAGCGGACCAGGTAATAGAAGGAAGTGTATTATTTGAATCAATAAGAGAATTCGTTTGAGATTGCACAGTCAATAAATGCTCGATAGCAGTTATCCGCTGTAAAATTTCCAGTAGGATATGCAAGGCATTGTCCTCAGCATCCAAAGCCGCAATCTCATTCATAGGATTATATTAGTTAGGAGCTTTCCACGCCGTAATCACGACAATATCCGATCGAAAGTTCTGAGAAATAAAGAACAATTATTTAAACGATAAATAAATTGATTTTTTGTTGTCCAATTAGAATTATAAATATTCCGAGTGGAAGTGTTTTATCTAACAGATAAAGTAGATACATTGAGAAGGGCCTAATGAATAGTATCTAAAAAAGCATTTAAGAATCAGGTACTAACATAGGGATAAACACTCTTTTCGGAGAGGAAACCAAAGATGTCAAGTAACCCAATTGGAATGTAGTAGCTGAGCAAATAGAATTTCAAGTCGAACAACAGATTCGTTTAATTAGCCTACGTTAATTAGGCTGAATAGTCTTCCCAAACTTTTTTTGGAAAATAGGATATTGTCGCCATAAAGTACTGACGTTGAACATTTACCATTCCCCGGCTTAAGGAATATTTACCACCTGTATTTATGAGACCCTATTCTGATTAAGTATATCTAATGCTGAGAATTTAACTTCAAGATTATTACTTTTAAGGAAACGATAAGAAATAAACGAATTCCAGATGGCATAACGGTTGGAAGAACTATTAGAATAGGTGAATAGATTATAGGAAAGATTAGAAGTAAAAGAAATTCTTTTTGTTAGATTGAAACCTACTCCAATTTGGGTAGTCATTTGTACATTCTTAAACTCCCCATTCACAGCTCTAGTCTGCTTAGAATTATAAAAAGACACTTGTTGTGCTGTAAAATATTATTCTGCTTACTCTGCTGCATCGCAGCCAGCAACACCCACGCACAAAAACAGGCGGATAAAGATTCCATGCCCGACTATTTTAAGAAGTATGCCCGCTATTATCGTTTACCTGGGCAACCGGATAGCGCTACGTTTTTTAAACGCGCAGATTCAATCGAACAAGCTAAAAAAGTAATGGATTCCCTGCGCCGTAAAAAAGCAACACCACCTGTGAGAACCATTCTTACTTACACAGAGCAAAAGAAAAAAGCCACCCCGGCAAGAGTGGCTTGATGTTTTATTTTTTACTTTAAAATATAATCATCAATTGCTTGATCAAACACCTGTTTATCCTTCATGTTGATTCTAAAATAACCTACGTATAAATCTTCTCTTTTAATTTCACGCCACGCTTTCCCTGCAACGTCAACCCCTTGTAGATTAACATTAGTAGAAGAAAATCGCTTATTGTACGCATCAGGCGTGTTCCTGATGTTTTCATAATTAAGATTTGCCCCACCTTTAAAAGTAGACACATATATGGCAGAGGAGTCTTTGTACCAAAAAACATACTCGACACCTTCTTCAGCATCTGCTTTGATCACTTGTTGATTCTTATACTTCGGTATATTAATTGTTACGCGGCTACCTTTCGCATCATTCAACTTACACTCTACCGTTATAAGCACTCTGTTGGTCGCACACGAATAGAAGTTTAATAATACTATAGCAATGATTATCTTTTTCATTTTACCAGTTTTTAGGAACCCATGAAGGTCTTATAGGTGCATTTTTTGCATCGACAATCCTCGGCGTTGTTGGTGTATTAATTCCCGTATTCGGATCATAAGCTGTTCTGTAATTCGTTCTTGTTGGTGCGCCTAACTGCCCACGCATTATGTTCTCTTTATAAGAAGCCTGCCATTCATCCCGCTTCAATCCCTGCTCCAATCTACTATCCAACAAACCTCGATTCGCATCTTTGGCATGGAACAGTTCATGACCCAAATTAGTTGTGGCATTACTTTGTTGAACAACATTACCACTCTTGTCTAACACCCATACATTGGCACCATTGGGATTCCATCGTACAGTACCTCCAGAACCTCCGGCAGATGCAGAAGCCGGGATAACGGCTGAAGAATTTGCTAAAGCCGGATCGTTTCTCAACTGTGTCTCGTACGCCTTGGTAGCATTATCCGCTTTAAAGTCATTCGTGGTGCTGTTTTCAATGGTTACATTATTTGTTGAAGAAGTGAGTTCGCTTAGCATTGCAGAACCTTCTTTTGTCAAATTCATTAATCCTAATGCTCCATTCACATCTTTCATAAATGAATTTTGCGAAGCAACCTGATTTCCTGACGCATCATGCCAGCCTTCGTAGTCCTTATCATGTGACCAATAATATCTGTTACTTCCAACTGCTGTCCAAACACTATCTCCATTGATATCTATATTTCGGACAGGATTATTTGCTGCGTATTGATAAGGTGTAAGTGAAAAATACTTATCGGCAAAACGATCTTGATTATGAAATATGCCTAACTGCGGGTCTTGCATACGCGCACCATAGTCATATAGCTCTAAACCACTACCATCGCTAAACTCCTTACTCTGCAATTCTTTGCCGTTGTACTTGTATCTATTTTCCAGTTTACCTGCTGCTTTCGAGGAGATGCCACTCATGGCAAGACCAAACGGATAATAATGCGTCTCCTCCAACAACGGACCTCGTATATGGCTCACCTGCAAATTATCAAAGAACACATCCACCGGGCTCTCATTGCTCGTGTACACATAAAGATAACCATTCCTGTTGATCGGCAGGTTGCTCTTTACCCAGGTCTTGAATTCTCCATCTGCTCCCACCTGCTCAAACCCGCTGCTGCTGCTCACCAATTTAAACTGCTCATCTAGTAATAACCAGCTCAGGTAGGCCTTTGGTTTTGTGGTATTACTGTACGATGCCGTCTGCTGATCCAGCATACTACCTACCCCAGGATTCAGTATCCCGTTGCTGATCAACTCTGTACGCGTAAACTTACCCAGGTCTGTGACCACCGTAGTTACCCCCGTTGCCAGCACATTCAACAG
>JACPEA010000012.1 GCA_016183765.1 Bacteroidota bacterium
AGGTCGTCGGTTCGACCCCGATACTCTCCACTTAAAAGAGTCTTGATGTTCAAGGCTCTTTTTTATTTGTCTTACTCCAGGTTGGATCAGAGCGTCCCCCCATCGGCGGGAAGGTCGTCGGTTCGACCCCGATACTCTCCACTTAAAAAAGAAAAGGTTTCAGGGGTTCCTGAAACCTTTTCTTTTTCCGGTTCATGTAACCTCTCATCCGGTTTATAGTACCAGCCGGATAGTATTTATTTTTTTCAATTTCGCATCCGTCCAGGCAAATACCACGCTGTTTGCTGATCTTGTCATCTGCGGAAAACCGCTTGTACGGGATTGCGAAGACGAAGCAATGATAACGGATGGCTCTTTTGTTCCATCCGCATGAATTTTTGCTGCTTTTATGGCATCTCCTTCCATCCAGCTCACCATTGCGGTTTTACTATCCAGTAACAGGATATCTACCCGGCCAATGGTCTGCCCTTCATCAACCCGGACCGGAGTGCCAAAACTGGCTCCCCCATCCTGCGAAAAGGCAACACTTACCTGCCCGATCTTGTTTGGCGAGGTAAACCTTGCCACGGCAACATTATTGCCGATCGCATCCACTCTCGGACCATTGACAGGGCAACCGGCAATTTCCCAATTATCCCGAAAGATGGTCTGGGGATCTGTCCACTTTCCGTTGAGTAAACGAACAATGGAAATATCCCTGATCTCCGATTCAGAACGGTCCCGATAAATGACTATCGGGCCGTTTTTGGTTATTGCGGCAGTTGTCTGGCAACAATCACACACGCGGTTGTCTAATTCCCACTCTGCAGTTTTTGTACCCGATTTGGTAATGATTGCGGCACGTAATGTCATCTGGCCATGATGTCCTCCACTATGACCAGCTTCTCCTTCTGCAGCCGTATTTCTTCCATCGAGCCATGCAACAAAAAAATCGTTGCCGTAAGGAACCAGTGAGACAAATCCATGTTCCGCTTTTTTCCCATCTTCATTCAGGATCTTCGGACTGCTCCACACCTTACCTCCATCGCCGGAAATAACCCATTTCACATCGTAAGTAAACTTCCCGTTTTCGCTTTTTTCCAAATAATGGGCCATCAGGGAGCCAGCCCCATCTGAAGCAAGCATAGGATAATCGGCCCAGTTAACAAACCAATTCTCACCTGAACTGATAACAGTTGGCGCTGACCATACATCCTCTTTAAGTCTTGAAAAATTGAGCGTACTTTTTCCGCCTTCCTTTTTAATCCAGGAAAGAAAAGTAACACCGGCAGTATCAGTAACCAGGTACGGCTCTCCACTCACAGAGTCGACAGCCAATGCAAGTTCCCTGAATTTACCCTGCCCCTGCGATGGATCTTTGCAGGCCATCAACAGTACGGTCACGGTGAGAAAGGTTAGCAGTTTAGTCATGTTGTTTGATTATGTCCCTGATCAGGTTTATATTATCTTTTGAATCCCAGTTACGAAAGCCCATTTCAGAAAATACAAGGTTTCCTCTGGCATTAAAAATAAACGTTGTTGGCAATGCCTGAATATGCAGCAATTCATCGTTTTCAAAACGAAGATAGGTAAACTGATAACCATGATCGTTGCTAAACGCCTGTATATCTTCCGCAGTTTCACTTGATGCCAGCAGGAAAACGATCTCCTGGTTACCCAGTATGGTCTGTGCTTTTTCTATGGAAGGCATTTCTTCGATACAGGGTTTACACCAGGTTGCCCAAAAATTAATAAAAACGGTTTTCCCTCTGTACCTGTCGAGTTTGACCATATTACCCTCCAGGTCCGTTAACCGTATCTGCTGATTAAGTTCAGTAGACACATTCTCTTTACTGGCAATGGTTGTTTTGTCTGTATGACATGCCATAAACAGGAAAGCAGGCATTAGTATGAACCTTCTTACACTTCGCATAGGTTGTTGATTAAAGTTGGGCTTACCTCATCCGTCATTGCCAGGTATTCCGCATTTATACTGTTTTTGCAATCTTCTCCATAATATGATGGCTCTCACCAAATTTACAAAGAGCATCACAATGCTGGCGCAGTTCGGAAAAAAGTATATATTTAATGGCCACTTCGTTTTGTTTAATAGCAGGGCGGCTCAATTGCAGTAGCACATCTTTCTCTCTTTTATCCGGCACAATCAGATAGAATACTTCATCACCATCGGCAATGGTATAACTCAAATCCGTTAAACGCAAAATACCTGAATAAATGCTGGTGCTTTTTTCAACCTCAAAAGCTGCTATCACATTATTGGTCGTTTTTTGAAACCAAAGTACATCTATCAGTTTAACTGTGTTTAACGTTTCCCTGTCGAGGCTAATTTCAGGAAATTGCTGCAAGCTGATAAAGGAAAAACTGTTTCCGCAATAAGATTTTGAACGGTCATTTGACGCTGCTATTACATCATAACCCAATGCCGAACCAATTTTTAGCAGGTGATACTGCATTTCTGTATGCAGGTCTTCTTCCAGCCTTTCCAGTGCCACATCTTCTTTTCTTTTTTCAATTAGTTTTTCTAACTTCTTTCTTTCAGCTTCAGACAGGTATTCATCCGTACCCAGGACTAATTTCTGAGTACCTATTTCAAAAAGTAATCCGGCAATAGCGCCCAGGTCAGATGACAGTTCAGAGCGGTATTGATTGTTGCTGTCAATCATCACCTCCCTTAATTTCAGGTACTCACTCCAGCTTCCTAATTTCTTTTTATCCTTATACAAAAAATTAAAGCCATTGATAATTGCAGTATTAAATGGCGGAATAATAGTTGGATGAAGAAAATAGAGAATGCTGGCGACAGCAGGACCAAGACCTTTGATTCGTAAGCTATCAAGGCGGATTATTTCTTTAATGATTTGATCCTCTGATTTTGCATTGAGGCAATTTTCCAGAAACTGACCAAAAGCCTGCTTGTTATTTTCATTCTCATAGATATCCGGAATACGGAGTTTGGGTTTCCAGTAAAAGGGATGGGAAGCACCTTCAAACACTTGCTTTTGTTCTGTAATGCAGGTTAATACGAACTCGAGGGATGATCCTTTAAAGTCGTTAGGGAAACGCTTGTTTTTAATATCATCAATCACCTGCATTACCCCTCTTCGGATAAACCGGAATGCTTTAAGCCTGTCTTCATTATTAATAAACCAGGTATGATAAACTGATTGCTTGTCGGATTTATGCTGTTGAATAAGCTGGTTGAAATTTCCATTCATTTTACTGGCTTTAAGATCTTTAAACTATTAAAAATATCTGATGCCAGCTTTCGGTAAATCTAAATAGTCAACGTTTTGAGCTCGTGTTTGCTTTTAGATCTATAGAACGCATAAAAGCTATCAGTATAGCATCCCCCCTTATTTACTTTTCTATGTCGCCACCGGGATTCCGAATCAATTCAAAAAAACCAATACTACATCCAAGATTCCCTACAACCATCCCATTTTCCTGTACGCATCATACCCTATCTGAATGGCTTTCTCCACTTCCGCCAATATCGCCGGATCCATTCTTTTGATGTGGAAACAGGCTTTGCCTTTCAGGCATCCGATAAATGCCGGGCTGAACAGTTTTTCCATCGACGGATTCATATAAACGGGCAGGTAATGAAAAGCCACATACCCTTTTTGTACCATCACAGATACCAGCCACATTTCCTGTCTTTTACGCCCTTCAATTTCAATGGCTTTGTGACTGACCAGGTGTGCCTGCCCACCGGTAGCTGCATGAAAAACCAGTGAACCCTTTTGGTCATAGGGTATCATCATCTGTTGAATGGCAGTAAAGATCTTTACCAGTTCCGGCTGCCCGGCAGATTTATCGGTATACTTGACCGAGATGGTTTTTTCTTTCTTCGCCGGTCCGTTTTTTTTGACCTCCATTTTTTTGACAGTGGTCTTTCCGGCAACCGTTTTTTTAGCCGTCTTTTTTATTGCTTTGACCGCAACACCCGTAGACTTTGCCATAGGATCTGTTTCTCCTAATATAAAAAAAGTCCGCCGAAGAAACTACTCCGGCGGACTTTTTTTGGTGAAATGTCAATGGTGAATGGTCAATTGTGAAATGTCAATTGACACCGTGGTAAACTAACTACTCCCTACTCCCTACTCACCACTCACGACTGACGATTCGTTGCAATTGTCAATGGTGAATTGTGAATAGGCAGGAGACACGGTACTAACTACTAACTACTAACTACTCACCACTCACCACTCACCACTCACTACTGACGATTCACGATTGCCCCTAATCCCAGATCTCTTCCTTCCCTTCCAGCCATAATTTAACGGCTTCGGTGGTAACGGATTTGGGTCTTTCGAGCGGGAAACCGAGGGCCCTGTCCCAGCAAAGGCTGGCCAGTACACCCAGGGCACGGCTAACGGCAAACAGTACCGTGTAGAATTCGTATTCCACAAGGCCGTAATGAACCAGCAAGGCGCCGCTATGCGCATCCACGTTGGGCCATGGGTTTTTGATCTTACCCAGCGATTGCAGGATTGGTGGAACCGTATCGTAGATATTCCATACGGTATTCACCAGTTTATCATCGGGCATGTGTTTTTTTCCGAACTCCATCTGCGCGGTAAAACGGGGGTCGGTCTTGCGCAATACCGCATGACCATAACCCGGAACCACTTTACCGGATGACAGGGTTTCCTGTACATAGGCAGCGATCTGTTCTTTGGAAGGACTATCGGTGCCCAGTTTCTCCTGCATCTCAAAGATCCATTTGATCACTTCCTGGTTGGCCAGTCCGTGCAGGGGACCCGCCAGGCCATTCATACCCGCTGCATAGCTAAGGAAAGGATCGCTCAGGGCAGATCCCACCAGGTGCGTGGTATGTGCCGATACGTTACCACCTTCATGGTCGGCATGAATGGTCATGTATAAACGCATCAGTTCTTTGAAACTTTCATCTTCAAAGCCCATCATATGTGCCAGGTTACCGGCCCAGTCGAGCAACCCATTGGGTTGAATATGTTCGTTGTTCTTGTATTTGCGGCGATAGATATAAGCCGCTATTCTTGGTAAACGCGCAATCAGGTCCATGGAATCATCGAACACCGGATCCCAGTAATCTTTTTTATTGATGCCTTTTGCATATTCTTTGGCGAACTGGCTCTCGGTCTGCAGGGCCATCACACCTGTTACAAACATGGTCATGGGATGCGCACTGATGGGCAGGGCATCGATGGTATCGAACACATAATTGGGAACATGGCTACGGCGCTGCCAGATGCTGGTAAGGTTGTTCACCTCATCGCAACCCGGCAATTCACCGATCAGCATCAGGTAAAACAGGCCCTCAGGCAGGGGTTCTCCTCCATCGGGAGCTTTGGGCAATTTAGTCTGCAACTCAGGAATAGAATACCCGCGGAAACGGATACCTTCCTGTGCATCCAGTAAACTGGTTTCGGTTACCAGGCCAGTAATACCACGCATACCCTGGTACACCTGTGATAGGGTCACTTCCCCCACTTTTTTGCTACCGTGTTCTTTCAATAATGTTTTGATCTCTGCATTCGAAGCATCTGCTTTTGCTTTGAACCGCTCTTTTACTATTTCCATGACTAAGCTGTGTTTTTATTAGCCGTTGATAACAAGCACGTTAGAATGCTTGCAGGCTAAGGGTTGGTTGTAAGTGCTAAAGGTAAAACAAGTTGCTTTCTGCAACAAAACAATTAGGGTTAAGCTTGTCAGAATCAGGTAAAATTACTTGGGAGCTTTCCGGTAAAGATAGACCACCACTAAAACGAAGATCATATTCGGGATCCAGGCCGCGATCAGGGGTGGCAGGTTGCCTTTGGTAGAGAAAATAGTGGAAAAACGATCGGTTATGATGAACAGCGCGGCGATCATAAAACCCACGGCCAGGTGCACGCCACTACCGCCCCTCACTTTACGCCCGGCAACAATGGCGCCGATCAGGGTCAGCAATAATACCGTGATACAGGTGGCATCCCTGCGGTAACGTTCCACTTTCAGTTCATTCAACCCTTCCGAACCTCGAAGCTCCTCCAGACGGATAAAACGATCCAGCTCGGGCGAAATCAGTTTGTCTTTGGTGTATTTATCCCGGCTCAGGTCGTAGGGTTTGAAATTGAAGTTCATGGTCTTGGTCATTTCCAGCTTCACGTCTTCCTTCAATGGCTGCAGTTTCCGGTCGAGCAGCGATTCCAGCCGCCATTTTTTGGTGGCCGTATCCCAGGAAATACCATCGGCACGCATGTTCTCCACCACCTGATCGTTCTGCACTTTGTAAAAGAACACCGGCCCTCCCCGTTTGGTCAGGGTATCGTAAGAATAAATACCGGCATAGGTGAACGAATCTACCCGCAGGTAAATATTGCTGCTGGTGGCAACCAGTGCATTATAGGAATTATTACCGTCGATGTATTTGGCCTCAAAAGCCCCTCTTACCTGGTTGGCCCTGGGTACCACATACTGGTTGGCAAACCAGAGCAGCACACAAAGGAATCCTCCCCCGATCCAGTAAGGCCTGAGCCAGCGCATATAACTGGTACCACTGGCCAGTATGGCAATGATCTCGCTTTTGCCGGCCATTTTGGAGGTAAAGAAGATCACCGCAATAAACACGAACAACGGAAACAGCAAGGCAATGATATGCGGAACAAACCCGAAATAATACAATGTGATGATCTGGTTTACACCCAAGCCGGTCTTGACAAAATCATCGGTCTTTTCACTCACATCCACCACCACGGCAATGATGGTGAACAGGAAAATGGCAAAAAAGAACGTGGTCAGGAATTTCTTCAGTATGTACCAGTCAAGTTTCTTCATGATGGGTTATGGGCAAAGATACGGGGGGCGGGGAGTTAGAGGGGCGTAAAATCGTTAAAAGGGTTAAAATCGTTAAAGCAGTTAGAATGGTTTAGAGCGTTACAGGGCTACCCAGTGAGACCAAGCCCCCTTTAACCTCTTTAACCATTTTAACCCCTTCCCTTTAACCTCTTTAACGATTTTAACCCTTTTAACCTCTTTAACCATTTTAACGATTTTAACCCTTTTAACCACCCTACAGCCTTTGCTTCACCTGCTCCACCATACTCTTTTTCCAGCTGCTGAAATCGCCTTCCAGGATATGTTTGCGGGCTTCCCCTACCAGCCAGAGGTAGAACGACAGGTTCTGGATACTGGCCAGTTGCAGGCCCAGAATCTCGTCTGCCACGAACAGATGCCGCAGGTAGGCTTTGGTATAGAACTGGCTCGATTCCACAGGTAGTCCGGGATCGAGAGGCGAAAAATCGCTGGCCCATTTTTTATTGCGGATATTGATCACGCCCTGGGTGGTGAACAGCATGCCGTTACGGCCATTGCGGGTGGGCATTACGCAATCGAACATATCGATACCAAGATCAATACACTCCAGAATATTCCAGGGAGTACCCACACCCATAAGGTAACGAGGTTTGGCTGCTGGCAAATGATCGGCACAAAGCGCGGTAAATTCATACATCATTTCTTCCGGTTCACCTACGCTCAACCCTCCGATAGCATTACCCACTGCATTTTTAGATGAGATATAATCACAGGAAGCTTTCCGCAGGTCCTGGTACGTACTCCCCTGTACAATCGGGAACAGGTTCTGTGTATATCCATATTTATCAGGCGTCTCTTCCAGTCTTTTGAAACAACGGTCGAGCCAGCGATGGGTGAGTTCCATACTTTTTTTAGCATACCCATATTCACTGGGATAGGGCGGGCATTCGTCAAATGCCATGATGATATCGGCGCCGATGCTGCGCTGGATATCCATGACGGACTCCGGACTGAACAGGTGTCGGCTGCCGTCAATATGCGATTGGAACATCACACCCTCTTCCCTGATCTTCCGGTTGGCCGCCAGGGAAAAAACCTGGTAACCGCCGCTATCCGTCAGGATGGGTCTGTTCCAGCCATTGAACCGGTGCAAACCACCTGCAGCCTCCAAAACTTCTGTACCCGGACGGAGGTACAGGTGATAGGTATTACCCAGGATGATCTTTGCATCGATCTCGTTTAATAACTGTTGCTGGGTAACCGCTTTTACACTGCCTACTGTGCCTACGGGCATAAATATGGGCGTGGGTATCTCACCATGATCCGTTGTGATCTTTCCTGCCCTTGCTTTGGAACCCGCTGCGGTTGTCTGTAACGCAAAATCCAGTGCTGCCATGGCGCAAAAGTAGGGAAACTCGGTGTTTGAGAGGCAGCAGCCGGCGTTCCCTGCTTGTACAGACCCCCGTTTTGCCGCCACCTATCTTTTCCACACCCGCGCAAGACGAAGCTTTCAAAGCGCTATTTTTGCCGGATGATGATACCAACCATCACCTGGACTATACTGTTTTATGTATTCTGCGCCGTCATTGCCATACAGGTCATGTATTACCTGTATTTCTTCAGACGACTGGCTTTTTTCAAGAAACCGGCAAGGGACGTAAATGTGGAACACCCCGTATCCGTGATCATCTGCGCCCGCGACGAGGCCGATAACCTTACCCGCAACCTGCCCGGTGTGCTGGTGCAGGACTATAAGACCACCCACGAGATCGTGATCGTGAACGATAACTCCACCGATGAAGGCAGATATGTGATCGAGGAGTTTCAGAAATCGTTCAAGAACATCAACCATATCCAGCTTACGCAGGAAGCCAAGATGATCAGCGGAAAGAAATTTCCCCTGTCCATCGGTATCAAAAGCGCCAAATACGAGATCGTATTACTGACCGATGCGGACTGCACACCCGCTTCCGAATTCTGGATGCAGCAAATGCAGGATACCTATCAGGAAGACACCGAGATCGTGCTGGGATATGGTGCCTACCACAAACGTCCCGGGATACTGAACAAACTGATCCGTTTCGAAACCTTTCATACTGCTTTACAATACCTCTCCTATGCACTTGCCGGAACACCTTATATGGGTGTGGGACGGAACCTGAGTTACAAGAAAGACGTGTTTCTCCGCAATAAGGGATTTTCATCCATCAACCAGATCCCCAGCGGCGATGATGACCTGTTCATCAACCAGGTAGCCACAGCGGAGAATACGGCAGTAGTGATCGATCCCGAAGCGCATACCCTGAGTGAACCCAAGAAACGATGGAGCGACTGGATGACACAGAAATACCGCCATTACACTACGGGACGTTATTATAAGCCCAAACATAAATTCCTGTTGGGACTGTATTCACTCAGTTTATTCCTGCTCTATCCCTTACTGGCCCTGTCGATCATCTTCTTTAACTGGTGGATCGCGCTGGCTGTGTTTGGCTTTCGTTTGCTGATACAGGCAGTAATCCTGTACAAGGGCATGAAGAAACTGAATGAGTCCGATCTCTGGCCCTGGTTCCTGTTGCTGGATATCTGGATGTTCTTTTATTACATTTTTACCTTACCTGCCATATGGAAAGCGCCCCGCAAAAACTGGGATTGATCCTGAAGTACTTCGACGATTTCACCGAAGAACAGATCGCACAGTTCACAGCGCTGGAAGCGTTGTACAAAGAATGGAATGCCAGGATCAATGTGATCTCGCGTAAGGACATCGACAGTATTTACCTGCACCATGTACTGCATTCGCTCAGCATTGCAGCGATCGCGAATTTTGAGCCAGGCATGCAGATCATCGATATCGGTTGCGGCGGTGGTTTTCCAGGTGTGCCGCTGGCGATATTTTTTCCGAAAGTGAAGTTTCACCTGGTCGACAGTATCGCCAAAAAACTCAAAGTGGTGGAAGCCGTTTGCGAGGGAGCCAATATCCGGAACATCACCGTTCAGCATACCCGGGCAGAAGATATCAGGAACCGCAAATTCGATTATGCTATCTCCCGCGCGGTAGCTCCCTTGAAGGATCTCTGGAAATGGAGCGCCCCCCTGCTGAAAAAAGACCATAGCAAACCACTGCCCTCGGGTTTGATCTGTTTAAAAGGCGGCGACCTGGCCCAGGAAATTTTCGAAAGTGGTTTACGCCCTAAAATGATGCCGATCTTCAAGATCTTCCCGGAAGAATATTTTGCGGAGAAATATGTGATCCACGCAGCAAAATAGAGTCTTCAGCTGTTGGGCTTTTGTCTTAGAGATATTTTTTATTACTTGCTCATTCTTCAAGGCGCTCTTCACCGCGGAGTCGCAGAGACCAGGGAGTTAACGCAGAGGTTTGCCTACTGCAGGACACTATCATCTGTCTCTTGTCCCCTTGTTCCTTGTTTTGTTCCTTGTCCCCTTATTCCTTGTCCCCTTATTCCTTGTCCCCTTATTCCTTGTCCCCTTATTCCTTGTCCCCTTGTCCCTTGTTCCTTGTCCCCTTGTCCCTTGTTCCTTGTCCCTTGTTCCTTGTCCCTTGTTCCTTGCTCATCTGTTCATCTGTTCTACTGATCGCAGGATAGCATCACTCAAAACCACTGCGCCTCAGCGTCTTTGCGTGCATTTTTTCTCGCAAAGGCGCTAAGACGCAGGAAGTATTATGGGTCAGGAAGAGGATTAATCAGGTATAACAAGTTTATTATTGACCCTGTTCACATCCGCTAAACGCTGACTGGGATCGATCTCGATGGATTTGATCTCCTGTATGCCCCTGGAAGTGGCGAATGTATAATCGGGATGTGTCCATTTCCATTCTTCATGAACGGTTCTGGGTGTGGCATCTTCGGCAGGTTTTTCTCCAAACATCAGGCTCAGCGGTATATAATGTAATTCCTTGCTGCCATCTTTGAAAGTGAGTAATACATCAACCGGCATCGGCATTTTGCCTATGCGCCTGATGGTGATCTGGGTCTTGCCTTCTTTTACAGCAATATCCCCCACTCCGTAATCGATGGTTTTGGTGCTGTTGATCCAGTATTCTTTGAACCAGTCAAGTTCCATACCACTTTGCTTTTCCGCCACACGCACAAAATCATTGGGATTGGGATGCTTGAACCGCCACTGGTTATAATAGGACAGCAATATCTTATCCCGCACACTATCACTCACGATATAACCCAGTTGCGAAAGGAACAAAGCGCCTTTGCTATACGCTGCACTGGCATAGGCATAGTTGGTATTGTAATGATCGGCATGTGTACTGGCTGGTTCTTCGTAACCACTTTTGGCCAATGCAAAATATCCGCGGTAAGAACCTGCATACCAGAAGCCATTACTGTTCCGCAAAGTGGCCAGTACCCGGGTGCTGCCGTAATCGGTGAACCCTTCGTCCATCCAGGGGTATAAGGATTCGTTGCTGCCCATCATCATCTGGTACCAGCTGTGCATCCACTCATGAATGGCCGTTCCCACGCTGGCACTCTTCAGCAGGGTTCCCATGGGATATTCCATGCCACCATCACCACCCTGTATAAAAGTGTAGGTCTTGTATGGATAAGCGCCAAAGGTCTTTGCCATGATCGGGTAAGCCAGGGCGGCAGTATCTGCCATTTTCTGCCAGCGGTTCTCCAGCGAGTCCACGGCTTTGTATACCACACGGATCAACGGACCGTCTTTTACGGTACGGGTGATCATCTTATAGGAAGGGTCTGCAGCCCACATAAAATCATGCACATTATATGCCTGCCATTTCCAGGTAAGGGTATTGCCGGCAGCAGGTTTTACAACAGTTCCGGGTGCCTGGTAACCAAAACCCACTTCATGGGCATTCACCAGGTCGCCACCGGCAGTAACCATATAATTCTTGTCGATGGTGATGTTCACCTCAAAGTCTCCCCAAACGCCATAAAACTCGCGGGCAATATAAGGGTTGGCATTCCAGCCCTGGTAGTCGTATTCCACCATTTTCGGATACCACTGGCTCATGCTGTAACGGATGCCCTCCGCATTATCACGGCCGCTACGGCGTATCTGCAAAGGCACTTGCGCTTCGAACGCCACGTCCATCTGCACTTTGCTCTTGGGTAAGATGGGTTTGCTGAGTATCACTTCCAGGATGGTCTCATGTTCTTTCAGCTTCTGCTCCACGCCCGCTATCCGGATGCTGCTGACACGCTGGTACCCGATCTGGTCGGGCGTCAGTTTGCTGATACGGTCTTTCACACGCGAATCCCAGTCCAACCCATCGCTGTTCCGGCGGGGTTCCGCTAGCTGTATCTTGCCCAGCTCCCTGCTGCGCACATCCATGCTGCTGCCGGGCTGGAATGCATTCCAGTACAGATGAAAATACACTTTATCCAGTGTATCGGGCGAATTGTTGGTGTATTCCAGTTTTTCCGTTCCTGTAAAACGGTTGGTGGTCACATCCACAGCTACTTGGATATTGTATTTGATGCGCTGCTGCCACCGGTCGGGCTGGGCAAAGACAGCGGTTAACCGGGAAACGGCAATCGACAGTAAGAAAACCTTCAATAGTTTTTGGCTCATGTGATGAGGGAATTTTTAGAAGGGGTAAATTTCAGGAAATTCGGCTTAGAAAGTGCAGAATAATGGCCAATGGGTAAAAGAAGCCGGGCATGGGGTGAATCTTGCTGTCACCTGCCTGCTAACTGGCACTATAACACCTATTCCTTACCGGCAAGAACGATCACGATCTCGCCCTTCACCGTTTTGGCCTTGAAATGATCAGCCACTTCGCGCAATGTGCCCCGTTTGTTCTCTTCGAACAGTTTGGTAAGCTCGCGACTGACACAGCACTGTCTTTCGGCGCCAAAATAGGTGATGAATTCTTCCAGCGTCTTTACCAGTCGCATCGGGCTTTCGTAGATGATCATGGTGCGCTCTTCTTCCGCCAGTTGTTTCAACAGGGTCTGTCTGCCTTTTTTAATGGGCAGGAAACCTTCGAACACAAAGCGGTTGCCAGGTATCCCACTGTTCACCAGTGCCGGTACAAAAGCAGTAGCGCCGGGCAGACATTCCACTGTCACTTCCTGTTTAATGCATTCGCGCACCAGCAGGAAGGCCGGATCTGAAATACCCGGCGTACCTGCATCGGTGATCAGCGCCATCGTTTTACCGGCACGCAGCTGGTCAACAATATGCTGAACGATCTTATGTTCATTATGCTGGTGATAGGGCGATACCGGTTTCTGTATCTGGTAGTGGTTCAGCAAACGGGCGGAAGTCCTTGTATCCTCACAAAGGATCACGTCCACCTGCTGCAGCACTTCCAGGGAACGGAGCGTGATGTCCTTCAGGTTACCAAGCGGTGTGGGAACAAGGTATAGCAAGGGAGTTAATAGTTAGTAATTAACGTATTGTGTTATTAAAATCTCTGCGCAAACTCCCTGTTCTCCTGTTCTCTGCGGTGAATAAGGTTCCGAACAATAGCAACTTGCCTTTTTGTAAGGTTTTTTCACCGGAGAGAATAGGAGGAGCAAAGTTTTCGCAGAGGGTTTCCGATTATCGTAAGAGGTTACTACAATTTCTTAATTAATCGTTGATGTAAAACTACTGTTACCGGCTGCTGGTGCGTGTGCTATTAATTGATCAGTTCGATCTCGTAAAATTCCATCACCGGGTTAGCCAGTAATTTTTTGCTGGCTTCATCGGCTATCTGTTTGGCCGCTTCTTCGCTGGACGCTTCTATATCCAGGGTAATATGTTTTCCAACACGCACATCGGTTACAGCAGGTAATCCCAGGTTCTGCAATCCGCCCAATACGGCTTTGCCCTGTGGGTCAAGCAGGTCTTTCAAAGGCATTACTTTGATCTGAACATGATAGGTCATGATACTATTCGGGTTGTTTGAAGGTCAAAGATAGAATTACGTACGCAATAAATGCGATGGGAACTGCCAGCCAGCCAAAACTTAATCCACTGGCCAGCGTCAGCAGGGCTATGATGAGGAAAGGAAGCAGTTTGCGCGTGGTGATACCCGAAAACTTGAGTGCCAGCATGGGCAGGCGCGATACCATCAGGTAACTGCACAGCAGCACTGCACCATACCAGAACCATTTATTCAGTAAGAGGTTGATCAGGAAATCGCTGCCGGAATACCAGTAGATCAGCGGAAAAGAAGCAAATAACAATCCAACGGCGGGTATGGGTACTCCTTTGAAGCCATATACCTGCGAATGATCGATATTGAAGCGCGCCAGGCGGTAAGCGCCGGCACAGGGCAGCAGGAAAGCGGGTAATAACCAGAGGGTACTGATATCCAATCCGTCTGCCTGTTGGGCAAAACACAACCGAAGGAACTGGTAAGCGATCAGGCCCGGGGCCACGCCAAAACTGACCGTATCGGCCAGCGAGTCCAGCTGTTTACCCAGTTCGGAGGGTACCTGCAGCAGGCGTGCGACAAAACCATCCAGAAAATCAACCACGGCTGCCAGGCCTATGAACAGGCTGGCGAGCCAGATCTTTTCAGGTATCACTACCAGGTTCTCGCCGTTGGCATCCACCGAAATGGTGAGGCCCGACTGCATAATGGCAACAATGGCCAGACATCCGGCCAGCAGGTTCAGTAAGGTAAATAAATTGGGGATCTGTTTCATGCCTGGTTCTGGGGGTCATTGGTCTATGATCCATGCCCCTTATGGTATCAGCGGCAGCGGGATCAGGAAAGATCAACTATTTTCTTTTCATCAAAGCTTCTATCTCTTCTGCCGTGATCGGAATATTCTTCATTAAATCAATGTTACCATTTTTAGTGATCCAGAAATTATTTTCGATACGGATCCCCATGTTTTCTTCCTCGATATAGATACCGGGTTCAATGGTGAACAACATACCCGCCTGTATGGGTGCTGTGCGCGTTCCCAAGTCGTGTACATCAAGGCCCAGGTGGTGCGAAATGCCGTGGTACAGGTATTTACGGTAGGCCCGGTTCTCAGGGTCCTCGTTCTTAACATCCGATTTGCGCAGCAGGCCGATCTTCAGGAACTGCTGGGTGGCTTCCTCTCCTACTTTTTCTGTGTATTCAACAATGGATATTCCGGGTTTGAGAATGCTTTTGCAATAGTTGTGTAAATGCAGACAGGCATTGTACACCGTTTTCTGCCTGCGGCCGAATTTACCATTCACCGGAACAGTCCGGGTAAGATCGGCGCAGTAATTACCGTATTCGGCGCCAAAGTCCATCAGGATCAGTTCGCCATCCTTACATTCCGCATTGTTGGACACATAATGCAGGGTGCGGGCATTATCGCCACTGGCAATGATGCTGCCGTAGGCCGGACCGGTGGCGCGCTGGCTTAAAAAACTATGCCAGATCTCGGCTTCGATCTCATATTCAGTTACACCCGGTTGAATGAACTGCAGTAAACGGCGGAAAGTGTTTTCGGTGATATCGATCGCTTTCTGCACCACTTCGATCTCTTCTTTGGTCTTGATGCTGCGCAGCTGCTTCATGATCCTGGCAGCGCGCTGGAACGAATGCAGCGGGTAAGCCGCTTTCATCTCATCCACAAAACGGTATTCGCGGCTGCGGATATGGGAAGCTTTCCGGTCGTTCTCATTGGTATCAAGGTAGATATGATCCGCCAGGTGAACCCAGGTCTGCAGGGGTGCATCGATCGTATCCAGCCATACGATGGTCTGTATGCCGGAAATTTCAGCAGCTTCCTTCGCACGCAACCGTTTACCATCCCATTTCTCTTTCAGCTCGTTGGGACGAACCAACACCAATACCTCACGGTATTTGGGATCCGGGTTATCAGGGAACAGGATCACCATGGAATCTTCCTGGTTGATCCCGGATAGCCAGAACAGATCCGTATTCTGCTTGAAAGAGTGAAGTGCATCGCCATTGGAAGGAAACTCATCATTGCTCACAAATATGGCAATGCTGTTGGGCAACATCTCTTTCACAAACCTTTTCCGGTTATTGAGGAAGAGTTGCGGATTCAGCGGCAAATATTTCATAGCGGTTCGTTGATATGCCGCAAGATAAAAATTAAGCCGCAGGAATGCGCATAATATATTTGACCAGCTAGATCAGCCATCCCGACGTATTTGTTAAATAATTAAAAAAATGATGACCGGTAATCCTAATTACGAACACATTCGTATATTTACTACGAAATTATTCGTTTATTAAACCATGTATCTATGAAACAACAAACAAAAAAGGGGCTGGCACTGGCAGGAATAGCTATTGCTGCCCTGGGCATGTTTTCCTGGAAAACCGCTGAGAACAACCAGATCCCGGTAAGACCCCACAGCGTTCATTACCAGGACGACACCAGCAAACCCCGTAAAAAGTATTCGCAGAACAGGGATTATACGGTTGGTGATCTTGACAAAGCCGCCAAAGATCTAGACCGTGCTGCAGAGGAACTGAATAAGAACATGCAGGTCGACCTTACTAAAATGGACAAGGAACTGAAAGCTGCCATGGACGAGATGAAAAAGATCGATCTTGAAAAGATCAGCCGCGAAGTACAGACCGCCCTCGCAAAAGTGGATTGGGAAAAAAACAGGGCCGAACTGGACCGTTCTTTGCGGGAAGCTGAAAAGAAAATGAAGGAGATCGACAAGAAACAGATCGAAAAGGAAATGGCCCGGGCCAAAGATGAGATGAACGAAGCCAGGCTGACGCCGAAGATCGATATGGAAAAGATCAAAAAAGATGTGGAGAAAGGTATGGCTGCGGCCAGGGTTGGCATTGAAAAAGCGAAAAAAGAGATCGCGCTGTTAAAAGAGTTTACGGAGAGCCTGGAAAAAGATGGCCTGATCGACCGGAAAAAAGGATACCGTATTGAAGTAAAAAAAGGTGAGCTCTACATCAACGGCACCCAACAACCGAAAGAAGTGAACGATAAATACAGGAAATATTTCAAGGAAGAAGATTACAGCATCAGGAGTGATGGAGATGAGATCTCATCCCTGTAAACACCGAACGCTTATTCCCCCGTATCAGCTGAATGGGGTAGTATGCAGCGGATCATCCCTGCAGGGCTACCCTATTCCTGTTTTGTGAGATCGGGAATTAAAAACGCACTGTTGGACAACGCACCGATCTTCCGGCGCTGGAAGGGAATATCCCGGTTTTCACGATGGAGAGTTCATAGGCGCCCCGGGTGCCATTCAGGCTGCTGAGGCTGGATACCGTTGCATCGTAATTGATGGTGAACCGGAGATCATTCACCTGGTAACCCAACATCGGGATCAGTGCATCCTTGTTACGGTAATACAGACCAATGATGAATTGGGAAAGTCCATCGCCGGTAAGGTCGCGGTTGGCATTGAAGCCCACAACGGTCTCCCAGCTATTGCCCATTTTACTGACATATACATTCGGGTTCACGATCCACACATCCTGTATCTTGATGCTGCTGTTCAGGAAAGCCGTATACCTTCTTTGCACGCGGTTATCCGATACTGTGGCATCAAAAAAACTTTCCCGCGGGTGGTTGATGTGCATCACGCTCAGCCCGGCATTGAAATATACATTCTCAGAAGCAAAATAGGCATAGTTGATGCCCACCTGCAGGTCCAGGTAATTGACTTTGTTATAAGCAAAAGGTTCGTTTGGCGGAATGGTGACATCAAAGAAACTTCCGTTCCACTGGTTATCAAAAGTGAGTTTGGAGAGATCGATGCGTTTGGATACATACCCCAGTGAAAAACCACCACTCAGCAAACTGTTATAACCCAGCATCTGGTGATAGGCAACACTGGCAAAACCGCCTGTGGAAGACAAGCTACCGCTACCCGCCACATCTTTTAGAATAGAACCGCCCACACCGAGCCAGCCATTCTCAAAACGATCGGTAAATAATTTGGTATCCGCCCATACACTCATGGTACGATAGGGATTACCGCCTACGCTGGCCCACTGGTTCCGGTAATTACCCCCTACCCTGAAATCGTAATCCGGGTTAAAACCGGTGTTGGCAGGATTCACCAGCATGGGCGTATTGAAGTACTGTGAAAAATGCAGATCCTGTGCATCTCCTGTCCCTGCCAGCAGCAAGGGTATCAGCGCCATTAGTATTTTCTTTCTCACCTGCATAATCTTATCGCAATAATGTGATATCTCCTTTTTTCGTTGTCCGCTCCTTACTGCTGAACTCCACCACCAGGGTATAATGATACACATCCTGTGGCTGTATCTTTCCCTGATAAGTGCCATCCCAGCCTTCATACGGATCCGTTCCTTTATAGACCACCGCTCCCCAGCGGTTATAGATGGTCCAGGTCATCCGTTCGATACCGTATCCCCGCACATAGATCTTATCGTTCCGTCCGTCGCCATTCGGCGAAAAAGCATTGGGCACATCCAGCAAACTGTTGATGGTAACGGATATGGGCTGGCAGGTGGTATCGCTGCATCCTGTGTTGTTGTAAGCAACCAGGCAGGTATTATAGGTTCCCGATGCGTTGAACAGGTGCCGCACTGTTGTATCGTTACTGATCGTGAACAAAGTATCGCCATCTCCAAACAGCCATTTATAACTGTTTGCCCCCACTGCCGCATTCAGGAATGTGACCGCTGTATTGGGCTCTGTTGGATTGGGGGTATACGTGAATGAAGAAGTGGGATTAGGGTTGACAGTTATCGTAAAATAAGCTGAGGTATCCGTTTGGTTACAGGTATTCGGATCATTGGCAATCAACCTCACCCGGTATACCCCAATTCGGGTATATACATGCTGCGGTTCGTGTTCGGCAGAGGTAGTACCATCACCAAAATCCCAGATAAAATCACTGCCGCCCAACGAAGTATTATCGAACAATGCCGTATAAGGAACACAACCATTGGCCGGTGTGGTGAACTGCGCTTTTACATTGGTAGAGATCCGTATGCGTAAGGTGATACTGTCAGGAGCATTACAATAATTGGTATCGATCAATACCAGGCGCACGTTGTAGGTGCCTGCCGCGGCATAGGTATGGGTCACTTTTCCCAGGCCGGCCAGTTGTGTGGTGCCATCGCCAAAATCCCAGCGGAAACTGGTATTGGTGAATGGTTTATTAGCCACTGAATTATTGGTGAACTCATAGGCCAGCAAGGTACAGGGCGGCAGTTTTACGGCGGTCATTTTCAGTGCAGCCTCGTCATCACGCACCCGCATGGTAACATAGGCCGTGTCGGAAATATTACAACTGGTCGAATCCACCGATATCAGGCGTACCCGGTACATACCGATGGTGTTGAAAGTATGTGTAACCGTTGGTGCGGTAGTGGTATCAGGCATACCGCCATCGTTAAAATCCCAGATATATTTTTTTCCCATGGCAACCGTATCTGTGAAGACCACGGTCATGGGCACGCAACCCGAAGTATCACGAGGCACTCCGTTGATAGAAGCCTGTATTCCGGCACCGATACCCGCCAGGTTGAACGCAATTTTCACTGCGGCCAGGTTACAGCCCCGCGAGCCATTGTAGGGCGACCATACACCTGGTGTGGTCGGAAACCTGGGTTTTATAAAATTATCACAATTGGCGCACATGGCCTGGTAGATGACCCCGTTCCTGTCGAAGCGGCTGGTACCACCATCGACATGCTCTCCAAAACCACCTGTTTGACCGAAAAAACTTCCATACAACTGCGATGCAGCATCTTTCTCCAACACAAAAAAGTAAAAATCACTGTTGTCTGTCGTTTTCTGGTATGCTTCCCGCCCGGGGCCTGTTGTTATGGGAAGTCCATTGGTTCCGGCACTGGGATAAGTGGCGTCAGTATTTACAGAGCCTCCCCAGCCGGAATAATATACGTTCTCGCACCTGTCCACCAGGAAGGCAGTAGGCGATAAATTAGGATTGGCACTGCCTGAACCAAACACGGTGGAATACACATAATCGGACAGATCGGGCTTTAGTTTGGCGATGAATTGTTTTCCATTGGTCTGGCTGAAAGCTGCGTTGATCACGGGCCAGGTACCGGTGGTAGTTCCAGCTATATACGGAAAACCGAATCGGTCGAACTGGATACCATAAATCATATCAACACCCGAAGTACCAAAAAAACCAGTTCTTACCGGGACACCGTTGCTGGTATATTCGGCTACAAAACCATCACTTAATCCACCCTGATAGGTTGGATATTTGGTCCCGGTCTTATCACCCGGGAAATTGCTGCTGGCTGTAGCGCCCGCCACAAAAATATTGTTGGTAAAAGGATGGATGGCCAGTACAAATGCCGCATCATCATCGTTGCCGCCAACGATCACACTGAACAGGACCTGTCCCAGGTCTGGCGTCAGTTTTAATATAACTGCATCCTGCGCACGGTTCTTGGCATTGACACCGCCCAAGCCGGTTTGTACAGAAACAGCAGTGACCGGAAAGTCGGGCGACTGCGTACAGGAAACAAACAAAATATTACCGGCATTGTCCAGGATCACTTCACTTCGGGCATCATCGCCATAGTTTCTATTGATCGACTCTACACCCCGTGGTGTAGAATATTTGGACCGGATATTGACACCGTCGTCTCCCTGTCCTCCGATCCTGACCGAACCGATCAGTCCTGTTCCGGTTGCATTCAATTTGGTAACAACTATATCCCATCCGCCACCCAGCGGGCCATAGGTCTTTAAAGCGCCCTGCACAGGATAGTCGGTAGAACTGGTTCTACCGGCGATCACCAGGTTACCAGCCCCATCCACCACCATACTGTGTGGCTGCTCATTACCTTTAGTACCTCCAAGATAAGTCGCATACAACCGCCTTGAGCCCGTAGGATCGAATTTCATGATCGCAATATCAAAACCACCTTGTTCACCTGTTTGAGAATCCCCCCCCTGGTAGGTCTGCTGAAAAGCCCCGTTACTTACCGGGAATGTTCCCCCGCTACCAAACACAATACCGCCGGCATAAAAATTACCACTGGCATCATAGGTAGCCGTATAACCCCAGTTACTCGGTACACTTCCGGTGAAAGTGGAGAATACTACCGAGGGATCTATCACCATCGTAGCCGAGGGTGAATACCCTGCACCCAGTTTGAACTGAACGATATTGCCTTTCACATCATAACTGCAGGGGATTTCTTTGCGACTGTTATCGATCAGCTGATACGTGTATGGCGCCATTTCCTGCACCAGTTCCACAGAGGTTTTGATCTGCAGTGCCCGGTCTTTTACCCGCAGGTTCTCGGCTCCGTCGAAATACATGGCGATACTGGCAGGGTTTCCGCCGGGATGCACGATGATATCATACTTCAATACCCCATTGGCGGTATAGTAACGCACATCGATATTGGGATACACATTTTTGTAGGTAAGCGCCTGGTAGGTCTTACAGTTACTGGCCCATTTGGAGGGATCGTTACCGATAAGATAATTGGTATAGGTTTCCAGCGGTTTGTCAGGCACGATCTCGGGAGCGGGATTGGCATGCAGGAAACGCATTTCATAGGCATGCCCGCGTAATGGCTGGGAAACAGGGTCCTGCTCAGATGGCAAAGGCAACGGTTTTTCCAATGAATTCTTTACACCGAGCGTTGCTTGTTCCGGTTTTACCCCATGTTTGTGAACCGATTCACCGATACGGGTAAGGTCTTCCTTGTTATATAACACCACGCGGTAGCCGTTATCCTGCAGTAAAAAAGCTCCCGTACTCATCTCGCCTTTGAAACGGATCTGCTTGTCCCATTGCCCTTTATTCTCGATAAATTCAAGGTTGTTTTGGGAAAAGGTATTTGCAGCTACCAGCAGCAATATCAGTATGCTTCCTATCGTCTTCAGTATAGCCAAACTATTTTTTTAAAAGTTACGATTTATATACGTCCGGTGCAATGATAAAGTTCAAAATTTCAGATTGTTAGGATAGTTTTAAGAATCGTGAGCCGTGAATCGTCAGTCGTGAGTGGTGAGTGGTGAGTTGGCAATAGTGAAAGGGCAATGGTCAATTGTCAATAGGGGCCACCCATTCACAATTCACAATTCACAATTGCCAATTCACAATTCACTCCCTACTCCCTACTCCCTACTCACCACTCACGATATCTTCCCCCACCCGTGTTTCCGTTTCTGCGACTGCAGGAAGTTCTTTAACGGCAAATTCTTTGCCATGGTCAGCTCCACATCCTCTTCCACCAGTTTTTCCGCTTCTGCCCGGGCCAGTTCCAGTAATTCCTTGTCGTTCACGATACTTGCGATCTTAAAATTGAGCGCTCCGCTCTGGCGGGTACCCTCAATATCGCCAGGACCCCGGATCTCGAGGTCCTTTTCGGCTATCCGGAACCCATCATTGGTAGCGCACATAGTCTTGATACGTTCGCGGGCCTCTTTGCTTGCTGAACTACCCGTTAATAAAATGCAAAAACTTTTTTCACTGCCCCGGCCCACCCTTCCGCGCAGCTGGTGCAATTGAGACAGGCCGAATTTTTCGGCGCTTTCGATCACCATCACCGTGGCATTGGGTACATTCACGCCCACTTCTATCACCGTAGTGCTCACCATGATCTGCGTATCGCCTTTTACAAAACGCTGCATATTGGTCTCCTTCTGTTCGGCAGGTTGCCGGCCATGCACCATGCTGATATGGAATTTGGGTTCCGGAAAAAAACTTTTTACCTGTTCATATCCCTGCATCAGGTCCTCATAACTCAGTTTCTCACTTTCCTCGATCAGGGGATAGATAAAGTATGCCTGCCGTCCCTTATCGATCTCAGATCGCACAAAATCCATCACATTGGCCCTGGCAGTTTCGTTACGGTGAACCGTAGTGACCGGTTGCCTGCCGGGTGGCAGCTCGTCCATGATGCTGTAGTCCAGGTCGCCATAGGCCGTCATGGCCAGCGTGCGGGGAATGGGGGTTGCCGTCATCACCAGTACATGCGGCGGTACAGCCGCTTTCTCCCATAGTTTGGCCCGCTGCGCCACCCCGAAACGGTGCTGTTCATCCACGATCACCAGTCCCAGGTTACGGAACTGTACCGCATCTTCTATCACAGCATGGGTGCCCACCACAAAATGGATCGTATCCTCCAGCAACCCTTTCAGAATACGTTTCCTTTCCGCCGACCGGGTACTGCCGGTAAGCAGGGCAATTTCAACGGGCATTTCTTTCAGGAGTTCACTCAATCCGGTATAATGCTGCTGGGCCAGTATTTCTGTGGGTGCCATCAAACAGCTCTGGTAACCGTTATCTGCTGCCAGCAACATACTCAGTAGTGCCACAATGGTCTTGCCACTGCCCACATCGCCCTGTAACAGACGGTTCATCTGGTGCCCCTTACCGGTATCCGTTCTGATCTCTCGCAACACCCTTTTCTGGGCGCCGGTCAAAGTAAATGGCAGGTAGTTGGCATAGAGCGTATTAAAATAATCACCCACTTTCTCAAACACCACCCCTTTACTGGCATGATGCCGTTGCAGCCGAACCAGGTTAAGTCTTACCTGCGCAATAAAGAGTTCTTCGAACTTCAGCCGTTTCATCGCTGCATCGGCCAAAGCCGGTGAGCCTGGGAAATGTATGTTGCGATAGGCTTCAAAACGGCTCATCAGTTGCAGCTTCTCAAGTATCTCCTGCGGGATATTTTCCGGCAGGTCTTTGGGTTGCAGCAGGCTAATGAGCGTATAAGTGAGTTTGCCCAGCTGTCTTCCATTAAAGCTTCTTGCCTTCAGTTTTTCGGTAGTGGGGTACACCGGCTCCAGAAAGGCTTTACCACCCGCTTTGGCCGCCACATAGGGCTCTATTTCCGGGTGCACGATCTGGGGTTTGCCGTTAAAGAAACCTGTTTTGCCAAACACCAGGTAATCACTGCCTACATGCAAACCTTTCACCACCCAGTTGATGCCCTGGAACCAGGTCAGTTCCAGTATGCCCGATGCATCACGCAATTGGGCCACCAGGCGTTTGCCCCTTCCTGCCCCCATCGTTTCATAACTGATGAGTGTACCTGCCACCTGCGCATATTCTGTCTGCGGCGTGATCTCGCGGATACGGCTGACCTTGGTCTTATCAATATGCCGGTTGGGAAAATGATCCAGCAGGTCGCCGAATGTGAAGATCTCCAGTTCTTTCTTCAACAGGTCTGCACGCAAAGGCCCCACCCCTTTCAGGTATTCGATGGGAGAGGTTAATATGGTGGCGATCTCGGTCAAGAAAAATCAGTGGATTGCGGATCAAAGAAGCAATTAGCCAAAGCATCCGTGAATCGGTACAAATATCCTTACACAAATTCATATTCTGCATTTATCGCATACACTTCCTGAAAAACGCCTTTCCTGAAATGGGACCCCTGTTCACAGCGGGATTTCAGCCATCCCTGGCGTTCAGACCATTGACTGGCGGATCCAGATGCAAGCAAGATCTGGTATCCGCCAATCCGTTCCCCTAAAAAAAAGCATGCCCGTTCACCATTCCCCATGCACTAATATTATCTTCGCACCTATGGAAAAAGAGGTTGTTTTAAGCGGCATTCGCCCCACCGGGTTCCTGCACCTGGGTAATTATTTCGGGGCCATGCGCAATTATGTGCGGATGCAGGATGATTATAACTGTTACTTTTTTGTGGCTAACTGGCATAGTCTTACCACCCACCCCGATACCAGGGAACTGCAGAGTAGTGTACACCGGGTGATCGCTGAAAATATTGCCTGCGGACTGGATCCTGAAAAAGTGTCGCTTTACATTCAAAGCGATGTTCCGGAAATAGCCGAACTATACCTGTACCTGAATATGCTGGCTTACAAAGGGGAGCTGGAAAAGACCGTGACCTTTAAAGAGAAAGTCCGCCTGCAACCAGAGAATGTGAACGCGGGATTGCTCACTTACCCGGTTTTGATGGCTTCAGACATATTGATCCACCGCGCCCTGAAAGTACCGGTTGGCAAAGACCAGGAACAACACCTGGAAATGGCCCGGAATTTTGCCGAACGCTTTAATTACCGTTATGGAGAAGTATTCCCCATGCCCTATGCCTTTAATTTTGGCGGCGACCTGGTACGCATCATGGGACTTGACGGCAATGGTAAAATGAGCAAGAGCGAGAACCAGCTGGCCACCCTGTACCTGGCAGATGACGATGAGAGCATCCGTAAAAAGATCATGAAAGCAAAGACCGACCAGGGGCCGGCTGAACCCAATGCTGTGAAACCGGATTATATCGAGAACCTGTTCACGTTGATGCGGCTGGTAAGCGGTCCGGACACCGTGAAAAAATTCGAGGACGACTTCAATGCCAGCAGCAGCGGTAACTGCGTGATCCGTTACGGCGATATGAAAAAACAGCTGGCGGAAGATATGGCAGGTTTCATCAAACCTATCCGCGAAAAAGCGGCTGATATCCAGAACAACAAGGAACTGCTGGGCAGGATCATCCGGCAGGGCGCCGATAAAGCCAGGGCCAGCGCCTCAGAAACGCTGAAGCTGGTAAGACAGGCGGTTGGGATGAATTACTGAGGGGGCGGAGGCTGGATACTGGAGGCTGGATACTCATAGCTCGCAGATCAAAGCCAATACGCCAATACGCCTTACTGGATGCTGGATACTGGTTACTGGAGGCTGGTTACTCATAGCTCGCAGATCAAAGCCAATGCGCTAATGCGCCAATACGCTAACACGCCTTACTGGATACTGAATGCAGGCTGGGGGGAGTAAAAAAATATTTTTATTATCGCATAGTTCATATGCGTATTTCGTACTTTCATTTTTATGGCAAAGGCAAAAAAACCAAAACACATTGCAGTGGCCGGCAATATCGGCGCGGGAAAGACTACGTTAACGGAAATGCTGAGCAAACATTACCGTTGGATTCCCCAGTTCGAAGATGTGGACCATAACCCCTACCTCATGGATTTTTATGAGGATATGCCCCGCTGGAGTTTTAACCTGCAGATCTTCTTCCTGAACAGCCGCCTGAACCAGTTGCTTGAAATCCATCATGGAACCGAGACCGTGATACAGGACCGCACCATTTACGAGGATGCTAACATATTTGCTCCCAACCTGCACGAAATGGGTTTGATGAGCAAGCGGGATTTTGATAATTACTACCTTTTTTTCCAGACCCTGAAAAGCATGGTGCAGCCGCCAGACCTGCTGATCTACCTGAAAGCCTCTGTACCCACCCTGGTGGCCCAGATACAGAAACGCGGACGGGAATATGAAGAGAATATCCGCCTGGATTACCTGAAGCGGCTGAACGAGTATTACAATAAATGGATCGACAGCTACAAAGAAGGTCCCTTACTCATCATTGATTGCGACAAGAATAAATTTGCCGAAACAGATGAACATTTCGGGGATATTATCAGTAAAGTGGACAGTACATTGTTTGGTCTATTCTAAACAGATCGGTCCCGATCCCTGACTTCATCATCTCTTACCATATTTCCTTCTCAGGAGGGTCTCCCCAGTGGGGGACCCTCCGCTTAGCATTACAAAATACTCATGCTTACACTCAGTACAGGCCTCCGTTTTTAGAAACACGAATTCCCCTGCGTACAAACCGCAATCAACCGCTGCAGGCGGGACTGCCGGAAAACTACCTGCACAGCTCAGCCCGCTATTATCATACAGGTGAACAAGGCGTATATCCTGTTATTACATATATGGAGTTGCAGGATGTTGCTCTTACTTAGTTTTATGTGCTATGATGAGTGAAGCAGTGGTAGAGCGGTGCTTCTAAGCAAAGAGCCCCCCGCTGGGGAGACCCTTCGCAGAAGGGAAACTTATTTTAGGACGAGACAGAAGGCTACCGAAACTGTGTCTACTATTCGATTCCCTATTTTTATTCTCCCGGCTTTTGACTGGTTTTCGCTTTAATTGCCTTTATGAATTCACCAGAATTGGAAACCCATCCTAATACACTCTGGATAACTAAAATAGATGCTTCGTGATTACTTTTTGGCAGGTCATACCCGATCGGTTCAGCAGTGCAATCTTCAAGAACTATGGCTGAATAATCTCTGAACATGGCATCTCTGACAGTTGATTCAACACATACGCTCGTTGTACATCCCGTAACAATGAGGTAAGTTATTTTTAATTTTTTAAGTATTGAATCCAAATCGGTCTGGTAAAAGCCACTATACCTTGTCTTGTATATGACAATGTCTTCTGGTTGAGGCCTGAGTTCTGGAACTATTTCCGTTCCCCAGGAATCCCTTATGAGAATACGGCTTTCTGATCCATCCGGGGCAATCATTGTATCACCCACATGCATAATGTTCAGGTGGCTAAAGCGATTTTTTGATCCTTCTTTTCCTACGTCCGATAGATCTTCATGATAGCCCATTTTAAGATAAATGATTTTTATGCCTGCTTTCCGTGCTGCTTCCAAAACTCTGGCGGTAGTGGGTACAACTTTCTGAATCATGGAAATATTGACTCCGGCTTTATCAAACATACCTCCTTTTGAGCCGAAGTCGTTCTCCATATCAACCACAATTAAAGCCGTGTTTGCAATATTAACTGCAATTGGACCTGGCTTTGCTTCTATGAGAATTTTTTTCATGTCAGGTGTTTTGTTTTGTGCGTGAGTAATGCCTACCATCAAAAAGGATATTAATACTAAAACATAAACTCGTTTCATAACAAATAATTTTGCACTAACAAAATTGAACCGTATTTGGAATGAAAAGTGGTAAAAAAAGGACATTTTGGGATAATGGCATTTAGCTGAATTAAATACGATTTCGATAAAGTTCATTTGAAAGTCCAAGTTTACATTCAGGAGAATTGCTTTCAAGCAAATGAAATTCGCATGGAGTTAAGCCGGTAAATCTTTTATAATCTTTCACCAAATGTTGGTAATCATAATAGCCGCATTCAATGGCTATCCTAAGCCAATCCATTTTGGGATACCTGTTTTTTATATTAAAGGCATTGGTAAATCGAATGATCGTTGAATACATTTTAGGATTAATACCTGTCCTTTCATTAAAGGTTCTCTTAAACTGTTTTGCAGAGAGGCAGCATTCTTTAGCTAACTGATCGAGAGAGATATTACCGTAGCGTTTCATCATTAATTTACTTGCAGAATCTAATAGATGAACATCTCTTCGTGAATTGTTTACTATGTCAGCTACAAACCTATCAGCTATTAAAAGCATCTCACTGTAACTTTTGGCATGCTGTAACTGTTCGTGGGTAAAACGGATGTTTTTGGGAAAAGTAACTGTTGCATCAACAAATTGATCCGTAAGTTCAAAAGAGGGTATGCCTGTTAGCCGGAATAAGCCGGTTGGCTGAAAAACAATCTGAAGGTTTAAAAAGTCTTTCTGTAAATATCGCCTGGTAACTGAGGTCTGTTGCCCTATCATACTAATAGGAGGCAGCCTGTTTTTTTCTTTGGAATTATTAAATTCAACCAGTAAACTATCGCGAAGAATAAAAGAAAGACAGTTTTCCGGTTTTGGAGGGTACACTTTAAAAGGAATGGCAAAAGAATTATCAAATTCAAAATGTACTATTCTATACCATTGTACAAACTCGCTGAATGCAGGATTTGGCAAAAAATCTTTTATGATCATATTTTTAGATTTTAAGTCCGGTACACCTCGGAAATAAATGCCTTCCAATTTTTCCTTCTAACATGACCGCTACTGTTTTGCAACTGGCGAAAGTGGCGAATACGAAGCTCCCTTGTTCAATTAACCACTAAACAGCCATTTGCGCTGAACCCTTGCTATCCGCTCGTTGTATTCTCAATTCATCTCACTGGCTATTTTTTTAAGAGCTTAGTAAGTGCAGAACCTTTATGAGCGGCAATATGATCTGTCTTGCTGCTTTTTATTTCATACTGAGGTTCTTCTTCCGTAGCATGATGCGTATAACCTTTGTAATCAAAATTTTTGGTATGTATCTTAATAATAGTCCCTGAAACCTTTCCTGCTTCGGAGTTCCAGCTTACATTGTCGCCTACTTGAAATTTGGTTGTCATAACCAGATTTTTAATGACAGATCTAATTTTCATCGGAATAGAATACATTGCCATCAACTATTCTTGCCGGTGCAGTGTATGTATGATCCTGGGTTTTCCCGGTTGTCATAATATGTAATACCGTCCAGCCTTTTGCTTTCAGATAATCGGACACCATTGAACGATGACATCTCCACCAAACCGCTTCGGAGCACATATAAGCCGTGGGCTGTTGTAAAGCGATAAATTCCAGTTTTGCTATGCCGCTTTCAAATTCTCCGGTTTCCATATAATCGGCATAAGCCCTGAAAGAGTCATTGTTCCAGCGGTTATTCTTTGAATCTTTTTTCTTCTTTCTTCTTCCTCCCAAATCAGCCAGATGTATGTATTGTATCCCGGTTTCTTCCAGGGATATTTTTAAATTTTCCCTGTCAAATTGCGGGAACTTGCGTGAACCGGGCAAACTCCGTATGTCGGCAAGAGCCTTAATGTCAAAAGAATGCAGCATATCCAAAAAAACAGCTATACTATGGGTAGAATGACCTATGGTATAGATGGTATATGTTCCCGGTTTGTTCATTTGGGATCATTCAATGCTAAATTATATTTGGTAATATACTGCTGTTTTTCTTTTGGTATCCTAAAATGTAGATTCTGGAGCATACTGCCCCTCATTCTGTTTTATGCTGACCCTCATTCCGGAGTGTTGACCCCGCCAAAATCTATTGAATTAGAATCTGTTATAGGTAAAGCGACGATTCTAAACAAAGCCCCCCCGCTGGGAAGGCTCTTTGCAGAAGGGAAAAAAGATCGCCGGAAGTATTAAGGTGGAAAACATGTTCTGTTGCCCAGCTTTGGTAAATGCAATGTTAGCTGAGTTGCTTAAGAATCCAGGAGAACCTGAACTTCTGATTCCTTCTAAGCGGAGGGTCTCCCCAGCGGGGGACCCTCCGCTTAGAATTACAAAACACTCAGTACAATCCTCTATTTTTTAGAAACGCGAATTTCCCTGCGTACAACCCGCAATCAACCGTTGCAGGCGGTACCGCCGGAAGACTACTACTGCACAGTTCAACCCGCCATTATTATTATATAGGTGAACAAGGTGTATATCCCGTTATTACATATAGGGAGTTGCAGGATATTGATCTAACTTGGTTTTCTGCGCTATTATGATGAGTGAAACAGTGGCAGAGCGGTGATGCTTCCGCGAAGGGGCTTGGGGGGGGCGATCGGGAGGCGTGAGTCGTCAGTGGTGAGTGGTGAGTAGGGAGTGGGTTGGGAACAGCCCATTCACCATTCACAACTCACAACTCACCACTGACGACTTTCCTTCTCCGGAAGGGAAGGTTACTGAAACCGATCGGCACCTCCTGCTGTAGGGCGGGGCCTATCAGCACCCTATCCCAAAAGAAAACGCCACCTTTTGGGTGGCGTTCCTGTAACAGACAAGCAACCAAGAGACCCTTTCTGTAACACGTTATGGCATTACGGTAATCAGTTAGTTTTGGGTGCGGCCTGCAGAATTTCTTCGGATACGCCGGAAGCGTATTTTTCAAAATTCTGCACGAATTGCAGGGCCAGGTCGCGTGCTTTGGCATCATAGGCAGTTGTATCCGCCCAGGTGCTGCGTGGATTCAAAATTTCTGCGGGTACACCGGGGCAAGTCAATGGTATTTCCATCCCGAATATAGGGTGAGTTTCATATGCTACCTTATCCAGCTTGCCTTCCAGCGCCGCGGTGATCATGGCGCGGGTATATGCCAGTTTCATGCGGTTGCCCACACCATAAGGACCACCACTCCAGCCGGTATTCACCATCCATACGTTCACTTCGTGTCTGCGCATCTTCTCTCCCAGCATTTCGGCATATTTACCCGGGTGCAGTGGCAGGAAAGGTGCACCAAAACAAGCACTGAAAGTGGTTTTGGGTTCGGTGACTCCCGCTTCGGTACCTGCAACTTTAGCGGTATAACCACTGATGAACTGGTACATAGCCTGTCCGGCAGATAAACGGCTGATCGGTGGCAATACACCGTAGGCATCACAGGTCAAAAAGAAGATGTTTTTGGGTAAACCGCCAATACTTGGCTCCAATGCATTACTGATATAACCCAGCGGGTAACTTACCCGGGTATTTTCGGTGATCCGTTTGCTGCTGAAATCGATCTTTTGTGTACCGGGATAAAACTGGATATTCTCTACCAATGCCGCCGGGCGGATGGCCCGGAAGATCTCGGGTTCTTTCTCTTCACTCAGGTCGATGGTCTTGGCATAACAGCCGCCTTCAAAATTGAATACGGAGCTGTCGGTCCAGCCATGTTCATCATCACCGATCAGTTTGCGGTTGGGATCAGCGCTGAGGGTGGTCTTGCCCGTTCCACTCAGACCAAAGAAAACGGCCACATCACCTGCTGCACCCATATTGGCACTGCAGTGCATGCTCAGTACATTCCTTTGATTGGGAAGGATAAAATTGAGCACGCTGAAAATGCCTTTTTTGATCTCACCCGTATAACCTGTTCCACCTATGAGAATGGTTTTGTGCGTGAATGACAGGATCGCAAAATTGTGCTGCCGGGTTCCATCAACTGCCGGATCGGCTTTAAAACCGGGCGCCTGTATGATATGCCATTCGGGTTCAAAACCCGGCAACTCCTCTTCTGATGGACGAAGGAACATGTTATACGCAAACAGGTTGCTCCAGGGATGTTCATTGATGACACGGATATTCAGGCGGTGAGATGGATCGGCGCAGGCATGTGCATCGCGCACCCATATCTCTTCTTTCTCACCGAGATAATCCAGCAGTTTTTTCTTCAGCTGGTGAAAATATTTTTCCTCGATGGATATATTGAAACCGTTCCAGTCCACCGAGTCCGCCGTGATCGCATCTTTTACGATGAATTTATCTTTCGGACTACGGCCGGTAAATTCTCCCGTCTGAATACAAAGCGCCCCGGTATCGTTAAACACCCCTTGTCCGCGCAGAACCGTCTGTTCTGCCAATTCTTCGGGTGATAACTGGTAATGAATGCCTGTGCTGTCGGTTAAACCCAATTCCTGCAGGATCTGCCTCGAGATCATGGTAGCTGTCATCATAAAACAAACAAACGTTAGTTAGAATACAAATGTAATTGTTTAATGCTTTCGCTGATTTTGATGTGTGGCAGGTACACATCAAAAATATTTAACCTGTTTCCGGTTTCTTGAAAAATATCCAACAGGTTTTGTGGTTTTCTAAACCAGACACATGGATAACAGGCATATTTTGAAGGTTTTAGAAATAATTTTGAGCGGTTCCAACAAAGAAGCGCCTGGAAGATCCTGCCGGTAAAAAATGGTTATAACTGCCTGGGTGACCGCTGATCCCGGCGATCCTAACATTTTTTTAGATAACAAAAAATTTCTATGCCTGCTGAATTGAGTAGGTTTGCAGGAAATCTGCGTTATGAATATCCGGAAACTGCTTTTTGTACTTGTTCTGGCTGTAACAGCCACCGGCAGTTTTGCCCAGCAGAATGAAGATGGAGATGAGAAGGGCAAATTCAAAAGAGAAAATATTTTCCTGGGAACCAGTCTGAACCTGGGTATCACCAACCGTTCGTTCAATGTTGGTTTGAACCCCGAGATCGGCTACAGCATTGCCAGGTGGCTGGATGGTGGCGTGGCGCTCAATATCAACTATTTTTCACAGAACGCTTCTGAATTCAGCAATATCCGTTTCCGCAATTTCAACCTGGGTGGCGGACCTTTTCTGCGGGTATGGCCCGTCAGTTTCCTGCACCTGCAGGTACAACCCGAATTTAACTGGATCAACTCCAGTCAGAAAAATGTTCAGACCGGGCAAACAGGCAGTTTTCAATACCATGCGGGAAGTTTACTGGTTGGTGTGGGTTATGGAACACGTGTACTGGGCTCACATTACTCTTATGTTACCCTGATGATCGATGTTACCCAAAACATCAACTCCCCCTACCGCGATCAGTACAACGATCCGCTGCCCATTTTCCGGGCAGGTTTTGGCATGTACCTTAAACCAAAGCGTCGATAGCAGCAACCGGATCATCACAAACGATCAACCGGTCGCGCCAGTTATCATACAGGAATTCCTCATCCAGCATCCTGTCGATATGTGCCACCAGGTGTTGGTAAAATCCGGCCGTATTCAGCAGCACGATCTTTTTATTATGGATATTGAGGTTGTTCCAGGTAAGCATTTCAAAAAATTCATCGAGCGTTCCGTTACCACCGGCCAGTACAATGGCCGCATCGCACAATTCATACATCGTTTTTTTACGAACATGCATATCGGCCACCACACGCAGTTCCGTAATACCTTTGTGTTCGGCTTCCCATTCCAGTAAGATCTCGGGTATCACACCGATCACTTTACCACCATTGTCCATGGCAGCATTGGCCACAGCTCCCATCAGGCCTTTGTTGCCGCCACCATACACCATCGTGATCTTCCGATCTGCAAACAGCCAGCCCAACTGTGCAGCATGCGTAACATACAATGGATTTTTACCGGATCGTGACCCGCAAAACACTGCGATATTGTTGACAGACATATACCAAATTTTCAAATGGCAAATTAGGTTAAATATTTTTCACTACTTTTCCATTTTCGTTTGATCATTTTAATTACCCCAATATGTCTCCATTACTGCTTTTTTCCTTTGTTATCGCTTATTTCATGATATTACTCGGTGTGGCCTGGTACACCGGCAAGAACAGCACCAACGACTCTTTCTTCATCGGTAACAAAAGCAGTAACTGGATGCTGGTGGCATTCGGTATGGTGGGTACTTCTCTTAGCGGCGTTACGTTCGTGAGTGTTCCGGGAGCCGTTGCCAAAGAATCCTTTGCCTATTTCCAGATCACGCTCGGTTACCTTATCGGTTACCTGGTGATCGCCTATGTGTTGCTTCCACTTTACTACCGGCTGAACCTTACTTCCATCTATCATTACCTGCACAACCGCCTGGGCTTTACATCCTATAAAACGGGGGCCAGCTTTTTTATCCTGTCACGTATCCTTGGCGCTACCGCACGTTTGTACCTCGTGGTCAATATCCTGCAGGAAGCCATCCTGAACAGTTTTCATATTCCTTTCTGGGCCACTACCCTGATCATCCTGGTGATGATCTTATTGTATACCTATGAAGGGGGTGTTAAAACCATCGTTTGGACTGATACCCTGCAAACTACCTGTATGCTGCTGGGACTGATCATCTGCGTGGTATATATCCTCAGCCAAATGAACATGGGTTTTGGCGAAAGCCTGCAGGTCATGGGTGAAAAAGGGTATTCCAAAATCTTCTTCACAGACCCTAACAGCAAACTGTTCTTTGTAAAACAGATCCTGGCCGGTGCCTTTATCACGGTGACCATGACCGGTATGGACCAGGAAATGATGCAGAAAAACATTTCTGTAAAAACGTTGAAAGATTCGCAGAAGAATGTGATCTCCATGTCCATCGTGCTGATGATCGTGATCCTGATCTTCCTGTTCCTTGGCGGTCTACTGTACCTGTATGCTACCCAGCTGAACCTGGATGTAACCGGCGACAAATTATTCCCGACCATCGCACTGCAGCATATGCCGCCATTTGTTTCCGTGATCTTTATCATCGCCCTGATCTCGGCGCTCTTCCCTAGTGCTGATGGCGCCATCACGGCCCTGACCTCCACTTTCTGTATCGACATCATCGGCATGCAACGCAGGGCGGACATGACAGATGAACAAAAGAAAAAATTACGCCAGCGCGTGCACCTTTCCTTCGCATTCATCTTCCTGCTGTTTGTGATGATGTTCAAATGGATCAACGACTCCAGCATGATCGGCCTGATCCTGAAAGTGGCCACATTCACCTACGGACCGCTGCTGGGCCTGTTCACTTTCGGCATTATTTGCAAGCGTAAGGTGAGCGATCACCTGGTGCCTTTTGTCTGTATCATTTCGCCGATCATCTGCTTCCTGCTGGACCGCTTCCAGAAACAGATCTTCGGCTCTTTTGAACTGGGCCTGGAACTACTGATCATTAATGGACTGATCACTTTTATCGGCTTATGGCTGGTCTCTAAACCTTCCCCTGAAACCGCTAAAGCATAAGATGAGTGGATGAGTGAATGTGGCATTCACTCATCCACTCATCCACTCATTCATTCATTGTATATTTGCCCATGGACCTCATCCTTCCACTGGCAGAAGCCTATGCGGCTAAATACAGCTCCCCGGAGAATACCCTTCTGCAGGAGGTGAACCAGCAGACCCTGGCCAGCCATCCCCTGTCGCATATGCTGAGTGGCCCTGTACAGGGCAGGTTCCTTTCCCTGATCAGCGCTCTCATACATCCCCGGTATATCCTGGAAGTGGGTACTTTTACCGGTTACAGTGCGCTTTGCCTGGCTGAAGGACTGGCAGAGGACGGCGAACTGCATACCATTGAACTGCGGGACCAGGATGCAGCCACTGCCCGGGCAAATTTTAGCAGATCCGAAAAGAATAAGCAGATACATTTGCACGTTGGTAATGCAGGGGAGATCATCCCGACCCTGGGTCATACCTGGGACCTGGTCTTCCTGGATGCCGACAAGACCGGTTATATCGGGTACTACGAGCAGATCGTACCCCGCTTACGCCCGGGAGCCATTATCATAGCCGACAATGTATTGTTTCATGGCGAGGTATTACAGGAACCCATCAGCGGCAAAAATGCCAAAGCCATAGAAGCTTTTAATGAACATGTACGCAATGACCCCCGGACTGAACAGGTGCTGATTACGATACGCGACGGGGTATTGCTGATAAAAAAGAAATAACATGAAAAAACTGCTCCTGCTTTTCTGCCTGGCTCTCTCTTTCACGGCCCGGGCGCAGAAAGAAAAAGTATTGGCTTATATCGATAGCTACAAAGAACTGGCGATGGCAGAAATGCAACGCACCGGTGTTCCCGCCGCCATTACCCTGGCCCAGGGCATACTGGAGTCGCAATGGGGAGAAAGTTCCCTGGCCAAAACTTCCAACAACCATTTCGGTATCAAGTGCAAGACCGAATGGACAGGCGCTAAGACTTATCATGATGACGATGAGAAAGGGGAATGTTTCCGCGTATACCCGTCTGCAGAAGACTCTTATCATGATCATTCCGATTTTTTAAAAGCAAGGCCCCATTATGCGTTCCTGTTCAAACTGGACCCCACAGATTATGAAGGCTGGGCCCAGGGCTTAAAAAAAGCCGGTTATGCTACCAGTCCTACCTATCCACAGCGTTTGCTGAAACTCATCAATGATTATCAACTCCAGCAATACAGTCTTACCGCACTCGCCAGGAGCCAGGCGCCTGTAAACGAATCTTACAGCCAGTCTAAACCGGCCATAGTCGATCCTGCACCGGTTATCACACCGGTTGCGGAACAACCCGTTGTTGTTGTTACGCAAGAAACGGTTCAACCCGAACCGTCAACAGCAGCAGTATCAACCAATACAAATTCATTACCTGCTGCACCGGTTGCTGTCAACAGAAAAACAAACTATCCCTCGGGTATTTTCATCATCAACAATACCAGAGTGATCTATGCCACCGAGGGCACATCGCTATTATCGCTGGCCAACCAATACGATATTCCCCTAAGCAACCTGATAGCGTACAACGACCTTTCTTCCATGGATGTGCTGGATACCGACCGGTTGATGTTCATTGAAAGAAAACCCAAAAAAGGAGCTGTTGATTTGCATGTGGTGACCGAAGGCGAAACCCTGCACTCCATTTGCCAGCAGGAAGCCATACGGCTGGACAGCTTACTGGAATATAACCGGCTGGGCCGGAGCAGTAACGTGAATGCAGGCGAGAAGATCTACTTACGTCCCGCCACTGCTGCACCCACTGTTAATACAATACCACATTCACCCAAATAATCATTCCTGATACTCAGTTTCGGAACCAATTAAAACTGTCATATGTCAGCCATCACCGTTCACGATAAGACTTTTGTACCTTATTTACCGGAGACGCTCATCCTGGAAAAAGTAAAAGAACTGGCCAATGCCATTGACAGGGATTATGCAGACAAAAAACCTTTGTTCATCGCCATACTGAACGGTTCTTTCATGTTCACATCAGACCTGTTCAAATACCTGACCATTGAGGCGGAGATCTGTTTTATCAAACTGGCTTCTTATAAAGGGACCAAATCTTCCGGGCAGGTCATCACGGCTATTGGGCTGGATACAGATATCGCAGACCGCCATGTAATCATACTGGAAGATATTATTGATACCGGTAAAACCATGAACGAGTTTTTGCCGCAGTTGCGCAACCAGCATCCCTCATCTTTAAAAGTGGCGGTATTACTGCACAAACCGGATGCTACCGTTTACCCGGTCACCATCGACTATTGCTGTTTTTCTATTCCCGATAAATTCGTGTTGGGCTATGGGCTGGATTATGACGGACTGGGACGTAATATCCGTGAGCTTTACCAACTGGAACCGGGGGCATAGCCAAAATACAGCCATTAAAATACCACCAAATAGTAAGCAGCATTTCTGATTTGCAAAGAGTGCAGACCCATCCATTAAAAATGGCTCTTTAACAGCTATCCCCAAATAGGATCTCAATAAGTTTAATTGAACGCATCCCGTATCCGCTCGAAGAAACTTTTTTCCCCTTTACTGGGATGTGGTTTAAAATTATCGCTCTGGCCCATTTTTTCCAGCGATTCCTTTTCCTCGGCCGTTACATGCTGTGGTGTCCATATGTTCACCTGTATCAGCTGGTCGCCCTTGCCATAACCCTGCACTTCCGGGAATCCTTTTCCTTTCAGGCGGAAGATCTTTCCACTCTGTGTTCCCGGTGGTATCTTGATCTTGGCGCGGCCATCAATGGTCGGCACTTCCACATGCGTACCAAATACGGCATCGGGTATGGAGATATGCAGGTCATACGCCACATTCAATCCATCCCTGTGCAATTCTGCATGTGCTTCCTCTTCTATCTGTATGATAAGGTCACCAGGTGCACCACCTCTTTCGCCTGCATTGCCTTTTCCGCTCATGCTGAGCTGCATACCTTCCTGTACACCTGCGGGGATATCGATGCTGATGGTCTCTTCGCCATATACCCTTCCCTCCCCTTTACAGGATCCGCATTTTGCGGTTACTGTGGTGCCTTCCCCGTTACAGGTAGGACAGGTGGTTACGGTTTGCATTTGCCCCAGGAAGGTGCTGGTTACTTTCCGTACCTGTCCACTGCCATTACAGGTACCGCAGGTCTGTACACTGTTCTTGTCTTTTGCGCCATTACCACCACAGGTACTGCACACAACGTGTTTTTTCACTTTCACACTTTTGGTAACTCCCTTGGCGATCTCTTCAAAAGTTAGTTTGAGTTTGATACGCAGGTTGCTTCCCCGCTGACCGCGTGCGGCACGGCCACCGCCACCACGTCTTCCACCGCCACCGAAGAAACTGCCAAACATGTCTTCCCCGAAAATATCCCCGAACTGGCTGAAGATATCATCCATATTACCACTGTACGCACTGCCGCCCGATGTACCCGGACCAAATGCCTGGTGTCCGTAGCGGTCGTACTTGGCTTTTTTATCCGCATCACTCAATATCTCGTAGGCTTCGGCAGCTTCTTTAAATTTCTCTTCAGCGGCTTTATCACCGGGGTTACGGTCGGGGTGGTACTGCATGGCCACTTTCCGATAAGCTTTTTTGATCTCATCGGCACTGGCTGATTTGCTGACCCCAAGTATCTCGTAAAAATCTCTTTTATTAGCCATTGGCTTCTATCTTTTAGCTGCGAGCAGAAAATAAGACCAGAACCCGGCTCGCAGCGAAAGGTTCCTGGTGCACGGTTTTTATTTCCCTACCACCACTTTGGCAAAACGGATGATCTTATCATTCAGATAATAGCCTTTTACCACTTCATCCATCACTTTACCCTGCATAGCAGCGTTTGGTGCCGGTATTTCGGTGATGGCTTCATGTTTTTCCACATCAAAATCTGTATTGACGCTCTCCATGACTTTTAGTCCCTTTGCCTGCAGGGTACTGCGCAGTTTGTTAAATACCAGCTGGATACCTTCTTTCTGCAGGGCAATATCATCAGAAGCCTGTAATTGTTTTTCGGCCCGGTCACAATCGTCCAGCACTTCGAGCAGGGAAACGATCACTTCTTTTCCGGCGGTCTGCATCAGTTCCAGACGCTCTTTGGCAGTTCTGCGGCGAAAATTGTCGAATTCCGCCATCAGGCGCAGGTATTTATCCTTTTGTTCCTGCAGTTCGGACTGCAATTTTTCCAGGCCGCTTTCCTCGGCTACCGGCTCGTTCAGGTGCGAGGTTCCGGCTGCATTTTCGTCAGTATTGATGTCCATTTCGTTCACTGTTTCTTTACTTTCAGGGTTTTGTGTCACTTCTTGCTCTTCCATAGTAATCATTCGTTGTGCAGCAATACCTGTCAAAAATATTGCCGGGGCAAAGAAAAGGGAAAAAATGGCAGAAAGGAAGCGAAGTTTGGAGTTTGGGGTTAGCATTTGTTCTATCGTGGCTGAATCCCCGCCTCAAAATGCCAAACCATTATCTTTGGCGCATGACAAGTGTATATCTCCGGAAAAAGATCGCCCCCAGGATCGCCAACGGGCACCCCTGGATCTATGGAAATGAAGTGGAAAGAATTGAGGGCGAAGTGACCGGCGGGGATATCGTGAACGTGTATTATGGCGATGGCAAACCTTGTGGCCGTGGTTATATCAACCCAAAATCGCAGATACTGGTGCGTCTGCTTACCCGCAAAGGGGAAACCATCAATGAGCAGTTTTTCCATAACCGCATTCTGCAGGCATGGGAATACCGGAAAAAGATCGGTTATACCGAAAACTGCCGGCTGGTATTTGGCGAGGCCGATGGTTTACCTGCCCTGATCATTGATAAGTTCAACGATTATTTTGTGATCCAGACCCTGTCACTGGGGATCGATACCTGGAAAGCAGCCATTGTTTCGGCATTAGAGGCCATTTTTTCGCCCAAAGGTATCTATGAAAGGAATGATGTACCTGTTCGTGAACTGGAGGGTTTACCCCAGCAGAAAGGGTTCTTATCCGCCCCCTTCGATGCTAATATCCTCATCAACGAGAATGGTTTACGGTTTTGGGTGGATATTGAGAACGGACAGAAGACCGGCTATTTTCTCGACCAGCAGGATAACCGCCGCGCCATACAGCATATAGTAAAAGACGCTGAGGTATTGGGCGTATTCACTTATACCGGCACATTCGAGATACATGCGGCCCATTATGGCGCCAGATCGGTGCTGGGACTGGATATTTCCGAAACCGCCGTGGCACAGGCCAATAAGAATGCGGCCCTGAACCAACTGGATAATATCTGCCGCTTTGAAGCCGTAAATGCATTCGATGTATTGAAACAATGGGGTAAGGAAGGCAAACAATACGATGTGGTGATGCTTGACCCTCCCGCTTTCACGAAGAGCCGCGAGAATATACAGAAAGCCTTAACGGGTTATAAGGAGATCAACCTCCGCGGCATGAAACTTGTTCGCAACGGGGGCTTCCTGGTAACTTCCAGTTGTACCAACCTGGTTTCGCCCGAACAGTTCCTGCAAACCATTGACCAGGCCGCCAAAGATGCCCGAAAAAAAATTCGACAGGTAACTTTCCAGGCGCAGGCCAGCGATCACCCGATCATCTGGGGTATGGAGAATACCAACTACCTGAAATTCCTGGTCGTAGAAGTTACGGACAGGTAGTGAAGGAATGGCTAATTTGAGAATTTGTAAATTGGTGAATTTGCATTGGCAGCTGGTATTGTCTGCGATGTATCCGGGACCCACTGATCCCTTAATTAACCAACGCTTACTTGTTTACCTGGAACTTGCCTGATTCTACGATCCTTCCGCTTTGATCGCGCAGCTGGTAAATATAGAGGCCTCTTAAATAATTATCATCCAGGTTAATGGTGAGTTTGGCATCGGTGATGCGGTACTCATTCATCTTTTTCCCAATGAAATTATAGACCTGTAAGGTGTAGGATTTGTCAACCGATTTTTCGAAGGTAAAATTGATATAACTGGTGGCGGGGTTGGGATAAAAATGCGCAATCTTGGGGGTAGACCCGTCGGTGAAATTCCAGTACACGGTATCGTCAGCACCAAAACTGCTGCTGAAAAGGGAGAAAAGTACCAGTCCGATCAGGTAAAATTTTCGCATGCATGACAAATTACCTAAATCTAACCCGTTTTAACAAGGGTTTCACCCCATTTTTAACAAAAATGCCCTCCGGTTATGAGCCGGAAGGCATTTTTTGAGGATATTTTAGTTCAATTCGGCCAGTGTTTGCTGGATCGCTGCAAAATTGGGAAGGTCGCCCGGGGTGGCACAAACTTCTGCATAACGCACAACACCTTCTTTATCGATAACAAAAGCCGCCCTTTTACTTACACCCTGCATTTCGAATGCCGGGAAGGTTTCGTACAGTACGTTAAAGGCTTTGGCTGCTTCTTTGTTAAAATCGCTCAGCAGCGGGAAGTTCAGGTTCTGCTCGGCCTTGAATTTACCCAGGCTGAACAGTGAATCAACGGAAACGCCAAATACCTTAGCGTTGGTATTGTTATAGATAGCGATATTATCCCTGACATTACACAATTCGGTTGTACAAACGCCTGTAAATGCAAGGGGGAAGAACAATACCACTACATTACTTCCTTTCTGATCTGCCAGTGATACCTTGTTCTTATCGGTATCAAACAATGAAAATTCTGGAGCCTTTTGTCCTGTCTGGATACTCATGATGTTATTTTATGTTTTTGGTGAAAGTTACCGATATAAAACAATCTGTCAGCCAGATCGTTGTCCGGTGTGCAAAGAAACACTATTTTCTTTAGCTGCGAAGGTGGTTATAACATCATTTCCGGTACAAAATCGGGAACGATCAGTTTGCCCAGGGTCCTGGAAACGATCTCTGCTACCGGTACGCCGGGGGCGCGCTCTTTTAAGACAAATCCTTCAGGGGTAATATCCAGCACCGCCAGTTCTGTCACTACTTTTTTCACGCAGCCCACTCCCGTTAAAGGAAGGGTGCAGGCAGGCAGCAGTTTACTTTCTCCTTTCGGGTTGGTATGCATCATGGCTACAATGATATTCTTGGCACTGGCTACCAGGTCCATCGCTCCTCCCATCCCTTTCACCATTTTACCAGGTATTTTCCAGTTGGCAATATCGCCGTTCTCGCTCACTTCCATGGCACCCAGTACAGTAAGGTCTATTTTACCCGCACGGATCATGCCGAAACTTTCTGCACTGTCGAAGAAAGCCCCGCCGGGTATCAGCGTCACGGTCTCTTTTCCTGCGTTGATCAGGTCTGCATCCACTTCTGCCTCCACGGGATAAGGTCCCATACCCAATATACCGTTCTCGCTCTGGAAGATCACGGTCGTGCCTTCCGGAATATAGTTGGATACCAGCGTGGGGATACCGATGCCCAGGTTTACATACATACCATCTTTCAGTTCCTGTGCAATGCGTTTGGCGATACCGAATTTATCTAGTGACATACGAATCAATTATTAATGAGTAATGGGTAGTTAGTAATACAGGTATTGCTAACTATTCGCCAATTGAACCGTTTTGCGTTCAATGCGTTTCTCGTAATGATTTCCCTGGAAGATGCGGTGTACATATACACCGGCCACATGCACATCATCCGGGTCAATCTCGCCCGGTTGCACCAGTTGCTCCACTTCAGCGATCGTAATATCACCTGCTTTGGCCATAGAGGTGGAAAAATTCCGGGTGGTTTTGCGGAAAACAAGGTTGCCCATCGTATCTCCTTTCCAGGCTTTCACGATCGAAAACTGCGCATGCAAAGCGTGTTCCATCAGGTACTTCTTTCCGTTGAACGCACGAACCTCTTTTCCTTCAGCTATCTCGGTTCCATAACCGGCGGGCGTATAAAAAGCGGGGATACCCATTCCGGCCATCTGGATCCGGGTAGCCAGGGTTCCCTGTGGTATCAGGTCCACTTCCAGTTCTCCGCTCAATAACTGCCGCTCAAACTCTGCATTCTCTCCCACATAACTGGCCATCATTTTCCGGATCTGGCGGGTCTGCAATAACAGGCCCAGTCCAAACCCATCCACTCCGGCGTTATTGGAGATACAGGTAAGGTTCTTAATTCCCTTTTTAACAAGGGCGGCAATGGTGTTTTCGGGAATACCGTTCAGGCCAAAACCACCCAGCATTAAAGTGGCGCCATCGGGTATGTCGTGAATGGCCGCGTCGGCATTGGCAAATACTTTATTCATGTGGCAATCGTTATACCCCTAAAGGTAGAGAAGATTCCCTATTTGGGCGCGCCATACTTCTTTTCGAACTGTTTGGTGCGTTCGCGCAGAGCGTAAGTATCCAGTGAGTCAAGCAGTAGCTTGAACTGGTCGGGATGAGCCGCATAAAAATGGTAACTGCGGTCGAACTGTTTTTTGGTGATCCGGTGTACGGCAAAAACCTGTTCGTACAAACGGATATTCTCCTTTCGCCTGGCAGCAGTCGTGTCTTTGGCACTGATACGGAGGTACAATTCATCGGCCTTCATCATGTCCCACATGACCGCTTTCATACTATCAGGCGCCAGCAACCCATCATTGGATGCACCGGACCGGCAGCCCATCGCGGCTAACAGGCAAACACAAAACAGTTTGGTGGCATACCTCATCGCAATTCCTGTTTATAACGTGAAGCATTGATCACATCGATCTGGGAGAGAATATCGGCTGCTTTGTTCTTCTGTTCACCTGTTCCCTTTTTGAAAACGCCGATCAGTTCCTGCGCTTTTCCCTGTAAAAAGAACTGGAGGAACATGGTATTGGCATTCTCTTTATTGAATGCCTGCAACCGGATCAGGGTTTCCAGCAAGTTCTTACGGGCTTCTGCTTCTGTTCCGGACATATTATCCATTCCTTTCCGGTAATATGCGTAGACCACATCATGGATGATATTGTACCGGGTATTGATCAGGTTCTCATTGAGCCAATAACGGTTACGCTGCCCGTCGAACATCCGCCAGCCAGTTACGTTCCTGCCTTCGGGTGCATTGTTCACTATGTTCTGGGCTTTCCGGTAGAATGTTTCTCCGCCCTTGGGTGAGAACGAGTCATAATCCAGCCCAATGATCATATACGCATAATACGCCAGGATGGCCGGCAGGTTAGCCGCCGCCGCATCCGTTCCCTGTACCCGGTTTTCATTGAACTCTACCGGTTGAAATTCCTGGTACTTGAAAGTCACATCCGCATCAATGAAATTCACGAGCGCGGCCTTGTAGGAACTGTTATACACAGGTCGCGCGGCCTGTATGGTCAATGTGGCTTTGTACACGTTGGTCTCCACAATACTTTCTATGTTCAGCAGGAAACTGCACTCGATCTTTTCGTTTGCCTGAAAAACATCATTGGTCCATTTCCGGTTGTTCAGCAGGTTGTTCAGCTGTGTCTGCAGCGTGGTAAATATCTTCTTATCGACCGTAGAATTCACCCTTGATGCCACCACGCTCACCCTTGCCTGCAGTTCCTGCGAAACAGCCGGAACTGCCATCAGGCAGCAAAGGATCATACTATAAACAACTTTTCTATTCAGCATGTAAACGGGATACGATGAATGAAACAATATCTTTTGCAATCTCTTTTTTACTCTTCAGCTCAGTAACCATTTCGGATCCGTCCTTGCTGAGCAAGGTAACTTTATTCGTATCAACGCCAAAACCAGCCGCTTCGTCACGCAGTGAATTCAGTACGATACAATCTGCCTGTTTACTTTCCAGTTTTTTGCGCGCGTTCTCTTTTTCGTTCTGTGTTTCCAGGGCAAAACCCACTACATACTGGCCTTGTTTTTTATGGGTACCCACATACCGCAGGATATCTTTGGTGGGTACCAGCACCAGCGCCAGGTTACCCGGTTGTTTTTTGATCTTTTCATCGGCTGTTTTCTCCGGACTGTAATCGGCAACGGCTGCCGACATCACAGCGATGTCCACACCCGGAAATATTGCCACACTGGCGTCGAACATCTCTGCTGCAGATCGCACTTTGTTCACGCGGATACCAGTAAAGGCAGTGGTTTGCTGTGTAGGTCCGGTGATCAGCTGTACATCGGCGCCGCGCAGGTACAGTTCTTCCGCCAGGGCAAAACCCATTTTACCGGAAGAATGGTTTCCGATAAAACGTACGGGATCAATGGCTTCATAGGTGGGCCCGGCCGTGACCATAGCTTTTTTACCCGCCAGCTCCTTTGTCCTGAAAAAATGCTCCACCAGGAATGAGGCGATGGCTTCGGGTTCTGCCATTCTACCCTCACCGAACAGGCCACTGGCCAGTTCTCCGCTGTTCACCGGGATGATCTGGTTACCGAATTCTCTCAGCAAACCGAGGTTTTTCTGTGTGGCAGGGTGCTGCCACATATCTTCATCCATGGCCGGCGCTATGACCACCGGACAGGTGGCTGAAAGGTATACGGCCAGTAACAGGTTATCGCATAACCCGTTCGCCATTTTAGCGAGTGTATTACAACTTAGCGGCGCAATCACGAACACATCTGCCCAACGGCCAAGCATTACATGATTGGACCATTCACTACCCTCTGCCAGTTCAGTAATGACGGCATTTTTGGAAAGTGTTGCCAATACCAATGGAGAAACAAATTCCCTGGCGGCAGGGGTCATCACCACTTTTACTTCGGCTCCCTGTTTTACCAACTGCCGAACCAGCAGGATGGACTTATAGGCAGCAATGCTGCCTGTAATGCCAATGAGTATTTTTTTATTCTGAAGCATGTTTTTTTTGTGAATGGGCAATGGGCAATGGTGAATTGTCAATGGTGAATAGGCAATAGGCAGTCGGCAATGAAAACGGGTGTAAATATAAGAATTCTCTGGGGGGAGCGGTAAGTGGTCAGTAGTGTGTAATTTATTGACCATTCACCATTCCCTACTGACCACTCACCACTCCCTACTGCTCATTGCCCGCCACAATCTCCCTCAAAATAACAAAAAACGACAGTTCATCACTGTCGTTTTCGTATCATTTATCAAATAGTTGGCTTATCTGAACAGGTCGTTCTCGTCGTTGCGCCTGTGGTATACTTTTCCTTCCATGAATTCCTGGGTAGCCAGGATGGCCGGGTTAGGCATTTTTTCGTAGGCCCTTGAGATCTCGATCTGCTCTTTGTTCTCATGAATTTCCTCCAGGCTGTCTGTATGGCTGGCAAATTCTTCGAGTTTATTGTGCAGTTCTTCCCGCAGGGATATGTTGATCTGATTGGCCCTTCTGGCAATAATAGCGATCGACTCGTACAGGTTGCCCGTTTTACCCTTGATATCGATCAGGCTTTTGGTTTCAACCACACTGGCGGTGTTAGCGCTCATTTGCCTTCTTAGCTTGCTCATTTTTCAGATTTTTTAAAATGTTATTGGTTTGTGTTTTGTATTTGCCAACTTCCTCCACGTATTTGCTGTCTGCAAAACGCTCGGAAAAGTCGTTACATTCCGAGATCACTTTCTCGTAACGCTCTTTCTGCTTTTCTTCGTAACTCATTTCTGCATACTTGACGTATGACTTGATCACGAGTAACTTATATTCGTCCCCTTTTTTTGAATCGGGGAAATTATCAGACACATTCCCGAAAGCTATGGCGGCCGCTTTGTAAAAGCCCAGGTTGTAATACAGTTCTGCTCCTTTGAATTCTTTCAGTTCCAGTTTCTCACGGCATTTATCAATGATCTCACTGGCATCCTTCGCCCTTTCGGAGTTGGGATGCGTGTTAAGGAATGCCTGCATCAACTGCATGGTTTTGTTGGTATTGGTCTGGTCCAGTTCCACTTTGGGTGATTGCTTGTAATAGCAATAGGCCCGCATATAATCACATTCCTCCCCCCTGGTGCTGGTGGGGAAGTTCTCTACAAAACTTTTGAAGAGGTTCTCTGCATTCATATAATCTTTCTGGTAGTAGTAGGAGTACGCGAACTTGTAATACATATCCTCGTAGCGCGTAGACCCTTTTACATAGGGAAAGATATCTTCAAAGAGCTGCTGGGCGTAACCGTAGTTCTTGTTTGCATAGTATTGCTCGGCCATTTTATATTTGTACTCATAATCCTTGCTCTTCATGATCTTTCCAAATTTATTGGAGCAGGAAGAGGTGAGCAGTACTATCGATAACAATAACAGAACGATCCTATTCATAACAAGTTGGCAAAATTAGTTAATTACGGGCAATTTATAAAGTCCGATTGTGGTTTGGGCCGTTATTTCGTTAAGAATTACCCAAAAAGGCAGCTTTGAGCCACGAGCGGCGAGCTAACACCTGCTCATGGCTCGTGGCTCATAGCTCGCAGCCCTTACCCTCCCAACACGAAGGGCTGCCCAAACAGGCAGCCCTTCGTTATTTTAGAACAGAAGAAGACTATTTAGCGTCGCCCTCTCCTTCCTGTAATTTGGCTTTGATCTCGGCCAGTGCACCCAGGTCGCCCAGGGTTGCTTTTTCTACCTTGGCCTGGATGTTTTTCACCGCTTTTTTGGTGTTATCCGCTTCAGCTTTGGCTTCTTTTTTCTCTGCCGCTACCACATCTGCCACATGCTGTTCCCAGATACGTGCATGGCTCAGAACGATACGTTTTTCGTTACGATCGAACTCGATCACCATGAACTGTGCTGTTTCGTCGGCCTGTACCTGTTTGCCATCTTCCTTGTTCAGGTGACGGTTAGGGGCAAAACCTTCGAGACCATACTGTAACTGAACCAGGGCGCCCTTGTCATCCTTACGGGTAACAGTGCCTTCGTGGATGGTACCTACAGCAAAGGTATCTTCCAGGGCATTCCAGGGATCTTCTTCCAGCTGTTTGTGGCCCAACTGCAGTTTGCGGTTCTCCTTATCAATGCTTAAGATGATGATATCGATCTGCTCGCCAACTTTTGTATAGTCGGTCGGGTGATTGAAACGCTTTAACCAGCTCAGGTCGCTGATATGGATCATACCGCCGATACCTGCTTCCAGCTCAACAAATACACCGTAAGGAGTGATGTTTTTCACCAGTCCTTTGTGTTTGCTGCCTTCTGGGAATTTGGTTTCGATGGTGTTCCAGGGATCCTGGCTCATCTGTTTGATGCTCAGGCTCATCTTGCGGGAATCTTTATCCAGGGTAACCACTTTTGCTTCGTACTCATCACCCAGTTTGAAGAATTCCTTCGCGTTGATCGGCGTATTGGCCCATGTGATCTCTGATACGTGTACCAGACCTTCCACACCAGGCTGAATTTCCAGGAACGCACCGTAATCTTCAATATTCACCACTTTACCTTTCACTACTGAACCTTCGGCCAGGCCTTCAGGCAGCACATCCCATGGATGCGGCGTCAGTTGTTTCAGACCCAGGCTGATACGTTTTTTGTCGTCGTCGAAATCCAGTACCACCACCTGTAATTTCTGGTCCATCTTCACCACTTCGCTTGGGTGAGAGATACGGCCCCATGAAATATCGGTGATGTACAGCAGACCATCCAGGCCACCGAGGTCCATGAAAGCACCGAAATCTGTGATGTTCTTCACCACACCTTCCAGTACCTGTCCTTTTTCGAGTTTGCTCATGATCTCTGCACGCTGTGCTTCGATATCGCTTTCGATCAGGGCTTTGTGTGATACTACGGCATTCTTGATGGTTTCGTTGATCTTAACCACTTTGAATTCCATGGTCTTGCCTACAAACTGATCGTAATCAGTTACTGGCTTCACATCGATCTGAGAACCTGGTAAGAAGGTTTCCATTCCAAACACGTCTACGATCAATCCACCCTTGGTTTTGCTGGTAACGGTTCCGGTGATCACTTCTCCGGTCTTATGTACTTCCACAATTCTTTCCCATGCGCGGAAAATGCGGGCTGATTTGCGGCTCAGGTGCAGGTTACCGGAACGGTCTTCTTTCTCCACTACCATCACTTCCACTTCATCTCCTATCTTCAGTCCTGGCACATCACGGAATTCGTTCAGGGAAACGAGGCCATCACTTTTAAAACCGATGTTTACAACCACATCTGTTTTGGTCAAAGCAACTACCCCACCTCTTACGATCTCGCCATCATTGATCTGTACAAAAGTGTCATCATACACTTTGTCGTACTTCATTCTTTCTGTTTCAGCATAGTGACTCACATTACGCTTGTCAATGCTCCAGTCAAAATCATCATGAGCGGTTTCAATTACCGGCTCTGCCACAGGTGCATTTGTTGTCGCAGTAGTAACTTCTACAGCTTCTGAAGCTGCAGCGTTCTCCTGTGCATCTGCGTTTAGTTGTTTGTTAATAAGATTCATAAAATACCCGATGGTTTTATTTCGGGGGAGCAAAGGTAGGGAATATTGAATATTGAATGGTGAACAAGGAATGATGAATGATATAACTTATTGACAATCAATAAAAAATGTTGAAGTATACCCAGTTCAACATTCAAAATCCCTTGTTCATGATTCAATATTCTACTGGTTTCGCTCGATGCCCAGTTCCAGGCCCCTCAGTTCTGCCAGGCCTCTTAAACGGCCGATAGCGGTGTAACCGGGGTAGGCTCCGGATTTTTTCAGGTCGTCCAGCATCTGGTGACCATGATCCGGGCGCATAGGAATGGAGATACCGCGGCGCTTCTGTACCTGAACGATCTCCTTCACCACAGCATACATATCCACGTCGCCATCCAGGTGATCGGCTTCATAGAAATTACCCAGGTCATCCCTTCGGGTGCTTCTGAGGTGGAGGAAATGAATATGATCACCCAGGCGTTTTACCATACCGGGCAGGTCATTATCCGGGCGTACCCCGAAAGAGCCGGTACAGAAACAAAAACCATTGGCAGGCGAAGCAACAGCAGCGCGCAGGTCATTGGCGTCCGCTTCGGTGCTCATGATACGTGGCAGACCCAGCACAGAATAGGGAGGATCATCCGGATGGATGGCCATTTTCAATCCAAGTGATTCTGCTACGGGAACCACTTCGCGCAGGAAATGGAAAAGATGTTCTTTCAGTTTGGCGCGGTCAATGCCTTCGTATTTCTTCAGCGCATCAAAGATCTGTTCCGGCGTGAACTGCTCGCGACTACCTGGCAATCCCAGCAAAGTATTCTTGCACAGGAGGTCTTTCTCTTCCTGCGACATGGAAGCCAGTTTCTGTTTACCTCTTTCGATCTCTTCAGGGGTATAATCTTTTTCTGCGCCGGGTCTTTGTAAAAGGAACAGGTCGAACGCGATGAAAGCCGCTTTCTCAAAATACAGGGCGCGACTTCTGTCGGGCATTTCGTATGCAATATCTGTCCTTACCCAATCCAGTATGGGCATGAAATTATAGGTGACCACTTTCAGACCACAGGCGGCTACATTGTGCAGGCTGGTCTTATATTTTTCGATCCACTCCTGGAAGTTGCCGTACTGCCTCTTGATATCTTCATGCACGGGCAGGCTTTCAATCACGGTCCAGGTCATACCCGCAGCTTCGATCAATGCCTTTCGTTCGTTGATGGCTTCCACCGTCCAGATCTCTCCTACCGGGATCTGGTGCAAAGCGCTGACCACACCGGTACATCCGGCCTGTCGTATATCCCAAAGATCAACCGGGTCTTCCGGTCCGTACCATCGCATAGTGTGTTCCATTGCCATAATGCTTGCTTTTTATCAAACCTAAAAGTATCCCCACATATTTCATCGATCCCGACAGAAAAAATCTGCGAAATCGATGGCGGGAACGTCGTTCGTGAGTCGTGAATCGTGAATCGTGAGTAGTGAGTAGTCAATGGTGAGTGTTTTACTTCCTACTCACTACTCACTACTCACTACTCACGCTCCCCCTACCAGAAAATCGTATACAGCGCCGTCAGGATACCGCCTACGATCAAAGTCCCTACTGCAAAAGCAGGGTTGAGCTTAAACATAGATTTATCTATCTCGAGTCCATTGGTCTTAACACCGCGCTTATTTTCAATAGTACTGATGATCCACATACCAATGATACAGATCACGAATACGAAACCCATCCTGTCGATAAAAGGTATTTCATAGATTCCTTCCACTTTTGCGGCGAAGCCCATGGGTTCGAGGAAAGAGAGGTCGGCAAATTTGGGAAGGAACTTGAAGAATATGGAGAACACAAATCCGCCCACGGTGGCAAACAATGCTGCATTGGATGTGGTCTTTTTCCAGAAAAAACCCAGGATGAACATGGCGAAGATACCGGGCGATACAAAGCCCGTATATTCCTGTATGAATTCAAAACCACCTTTTTTACCGATACCCAGGAATGGCGCGATCAGTACGGCAACGATCAATGCTATGATCACTGAGATCTTTCCGATCCAGACCATTTTCTTTTCGCTGGCATCTGGATTGATCTTTTTCTTGTAGATATCAAGCGTAAAAATAGTGGCGATACTATTGGCCTTTCCTGCCAGGGAAGCCACCACGGCAGCTGTGAGGGCGGCAAATGCCAGTCCTTTCAGTCCCGGACCCAGCAGGTTCAGCATAACGGGATAGGCATTGTCCTGCACCAGTTCCCCGTTCACCATCATCTGGTCCTGGAAACCACCTTCGTTATACAATACATATGCAGCAATTCCTGGCAGCACAACGATCACCGGCATCAACAGTTTCAGGAATGCGGCAAAGAGCAGTCCGCTTCTGGCAGTTTTCAGGTCGGCCCCCAGCGCACGTTGTGTGATGTACTGGTTACAACCCCAATAATTCAGGTTCACGATCCACATGCCGCCGATCAATACGGTGAGGCCTGGCAGACTGATAAAATTGGGGTTATCTTTTTTCAGGATCATGTGAAAATGATCATCGGCTTTTTCAGTAAGCAGTTTCAATCCATTCAATACACCCGTTGTGCCGAATTTTTCGGACACCAGTGTCAACGCAAGATAGGTAGTGGCCAGTCCGCCCACGATCAGGAAGAACACCTGGATCACATCCGTATAACCAATCACTTTCATACCCCCCAATGTGATGACGATCGCAAACAAGGCGAGGAATATCATACAGAGATACAGAGGCAACCCGGAGATGGCATGAATGGCCAATGCACCCAGGTATAAGATCGACGTGAGGTTCACCACTACGTAGAGTAACAACCAAAACACCGCCATGATCATTGCCACGGTACTGTTGTAACGCTGGTTCAGGAATTGCGGCATGGTGTAGATCTTATTCTTCAGGTATACCGGGATGAAAAAGATGGCTACGATCAGCAGTGTAGCGGCCGCCATCCACTCGTAGGTTGAAATGGCGAGTCCCATTTTAAATCCATTGCCACTCATACCGATCATCTGTTCGGCAGAGATATTGGAAGCGATCAGCGATGCCCCGATGGCCCACCAGGTAAGAGATCCCTCGGCCAGAAAATAATCGTGTGAAGCAGTAGTGCTCGCTTTTTTCTTACGCCGGTAAACCCAGTATCCATAAGAGGCAACGATGATAAAGTACACTAGAAAAACAATGTAATCTGCAGTCTGCAATGATCTCATAATGACGGTCGTTTATTGTTGGGTCTGTGGGTTTGCATCTTAATGAAACATAAAAGACGGCTAAACAGTAGGTTCCATTTCATACCCGGCGATTATTTGACAGAAAACTGGTAGCGGGTAAGGGACCGATAGGTGTCACCTGGTTTTAGAATAGTATTTGGAAAAGAGGGTTGGTTGGGACCATCCGGAAAGTGCTGGGTTTCCATACAAAAGGCAGCATGTTGCTGGTATGGCTGCTGCCACTTTCCTTTCAGGGTTCCATCCAGGAAATTACCGGTATAGAATTGCAGTCCGGGCTCTGTCGTGAACACTTCCATCAACCTGCCACTGGAGGCATCATATGCAGTCGCTATTTTTTCAAGGTCATTGCCCTTACGGTTCAATACCCAGTTATGATCATATCCCCCTTTTACGGCAGCCAGTTCTGCACCGATCTTTTTGGGAGACGTAAAATCCATCGGGGTGCCTTTTACAGCAGGCAACTGCCCGGTTGGTATCAGCAGGCTATCCACTGCCGTAAACTTTTCTGCCTGGAGCATCACTTCATGATCCAGGATGGTATTCTGTTTTCCGGCAGACAAATTAAAATAACAATGATTGGTCAGATTTACCGGCGTAGCTTTATCCGTAGTGGCGCTGTAAGCGATCTGCAGGGCATTATCGGAACCGAGTGTGTACACTACTTCTATCATAAGATTACCCGGGAAACCCTGATCCCCGTCCTTACTGGTATACGTAAGTTTCAGGCTGCTGTCGCCCGCCGGTTTACTGGCCTGCCAGATCACTTTATCTAGTCCCTGCAGTCCGCCATGTAAGGTATTGCCATGATCGTTCAGGGTAAGCTGGTAAGCCTGGCCTTCCAGTATAAATTTTCCTTTGGCAATCCGGTTACCATAGCGACCCACCAGGCATCCGAAATAGGGGTTTGCTTTTTGCAGGTACCCAGAAAGTGAATCGAAACCCAGTACCACATCTCCCAATTCCCCTTTCCTGTCAGGAACCCAAAGCTGTGTAACGGTTCCTCCGTAGTTAAGGATGCTTACCTGCGTACCCTGCGGGTTGGTAAGGGTATACTGCACTACCGAATCGTTTTGGATGGTTCCCCAACTTTGTTCTGTTATTTTGAAGGCCATTTGAGAAGGTTCGGTATGATCTGTACTGTTCCGGCAGGAGCTGAATAATACCAACATGACTGCCAGAAAAAAAAGACCCTGTTTATTCATATGTTTATTTTTATACCCGGGACAGACTGGTTTTACCACTGTCTCTTTTGTTTGATCTTATTTTATTTCAAATCTGCAGGTTCCGATCAGTATCCGATCTTGAAAATTAGTTCATATAAACCGATTGATCAGGTTTTCGAGGTATTCCTGTTTGCCGCTAACTACTTTGGGTTCTCCCTGGGCGATGGCAAACTCGCGCAGTTTCTCCAGCGTCATCTTACCTGTTTCAAAATCCCTGCCTGCACCATTGTCGAATGAGGCATACCGGTCTTTGCGGATCTTCCGGTAGTCTGACTGCTGCAATACCTGGTCTGCCACGATCAGTGCTCTGGCAAACACATCCATACCTCCGATATGGGCATAGAACAGGTCTGCCGGATCGGTTGAATTACGCCTGCGTTTGGCATCGAAGTTGATGCCGCCGCCAGCAAAACCACCTGCTTCCAGAACCACCAGCATGGTCTCTGCCAGTTCATTGATATTATTGGGAAACTGGTCCGTGTCCCAACCGTTCTGGTAATCGCCCCGGTTGGCATCCATGCTGCCCAATACACCGGCATCGGCCGCCACCTGCAGTTCATGTTGGAAAGTATGCCCGGCCAGTGTGGCATGGTTCACTTCAATATTTAATTTAAAATCATTCAGCAGATCGAACTGGCGCAGGAAACCGATCACGGTTTCGCTGTCATAATCATACTGGTGTTTGCTCGGCTCGCAAGGTTTGGGCTCAATAAAGAAGGTCCCGGTAAAACCCTGCCTGCGTGCATAATCTTTGGCCGTATGCAGGAAACGGGCCAAATGTTCTTTCTCCCGTTTCATGTCGGTATTCAGCAAACTCATATATCCTTCACGTCCGCCCCAGAATACATAGTTTTCGCCTCCCAGTGCAATAGTGGCATCCAATGCTGCTTTTACCTGTGCACCGGCATGTGCCAGCACGTGAAAATCAGGGTTGGTGGCAGCTCCGTTCATGTAACGGCGGTTATTGAAAAGATTAGCGGTACCCCACAATAGTTTCACACCACTGGCGGACTGTTTCTGTTTGGCATAATCAACCAGGGCCTGCAGCCTTCTTTCGTTCTCGTGTACATCGTCCGTATAATCCACTACATCCACATCGTGAAAACAGTAGTATGGGATATTCATTTTGGTGATGAATTCAAAAGCCGCATCCATCTTGTCCTTTGCTTTTTCTACTGCATCTGCTTTTGCGTTCCATGGATACAGGTGTGTGGGTTCTCCGAATGGATCGCCTCCATTCCCAACAAAGGAATGCCAGTAAGCACAGGCAAAACGCAACCAGTCTTTCATGGCTTTGCCGGCTACTATTTTGTCTGCATCGTACCAACGAAAAGCCAATGGATTATCACTGCCGGCTCCTTCATATTTCACCTGGCCAATTCCCTGGAAAAACTCCTTGTCGCCTGTTATCACTTTCATATTGTTATGATTTGGTCATTACGAATTGTATGATGTTCTCAGTTTATCCTGTAGTAATTTTTCCCATTCCTGGTACATCGTATCATATCGTTTTGTATCAGAAGGCTGCACTACTTTCAGCTTCTTCATGTTGCCGAAAGCCTCTTTTTCATCACGATAAATACCTGCACCGATACCTGCACCAAGGGCTGCGCCCACGCTTCCGTCACAGGCATACAATTCTACAGGTACTCCGGTGGTATTGACAAATATTTCCGTAAACACATCACTGAGAAACAGGTTAGCCCGTCCTGCGCGTATCACTGAGGGCTGCAAGCCATTGCCACGCATGATATCCAGTCCATAACGGAAGGAGAAAGCGATACCCTCCTGTGCCGCCCGGAACAAGTGTGCTGATCCATGTTTATTGAGATCGATATTCAGCACATGCGCACCAATAGTTGCATTATTCAGCATCCTCTCCGCGCCGTTGCCGAAGGGCAGGATAGAAAGTCCCTCACTTCCTGGTTGAATGGCAGCTGCCGCTATATTCATTTCCTGATAGCTTAGTTGCGCCCCGGTTATGTTGCGTACCCAATTATTGAGGATACCTGTTCCATTAATGCACAACAGGATCCCCAACCGCTGTTGCAGTGCACTATGGTTGACATGTGCAAACGTATTTACACGGGATTGCGGATCGTAGGTCAGTATGTCGCTGACACTATAAATCACGCCAGATGTTCCGGCAGTAGCAGCGATCTCACCGGGTTGCAGCACATTCAGCGATAAGGCGTTGTTCAACTGATCGCCCGCCTTGTACGATACCGGGATACCTGCTTTCAGTCGCAGCATATCAGCCACTTCCGGGCTTATCATTCCATGAGGTTCAAACACTTTTTTGATCGGGGGGATGATTGCCGTATCAAAACCATAATAGGCAAATACATCTTTCGACAGTTCCTGTTCGGCAAAATCCCAGAAGATCCCTTCCGACAAAGCAGAGAGGGTTGTGCCCGTCTGGCCAGTGAATTTCATGGCGATAAAATCCCCGGGTAATAGCACCTGGTCAATTTGTTCGTAGCGTTCCGGCTCATGAAGTTTTACCCATGCCAGTTTGGATGCTGTGAAATTACCCGGTGAATTCAATAAATGGGAAAGGCATTTCTCCGGACCGATAGCGTCAAAAGCTGCGTTGCCGATAGCTACCGAACGGCTATCGCACCAGATAATGCTATCGCGGAGAACACGCTGGTTTTTATCTACCAATACCAGTCCATGCATCTGGTAACCGATACCAATGGCCCCAATATCTGCCGGATGATAGTTTCCGGTGGCGTGTGCTTTGAGGATAGCCTGCTGCACATGCTGCCACCACATTTCGGGCGACTGCTCGGCCCAGCCGGGCTGCAGTGATGTAATGCCCGATTCGGATTCGGGATACTGCGCCGATGCCAGGATTTGTTGCGTAGCAGCATCTACTATCGAAACTTTGATAGAAGAAGTGCCAACATCTATTCCTAATAATAGCATTCGTATTTTTTTATACACTACCCCAGCCATTCCATATAATGGAATGTGCAACCGGGTTAGATGGATCAATTTACTGATAATGTTTGCAAAAAGCCGGAATTCCTTGCAATAAATACCTGCACCCGTTAAAACCCATCAAAAGCTACCTGCAACAATACTTTGCGAAAACGATATCGTAAACAAACAAAAATTACCGCCGGTTCTGTAAATTCATGAAAGGAACTGTTCTCAGCGATTGGGCGTATTTTCCACTGTTGCTGCAATAGGCCGTCAGGAATTGCCTCCTGTTGTATCTGGCATGGGTGGTGAAAAGCATGGAACGGATGCAGCAAAACCCGTTCCCGGAAACACAAGGGACAGGAACTGACAGCCTGCCTAAAACAGACCTGCCATTGGCTCTTCGCTGATTTGTATGAAATATATGATACCGCTTCACTTATCCTAAAACCAAAATGTATGCCTAACGCTGCTCTTCATCGAACTTCCCCACTGGTATTCCTGTTGCTCCTCTTCTGCACTTCTGCCAAAACACAGCCCGGTCACCTGGGTCTTTTTGATCAACAGGATGCTATTGGCAACCCAACACAAAAGGGATCTGTTGTGTACCATACAAATGATCAGACCTACCTGCTCACCGGTGCCGGGAAAAATATGTGGTTTGACCATGACCAGTTCCACTTTGCCTGGAAAAAGATCAAGGGGGATTTTATCATAAAAGCCACTATCCGTTTTATAGGCAAGGGCTCGGACGAACACCGGAAAATCGGTATCATCGCAAGGGATCAGCTTACGCCCGACGCACGTCATATCAATGCCTGTGTACACGGAAATACGCTGACATCCATGCAATACAGAGAAGTAGCTGGTGATTCTACCAGGGAAATCCCCGTATCCTCCTTTCATCCCACCGAAATAGAACTGGAACGCTCAGGCAATGTATTTACTTTTTCCGCTGCCAGCGCCGGCGAAAACTATAAATCAGTCCGCAAAGAAGTCATCCTGAATGAAGAAGTATATGCAGGTATCTACATCTGTTCCCATGCAGAAAATATTCTGGAGCAGGCTGTATTCAGCAATGTGCGTATCATCATACCCCCCTCCCGCGATTTTCGGGTTTACCGCGATTACCTGGGGAGCCATCTCGAAGTAATGGATATCGCAACCGGGCACCGCAGGATATTGCACAGTGCTCCCAATTCACTGCAGGCGCCCAACTGGACGCCCGATAACCAATACCTTATTTACAACGAAGACGGTCTGTTACGCAGATACGAACTGGCCACCGGAAAAATTTCTGTACTGAACACGGGCTTTGCCAGGGATAACAATAATGACCATGCGCTTTCATTCGATGGCAAACGAATGGCTATCAGCAACCATACCGGGCCTGAACATACTTCTGTGATCTACACGTTACCCGTTAGCGGCTCCGACAAACCAGAGCAGATCACATCCGAAAAAGATGGACATTCTTACCTGCATGGCTGGTCGCCGGATGGCAGCAAACTGCTTTTTACCGGTCAACGGGGAAAAGAGTGGAATATCTGGTCTGTGGATATCGCCACTAAAAAACAAATCCGGTTAACTGAAGACCCCTTGCTGGATGACGGACCCGAATATACGCCTGACGGTAAATATATTTATTTCAATTCGGTCCGCACGGGCACCATGAAACTCTGGAGAATGAAACCAGATGGCTCGGAACAGGAGCAGGTAACATTTGATGCATACAACGACTGGTTCCCCCATATATCGCCCGATGGTAAATGGATCGTGTACCTTTCCTTTCCCAAAGAGATCGACCCTTCCTCCCATCCCTTTTACCAGAAAGTATACCTTCGGCTGATGCCTGCGGGTGGCGGCGTTCCCAGAACCATTGCGTATGTATATGGCGGACAGGGAACCATCAATGTACCCAGCTGGTCGCCCGACAGCAAAAAAATCGCTTTTGTGAGTAATACTAAACTATGATCAGGATAGCAGGTAATGATACCCCTATCAATAGAGAAAAAACAGGGACACTTATTCAATACCGTATCTTACATACAATACAAAGCCCATGGTATTCCTCATCATTTTATTCGCGATCGCCTTACAGGTATTTCTTACCGTAAAAAAAATCAGCCCGTTTCTGTCGCTCCTGGTGGTTGCCATTGTATCCGGTCTGTTGTTGGGCATGGAACCATCTGTACTGCTGACGTCCATTGAAAAAGGGGTGGGCAGCACGCTTGGCGGACTTGCCCTCATTGTTTGCCTGGGCGCCGTTCTGGGAAAAATATTGGAAACCAGTGGTGCCGCCGAACAGATCTCCGGCACGCTGATCAACGGTTTTGGTGAAAAAAATATTCAATGGGCTGTGCTGCTCACCGGTTTTCTGATCGGTATCCCACTTTATTACAACGCAGGATTTGTGATCCTGGTGCCATTGGTATTTTCCATCGCCCGTAGAACAGGCCTTCCGTTATTGTATATCGTTATGCCCATGGCAGCTTCCTTATCAACCACACATTGTTTTCTTCCACCCCATCCCGGACCGGTAGTACTGGTCAACGCTTTTAAGGCCAATATGGGTAAAACACTGATGTATGGACTTGTGATAGCCATCCCGGCAGTGATCATTGCCGGACCGTTACTGGGAAGGGTTTTAAAAAACAGGAAAGCCGGCAGCTACGACCTGTTTGGAGATACGGACCCGGTTGCACACGAACACCTGCCTTCCGTTCTATCCAGCTTTTGCATTGCCCTGATGCCGGTTGTACTCATCAGTATGGCTGTGATCGGCAATCTTATCCTTGACAAAGAAAATGTGCTTCGTCGTTTCCTGGCTTTTACCGGTGACTCCACCATTGCCTTATTGTTGGCCGTAATTGCCGCGATCTATTTTTTTGGATTACGGATCCACAAGACCATGCCACAGGTAATGCAATGGGCATCCGATGCCATTTCCGGTATAGCGGTGATCTTACTGACCATTACAGCTGGTGGCGTATTCAAGCAGGTGCTGATCGATAGTGGTACCGGCAGTTATATATCTTCCTTCAGCAGCACACTGGAAATGCCACCCCTGTTATTTGCCTGGATCTTAACGGCGCTATTACGTGTTACGATGGGTTCAGCAACCGTTGCAGGATTAACAGCGGCCGGTATTGTATCACCACTGGTTGCTGCCGGTCATGTATCGCCTGAGCTGATGGTACTGGCCGTTGGAGCGGGCAGCGTATTCGGATCGCATATCAACGATTCAGGTTTCTGGATGTATAAGGAGTTCTTCGGGTTGTCTTTAAAAGAAACATTCCTGTCGTGGACGGTCATGGAAACATTGATCTCCATCATCGGTCTCGCAGGAGTATGGATACTGCAGCTGTTTATCCGGTAAACAGCGCAAAATATTTTCCGCTTCGTTTATCCTTACGATTGGATGTAACTATGCAGGTGTGAAATAGTTTCCTGCTGCGTTGAAATGGTTTCCGTAACCACATCATTGATAGAGATGATACCCGCCAGCTGACCATTTTCAATCACAGGCAGGTAACGGATATGTTTATCCGACATCAGCTGCATACAGGCATCTACGGTATCAGACTGTTTGATCACAGGAAAATCCGCGGTCATGATCTCCCGCACCGGAGTTTCACTTGAATAGCGCCCCATCAGGATCACTTTCCGGGAATAATCGCGTTCTGTCATGATACCCAGAAAAGTATCCTTCTCCATGATCACCACAGAACCGATATTCTGTTCAGACATGATTTTTAATGCTGCGATTACCGTGGTTTCCGGTGTTACGGTGGTTACCCGGTTCCCTTTTCTTTTTAGAATATCACTTACTTTATGCATATGGCAGAATTTACCACATAAGTTAACACAATTTCTCGGGATTGTCAAGTCCCATATTTCTTCAACCATCCTAATTGTCTGATAATCAGTTATAAAAACACCTAATATTGTCAATAAGCCAAAATTTCACTAAAAAAAACCTGGTGGTGTTTCATACACCATTACAGTTCTGTAACTTGATTACTCATTTAAAACCTATCTTATGAAAAAACTACTCATCATCATTGCTGCTGTTCTCTGCTTTTCTACCGCTTCATTTGCCCAGGCCAAACCTTCGTCAGAAAAAGCCAAAGCAGCCACCAGCAAGACCACCCCGGCCGATACCAAAAAAGCCAGTACTGCCGCACCTGTTAAAAAAGACGGCACACCCGACATGCGTTACAAAGCCAACAAGGAAGCCGCCAAAACCGCAGCTCCTGCTGGTCCCTTAAAAAAAGATGGCACACCGGATATGCGCCACAAAGCCAACAAAGAAGCCGCAGCCAAAAAGAAAGGGTAATCCAGGTACCTGCCCAATAAAAAACTTTCCGTCATGCGGAAGGTTTTTTATTGATAAGCACATTTACATAAAATACCAAAATCCTGCTATAAGCGGCGGAAATACTATGTTATCCGAGCGCTGCGGCCGCTACAGACCGTGCAGCGATCCAGCCGCTGGTCCAGGCATGCTGGAAATTGAATCCACCAGTGATGCCATCTACATCCAGTATTTCCCCGGCAAAATAGATCCCGGATTGTTTACGGCTTTGCAGGGTATTGGGATCTACTTCTGCCAGCTGAATACCGCCACAGGTAACAAATTCTTCTTTAAAAGTGGTTTTTCCTTTCACCGGTAATTCCTGCGCTGAAAGGTTTTTGATCAGTTTATTCTGCTGTTTAGCCGGTATTTCGGCCCATCGTATATCCGGGTTGCTATCGCTCACCTGCAACAGGTACAACCATAACCGGTTGGGCAAACCAAAGGGGTTCCTGTTTCCCATTTTCATGGTGGCATGGGTTTCCCGGTAAGCCGACCAGGCCATACGCAGATCCTGTTCTGTTTGTCCGGGCAGCCAGTTCACCAGCAATGTGAATTGATATTGTTTATCGGCCAGTTGCCTGGCTCCCCAGGCAGATAAGCGCAGGATGGCAGGCCCGCTCATACCCCAGTGGGTGATCAGCAGCGGCCCCTGTTCTGCCAGTTTGGTACCCAGTACCTTAACAGCGGCGTTTTCTACGGCAACACCCATCAGTTCTGTAATACTGTTGCCCGGCATATTACAGGTAAATAAGGAAGGAACCGGCTCCGCAATACTATGACCCAACTCACGCAACCAGCCGAACATAATTGATTTTGGATAACCACCGCAGGCAACGCATACATAACCGGCTGTGAAAACAGCACCAGGCGTGCGAATAGAAAAACCATTGGGCGTGACCGCTATCTGCTGTACTTCGCATTGCACCAGTACCTTGACACCATATTTAACTGCCTCTCGCAGCAGGCAGTTAACGATCGTCTGCGAATCGTCCGTTACAGGGAACATCCTGCCGTCTGCTTCCGTTTTCAGTTGAACACCGCGTTCTGCAAACCACTCAATAGTGTCTCCGGGATGGAAAGAGTGAAAGGTCTTTTTAACAAAATGCTGTCCTCTCGGGTATCGTTTTACCAGTTCAGGGATATCAAAACAAGCATGTGTTACGTTACAACGTCCACCACCACTCACTTTCACTTTCGACAATAACTTATTCGACTTTTCAACAATGGTCACTTTCAATTCCGGGTTCATGCGTGCGGCATTCACTGCACAGAAAAATCCGGCAGCACCGCCTCCAATTACTAACAGTGATTTGTCTCTCATATTAATACATCGTCATGATCGCTGCCATTGTTTCTATACCATTCCACAAGTTCCGGATACGTATGTTCTCATTCTCGGCATGCTGGTTATTATCGTGGTTCGCCACAGGAACGGTGATGGTAGTGGCTTTCAAATGTTTCTCAAATAAGAAGAGGGGCAGGCTGCCACCCATGGTAGGTATCAACACTACTTTATCAGAGGTTGTACTCTTCACAGCTTCGATCACATCCTGTACCACCGGCATGTCCATGGGGGTTCTTTGTGCATTATACCCTCCACTGAGTTTCACCCTGGCAATACGGGAAAATATGTTCCTTTCTGCTTCTGTCGGTTCCTCTTCCGTAATATAATAACCCTGTTCGCGTATATGATTCACCACCCGCTCCTGCTGCCTTTTATAATCATTACCGGGCACCATCCGCAGGTCCAGCACCGCTGCAGCCGTTGTGGGTATCACATTACTGGCTTTCGCACCCACATTCCCGCTTTGCATACCATTGATGTTCAGGGAAGGCATCATGATCGCTTCACCAAGATCCACGCCGGGCATTTCTTCCGCAACAAAATGCAATTCCTCTTTTAACTGGTTGCCGACCGGAGGCATTTCACTGATCGCTTTTTTTTCCTGTGCAGTCAGCGGTATCACATCATCGTAAAATCCCCGGATGGTCACACGGCCTGTTTCATCTTTCATGGAAGCCAGTAACCTGGCCAGCAACAAGCCGGGATTCGGGGCCCAGTTGCCGTAATGTCCGCTATGCAAAGGGCGGGTTGCCCCATAGATCGTAATGTCTACATGCGCATCGCCCCTGGCACCAAACAAAATGGCTTTTTTACCTGATTGATGAACAGGCCCATCGCAGATGACCCATAGATCCGAGCGGAGTAAGGTTTTGTGTTTATCAAACAGGCTACCCAGGTTGGGTGATCCTGCTTCTTCCTCCCCTTCAAAAAAGAACTTGATATTATAATGCAACGGCAAGCCTGCTTTTTGTATAGATTCATAGGCGTTGAGTATGGCCATGATACCTGCTTTATCATCCGAAGCTCCCCGGGCATATATACGCCAGTCCGGATCATATTTACCACCTGCCTCCGGAAAAGCCACGATGGCCGCTCCCTGTTCCAGCGAACCCTTTACCAGCTTTGGCACAAATGGCTTCAAACCTTTTGCCCACTGCGTGCTATCGACCGGCTGACCATCATAATGCGCATAAAAAATAAGTGTACGCGTAGCGCCAGGAACCATTACTTCTCCATAAATAGCGGGTGTTGCAGTACTGGATTCATTTTGCAGCAACTGCACATGTTGTATGTTCCTTTGCCGCATCATCTGCATGATAAAAGCGGCATTCCTGTTCAGGCCGGCTTTATCCGCAGCAATATTGGGGACCGATAAAAAACGGATATATTCCTGCATCCATATAGTCTCCTTCTGTTCGCGCACCGAACGGATGCGCAGGGTTTCATCCGACTGCGAATGAACACATACAGGGAGCAATAAGCATAGCAGCCATGTTCTCATCTTAGCGGTTTTACCGTAAGGTACAAGAAAAGATCAGTAATAGCTGGTGTTCAGGTTGGCGTTCGCCTTCTCGGCCGCTTCAATGATGCTGTAATCAGATAAGACCAATGCCTGGTTCCTTTTGATACAAACATCATGTTCAAAATGGACCGATGGTTTGCCATCCCGGGTTCTAACGGTCCAGCCATCCTCTTCCGTATACACTTCGCGTGAGCCGAGGTTGATCATTGGCTCAATGGCCAGTACCAGGTTCTCTTTCAGTTTGGGTCCTGTGCCGCGTTTGCCATAGTTGGGCACCTGTGGGTCTTCGTGCAGGCTGCGGCCCAGGCCATGGCCTACCAATTCCCTCACCACACCGTATCCATACTTTCTTTCGGTATGTTCCTGTATGGCATATGAGATATCTCCTACACGATTATTTACAATGGCTTTTTCAATGCCCTTGTATAATGATTCTTTGGTCACTTTAACCAGTTGCAGTACTTCAGGCGACACTTCACCCAGGATAAATGTGTAAGCATGATCTCCATGCCAGCCATTCAGGATCACGCCCATATCCACAGAAACAATGTCCCCTTCTTTCAAAGCAACATTGTTGGGAAAGCCATGCACCACCACATCGTTTACAGATGCGCAGACATTGAACGGATAACCCCGGTAATTATAGAAAGAAGGAATGGCTTTATGGTCTTTCACAAAATCACCACAGACCTTATCGATCTGCAGGGTGGTCATACCGGGTTTCAGCACTTTTGCCACTTCGGTAAGCGTTTTACTTACCAGTAGCGCTGCTTCCTTCATTAAAGCGATCTCCGCGTCTGTCTTATGGATCATCATGTTACTGCGTCTTGTCATTGTTCAAAAAAAAGAAACCTGTCGTCCCATTGTAAGCGGGCAGACAGGTTTGCAAAGTTCGTGATTATTTCTATTAAATCGTTGTTGTAGATACGGTTTGTCTTCCCTGTACGCGACCACTCTTCATCAGGCCATCGTACTGGCGCATCAACAGGTAAGTTTCGATCTGCTGTAAGGTATCCAGTACCACACCCACCATGATCAGCAGGGAAGTGCCTCCGAAGAAAGAGCTGAAGCCCTGGGTAACACCCAAACGCTGCGCAAAACCGGGAAGGATACCTACAAATGCCAGGAAAATGGCACCTGGCAAAGTGATCTTATCCATGATGGAACCGATATAATCCGCAGTGGGCTGGCCCGGTTTCACACCAGGAATAAATCCATTGTTACGCTTCAGGTCTTCAGAGATCTGCTTAGGATTGAAGATCAATGCCGTGTACAGGAAGGTAAAGCCGATCACCATAACAGAGTAGATAACCATATACCAGGCATTACTATGATCGTTGAATATCTTAACAATACCCTGCGCTGAATCGATATTGGTGAAAGAGACCAGTGTAGGCAGGAACATGATTGCCTGGGCAAAGATGATCGGCATAACACCGGCGCTGTTCACTTTTACAGGCAGGAACTGGCGGGCACCACCAAACTGGCGGTTTCCGATGATCTGCTTGGCATAGTTCACAGGGATCTTTCTTACACCCTGGACCAGGATGATCAGTCCCATAATGATGGTAACCAGAATAGCAATTTCGATCAGGAAGATCAACAGACCACCACCGCCACGCTGTTCTTTCGCGGTAAATTCCTGGATGATGGAAATGGGCAAACGGGATAAGATTCCGACCATGATGATAATCGAGGTACCGTTACCCAGACCTTTGTCCTGGATCTTCTCTCCCAACCACATCACAAACAAGGTACCTGCTGTTAAAGTGATCACGGTAGAGAATCCGAAGAATGCTTTATAGGCAGGCAGGATGGCTTCTGCATAACCCGGACTGTTCAGGTAAGCCACATAAGCGCCAGCCTGGAATACCGTTACGATCACGGTGAGGTAACGGGTCCATTGGTTGATCTTTTTACGGCCGCTATCTCCTTCCTTCTGTACTTTCTGCAATTGTGGAACCAGGATGGTCATTAACTGCATAAAGATAGATGCGGAGATATAAGGCATGATACCCAGGGCCAGGATAGACGCCTGTGAGAAACCACCTCCTGCAAACATATCGAAGATGCCCAGCAGGCCGTTGCTTTTGGCTGCTTTCTGGGCCAGCTCAATCTTGTTGGGATCCAGACCCGGTAACACGATGTGGTTACCCAGGCGGTAAGTAAATACCAGGGCCAGCGTAAAGATGATCTTGTTACGCAGCTCTTCAATGGTCCAAATATTCTGTAAAGTCTTAACTAATTTTTTCACTTAAATGCAATTGAAAGCGTTAATACTCAAAACCAAAAAGACGCACCGGGTGCGTCTGGCAATTTACGTGAAATTACTTTACAATTTCAACAGTACCGCCGGAAGCTTCAATGGCTCCTTTTGCTTTTTCGCTGATGGCGTTCACTTTAAAGGCCAGTTTTGCCTTTAATTCGCCGGTTGCCAGTACTTTAACTTTATCGGTACGGCTGATCAGGCCATTGATATACAGGTTCTCAAGACTGAACTCGGTAAAACCGTATTTTTCTGCCAGCTGGTCTATCTGACCCAGGTTAAACACTTTGAACTCAACACGGTTGTTGTTCTTGAATCCACGCTTGGGGATACGACGCTGGATAGGCATCTGGCCACCTTCGTGAGCCATTTTGCTTTTGTAACCGGCACGGCTCTGACCACCTTTGTTACCTTTTGTTGATGTACCACCTTTACCGGATGCTTCACCACGGCCAATACGGATTTCCTTGTGAGTTGAGCCTGCTGCAGGCTTGAGTGTGTGTAGTTTCATGTGTATCTGATTTGAACTTACGGGGTATCTCCCCTCGCAAATAATTTGAAAATTTGAGGATTTGAAAATTTGAAAATGAAAACAAAAATGAATCAACAAAAGCTGACTCATTTTCAAATTAGCACATTTTCACATTTTCAAATTGAAATTGCTACGCGATCTCTTCTACCTTCACCAGGTGGCTAACTTTGTTAACCATACCCAGGATCTGGGGAGTAGCTTCTACTTCCTTGGAAGCATTCAGCTTTTTCAAACCCAGAGCGATCAGGGTTTGTTTCTGACGCTCAGATCTGTCGATACCGCTTTTAACCTGTGTGATCTTAATCTTTTTCATGATGTTATCATTTGAACTGACAGCTGTCGGCAAGCGACGGGCCGCCAGGTATTATCCGTTAAATACTTTGCTCAGTTTCAAGCTGCGGTTCTTGGCAACCTGGATGGGTTCTCTTAACAGACCCAGTGCTTTGATGGTTGCTTTTACCACGTTGTGCGGATTGGCAGAACCGAGACTCTTGGCCAAAACGTCGGTTACACCGGCGCTCTCCAGAACGGCACGCATGCTGCCTCCGGCGATCACACCCGCTCCATGGGCAGCTGGTTTGATCAACACTTTGGCTGCCCCGTCTTTCGCCCACTGGTCGTGGGGGATGGTTCCATGCATAACAGGAACTTTCACCAGGTTCTTCTTGGCATCTTCGATACCTTTTGCAATAGCTTCCTGTACTTCTTTCGCTTTACCTAAGCCCTGGCCTACCACACCATTTTCATTTCCAACCACTACCAATGCTGAGAAGCTGAAAGTACGGCCACCTTTGGTAGTTTTCACTACACGGTTAATGGCAACTACTTTCTCTTTCAGTTCCAGTTCGCCACCGGATTTTACCTTATTTACGTTTACTTTAGACATTTATCTAACGATTAATTGTTGTTAGCAAATTAGAATTGAACTGTCGAATACACAGCCTGTTAATCCTAACTCGATGGCTTTGCGGGCTATTGCAGCACCAACCAGTTTCGCTTTCTCGATCTTGGTTACTTTCTGAGCAGCGATGTCCTTATCTCTTGATGAAGCAGCTGCCAGGGTTACCGAATTATCATCATCGATCAGCTGAGCATAGATCTCCGCGTTGCTTCTGAAAACAGCTAAACGGGGTTTTACTGCTGTACCTGCCACTTTCTTACGAATGCGGTACCTGATCTTCTGCCTTTGAATTAATTTACCCATTGTTTTATTTTTTGACCCTCCGATTCTGCCGGAAAGTTTGTTATTGTTTTATTTATTTACCTGCTGCTTTACCTGCTTTTCTTCTCAGGATCTCACCAGCGTATTTCACACCTTTTCCTTTGTATGGTTCTGGCTTACGTAAGCTACGGAGTTTAGCGGCTACCTGCCCGATCAGCTGTTTGTCAATACCTTCCAGCATGATCTTCGGGTTCTGTCCTTTTTCAGTAACAGTGGCTACTTTCAGCTCTTTGGGGATCTCGATAACAATGTTGTGAGAGTAACCCAGGGCCAGGTCGAGCAGGTTTCCGGTATTGGCGGCTTTAAAACCCACACCCACCAGTTCCAGTTCTTTCTTGTATCCTTCGGTTACACCTTTCACCATGTTGCTTACCAGTGAACGGTACAGACCGTGCATGGCACGGTGACGGATCTGGTCTGTAGGACGGGTCAGGTTAACCTGTCCATCGGCAACAGATACCGTGATATCCCTGTCAATCGTTTCCTTCAATTCACCTTTAGGACCTTTCACAGCAACAATGTTATCGTTGCTAACGGTAACGGTAACGCCTGCTGGGATTACCACCGGTTGTTTTCCAATACGAGACATAGTCGTTTTCTTTTTTTGTTTGATACAATGTCCTGTTCCGTGTTCAGCTCCGACTAAAAAGCTTAATTGTCAGTCCAGGGTTTATTCTCAATGGCACTTACAATGCCAACGTGATTCGATTAGTAGATATAGCACAATACTTCACCACCTACGTTCTGGGCCTTCGCCTGCTTATCGGTCAATACGCCTTTAGAGGTACTCAGGATAGCAACACCCAGACCATTGATCACACGTTTGATCTCAGCAGGTTTGGCGTACTGGCGCAGACCCGGACGGCTAACCCTTTCCAGAGAACGGATAGCGGCCTGTTTGGTTTGAGGATCGTATTTCAGGGCGATCTTGATCAGGCCCTGCTTGTTGTCATCTTCAAACTTGTACTTCAGGATATAACCCTGTTCGTACAGGATCTCTGTTAAGCGCTTCTTCAGATTAGAAGCAGGAATTTCAACCAGCCTGTGGCCAGCCAACTGAGCGTTACGAATTCTGGTTAAGAAGTCTGCTATAGGATCAGTTACCATGTTTATTAGAATTAAATCTTGTTCAAAATTTTGTTTGTTACCGGTTTGCGGCTGCCCGCACCTGGAAACATGTCTTAATTTACCAGCTGGCTTTCTTTACACCAGGGATCTGGCCGTTCAGCGCCATATCACGGAACATGATCCTTGAGATACCGAAATAACGCATGTATCCTTTTGGACGGCCGGTTAACTGACAACGGTTTTTCAACCTTACAGGTGAAGCGTTCTTAGGAAGCAGGTCCAAAGCAGCATAATCGCCTGCAGCTTTCAAAGCGGCACGTTTTTCTGCGAATTTGGCAACCATTTTCTCACGCTTGTTTTGCCTGGCGGTAATTGATTTCTTTGCCATGTGATATTAGTTGTTTTCTTTTTTAGCATTTTTGAATGGCATACCCAGTTCTTTCAGCAGCTCGTAAGCTTCTTCATTGGTATTCGCCGTAGTCACAAAAGTGATATCCAGACCAGTGATCTTGTTCACTTTATCGATATCGATCTCAGGGAAGATGATCTGCTCGGTCACACCCAGGGTGTAGTTACCGCGTCCGTCAAATGCCTTGTCGCTGATACCTTTGAAGTCACGTACACGTGGTAAAGCCACAGAAACCAGCCTGTCCAGGAATTCGTACATCTTCTCACCTCTCAGTGTAACGCGTGCGCCGATCGGCATGCCTTTACGCAGTTTGAAGTTTGAAATGTCTTTCTTAGACATGGTAGGAACTGCTTTCTGACCGGTGATCATGTTCAGTTCTTCAACTGCGATGTCAACCAGTTTTTTATCAGTCACCGCGCCGTTAACGCCACGGTTGATACAGATCTTTTCCAGTTTAGGAGCCTGCATTACAGTTTTGTAAGCAAACTTCTTCATTAAAGCAGGGATAACCTCTTTGGTATATTTACCTGCTAATCTCGGAGTGTATTTTACAGTACTCATTATTTGATTACCTCCCCTGATTTTTTAGAGATACGTACTAATTTGCCATTTTCACGGGTGCGTTTTGCTTTCGTTGGCTCACCTTTCTTGGCATCCCATAACATCACATTGCTGATGCTGATAGGCGCTTCGATCTTTATGATACCACCCTTTGTGTTGGCAGCAGAAGGTTTGGTGTGTTTGGTAGCGATGTTAACACCTTCTACAACAACACGTCCCTTGTCAACGATAACTTCCAACACCTTACGGGGCTTTTTCAAGTCCTTGTCATCACCGGCGATCACCACAACGGTGTCTCCTTTTTTGATGTTGAATTTGGGTTTGAATCTTGTACTCATTATTTTGAGCTTTTAGCTTTTAGCGGTCAGCCTTTGCTGACCAATTTATTATATCGACCGTATCGGCTATCAGCTATCGCCAACAGCTAACGGCAGTTTTCTACAATACTTCCGGCGCCAGTGAAATGATCTTCATGTAACCCTTATCACGTAATTCACGTGCTACCGGTCCGAAGATACGTGTACCACGAGGCTCATCCGCGTTGTTCAACAACACAACCGCGTTGTCGTCGAAACGGATATAGGAACCGTCTTTACGGCGTAACTTGTTTTTAGTACGAACGATAACTGCTTTTGATACAGTACCCTTCTTAACGCCACCTGCAGGGATCGCATCCTTTACGGTCACTACGATCTTATCGCCGATCCTGGCATAATCCTGGCCACTGTTTCCGAGAACCCTGATACACAGGACCTCTTTGGCACCACTGTTATCAGCTACGTTTAGTCTGCTTTCTTGCTGAATCATCTTTTTTAGCTTTGAGCCTGGGACTTTGATCCCGGCATTTATAACAATTTGTTTCAGAGGCTGTGGCTTTGGCTAACCAACTGCGCACAGCATGTAAAAAAGCTTACTTCGCTTTTTCTATGATCTCCACCAGTCTCCAGCGCTTTGTTTTGCTGAGCGGACGGGTTTCCATGATCTTAACTACATCACCGATAGTACACTCACTCTTTTCATCATGAGCATGGAACTTGGTGGTTTTCTTTACGAACTTACCATAGATAGGGTGTTTTACTTTTCTTTCTACAGCAACGGTGATGGTTTTATCCATCTTGTCGCTGGTAACCACCCCGGTCCTTGTTTTACGCAAATTTCTTACTTCAGCCATTGTTTAAGTTTTTTAAGCTTTGAGCTACGAGCTTCGGGCCTCGAGCAACTGTATGTTTCCTATAAGCTCACAGCTCACAGCTATAAGCCCACAGCTTTTTTAAATACCCATTTCTTTTTTCTTCAATTCCGTTTTCAAACGGGCGATATCCCTGCGGAGACCGCGGATATTCATTGGATTCTCCAGCGGAGAGATCGCGTGAGCGAACTCAAGCTTTTTCAGGCGTAACTGGTCTTCCTGGATCTTTGTTTTCAGATCTGCGATATTCAGATCCCTGATAGACCTGTTAAATTCGTATGTCTGTTTGTTTGCCATTGGGTCAATTTGAAAATTTGAGAATTTGGAAATTTGAAAATTTGGCTTATGCTTTTCTGAAAATCTCTTTCAAATTTTCAAATCAGCACATTTTCAAATTGTCTTTATGCTTGCAAATCTCTTCTTACGATAAATTTGGTTGCGATCGGTAATTTCTGTGCGGCCAGGTCCATTGCTTCTTTGGCAACAGCTTCTGTAACACCATCACATTCGAAGATGATACGTCCTGGTTCTACCACAGCAGCCCAGAATTCAGGATTACCCTTACCCTTACCCATCCTTACTTCGGCCGGTTTGCGGGTAATGATCTTGTCAGGGAAAACACGGATCCATACATTTCCCTCACGTTTCATCGCACGGGTCATCGCCTGACGGGCAGATTCGATCTGGCGGTTGGTTAACCAGATTGGCTCCAGTGCCTTCAGGGCAAAAGATCCGAATGAAATGGAAGTACCACGCTTTGCTACTTCGCGAATGCGTCCTTTTTGCTGCTTCCTATGCTTACTTCTTTTAGGCTGTAACATTTATTTCAATTTGAAAATTCGTTAATTTGAAAATCTGAAAATGGTCTGCGGTAAGTGGTGATCTGAAAATCAATTTCCAATTTCCAAATTGCCACATTTTCAAATTCAGTTTTTAACTTCTACCTCTTCCGCCACCACCACGGTTATCGCGGCCACCACGGTCGCCACCACCCCTGCGGTCATCTCTCCTGTCGCCACCTGGTCTGCGGTCTTCACGACCTCCATCCCTTCTGTCGCTCATATCGTTCTTACCACCTACAAAGTTCGGATTCAGTTCGCGCTTACCTAATACTTCACCTTTACAGATCCATACTTTGATACCGATCTTTCCGTAAACGGTTTGTGCAAACACGTTGGCGTAATCGATATCCATACGGAAAGTATGCAAGGGTGTACGTCCCTGTTTGAACTCTTCGCTACGGGCGATCTCTGATCCACCCAAACGTCCGCTGAGTTTCACCTTGATACCTTCTGCACCCATACGCAGGGTAGAAGCGATCGCCATCTTGGTAGCACGTTTGAAGTTGATACGGTTCTCGATCTGGCGTGCGATGGTGTCACCTACGATGGTGGCATCCAGTTCTGGACGACGGATCTCGAGGATGTTGATCTGAACATCATCCTTACCGGTCAATTTCTTCAATTCTTCCTTAATACGGTCAACTTCACCACCACCTTTACCGATAATGATACCAGGCTTGGAGGTATGGATGGTTACGATTAACTTACCCAGTGTACGCTCAATAACAATTTTGGCAATACCACCTTTGTTAATACGGGCACTCAGGTAAGTACGGATCTTATGATCTTCGATCAGTTTGGATGCGTAATCTTTCTTACTGCCATACCAGTTACTGTCCCATCCGCGGATGATACCTAACCTGTTACCAATTGGATTTGCTTTCTGACCCATATAATGGTTTTACAATTAGTTTTTAGAATCTACGATTAATGTTACGTGGTTGCTGCGTTTACGAACCCTGTATCCGCGGCCTTGTGGTGCAGGGCGCATACGCTTCAGTACACGGCCTCCATCTACAAATACGGTCTTTACCACCAGGCTGCTGTCTGCCGCACTGGCTCCGCCGTTTTTCTGCTCCCAGTTACTGATGGCACTTTTCAGCAGTTTTGCCAAAGGAGTGGCATTGTGCTGTGGATGGTGCTCAAGAATAGCCAGGGCTTTCTCTACTTCCATACCGCGGATCACATCAGCCAGCAAACGCATTTTGCGCGGGCCGGTCGGGTAATTGTTCAGTTTAGCTACTGCTTCCATTTCTTTATTGGTTTGTGGCCTGTAGTCTTTGGTTTGAATTGCCTGTGGATATTAACCACAAACTACAGACCACAGACTACAAACTGTGTTGTGTTATTTTTTGGCTCCTGCGTGTCCTCTGAAGTTCCTGGTTGGAGCAAACTCTCCAAGTTTGTGACCTACCATGAATTCTGTTACATAAACAGGGATGAACTTGTTTCCGTTATGCACAGCAAATGTGTGACCTACGAAATCAGGCGTAATGGTGCTACGGCGGCTCCAGGTTTTGATGACACCTTTCTTGTTTTTACCGTCGTTGATCGCAACCACTTTACCTTCTAAGTTTGCGTCTACGTAAGGACCTTTTTTTATCGAACGACCCATATTGGTTAATTTGAAAATTTGAAAATTTGAAAATTTTGTTTTTGTGGCGATCTGAAAATCATTTTCAAATTTTCAAATTGCCGTATTTTCAAATTGCTATTTTGCTAATTTTTTTCCGTCTCTGCGCTGGATGATCAGTTTGTCGCTACCCTTTCCTTTGGTACGTGTCTTCTCACCTTTTGCATACTTACCGGTTCTGCTGCGTGGGTGTCCACCGGAAGCTTTACCTTCACCACCACCCATCGGGTGATCTACCGGGTTCATCGCAACACCACGAACACGTGGGCGGATACCTTTCCAGCGGTTTTTACCCGCTTTACCGGCAGTTTCCAGGTTATGGTCGCTGTTGGAAACCACACCTACGGTAGCATAACAGTTGATCAATACTTTTCTCAATTCGCCGGAAGGCATCTTCAATACTGCGTATTTCTCTTCCTTGTTGGCCAGCTGTGCAGAAGATCCTGCACTTCTTACCAGTTTACCACCCTGACCAGGCTGTAATTCGATGTTGTGGATCATAGTACCCAATGGCATATTCTTCATCAACAGAGCGTTACCGATCTCAGGAGCTACTTCGTCGCCAGAGATAACAGTGGCGCCTACCTGTAAACCCTGTGGGGCAATGATGTATCTTTTCTCACCGTCTGCATATTGCAGCAGGGCGATGAAAGCGGTTCTGTTCGGATCGTACTCGATAGAAGCTACCGTAGCGCTAACGCCGGTCTTATTCCTTTTGAAATCGATGATACGATAGTGGTGTTTGTTACCACCACCCATATAACGCGATACACGACGACCGGATGAGTTACGGCCGGCAGTGTTCTTCTGAGGCTCCAGCAAGCTCTTCTCAGGCTCGTTGGTAGTGATCTCAGCATAGGCATTACCAATTCTCCAACGTGTTCCTGCTGTGATTGGTTTGTACTTTTTAAGTGCCATTTTTTACTCTTTTTACTACGGATTTTTCAGCTCCGCGTGCTATAATTAAATGTTTGAATACAGATCGATCGTTTCACCTTCTGCTACGGTCACCAGCGCTTTCTTGTAAGCACTTTTCATACCCTGTATGAAACCGGCTTTGGTGTAACGGGTTTTGTTCTTACCTGGAACAACAGCAGTGTTCACATCCACTACATTTACTCCGTAGAATTCTTCTACTGCTTTTTTGATCTCCAGTTTGTTGGCCCTGCGGTCTACTCGGAAAGCATACCTTCTTAATTTTTCCTGTTGAGCGTTGGCTTTCTCAGTTAAAATGGGCTTTATCAGTACTTCAGTCAGTTTCATTTGTATCTGTTTGAAACGTTACTTAAATTAAGCGGTTACGCCTTCTTCTTCTGCGAAGATCTTGGCGGTATTTTCAGTGATCACCAGGACATCGGCATTCATGATCTCATAAGTGTTGATGTCGGCCAGTAATGAACTGGTAATATTTGGAATATTGCGTGTACTCAGGTACAGGTTGTCGTTGTATTCTGGTAACACGATCAATGTTTTTTTATTAGCCACGTTCAGGTTGTTCATGATATCAACCACCTGTTTGGTCTTAGGAGCATCCATATTGATGTCTTCCAGAACCATGATGGCGTTATCCTTGGCTTTATAACTCAGGGCAGACATCTTGGCCAGGTCCTTCACTTTACGGTTCAGTTTGAAGTCGTAAGAGTGCGGTTTAGGTCCGAAGATGGTACCACCACCTTTGTACAGCGGGTTACGGATATTACCTTTACGGGCGCCACCGGTTCCTTTTTGCTTATGCAGCTTACGGCTGGCACCATGTACTTCGGCGCGGGTTTTCACTTTGTGTGTACCCTGACGGCCCTGGGCCAGGTATTGTTTCACAGCCAGGTAAATCACGTGATCGTTCGGTTCGATACCGAATACATCAGCAGGTAATTCAACCGTTCTGCCGGTCTTCTGTCCTTTTATATTTAATACGTCTACT